>JAEWGW010000025.1 GCA_023388055.1 Bacillota bacterium | reverse complement strand
TGTTGTAGACTTCATAGTAAGCGCCTCCTTGGTGGGTTTTAGGGCATTGACCCGTCACACCCCCATCATACGAGGCGCCCCTGTTTTTGTCCAAGGCCATTTTCTTAGCCTACACAGGAATGTTTACCGAACTAACACACCAATTATTGGCCTCTAAGGGTCGCTGAGTTCCGTAAGACGTGGCGCGGGATACGCGGGAGTGCAGACGGAACTGAAAACCTGGGATAGTGGAAAAGGAGCCAGGCAGCCGGGGAAATGGGGATGTTGGTAGTGTTAGGTGACTGGGGATGATGGTAGTGTGCCAGGGACTAGAAGACGATGGATGATGGTAGTGTGCCAGGTAACTGGAATCTGCGGATGTTGGTAGTGTGTTAGGTGACTGGAGACTGCGGATGATAGAAGTGTGCCAAGTAACGGAAGAACTGTAAGTGGTGGAAGAGGTTCAACGGTTGGGACCTTAGGATGCAGCAGGTACAATATTCGCCCCACCCAATAAGGACTATTAAAAAGGGCAGTCCCGGCAGATTCATCTGCGGGATTGCCCTTTTTGACATGTATGTAGCGGAACCCGAGGGTTATTGCAGGCTTACTGTAAAGGCCCCTGCCGCTTCCCCACCCCAGAACAGCTCCAGCCGGTCGTTGTCCTTCACCGGACCAACTCCCTCAGGAGTTCCGGTGAAAATAATATCCCCCTGCCCCAAACCATACTCCGCGGCGCAGAAGTCGATGATCCGCTGCAGGTCGAAGATCATGCGGGATACATTGCCCCGCTGGGCCTCCTCCCCATTCTTCAGCAGCGTAAAGTCCTGCTCGGCCAGCCGGGCTGTCCCGGGAAAATCCAGCCACGGGCCCAACAGCGCAGACCGGCGGAAACCCTTGGCTGGCAGCCAGGGCAGCCCCTTGGCCTTAATGCCGGATTGCACATCCCGCAGCGTAAAATCGATGCCGAAGGCCATGCCGTCGATGAGCTCATCGGCAGTCAGTCCCGGTTCGTAGCTGCGTCCGATGCGGATGACCAGCTCCGTCTCGAAATGGAGCTCTCCCCGCAGCCCCGGCAGCACAATGCCCCCACCGTCGGCAGGTGTCAGGGCATGGCTGGGTTTCATGAAAATCATCGGCTCCTTGGGCAGCTCATTCCCGAGCTCCTCCGCATGAGCCTTATAATTGCGTCCTACACAGTATACGTTGCGGATTGATGCGAACATTGGCTTCCTCTCCTTTATCTGTTCCGGTATGTCCCCTGGAATACCCATAATACCTGCGGCTATTCCAAAAAATGAACGGCACGGCTGTCCTTGTGCAGCACCTCAAAGCGGAAGCCCAGCTCACGCAGTCCCCGGATCACCTCGGGCAGGGCTTCGACGGTGGTGGTTTTGCCACAGGCATCATGCATCAGCACGATGGCATTGGTTTTGTTGGCAGCGGCGTACAGCACTGCGCCCACAATCTCTTCCTTGGGCTGCACCGCCTGCGCGGCGTCCGTGGAGGAGACATTCCAGTCGAAATACTGGTAACCCTCCTCCTGCACCCGCCTGACCAGCCGCGGCAGCATCCACGGGCTCCCCTTGGCCCGGCCCAGCCTGGTGTTGGACCCCCCCGGGAACCGGAGCAGCTCCGGGGCCGAGCCGGTCAGCTCCAGGAGCGCCCGGTCCAGCTTATGTACATCCTCCATAAAGGCATCCTCGCTCCGGTACAGGCGGTAATCATGGGAATAGGTGTGGTTGCCCAGCATATGCCCCTCTGCCGCCATCTGTTGGATCAGCTCCCGGTGCTGCTCCAGCCCGGCACCGGTTACGAAGAAGGTGGCGCGGATGTTCTCGCGCCTCAGAATGGACAGGACCTGCGGCGTCAGGCCCGAAGGGCCGTCGTCGAAGGTCAGATAGGCGGTGCGCGGCGCAGCCGCACCGCTGCCGGGTTCAGGGGCGGGCTCCGCCTCCGCCCGCCCCGGCACTGCCCCGGGCCCGGCCACGGGGGGCCCGGCTAACGCGTCCGGGCGGCCAGGCTCCGCGGCCGGCCGGGCCGGTTCAACCAGCCGGTCCGCCTCCACGGACCGGACCGCACCCCCGGGCCCGCCCGCTGCGCGGAACCAGGCGGGCGAAGGCCCGGGCATGGCCGCGTACGGCGAAGCCGCGGCCGGCCCTATACCGGAGCCGGTGCTGCGCCCGGCTCCCCCTTGCCCGCAGCCGGCGGCAGCGGCTGCGCATAAACCCACACTAACGGCAATCCGCAGGAATCGGGATGTCCACATCGGCAAATCTCCTCCTGATGAAGGTCTTGCTGTTAGTATGGATTACCGGTAGCGGAATATGGCTGCCAAATCATGCAAGCTCTGCCATGTGCGCAGCTGTGAATCATCTTCGGTTGTTCTACTTCATGGTGACCCGGCCGTCTGCGCCGATACCGGTGCCGTACGAGACCTTCTCCAGCCGCTGGAACAGCTTTTGGGCGTCGGCCTCCTCCATTTTTTTCAGATGGGCATATTGGTTCCACAGAGGCGAAAGGGTAAGGCCGCATCCGCCGTCCTTGCCGCATTCTGCCTGCAGCACCGCCGTTTCCCAGGAGGGGGCATGGTCATTGGTGGTGAACAGGAAGTTGCCCAGACTGTAGGCAATCCACTTGCCCTGGTAGTGCTCCAACCCCTGCAGCACATGGGGATGGGTCCCGACAATCAGATCAGCCCCGGCGTCGATAAAGGAACGGGCCATTTTGCGGTGCTCCTCCAGCGGCTTCTCCGCTTTTTCCTCTCCCCAATGAGCCATAACGACCACCAGATCCGCCTTGTCCCGGGTATCTTCGATGGTCTTGATAGCCTGCTTGGGATCGTAAAGCTGCGTGGTGCCGGGTTGGTTTTTACCGGCCTTCCAGGAGTTATCCGGCACTTTATGGCTGAAGCCCAAAAAAGCAACCTTGATCCCGTTTTTCTCCACGATCACCGGGCGGTAAGCCTCCTCCAGATTTTTACCCGCACCTGTATGTAAGATTTCCTTCGCATCCAAAGCCTTGATCGTATCCAACAGTCCATCCTGGCCGTAATCCAGAATGTGGTTGTTGGCCAAATTGACGATATCGAAGCCTGCCGCCTTGAAGGCCGGGAGAGCGTTGGGGCTGGAGCGGTAGGTGTACTGCTTTTGCTGCTGGTCGCCCCGGGTGGTGATAGGCGTCTCCAGATTGGCGATGGTGAAATCCGGCTTCTGCAAAAGCTCCGCAATTTCCCGGTACGGGTAATCATAGCCGTTGGTTTTGAGGATGGTCTCCACATTCCCCGCAAAAATAACATCTCCCGTAAAAGCCATACTCACTTTATCCCCGCCACCGCTGGAAGGAACGGATGGAGACGTGGTGCTTTTCCCCGGGATGGTGGTGGATACGGGCGGTACCCCCACTCCCACTCCTGTGCCTGGAGATGCTGCTGACGGAGACGGACTCGACTTCGGCGACTGTGTCGCTTGAACGGAGGGGGAAGCCCCGCCGCCTCCTACCGTTTGAGCGGGTGCCACCGAAGCACCCGTGGGGGAGCTGCTATCCGCGTTATCCCGGAGCAATCCCTGCCCCAGCCAAACGGCAGCGCATACAAGCGCCACTGCTGAGGCCACACCCGCAAGCTTCATTCGTTTCTTCCGTGATTTGCGCAGCCGGCGCTGCTGTTCAAGACGAGAATTTTCCATAGATAGTTCCAACTCCTTTTGCCAAAACACTGCATGGATGCTGTGCAAAATTTTGTGCCGGAGAGTTCCTCCGCCGCTGTCCTGCCCATGTTGAAGAGCGCAGACAACTCGCTCCGGTGCGAAAGAGGTTCAACCCCTGTCATCCAAGCTTCCGCTATTCACTGTCACCTGAGACTATATAGCCTGCAGCGGTCCCCTAACGGAAGTCTTCCTTCCGCTATCACCCATTTCTCCGCCTGAATCAAGGCATAAGGGAATATCCCCTTCCCCTATGTCCGCAAAACAATCCGTTCCCGGCAAGCGTTTCAGGTTTTCCGCGGATTCTACTATTATATCAAATGCGTACCGGATTGCGGGATTTACGCCTTTATTCACAGAATGAATATAAATCGACATTGAAGCTTATATTTCGACATTTTATAATAAGTGTATCGAATGTGAAAGGTTGTTGATTTGGGAATGTCCATCAAACTGAGGACCTGTCTTTCCCTTGTATTCGGATTACTGATGATCCTCCTGACGATTCTGCTGGGAGTGGTGATCAACCGCATCTCCAGCACTAATATTGAGAAGGAAATCGGAAATACCCTGGGCGGTATCGCCTACCAAATGTCGGACAAGCTGGACTATTTCATGTGGTCCCGCTCCGGCGAAATCGATGTGGTCAGCAAGCTTGACGTGCTGCGCAACCCGCAGGAGCGTGCAGACGCACAGAAGCTGCTGCAGGAGCTGAAGGCCAATATCCCCTCCTTTACCTGGATCGGGTTGACGGATGCCTCCGGTGTGGTTGCCGCCTCCACAGAGAATTTGCTGCGGGGTGTGGACATCAGCCAGCGGCCGGTGTTCAAGGAGGGCTCCAAGGGCAAATTCATCGGCGACGTTCACGAAGCCGTGCTTCTGGCCAAGCTGCTCCCCAATCCTACCGGTGAAGCCATGCAATTCGTGGATATCAGCGTTCCCCTTACCGATTCCGCCGGACAATTCAGCGGTGTGCTGGCTGCCCATCTGAGCTGGGAATGGTCCAAGGAAATGGAGAACTCCCTGCTGGAGTCCTACTCCTCCCTGAAGGAGCACGTGGACATCATGGTGGTCAGCCGCAGGGATAATGTGGTGCTGCTGGGGCCCAAGGAGCTGGTGGGACAATCCCTGCAGCTGGACAGCATCCGGAACGCCTCCTCCCACAAAGGCGGCTGGGCTCTAGAGGATTGGCCGGACGGCAAAAGCTACGTAACCGGCTATGCCTACGGTGACGGCTACATGAATTACAGCGGGCTGGACTGGACCGTTCTGGTCCGGGAGCCGAAGCAGATTGCCTACCAGTCCGTAGATGCCATGCAGCGGTATATATTTATTATCGGGTTTGCCGCTGCGGCCGTGTTCGCTCTGCTGGGCTGGCTTGTGGCGGGCATGGTGTCCAAGCCGCTGACCAATATTGCCGCTGCCGCCAGACGGATCCAGTCCGGGGAACGGATTGAGCTTCCCCGGCACAAGGGGATCGCCGATATTGAGAACCTCACGGATTCCCTGGGCAACCTGCTGCGCAACCTTACCTCGACGGAAGCGGCGCTGGGCCATATGGAAAGCCTCGCCCATCATGACCGGCTTACCGGCCTGCCCAACCGGGTGGGCTTCGAGGAATATACCCGCCTGATCGCGGACAGGAGGAGTTCCCCGGGCAGCGGCGCCATTCTTATGTACATGGATTTGGACGGGTTCAAAAAAGTGAATGATACCCTCGGCCACGCTGCCGGGGATGAGCTCCTGCGGATTGTGGCCCAGCGTCTCCTTGGCCAGCTGCGGGAGGGGGATATGGCCGCCCGGCTGGGGGGCGACGAATTCGTCGCCGTGCTGCGCCACGGCCACGCCGACAGCAGAACGGTGGCCATGGCAGCGGCAGGCCGGATTCTCGAGGCCATCCGCGAGCCGTATTTACTGGACGCCGGTGAGACCAGCGTAGGCATCAGCATTGGCGCCGCCGCGTGGCCCGAGGACGGAGCAGACCTTCAAGAGGTCATGAAGCTTGCCGATGCGGCGCTTTATAAGTCCAAGCTTAAAGGCAAAAACTGCGTAACCCTCCACAACGGATAAAGGGCTGCCACACCAAAGGGAGCTGCTCAAAAGCTCTGAAATTAAAAAAGTTGTATGGAAAACATAAGTTTTTCCATACAACTTTTTTGTGTGTCTGTTTGCCTCGCAGGGTGAAACTGAAAACTCGTTGAGGGGCTCTTTCATCGCCTTTTCGTCCCAAGCTAGCGTTATTATCCCTTGACGTACCCCCGGTGAACTAGCGAAAAAGTGCCTTGCCATGAACAAAAATTTGGCTATTGGCTGCTCCCCTCGGATTTTTCAGACACGCCCTAATGCAAAAGTGCAGTTATATTGCCATTTGTTGCGGACACGCTCTTCCTAAATGCAAAAGTGCAGTTATTTTACCGATTTTCTTTACACGTTGACTCTTTTGCCTAGAATAACTGCACTTTTGCAGGATAGCTGCCCAAACGGGCGGGTTTCACCGAAAATAACTGCACTTTTGCAGGATGGGCCAAGGTACCGTAACGCGAGCCGCTTAAACAGCCCGAAGGTGTTAATTATCGTAAGTGGTAAGCGGCAGAAAGGACCGGGAGGAAAAGGGTGAAGGGTTTCCCAAAAGAGAGCTAGGTTAAGCCGTCACATCCCGTTTGGTGAACAGGCTCCAGGCCACGGCCGCAAACGCCGCAAAATACAAGACCAGCATAACGATGGAGAATCCCATGGTCATTCCCTCCACCACAGGCTCTCTTCCTGCCGTATATTGCCGCAGGTTGAGATTGGAGAACAGGAAATATTTGATCCAGTCGTAACGCTGCAGCACAGCCGTGATCATGTTGCCCAGGAACATTAAACCCAGGGACAGGCCGATGGCCATGGACGAGCTGCGGAAGGCTGATGAGATCATAAAGGCGAAGGTCACCATCATCACCAGACTGACGCATTCATACCCGTAGTTCACCAGACTCTGCATGAACATGCTGCGTTCCACCACCGCTCCGTCCTTCACCGCCAGGAACGGGATGCTGAAGCCGTCCACCCCGTAGGCTACCGCCCCGATGATCATGGCGCTTACCAGCATCAGCAGAAGACCGAATAGGGCAAAGAGCAGCGTGGACAGATACTTGGACAATAGAATCTTCCAGCGCCGTACAGGCCGGATCAGCAGCAGCTTGATGGTCCCTCCGGCGAATTCCCCCGCAACAATATCCGCCGCGATCACGATGGTAAAAATGGACAGCAGCGTAATCAGGTTGGAGGAGAACATAACCGTGCTCCACAGGGTCTGCTTTTCCGTATCATAATTATGCTCGAGGGCATATTTGGAAACCATTACAGTCTCCTTCAGATATTTCGCGTATTGCTGGTCCGCTGCCATATTGGGATCATTCAGCTGGGCTTCCATACTGGTAATCCGCTGCTCCAGCCGCTGGCGGTAATCCCCTTCGTCCGGAGAAGGCCGCTCATAGAGCTTGTTGATCACAACAGAGGCAAGCAGGATGACCAGGACAATTCCCAGCATGACCCAGGTCCGCGGACGCCGGTAGATTTTCATGTTTTCATTCATCACCAAAGGGTGCATTCTACTCAATTTGTCCACTCCCCGTCATTTCCAAGAATTTGTCCTCCAGAGACCTTCCGCTGGCCTTCACGCCGTAAACGCGGAAGCCCTCCTTCACCAGGTGCTCGATGATCACCGGAATGTCCTCCCGTTCGAGAATGGCTTCGAAGCCGGAGGTATCCGCCAGCACCTTCGCCTCCGGGTACAACCGGCCGATGATCTCCGCCCCTTCCACGGGCCGGGAAATATCAAACCGGACATGTCCGGCCCCATCCGCCCGGGTGATGTCGCCCATCTCCTGGATCCCTACCAGCTTGCCGGTTTGGATCACCGCTACCCTGTCGCACATGAGCTCCATCTCGGACAACAGATGGCTGGAGACCAGCACGGTAATCCCCTCCTCCCGGGCCAGCCGCCGCAGATAATCCCGCAGCTCGCGGATCCCCGCCGGATCCAATCCGTTGGTGGGTTCGTCGAGAATCAGAAGCTTGGGACGGTGCATAAGCGCCTGGGCCACACCCAGACGCTGCCGCATGCCCAGAGAGTACCGCTTGACCTTATCGTGAATCCGGTTGCCCAAACCAACCAGATCGATAACTTCCTTCAGCCTGTCCTTGGTAATCCCTTCATGCATCCGGGAGAAGTGGATCAGATTCTGGTAGCCTGTCAGATACTTGTACATTTCCGGATTTTCCACAATGCCGCCCATCAGCTTCATGGCATCCTCAAAGCGGGTGCTTACATCCAGCCCGCCGATTTTTACAGAGCCCTCAGTCATGGAAATCAAACCGGTAATCATCCGGATGGTGGTGGTTTTGCCGGCCCCGTTGGGACCCAGCAGGCCAAAAACCACTCCTTGTGGAATATCGAAGCTCAGATGGTCCACAATGGTCTTGCCGCCAATGCGCTTGGTTACATTGCGCAGTTCGAGAATCGGTGCAGAATTGGACATAGTGCCTCCTTCATAGGATTACAGTGCCGCCTGCCATTACGGCCGTGTGTTGGTACGCCTCTTCCATTTTAGTAGACCTTTCTTAACGTGAAAAGGAATTTCTCCTTATCTTTTCCTTAAACCATGTTAAAATAAAGCAAACCACTTTCATCAAGAAGGAGCCGCAAACCGATGTCCGCAACCGCCTCCCGGCTGGAGCAAAACCGGCCGTACAGTACAGTCAGCCGCAGCAGGCTGTCTATTTTTTGCGCTGCAACCATCCTGTACTGGATCAGTATGTATACCTATGTGCCCGTGCTCTCCCCTTACCTCGAAAGCAAAAGCTATTCCTTCAGCATGATCGGCATTATTCTGGGCAGCTACGGTTTTATGCAGATTCTTATCCGGCTGCCGCTGGGGATTTATTCGGATAAGCTGGGCAAACGCAAGCCGTTTCTGTTTCTGGGTTTTGCCGCAGCTACGGTCAGCTGCTTGATGTTTCTTATACCCGGCCACTGGCTGTGGCCGCTTCTGGCCCGCTCTGTGGCGGGAGTTTCCGCCTCCGCATGGGTAGGGTTTACGGTGCTGTTCGCTGCTTATTATCCGCCGGAGCAGGCAACCCGCGCCATGGGCACCATCAGCTTCCTCACTGTCACCGGCCAGCTGATCGGCATGGCCCTCTCCGGCTTCTTGGCAGACGGGCTGGGCTGGCCCTCTGTGTTTGTAGCCGGAGGTGCGGCGGGGATTTCCGGCCTGGTGCTTGCGTTCGCCGTGTATGAAGCGCCTCCCCAGCAGGGCCGCGCTCCCATGCGGGTGAAGGATCTGGGCAGCGTCATCACAAACCCTATGCTGCTGAAGGTGTCCGCCTTATCCATTCTGGCCCATAGTATACTTTTTATTACTATGTTCGGGTTCACTCCGTCCCAGGCACTGCTTCTTGGTGCCAGCAAAAGCGGGCTCACCTTCTTAAGCGTGTGCTTCATGATTCCCCATGCCGTCACCTCGATACTGTCGGGCAAGGTGTTTGCCCCCCGTTTCGGACCGTGGAATATGGCGTTTACAGGCTTTGCCTTAAGCGCCGTCTGTACCCTGGCAATTCCCTTCGTACCTAATTTTGCCATGCTCTGCGTGACTCAAGCGATTAACGGCTTTGCCCAGGGATTGCATCTGCCGCTTCTGCTGGGGTTGGCCATCCAGGAGATTGAACCTGCCAAACGGGCCACAGCCATGGGTTTTTATCAAGCGGTATACGCCTTGGGCATGTTCGCCGGACCGTTTATCGCCGGATGGCTGAATGAAGGGTTTGGCCTGGACGCAGGCTTTTATCTGGGGGGAAGCATCGGCCTGTTTGCGGCGGTGCTTGCCCTCAGCTGGAGAAAAGCCGCCTCTGACAGCGGTCGCAGCTGACGATAGCGTAACAGGAATGGCGGAAGGAGGACATAAGCCATGGCAAGTGAAAGCTGGTGGGAGCTCGCGCCGGTGCTGGAGCATCATTATTATTGGCACCAGAAGGAGAAATTCCTGCTGGATTCGGACCGGTATCCCCACTGGACCATGTTTGCCGTCACCAGCGGGAAATTCGAATACGACATTCTTGGCAGCGGGGGCACTGCCAGACTAGCGGAGATCGTCCTCTGCCCGCCGGAGACGGACTTCGGCAGACGGGTTACAGAGGTATTGAGCTTTCACTTCCTGGCCTTCTCCTTCGTTGGACCGGATGGAACCAAGGTAACGGAATTGCCGGGTCTGGAGGGGTATAAGCTGGAGGTTTCGGATACGCAGCGGCTGTTCAATACCTTCGGACATCTCAGGAGCGCCGCCATGTCCCCCGGGTCTTGGGTGGCGCCTTGGTCAGATCATCTGCTGAAGGATCTCTGGAAGCAGCTGGCCTTCGAACGCCTCCAGTCGGCTTCATCCGGCATCGGACAGGAGAAGCGCCGTTTTCCCGATGATCCCGTTATGGATGTGGCGGGCCGCATCATTCAGGAGCAGGCATGTACGCCTATTAGCCTGGCCAGCCTGGCGGAACGGCTGGGTCTGACGCCGGTGCAACTGACCCGCCGCTACAAAGCCGTGTTCGGGTTAAGCCCGTCCGAGCATGTGCTGGAGCTGCGGATGCGGCATGCCTGCAGCCTGCTGACCGGCACCACCTTTAGCCTGGACGCTATAGCGGAAGCCTGCGGCTACGAAACCGGCTTCTATCTCAGCCGGATTTTCACCAAAAAGATGGGCATAAGCCCCTCCGCGTACCGGAAGGCGTACCGCATCTAGAGCTCATGCGGGTAAACAGCTCGTACCGAGGCCGGGTAAACCAGCTCAAGTACGGAGGGCGGGTAAGCCGCTTATGCGAAGTGCCGCGTCTGTCCCGTCGCTTTCGTTTCTGGCAGTGGGCGCCAGGCCGTGAACTATTCTTACGGAACTGAGAAGCGCTTAGCGGCGCAAACCAACCCGATTTGATTTGTAACGGAACTGAGAAGCGCTTAGCACACATTTTGCTGCCCATTCGTCTCTTTTTTCCCCGCTAAGCGCCTTTGAGTTCCGTTAGCGCGCGGGATAAGCAGATTTCAGCCTCTAAGGGCCTTTCAGTTCCGTTAGCGCCTGCAGGGACTTCGCACAACTCACTGGTACTCGCTGGTACCCTCCAGAACTCGCCGAACAGCCCAACATCCATATTTCGCCAGGATCTGTTGTATCGCAGGGCGTGATTTTTGACAAATATACGTTATTTTTGCCGGAGCATGAACTTTTTCCGCACCCGAAGCGTCTATATAAAGTGGGTAGAGGAGGGTGTATAAACCAAATGAATGCTAATACGGAAGCAAGCACGGCCAATTTCGAGTATCTTCAGCAAGCAGCAGCCGAAACGACAGATACCAGAACCGCATTGCGGGATCTGATGACTACATACGGAGACGATGTTTGGAATTATGCGTTCAGCCTTTGCCGCAATTCCGACATGTCCGACGACATTACCCAAGAGGTTTTTCTGAAGGTGTACCGCAAGCTGGGCAGCTTCCGGGGGGAATCCTCCATTAAAACCTGGCTCCTGGCCATTACCCGGCATACTGCCTTCGACATGCAGCGCAGCTCCTTCTGGAAACGGATTACCAGTTCAGATATTTTCACCGCAGCGGCAGTCCAGCCCTCCGCCGAACACGAGGCCATCGAACGGTTCTCGATTAACGACATCTGGCAAAAGGTGATGGAGCTGCCCGTCAAGTACCGCGAAGTATTAATTCTGTACGCTCATTACCAGTTGTCCATGCGGGAGATGGCCGAAATTCTGAAGCTGTCCGAAGGCACCGTCAAGTCCCGGCTGTTCCATGCCAGGGCCCGGGTGCTCAAGCTGAAGGAGCGTGACCTGATTGAGCCGGAATAATTCCGACTGGGAAAAAGAGCTAAGTGACAGGCCCAAAAGCGGCAAAGGGTTCAGCGATGATCTCCGGCGCCGAATCGAGGACCAGGTGGAGCAGCGGGAGCGCAGACGACGCCGCTGGCTGTGGCCTGCTGCCGGTTTCTGCGGGGCTGCCGGTGTCTGTGCATTGTATCTTCTGGGCGGGTTCTCCCTTCTGCCGGGCCAAGGCGTTCAAGCCGGTCTGGCCTCAGACCTAAGTTCGTCCGCCGTACATTCCACTCCGGAGGCTACGGCGTCGCAGGCCCGTCTGCTGGAGGAGATCACGGTGAAATCAGGGCTGCTCATCGGCTTGCGCCAGGATGCCGGTACGGATACCTCCGCCAACGAAGCCGCCGGAAGTCCCAGCAGCTACCGCACGCTCATGCTTGCCCAGGTGGATGGGCAGCTTCAGGTGGCCGCCCAGGGCAACGGGGTCCTTGTACCGTATGGCCAGAAATTCTGGAAAATCGAATCCAAGGATGTGGCTACCGATTCGGATGAGCTGCATTATTTGGTGGCGTATCCTGCCGACAGAAAAACGGATGCCCGGCAAATCTTTGATAACCCTGAGGAAAGCATTGTGCTGCGGGAAAAGCTGTTGTATGCCGGAAACCAATATGTGTCGGTAGAGGAGAATGAAATCTGGCGGGACGGCAGTCTGCCTGCCGAAGAAAGCAAGGTATGGGTGCGGAAGCTGACCCAGCTCAGTGACGCCGCTGTTCCCCGTTCCGCCTCTGCTGACGGTATGGGGCATGTCACCCTGCAGGAGATTTACGGTGAAGGCGCCCAGCAGATCCTGACCAAGCTGGCCTACACCAGGAGTAATGTTCCGGGCCCGGGCTTCGGAAATCCCGTCGAGGATCCTCTGCTTCAGGAAAGCACTACATGGACTTACAGCACCGGAGACAATTGGGCTATCGTCCGTAAACCCGGCAAGTGGACCGCCCAGGTGGCGGAAGGTTATTATGAGCCGGAATCCCGAGTCATCGGCTTCAAGCTGTACCCTTACCCGGTCCGGCTGCCGGAGCTGGTCACCTCCCATGACAAGCTGTCCAAGGCCTCATGGATCCGCGATGCGCAGCTGCAGGAGCAGCGCAAGGATCTTCTGGTATCGCCCCTGGAGGATCTGGCCGTGGTGATCACCGACCAGAAGCTGGCCCTGTATATCCCTGACAGCTCCGCTATAGAGAGCAAGCTGGCCCTGGAGGTGCCCCTGGCCCCCGGTGAAGCGCTGGTTTCGGCCCAATGGGCAACCGGAAGCTATGTCAGCGACTGGGTCACCAAGGCCCGCAAGTATCTGCAGAACGGACAAGAATAAGGACGGCCGGAGCCCCATTTGTCCGCCGTCCTTTTCTTTCGTGTCTCTGGCGGTATCCCGGGCGAACTCCTATTCGCTGATCCTCCGTTCTTTTTGGAGGCGGTTTATACAGATGGAATATTTCACCGCGGGGATCAAAAATATGATGGCAGCCGTACCGGAAACCACTCTCCCGACGGTCAGCCACATATCCGAACGAATCGCCGCAACGTCGGGGACAGAGGCCAGTCCTGCAAGGGCAAGCATACATAGGCCACTCCACAGATAGGGGTTCCGTATTGCGCGGTACACGGACAAACGGTCATCTATATCCGTATGAAGCCGAAACGGCCGCCCGTCCTTTTTCTTTTCCACCAGCAGCAGCTCCCGGTTAAACCCTCCCGAGGAAGTGGCCACCTGCCCCTTTCCCCCTGTATAGGGCCTCCATCTGACCTTTCCGACTGAAACATTCAGATTGATATTTTTGGTAAAGGTGCGCAAGCCCAAATCTTCGAGGAAAAGCTTATATTCCTGTGCCTCCCTGTAGGATTTATCCGCCACATACTCCACTGCATATTCGTATTCATCAGGGCTGCAGCTTTCAAATACATAAGCCAGCACGCCGCATTTTTTCAGCCGGTAACCCCTGCCTGCCATTTTGTTCAACCATTTCTCCTGACCGTCCATAAAGTCAAAAAAATACCGGATAACCGTTTTTGTCACTCCAAACCACCTCCAATAATCGTTGAGGCCAAGGACCGAACCTCCTCCAGCCGCTTCAGCTCCTCCTCCGCTGCTTTCCTGCCCGCTTCCGTAATCCTGTATTCCTTCCTAGTGGCATGACCGTCACCGCCGACGGGCGTGATCCAATTTTTCGCAACCAAAGTCTGAATAGCCCCGTACAACGTGCCCGCTCCCAAAATAACACGCCCATGGGTTGCCTGTTCAATAAATTGCATCATTCCGTAACCGTGATTCGGTTTATAAACCGCCAATAACACCAGAAAGGTGGTTTCAGTCAACGCGCCGCCTTTAATATGGTCTCGAATGGAAATCACCCTCTTTACTATTACGTTTACTGTAATATAAGTACATCACTAAACGCAATAGCTGTCAACCCATTTTTTACCTAAATAAGTAAAAAACCGCCTGCATGCGGCGGTTTCTTCCTTATTGCCAACTGGAACTCACTTCACCCGGGCGATAGCGAAGCCGTCGAAGGCCGGGAGTACACCACTCTCCAGCCGGGAGTCGTTTGCAATCAGCCGGTTGAACAGACGGACCCGGGTGGCCGAGCGGCCCTGGCTGGTTTCCTTGAAGGTTTTGCCCCGGAGGAACAGATTGTCCGCAGCGATCAGGCCGCCGGGGTTGCTCAAGGCAACCGCCAGCTCCAGATAATCCGGATAATTACCTTTGTCTGCATCAATAAAGATAAAGTCGAACCGTCTTCCCTCCGCCAACAGCTCCTTCATCCGGTCCAGCGCTTCCCCTGTCCAGAACTCCGCCTTCTCTCCCAGTCCGGCAAAATCCAGGTTCCGCTGGGCCAAACGGGCAAATTCCGGCTCCAGCTCCAGAGAGCAGAGACTCCCTCCCTCCGCCAACCCTCTTGCGATACATATTCCGCTGTAACCGCCCAAAGCGCCGATTTCCAGGGCAGCCTTGGCTCCGCTCAGCCGGACCAGGAGGGTTAAGAGCCGCCCGTAGCCGGGTGCCACCGATATGTCATGCACCCCCAGCTCACGGAGGGATTCCTTCACATGCTCCAGTTGGGGGTCTGGCGGATACAGGGATTCAATATATTCTTCTTCTTGGGTCATCATCTTTAGTTATGCCTGCCTTCCGGAGGGCGGTTTGGCATTCAAGCCGTTATCGCCTATACTAAAAGGTATTATACGGACATGCCGCGCCCGAAGCAACGGAAGCGTCTGTCCGCTTTATCTGAAATGAGGAGTCTCTACAATGCCAAAGCTGCAATTAATCGCCACCTGCCCTATGGGTCTGGAGGCTGTTGTCGCCCGGGAGCTGAAGCTCTTGGGTTATGAGGATCAAATGACCGAAAACGGCCGTGTCACCTTCACCGGAGATGAATTAGCCATCTGCCGGACCAATCTATGGCTGCGCACCGCTGACCGGGTGCTCATCAAGATGGGAGAATTTAAGGCTACCACCTTCGACGAGCTGTTCGAGGGCACCAAGGCTTTGCCCTGGGATCAATGGATTCCGGAGGACGGGGAATTCCCTGCCCAGGGACGTTCCCACAAGTCCCAGCTGTCCAGTGTGCCGGCCTGCCAGGGCATCGTGAAGAAGGCCATGGTGGAAAAAATGAAGGAGCGTTACCACCGGGAATGGTTTCCCGAGGATGGCGGCAGATATGTGGCGGAGGTGTCTCTGCTTAACGACATCGCCACCCTGACGCTGGACACCACCGGCCCCAGCCTGCATAAACGCGGCTACCGCAAGCTTGTGACCGAGGCGCCGCTGAAGGAAACTCTGGCCTCCGCCTTGATTCTCCTGAGCCGCTGGACGCCGGACCGCCCTCTCTATGATCCCTTCTGCGGCTCGGGCACCATTCCCGTAGAAGCCGCCATGATCGGCTGGAACCTGGCTCCCGGCCTGCGCCGGAGCTTCCCCTCGGAAACCTGGCCGGTTATCGGGGCCCAGCTGTGGGAGGACGCCCGCAACGAAGCCATCGATTCCGTGCGTGACGATATTCCACTGCAGATTAGCGGCAGCGATATCGATCCGGACGCTATCGCCGTAGCCGAAGCCTCTGTGAAGGCAGCCGGCCTTACCGGCGAAATCCAGCTGGCCACTCTGCCTGTGGCCAAGGTCAGACTCACGGGGGATTACGGCTGTGTCATCACCAATCCGCCTTACGGCGAACGGATCGGCGATCCCGAGGAGATCCAGCGGGCCCTGCGGCAGCTGGGCGCTCTGACAGCGGGCAATCCCAGCTGGTCGTCCTTTGTGCTGTCCCCCAGCAAACAAATGGACCATTATTTCGGACGTCCCGCCGGCAAAAAACGCAAGCTGTTCAACGGCCGGATCGAATGCGCGCTGCATCAGTATCTGGGCCCTCTGCCTCCCCGCAGCCGGAAGGAGGAGTCGTAAATGAAAACCTTGGTATTGGCCGAAAAACCCAGTGTCGCCAGGGAATTGGCCCGTGTGCTGGGCGCCGGGCAGAAGCATAAAAGCCATATGGAAGGCCCTAAATATGTAGTCACCTGGGCGTTGGGGCATCTGGTGGAGCTGGCGGAGCCGGAGGATTATGATCCCAAGTATAAAACCTGGAACCTGGAGGATCTTCCGATCATCCCTCCCAAGATGCGGCTGAAGGTGATCAAGGAAAGCTCCCATCAATTCCGGGCCATCGAGCAGCTGTGCAAACGTCCCGACCTGTCGGAGCTGGTTATCGCTACCGATGCAGGCCGGGAAGGCGAGCTTGTAGCCCGCTGGATTATGGAGCTGGTGCGCTGGCGGAAACCCTTCAAGCGCCTGTGGATCTCCTCGCAGACGGATCAGGCCATCCGGGAGGGTTTTGCCCGGCTGAAGCCCGGGCAGGACTATGACCGGCTGTTCCAATCCGCCGTCTGCCGGGCAGAGGCCGATTGGCTCATCGGCCTCAATGTGACCCGTGCGCTGACCAGCAAGTACAGCGCCCAATTGGCGGCGGGCCGGGTGCAAACCCCGTCGCTGCAGCTGATGTCGGAGCGGGACAAGGAAATCCGCGCCTTCCGGCCGGTGGACTATTGGCTGGTTCAGGCGGATTTCGGCAGCTTCCAGGCGCAGTGGCGCGCGGACAAAAGCGGCGAGGCGCGGCTCTGGAAGCGCGAGGACGCCCAGGATCTGGTACGGCGGATGTCGGCAGCCAAAACAGCCCGTGTCCTGCAGGTGAAGCGGGCCGACAAAAGCATCCCCCAGCCCTTGGCTTACGACCTGACGGAGCTCCAGCGGGACGCCAACAAACGGTACGGCTTCTCCGCCAAACAAACCTCCTCCCTGCTGCAGCGTTTGTATGAGCAGCATAAGCTGGTGACCTATCCCCGGACGGACTCCCGGCATCTGACCCAGGATATGGTGCCCACGCTGAAGGGCAGGCTGCAAAGCGTGGCCGTTGGCCCGTATGCGGCTTTGGCGCGGCAGATTCTCAAGGCGCCGCTGGCCGTCACCAAACGCTTCGTGGATGACAGCAAGGTGACGGACCACCATGCCATCATCCCGACGGAGCAATTCAATAATCTCTCCGCCCTCTCCAATGAGGAGCGCAAGCTCTATGATCTTATCGTACGCCGTTTCCTGGCGTTGTTCCTGCGCCCCTGCGTGTTCCAGCAGGCTAACGTAATCGTGGAGCTGGCAGGAGAGAAATGTTATGCCACGGGAGCCATCATGAAGGAGCAGGGCTGGAAGGAAGCTTACGGGCTGACGGACACAGCGGATCCCGACGAGGAAGAGAACAGTGTAGAGGATACCCTGGCCCAGCAGCGTCTGCCTGAGCTGAAGGAAGGGGATTCCCTGCCATTGAAGCAGGTCAAGGAGCTGTCCCGACAGACCAAACCGCCGGCCCGGTACACCGAAGCCTCCCTGCTCACCGCTATGGAGAAGCACAAGCTGGGCACACCTGCCACCCGGGCGGATATTATCGAGAAGCTGGTGAAAACCGATACCATCGAGCGCCAGGGCAATGCCCTGCAGCCGACGGGCAAGGGCAAGCAGCTCATCGAGCTGGCGTCGCCGGAGCTGCGATCCCCCGAGCTTACCGCCCGCTGGGAGGAAGAGCTGGAGCGGATCGCCTTGGGCAAGGGCAGCATGGAGCAGTTCCTGGCCTCCATCCGCAAACAAGCGGCGCAGCTGGTGGGCCAGGTGGTGGCCAGCTCTACCGAATACAAGCCCCACAACCTCACCACCAGCAAATGCCCTGACTGCGGCAAGCTGCTGCAGGAAATCAAAGGCAAACGCGGGCTGATGCTGGTCTGCAGCGACCGGGAATGCGGCTACCGCCGTGCCGGCGAGCCTCAGCTCACCAACCACCGCTGTCCCCAATGCCACAAGAAAATGGAGCTGCGGGAGGGCAAAGCCGGCAAGTTCTTCCAATGCCGCCGCTGCAATGTGGTGGAGAAGCTGGAGGATTCCGGCGCAGGCGGTGGCGGTGGCGGTCCCAAGGGCGGACGGAAGGGCGCAGCCAGAGCCAACAAACAGGCAGTGGAGCAGTACAGCGACAACGTCAGCTTGAACAGCGGCCTGGCGGACGCTCTGAAGGCCGCCTTGGAAAAGAAAGAATAGACGCTTCCCTCAGAGTTTGAAGACACACCCTAAGAGGAAACGCCTGTTCACAGCCAATATGCAATAGCAGCGGAATTAGGGGGTGTAAACAAACTTAAGCGGGTTTGTTTACACCCCTTGGCCGTGTTTACAGACACGGCCTAACCGTTTTTCACCTTTTCGTATACCTCAGCGGTACATATGACAAACAGCCGCGATCCCTCTGGGATCGGCTCATTCAGACGCTGGTTGATATTGAGATGGACACCGTCGGATATCAGCGTGGCTCCTTGGTTAAGCAGATCCTCGAAGGCATGGCGGAAGGTCAGCCAATGGGCTTTTTTGCACACCTCATACAGGTCTTCCCCGTCATCCCGGGTCAGAAGCTGGTTAAAAATCGAGGTTGTCCCCGGATTAAAGGCGGAGCGGACGGCCATATGGGAAATCGTTTCGTTGCCGAATACAAAATCATCGATTTTCACATGCTTGAAGCTGCCCAGATTATGCCGGTCCCGGATTTCGGCGATGGAATAGACATGGGCGTAATTCCGCTCAATGGCGGTAGCCACCAGCAGCGTTTTGCCGTCAATAAAGGCCGGATCGGTGATAATCTGCGCACCGGGTCCTTGGCCCATGGTATCATCCGAAAAAATAAAAACAGCCCGCGCCTCTCCCAGATTCGCCATCTCCAGCGTTTCCTCGCGGACCGGATTTCCCTTTATGTAATGAACCTGCGGGTGGGAGGAGGGTGTTTTGGGCAGCTGCGCAATCAGCACCACCTCCGCGGCGGGGTCGGTTCTGAAAATTTCCTCGATGGTATGCTCCGCCTGCCTGTTCCAGTCAATGATGACAAAATGCCCCCGGCCGGTATACTTCAATTTGCCCTCCTCCTTCTTCCGCTGATAGATAAAGAGCTTGTCCACCACCTTGCTGATGGCAATGGAGATCAAGCCAATCCCAAATACGTACAGCACCACACCCAGACATTTTCCCGGGACGGTATGCGGATAAAAATCCCCGTAGCCTACGGTGGTAACTGTCGTCATCACCCACCAAAAGCCATTAAACGGATTGCCGAATGTATCCGGTTCCAGCCAATAGGCCAGAAAGGAGCTGACCAGTATAAAGATGCCGCCGAATGCGATAACATGACCGCTTTTCATCCGGACCATCTGCCAAAAAAACTTGCTGAAGAAAAACATGCGCATGCCCTCCCGGCATAAACCGGCTTCTCCGGCCAACAAAAAAAGCCCTTCTTCGGGAAAGGCCTGTTTTAGCTTGTGCCGTCATTATGTGTCGGTTAATAAATCCTTCTTTAAAACGGAATACAGGGCTGTTGAAGCAGCTTACGGAAAATGCCTTTAATGCGCTTTGCCACGTTCTGTTCCTCCTAATCCTTCAAGCAGGTAAACCAAAATGCGTCTCCAAAAGCAAGCGTACCACAAAATCGAACGTTTGTGACCGTATTTACAAATTTGTAAACATTTTTTTTCGTTGAAATATCTTTTGGCCGTAAGAATAAAAGCCTGCGCCGAAAACAGGGACAGCCGCCATCAGCGTAAACAGCACGGTACCGTTCCAGGCAGCCAGCATCCAGCCGCCAATAAACGGGCCCAGGAAATGCCCCAGATTATTAAAGGACTGGGCGCCGTAATAGGTTCCCCGGAGCCCTTCGGGGGCAAGGCCGTCAATCAGCAGATTGGTGGAGGGGAAGGTCAGGATTTCCCCCAGGGTAAAGACGATCATAGCGGCTACGAAGAGGACCCAGCCGTCCGCCGCGGCATACCCCAGGTTGCCAAGCACATACATGCCGCTTCCCAAGGCAATGGAAACGATAGGCTTATGCTTTTCCATCCAGCGGGATAAAGGCACCTGCAGCAGCACCACCACAATGGCGTTAATGCTCATCAGCACGGCGAACAGATTAACCCCTTCGTTCAGCCCCTTCAGCTCGATATACTGGGACAGGGTGACGCCCATTTGGGAATAGCTGATGCCACCCATCACACCCCCGGCCAGATACCAGCGGAACACCGTATCCTTGCGGATGACCCGCCAGGCCGAGCCTATGGACACCTGCTCCTTCTTATCCCCTTCAATATCCCGGATGCCGAAGCGCCGGAGAAGAGCATACAGCACAATGGCATAGAACAGATAGATGCTGCCGGTAATGATAAAAGGCAGACGGCCGGACATCATCCCGAACAACGCGCCCAGGAGCGGTCCGACAGACACCCCGATATTGATGCACAGGTACCGCAGGGAGAAAACCCGGAAGCGTTTCTCCCGCGGCGTCAGGTCAGCCATCAGCGCCTGGGAGACCGGCTCATAGAAGGAGCGGCACAGGCCGTTTAAGAGATTAAGAGCCAGGAACATCCAGGTGGCCGTCGCCAGTCCGAAGCCGATGAACACCGCCCCCCAGAGATACAGGGCCCCCATCATCACCCGCTTGCGGCCGAAGGCATCGGACAAGGCGCCGCCGAAGAAACCGCCCACCATACCAGCCAAAGCCCCTGCCCCGCTGACGAAGCCGATCATAACGGGATTCATATCCGTATTTTTAGCCAGATAAAGAGCAAGAAAAGGCAGACTCATGGAGGAGCCCGCCCGGGCCAGAATAGTGCCCAGCAATATGGAATGCACAATCGGATGATGTTCCTTGCCAAACGCTCGCGCGGCATGGAGCCTGCGCTTAAAATATGACGGAGTAGAAGCTGGCTGCGGCATGGTTACAGGTCCTTCCCGGTTGCAGGATTGCAATTTGGTCAAATACAATTTTCTGCCCATTATACCGGAACCGGAGCGGCTTGCCTATCCCTTTTTTTCCTTTACCCGTTGGGAAGCGTAATCATCTGGTAGACCGTTCTCCTGTCGCCGGGCAGCTTGAACTGCCCCAGCTTCAGCTGTGAGGAGCCGTCCCCGTCCAGAAAAATCCCGTCGTCCAGCTTCCCGGGAGCCACGGTTTGCTTGATGGCGGTGCGGAAATCCGGCCCCGTGCACAGACCGTCCGATAACAGAAGCCAGACCTGCCGGTCCTTATCATAGACGATGGCCGAACGCAGCCTTTTTTCGTCCATCACCGGGAATTCCTCCAGAAGCGCCTGCTCCTGCCAAAGCTTCTCATTATGCAAGCCCATACTGACGCCTCCCTGCGCCCAATACCGGGAGCGGTTGGTTACCACAAGCTCCTCCGCCCGGTCCGTCACCTGGACGGACAACCCTCCGGTCACCCCGTCCCACACCAGTGTCCCGCGGGGACGATCAATGTTATACCAGCCGGAGCCGTAATCCCCCGGTGCTCCTTTGACAGGCCGGTCATTGGTCACGGCAATGCTCAGCAGTTGCTCCTCCCAGAAGAAGCCCCCGTTTATTCCGTCCGCCGGATCCTCTGTCACATTGGTTTGGATAGCCTTGAGCCCGATTTTCTCCGGGGAAGCCCTGACCGCATGAAGAACAACCCCGTTATCCGCATGCAGCTTCCGGTAGCCTCTGGCTGTCAGCCCGTCCGGCTTGGACATTAATATCCACCCTAGCCAAACCGTCATCAAAAATGATAGAATAGCAATTCCGCCCAAAAAAACCGTGTAGGCCGGGTAGCTGGGAAGCTTCAATTGCGGCCGTTTTCCGGAGAGCTGGATGTTCACGTGGGTTACCTCCATAGGATCGCGAAGTCTCTAAATCTACTGATCCTAGTATACAACAGCCGCTTCCAGATTATTACTATGAAGTTTCCGTACGAAAAACGTTTTGCCCATGTGCACACTTTCACGATGGGGGAAACACTGTTTCTCTAGACCCACACGAGTTTGGTCGGGTAAGATTAAAGCATTCCATTGTTCAGCTTGGAGGTCACAGTTTTGGAAACCTATGAAAAGCTAAAAGAAAGTGAAAAGGGCGCGTGGGTCAGCATAGTCGCCTATATCATGCTGTCCGTCATCAAAACGGCTATCGGATATTGGAGCGGGTCCAAGGCGCTGACGGCGGATGGCTTCAACAATGCCACCGACATCATCCTGTCGCTGGCTGTGCTGATCGGTCTGAAGATTTCCCGCAAGCCCCCGGATCAGGATCATACATACGGCCACTTCCGGGCGGAATCCATCAGCTCACTGGTTGCCTCCTTCATTATGATTACTGTGGCCTTGCAGGTTTTGGTGCAGGCCGGACAGAATCTGATGGCAGGCACTTACGAAACCCCGGATATTTGGGCCTCCTGGACCGCATTGGCCTCAGCCGCCGTGATGTACGGCGTTTATTCATACAACAAAAAGCTCGCCGCCCGGTCGGGCAGCGAGTCGTTGATGGCAGCAGCCAAGGACAATCTGTCGGATGCTATGGTCAGCTTGGGGGTTGTGGTGGGTGTAGCCGGCTCCCATCTGGGACTGCCGTGGCTGGACCCGGTAGCGGCCCTGGTGGTCGGCGTGATGATTGCCAAAACGGCTGTGGAGATTTTCAAAACGGCCGCCTATAACCTGACAGACGGCTTCGATGAGAACGAGCTGGACTCCTACCGCCAGACCGCCGCCTCCACACCGGGGGTGCTGGATATCAAGGATATCAAAGCCCGGTTCCTCGGCAGCAACGTGATGGTGGATATGGTGGTGCTGGTGAACCCCCAATTAAGCGTAGCTCAAAGCCATGATATCTCCGATGAAATAGAGCGGAGGATGCTGGAGGAGCACCGGATCTTTAATGCCCATGTCCATATCGAGCCGCACCATGAGGATGAGGAAGAGCATTGTTATGTGTAAAAGGAGCTAAGCGCCGCGCCTTGTGCCGGCGCTTTTCCATAGCAGGAACAGAAGATACGGCGTGCCGACCAGCGCTGTGACCAGCCCCGAGGGAATTTCCTTCGGGGCGATTATGGTTTTGCCGATGAGGTCGGCGAGGACCAGGAACACGGCGCCTAGGAGGGGCGCCAGCACAAGCAGCCGACGCTGGTTCTGCCCCGCGGCCAGCCGGGCGGCATGGGGGGCCAGCAGGCCGATGAAGCCGACGGTGCCTACATAGGCCACCGCCACCGCGGCAGCTGCTACCCCCAGCGCCGCGGCCAGCAGCCGCGTCTGGCGCAGCTTGAGGCCGAGGCCTGTTGCGACGGAGTCGCCGAAGGCCAGCAGGTCCCAGCGGCGGCCCAACAGCCAGGCCGCCGGCAGGATCAGAGCGGCGCCCGCGCCCAGCCCGGCGAAGGCATCCCAGCCCCGGGCGTAGGTGCTGCCCGCCAGCCAGGCCAAGGCCGGAGCCGCTCCCATAGCGGAGCGGATGACCAAAAGCTGCACCAGCGCTGCGCCTGCGGCGGAGACGGCGATACCCACCAGTGTCAGCACGGTGGGCGCCAGGCCGCTCCGGTACGCGAAGCCGCAGACGAGAGCCGCCGCGGCGAAGGCTCCGGCCGCGGATGCCAGCGGCAGCGCCGCCCCGGCTGCCGCCGGCCACAGCGTGAGGAGCAGGAGCGCCCCGGCGCCTGCTCCCGAGGTGATGCCGACCACGGACGGGTCGGCCAGCGGGTTGCGCACGGCGCCTTGGAGCAGAGCTCCCGAGGCGGCCAGGAGCGCACCCGCCGCTGCCGCTGCCAGCTCGCGGGGCAGCCGCAGCTGGAGCACAATGTGGCGGGACAGGCTCTCCCCGCCCCCGCTCCCGCCCAGTACCTGCAGCACCTCTGCGGGTGGAACCCGGACGGCGCCGAATACGATCCCGGCCACCAGGGAGGCCGCCAGCAGCAGCGCCGCCAGCAGCACCCAGAGGCGGAAGGAATAGGCCGCTTCCAGCCGGGAGCGGAGTATGTAGGCTCCGCCCGGGTGGAGCGCCTCCTCCCTGCGCGATGCCTTGCCCGCCAGCCAGGCGGCAAGGGGCAGTTGCCATCTGGCACCGCCGGCGCTTATGCCTGCCTGCCCTTCGGCAGCGCCCTTGCCCCGGGTTTCCCTGAGAGCCAGGGCGATCAGGCAGGGCGCCCCCAGCGCCGCCGTAACTGCCCCCGCAGGAAGCTCGCCCAAAGTGCTGATAAACAAACGGGACACCAGATCCGCGGCTGTGAGTAGGGTCGCTCCCCATACGGCCGCGGCAGGCAGCAGGAGACCATGCCGCTTCAGCCCCAGGAGCCGGACCAAATGCGGCGCCATGAGGCCGATGAAGCCGATAGGCCCCACCACACTGACTGTGACAGCCGCCAGCAGCACGGCCAAGGCCAAAGCCGCACCGCGCACCAGTCCCACATGCTGGCCCAAGGAACGGGCGGTTTCTTCCCCCAGATTCATCACATCCAGCTTTCGGGAGCATATCCACGCCGCCAGCAGTCCCGCCACAATCCAGGACCAGGCGTACCGGACGCCGCTCCAGTCATTTTGCTGGAGCAGACCGGAGCCCCACACAAACAGGCCGCCGGTTTCATTCTCGAACAGCAGCTGGAGCATACCCGTGAAGGAGGAGATCACCAGCGTGACGATCATGCCGGATAGCGCCATCCGGACTGGGGTGCTTTTCCTGCCCCCGGCCAGAAGATACGAGAGCACCGCCGCCATGCAGCCTCCGGCGAACGCCAGAGGAAGGGGCGCCAGCTGCGCCATCGACGGAAAAAATACCGTTCCCGCCACCACCACAAAAAACGCGCCGGCATTGATTCCCATGGTGCCGGCGGAAGCCAGCGCATTGCGCGTCACCGTCTGCAGCAGCACCCCGGCCACCGCCAGGGCACTGCCTGCCAGCGCGCCTATTACTGCCCGCGGCAGACGCACGCCGCGGACCAGCCCCTCCGCCACGCCCCCTTCGGCGGTGTGGAGCAAAGCCCTTATGGCCTGGCTGAAGCCGATGCCGGCCTGGCCCTGGCCCAGTCCGGCGAGCATGCAGGCCGCCAGCAGCAAAAAACCGGCGGCAATAACCGCCGCCGGTCTGCGGAAGGATGGGCTCCGCTCCATCATTTGGCCAACAGATCCGCAGTCTGTTCAACAAACGCCTTGGCGGACAGGGGACCGCCAAACAGCCAGGTAGCCGGGTCGAGGCCATAGGTCCGGTTTTCCTTGACGAAGGATAATCCCTTCCACGCCGCATTGTCCTTCAGCTGCTTCTCGAAGACGTTGTCCTCCTTCTGCACCACGTACAGGAAATCCGCCTTCTCCAGCGGCAGCAGCGCTTCAACAGAGGTTTGCGTGTACCCGTACATTTCGAACTTCGGCGCATGGTAGGCATTTTTCAGCCCGATACGCTCCAGAATTTTCACCGCCGTGGAATTATCCGTAAAAATCCGCAGCACCGCTGCATTTTGATTGGAATAGGCTTGGGCCAGGGCAAACTCCCGCCCTTCCTTGCCGGCGGCCTTCAGCTTGGTTTTGGCGGCGTCATACGCCTGGTTGAGGCCCTGCAGCACCTTTTCCGCCTCCGAGGATTTGCCCGTCAAATCGGCGATGGTTTTGAAGGTATTCTCCATCTCCGTGTATTGGTCCATGGTTCCTTCCGCCGGGTAGGAATTAAATGCCAATGTAGGCGCGATCTGCTTCAGCTTGTCGTAGCTTCCTGTGACCCGGAATTGAGCCGCGATGATCAGATCGGGCTTTAATGCGGCGATAGACTCCAGGTTCGGTTCCTGACGGGTGCCCACATCCACAACCTCACTACCCAACGCTGCATTGGAGGTAATCCACTTCTTGTACCCCGCCGTATCCGCTGCGCCTACAGGCTGGATGCCCAGCGCGATCAAATCCTCCGCATAGGTCCATTCCAGCACCACAATGCGCTTGGGTGTGCCGGTGATATCCGTGCTGCCCATGGCGTGTGTGACGGTTTTGGTGGCAGGTGCGGCAGCAGAGGCAGCCGGAGACGGAGATTGCCCGGAGGCAGAGCCCGTTTGCTCCGGTGAAGCGTTGTTGGATGTGCCGCAGGCTGCCAGAAGCGCAAACGACAATATTGCCGACAGCAGCATCCCTTGTTTTTTCAGTAAAATAGACATGAATGATTCCTCCCTTTATATGTAACCCCGTACTTCAGCACGGCAGTAAACTGCAGCATGAGTGGTTAGTTATGCATGATTGGCAGCGGCAGCACGTCTCTTCTCCCGCTCCTCTTCACTAATTTTCGGACAGGCAAAGCAATAGCCGTGTCCTGTATCGGTCTTGTAGGCGAGACAGCAGGAGGCCTTCAGCCTGACTTGGCCATCCCCCTTGAGATTGCGGGTCAGCCGGAATTTAATTTGGAACGGGTTGCTTGGGCGCCCGAACACCTCCGGCGGCAGCCGGTTGATGAGAATATCCGCAACCGTCTCCAGTCTGGCCTGCAGCACCGGGTCTGTCTCCTCGGAACGCCACTTGTCCAGAATGTAATGGAGCCCAGAGCCCATCAAGGCCCAGATGGCGCCAGGCGATACCCCTCCCGCAGCCGCAACGGCATCTACCACAGGGCGGAGGTTTTGGCGATAAAAAGCGGCAAGCCCTTGCAGCATCTGCTCCTCATCCGCTTCGGCGGAGAGTGCTACAGGGTCTGGACAAACCAGCCGGAACGACATGGATGCCCCGTAGGCGGCTTCCTCCATCTGGAGAAACACACCTTCTGGCGTCAGCCGCAGATCCTGACGGTCATGCCACATGGCATAGGCCATGGCCGCCCCCAACCGGCCAAGCCACGAGGCAAAATAGGTAGCGCACACATCCGGGCTTTTCGCTTTGATCCGGGGGCCATAAACCTCCACAAACTCCTCAGCCCCTACCGTGGATGCCAGACCTGCCAGCTCCAGCATGAAGAACGGCTTGTCCGCACGTCTGTCCGTCACGCCAAACATCGTCTCGTACGTAGACAGCTCGATGGATTGCATGAATCGCCTACCTCCGCTCCACAATTCTATAGTTGATAATTATTATCATTTAAACAAATCAAATGATAATGCCTATCACTCTCCCGTGTCAATAAAAAGATGTCCGCAGGCTCAAAAAATCCAGCTGCGCACATCAAGGAGACGGATTGGCGCCGATTGCTGCCGATCCACGGTGGTTCACCCTGATTGACTCTGAATGCTGCCGATTACCGTTGAAGCCCTTGCTCGGCCGTCCTAACCAGCCCCCCATCAAACACTAACGCCTTGCCCCCACCCCCTCCAACCGCTAACGGAACTCAGAAGCTCTTAGCCGCTGAAAAGGGTCCAATTTGATTTTTAACGGAACTCTACGCCTCTTAGCGCACATTTTCCCCCTCATTCGGCCCCGCCAAGCCAGCTAAGAGTCTCTCAGTTCCGTTAGCGCACCAAAGCGACGGATTCCTGCCCCTAAGAGCCTCATAGTTCCGTTAGAGCGCCAAGTCACCGGATTCCAGCCTCTAAGCGTCGTACAGTTCCGTTAACGCAAGGCGGCTGCTGGGCCAGGGAAATGCCGCTGAACTCAGCCTATCGCCGTCGATTGCCATCAGAAAACGCTGCGCGCCTTCCGAACCAGACATCCGGTTTGGCTCCCGCCCATTCTTCCGATAGATAAAAAAGCCCCTGCCAGCCGCGCCTGTTGGGCGGGTGACAAAGACTTTTTGGGTGTGTGTTTCACTTCTGGTGTGCTTCGCTTCTGGTGTGTTTCGCTTCTGGTGTGTTCTGTTCTGGAGTATTTGTACTATTTAATAAATTTCTTGGCCTTCTCGACGGCTTCATCCTCGGTTGAACCGGTCACATACCGCCCGTTGACGAATATAAAGGCGCTGCGGGAGCAGGGGCCGCAATAGGATTTGCAGCCCACCTTAATATCCGCGTCCGGCGACAGCTTCTGCAGCTTGGGAAGAAGGGTTTTGACCCGGGTATGCTTGCATTTGTCGCAGATTTGGATGTTGTTCTTGGACATTAGTGATCCCCGGTGTTTCCTTTAGAAGGATTGGTAATGGCGAAGCCTTCCTGGGGCACGTAGAAATAATCGACGCGGATCCCGTCCAGAAGGGGCTCACTTTTATCCAGAAGCACTGTAAATCCCTTATCGGTCTCAATGACCGCATCGTTTTCCTTAGGTGTATCCAGATCCATGCCGTAGTGGGCATGATCCCCGTGCTTATGAGTGACGAACACCCTCAGCTTCAGCTCTTTATTTTCTTCCTTCTCCAATTCCTCGAGAATCTTTTTGGCCGCGTTGCGGGAAATTTTACAATTCATCTTCCACATCTCCTTCTTTGCAATCCGCTTGTACATCCCCCATTGTATATGATAATGCTTTTTTGAAGCAACTGGAGTTGCCCGGTTCCCCTTCCCACCTGCCCTGGCTTGTGTTATGATGGGTGCAGCAAAAGTTCATAACGCTATTCGCACTAGGGGGGCCGCAAGGCTGAGACGGATGATGATCCGGACCCTTTGAACCTGATCTGGGCAATTCCAGCGTAGGGAAGTGGGAACGAGATTGGGCTACACCCGACGACGCGACTGCGGCAGCAAGATATCCGGCCAGGATCATCCACACCGCCCCCGCCAACGGCAAGCCGATTCCACCGATTCCAAACTGTCCCTTATCCAGGGGACAGTTTTTTTATTTTCACTAGACCGTGTCCCAAACGAAAGGCGGCGATGCCAATGATTTCCCCTAAGCTGCATATGATCACGGGAGGCGATAACTTCGGCGCCTCCCTCCATGCGGCCGCCATGGCTGCCCCGTGGGTGGATTACATCCACCTGCGGAATAAGGCCGCCTCCGCCCGCGAAATGGAGGCCTGGGCCCAACGTCTCCTGCAGGAAGGTGTGCCCCCGGGCAAGCTTATGATCAACGACCGGGTGGATGTGGCGCTTGCTGTGGGAGCCTGCGGAGTGCAGCTGGCATGGCACAGCCTAAGGCCCTCCACAGTCAAAAACCGGTGGCCCCATCTGCTGGTGGGGGTGTCGGTGCATACTCCTCAGGAGGCGGGGGAGGCTTTCACAGAAGGTGCCGACTATGTGCTATTTGGCCATGTGTATGCTTCCGCCAGCAAACCGGGAATCCCACCCCGGGGCCTCCAATTACTGGAGGAGGCCGTCCGGCTGGCGGGGAACCGCCCCGTCATTGCCTTGGGCGGAATCCAGCCTGCCCATGTTCCCGGGGTGCTGCGCACCGGGGCGGCCGGTTATGCGGTGCTCTCCGGCATCGGAGCCGCCGCCGATCCCGCCCAGGCTGCCCGGGACTACCGCGAAGCAGCTCTAAAGGAGGTGATCCCACATGAAGCTGATGATTAACGGCCAACCCTTCCACACTCCCGATCATTGCTCCAGTATGGCCGACTTGCTGGCCTTGCCGGAATGGCGGCGGGCGATGGTGATTGTGGAGCTGAATGGCACCGTGTTGAACAGCCGGCAGTATGACGGCACTGCTTTGACCGAAGGCGACTGCATCGAAATGGTTCATGTTGTGGGCGGCGGATAACACCGCTCCCTTTCCGCTCTGTCCTTTCCGCCCTGTCCTTTTCCACCCATTATAAGGAGGTTTTTATTCATGGAGGATTTGTTTCATATCGGGGGCCAAGCCCTGTCCAGCCGTTTGTTTATCGGCACCGGCAAATACAGCAGGAATGCCCTGATTCCCGAGGTGGTCGCCAATTCCGGCGCCCAGGTGATTACCGTTGCCCTGAGGCGGGTTGATCCCTCCTCGACGGAAGAGAATATCCTCACCCATATTCCCAAGGAGATGGTGCTCTTGCCGAATACCTCCGGCGCCCGCACCGCAGAGGAGGCAGTACGCATCGCCCGTCTGGCCAAGGCAGCGGGAATGGGCAACTGGGTCAAGATTGAAGTAATCAAGGACCAGAAGCATCTGCTGCCTGACAATGCGGAGACGGTGCGCGCAACGGAAATTCTGGCGGAGGAGGGTTTTGTGGTGCTGCCGTATATGAGCCCCGATCTGTCCGCCGCCGTAAGGATGCGCGACGCCGGAGCAGCTGCCGTCATGCCCCTGGGCTCTCCCATTGGGACCAACAGAGGGCTCCGGACCAAGGAGCTCATCGGCATCCTGATCGAGGAAATGGACATTCCCGTTATTGTGGATGCCGGCATCGGCAGACCCTCCGAAGCAGCGGAAGCCATGGAGATGGGCGCCTCTGCGGTCCTGCTTAACACGGCCATTGCTACCGCCCGCGATCCCATGGGGATGGCGGCGGCCTTCCGCGATGCCGTCCGGGCCGGGCGCCAGGCTTATCTGTCCGGACTGGGTCCAGTAACGGAAGCGGCATCCGCCTCCTCGCCCCTCACCGGATTCCTGGGAGCCTGACGGCTCACCCCACCAATTATTCAAGGAGGTGACGGCCATGAGCTGTGGCCCTATACTGGAACGGCTTGAGCATTACCCCTACGAAGACCTGTGGAAAGAGCTTGGCCCGCACGATGTACGCCGCGCCTTATCCCGGGACCGGCTGGAGGAGCGGGATCTTCTGGCGCTTCTCTCTCCTGCCGCCGAGCCTTTCCTGGAGGTTATGGCACAGAAGGCCCAACGGCTGACCCGTACCCACTTCGGGTATGCCATGCAGCTGTTTACCCCGATGTATGTGTCCGACTTCTGCATCAACAAGTGCACGTATTGCAGCTTTAGCGCCGACTTTGAATTCCCCCGCAAACGGCTGTCCATGGACCAGCTGCGCAAGGAAGCCCAAACCATCGCCGCCACAGGCCTCAAGCATGTGCTTATGCTGACCGGTGAATCCCGCCCGGCGACGCCGATGGATTATCTGGTGGATTGTGTCCAGGTTCTGCGGGAGTTCTTCCCGTCCGTAAGCATCGAAATCTTCCCCCTCCGCACCGAGGAATACCGCCAGCTGGTGGAGGCGGGTGCGGACGGGCTCACCTTGTACCAGGAGGTGTACCACCGGGATACCTACAGTCAAATCCACATCAAGGGCCCCAAGCGGGTGTACCGCAACCGTCTGGAGGCGCCGGAGCGGGCATGTCAGGCCGGCTTCCGCAATGTGAATATCGGGGCGCTGCTGGGGATGTACGAGTGGCGGCGGGAGGCCTTCCAAACCTGCATGCACGCCCGTTATCTGCAGGACAAGTACCGGGATTGCGAAATCAGCCTGTCCGCCCCCCGGTTCCGTCCGTATCTGGGGGAATACGATCCCCAGTCTCTTGTTTCGGACCGGAATCTGGTTCAGATCCTGCTGGCCTACCGCCTGTTTATGCCCCGGGCCGGGATCACCCTCTCCACCCGTGAAAGCGGGGAGCTGCGGGATCATCTGGTTCATCTGGGCATTACCAAAATGTCGGCGGGCGTCTCTACGGAGGTGGGCGGCCATACCGGAGAAGGCACTCCGCAATTTGAAATTTCCGATGACCGCAGTGTAGAGGATATCCGGCGTATGCTGTACAAAGCCGGCTTCCAGCCGGTGTTTAAGGACTGGGATTGTCTGGTTGAGCCGGCCGGGCAGACCATAAGTCTGTAAACACCACCTTCCAGTGCCTTCTCCATATGGAGAGGGCCCTTTTTTTGGGGAAAGAACCGGTTAGTATTGCTTCTGCTCTCTTCATTGTGTAAGGTGTAAATATCCTACAACTTATCGGACAAGGAGGACCGTTTACATGTGTCAACCTAAACTCGCCGAGGCTGCACGCTCCAACACCAGCAACTACATTCCGAAGCAACCGTCGGTGATTGAATGCTCCATTGAAAAGACCTTGCACGTGATCGGCGGCAAATGGGCGTTTCTTGTGCTCCGGGAGCTGTTCTGCGGGACCAAACGTTTTGGCGAGCTGCAGCGGACCGTTTCCGGCATCAGCCCCAAGGCATTAACGGACACGCTGCGGCATCTGGAGGAGCAGGGTGTGCTGGAGCGCCACGCCTTCCCAACCGTACCGGTTACGGTGGAGTACCGCCTCACCCCCAAGGGTCAGGATCTGCACCAAATCTTGAAGGAAATGAAGCTATGGGCGGCCAAGTGGACCTGACCTGCTGAGGGTTAACCCGCACACACCTGTTTGCCGGCTTGTCCAAACTAACCAGGGAGGGAACTCGCCAGACCATGATGTCCTTTTATAAAAAATACTATAAAACGGCATTTGATATTGCCTTAATGATTGTCACCGTATATCTGTTTATGCTCCTGTTCAGTTATCTGTATAAGCTGGGTGCCCCCATATTCTGGGCCCTGCTGATTTTCGCCGCCATTGAGCCGCTGGCCCGCTCCCTGAACCGGAAGGGTGTCAAGAAGTCGCTGGCAACTGCCATTTCCCTGCTGCTGTTCATTATTATCATCCTGGCCATTCTGGTAGGACTCAGCGCCATTCTGATTACCCAGCTGGACAATATCAAGGGCCTGATTCCCACCTTCAGCACCAACTTCCAGGATCAGGTGTACCAGAATATCAATGACCTCAAGCATCGCTGGGACAATCTGCCTCCCGACTTGGCGGACCAGATCGTGCAATATGTTTCCACCATGGCCAAATATATCTCCTCCTTCACCACTATTGTCGTAGGATGGCTGATGAGCAAGTTCACCTCCTTCACCAGCTTTCTGGCGAACTTCTTCATCGGCACCATTCTGGCTTATTTCCTGAGTGTGGAGATTGAGACCTGGAAGCGGATGGCCAGAGAGCATACCCCCGGCACCTTTAAGGTAGCATTTACGTTTCTCCGGGAAAATGTGCTTCGCGGTATTGTTACATATATCAAGTCCACCATAAAGCTGGTATCCATTTCAGGGGTGCTGGTGTTCATCGGTCTTCTGCTGTTTAATGTGGGAAATGCGTTTTCGGTGGCTCTTCTGTGCGCCTTCTTCGACGTGCTGCCGCTATTGGGCATATCCACCTTTTTCCTGCCTTGGATCGCCTACCTGCTGATCGTCGGGGAGACGGTGCTGGCCATCAAAATCTCCATCCTCACCGCTATTGTGCTGCTGGTCAGACAGATTCTGGAGCCCAAAATTACCGGCGACTCCCTGGGAGTGTCCGCCTTTACGATGCTGGCGTTTATGATCATCTCCCTCTCCCTGTTCGGGGTAGCGGGATTGATTCTGTCGCCGGTGCTGATCATCACCATCAAAGCCTTGAATGAACAGGGATACCTGAAGCGCTGGATCCGCAAGCCGGAGGACGAGTACCAGCCGGAGTATATTGATTAACCATGGACCATGCCGACCAAAAAGGAGCCGTCGTTATGAAAATCCGCCCCTTCCTTATGGAGGACTACCCTCTGGCGTATGACTTATGGAGCCGTACGCCCGGCATGGGACTAAGCGCCTCTGACAGCGAGGACAATATCCGCCGATTCCTGGAGCGGAATCCCGGCTTAAGCTTTGTGGCGGAGGATAATACCGGCGGGGTCCAGGGTACGGTTCTGGCCGGTCATGACGGACGCCGCGGCTTCCTTTATCACCTGGCTGTCAGCGCCGTCTGCCGCGGGCAAGGAACGGGCAGACAGCTGGTCCAAGCAGCTCTGGAGGCATTGGGCAGGCAAAACATCATGAAGTGCCATATCATGGTGCTGGAAAACAACGAGCTGGGACAGACCTTCTGGAGCGGGCAAGGCTGGCTCAGACGCGGTAATATTCTGCTTTATTCCCAAGACATTGAAGCGGACCACAGGGATGCCTGCTGTTCCTCAGACTCCACCCCCGGCTGTACCAGCTAATCGCCATGCACGGCCCACCCTCAGGTGGGCTTTTTTTGTGTTATATGGAGAGAAACCCGGCCTTATTTGCCACAATAAAGGAATCAGAACCGGAATTGTCCACTCCCTGCGTACAAACTCGAGCTTTAAGGAATTCGGTTGACAGCAGCGTGGCCATTTTCTTATAATTACCCAAGTGAATAGTTCACCTGTTGAATTAAATGGCCAAGCCCGAATGAAGCTGACTCCAGTCGGGGAGTGTTAGGAGGTTGATTATGGAGTCCAAAAAACTTGATGCCCTGATTTCACGGTACGAGGATGTGTACCTCTTCGCCACCCGGATGATTGCCTCCATTGTGGCGGAGCTGGTCCAGGAAATGACCATGGAGCAGTATTTTGCGGTCCGTTTCCTGTCCAAGCACGGTCCTTGTCCGGCTTCCCGTCTGGCCGAGGCCTGCGGGGTCAACCGGAGCGCGGTTACCGCAATGGTCGACAGGCTGGTTACCAAGGGATATGTGACCCGCATCCGCGATGAAGTGGACCGGCGTGTGGTGTATCTTCAAACCACGGAGGCCGGCCAAACGGTTTATCACGCCACTCAGGAAAAAATCCGGCAGTTTGTGGAATTCTATCTGCAGCAGCTGGAGGAGGAGGAAGCGGAGGCCTTTATCCGGATCTACGAAAAAATCGGCAACATTATTTCCGTAAACAATGGAGGAGAACACCCATGAAGATGATTTTGAAAAGCCGTTGGCTCCTTATGGCCATTTGGATCGGCGGCCTTGTGGCGCTTTTGATGACAGCTCCCAGCATGGCCAATCTCGTCCGGGAAAAAGGCGGGATCGCCCTTCCCGAGGGTTATCCTTCCGTATTGGCCGCCGAGATGCAGGAACGCCATCAGACCAAGGATCCTGATGAGTTATCCATCATCGCGGTGTTTCACAATGCTGCGGGTTTAACAGCCTCCGACAAGGAAGCTATCAGTGCGACGCTGGGCCAGTTGAAGTCCTCCGCCCAGAGCCTGGGCATCACCAGCATGATGTCCGCCTTCGACAGCAAGGAGCTGGAATCCCAGATGGCGGCCAAGGACAACAAAACCATGATCGCCATGGTGAATGTGAAGCAGAACGGCCGGGACACTGCGGACATCCGTGAGGCCTTGCAAAAGCCCATGGAGAAGCTTCCGGTGGAGCATTATTTGACCGGCCAGCATCTAATTGACGAGGATGTGGTCATCAGCTCGGAGAAAGGCCTGCAGCGTACGGAGCTGATCACTGTTTTTTTCATCCTGTTCGTGCTGGTTCTGGTATTCCGGTCTGTGGTTGCCCCGCTAGTCCCTCTGGTGACGGTGGGCATTACCTATCTGGCCAGCCAGTCCATCGTTGCCTTCCTGGTGGATCAGCTGAACTTCCCCATTTCCAACTTTACGCAGATATTCTTAGTGGCGGTGCTGTTCGGAATCGGTACGGACTACTGTATTCTTCTGCTCAGCCGGTTTAAGGAAGAGCTGGCCCATAACCCCGGGCAGGTCCAGGAAGCTATTGTCAGAACCTATTCCACTGCAGGACGGACCGTTATTTTTAGCGGCTTGGCCGCCTTGGTGGGTTTCTCCACCATCGGTTTGGCCAGCTTCAAGCTGTACCAGTCCGCCACGGCTGTAGCCATTGGCGTCGCTGTGCTGCTGGCGGCTTTGTTTACCATCGTGCCATTCTTCATGGCTCTATTGGGCGGACGGCTGTTCTGGCCCTCCAAACGGTCCAGCGAGCATCAGGAAAGCCGCATGTGGGCGGCAACCGGGAGTTTCTCCCTGCGCAAGCCCTGGGCTGCGCTGCTGTTGGCCGCAGTCATTGTTGTGCCCCTTCTGCTCAGCTACAAGGGCACCCTCTCCTTCAATTCCTTGAATGAAATCGGAGAAAACTATGATTCCGTGAAGGGCTTCAATCTGGTGGCCGACAGCTTCGGTCCCGGTGAAGCCATGACCACCAAGGTGGTGCTGGAAAGCGACAAAACGCTGGATAATGAAGAAGCCTTCGGCGTCATCGAAAAGGTTTCCCGCGAGCTGCTCCGTGCTCCCGGTGTAGCCAAGGTGCGCAGCCTCACCCGTCCTCTGGGGGAGGAGATGCCAGAATTCGCCGTAGCCAGCCAGGCCAAAACCGTCAGCGACGGACTGGGTCAGGGCAGCGCGGGGCTGGAGACCATCAAGAACGGTCTTGCCGAGGCCTCCAAGTCCTTAAGCGGCTCCGCCCCCCAGATGGCGCAGGCTACGGACGGCATCAACCAGCTGGTTGACGGCACAGGCAAGCTGAAAACCGGAGTGGAGGAGCTGCAAACCGGGCTCACCCGCATTGAGCAGGGCGTCCGCAGCGGCGCAACCGGCGCCGGAGATTTGGCCAACGGCATCGCCGCCTTGGAGAAAAGCGCTCAACAGCTGGCGGACAGCGGCAATCAGCTGCTGAGCGGCTACGAGGCCGCCAAAAACGGGCTGGGCCAGCTCACCGGGATGTATAATGCCGTGCAGGCCGGACTGAAGGACTCCGCCGCTGCGCTGGCATCGCTGGAAGCCCGGTTTGCTGCGCTGGACGGCAAATTCCCGGGACTGGCCGAGGACAGCGACTACATCGCCGTCCGCCAAACCGTGGCTCAGACCGCCAAGGGGATCGGCGAACTGGAGGCTGGGCTGGGCCAGCTTACCGCCCAGCTCGGCAATGTCCAGACCGGCCTGGTATCGGCTAATGCCGGTCTGTCCCAGCTTGTCGCCGGGCAATCCGGTGTCGCCGGCGGCATCAAGCAGGTGGGCCAAGGGGCCACCAGCCTGGAAGCTGGGCTAACTGCCGCCGCCAACGGCCAAAACCAGGCCGTGGCTAACCTGCCCGCCATCCAGGCAGGGCTGACCCAACTGGCCCAAGGCCAGGGTGAGCTGGCTAACGGCTTCTCCTCCGTTGGCGGACAGCTGCAGCAGTTGGTCAGCGGCCTGGACCAAAGCGCAGGCGGCATCGGCCAGGTTCAAACCGGCCTTGCCGCAGCTCAGGCTTACTTGAACGAGTTGGCCGCCGCCCAGGACAAGGAAACCTCCGGCTGGTTCTTCCCCAAGGAAGCGGCGCAGAACCCGCAGTTCCAGCAGGTGCTGGCCACCTACCTGTCGCCGGACAAGAAGCTTGCCAGCTTCGAGCTGGTGCTGGCTACCAATCCCTACGAGGCTGAAGCTATGGGCTCTGTTGACGGCATCCGGGAGGCAGCGGAAAAGGCCATTCAGGGTACTGCCCTGGAGGGCAGCCAAATCGGCATAAGCGGCGTTACCTCGGTGTACCATGATCTGGACAACATGTCCAGCTCCGACTACAAACGCACCGTGCTGCTGATGCTGATCGGCATCACTCTGGTTCTCATCATTCTGCTGCGTTCCCTGGTGATGCCCATTTACCTGATCGGCTCCCTGGCGGTCTGCTACTTCTCGTCCCTGGCGGTAAACGAGCTGATCTTCGTTCGTATTCTGGGCCATACGGGCACTAGCTGGGCGATCCCCTTCTTCGGATTTGTCATGTTGATGGCGCTGGGTGTGGATTACAGTATCTTCCTGATGGATCGGTTCAATGAGCATAAGGATGATGAAACCGCCGAAGCCGCCATTCTTATTGCCATGAAAAAGATGGGCACTGTCATCGTGTCCGCCGTGATCATTCTGGCCGGCACCTTCGCCGCCATGTATCCGTCGGGTGTAATGTCGCTTTTGCAGATCGCCACTGTGGTTTTGGCCGGTTTGTTCCTGTACGCGCTCTTGTTCCTGCAATTTGTGGTACCCGTCATGGTGAAGCTCTTCGGCCGGGGCAACTGGTGGCCGTTTATGCCTAAACGCAAATAACCGCGGCAGCACGTGTTCCAATCCCACAATTTCACATCATTCCGCCGCAATCCTGCGTTTTTCCTCCGGTAAAGTAATCCTTGGATGGGGAGGACAGCTCCTCCCCCACTTTCAAGGAGGGATAACCATGAAATACTGGAAACAAAGCCTGATCGTACTCGGCATATCCGCATTAGCTCTGCCGGTGGCTGCATTGGCCGCTCAGGAGGGAGGGCCCGCACTCTCCAGACATGCCTCCATTCCGCCGTTGGCCCAAAGCATCCTCCCCAAAACCGGAATGACCGCCCAAACAGCCGCAAGCAATGCCAAAAAGGCGATCCGGGAGTCGGCTTCGTTAGGTGTGCATAAACAGATGTATTACACGCTGCTGTCGGAAACATACACCCCCGGCGATACCGAGCAGTGGAAAGCCGCATTTGCCGAACGGGAACGTCTGCTTGGGGAGCTGAAAGCAATCAAACCTACCGCAGAGGAAAAAACCGCCTTGAAGGAAAAGCTTTCCTCCGGGCTGGAGAAGCTGCGTGAGGAGCACAAGGCGGGTACACTGGATAAACAATCGCTCCAGGACCAAATCCAGGGACTGAAGGAAAGCCTCGGGGGACTGAAGGCTCTGAAAGCAGAAAATTGGGACAGTGTACTGACCGGACGCAAGGAGCTCCAGCAAAGCTTTACCGCCGCAATTGAAGCCGGCGATGCCGGGACAATCAGCAGTGTGCTGCCCAAGCTGCTGGAGCAAACCCGCGGGGAGAACGCGGCTTTGGGCCAACTGGTAACCAAGCTGCAGGCAGCGGATAACGAATGACCGTCCTGAATCCCAGTCCGCATTGTCAAGAGGCTCTGCAGCTTCCATACGGAAGCCTGCAAGCCTCTTTTTTCATTGCAGCGGTCCGGCGCTTGCTATATGATGAACCCAATCATGGACGTAAGGAACGGAGATGGATGCCGGTGAGCTATTTATTATATTTGGCGGAGGATGAACCCAGCCTGAGCCAGGTGCTGGCCGCTTATTTGACCCGGGAAGGGTGGCAGGTGGAGGTTTTCACCAACGGCGAAGCGGCCAGGGAAGCCATTGCCCGGAAGCCGCATCTGTGGATTCTGGATATAATGCTTCCAGGTGTGGACGGCTACCAGCTGATCAAGGAGATCAAGCAGCATGATTCCGCCGTCCCTGTTATCTTCATTTCGGCACGGGATGCGGATCTGGACCGGATTCTGGGGCTGGAGATGGGCAGCGACGATTATTTGCCCAAGCCCTTTTTGCCGAGAGAGCTGGTGATCCGTTCCAGGAAGCTTCTGGAGAGGGTCTACCGCGATGTCGGAAGCGGACAGCCGCCTTCTCCCCTGTACCATATGACCCCCTATACCTTGGATGTGGCCCGGCGCACCTTGTTCAGCCAGGGAACTCCCATTGACCTGACCTCCAAGGAGTTTGACCTGGCCTCCCTGCTGTTCTCACATCCGGGTCAGGCCTTTACACGTGAACAGCTGCTCCGTCAGATTTGGGGGGAGGATTATTTCGGATCGGATCGGGTGGTGGACGATCTGATCCGGCGTGTCCGGCGGAAGCTGCCCGGGCTAAGGCTGGAGACCTTGTACGGCCATGGATACAGGCTGGTGCGGCCATGAAAAACCGCCCGCTGGCTTTTCAAATCTGGACGGGGCTGGTCCTGCTCACCACCGCTATCCTTGTGCTGGTTTTTTTGCTGATGCCCGTCATTCTAAACCGGTATGTCTCCCGGGAAATATACGCATCCATTGAAAGCGAGCAGGAAACCGGAATCCGCAAGGGGGAAGCAGGTCTGTCCGACCCGAATATGGCGGAACGGCAGATTGAGCAGCAGGATAAACGTACGGTGAAGACGTTCCTGCTGCTGGATAACGGCCGTCAGGTAGCCCCGCTGCGCAATATCCCCTCGGTCCTGCTGGAGGATGTGCGAAGTCATTCCGCCTTGCAGACTGCCTCATCTGGCCGGTACCAGATCAATGTGGAGGGGGAGCGGCTTTTTTATGTCATCCGGCATGTCCGGATTATGAACCACCAACTCACCGTCGTGTCTTATATGTGGGATACGTATTACCATAACCTGATGAAAGGGATGATGAAGCAGCTGGTATGGGTGTCCGCGGCTGTGCTGTCGTTCAGTCTGCTGCCGGCCTTATGGCTGTCCCGTTCCTTATCCCGGCCGCTGGTTATGCTAAGCGGATTTGTCAGGGGGATTGCCGGCCGCAGCTGGGGAGAACCGCTCACACTGGAGCGCAAGGACGAAATCGGCCAGCTGGCTTCCTCCATTGAAGTAATGCGCGACCGTCTGAAGCGGCAGGATGAATATCAGCAAACGATGCTCCAGCATGTCTCCCATGAGTTGAAAACCCCAGTGATGATCATCCGGAGCTATGCCCAATCCATCGAGGACGGCATCTACCCCCAAGGTAATCTGGGAGAGTCCGTCAATACCATCAGGAAGGAATCAGAGCGGCTGGAGAAGCTGGTCCACAAGCTTCTCTATCTCACGAAGCTCGATTATGTGGCAGCGGAGCCGGCCCGGCACCAAACCTTCCGTCTGGACCAGACCGTAGAGGCTGTGCTGGAGAAGCTCCGGTGGCAGCGGCCTGAGCTGATTTATGAAGCTGTTATGGAGCCGCTGACCGTGGTTGGGGATGAAGAGCAGTGGACAGCCGCCGTGGAGAACCTGCTGGATAACCAAATCCGGTATGCCCAAACCCGGGTGTTCATCCGGACAGAGGGGCCAGCCCTGCTGGTTCTGGGCAATGACGGCCCTCCCCTGCCTCCCCAAGTGGCCGGGCAGGATTTCAGCGCCTTCGGCAGCGGAGCTGGCGGCCAATTCGGGCTTGGCCTCACCATCGTCCAGCGGGTAGCCAGTTTTCACCATGCACAGCTGTTGGCACGCAATATTGCCGGGGGCGTTGAATTCCGCCTTGCCTTCCCGCCTTCTGCAGTCGAATCGTGAATCCGGTTGATGGTATTGGACGCGGCGCAATTTATGGTATAATGGTTCGAAGTGAGTTGTAATAACGCGTAGGAGACAGAGAACCATGACGAGACGTTTTGAAAACCAGTATTTCATCTTCGGCGCCTTACTGCTGGGTGTGGGAGATATACTGGCACTGCTTTTGTTTACCTTCTTCGGCACCATGGAGCACCAGATGGATTCCGGCTTTGCGGAAATTTGGAAGATTACCCTGCCCTTTATCATCACCTGGATTCTGGCAGGGCTGTTGACGGGGGCTTACCGCAGCAAAGCATATTCCACCATGCTCCAGGCTTTCGGCTACACTGTTGTGAACGCCGTAATCGCCGTACCCGCGGCTCTGCTGCTTCGTTGGCTGGCTGCGGACAAACCTCCAGGCTGGACTTTCGGGCTGGTCGCTTTCTTTTTTGTGCTGCTGTTTATGACGCTGTGGCGCTGGGCATATACCTGGCTGATCCGGAATATATAACCTCTCCCCGATGAATGGAGGAGAAGCCGGACCGGCGCAAGCGAAAACAATCACAGAAGAGGCTGTCTGCCAAGTCACCTTAACGGACTTGGCGGACAGCCTCGTATTGACTTCAGATATGCACGTGAAGATGAAACTTACACTACGCAGGCAGCGTTACGGTAAACACAGTTCCCTCACCCATCCTGCTTTGACCATCGGCAGCCTCATGGATGGAAAAACTATTTCTGTGGGTTTTTCTTAAAACGCCATGATAATGCCCTTCTCATCGGCATACAGTGAGCTGACGCCGCCTGTTGGCACAATATGGATATCGGAAAAGCGGAATTTTACTCTTATGGCGTCAGCAAGCCTTTGGGCAAGGGCGGGATTGTTGCAATGGGCAATCACGATGTTTTCACCGGTGGTGTCTTTCCCGCTCTTTTCAATAAAAGAAAGCAGTTTATCGATCATCCTTGCTGTGCCGCGGGGTTTATCAAATAGCGCAATATTTCCGTTCCCATCCGCTCCCATGATCAGCTTGATGTTCAGAATATGGGCTATTTTTCCTGTCAGCTTATTCAGCCGCCCATTCTTTTGGAGATTGTCATACCTCTCCAGAACAAAGTAGGTTTTCATATGATCAATAAAGTGGTGGATGGCGTGGATGATTTCTTCCTTGGGGAGACCCTGTGCCAGCAGCTTATGAAGCGTTAAGGTGATCAGCGTCTGTCCGGCAGAAGCACTTTTTGAATCAATTATATAGGCATTGGCCCCATTTTCTTCCGCCATGGATTTTGCCAGCACAGCACTTGAATAGGACCCGGACAGCTGGCTGGACAGGGTTACCACAAAGGACTCCTGATTCTCTTCCATCGCGCAGGTATACCGGTAGGGGGAGGGGGAAGCAGAGCCGACCTTGTCCGTACAGGCCTTCATCGCCTTCATAAATTCCGGCAGCTGCAGGGCTTCATCGTCCAGATATTCGCTTTCCCCCAGCATCAACGTTAAGGGTACAACGGACAGGCCCATTTCCTTTTTCATCGAATCTGTCATATCACAGCAGCTATCCACAATGATTTTGGTTTCCATCTGATTTCACCTCTACACGGTTTGCTGATGATCGCATATGGAGTGTAAGCAACGGGCCTCCTCTTTGTACAGGAGCGTTTCTTTATAAAATCCCTCTACGCTCCGGGCGAAGGTTTCTGCGGAAAAAGGCTCTGCGGAACGGATGGCTGCCTTGGACATGTTCTCTAAGAGGATATCATTGGACAGAGCCGCCTCCAAGGCGCTGAGGAAACCGGACTTATCCGCGAATATAAAGCCGTTCACACCGTCGTCAAGCACATGATCCAGGCAAGGGTCGTCTCTGGCGATCAGGGGCAGCCCTGCAGCAAGAGCTTCGATGAAGGTTAATCCCTGGGTTTCGCTCTGCGATGCGCTGATAAACACATCCCCCAGCTGATAATAAAGGCCAATCTGATCCCATGGCTTTTCTCCCGCAAATATGACCTGGCTCTCTATTCCAAGGGTATGGGTTAAGGCTTGCAGATTTTTCCTGTCAGGACCGTCACCGACGAGGAGGAATGTAACGTTGGGATGCCGGGGCAAATATTCCGTAAGTCCCTGAAGCATTTCGACGAGGTTTTTTTCTTTGGACATTCTCCCGATATACAACAGCACCTTGTCTGTGTCCGCAAGCCCATATTCCGCTTTTACCGCTGTGATTTCAGTGCTGCTGTACCTTGTTGGGGAAAATTTATCCAGATCTGTCCCGGTGGGAATCACGGCGATTCTGTTGCCCACACCGTACATCCGAAGCATTCCCTCCACTTTTTCCGAGGGGGCAATCACCGCATCAGCCGTATTGCAAAAGTGGCGGCTCATTTTCCGGGCGAGGGTTTTGGCGGCATGGTCCAAAGTGCCGGTTTTGGCGATGTAATGGGTGTAATGCTCATAAATCGTATGCATGGTATGGACGGTTGGGATCCCCAGCTCACGGGCTAGCTTGCGCCCAAAAATCCCAAGTGAAAACTCCGTGTGAGTATGGATCAAATCGAGCTGCAATGCCCTGACCTTCCTTGCGGTTGCCAGGTGGTAGAATAATCCGATCCGTCTTGCGCCGGCAAAGGGGATACTGGGCAGCCGGTAAACATGATGTTCAAACGCCGGCGCTTCCGGGTCGGTTGTGGTAAATATATAGACGGTATGCCCCAGCCTCTCCAGGTTTTCCTTCAGCATCCTAACCGAGGTTGCCACTCCATTGATCTGCGGATAGTAGGTGTCGGTAAAGAGTCCTATGTTCATCGCGGATTCTCCCTTTTCTTCATAATGGATAGAACTGCGAAGCCTTGGCCGGAATGGGCCGGACTCTCCCGGTCTGTTCGAATGCTGCTGTATAAGGCGGATAGAGGCTTCGTTCACCGGCTGGTTGCATACCGGATTTTAGCCATCCGTTGGAGTACAATGCAGCTTCGAGTCCCGTTTGCTGGGCAATCAGTTCAAAAAAACGTTCGATGACATCCGGTTCCGCAATATTACCCGCAAACGCGATATTCAGCTTGCCCCCGACAGAACAGATGCCACAATTGATGGAAGCCGATTTTTTGGGAGACGGAACCACCTCGATCATCTCCACGTACTGCTCCATAGACTTGGGCAGCTTCACATCTCCCAGGTTGGTCAACAGTGCAGTTGTTGCGCCGTAAACCCGCTTGGATACAAGGCTGATGGCAGTTTTTTTGATCAACCACGGAATCATCCGCCCGGCAAGCATTTTTTCATACCCGACATACGCGGAAATTTTGCCGGATAAATGTTCCTCTGTTACAGCAGCTTTCATTTGCGACGTGACGGATTCCACCATGTCGTCAATGGTTTGACCAGAGGCTGCCGGGAGACTTACGCTCACTTGCGTGACAAAATTTCTAAGTGTTTTTGACGGGAAAATCCCCCGCAGATTCACGGGTATGACGATCCGGACCGGATGACGGCTTCGTCCCTGCTGCGAACCGGATGAATCAATGGCTTGGGCAAAAACAGCTGCCAAATATCCCGTTATGGTGGTTCCATGCCGGCGGGCGTAATCACGGAGCGGCGCAGCAGGAACAACACCATGAATGACCTTCGTCCTTCTATCCTTCAGAACCGTCCCCGCAATAGCATGGGCCTGGCGTTCCTCCAGCTTGGACTTCCTGGCGTGCTTTTGATAATACCGTAAACACCCGTCCTCCTCTTCCTGAGGCTCCGGAGGGTTTTGCGGCAGCAGAAGCATTCCCTCATCCTGAACCTCCCTTCCGGTGAAAAGCAGGTATTGGTAGAGCAGCGACTTCAAAAACTCCATTGCCCCCATTCCGTCTGTAAGCGCATGGAAACATTCCACGGTCATCCGCCGTCCATAATAGAGGATTCTGAGCAGATGGTCATTGTCTTCTTTGACTCCCAAAATCGGTGAACAGGGCGAAGCGGATTCTTTGCGCACGGTCAGCGGGTTGTTATTTTCAGCAAGGGAGCACCAAAACAGCCCTTTCCGCAATTTCACCGCCATCGTAGGAAACCGTTTGATGGTAATATCTGCAGCTTGCTGAAGAGCATCCGGATCAATGCCTTCGGTCAACACGGCCGAAAGGCGAAACACACAAGGGTTTTTCTTCTCCGCCACCGCAGGATAGAGCTTCGCCGTGTTATCAAGGCGATACGTTTTCATTCCCATCATCTCCACGTTCTTATTTATAAGTTCATCATATCCACGTCATGTAAACTGAATGTAAATCCTTTTGAAGGCACAAGTTCTGTATGTTCCCATTGTAAGAAACCTTCGCCCAGGCAACAACGCGCTGCAGGCGGATTTATATCTCTGTCCAGAGGCGGAGAAAGGTCGTCTCGACGCAAAAAAGGCCGGATGGAAAACATGATGTTTTCCGCCCAGCTTTTTAACTTTTGGGGCCAGCGCCTATTTCTGCCGCGCCTTCATTCCCTCCAGCATAATCGCCGACACCTCCTGGTAGACGGAGGCGAAAAGACTGAGGGGGAGAGGATTTACCCCGAAGCCCGCCTCCACTGTAAAGCCCGGCTTGCCGAACTCCTGGATAAACCAGTCCTTGTAGCCGGCATCGCTGCCCTCCAGCTTCACGGGAATATAGCCGCTGGCTTTACGGAAGCGCTCCGCCCAGACAATGGATTCCGCCGGCTCCAGATCCCGGTAGTTCCAATAGATTTCCCGTCCTTGGGTATGGAGGGCGATCAGAAGCTGGAAGCTGTGGGCCGCTGTGAACCGGGCCAACGCAGCAGCCTCCGGCTCGGTTAGCGGCGCGTCCCCGGTATAATCCCGCGGCCCCGGTCCTGCCGCATCCCGGCGGGCCTTTTCCTTTTCCCAGTGAGCAGGGAATTGGTCGTTGAGGTCAACGCCGTTGGCATTGGCCTTCCAGCTTTGAAAGTCGGTCCTGCCCCCATTCCACTCCAGCAGCCGCTCCGCCACGGCCTGCTCTGCAGGCAGCCCCCGTATCACCAGCTCCGCTCCGTCCGGATTCATCTGGGGCGTAATCCACAAGCTGACGTTATCCAGTAGCGGTCTGACCTGCACTCCCCGAAGCTGCCCATTCTGATGCTCCGCCTCCGCCAGCTCCTCCAAAAAAGCCATCAACACAAGCGACGTAATCCATTCATTGGCATGCATGCCGCCGCTGTAATGGATTTCCCGGGAGCCCCGCCCGATCTGGAACGCCCCCAGCTCCCGGTCCAGCACGCTGCGTCCGATTTTCTCATACTGAATAAACGGATACCGCTCCAACAGACTCGCGGCAGCCGCTTCGTACTCTTTCCACCCAAACGGCTCCCCCGGATTCACCGCGCGAGTCACCATGGAACCATCCCCTCTCCATATGCTGTTTGGTTAGAGGTATATGGGGACACCCCCCAAAACATTCCCCCAATCGGAAAACTCCCTGGGGCATTACGATGCTGGAAATCAAAGTCGGGGTGGTTTCGGCTGAAGCAAATGGATTGACAGATACGGTTTACAAGTGTAAACTTAGGTGGTCTACAGTTGTAAACCCACGAACCGGAGGTTAGCCATCATGTCCTTGTCCGATAAAATATCACCCGCCGAGCTGGAGGTTATGCATATTCTATGGGAGCAGAGCTCCCCCGTTTCCTCCACGGAAATCCGCCGCAGGCTGCAAACCGCCAAGGGCTGGGAAAAATCCACGGTCCTCACCCTAATTAGGCGCCTGCAGGAAAAAGGGGTGCTTTCTGCAGAAAAACGGGAGGTGCTGTATTATTCGGCCAACCTGGGGGAGCAGGAATACGCCTCCGCCCAGACGGAGGAAATGGTGAAGCGGCTGTATCAGGGCAGCGCCAAAAATATGGTAGCCGCACTATATCAGGGGGGGCGTTTAACCGAAACGGACATCCGGGAGCTGCAGGAGCTGTTCCGGGTGGAGGGACAGGATGAATAACCTTTTGTCCGGCTGGCTGTCTCTCTCCATCTCCGGAGCCCTTCTGGCTTTAGCCGTTCTGGCGGCCACCCCCTGGTTTCGCGGAAGGATCTCCTATTCGTACCAATATGGCATCTGGATCCTGGTTATCCTCCGGTTTCTGTTTCCGGCGGCGCCGGAGATGAATGGAATGACTGCCTTGGCCAAGGGCGCCTCTGCTGTCTGGCAGTCGGTGATGACGGAGCAAAAGGTCAATCCGCCTGCTTCCCTGTCTCCTGCCGCCGGCACCCTGCCCGGGCCCGCACCGGACGCGGAGGCGCAGAGCCAAACTCCCGCCGGAGAGTCCGGGAAGACGCCTCTGAGGCCAGCACTCGAAGCAGTGCCTGCCAGCTCCGGTGAAGCAGCCCCACAGGACTCTTGGGACTGGTCCGGGCTCGCGGATACCCTGCAGGCCTGTTGGCTGACCGGCGCAGCGGTGATGCTGGCCTGGAAAGCTGCCGCCTACCGCCGCTACAGGCGCCTGCTTCTGCAGGACAGCTGGCTTGATACAGCTCCGGCCGTGATAGAGATGCTGAACCTATGCCGCAAGGAGCTGGGCATCCGTCAGGCCATTCCCGTTTACCGGAGCCCCTTCGTGACGACACCCATGCTGATGGGCCTGCTTCGTCCGGCGGTCCTGCTCCCGGAAGGGGATTTGGACAGCCGGGAGCTGCGGTACATGTTCCTGCATGAGCTGACCCACTTCCGCCGGCAGGATCTGCCGGTCAAATGGCTGGTGCAGCTTGCCGTATGCCTGCATTGGTTCAACCCGGCAGTATATGGGGCCGCCCGCCATATGGACCGCCTCTGTGAGCTTGCCTGTGACGAAACCGTGGTCCGCCGCATGAGTGCGACTGACAAACAAGGCTACGGCGAAACCCTGATCGCCCTTGCAGCCTCACCCGCCGGCCGGCACTCCGCCATGCTTGGCGCGATGACCCGGGAGGGGCGTGACCTGAAGGAGCGTCTGGTCTCCATTATGAAATCCGGTGCGCGGAAGAACTCCGCAAGGCTGGGCGTGCTGCTTTTGGCCGCCGCCGCTGCTGCCGCTTTCTTTATGGGTTACCTGCAGCAGCCGGAGGTAAACCGTTACCAGTACGGCTTCGCCCAGTTCAGCATTCACAATGTGCAGTTGGGCGAGCGTTTCACAGATATCGACACATCCCAATTTTTTGAAGCGGATGAGGCCACAAAACAAAGCTTGGGTGAAAAATACCAATACGTAGCCCAGCAGATTATGCTCAAAATCAGAGGGGACGGCCGGATCACCGGTATTCACGGCGATGTATATGAAAATGGGTTTACCATGCCTTACTTTACGATGGAAAAGGCAGAAATAGGCACCGGGCGGTTTGTGACCAGCATGTCCCAGGTGGCGGATGTGCTGGGCGAATCCCCCAGGTCTTGGTATGACCGGGGGCAGCAGCTTAAATCCGCCCGTTACGAGGATAAGGAGAACGGCATCGCTGTAAGCTTTGTTTACTCATCTAACGATGACCGGCTGGTCTGGGTGATCAGCGAATACATCTCCGATCCTGGCCTTGAGGGTATCCGCTCCTTGTATCCGCTGGAGGGCATAACAGCCTACCGGACGCCTTATGTGGGTAACAACAGCCGGGTTTCCCAGATTTCCGGCAGATTGCCTGTTCCCCACCGGAATTTCATGCAGCGGTTTATGGCCCTGCAGACAACGGCGCAGCCATACGGACTGACTCTGTATTACGAAGCGGCTCATCCCGCATCAAGCGGTCCCGCAGGCAACCATGGCATTCCCCTGGATGACCCGGCAACCAGGTTCGGCAAAGTCATGCGCAGCAATGCCCTGGTGCTATTCAGCATGATCGACAATCTGGGCCAGGTTACCTTCGCCTTCCGGCCGGATATGTCCGGGAATGTGCTGGACCAGGAGGCGTATCCCGTCTCCTATACCTTCCACAGAACGGATTTTGCCCGCTATGGCGACCTGTCCGAGCTGGGCAAGGATACGAAGCGTCTGGAGCAGGTGCTGCTGGACGGAACCGGCGGTTCGGAGACCGGTCTGGAGCATGTGACTGAGGAAGAACAAACGCAGTTAAAGCCCATAGTCCGGGAGCTGTTCACGGCATATTTGGAAAATGAGACCCTTGCCTCTGTGCTGCCCGAACAACGGATCAAGGATTTTCAAATCCGACCGGATATACAGGTTTTGAAGAATGACAGCCATATCTATTTTATGGTCACATATGATACCCTGGCGGCAACGGATCGGTTCGTGGTCACCGGCGGTGGAGAAATGGATGACGAAGGCTGGCTAAGGCACCGCACACTCTACGTCTCCCTCGAAAAAAGCGGCGATGGCTATAGAATCAGCAGTCTGAGCTCAGGACCCTGACTGCCGGCAGACCCTGACATGGTGTTGGAGTGGGATGCCGGGGCCTGAACCGGCGTCTCGTGAAATGCTCAAGGAGTCTAACGGCGGTGGGAGCCGCTATTCCCGCAAAAAAGAGCAGCCCTATTTTCTAACGGCGGCCAGCGCCGTTATTCGGACGAAAATGCCTGCCTGAAGCAGGGTACAGGCAAAATAACGTCTCCTGCTTCCGTTAGATTTACGGGAAGCAGATTTTTGAGCAAATAAGAGCACTGGCTTCCGTTAGAATCACCCATGGCCTGGCAGCCATCGCCAGAAGCCAAAATGCCGGGGCGGATTCGGCACTTTGGTATAAACCTAACCTGCCGTATCCATAACAGGACGCTGCCTCCCATCAGCTTGGTTTACCCCAAAAAAGGCAAGGGCGTTTGTGCCCTTGCCTTTTTGGGATGTGCAGATAGATATGCCGCCTTCCGGCAGCCTTTTAAGGGTTGACCATTTGGATGACGGGCATATCCACCCGGGACACGGGAACCGGAATGCCCAGCCATGATTCGGCTATGGTGCGGAACAAGGAATGGGACCCGCTGCAGAAAAACCGGTGCCGGGGTTTGATCCGGCTGCGGTTCTCCAGATGCTGCGAATACAGGATTGTGCTGATTTCCCGTGCGGTTTCATCTGCGGAATTGATCAGGGCCACCGATTTGCCCATACATTCCGCGATGTAGGAATGCAAAAACGGATAATGCGTGCAGCCCAGAATCAGGCAATCCAGCGGCAATCCCCGCAGCGGGGCAAGCGCTTCGAACACGGCCAACTGCGCCTCCTCCGTCTGGTAGCGGCCTTCCTCCACCAGAGGGACAAAGGAGGGACAAGCCAGGCTGACCACGTCGATGTCCGGAGCAATTCGCCGGAGGGCTTCTTCATACGCGCCGCTATGGATGGTTCCCGTAGTGCCGATGACGCCGACGGACCGGGTTCTGGAATGTTTGATGGCCGCCCGCGCCCCCGGCTGGATCACTCCCACCACCGGTATCGATATGGAGGCCTGAAGCGGAGCTAGGGCTGCAGCGGTTGCCGTATTGCAGGCCAGCACGATCATTTTCGGACGGTACAGCAGCAGAAAATCAATGATTTGCCTGGTAAACATCAATACCTCACCAGGTGTTCGGGGGCCGTACGGGGCACGGGCCGTGTCGCCAAAGTAGAGGATTTCCTCTTTGGGCAATTGGCGCATGATCTCACTGGCCACCGTCAATCCCCCCACACCCGAGTCCAATACCGCTATGGCCTGCTGCACGGATACACGCATCCTTTGCCTTTAAGGTGAGTTTACAGCGTTATAACCCTTCTTCAGGATATGAACGCCCCCGCCAAAAGGTACCGTAAAAAACGCATAGACAGGCTCAACACGTTATTGCATCAGTTCATCCAAAGTACCGAAGGTATACCCTTCCTTCTTCACATCCTTGATGATCGGGTCCAACGCTTCTATGTTCTCCTCCGAGCCCTGGTGCATCAGGATGATGTTGCCTTCATGCAGGCCGTTCATGATGTCGTTGTAGGGCTCCTCCGCCCCGCCAGCCCGGGGCTCCCAGTCCCGCATAGCGGTGGACCAAAAGACCGAGGTGTAGCCTTTTTCACTGACCTTATCCAAAAGCCTCATGCTGTATTTGCCGTAAGGGAAGCGGAACACCGGAGCCACCGGCTTGCCCGTGGTCTCCTTAATCAGAGCGGCGAAATCATCGATTTCCTTCATGGCCGCCTCTTCGGAAATTTCGGTCATATCCTTATGGGTCATGGTATGGTTGCCAATGGTATGGCCCTCCTCCACCACCTTTTTGGCGAAATCCGGATAGGCCTTCACGTTGTAGCCCACCAGAAAGAAGGTGACCTTCACATCATTGTCCTTCAGAATTTGCAGCAGCTTGTCCGATTCGCCCATAGCCCCCCCGGTGTCAAAGGTCAGGTAAACGGTTTTGCCGGTGCCCACCCATACCGCTTTTTTGTTGGGGGACAGGTTCTTCACTTCACCGGGAAAGCCGGGCACCTGATGATCCTTCTTCTTCAAGTAATACCAGGAATACGCCTTGGTATCGTTACCCGGTTTAGCCGCAGGGGCGGAAACAGCAGGTTTGGCCGCCGCGGACGGGGACGGAGCCTGGGTAACGGCTGCGCTTGGTGATGGCGAAGCGGCCTCCGCAGAAGGCGATGCAGACGGAGCCGCAGTAGGTGTTGGCACAGGCGAAGCGGTGGCGGCAACAGTAGCGGAAGCAGACGGAGAAGCGGAGATGGCCGGTGCTGACGGGGCTGCCGAAGCGGCAGTGGTGCTGACCGGCGCAGCCTGGTCCTTCGAGCAGGCAGTTAAAGCGACAGCGGCGAGCAGTATGGCAGCTGCAGTAAGAATCACATAACGGGCGTTTGGCATAAAAGGGCTTCCTCCTGTTTCTTGGAGTTGTACGCTAACCCATTCGACATGCTCCGAGGAAATTCCTGTTTATGGGACCCGATTCACGGTGTTTCCGGCTTTTGTTTGGCCCGGAACCGGCGAACCTTCATCAGATTGCCGCACATGGTATCGTCACAAAAACGTTTGGTTCTGCTGCGGGTATCATCATAGAACACCCACAAACAATCGGGGTTGTCACAAATCCGGATACGGCCGGGTTCATTATGGGCCAGCATTCGGGCGAATGATGAGGCCACCGCTCCCTGCACCTCCGCCCAGCCCTGTGTGTGCGGCTCCTCCTCCAGCCGGTAACGGGGGCGGGCCTCATGTTTGCTTTTTTCGGAAGCCTCCACCTCCAGCCGGTAGGCAACACGAAAGGTCTCCATATAACCGTTCAGCTTAGCCAGCTCCTCCGGTGTGAGGGTTTCCCCGCGGACCAGCCGCTCAGTCAGCTGTCTGAGCCACTCGCGCAGCTCACGCAGCTCTGTTAGCTCTGGGGTGGACGGGGGTATGGGAGCGGACAGCCGCCACGTGTCCAGAAGCCGTTGCGCCATATCCGCACGCTCCAGCCGGTCCTCATCCTTCCCCGTGCCCCTCCAGTCATGATAATCCGTATTGAGAAAATCCAGCCATAACATGTCCAACCTTGCTCATCCTCTCGTCAGTGCTGCAGATAGATCGGTTATATGTCATGTTTCCGCTTGCAGGAAAATTTCGCCTATGGTAAAGTAAAGTTATTCAACGTAACCATCTTTCAATGAATTAGATGGTTACAAATATTGCACATAAGCTTCTAAATACCACTATACCAATTCAAAAGCCGGGAGGAAATCATTTATGTCTTTTGACCGTTTGTCCATCCTGCTCGCCATCCGGGACCAAAGCTGGAACGCAGAAGGCGGCTGGTGTGTCAACCTGGAGTCTGCCCTGAATGGAACCACGGCCGCACAATCCGTTTGGAAACCCCCTTCCGGAGGGAACAGCATCCGCCAGCTGGTGAATCACTTGAATTATTATAACGAGCGGCTGGCCAACAAGCTGGAGAATATCCCGAATTCTTCCAATGCCAACAACAATCTGGACACCTTCGGAGAAAATCCGGAAGCCGACGAGGCGGATTGGCAGGATTGTCTGAAACGGACAGAGGAGGTTGCCGCCAAATTGCGCAAGGCTCTCGGCGCTTTGACAGAAGAAGACTTAAGCCGCCCTTCTGGTGAGGGGACACTGCTGGATTACCTGATCGCCTGGCTCCCCCACGATCTGTTCCATACGGGTCAGATTGTCCAGCTGCGCCGAATGCAGGAGGCCTGGACCATCCAGTTCAACTAAGGGGCTGCGAGCAAATTCATATCCGCTTTTGCGGAAAAATCTCCACGGTTTTAGGAGTTTTGTCAGCAAATTAGCGGTACTGAGCGTTTGCGAAAGCAAACGCCACTTCGTAAGCATATACTTTATTTCGTTTCGCCCATACTGCAATATTTACGCTTGATGCAACCCCGGTACACCTTCCGAAATGCAAAAGTGCAGTTATTTGGTAAACAAACCTTCGTTTTTCCGGTTTATCCTGCAAAAGTGCAGTTATTTTCGTCAGAGTAGCCTTAAATGGTGCCTGCGGCGGAAAATAGATGCACTTTTGCATTTGGGGTGCAGGGAGAGGCGGAACTCCAGCAGAATAGATGCACTTTTGCAGGATAAGGGTGGATGAAAAGCAATTAACCCCTGAGCCGCTCCATTGGGCGGTCAGGGGTTTTATACGTCTATGCGGCAGCAGTCCATGCAGTAGCAGTCTGTGCAGTAGCAGTCTATGCAGCAGCTGTCCATGCAATAGCTGTCCATACAGCAGCCAACCAACGCAGCGCCACAAAAGCGGATTATTTGAAGGCAGGCAGCCAGCTTCCGTGGGCGGCGATCAGATCATCGCACATGGCAACGATATCGTCGATGGACAGCTCGGCAGAGGTATGCGGATCCAGGAGAGCCGCATGGTAGATATGCTCCTTCTTCAGGGTACGCGCCGCCTCCAGCGTCAGCAGCTGTGTGTTGATGTTGGTGCGGTTCAACGCAGCCAGCTGCGGGGGCAAGTCGCCGACATAGGTAGGCGTAATGCCGCTTTTGTCCACCATGCACGGTACTTCTACGCACGCCTCCTTGGGCAGGTTGGGGATCAGCCCCGTGTTCATCACATTGCCGCCGATTTTGTAGGGCTGGTCGGTCTCCATGGCTTCCAGCATGAAGGAAGCATATTCCCGCGAACGGCAATGCTCCAGATTCTTGTTGTTGACCATTTCCTCCCGCATGGTTTTCCACTTCTCAATCTGGTTGACACACCGGCGGGGATACTCATCCAGGGGGATGTTGAAGCGTTCGATCAGCTCCGGATATTGGCGTTTAATGAAATACGGATGGTACTCCGCATTATGCTCCGAGGATTCGGTAATATAATAGCCGAAGCGCTGCATCATTTCGTAACGGACCATATCGTGATGGACCGTTTGCTGCTTTTCCCGGGCCCGGGCCTTGATCTCGGGATACAGATCCTTACCGTCTTTGGTGACCTCCAGCAGCCAGGCCATATGGTTGATGCCGGCGATTTTCCACTGCACACCCGTATCGTCCATCTCCAGATCGCGGAACAGATGAGGCACACACACCTGCACACTGTGGCAGAGGCCGACGGTTTTGATTCCGCCCATGGTAATCATCGCATTGGTCAGCACGGCCATAGGGTTGGTGTAGTTCAGGAACCACGCGTCCGGACAAACCTCCTGCATATCCGCCGCAAAATCCATCATCACGGGAATGGTGCGCAGATTCCGGAAGATCCCCCCGATGCCCAGCGTATCGGCAATGGTCTGGCGCAGCCCGTATTTCTTCGGAATCTCGAAGTCGGTCACCGTACACGGCTCATAACCGCCCACCTGAATGGCATTCACTACATACTTGGCACCCCGGAGCGCTTCTTTCCTATCTGTATACGCTTTCACCTGACAGCCGCTGTTCAGCGTTCCCTTCAGATTCAGCAGCATATTCTCCGAATCCTTGAGTCTTTCCAGATCAATATCGAACAAGGCAATCTCAAATTCCTGCAAAGCCGGGGTCAGCATACAATCTCCCAGCACATTCTTGGCGAATACGGAGCTGCCTGCACCCAGAAACGTAATTTTGGACATAGGAATAAACACCCTCCAGATGGAAAAATAGGCTCCGGCCGGTAGCCCTTATAGGTCTACTATACCGCAGCCGAAGCCTTTTCACTATGGAAGGAAGCCACTTTTACATGGAGAAATGTAGTCCGTCACTCTTGCGTACAGCACGGCGCAGGAGGAAGCAAATTACGGTGATGAGAATGAAGGCCGTCAGCGCCAAAAACGGGATGGTAATAAAGCCGAGCCAGTTGATATATTCGATGTCGCAGGGATTCTCCCCGCAGAAGTTGGACGCCGCTTGGAACCAGTCGGTTTTCTCATACAGGTAATGGTAAAGGGAAACCAGTCCTCCCGGTATGCTCAAGGACAGCACGTAGGTGGTGATTTTGTTGTCCCGCTTGACGGCGGCAATGCCAAGAAGAATCACCAACGGATACATGAAAATCCGTTGAATCCAGCAAAGCTTGCACGGGTTGTACTCCAAAACTTCCGAGAAATACAGGCTTCCCAGGGTGGCCACCAGCGCCACCACCCAAGCCAGCTGCAGGGCATTGTCCTTCCAGAAACGATTCACAGGTACTCCTCCTCATGGTTGTAGATTCCAATCGAGTCTTGATTTCTAGATTCCGTTCCTGCATCATGAAGGAAGACATTCGGTCAGGTGCATACAGGCGGCGCCCGGCCGCTTCCGTTTCCTGATGCGGAGAAAGGCGGTTTTGCATGGATCTGAATTATGGTGTGGCGATTAACCCTTACCCCTCCAGGGACGAGCTGTCCGTGCTGTTCAGCGGACACTCCCAAACCTCCGCCGACCACAAGGTGGGACCGCTGGTGCACGGCTATCACCTGCTTCATTACGTCCTGTCCGGAAAAGGGGTCTTTCACTGCCGGGGCAAGGAATACCGGCTTGAGGCAGGGGCGGCTTTTTTTATTTACCCGGGGGAGCTGGTCCGGTACGACGCCGACCCGGAATCACCGTGGGCTTACCGCTGGATCGGCTATAAGGGCGGCCAGGTGGACGAGCTGCTGGCCCGGTTGGACATCACTCCCCAGAAGCCGGTATTCCAGAACGCATACAGCTCCAAAACCTGTTCCCTGTTCCGCCGGATCGAGCGTGTGCTGGGCAAGGGTGAACCCTCCTGCGATCTTCAAGCCTCCGGCTGGCAGCGCCTGATCCTGGCGGATCTGGTGGGCCACCGGCAGAGGACCGAAACCAGCCCTCCCGAGCCGGAGGCGCAGATTACCCGTCAGGTGGAGCAGGCCATCCGTTGGCTGACCCTGCAGTATTCCCAACAGATCTCCATCGAGCATTTGGCACAAACCCTGGGCTACCACCGCACTCATCTGTCCAAAATATTCAAGCAGCATACAGGCCTGTCCCCCATGCAGTTTCTGCTGAAAATCCGGATGGAGCGGGCACGGCTCTTGCTGAGCGAACCTCTGACGGTGGAGCAGGTGGCAGCGTCGGTGGGTTTTCCCGATGCCCTCTATTTCTCGAAGCAATTCAAAAAGTGGTACGGCCAGGCGCCCACGGACTACCGTCATAACCAGCTGAATATGGGCCATCCCCGCCGGGAGTAGGACGGCTGCAACCTTTGGCAAGCCTCCGCCGTATAGTAGTTGAATGTTCAGGCTATTCAAGATAGATCGGAGGATACAACGTTAATGCCATCCCCAGCACCACCCCAAACGCCCGGCCAGGGCCGGAGCGTGAATCACAGCGCCGCCCGGAAGAAGAAGCGGCACCCCTTTTTGCGTATCCTGGGACGGACCAGTTTGATCGGCTTTATTTTGGCCGCCGGCTTCGCCGCCTGGTTCTATCTGACACCGTGGGGAACCCAATACCGCATCATTATGGTAGATACCCTGATCACCACCCAGCACCGCCACTGGGGCAAATACCTGGTGGGTGAGGCGGAATTAAAGAAGCGCGTGGACGCGTATTGGGAACGCTTCGACAAATACGCCGAAACCCCGATTGTCCAGGCTCCCTCCATCCCGGCCGTCACATCCGTCCAGCCCGATAAGGTGAATAAGGAGCTGATCGAGGTGGAGGAGGTAGAAGGCAAAGGCGCCTACGGCTATTACAAAGGATACATTCTGCATGTCCATGATCCGAAGAAGCTGCGCATCGTGGTCCCGGGCAAGGTAGATAAAGGTGAAAAGGTCTCCTCCATGGTAAAGCGGACCGGTGCTCTGGCCGGTGTGAACGGCGGCGGCTTTGCCGACCCGGAATGGAAGGGCAACGGCTTCCAGCCTGCCGGCATCGTCATGTCCGGAGGAAAAATCTTCTATCTGGATGCAGCCAAAACCACCAAGCTGCACGTGGTGGGAATTGACGCCGACGGCAAAATGATCGCAGGCAAATATTCAGCGGAAGAGCTGCTGAAGATGAAAATGTCCGAGGCGGTAACCTTCTCCCCCCGTTTCATCGTAAACGGCGAAGGTTCGATCAAAAGCGCCGCGGAGGGCTGGGGCGTCGCCCCGCGTACCGCCATGGCCCAAACCGCCGACGGCACCATCATGTTTGCCGTTATCGACGGCAGGCAAACCCACAGCATCGGCGTCACGCTGTATGAGCTCCAGCAGATGTTCCTGGAGCGCGGCGCGATTATCGCGGCCAACCTGGACGGCGGCTCCTCCACTGTTCTGGTTAAGGATAACCAGATCATCAACAAACCGTCCAGCGAATACGGCGAGCGGTATTTGCCCACCGCCTGGCTGGCCTTTGACGATCCGGCCATCTCCATCAAGAACATCTGGGAGGGCATCGACATTAACACCATCGACCCCTCCAAGTGGTAAACCCGTTATTCGTGGCCCGGGCACTTCTCCCCGAATAGCCTGCTTAACGGATTCATCTGCCGGTAATGCTCCAACTCCTCCGGCGCGGCCTCGCGGATGCGGGCATAACAGTCCTTGCACACCGCTTGGCCGGCAGCCCGGATGAGCTGCTCGGTCAGCCCTTTTTTGGCCAGGCGCTCCTGCCTGTATTCCACTTCTACCTCCGGCATGTCCACGGCATCTCCGGACGCCACCACCAGCCCGATCTCCCCGGTAAATTCCTCATCACGACGATAGGTCACGATAATCCCGTTTGCTTCCGCCAGCTTCTGGTATTTGGAGACCGCCTGTTCCATCTGTCCTCCCTGCAGCACCATCAGCTTGGCCTTCGGGTGCTTCACCGCCTCTTCAATCTCCGGGTACAGAATGGACTCCCCTACCTGGCTCTTCGTCAAAACCCGCAGAACCCGCTCCCGGAACTCGCCCAGATAATGCGAAACTTCCTCCGGCTTCAGCCTGGGGGCTCCTTGCAGACCCGCCTGAAGCGTACGCTCCATCTCGCTTTTCCCGGAATAGCCCGAAAACCCCGGCTGCGTCTTTTCCTCCGTCATGCTTGTCCTCCTTCGTTATGTATGCCGGCGGCTTCCTGGCTTGGAAGCCGCCGTGGATGTCCGGGCTTAGCCCGGATTACTTTACTTCTGCCGAAACGGAGACCAACGGAGCTTCTTCCGCCGCCTTCTCCTCTTCTTCCGCTGCAGCTGCAGGGGCTGTCTCCGGCAATGCGGCGTGGGATTCCTTCCAAGCTCTGACCTCGTCGGCCACAACCTCCGTCACCGCATCCGCAATCACGGTGGCCACATCCCGGGCTTTACCCGCCAGCTCTACGCTTTGGGCGCCGACAACCTTGGCCAGCTCCGTAGTTTTGTCGCTGACGATACCGGCAATTTCTACCGTTTTGCCGCTGATTTTGTCCACCTGCTGGGAGATGTCCTCCCGCAGCTCCTTGCCGGGCTTAGGCGCCAGCACCAGAGCCGTTATTGCCCCCAGCACGCCTCCTACCACAGCGCCGATAAGAAAATTCTTCCCTGAATTGTTTTCTGCCATTACCAATCATCCTTTCCTGTCCGTATTGGATTCATGCTTCGCTTGTTGCCTGGCGTTCCTAGCATCCTGCCACTTCTGCCACAGCTGCAGGCCGGTGGAGACCAGCTCCAGCGCTTCGCCCAGCCTCTGCTGGCTTTTGGCCTTGGCTGCACCCGAGGCAGTCCGGGAAACGGCGGCGGAAACCTGCTTCACCGAGACTGAGGCTTGCTCCAGCGCCTCTCCTGCTGTTTTCACCGAACGGGCCACAGGGTCAAACGCATGCAGCTTATCATCGGCATTCACGATAAGCTGACGGCTGGCAGCCATAAGCTCGGTGCTTTGTTTGCTGACGGATGCCAGCTCTCCCTGGATGGCGGATAAGGTATTGTTGGCCTCCACCATCAGCCGTTTGGCCGACAAAATAAAAGTGATGAGATAAATGACAAGCGCTGTAAATGCGGCTGCCGCAACTGCCGCGCTGATTTGGACGATCACTGGTCTACCCCCCCCATTTCTCTACGCGTCAGATGTGGGCCGCCTCCAGCATCTGGTCATACGCCTAATGTACTTCCATTATAAGTGCAATCTGAAATTTTGACACACGAAACAGAAGAATTTCTCCATGAATGTGAAAAAAGTCCGGAGGAGTGGTATCATGGGGTCATCCCGGACATACATCCGGCATATGAGGGAGGATGGGACGATGGAACGTGGAGAAGGCGGAGAATTGCTGAAAAAAGCGGGAATAATCGCCTCCCTGCGGGGAGTGGACAGGGAAAGGCTGGCAGCTGCCGCCCATTGGCTGTATGAAGGCGGCATTCACGCCATGGAAGTCCCTTTGAATACAGTGGGCGCGTATTATCTGATCCGGGATTTGAAGAAGCAGCTTCCCAAAAAAGCCTTGATCGGCGCCAGTGCGGTTCTGGATGTGGCGGATGCCAAGGCGGCGCTTGAAGCCGGTGCAGCCTTTCTGTTCGCTCCGGGGATCGACAAGAAGGTGATTCAATTCGGGCGGGAAACAAGGCTTCCGGTTTATCCCGGTGCGCTAACCCCCACAGAGGTTATGAAGGCCTGGAAGTACGGCCCCGGTGGCGTCAGGCTCTTTCCGGCCGCAGCTATAGGCCCGGCCTATGCCGCGGAGATCAAGGCAGAGCTGGGACACATCCCCCTTATTGCGGCAGGCGGAGCGGGAAGGGCTCAGGCTGCGGAATACATACGGGCCGGCTGCGATGCCGTCTGTATCGACTACACCGCCATCCTCCATTCCTCGGAAGGGGCGGATGCGGTTCAGATGGCCTCCGAATTGGCCGAGGAGATCCACGATGCGTTCCGGAGCGTGGAAAGCAGCAGCTGGCGGGAGCTTAACGGCTCACCCGCCAGCTGATCAATCACTACATCGCTTGCCTGCACGCCGTGATGACGGGACCGGCCAAGGCCTCCACATCCTGCTCTGTCAAGCGGTAAGCGGACGTGTCCTTGCGTGTGGGGGCGGAGGCGGCATCTGTCTGCAGCAGACGGGCAATATGCTGGTCCAGCAGCAGAATGGGAGCTGTCCCCGCTCTTTTTTGAAGCTCGCCGGACAGCTTGGCATTGCCGCCGTCCGCACCGCCGCTGATGGAGAAGAAGCCGTACTGCCGGGGATGCTTCCGCAGATATCCCAGATACGGGCGCAGCGGCGCAGCCACATGTCCCATCCAGACCGGGCCGCAGAACAGCAGGAGCCCATATCCCTCCAGTGCTTCAGGCTGCGGCACTGCCTTGGGATTCCGGTTCAACAGCATATCCAGCACAATTGTGCCCATGGTTCTGGATTTTGGCTCAGCCAACTCGATCAAATCCGCCTGCAGCGCTTGGGCAACCTTGTGGGCCAATGCCTTGTTGTTGCCGGTGAAGGAATACGAAATAACGGCAATTTTCATCTAAGCTCCTCCTCGTGAATGACACACCTTAGGGCCTGTCTTCAAACCCGCTTGAAGTACCGCCCTTTCGTCCCAGTTATCCCTCCAACGGCTCTGAAGGCCGGGTCAGACTATCCATTACCAGCTCGGTCAGCAGGTCTGTCAGCTGCGGGAAATACCCGATGCCGATTTCGTCCTTATGGGTATCCGCATTAATAATGGCGGCAAACACCATCATGATCATTTTGCTGTTTATATCCTTGCGCATTCTGCCTTCCGCCTGCCACCTGATCACCAGCTCATGAAAGCTGTCATACAGGAAATCCACCGCTTGCTGCCCATTTTCCTCCCGGAACATTTGCTCCAGCTTCTGGTAAACTCCTTTGTTATACCACTCCCGGAGTATGGGATTAGCGGCAATACCCTCACCGTTTTTCACCAGCATCTCCCTGACCACTTCCAGAGGCGGCCGGCTCAGATCCAGAGACTGCAGACAGCTCCGCTTCAGCTTTTCATTTTCCTCCAGATAAATCTCCATAAACAGCTTTTCCTTAGAGGGATAGTAGTTGTAGAAGGTTCCTACCGCCATACCCGCTTTTTTGGCAATATCCGAAATAGCCGTATCCTTGAAGCCGTTCGCGGAGAACAGCTCCTTTGCGCACCTGTAAATCAGCGTTTTTTTATCTTCCATCTGTCACTCCGTGAATGAATATTTTTGGGTTCATTCACATTAAACCATATGGGAGTACAATTGTAAATAAGTGCAGCCCCCTACTTTTTTCACAAAAAAAACGGCAGCCGCCTCAGGAAGAGGAGCTGTCGTTTGGGGATTCGTCGGCTGTGCCGTCTTGAAGCGGCTTTATCCGGTAAGAGCAGCGGCAAGCGCCCTTGGTCATACAATCCGTCCGCTCTACGTCCGCCTGAAGCAGAGTCCGGAAGAGGTTCAGCTCGCATTTGCAGGCTTCCTCGTACCGGTTGGCCACTTGGGCGATCGGGCAATTAAATTCGTTCAGAACATACTCGCCGTTTTCCTTCTTCTCCCAATTGGCCATATATCCGCCGGCATTCTGAATCTCGGTGAGCTCGGAAACCCGCTCCTCCAGCGTTTGGCCTTTCATCTGATCGGCATATTTATCCAGCATCTTCTCCTTGCGGCCTTCGAAGAGGCGGTTTACCTGCTCCTCTCCCGCGTGGGCCAGCAATTCATCCAGAAGATCCAGGGTCAGCAGATGATAATTCTTCGGGAACAAATCATCGGCCAAAACTGTGAGGGAATATAAATGGGAGGGCCGTCCCATAGCTTGCCTGGAAATTGTAGCTTCTATCAGACCGTCCCGTTCCATGGTGTTGAGGTGCCGCCTCACTGCCATTTCCGTAACGCCAAGCCGCTTAGCCATCTCGCTGACGGACAAAGGGCCTTTGGTTTTCATCATGGTCAGGAGGACCTTCCGCGTCGACGAATCCTGATCCTTGCTCAACCCTTCACCTCCCTCACCTGTTTTGACTTTATTTTATCTTATAGTTGTTATTAAGTAAAATTTTTATACATAAAAGTATCATAATCCGTTAATCGGAAAAAACATCCTTCCCTGCTGGCTCATATTCCCGCTCCGCCGGTTTCCCGTCCGGCAAATTCCCGGACATCCACCACGAAGCCGGCCAGCTCATCAGGCAAGGTGCGGACCATATCCAGAAGAAGCTGCCGGTCCGGTGTCAGGTAATCCTGAACCAGCATTTTGCGGGTTTCCACCAGCCGGGTCAAAAAATCATGACGCGTTGACCCGATGACACCTTCATCCAGCAGAATGTCCATCATGTCTGTATAGCTGCCCGGATCGCGCAGTATAAACCCGTCGATCAGAAGCCCGCCCACATCTGTCACCGCTTCCAACGCCAGATGGATGATCCTCTCCAGCGCAGCCTCCAGCAGCCTGTCGCCCGCCTGCCAGCGGCTAATCAGCTCACCAGCAGCACCGCCAAGCTCCGGCAGATAGTCCAACAGACGGTTCAGCTTGTCCGAATCCGCATAGAACATGGGTCAGCCCCTCCTGGAATAGGCCCAATGATTGGTTGGCCCGTGGCCCTGCCCGATGCCCAGCTCATCGCGGATGGCGCAGGTGATGAAGGCCTTGGCGGTTCGGACAGCCTGCTCCAGGCTTTCGCCCTTGGCCAGCCCTGCCGCCGCTGCTGCAGAGAAGGTGCAGCCGGTTCCGTGGGTGTGGCGGGTTTCATAACGGACTCCTTCCAGCAGAAGAAAATCCGCCCCGTCATAAAGAACATCCACAGGGGGGCCTTCCATATGCCCGCCCTTCACAACGGCAGCGCGGGCGCCGTACTCCTCCACAATCTGACGGGCGGCAAGCTTCATCTCCTCCAGGGAACGGATTTCCCGCCCTGTGAGCACCTCCGCCTCCGGCACGTTGGGCGTCACCAGAGCGGCTACAGGAAGCAGCACCCGGCGCATCACTGTTTTGGCCTCCTCTGCCAGCAGGGATGCTCCGCCTTTGGCGATCATTACAGGGTCCACCACCAGTCTGGTGATGCCATGCTCCTTGACTTTGGCGGCTACCAGCTCAATAACGGCCGGTTGGGAGAGCATGCCGGTTTTGACGGCATCCGCCCCGATATCGGTCATAACGGCATCGATTTGTCCGGCAATGCCCTCCAGGGGTACATCATAGATGCCGGTGACGCCTAATGTATTTTGCACCGTGATGGCGGTAATAGCGGTGGTTCCAAACACGTCCAGCATCTGGAAGGTCTTCAAGTCGGCTTGAATGCCTGCACCTCCGCCGCTGTCCGAGCCGGCAATGGTCAGTGCTTTGGGAATAAAGGACATGACATCTCAACCTTTCTTATTGGCGTTTCCAAGAAAATGAATCCGCTATTAGTTTAGCGGCGGCGGCTGCAAACCGTCAAGCCGGAGGCGGGTTTGCACCCCGCGCATGAGAAAACCGCCAAGGCTAATCCCTGACGGTTTTCCACGGGTGTGAACCGGTCTGACCATGCCGCGGCAGGAGCCGTGGAGGGACCGAATCAACCCGCATTCTTTTTCAGTCTGGACAAAATCGCCCATCTCCGTTCGGATTTGCGCTTGTACTTGGGCAGACTCCGGTAGATGCGAAGCGCCTCGCCATACGCTGCCTTGGCTTCCTCCTTGCGGCCCATGGAGCGGTACAGCTCGCCCATGCGGTAGAAGGCTTCGGAGGAGGAGGAATTCAGCTGACGCAGCTCCTCCAGATAATGAAGTGCCTTGGCCGGCTCCTGCTGCAGAAACGCTTCGCTCAGCCACAGGTACGGCTCGCCGTACCGGACCCGGGGATTACGCTCCAGCCCCTGTTTGACCAGGGACTCACCTTCCTCCAGCTGGCCCAGCCTCAGCTTCGCCCAGCCCAGTTCCACCAGCACCTCGGCGGAATCGTCCATCACCGGGAGTACCTGCTCCAGATAGTCATGGGCTTCCTTGAAGCGTTTTTTCTCCAGATACAATCTTCCTGCCTCCAGCTTGCTCCGGGTATCGTGAGGACGGCTCTCCAGCTCCCGCCGCAGAACGGACAGCCTGCGGTTCCGCTTGAAGGGTTTGCCGATGCTGGGAGTAAGGCCGATAAAACGGCGCTCCAGGAAATAGCCAATCACGAGAAGCACCAGAATGGCAAGGAAGGGATTACCCAACAGCTGCCATAACAACACAAAACCGATAAACTTGCCCATACGCCACCCCTCAGCAAAAAAGGTATATGTCCCCATCATAACATGATCCATTCAGCCGGGGAACCTTAATTGCCTGCTGCATCAAGGAAACAGGCTTAGTGCAGCGGTGATCCGCCTGCCTCCGGACTGGCTCCCGCAGCATCCTTATGGGCAAATGCTCCAAACACAGCCCCCTTGGCAAGCTCCTGCTCCGTGTTCCACAGATGCTCCTCCAGCTCCGCGGCTACGTCCTGGTAATCCAGCACCTCCCGCTCAAACTCCGTCCGGTTGCAGGCATCCGAGGTTTGAGGCTGCGTAAACCATTCATCGGTCACATCCTGGAAGGCCTGCCGCAAATCATTGTCGTACCAGTCCAGATCCAGCTCCTCCTGCTTGCGGATCAGCTTTTGCAGGGACAGACAGCCATCCGATTCCCGCACAAACCAGGCCAGCATCGGCGCCTCCTCCCTGACCGGCCAAACCTTTACCTCCCCGACGAGCTGATTCCCGTTAGGAATGACTCTGGAAAATGCCGCTTTTTTGATATGCATGGCAACCGCTCCTTTTTATGTGGCAATACGGTTAGGTTGTCCATGGGGGCCCCGAAGTATAAGAAGGGTGATGACTGTGGACGAGGAGACAACTTGCCCAACCCGCGGCAATGCCCTAGAATGAAGGAACGGGATCGTGAGGTTTCCAGTAAGGTAAAAAAGGTGGCGGAATTCATGAACGTGTTGAGCCAGATCATGGGAATCCGGGAGGCAGCGGCCAAGTGGGGCCTGCAGCCGGAGGATGTGGAGCGCCTGTGCCGCGAGGACGGAGTCCGGGCTGTTCGCTTGGATGGGGAAGAAGGGCCTTGGGTGCTGGTGAAGGACCAGCCCAATCCGGTAACGGGCGAGGGGCTGCCCCGGCAGCAGCGGGTAAGTGCGGACAAAACCTCCTATATGTCGTCCAAGCTGTTGGACGCTTTGTACGAATAGGGCGGTTTTCGCCCCGTCACACAAAAAGGAGCTATAGCGGAAGAATGCTTCCGTTATGGCTCCTTTTTTCATCACAAGACCGGGTTAGCGGAAAATCAGTTCCGCTATAAACCGTGGACACTTGTGGCCACAATATCATATAGCTCTCCGCGCTGCGCGGCATAAACCTGTTCCGAGATGCTGCCAGCGGCCAGCCGCTCATCCAACTGCACCGTGAGCTGAGCAACCTGATGACGGATAAGGCTGTCCACATCGGCACCGTGATCATAAGCCACATCGGCCAGGGTTTTGCCCTGAAGGAGTGCATCATAAATGACAGAATCTGCTTCCTCGCCGATGGCTTGAGCCAGCGGATCACTGATCGTGGCAAGCCCGGCTGCTGCATCCTCACTGTCGGCTTGGCTGGAGGTATCAAAAAAGGCTATGGATGCGGCGTCAGCCGTCCGGATTCCATCTCGTCCCGGACCTCCGTTCAACGTAATCATAATCACAATCGTACCGATCATAATCCATTGTTTCGTTGTCATGGTAAATCCCCATTTCATATTCAATAGTGGCGGCGCTGGTCTTAGGGTTATGCCGTCCGGCGCACAAAAGGCAGGCGGAGCAGATAAGGTTCAACATTAGGCTAATACGTTTGTAAAGCGCTTACGTTTCACTTTCTATCTACACTATACAAGACGTACCTTAATATCACATGAAGAAACTCTAAACAGTTTCTGAAGAAGGAAAAAACCTCCGGAAGCTTGACTTCCCGGAGGCATTCTGATTTATGGATGTTTCTTACCCTTCCATATAAGGGAGCTGCAATACCGTGTTCGGTCCTCCCTTGCGCGCTTCATTGACTGTATCCAGGGTATCCTCAATTATCCTGCGGATATCACCCGTTTTTTCCTTTACGGTGTGGAGCAAGCCTATAGTGCAGCCTACCTTGGAATGGCAGCCCACACTGGGAAACGGAAACTGCCCCAGTCCTTCCACGATCCGGCCCGCCAATTCCGCCGCCTGGTTTGCGTCCCCTTTGACAAAAAGAACAAACTCATCCCCATGGGTCCGCCCCACACAGGCATCCCCGCCGAAGGGCCACGCCGACTCCAAAATAATCTCGTAACAGGCAAGAATGACCCGGTCTCCCACATCGAAGCCGTAATCGTCATTGACCTGCTTGAAGCGGGCGATATCAAAACGAAGCACCGCAACCGGATCAGCTCCGGCACAAGAGGCCAGAATTTCCGCCACGTTCTCCAGAAACACCTCCATATTGGGCATGTTCTTCTTCAACTCGTGAACACTGGTTTGCTCCAGCGATACCAGCTCAATAAGCTTATCCATTTGAACCTCATCCCTCTCCAGCAATTGAATGAAACGATCGATCGCAAGCTTTTTCTGGTGATGCTCATTGAGGGAGGATAGAATGCGGATACGCTTCTCCTTCAGTTCCTTCAATAATTCCCTGCTGTCCACCGGACCGCGGAGAATCTCCTTGATCTCGGCCAACGAGAAGCTCAGATTCTTCAGAATCTGAATCCAGCCCAGCTGTAGGGACTGATCCTCCCCATAGATCCGGTACCCGCTAACCGGGTCCGTAGCCTCCGGCTTAAGCAGGCCGATTTCGTCATAATGGCGCAGCATCCTGGACGTAACTTGGTAACGTTCGGCAAACTCGCTGATTTTCAAAAACGGGGACCTCCATACTTTAAGCTGTTTCGGCTGGATTAGCTTTACGGATTAATCATAAACCTTCCTGCAACGGGAAGGTCAACAAAAAGTTTCACTTCTTCGCCGTCTGAAGGCGTTTGTTTGATATCACCCCGTCCCCACAGCGGACTTTCACCGCCTAGTTAGTCGCCACGTGTGACGCACATCAAAAAAGCACCCACATTATGTGAGTGCTTCAGGTGATGCTATAGTTGAATAGGTTTCATTTCGATTTCGCCGCTTTTGCATTTACGGATAAACTCGGTCATGGCTGCCCGGGATTCAGGCGTATGTCCATTACGACCACTGGGATCAGTGTGAACGCCAACCGGATCAATGATCAGAGCCTCTTTGACGCCTGCAGCTCCAACGGATACTCGAATAGGTTGTCCATTCGTATTTTGGACTCCTTGCAACAATTTACGCGTCATAAGATCACGCCCTTCTATGTATAGTATACCCCAATTAGCTGATTTGACACAATGCCATGAATGCCCATTCGTTGACGCCCAACTGGAAAAGCGTTGAAGTTTCTGGCATAATACCCTTCCAAATGGGATTTCGGCGTCAAGACAAGGAAACCATCATAGCCAAGCTTATTACTGGCTAATCCGGCAAACCCAATGAGTAATCGTGTTACATTCTCAAATCTCCTCGGATCGGCGGAAGAACGATTAGGCGGTGCAACCTCAAGGAAATGTATATAGACGTGATCGCCTGCATCCGAAATGGATACGGCACCCTGGATCGATCCAGTAGCCACATCGATCAGCTTATACGTTTGTCGGTCAGAAGCTTTGACTTCTTTACGCCAGTCAAGGCCTGCTGTCCATTTTGCTTTAGCACTATCTGAAAGCCGCATTCGTTCAAACCGTGCTTTATGCCGCACGCCGTTCGTATCTTCTAAATACCAATCTGACATGTCTTAGCCCCCATACCTACGATGATACATCAACAGGAACCACTTTGAATACCCGCTCTGAACGACAATCACAATCCATAACAATTGTTCTACACGTACACATGATATCAACGTTTAGGAGGCAGCATAAGGAGCTACAAAACTGTCCGCAATGAATAGACACGATCCCTGGGTCCGCAATATCGATAAGCGTGCATAAAAAAAGCCTCCTCCGCCTGCTGGGACGAAGAAGACTTCTTGGAAGAAATGATATAGACCCGGTGGGGGTCGAACCCACAACCTACCGATTAAGAGTCGGTTGCTCTGCCATTGAGCTACGGATCTGCAAGATGCGGCATTGCCGATGGAAAAAAGATGAAGCTATAGACCCGGTGGGGGTCGAACCCACAACCTACCGATTAAGAGTCGGTTGCTCTGCCATTGAGCTACGGATCTGCAAGATGGGCACTGCCGCTGGTAAAAAGGTGATGCTATAGACCCGGTGGGGGTCGAACCCACAACCTACCGATTAAGAGTCGGTTGCTCTGCCATTGAGCTACGGATCTGCATGTTTTGCGCTTGTTTGCCAAGCATTCTTGTTGGGCGCAAGAAGTAATATACCACGGTCAAAAAACAATGTCAAACCTTTTTTTACAAAAGTTTTTTCATATTCGACAAGAACCCCCAAGTCATTAAGATGACAGGAACACTTGTTCTGTGTTATGATAAATGCAAGCAAGGAGGTAACACCCATGGATCTGATCGATAAGCTGACCATCCTCTCCGATTCCGCCAAGTACGATGTCGCCTGCACCTCAAGCGGCTCCAACAGAGGCTCCAAAGCAGGCATGACGGGCAATACGGTGAGCATGGGCATCTGCCACAGCTTCTCTGCAGACGGACGCTGCATCTCGCTTCTGAAGGTGCTGATGACCAACAGCTGCATGTACGACTGCGCCTACTGCGTCAACAGACGCTCCAACGATACGCGCCGCGCGGCGTTTACGCCCAGGGAGCTGGCGGATCTCACCATACAGTTTTACCGCCGCAATTACATCGAAGGCCTGTTCCTGAGCTCGGGCATTATGCGCAGCCCGGACTACACCACAGAGCAGATGATTACAGCCCTCGAGCTGCTGCGGGACGAATACGGCTTTAACGGCTACATTCATGTGAAGGCTATCCCTGGAGCGGACAGCGCCCTGATCTCCCGGCTGGGCATGCTGGCCGACAGGATGAGCGTCAATATCGAGCTTCCCTCCCAGGAAAGCCTGCAGGTGCTGGCTCCGGACAAGAGCAAGGAGTCCATCCTGAAGCCCATGGGCCTCATCCGGGAGAAGATCACCGAGAATGCGTATGACGTGGTCAAGTACCGCCATTCCCCCAAGTTCGTTCCGGCCGGCCAGAGCACCCAGATGATTGTAGGAGCTACACCGGAGACGGATCACAAGATTCTCACACTGTCGGAGGGGCTGTACAAGAAATACAAGCTCAAGCGGGTATTCTACTCGGCCTACATGCCTGTGACCCAGCATTCCCTGCTCCCTTCTACGGAGACCAAACCTCCCCTCTTGCGGGAGCATAGGCTGTATCAGGCGGACTGGCTGCTGCGGTTCTACGGCTTCCAAGCCAGAGAGCTGCTGGACGAGCGAAATCCCAATTTCAACCCGCTTATCGATCCCAAGTGCAACTGGGCCATCCATCATATGGAGCTGTTCCCCATGGAGGTGAACAGAGCTTCCTATGAGGAGCTCCTGCGTGTTCCGGGCATCGGCGTCCAAAGCGCCAAGCGGATTATCGCTGCAAGGAGAACGGCCAATTTGGACTTTACAGCATTGAAGAAACTGGGTGTGGTGCTGAAGCGGGCCCAATATTTTATTACCTGCAAGGGTAAGGCGCTGGAGGGTCTGTGCGTGAATGAAAGCAGCATCCTGCGGGGGCTGATTTCCGAAAGCGGTTTGAAGAACGTTCTGCAGCCAGAGTATGAGCAGCTATCCTTTTTTGATGAATCCGCGGTGACAAAGGAGAGTGTGATGCAATGTCTTACCGGACAGATGTAGCCTACAGCTATGACGGCAGTTTTAACGGGTTTTTATGCTGCGTATACGAAAGTTACAGCCAGCAGGAGCTTCCTTATGAGATCGTCTCCCAGGAGGAGGAGCAGGGGTTTCTCCTGCCTGCCCGGCCCATTGCCACCGATCTGGACACTGCCAAGCGGGTATACGCCACCATTGCCGCGAAGATTTCCCGGGAAGCCCGCGAATTGGTGCGCCTGGGCTGGCTGATCCACCATCCCCACAAGGAGCTGCTGCTGCTCCGTTTCCTGCGCCTGGGCTTTTCCTGCGGCCCCTCCGTTACGGACATGCTGGCGGACGATACTGTCCGGACACTGGATGAGGCTGTTCTGCAGCTGAGACGGGAAGCCCATAAGTTTACCGGCTTCGTCCGTTTCTCCGTCCACCAAGGCGCGCTGGTTTCCATCATTGAGCCGCGGAATCAGGTGCTGCCGGAGATACGCAGCCACTTCTGCGACAGATTCGCCAGCGAAACCTTTATGATCTACGACAAGACCCACCATCAAGCCCTTATCCATGAGCCTGGCCGGGACGCCATTGTTTCCGTAGATGAGCTGGACATGCCCGAGCTGGATCACAAGGAAGTAGAATTCCGCCGCCTCTGGAAACGGTTCTACAATACTATTGCCATCCGGGAGCGGATCAACCCCCGGCTGCAGATGAATCATATGCCCAAACGCTATTGGAACCAGCTGCCCGAAATGCAGCCTGATCCAGGGACCATGGCGCCCACACGCAAAAAGCCCGCCTCCCGGGCATCGGAGCTTCCGGGCAGGCGAGCGTAAGCATTCTGTGTAACGCAAGCGTACTAGAACCGTTCGCGCTTTTTGCCCAGCATCAGGAACAGACCTGCGGCAACCAGCACGATAGCTGCTGCGGACTGACCCATCACATGGAAGCTGGTCAGGCCGCCTAATGCGAAGATGGCGAAGAACAGCACGGATACGCTGGTAAGAATGAAGATCGGAATGAGAAGCCAGCGGTTCCGGCCTGCAAACCAATAAAACTCCAGAAGGCCAAACGCAACGGCCAGCGGGAAGCCAGGCCAGGTGTACTCCCAGATATCAAACAGCATGGAAATCTGGCAAACCACACCCGCCACCAGAAGGATACCGCCCGGAATAAGGAGCCCTGTTCCTTTGCGGCCTGTGGCGAAGAAATACAGCCAATGGAAGAATAATCCCAATGGGATAATAAATAAACTTGCCCAGAAATTCCCAAACACAAATCCCGGGTCTATGGGGTTTCCTTTCCCGGCAAACATCAATACCCCGGCCAGAATCAATAAGATACCGCCTAACGCTTTCCTGTCCATAATATCCTCCCGTTCGAATCCTGATCTTGTTTAGGATTTATCCTGTATGTTCCCATTGTAAGCAAACCGGCATCCGGGAACAACACACCACAGGAGGATTTATATCTCCGTCTTGGGACGGAGAAGGAAGGACGGATTAGGCCTTGCTTTCTTGCGGGAACATGGCTTCGCGGGCCGGGCAAGGCTCCCGCTGCAGATAATCCTCCAGAGCTGGAGGCATACTGCTAAAAATATCTGCCAGTTTGGTGCCTTTATAGATGTTGCCAATCACCACCGGATAACATAGCTCCGAAATCAGGATATCTCCGTTTCCGTGCAGATGCAGCTGGGTTTTGCCTTCGATACATTGCGTTATATACACCCCGGGCTGCTCACGGATGCCCAGTTCTTCAGCGAAGTGGTCCATGCAGGTTAAGAACAACACCGAATCCTCCCGTTTGGCTGCGATGAGCTCATCCACAGACCGCTTCAGCTGCTCCCGTGCCGCTATAGCTTTCCAGCCAGTATGATTCATGACAATGCTGTTCTGGATTTCATGGGTGCGGACCCCCAGATCATAGACCATAGCGCTGATATCCGTCAGACAATGCTGGGTCTCCTCAAATAGCAGCGTCTCCAGCACCGTATCCACCTTAGTCCGTGCAAACATGCGGATATTCTCCAGAATCCGGCTGTAGACTGCCGGAGGCAGCTTGTAATACCTGGAAAACCCTTCCGACGTCGTAAAGTTAAAGCTGATATGAATGGTAGTCAGCCCCGCCTGCACCAGTTCCTCTACCTTGGCTTCATTCAACAGACTGGCATTGGAATTCAACTGGGTTTGAATCCCCCGTGAAGCACAGTAGGACACAACCTCCACACAATCCTTGTATTTCATGGTGACCTCACCACCGGATAAACGTACCCGCTTCAGTCCCGGCAGCTCCTCCAGAATCCGGATCACCTCTTGGCCATCCAGGCTTTCTCCGTCATTGCGCTGATACGCACAGCAGTAATCGCACTTGAAGTTGCAGGATGAGGTCAACCCCACCTCCAGTCCTTCCAGCGTGTAAAGTTCAGGTTTTACCAGTTCAAGCGACTTGTAAGCCATGGATCTTGGTTCCTCCTTACCGATCTTGCCCGGGCCCCCAACCCCACCACAAGCTGAGATTGTGCGGACTGCGGACCCGTAAATTATAAACTGTCCGCTCCATTCGAAGTGTGATATATGTTACACCCACCAGAGCATCCCAAAAACCCCTGGCCTTTATGACCAGGGGTTCGAAGTGCACTTTTTCATTCACCGAACAGCTTGCGGAACTCGCCATACCCTTCCTGCTCCAGATCCTTCTTAGGGATAAACCGGAGAGCGGCGGAATTGATGCAATAGCGCAGCCCCCCCTTATCCTCCGGACCATCGTCAAACACATGACCCAGATGGGAATCCGCTTCGCTGCTGCGAACCTCGTTGCGGATCATAAAATGGCTGAAATCCGATTTTTCCTTTACCGCATGTTCGGCCAACGGCTTCGTAAAGCTGGGCCAGCCGCAGCCGGAATCAAATTTGTCCAAGGAACTGAACAAGGGTTCGCCCGAAACAATATCCACATAGATGCCCTCTTCCTTATGGTCAAAAAATTCATTGCGGAATGGCGGCTCCGTTGCGTTATTCTGGGTTACCTCGTACTGTAACGGCGTCAAGTGGCTGGTATCATGGGTTGTGCGGGACCAATGCCGTTCAATAAACGCCTCCCGGCCGGAACCGGTCCGGTAACGTTTATAATGCATCGGATTTTTCTTGTGGTAGTCCTGGTGGTACTCCTCCGCCGGATAGAACGGCTGGGCAGGCTCAATGGGGACCACTATCGGTTTATCGAATCGCCCGCTTGCCGCAAGCTTGCGCTTGGACTCCTCGGCAATCTTTTTTTGCTCGTCGGAATGGTAAAAAACCGCGGTGCGGTAAGAGTCACCCCGGTCGTGGAACTGGCCCCCCGGGTCGGTGGGATCAATTTGCTGCCAGAACAGCTCCACCAGCTTGGCATAAGGGAAACGTGCCGGATCAAACTCGATCTGCACCGCCTCCGTATGGCCGGTGGTATGGGTGCACACTTCCTCATAGGTAGGATTAGGCTTATGTCCGCCTGTATAACCGGAAACCACCCGGAGGATGCCCGGCAGCTCATCAAAGGGCTTCACCATACACCAGAAGCAGCCCCCGGCAAAGGTAGCCAGCTCCTTGTGTACCTTTTTTTCGTCCTGTTGATCCATGGTATGATCCACTCCTCTCCCAAGTGTTTGCTAGAGCCGCGGTGCTGGACCGCGCTTCCAGTCTATTATACCACTTGGCCCGGCTGCTAATCATGCGAACCGGATTCATCCCAGGGCAAATAAAAAAGCCAGCTTCCCAAGGAAACCAGCGGAGTATCGGGCGTTATGCCCCTTTTTTGCGCAAATTCACTTCCACCCGGAGCGGTCCGATGATCGTCTCCAGCGGCAGGGAAATCACTTTATCGGAAGGACGCTCCGCCACTTCCTCGATCAGCTCGAGAGTAGGGGGAAGAATGTCGCAGGTATAATTACTTTCGAACAAGCTGGTCATGGCATTGCCGCTAATGATATTGACAATTTCGCTTAGGGCGGAGGCGACAAAATCATCCACAACCTCCATTTCCATGCCGGACATGATCCGTACCATCTCCAACGTCATACTTTCGGGAAAGTTATATTGGATGGTGCCTTCCAGATCACCAACGATACCGATGCTGACACAGGCTTTTTTATTGGCCAGACCGTCCAGCTTCAGCTGCTCCGCTCCACGTTGGACCTCCAGATCCAGCATCAGCCGGAAAACCTCCCGGGTTGCCACATAAAAGGGATTCGCAAGCTCAGGATTCATATGCGGGATCCCCCTTCAGGCGTTCCAGATAGTCGGCAATCTTCTGGTCGGAAGCGGCCACATGATTAATCAGCCACGCCAGCAGCTTACCGGCGAACTTCTGAACCAACGGCTCCTGATAGCCCTGCTCCTCAAAAAGCCTGACGAATTCCGCCACTTCAGAGGTAAATTGGGCATGCAGCTTGCAGTGACCGGCGCAATCCGGGTAACACACCTCCCGCTGATACTGCTCTTCATCACGGAAATGCTGCACCACGTACAGCTTCATAAAATCCAGGGTTTCCTTAACCTTCTCCACCTTGGTATCCCAATCGTCCTTGGAGCGAAGTACCAGCAAAAAGCTCTCCACACGCTTAAACAATTCGAGGTGCTGTTCATCGATCAGTTCCACACCGATCTTGTACTTCTCTTTCCACATCATCGAACCCGAACAGCTCCTTTCACACGATGGTTATCCATCCACCGTCGCACTACAATAATTATATGACAGATTTCAGCATCATTCTATTTTAATTTTGATTAAATCTACATCATTTTTAATGCAAAAAATGTTCCTTCAGCTTCAGAAAAAACTCCTGCTCCGACAAAAAAGCCGCCCCACATTGCGAGCGGCAAACGAACGTATGGATAAAACTCCAGTTTGTAAAAAAGAGATTCCAGCGTGTACCAACCTTCTATTCCCCACCCTTTCTTAAGAGGTGTAATTGCGGCCCAACCCCAGCTCGGACAGCAGCTGGCGGTATGCGATGGAGGTACGGTCGGCAGGAATGTGGACCTCCTCCAACAGATCCAGAGGCAGGTCCTCCGGCTTCTGGGCTTCCACCATCTCCCGGTCCTCCGAAAACACCTGGAGATTAAAGCGGATGGTATCCTCCACCGGCGCGTCCTTATCGAAGTTGCGGGCAATAGGACAGAACAGCCTGGTATACCGGGCGGAGACAGGAGAGGCGCAGTTTAGAATCATGAGCTTGCCCTCACCGGGAAAATGGACCGTTAGCGAAGCAGCAAAGGGCGGAAATACCCGGAAGGCACGCAGCCACAGGAACCCCTCCGGAACAGGGATGTTCTGTCCTTTGCCGTAATTGCTGACGGTGCTGACGTAATCGGCAAACAGCTCCGTCCCTTCCCTTCTCACCTTATATTGCGGCACCTCGGTATTGTTGCGGTCCCCGAAGCTCTCCGTATGCACATAAGCAAAATGGGACACATCCAGAAACCCTTCCATTTGGCGTCCAGCCGAACCGGCGATATCGAAGCTGGGGGGTAAAATCCGGATAAAATCCGGATCATCCCAGCCCGGGAAGTCCGGAAGTTGGGGCTCTCCTCCTGCCAAGCAGGTCCAGATCAAGCCGTACTGTTCCACCGCAGGGTGCATGGCCAGCTTCAACCTTGGGGAAATTTTGCTGTTGGGGTGTGCAGGCACCGATGTGCAGGCGCCTTCACAGTTATATTTGAAGCCATGGTACGGGCATACAATTTCTCCATTCTCCATCCAGCCCTTGCTCAGCGGGGCACCGCGGTGAAAGCACAAATCCCGGGCCACAACAGCCTTGCCAGCGCTGCTTCGGTATACCACTAAGCTTACATCCAGCAGCTTGGCAGCTACAGGGGCGTCCTTCACCTCATCGGCTATGGCAACAGGATACCAGTAGCGGGCAAGCACCCGCCAATCATGTTCGGTAAAGGTACAGTCCCGGGGAAGGGGCAGCACAGCATTTACATCAGGCTCCATCACGCTCATATTCATCACTCCGTCCTTGGCTTAGGTGATGTCATGTTATATAACGTATTAGTTGAGACTAATGATAAACTGCAGCAGATATGCTGTCAATACGAAGCAAAGCCCACTTTTGAATGAAGAAAATATCATGCTAATATCTATTGACATTGATTTTCAAGGATGTTAGGATACTAAAAAAGAAATTTGTGTGACGAAACCTAACATAATAGTTGTCTCTATTCTTGTATAAGCCCGTTAATGTGGAATGGGCGTTTCTACAGGCAACCGTAAATTGCCCCAGGCTACAGGAGGAGTGTAACCGGACAAATCTGTATGCCCGTTGTGGCGGCAGATGGCCCGTCTCTTTTTCCCCCAAAAAGTGACGGTTCCCTTCCGGTTGTCCCCCTCCTGCACCTTGGGGCTATTGGCATCCATCCATACATTTTTTGAAGGAGTGAGCAGTATGAGTCAAATGCCTGCAAGACTGTCGCATTCCATACACGCCGCCAAAACGGTGCATATCCAAAAGGATAACGCTACCGTTTATCCGTTTAAGCTGTATGCCTTTGGAGAACGGGGCACCTATCTGGAGCCGGAGCTGATGCTGGAGCTGACCGACCACCTGGTTGCCGGTATCACTACGGATTTCCCTGCCTTCGATTACATCGTGTCACCGGAGCCTGGCGGGCACACCTGGGGGATGCTTGCCGCCTGCAAGCTGCGTAAGCCCATCAATATCCTGCGGCTGAGTACGGAATTGTATGAGGATTTCCAAATTTGCATCCGCCGGGAAACGGCTTATAATGAAAATTTCATTTGCTTCGACGGCTTTAAGGAAGGGGACCGGGTGCTTTTGGTGGATGATGTTATCAGCTCCGGCGCCACCATCCGGTGTATCGCCGCCCAATTGAAGCTGATGGGAGTAACGCTGGTGGGTGTTCAGGCCATCCTGGCCAAGGGGGCCCATTATCTGAAGCTGGAGCAGGATCTGGAGGTTCCCGTGCGCTGCCTGGGACATGTGTAAGGAATCCCCCAAATCCCGTAACCCCAAAAGTGACGCGATGCTCCGATGCGGATTCCGGGTACTTTTGGGCCATTTTATAGGAGGTGAAGCTATGGCATTTTATTATGATCAGCCGTCCAGAACCTTCAGCGAATATCTGCTGATTCCCAATTTGACCACCAAAGCCTGCATTCCCGACAATGTGCAGCTGAGAACACCGGTAACCCGCTTCCGCAAAGGGGAAACTCCCTCTCTGCAGATGAACCTGCCCATGACCTCCGCTATCATGCAATCGGTATCCGACCATAATCTGGCAATTGCTCTGGCTGGCTGCGGCGGTATTTCCTTTATCTACGGGTCCCAGTCGATTGCCGAGCAGGCCGAGATGATCCGGAAGGTGAAGAAATATAAGGCAGGTTTTGTCGACAGCGATTCCAACCTCACCCCGGAGCATAACCTGGGAGATGTGCTGCGACTGAAGGCGAAAACCGGGCATTCCACCATTGCCATCACGGATAATGGCCAATCCAATGGAAAGCTGATGGGGATCGTGACCAGCCGGGATTACCGGGAAAACCAGATGCCGGAGAACGAGCCGATTGCCGCATTTATGACCCCCCGCCAGTCCCTGGTAGTGGCGATGGAGGGAGTATCGCTGGCTGAGGCTAATGAGCTTATCTGGCAGCACAAGCTCAATTGCCTGCCCGTGGTCGACAAGGAAGACCGGCTCTTGCACCTCGTGTTCCGCAAGGACCACGACAGTCTGAAGGAGCATCCTCTGGAGCTTCATGACGGCAACAAACAACTGATCGTCGGCGCAGGCATCAACACCCGGGATTATAAGGAACGGGTTCCGGCGCTGATCGAAGCAGGGGCGGATATTTTCTGCATCGATTCCTCCGACGGTTATTCGGAATGGCAGGCGGAGACCATCCGTTATCTGAAGGACACCTTCGGCGAGCGGGTCAAGGTAGGGGCGGGAAACGTGGTAGACCGGGAGGGGTTTCTTTATCTGGCGGAGGCCGGAGCGGACTTTATTAAGGTGGGAATCGGCGGCGGCTCCATCTGCATCACCCGGGAGCAAAAGGGCATTGGCAGAGGCCAGGCCACATCGGTGATTGAGGTGGCTGCCGCGCGGCAGGAGTATTACGACAAAACGGGAAACTACGTGCCCGTTTGCTCAGACGGCGGGATTGTGCATGATTATCATATTGTGCTGGCTTTAGCGATGGGGGCGGATTTTGTGATGCTGGGCCGGTATTTTGCCCGGTTCGACGAAAGCCCGGGGCGCAAGGTGCTTATCGGCGGCAGCTTCGTGAAGGAATATTGGGGCGAGGGCTCCAGCCGGGCCCGCAACTGGCACCGTTACGATCACCACAGCGAAACCAAAGCCGGGAAGCTGGAGTTTGAGGAAGGGGTGGATTCCTATATTCCGTATGCCGGACGGCTGAAGGATAATCTGGACATTACCGTGAGCAAAATCAAATCCACCATGTGCAACTGCGGCGCTCTGACCATCCCGGAGCTTCAGCAGAAGGCGCGGCTCACTACGGTTTCCTCCACTACGATTGTGGAAGGCGGGGCCCATGATGTAATCCAGAAGGAGCGGAGCAGCCAGGGTATGGCCCAGGGGCGTTAGACACAAGCGCCCCCTCTTAAGCCATACTGACAGCTGACAGCATAGACAAAAAGCGGCATCCGGCATAACCGCCAAAAGCCGCTTTTTGTGTTGAGGCCAAGACTGCAGCACACCTACCTACTGCTCCCACTTCATCTCGAAGCGGCCCTTGGCCTTCTCAGCGTAGATCCGCAGTGTCAGCTTCGCATCTGCGGGTAAATCGCTGACATCCCAGGTATAAGGAGAATCCTGACCATTGAGATCATTCAGCATGATCCGCTTCTCCTCACCGGTTTCCTTGGCAGAGATAACAGCCTCCGCGGTTCCCGACTCAATAAACGCGGTAACCTTCACCATCCGGGAGCCCTCCGGCTTTAGCTTGATGGAGCGGGACTTTTCCCCGTCCAAATACCAGAAGGACAGCTTCCACCTGCTGGGCATTGAAGTTTGCGTTTGACCGATAGCGATATTCCGTTGGGTGAAGGTTTCCGGAGAAACCGCGAACTGGCTGACGAAAATACCGATAACCATTATAAAGCCCAGTACGATCAAACCAAGTCCGGCAAACAGGATTCTCCGCCCCCGGCCCCGCTCATCAGCCGCAAAAACCGTCTCATCCAAGCGCGTTCCGCAGCTGGAGCAGTAGGCTTTATCCGGCTCCGTCAGGCTGCCGCAAACAGGACAAGAGATTTTGCGATGTTTGCGTCCCACCAGGAAGTATAATAAGAACCCCAGCAAATTGGGCATCAGCAGTACAATGACCGTCCACAATCCCGCTTCCAGTCCGCGGCTCTTCGCATCCCGGTACGTCCACACCCCAAAACAGGCCATGGCTCCCCCGAACAACAGAAAGGCGGCCACCATCATTCCGATAAACAAGGGCATATTCAGCATCCCTCTACCTCCTCCTTCCATCTTTTCCGGGCGACGCCCCACAGCACGCACCCGCTCAAGGAGCACACGGCGCAGGCCGCCGCCATCAAAAACGCTGCCAACGAACCCGGCAGAAGCAACTGAATAACCGCTGCCGCAGCAGCCGTTTGCAATGTTCCGGCAAGCGCGGGCACCCACCAATACAAGGGCCAGCTGCGTTTTTGCTTCCGCAGCTCCCTATTGAGCGCAGCCTGCACCGGCGGAGGCACTTCCATGGCTTCATCTCCCATAGCGGAAAACAGCAGAGAATCCAGCTCCTCATCCGTCAATGGCTTCTTCATATGGAATATCCCTCCAATTCGGATTTCAATTGCTGCCTGGCTTGGTAAAGCCGGGTTTTCACTGTGCCTTGGGGCACATGCAGTGTATCGGCAACCTCCTGGACCGATAAGCCCCCCATATAAAAGAGCAGCACCGGCACTCGCAGCAGGTCAGGCAGCTTCCGGACGGATTCCTGGACCTCCTGCCGCAGCATGGCGTCCTCCACCAGCTGCTCCGTGCTTCCGGAATCCGGAGCCTGCTCCACCCGGTCCGGCTCAGGGTCCACTGGCGCAATCCGGTGCCGCCTGGCCCGCTTGACCTGTTCATCCCGCCAAAGCCTGGCGGCGATTGCCATCAGGAAACCCGCCGGATTGTTGCCCTCCTCAACCCGCCCAGGCATATCCAGCACCCGGAGAAAGGTTTGCTGGTACAAATCGTCGGCATCTGCCCGAGACGGGGCAAGCCTACGGCAAAACGCATACAGCCTGCTGCCCCAGCGCCGGGCCAGTGCCTCCACGTCCCTTGCGCGCTCATCGCTGTGCAAGCCTCTCACATCCTCTCACCTATATATCCGCGCGTGAATGGATTTGGTTTTAAGAAAATTAAAATTCCGCGAAATTACCACGGCAGCAGCGCAATAAATGCCTTGGCGGCTGCAGACAGCGCCACTCCGCGCAGGGCGGCAATCCCCATCTGCCGTTCCGGCAAAGCCGGATACACAGGAATCTCCACGAGACGACCGGAGGCAAGCTCCTCCGTCACAGCAATCCGCGGCACGAAGGCAAAACCGAACCCCCGCAAGGCGAACTGCACCAGAAGATCCACACTGCCCAGCTCAAACTCGGGAGCAAACGCCACACCGCAGGAAGCGGCAAAACGGTCCAGGTAGCTGCGTGTATTGGCACCGGGCTCCAGCATCAGGAGGGGCTGCTTCACCAGCTCCTCCACGGCAAGCCCCTGACGGGCCAACCCGGCGCTTTTTTGACTGCCTACAAGACATTCCTCCAGCAAGGCGCTTTGGCGAATCTCCACCTGCTTGTCCCCTGCGGGTAAACTGACCAGTCCGAAGTCGATTTTCCCGTCCTTCAGCAGCTGTATGGTTTCCGGTGTAGTCCGGTTGGTAACACGGATGCGGATATCCGGATATTGACGGTGGAACTGCTCCAGATAGGGCAGCAGGTAATATTTGCACAGTGTATCACTGGCGCCGATGTTGATCTCACCCCTGCTTAGGCCATGCATCTCACCCAGCGCTTTTTCCGCCACATCCATCAGTCCGAATGCCTGCTCCAGGTAGCGGAAGAGTACAGCACCCTCTGCCGTAAGCGTCACTCCCCGGGACGTCCTGAAAAACAGCTGCCCTCCCAATTTGGCCTCCAGCTGCTTCAAGGTTTGGCTCACCGCAGGCTGGGTGATATAAAGCCGTTCCGCGGCTTTGGACAGGCTCCCTGTTTGGGCCGTCCAATAGAATACCCGGTACCATTCCAGATTGATTTCCATATGTATAATTCCACCTTATATCTGATATTATAAATATTCATTTTTCTAATAGCTACGCCATTATTATAATAAAGAGGTCAATGTAAAACAATATTGGGTGTGTGCACGCCCTAAAGGAGGCGCTTTGAATGGCAGTCACCGCGGTAGTGGGAGCCAATTGGGGAGATGAGGGGAAAGGGAAAATCATCGATGCTTTGGCTGCGGAATCGGATTATGTGGTCAGGTTTCAGGGAGGCAGCAACGCAGGCCATACAGTCATTAACAGCTACGGGAAGTTTGCGCTGCATCTGCTGCCTTCAGGAGTTTTTCATCCGGCTGTGGGCAATGTGATCGGGCCGGGTGTGGCTCTGGATGTGGAGGTGCTGCAGGCGGAGCTTCAGATGCTGGCAGAACGTGGTGTCCCGGCCCCGCGGCTTCATATTTCCGACCGGGCCCAAATTGTGCTGCCTATCCACCGCCTGTTGGATGGGTTGGAGGAGGAACGCCTGGGCAGCAAGAGCTTCGGCTCCACCCGCAGGGGAATTGCCCCTTTTTATGCGGATAAATATTTGAAGCTGGGCATTCAGGCAGCAGAGCTGGCTGACGGCCGAACACTTCAAGTCCGGCTTCAGCAGCTGCTGGCACAGAAAAACGTGCTGCTCCCTCATCTCTACCATCAAGAGCCTATTGATCCGGCCGCCTGGGCAGAGGTACTGGCCGAGCAGGGGCGCTGGCTCGCTCCTTACCTCTGCAATACAACGGAGCTGCTGCGTAAAGCTTGGTCTGACGGTGCAAATATTCTTCTGGAGGGCCAGTTGGGTGCTCTGCGGGACCCGGACCACGGGATTTATCCCTACTCCACCTCCTCGTCTACTCTGGCCGGCTACGCTCCGGTGGGCGCCGGTTTGCCCCCGTATGCCATCAACAGTGTCACAGCCGTCATCAAGGCGTATTCCAGCTGTGTGGGCGCAGGACCCTTCGTCGTTGAGCTGCTTGGCAGCGAAGGGGATGAGCTGCGCCGCCGGGGCGGAGATGCCGGAGAATACGGTGCCACCACCGGACGTCCGCGGCGCATGGGCTGGTTTGACGCCGTTGCCACCCGGTACGGCTGCATGATCCAAGGCGCTACCCAAACCGCACTGACCAACCTGGATGTGCTCGGATATCTGGATGAAATCCCCGTCTGCACCGCCTATCGGCTGGAAAGCGGAGAGGTCACGGAGCAGTTCCCCGCAACGGTACAGCTGGCAGGCGCAGCACCAATTCTGCAGCATCTTACCGGCTGGAAATGCGACATTTCCACGGTGAAAGAATACGCCGACCTGCCAGAGGAAGCGAAGCAATACGTGGATTTCGTGGAAAAGGTCACAGGCGTCCCCGTATCCATGGTATCCGTAGGTCCCCGCCGGGAACAGCTTATCCGCCGGTAAAAGCAAAAGAAGGAATGGTCCAGCGCCTAGTCCGCTGTTCCATTCCTTCTTTTTTGGGCAGATGCTATCCCGAATCTCCTCTATAAAAATATCCGATTTCCTCCATGGTCCGGGTGCTGTTGGGCGTCAGCTTGATGGTCTGGGATGCCTTCCCGATGACTGCCTTCGCCGTCAGATACTCCAGCGCGTCCATCAGCGAAAGCCCCCGCATTTGGAAATATGCACCGATCAGCGTCAATGTTTTGATCTCGCCATCGGCCAGACAGGCCAAAACAGGCTTTTTCCAAATGTCCATGGCAAGCTCCAGATAACCGTCCAATGCTTCCATTGCCTCCAACAGCTCCTCCCGGCTCCAGAGGCGGGACATGGGGTTCAAGAAAAAACGTTCCAGAAGCCGGGGATTCAGGGCCTGCGCCTTCTGGATGGACTCTCCTGAGAATGGGATGCCCCTCAAGCAGAGCTCCATATGGGATAAAGGCTCAGCCGCCTTCAACAAATAATATTGGGTATACAGGTAATCCTCCCGGGAGTACAGCCACTTCCGGCACTGATGAAGCAGAGCAGCCAACTCAGAGGCAAGGAACAATGCAGACAACGCTTTATCGTCCTCTCCCATCCGTTTCATCCTTTCGAAGTAAGGAATGAGCCTCTCGTCCGCCGCATAGACAATTTTTCCCCTGGCCAAATCTGTCTGGAAAAAAGCCTCCCCGCCGCTCCGCTCCAGCATCCGTTTAAACTCGCTGCGCGCGGTCACGCGGATATGGATGGTGATGCCATCCTCGAGAATACAATGATCCCTGTGCTGGAGCAGCCGGTCGCGCACAACTACCGTCATATCGATTCTGCTGTTCTGCCAAATGGCCTCATAAGCCAAGCTTCCGTTCACGATAACCGCCAGAACGTTGGCATCTTCCCTTACACGCTCCACAATACTGTCCACTACCGCAAGATAACGCTTCCGCAAGGCCATCTGGCCGCTGTTCCCGTGCAGCATCCCATCGATGTCCATATCATTTATGCCCATATAGAAACAGTTGTTCCCCCTGCCAAGAAAATGTGGTACCATCATACTACATCCATATCTGGAAAAACGGACAGAAATTGCGTAGGGTGTGTCCGAGAACTCCGAGGGGAGCAGATTGGGCCGAATTTTCGTTCCAGGCCAGGCACTTTCGTTGGTGCGTACCGAAGGGGTACGTCGAGCGGAAGTAACCAATAGCCCGGGGCGAAAAGGCGGTGATAGGTGCCCTCAAGCGGGTTTTCAGACACACCCTAGATAGGGGCATGGCAACATAATGGACCATCACTTGCTGGATATCATCCAGGAAACAACGGAATATGTGGAAAACCATTTGCTGGACGAATCCCTCTGCCTGGATATGATCTCCAACCATGTATGTGTGTCGAAATTCCATCTCCTGCGAATATGGAAAGGCGCCACAGGAACCGGACTGATGGAGTATGTGCGCAGAAGACGGATTGCTCTCTCCCTGGGGGATCTGCTGGAGAGCCGGAAATCGCTGGAGTACATTTCCTGGAGATACTCCTTTGGCTGCCAACGGACGTACGGTCGTGTCTTTAAGAACGAATTCGGTGTAACACCTGCCCAGTGGCGGAGCCGCCCTATTCCACTCCAGGTTCTGGACCGCTTCAACGGGCATTTTCTGAGGCAGGCTTCAGAGGGGATCGTGTTCTACCGGAGAACCAGCGTATTGCCCGCTTTTTCGCTGGCAGGATTGGAATACCAAGTGGATATCCGGGATAACCGCCTGAACCAAACCTCCAAGAAGCTCGGGACACACTTTTTTCTGCAACAACGGCATCGCATTATGCAGCCGCTGGAGAAGGACGTTTATATCGGCTTCACCCGTGTGCCCGAGCCCGCCGAAGCATATACGTACTACATGCCTTCGCTTCTCGTCGGCCCCACAAGCACAGTCCCGGAGGATATGCTTCTGCGGGAGATCAAGGCCCACCGCTACGGTGTTTTTACTTATATCGGCCATCATCATCCCAAGGAGATTTCCTCTTTGACCTTAAAGGATATCTGGCATCAGGTGTTCGAGGTCTGGATGCCTACCGTTGAGATGAAGCTGAATGAAATCTTCAGCTTTGAACGCATCGACTACGCCAGGTGCAGCAGGCAGTATTGCGAATGCGACCTGTATTACCCCATAGAACCCATTCAGGAAACCGGTCACCCCGGCGGCAAATCATTGGAACATGAATGAAGGTGCAGGCAGGGATTTGGAGAGATTTGTCGAATACCTATACCGGAATAAATTTACATACTACGTACTGCCAGTTTTGAGAGGAGAACATACATGGCCATCATCCGCGTATTAAAATACGACGGCCCCCCGGACGTATTGGTCTGGAAATATCCCCACCAGGAGTTAGGTACATGGACTCAGCTTATTGTCAACGAGTCACAGGAAGCCCTTCTTTTTAAAGGAGGCCAAGCCTTGGATCTGTTCGGACCAGGCCGGCATACCTTATCCACGGAGAATATCCCCGTGCTTTCCAACATTGTCAATCTCCCCTTCGGCGGCAAATCCCCTTTTACAGCCGAAGTTTGGTATATAAACAAGCTCCGCTCCATGGACATCAAATGGGGGACCTCAGCACCAATACAACTGCAAGAGCCGAAGTATCAGCTGATGATATCCGTTCGGGCCTTCGGTCAGCTTTCTGTAGAAATTGCCGACTCGCGGATGTTCATGAGCCGACTTATCGGTACCTTGCCGGTATTTAATCAGGATGCGCTGTACAATTACTTCCGAGGTATCCTGATGATGAACATCAAGGAATTGATTTCTTCTTTTTTGCTTCACAAAAAAATCAGCATCCTGGATATTCACGCCTACATCTCGGAAATCTCCCGCCACGTCGAAGAACGGGTGGCACAGGCCTTTGCGGACGCAGGGCTTCGCCTGTTGAATCTGAATATCGAATCCATCAATTTGCCGGATAACGACCCTACCACCAAACGTTTGAAGGAAGCCCTCACCAAAAAAGCGGAGATGGAGATCCTCGGGTTTAATTACCAGCAAGCCCGGGCGTTTGACACATTGGAGCAAGCCGCCAAAAACGAAGGTACCCAGTCTGCTTTTATGAATGCGGGAATTGGCCTCGGTTTGGGCTCAGGTCTGGGTACTGCCGTGGGCAGTATTATGCCTCAAATGGCCAGCCATCTCCAGGCCGCCGGTCCTCACCGCGTTTGTCCGCAGTGCAAGGACGTGAACCCGGTGGATTTCAATTTCTGCAAATCCTGTGGGTGTTCAATGAAGGAAAGTGCCAAGCAACAAGAAGAAATTCTTTGCCATAGCTGCGGCAAGCCAGTATTGCCCGGCTCGAAATTCTGCGCCCACTGCGGAGACCCCTACCATCCATGCCCTGCATGCAAAGCTGATAACCTCGCAGATGCCGAGGTTTGCTCCAAATGCGGCGCTGATCTTGGGAAGTCCTGTCCGCAATGCGGTCATACCGTTACCAAGGATGCGAAATTCTGCCCAGAATGCGGAACCAGCATGATACTAACCTGCGGACAATGCAAGCATGAGGTTAAACCCGGTCAAAAATTCTGCTTCGAATGCGGCCACAAACTGCTGTGAGGGAGGTCATATCCGTGAAACAATACCGCCAGCTCGGCAGTTTGACCATTCCATTATTATTTCTGCTATCCGTGCTAATAACTGCCCTTATGTTCTTCTGGATCGGACTTCAAACCTCCTTCTCCGGACATTGGGGAGTATCTCTCAGCGGATTCATTTTGTCCGAAGCTGTGGCTTTTTTCTATGTAAACCAAGTGGTGCAGAACCGCCGCAGAACAAGACAGGTGCCTGCCATATTGCTGCCTTTTACTATGATTGTGGGGTATGCTATATTGCTCCTCATCTACATAATTCTGTTTTGGGGATTTTTTAAAGTTTCTTTTGTAACCTATCTGCTTCTACATGGCATCACTACTATTCTATTGGCCGCGGCACTGATTGTAGCCAATAGCTATAAAGGGTATACAGAAGATCAGGATACGACAAACACTGGAACCGCATCCGTTTTCGCACAAATCCAGCAGTCCCTTCAGGCACTTCGTATGGAAGCAGCGTCTTGGTCATCTGTAAAAGGGGACCCTGTGCTCCGTCTCCTGGAGCAAGCTTCAGAAAAGGCTCGTTTCAGTGATCCTGTCACACATGCTTCTCTCATTCCCATTGAGGAAAACCTGCTATGGCAAATCCGGGAGCTGGAGAAGTGTCTTCACTTGTTGCGCAAAGGCGACTCCGGCAACGGAGAACTGGCACGGCAGCTGCTGGACGATATTATGGGCGGCCTGGCCAAACGGAACAGCCGGCTGTTGTCATTGAAGTAATGAGGGATAGAGGAGGGTCAAAGTGGCAACAGTGAATGCGGAATACAGGGATGGCCCAGCTATCAGTTTGTTGGTCATGTTAATTTGTTTGCCGATTTTCCCTCTGCTTATGTTGTGCCGCATTGTAGCACATAGCGATTATACCCATAAAAAAATTGGCGATTGCATATTTAAAGGCATCGTTCTTCTGATCATTTACCTTATCTACGTAATATCGATGTTTTCTAGCGAGTTTTCTGCTGATGGGCTTATAGCATTTTCAATACTATTACTCCTTCCCAGCTTGTACCAATTGAACAAAGCCTCCAGAATCAAACGGAAGCTCCATAGACGCTTTGAACAATATGAGGAACATTTCAAGATAAACAATGTAACTACCATTGGAAAGCTTGCAGAATTGGCAAAAAAATCTGAGGCGGTTGTAAAAAATGAACTTCTACATTGGATGTATGTTGGAGTTCTGGACTATATCGAAATACAAGGAAACCGGGTGCTTGTTTTTGGTCATTCTTACGAACCATCAAAGAACCATCCTTCCGAAGAAGCTGCTGCTACGCCTCCCAAACCAAAAACCATTCAATGCCATGGCTGTGGCGCCAGCACAACCATTATGGAAGGTGAAACCAAACAATGTGAATATTGCGAAAGTACGTTAAGCTAGAGGAGGGCCGCAATGGCTTCGGTTGATACAGGAGCATACCAAAATCGTTTAGCTGTCAGTACAGGTGCGATGGTGCTATTGCTCATATTCTTTTTTCCGGCATTTCCTTTTGTCATGATCTACAGGATAGTAAAACACAGGGATTATCCATTTAAGAAAATCAGTGACTGCAGGTTGCTAGCAACGATTCTGTTGGTTTTTTCTGTGTTAGGCTATATTGTTGCTTTTGGTTCGGGTCCCTTATGGAGGGAGGTCGCTATCGTCACCGTGTTTTTGTTTATCCCAAGTTTATGGCTATACAGCAAAGCTTCAAAAATCAAACAAGCTATATATGAGCGCTGTATCCATTATCGTGACTATATTTATGTGAATGACATTGCATCCATTACAGAGCTTGCCAATCTCATTGGCCAACGGCCCATCGTGGTAAATAATGAAGTCAAACATCACATTAACTCCGGTCTCCTTCCCGATCTGGAAAAGGTGGGTGACCGGATTTTGAGGCTGGACATAGATATGAACTCTTCTTATAGCACAAGATCCTATAAATATATAGTCCGAGAAGAGACTCCCTCCCAGGTTCACTGTGATCACCCTTCCCATTCCAAAACATCTGCGAAGAAAAGCAGTCAGTCTGAAGCTGCACCTAAGCCCAAGCCCAAAACAGTACAATGCCACGGTTGCGGAGCAAGCATTACCATAGTGGAAGGCGAAACAAAAAAATGTGAGTATTGCGACAGCATCATCAGTTAAGGAGTGAACAAGTGGTTTCTACGAGGATGGACGAATATAGGGAAGAGCCCGCCATCAGCACCAAAGGACAAACTTAAAACGATTCAGTGAATTCCCCGAACTTCCATTCACCTCTCAACCCAACAACTTCCGGACCCTTGTTCCGCTATTCGCCACCAAACACCCCCTTCGCCATTTTAGCGGACACAAGAGACCTTATTCGCACAGTTCTCCCTAAAAACCGGCTGTTTTGTCTCACTTAGCGGATCGTCTGTCCGTAAGAAGTGCAAAACGCCGGTTTTTTGCCAAATAGCGGCGCCTGTGTCCTTTACGGCGATTTGAAGCAGCCATCCTCCACCCTGCGGGCAAGATAGGCCTTTACCACGGTATCGAAAACGAGTCTGTGCTCATTAACTAATATGGGAGATATCTGTTCGGTAAACGGAAGGAGGGAGCATCATGCCCATATGCAAACCGAAGCACCGGAAGGTAAAGCGCGCGCTGTCCAAACGGCTGCCACTTCGCGCCGCGGTGACGTTTTATTATGCCCGGAGCACCGGCGGGAATCGGGAGTTCCGCATTAAGGATGCCGCTCCCGGCTTCCGCAGCCGTCTCCCCGCCCCGCATTCGTACTCCTATGCCCATGTCTATGTGGATGGCATTCTGCAATCGCCGCTCACCTACCGGCTGCAGACCGGCAGCCTCCGTTTTCGATCGTCCATCCTTCCGCCTGCGGGAGCCAATATTATCGCGGAATTTATTGCGGTGTATGCTCAGACCCAACCTGCACCTTGTTCAGGTAAGAAAAAAGCTTCTTCTTCCCCCAAGTCTAAACGGAGGAAAAAGAAGCTCTGCTGCTGCAAAAAACGGAAGCGGATTACGAAACGGTGAAGTCAAGAATCGTCAACGTAACAACGGACCCTTCCGGTATGGTGCCTGCGGTGACGGATGTTAACGCCAGCGCTTCGTTGGTTACGGTCGTAACCAAGTTTCTTTGTTGCAGCTGTCCATCCACATAAAACTCAATGCCATACTGATGGCCTACAGCAGGTGTACTGGGGTCAACTGCAAATTCTGTAACCGCGGTGCCGGTATTGTCCGCCCAGGAAAATCCTGCGGTATCCGGACCGATTTGAGCGGCGGTATTCGCCGCCAGGGCAATGCCTCCGGCAGGAGCGGTCATAAAGTAATTGTACAGGGTGTACGACACAAGAGGTTGACGGGGTAAAATCAGATTAGCCATGTTCCCACCTCCTTCCTCCACTTAAGTATATGGATGGGGAGAGTGAAACGAACTGGACATGGTACCCAAGAGTACCGCCCGTTCTGCGCTAAAAGTCCTGCTTTTCGGAGAGGAAGTTGATGAGCGGGGAGTCAGAGAAGCGTTGTCGGGGAAAGCGAGACGAGGGGGTAACTCTGTTTTTGTTGGACAGGTGGGCGGAACGGCGGCGAATTAGTGCCAAATGGTAGGATTGGGGTTGCTGTAAATGTAAAAGTGCAGTTATTTTCTCCCATTCTGCTGTTCCCCTTCCCTCCAAATGCAAAAGTGCAGTTATTTCCCGTCCAAACGGTCATAGAAGCATATTTTACTCCAAATAACTGCATTTTTGCAGGATAGCCCCACCATTCGGCGCCCCGGTCCGAAACAACTGCACTTTTACATTTGGCTCCATGCCGGGTATCTGTTGGGCCCCCTCACGTCGAGCCTCTAACTGCATAATAGAGCCCCCCCCCTCCTTCTCCACCCCACCTCCCACCCCGGCAAAAAGGCGTCCCCTTAAGGGACGCCTGACGTCTGACATGGACGGGTTAACCCGCTCTAGAACGGATAAATCAGCGGCAGCGCGATGATCATCACGATGCCCATGAGAATTTGCAAGGGCAGCCCTACCTTCAGGTAGTGGCTGAACTTGTAGCGGCCCGCCGACATCACCAGCGCATTGGGCGGGGTGGAGAACGGAGAGGCGAAGCACATGCTGGCCCCGATGGACACGGCGAACAGATACGCGTGGGGATTAGCCCCAAATTGGGTGGCCGCGGCCAAAGCAATAGGCGCCAATAATACGGCGCAGGCCGTATTGCTGATGAACATGGTGAGAAGGGAGGTAGTGATGTACACCCCTGCCAAAAGCGCCATGGGCCCAAACTGGCCCAGACTGTTCACCAGCCCGCTGGACAACAACTCTGCCGCCCCGGTTTTTTCGATAGCCGTGGACATGGGGATCATGCCGCCGATGAGGACGATGCTCTCCCAGTTGATGGCCCGGTACGCCTCCTCCATCCCCCGGATACATCCCAGGGCCACGGTGAGCACCGCGGCAATCATCACCGCCGTCACCGCAGGCACCCACTCCGTCACCAAGAGCACGATCAGCAGCAGCAGAATGCCTGCGGCAATGGGCGCCTTGCGGTCCATGGTGATTTTGCGGGATTCCTCCAGAGGCTGACCCACCACAATCACCTCGGAGGCCGTCGATGCAAGAAGGGAGATGTCCTCCCACGTGCCCTGCACCAGCAGCGCATCGCCGAAGCGCATCTTCTCCTCCTTCACCTGATGGAGGATGTACTGGTCTTTGCGCTGGATGCCCAGCACATTCAGCCGGTATTTCTCGCGGAAGCCAGATTCCTTCACCAGCTTGCCGATGAGCCGGGACTTGGGCGTGAGCATAACCTCGGCCAAGCCCATATCGCTGGTAGCATAAGCACCGCCCTGGCCCCCGCCGGAAACCACCGGCTCCGAAGCAGCCAACAGAACAAGCCTGTACTCCTCCGCAAATGCCGAAACATCCTCCCGGGGGCCAAGCACATACAGGATATCTCCCTCCTGGATGATGCTCTCCGGACCGGCCACCTCTTGGTTGATGGTTTTGAAAAATTGGTTGCGCGCCGATATCTTCCGGCGGATCTCAATCACTGTCAGCTGAAAACGAGCCGGTATCCGCAGTTCCAGCAGCGTTTTGTCCAAAAGGGGAGATCCCTTCTTAACCTGAACCCGGAGGAGATGCTCGGACAGGCGGTACTCGTGCTCCAGCTCACCTGCCGACCTCTTCCGCGACTTGGACACCGCACCACCTTCGTTTTTGGGAAGGAACCGCCGCAGGTAGAGCATCGCCAGAATCCCCGTCACCAGGCAGATCGCCCCGGTAGGCGCAAAGGAAAAGAACTTCAGCTCCCCATAGCCGCCTGCCTTCAACGCCTCTTGAATCACCAGATTGGGCGGGGTGCCGATGGAGGTGAGCATACCGCCCAGGCTGCTGGCGAAGGCCAATGGCATCAGCAGCCTCCCTGGCGTGGTTTCCGCGCTGTAAGCCAGGCTGACCACAATAGGCATCATCACCGCCACCGTGCCGGTATTGCTGACAAAAGCGCCAATAAACGATGTTGCCACCATCACCATCAAGAGCAGCTTGGTCTCATTGGTTCCGGCCATCTGGAGCAGCTTGCGGCTTACCAGCTTGGCCAGACCGGTGCGGAAGATGCCTCCGCCTATTACAAACAGCCCGATCATCATCACAACCACAGAATTGGAAAAACCGGCCAACGCCTCTTCAGGCTTCAGTACACCGGCGAGCATCAGTACAATCAGAGCGGCAACCGCAACCAGATCGGCGCGGATTCTACCGGAGATGAACAGAGCGGAAGCGGCGGCAAGTGTAGCCAGGGTAACGATCATTGGCCCATTCATGAGTCCGCTCCTAGGACAGCTTCACAAGACTGTAGTTCTTCTTGCCCTTGCGCACAATAATGAATCTCCCGCCGATGGCCATGTCCTCCGTTACCTCCAGGGTCAGATCGGTGATCTTGTCCCCGTTCAAGGAAACAGCACCTTTGGTAACATCCTCGCGGGCCTGCCTTTTGGAGGGCTCCAGCCCCAACTCCACCAGCCAATCCACAATATTCTTGGACTCGCGCCCACCTTCGAAGGTGGGCATTTCCTTGAAGCCCAGCTCGATTTCATCAGCGCTGAGAGACTTAATATCACCACTGAACAATGCGGCGGTAATCCGCTGCGCTTGAGCAAGGAGCTCTTCCCCGTGGACGAAGCGGGTCATTTCCTCCGCCAAGGCCTTTTGAGCCTCCCGCTTGTGGGGTTCGCTCTCCACCTTGGCGGCCAATGCATCGATTTCCTCCTTGCTCAGGAAAGTAAAGTATTTCAGATATTTCACCACATCCCGGTCATCGGTATTGGCCCAGAACTGGTAGAATTCGTACGGGGTGGTTTTCTCCGGGTCCAGCCAAACCGCACCGCCGGCGGTTTTGCCGAATTTAGTGCCATCGGACTTCAGCATCAGCAGAATGGTCAGGCCGAAGGCCTTGGCCTCGGAGCCCTCCTTCTTGCGGATCAGGTCCAGGCCGCTGGTGATATTGCCCCATTGGTCGGAACCGCCGATCTGCAGCTGCACATCCTCATTCTGGAACAGGTGCAGGTAGTCCAGCGACTGGAGGATCTGGTAGGAGAATTCGGTAAAGGAAATCCCGCTGTCCAGACGGCTGGCCACCACATCCTTCGCCAGCATGGCGTTAATGCTGAAATTTTTGCCATAGTCCCGCAGGAACTCGATCACATTGATCTTGTGGGTCCAGTCGTAGTTATTGACCATCCGGATCTGGTTATCCCCTTCGGTCAGAAACAGCTTTTTCATCTGTGCAGTAAGCTTGTCCACATTCTCCTGCACCTGCTCCAGGGTTTGCAAGGAACGCTCCGATTGACGGCCGCTGGGGTCACCGATGGTGCCTGTGGCGCCACCGATCAGGATTACCGGACGGTGTCCGGCCAGTTGGAACCGTTTGAGCACCATGAAGGGAATCAAGTGGCCGATATGCATGCTGTCGCCAGTCGGGTCAACGCCGCAATAGAGGGAAACGGCCTTCTCCTCGGTCAATTGGCGCAGGCCTACCGCGTCCGTTTGTTGGTTGATGGCGTCCCGCCATTGCAGTTCATCAATAATATTCATGCGTGTAAACACTCCTTTGAGGTAATAGAAAAATGCAAAAAGCCGCCCCTGCCCGTAACCGGACACAGGGACGGCTGTTTTAACCGTGGTACCACCCATCTTGCCTGAAGCTCTGCCGCGCACACATAACGCAACACCAAACAAACCTTCAAGCCACTCGTTTAGCGGGATAACGTCCGCTCTTCCGCCCGGACTAGCCGGGATGCTCCAAAGCTGTAATTCGCGCGCTTTATGTGTACCGGGTTCCATCACCCCCGGCTTGCTGGGACAGGGACAAAGCGGCTACTGGGGCTTTTTCCACGCATACTGGATATGCTACAGCCAGTATAGTGAATCCGCGCGGGCCTGTCAACCTGGGGTCAGCCGCCTTTTTTCTTCACCGGAATCCAAATTTCGCTTTTGTAATCCGGCTTCGACGTGTCCTTGCTTTCATTCCAGAGCATCTCCGGGCCAGGTGCAGCCTCATACCCGGACATGGGAAACCACTCGGCATAGATGCTTCCCCAGATCTTCTGCAGCGTCTCCGGGAAAGGTCCCACCGCGGTAAACACAGCCCACGTGCCTGCAGGAACGGCAAGACTCTCCCACTTCCCGACAGGCGGCTCATCTACCGCTACCCCGATATAATGGTCTAGCTCCCCGCCGTCTGCACGGCCTTCGGAGAAATTCAACGAAGCGCTGACCAGTCCTGCAGGCTCCACATTGGACAGCCCCTTCAGCTCCACAATATCCTCCATGGTCAGACTGGTCCACATTTTGGCGATTTCCGGATTCACTCCGTTGTATTGAAGCGGAACCCTTTTGTACAAGCCTGCAATAAAAAATGCTTCCTTTTCGATGATGCGGTAATCCATATCATTTCCTCCCGTAACGGTTAATTGAAAGGTCATGGGCGGAACGGCCTTCAGGCTGGCCCCGGGCTTCCTGGCCTCGGAGGGCGTCAAGCCGTGAAGATTCTGGAACGCTCTTGTGAACGCATCCGGTGAATCGTAGCCGTATTTCAGCGCCAGATCGATGACCTTGACTTCCGTATCCCGGAGCTCCAGCGCCGCCAGAGCCAACCGCCTGCGCCTGATGTATTCCCCCAACGGCACCCCGCTCAAGAAGGAAAACATCCTCCGGAAGTGATACTCGGAGCAGCAGGCCAACCGGGCCACCTGGTCAAAATCGATTTCCTCCGCCAAATGGGCTTCAATATAACGCATGGCTTCGTTCAGCTGCAAGAGCGGCTCCATGTTTGTTCCGCCTCCTTTCGTTTTCATCGTAACAGGAAGATGGATCAGGCTTCCCGACATATCCGGAACGGAATTTGCAGGTCTAACCGTATGTATGCAAAAATCCTGCTTTTGCAAGCAGGACTCCTTGGTTTTGGCTCCGGATTATTTGCGCCGGGATTTGGTCATGCGGATGTACAAAATGAGTGCTGCCAGGACCATGCTCATAAATCCCATGTTTTCTGCCGCAGCCGCTTCCATCCCTAGTAAACTGCAAACCAGCGTCACCAGGTTTTTCACCAAAAGAGCGGTTACAATCAGCAGAATCGGGCGCATGTAATTATATTTTCTCAACGTCGAACCTCCTGTGGGTTATATATACTTTCATTATACATGGTACAAGGGGGTAGATGCACTACCAGCCCTTTTCCATACCGGGTATAATGAAGACCATGATAAATTTGGGTCGGCTGCTGCACGGTTTTTCCGCTGCGGTCCTGATACACTGGCTTTACAGGAGGAGATGCTATGGAGTGGCTGGACCGGATGAAGAGTGCCATGGACTATATCGAAACCCATCTTGACGAGGAGGTGGACCCGGCGGAAGCGGCCAAACACGCCTGCTGCTCGGTGACCCATTTCCAGCGGATGTTTTCGTTCATAACGAGGGTTCATCTGTCCGAGTATATCCGGCGCAGACGGCTGACGCTGGCAGGCTTCGAGCTGCAGGAGGGGAACGTCAAGGTGATTGATGTGGCGCTGAAATATGGCTACGATTCGCCGGAGGCGTTCTCCCGGGCGTTCAAGCAGCTTCACGGGATCATGCCCACGGCAGCCCGCAGCAAAGGTGCTGTGCTGAAAGCCTTTCCCAGGCTCTCCTTCCATATTTCAATCCGGGGAGATGTGGAAATGAATTATCGTATTGAGGAAAAGCAGCCTTTTAAGATGGCTGGGCTTACAGCCGACATGGACTGTGCCAACGGCAAGCAGTATGCGGATATCCCGAAGATGTGGGAGACGGGGTTTGCGGACGGTTCATTGGAACGCCTTAGCACCCATTTCGGACTGGACCAAAACAAGGACATGCTCCACGCGGCGCTGTACAACTTCCGTGAACGGTATTTTACGTATATGATCGGAGCGGTGGTACCGGTGGAAGCCGACGCGGGCGGCTTTGCGGTGCTGGAGGTGCCTGCGCTGACCTGGGCGATTTTCCCTACCGGGGAGCATACGGACGAACAAACCACCGAGGCCATTCAAACCGTGTGGAAGCGGATCTATCCCGAATGGTTCCCTACCTCGGGGTATGAGCATGCGGATGGCCCTGAGTTCGAGATGTACCATAACCTGGGGAGCGGCCGCTACGTCTCGGAGGTATGGATTCCCGTTGTGAAAAAGTAACACCCGGCTCAAAAAACCTCTCCTATGCGGCTTGGTGCCGTAAGGGGAGGTTTTGGGGTTGTGGCTGTGCTCGGTTTTTCGAGTTTATTCCAGCTCTTGACCCGGGTTTGGGCGCTTTGTACTCGGTTTTTCGAGTTTAATTCGGCCCTAGGGTCGGGGTTGGGCAAATTGTACTCGGTTTTTCGAGTTAAAGCAGCTCTCAGCACGGTTTTGGGCGTTTTATACTCGGTTTTTCGAGTTCATTTAGTTTGTTGGACTCCCTCAGTGGGACTATGGCTTATGCGCGTAGATTGCCGCCGAAGAAACGATCTGCATGTCCGTCATCATCGGTTGGAAGCAGTCTACCACAAAGCCTGCCTCCAGCAGCTCCTTCCTGTATCCCGCCTCCGTCTTCGCCCGGGCCGGGACCATGGGAATCTGCACTTCAACCTGCGCATCGGCAGGTCCGGCGCAGCGGGTCTGGGGCGTCCGGTAATCATCTCCGGTCCGCTTCAGCCAATCCTCGAAGGATTCCACTGGGCTGTCGTCGGCGTTCTTCCGGTAAGATTCACGGAACAGAAAGAAAGGCGCACCACTTTTTAGACTGGAGTTAACCTTACGTAAATAGCTCAACCGATCCGCATCCACCACCAGCATATGGAAACCCATCACATCCAGAGCAGCGTCATATTGCTCCTCTATCTGTTCATGCACCATGTCCAGAAGGGTCACCTTTGCCCCGGGATAATCCGCCAAGGCGGAGCGGGCTTTGGCGACAGCCGAGGGAGCGGCATCCACTCCGTGATACAGGCAGCCCAGCTGGGACAAGATGACTCCGGATGCCCCTTCCCCGCAAGCAAACTCCACCACCCGTTTCCCTTTCAGATTGCAGCGATCCACCCATTCAGTCAAGCTGGCCCAGAGCCCAACATCATCCTCCCCATGCCCCCATCTCTCCACTCCTGCCTCATACACCAGCTTATATCGCTCTTCATAAACCAGATAATAGGTTTTTTCGTCCATGGCGGCTCCCTTCTCTTTGTTTTCACAATCGGCTATCCATCGTATAATCAATCAGAAGAGCATTCAATACTTTACAAAAAAGGAAAATATCCAGCCATACGCTTATTGAAGAAAATAGGCAAATTGTTGTGTGAGTGTTATGATGCTGGTAATATTTCTATTTACAAAAAGGAGAATTCGCCATGGGTCAATATACGAAGGAGGAATTGGAGGAAGCACTCCGGTCTATCACTTCCACGATTAACAAGTGTGAGAAAGCGCAACAGAAGTTAACGGCAGGTACTTCCCAGCATACAAGGCTTATCCGGGAATTAAAGGCATATTATATCTCAACTGCGTTGATCAAAAGGGAAGCCAATCGCCTTGTTGGAGAAGAATCATTTGCGGGGGAAATGACGAAGGAAGAACTGGAAGAAGCTGCTGAGACGATTGCGTCAATGATAAGACGTTGCGAAGACGTGCTGCCAAAGCTGAAGGCAGGCTCCTCTCAGGAAACACTAACCATACGCCGAATAAAGGCATTCCATATCGCGACTGACTTCATAAAAAACCTGTGAAAGAATGTAAGATTCATTCGAATTGCTAACTTCCCACATGCATAACCCTTACCGTCTGGAAGTCTTCCAGCGGTTTTTGACGTTTCGGCTTGGCTGAAACCTCTCAAGGGTGTGTTTGCAAACTCCGAGGGGAGCAAATTTTGCCGAATTTTCGTTCAAGGCAAGGCACTTTCGTGAAGGCGTACCGGGGGTACGTCAAACGGAAGTAACGCAGCATGGGACGAAAAGGCGGTAAAAGATGCCCTCAAGCGGGTTTGCAAACACGCCCTAGCAGGAAGCACATTGTGTTAATGGTCGTGTCGGGCTGTTTTGGCTGCACATAAAATAGTTATAGCAATCTGCTTTTCTACTAAATGATAGGGGGTGGCAATGTGGGGATCGTGAACCTGGCTTTTAATGGAAGTTTTGAATCGGGGCTTTCGGGATGGGTTACGCAGAATGCGGTTATAACCACCCAGCAGTCGCATTCTTATATGAATGCCGTACTTATTCCCTCCGCCGCCTCTGGATACGCTGGCCAATTTATCTCTGTAACTCCTGGCAGCTCATATGAAATGATGGTGTCATTGGGTAAGGCAGGGACTTCCATCTCGTCGCCAGTAATCATTCAGGTTTCATACTTCGATGCTTCTTACCAGGATCTGGGTTTGGCTTTGTATATAATGATTCCTTCAAACAGGCTCCCGAATGTTATGGAAGAGAACTGGCGGGAAATATATGCCGCAACCTCCATTTCCCCCGCAGGTACCGCATGGGCATACGTGATTATAAGCACTCAAGCACAGGCGGGAGGCGCAGCGGTGCTCGTTGATGATTTGGTGTTTTTAGCAGCTGCAGGAGTTTCAGGGGCCACCGGGGCCACTGGGCCTGCTGGCCTCGCGGGCAACACCGGGGCCACCGGCCCGACCGGCCTCGCGGGCAACACCGGGGCCACTGGGCCTACCGGCCTCGCGGACAACACCGGGGCCACTGGGCCTACCGGCCTCGCGGGCAACACCGGGGCCACTGGGCCTACCGGCCTCGCGGGCAACACCGGGGCCACTGGGCCTACTGGCCTTGCAGGCAACACCGGGGCCACTGGGCCTACCGGCCTCGCGGGCAACACCGGGGCCACTGGGCCTACTGGCCTCGCGGGCAACACCGGGGCCACTGGGCCTGCCGGCCTCGCGGGCAACACCGGGGCCACCGGGCCGACCGGCCTCGCGGGCACAAATGCTACAGTACCGCAATCTGCGTTCCGAGCGGAGAGCTACACTACACTCCAAAGCGTAAGCAGCGGTACCTTTGTAACCGTATTGTTTCCCAATGAAATATTTGATTTAAATAATGAATACTCACCTTCCGCTTTTGTCCCTGCACAGTCCGGTGTTTACGCCATCTCGGCGAATGTCGGTTACAATCCATTTAGCAATTCAACGGCAAGTCTTATTTACTTAAGTATAGCCGTCAATAATATCCAGGTGGTTGAGGTTTCAAAGTTGATAGCAGCGGGGAGTAATGGCGATAACTTTATGAACGTTAATACTATTGCGCAATTAAATGCGGGAGATTCTGTTACTGTGCTTTTCATCATTCAAAGTGGACCCTCAGGCTTTATCATGAGCGTTGGGCGTGCGACAAATTTTGAGGCGGCGAGATTTCCATCCCCGTGAAGCTCCAAAAGGGTTGAACAACACTCCGTCCCCCGCTAACGGAACTGAGGAGCCCTTAAAGAGGATTTTACAGCAATAAGAAAACGTAACGGAACTGAGACGCTCTTAGCACACAAAAACCAAACAAATCACCCCCAGAATCCCAGCTAAGGGGCTCTCAGTTCCGTTAAAGTTCCCAAAGATCGATTTACAGGCTGTAAGAGCTGCTGAGTTCCGTTGCAGCTCCCAGCCGTCGTCTGAGTTCCGTTGTAGCTCCAGCCAGCGTCTGAGTTCCGTTGTAGCTCCCAGCCCCGACTCACAGCTAACCTTCCCCCGCAGCAGCCACCGGAATCAGTACGGTGAACACCGTGCCCTCCCCCGGCCGACTGGCTACAGCAATGGAGCCGCCGTGCATCTCGACAATTTTATGGGCAATGGACAAGCCCAGGCCGCTGCCTCCGCTTGCGCGTGTGCGGGATTTGTCCGCTTTGTAGAAGCGCTCGAAGATACGCGGCTGGTCCTCCGCAGCAATGCCCGGCCCATTATCCGCCACCCGCACCGCGGCATATCCGTTCTCCCGGGTGACGGCCACACTGATCCGCCCTCCGGCCGGTGTAAACTTGATGGCATTGTGCAGCAGATTCAGCCACACCTGGCTCATTACGTCCTCATCCGCCGTAATCTCAAGCTCCTCCGGCTCCAGATTCATCTCGATATCCTTGGCCTCCCACTGGGGCTCACAGGACAGAATAAGAGAAATGAGCTGCTTATCGAGCCGGTATGCAGCAGGGTGAAAGGAGGACTTAGCCGAATCCAGCACCGCCAGCTTCATCAGATTGTCGCTGAGCTTGGAGAGCCGGACACATTCCATCTCAATAATATCCAGGTACCGTTCCCGCTCCTCCGGGTCCAGCGCACCGCTCTTGAGCGCTTTGGCAAACCCCATAATCGAGGTTAAGGGTGAACCGATCTCGTGGGAGACATTGGAGATAAACTCCTGGCGCAGCTCCTCCATCACCTTCAGATTGGCGGCCATGTCGTCAATCGAGGTCACCAGTTGGGCAAAAGGATGCCGCTCCCGCTCATGTCTGCCTATCTGGCCCAGCATAGGAGCCAGATCCACCTGAAAGTCCCCGCGGGAAATCCGGCGCATCACCTCTATCAGTTCGGTAAACAGCTTATGCTCATTGGGCCGGAGAAGCGGCCCGATGATCGAGATGGCGACCCCGAACAGAATAAAGCCCAGCACCGCATTGATCAGAAAAGCCAGCAAGCCGTGAGGCTCCCAGCCCAATCTGCCATAAGCGGCTTCGGTAACCATGTACATTCCTGTCCAGCAGAGCAGGAGAAACCCGATGACCAGCAGGACACCGCCGGCAAGATGGAGAACGCTTCGTCTGTCCCTCATGGCTGGTTAACCTCCAAACGGTAGCCCAGACCGCGGATCGTGCTGATCTTGAAGGTGTGCTTATTCTCCGGAAACCGTTCCCGCAGCCGCTTAATATGCACATCCACCGTCCGCTCATCCCCTTCGTAATCATACCCCCAGATATGCTCAATAAGCTGGTCCCGGGTGAAGGTTTTGCCGGGGTAACCCGCCAGCTTGAACAACAGCTCAAATTCCTTCAATGGCAGCGTAATCTCCTCTGCCCCGTCCATACATTGGTACGTGTCCCGCCGCAGCACCAGACTTCCCATCTGCACCATTTGGGAGGAGAGAATCCGGTACCGCTTCAGCAGCGCCTTCACCCGGGCCACCAGCACCATGGGGTCGAAGGGTTTGGCAATGTAATCGTCCGTGCCCAGGGCGAAGCCCTTCACAATCTGGGCGGCCTCCCCCTTGGCGGTCAGCATTAACAGCGGCAGATTCTCCTCCTGCTCCCTTAACTCGCGGCACAGCTCCCAGCCGTCCATTCCCGGCATCATAATATCCAGAATCACCAGATCCGCCGGAGTGTCCGCCAGCACAGCCAGAGCCTCCCGCCCGTCCGATGCCTCCAACACCTCCCAGCCCTCAGACTTAAGAAAATGCCGGACCATTTCGCGTATATGCAAGTCGTCATCCACAACCAATATCCGGGTCATAACGCCACCTCCACGAAAACCTTGCCTGATGCAGCCCCGTTTGTCAAGACTCCGAGTGCGGCAAAAACGCCGTTGCCGGCGTTCTTTTACCTAACGTCTACGCCTTGCCTTACGTCTTACGCCTTGCCTTATATCTCACACCTTGCCTTATATCTCACGCCTTTCGCATATAGGCCCGCACGGTTGCCGGAGCGAACACCGCCACGATAACAGCAGCCCCCGCCAAGGAAATCAACAGATCGCTGCCCACATGGCCAGAATTCGTCAGCTCACGGACGGCGCTTACCAGATGGGAGATGGGGTTAAGATTGGCAAACCATTGAAGCCACTTGGGCATGGTTTCCACCGGCACATATGCATTGGATAAGAAGGTCAGGGGAAACAGAATGATCATGGACATCCCCTGCACACTCGAGGCCGTCCGGGCCATAACCCCGAAGAAGGCAAAAATCCAGCTGATAGCCCAGGAGCAGCCAATTACCAAAAGCCCCGCAAGCACCACATGCTCCACCCCTCCGGCAGGACGGTAGCCCATCAGATATCCCATCACGAAGGTCAGCACAGTGGCAATAGTATAACGGACCGTGTCCGCCAGGAGAGCGCCCGCCAACGGGGCAATCCGGGCAATGGGCAGAGACTTGAAGCGGTCGAACACCCCTTTGTCCATATCCTCCCGCAGCTGGACTCCCGTGACCACCGAGGTGGTGATAACCGTCTGAACCAGGATCCCGGGAATAATAATGGGCAGGTAGCTGGCCACATCCCCGGAGATAGCCCCGCCGAAGATATAGGTGAACATCAGGGTGAAAATAATCGGCTGAATCGTAACGTCAAACAACTGCTCTGGCGTGTGCCGGATTTTGAGCAGGCCCCTGTAGGCCATGGTCAAGGAATGCCGGATCGTCTGGCCCAGGCTGTTGCGGCTTTTCAGTTGGCGCGCTGCACCGGGTGTAATAGTAGTCTGGCTCATACGTTTGCCTCCTTCAATTGATGTGCTGCCGTGTGTTGCCCGGACGGCTTATCTTGTGCCGGCGCATCTCCGGTAATGGTCAGGAATACCTCATCCAGCGTTGGCTTCAGCATGCTCATTTCCGCCAGGCGGATGCCATCCTCCCGGAGGGCGATAAGCAAATCCGCTACCTTGTCGGGATCGGACATAGGCGCTGTAATTCTTCCCGCCTCAGCCGAAACCGCCGTCCGCGCCTGCAGCACTTGCTCCACCTTCCGCCGGGCATGCTCTGTTTCCAGCGGCTCCGCCACCCGCAATTGCAGGGATGCGGTGCCTACCGACATTTTCAGCTCATCCACCGTACCTTCCGCAACCACATGTCCGCGGTCGATAACGGCAATCCGGTCCGCCAGCTGATCCGCTTCATCCAGGTATTGGGTGGTCAAAAGCACAGTGGAGCCCGTTTTGACCAGACGCCGGATGGTGTCCCACATTTGGGCCCGGGTCCGGGGATCGAGACCGGTAGTCGGTTCATCCAGAAAGATCAGCGGCGGCTGGGCGATGAGACTGGCGGCCAGATCCAGCCGGCGCCGCATTCCCCCGGAGAAATTCTTCAGCGGCCGTTTGGCCGCCTCCGTCAGACCAAACTCCTCCAGCAGCTCCGCCGCCTTCTTCTTCGCATCCATCCGGGACAGCCCCAGCAGCCGGGAGAAAATCAGCAGATTCTCCGTAGCGCTTAAGGATTCATCCACGGAAGCATATTGCCCTGTAACGCCGATCAGCTGACGCACAACATGCGGCTCTTTTCCCACATCATGCCCAAAAACCTGTGCCGAACCGGCATCGGGCCTCAATAGCGTCGCCAGCATCCGGATGGTGGTGGTTTTGCCTGCCCCGTTAGGTCCCAGCACCCCGTAAATACTGCCCGTCTTCACACGCAGATTCACCCCGTCCACCGCCCGGTTATCCCCAAAGGTTTTGACCAGTCCGCTGGCCTCCACCGCCCACTGTCCGCCGGCTGCATTTGTTTCTCTTTTCTTTTTCTCCATCTCCATAACCTCCCTGATCCGTTGATATTGGCATGGTAACGCAGGTTTATGAACTCAATATGAACAAAAAAATAGAGGCTTAAGCCTCTCCGGAAAAAGTCCAACTTTCTAAATGCTGGAAAAGCAGCTGTTAATTTGATACGATAAAACGTGAACGTCCTATAACGGACAAGGTTAACCGCAGCATCTTTTATATCATGATAACGGGAGCTGGAATGGAATGAATCTGTTTCAGGGAATGGAAGGCATGCGTATGGCCAACGGCCTCTATTGGCGAAATGAGCCGGAGAAGTGGAGCTTCGGCCCCCAGGGACTGGTGGTGGAGGCTCCGCCGTCCACTAACTTTTTTAATGATCCGGAGATTGGCAGCATCGATGGGACAGCGCCCTTTTTGTATGCGGAGGTGAAGGGGGATTTTGATCTGACCACACGGGTTGGCATCAAAATGCTGAAGTGGTTTGACGCCGGCTGCCTGCTGATTATGGCGGACGAGACCCGCTGGGCAAAGCTGTGTTACGAAAACTGGAAAACGGGGCCTTCGATTGTAAGCGTTGTCACAAGAACAATCTCCGACGACTGTCCTTCTCATGTCATCGGCGAGGTCCAGCCCTATCTGAGAGTGCTGCGATCCGGCAGCTGCTTCGGCTTCTACTATTCACTGGACGGCGCGTCCTGGACACTGATCCGTTTCTTCAGCATGGAGGTGCCCGAGAAAATCAAGGCCGGTGTCCTGGCCCAGGCCCCCATCGGCAAAAGCTGCAGCGTCAGCTTTGAGTTCCTGAGACTGGAGGCCAAACCGGTAAAAAGCGCCAAGGCTTTGCCGGGATAACCGAAGCTGCCGCACTTCCTCATAATCTCGTTATACATAAAAAAGCAGGAAAACCTTAGACCTCACTCTAAGTGTTTACCTGCTTATTCCTGTTTCAGGGTGTCCAGATCCTGCTGTTTTTTCTCCGTCATGTACCCAATCGGATCATAACCGGCCTGTGGAGCAGCGAGATAAGAATCGTAGAAGCCGATTTTCAAGTCGACAATATTGAGATTCTTTTTGAAGTCATCGATTTGCTTCAGGATTACCTTGCGGTGGTCCGCCATCAATTGTCTGCGTGCACCCGCGGTATCCTTGCCCTCCATGCATAAACCGATATATTGCCTGATTTCCTTGATGGGCATTCCCGTATTTTTGAGGCAACAGATAACCTTAATCACCTCCAGATCCGACTCATGAAACTGGCGGTTGCCTGTACTGTTCCGGGTGACAAAGGGCAGCAGTCCTTCCTTGTCGTAGAAGCGGATGGTATGCACGGAAATATCCAGGATTTTCGCAACTTCGTTAATGGTATACAAGGCTACAATCCCCTTACATGAAGAGTGGCGGACATGTTTGACATAGACAGAACTCGAAGTGCTACCCTGAGTATAGAGCACAATTGATAGATGTTCAAGGTGCCATCAATCGGAACGAAAAGGAGAAACCATCATGGGAGAAACAATGAAGCGTGATTGGACTGCAGCCGATATTCCCTCGCAGAAGGGCCGTTCTGTTGTGATTACGGGAACCGGCGGAATCGGTTATGAAACCGCTTTGGCTATGGCCTGTGCAGGGGCTGATGTCATTCTGGCTGGCCGCAACAAGGAGAAGGGAGAAGAGGCGCTGAGAAAAATCAGAACACTCAAGCCAGCCGGTACAATACGATTCGAGCAGCTTGACCTTGCGGAGCTGAAATCCGTCGAAGCCTTCGGCGTACGGATCAAAGCCCAGCGCAAAACCCTGGATATCTTAATCAATAACGCAGCGGTAATGAATCCGCCCCAACGGCGGGTAACCAAAGACGGATTCGAGCTGCAAATGGGGACCAACTACCTTGGACATTTTGCACTGACGGCGCAGCTGCTCCCTGTTCTGCTAAAGGCGCACAAACCCCGGGTAATCAATTTGAGCAGTATTGCTCATCGTTCAGGTGTTATTAACTTCGATGATCTGCAATGGGAGCGCCATTACAAGCCGATGGAAGCCTATGCCCAGTCCAAGCTTGCCTGCCTGATGTTTGCCCTTGAGCTGCAGCGCCGAAGTGAAGCTGCCGGCTGGAGGCTCAGCAGTATGGCGGCCCATCCGGGAATATCCAGGACGGAGCTAATCCCCAATGGTTCCGGCAAAAATAGCCCTGCCGGTATTGTCCGGCGTTTGCTGGGGCCGGTATTCTTCCAGCCGGCTGCCCATGGGGCATGGCCATCCCTGTATGCGGCGGCAGCCGAAGAAGCGGTCGGAGGAACCTATTACGGGCCCTCCCGAATGAACGAGATGAGAGGGTACCCGACGGAAGCCCGAATGGCACCACAGGCTCAGGATGTTCAAGCGGCTTCCAGGCTTTGGGCAGAATCGGAGAGACTGACAAACGTGAAATTCTCCTGATGCCTCGATTCCGGAGGGCTGGCACCCTTTCAATTAGCCTGCCAGCTTTAAGCCTACCGCAGCAGCCAGCACAGTGGCGATACACAAGATCCGCGGCAGATTACGGGGCTCTCCGTATATCACCATTCCGAGAATAGCACCGCCGGAAGCCCCGATGCCTGTCCATATGGCATACGCTGTACCCATAGGCAGCACCTTCATCGCTTGGGACAGGAACAGGAAGCTGAGCGCAAACCCTCCTGCCATGTAAAGGAAGGCCCGCCAAGTCCGCTCCTTGTTCAGTTTATTGATCATAGCTACACCCAGCATCTCAAACAATCCCGCGGCTATCAGAAACATCCATTCCATGGTTTATGCCGCCTCCTGCGTTACTGTTTTCGGACTGAGTAGCTTCAAGCCGGTAACCCCGGCCAGCAATAGCGCAATTAATCCGATCTTGAGCACATTCAGAGGCGCATCAAAGAGCACCAGCTCCGCCACCACGGTTCCGGCGGTCCCCAGACCAACAAACACCGCATATACCGTGCCCACCGGAAGCGCCTGGGAGGCGCGGATCATCAGATAAAAGCTGGCGATAATGGCAATAACGGTTCCGGTTATTTCAACCGTTCCCTCCGCATGCTTCATCCCGATGACCCAGCCCACCTCGAAAAGCGCCGCTATACCAACAGATGCCCAATTTTTCTCCATAATTTCTTTCTCCTCCTGTGGGTTCTATGTGTTCCGCAGCCCCGAAGAAAACAAAATAACCCGGAAGAATAAACTGCACCATGCAGCTATTCTCCCGGGCTTTTGTCCCTCCGTGTCAACAGTCCGAAGACTGCCGCCTTCTCTCGGACCAGTCCAGCCGTAAGCTGCGGAACCCTAGAAAGCTTTTTATGCGGTTGATGCCCATTATACACAACGGGGGCGGGGTGTCAAGGCATATGACTATTTTGAAAAAACGATTATAACGATTTGCGGTATAGGGGGTATTTCCATTTTCTGATAAAATGGGAAACGTCCGGAGTCTGAGCAGCAGAGGCAATCCAAACCGGGCATGAAGAACACGAGGTGAGTGATATGAGTTTGAAGCAACGCGGGTATCGTACCGGCGACTTTATGGCCGTACGGAATATGATAGTGGAGAGCTTTGCGGAATCCGGCAATCTGGGAAATTGGCTGATTGACCGCTGGAATTTTTGCCGGATGGTCAGCCATACCATGCATGATACATACGATAGCTGGGAGCAAACGGTAGGCATTTGGGAGGACGCAGACGGGGTTATCTCGGGAGTAGTTAATTCCGAAGGGGAAAATAGAGGTGAAGCCTTTTTCCAGGTCCGCACTCCTGTAACCGCCTCCACACTGGAGGAAATGTTCGCTTTTGCCGAGCTTACTCTGCCTCTGCAGGATAAGGATCAGCGGGTGCTCCGGCTGCGGATTCCGGCCGGTGACTTGCTGCGGGAGGCCATCGCTTATGAGCGGGGGTATACCAAGCTGGGCTGGGAGGATACTCTGTCAGTCCTGTCGCTGGAGAATTGGGCACCCATGCCGCTGCTGGAGGGTTTCTATGTGAAGGCAGGGATGGAGGTAACACCGGAGGCCAAGGCTCTGGCCCATGCCAAAGCCTTTGGCTATTATGCGGAAACGGAGGACAGAACCTGGCCGCTGGCTTTCCAACGGATGAAGGAGGCGCCAGATTACCGTGCCGAGCTGGATTTGTCGGTGGTGGATGCCTCCGGTGAGGTGATGTCCTTCTGCACACTCTGGTATGACCCGGTAAACCGTCACGGCATTCTGGAGCCGGTAGGGACGATCCCGGAAGCCCGGTTAAAGGGGCTGAGCCGCGCGGTCATATGGGAGGGTTTGCACCGTTTGAAGGAATACGGCGCAGAGAAGGTGTATGTGGGGTCCACCATGGCCTTCTACAAAAAGCTGGGGTTTGCCCCCGCCTTCACCAGTTATGTATGGGAGAAGCATCTCTAGCAGAACACAGCTGGATGAACCCGTCCGCTATTCGTCCTTTATTACAGGCATGATATAGTCCAGCATGATTTTTTCCCCTTTTTCCAGCGGGGTGCAATATCGGGCATAGGTGTAGATGTCGCACCAGTAGAACTGCTCATGATCGATTTTGTACCCTGTTTTGGCGATTGCCTCCGTAGCAAGCAGATAGGCGCACTCAATAATGTCGTTTAAGGTGTCGCCTTCTATCCACATTTTGGCTACGGTCCCGGCAGGGACCGGCTCGGCATACATGCCGTCCGGCACAGGAGCTTCCCGCTCCACGAATTTGCCGATGACATATTGGAATTCATCCTGCCCGGCGAATTTGCTCATATGCCCCAGCCCGATATACGGGTCCAGATCCTTGCACACCCACTCCTCCAGGGCAGCCAGCCGGTCGAACACCCCTTGCCCAAACGCCGCCCCCCAGCATTCCTCTCCTGCTTTCTGGAAGGTGGTCCGTTTCATCATCCCCACAACCTGCCGCGGCCCGTACTCCACATATTTGATTCTCTTCAACTCCGCCATAATGCGCTTTCCTCCTACAATTCTCAGATTGGTAAATGAAATGCGGGGATAATCCGCAGGTTTGGCTGTTCCCTGCCGGATTTCCGTAGGAGAGGCCTTATGGTGCTCCTTAAACGCCCGGGTAAAGGACGCATGGGAGCCAAACCCGTATTGGAGGGCGGTATCCAGGATTTTGCTGTCCTCGCCGTTCCTGATGTCCCAGGCCGCCAGGGTAAGACGCCGCCTCCGCACATACTCGGCGATGGTGACGCCGGTAACATACACGAAAATCCGCTGGAACAGGGGAGCAGGGCTGCCGGCCAGTCGGGCGACCACCTTGTAATCCACTTCCTCGGCGCTGATGGCCAGCTGCTCCAGGTATTCCACTACGCCTTCCAATACGTTTAAGCTGTCCATTGGGACGCCTCCTTTAGGGTCATTATAACGGGCTGTGGGACCGGCGGCTTTGCATAAGCCGTTCGGATTTTGTTAAGTCGGGGGGGGGGAGGGTGAGGGGGAACACTTCCCCATCTTTCGGGCCATCCCCGTCCTTATGCCGACCGCGCGCGGTCTCCCAGCGCGCGGTTTGGTCCGCATGAGGCTGTCCAACACCCCGGCCCCTGTGCTTACCCTCGCCCCGGTTTCACCTGGGCTCGAGCTCTAACGGCGGTGAGAGACGCTATTCCACCGGAAACGCCCCTTGCAAAATCCTAACGGCGGTGAGCGCCGTTATTTGACCAAAATGGCCTGCCGGAGGCTCCATTTTGGCAGAATAAAGGCTCCTGCTTCCGTTAGATTTTCGCATCCCCTTTTTTGGGGCAAATAAAGGCTCCTGCTTCCGTTAAAATCTGCTCGCCATCCTCCTCAAAAACTTCTGGGCGCCAAAAACCCCAATTATGCTATAATGCAATTATCAACTATACAAAAACGTTGGCGTGAAGCACATGCCGCTTTGGTAACAGCCGGTTTGAGGAAACCTGCTGCTATTGAGGCGGCTTTTTGCGTACATACAGGACAAAGAGGTGGCAGGATGAACGTATTCGATGTGGCATATGATCAATGGTTGGCTAAGCAGGTCAAGTTGGAGAGCAATCCGCGCAGAAGAGAGCTGTTGGAGAAGGGGTTAAACCATAGCACCGAGGTTTTTCTGCGGACCATCTGGTTTCCGGCCATTGGAAATTTCGACTATCTGTACCCTGAATATGAGGTGCGGGATATGAACAACGGCTGCCGTTATCTCGACCTTGCTTATCTGCCGGGAGGCGGGGCCAAGGGCTGCATCGAAATTCAGGATTACCGCACCCATGCCCGGGATATAGAGGCGGGACGGTTTAAGGATTTGTGCTTGAAGCAGGCCTTGTTGACTTTGGATGACTGGATGTTTCTGCCTATTGCGTATTTGTCCATCCGGGATGATCCGGCGGTTTGCAAGCAGCTGACACTGGCGTTTGTTGGGCGTTTCCTCTCCAGCTCGGTTCAGCCCGGACTAGGGTGGGGCCAGGCGGAGGTTTTGCGTTTTGCGCGCAGATTGGCCCGCCCTTTTATGCCCAAGGAGGTTGCTGACCACCTGCAAATGTCGGAACGCCAAACGCGCCACCTCCTCCACCAGCTGATGGAACAAGGCAGCCTGGTGGTGTCCAGCGGCAATCAGCGGTACCGCTCGTATGCGCTGCGGCAATAGTCAGAGCAGATTACTCTATAGGCGGGGAGCAGCGGCGGGAGCATGTGCACTGTTCACTCACTCGGAGTGGAGCGGCGAGGCCGTACCAATTGCGGCTTCGACCTCAGGCCGGTGCTGTCTATCGAAGCTCCTACTCCCGTGGACCACCAAACCCGTGTCGGTCAGCTAACGGCGGCCAGAGCCGCTATTTCGTCGAAAAGTCCACCCGCAAAATCCTAACGGCGGTGAGCGCCGTTATTTGACCAAAACAGCCTGCTGGAGGCCCCATTTTGGCAGAATAAAGGCTCCTGCTTCCGTTAGATTTTTGAAGACCCTATTTTGAGCCAAATAAGGGCTCCTGCTTCCGTTAGAATGTCACATCTCTGCCGCCGGGCAAAAAGGTAACTGTTCCCAAGCAAAAAAGCTATTGTTTCCGGGATAAAAGTGCCCTACTCTGTGATACAAAAGCTGCTGCCGCCCGCAAAAGAGCCGTCTGCTCCCGCAAGTCCCGAACGCCTCCAACAGAAAAGCCCCGCAGCACGGGGCTTTTCTCCGTGTACACGAGGCAGCTGTGTAACTCCGGTCCATATTCACTGTGAGCTTCAACGAAACCACACCATGCGCAGCGGTTCGCAGCCTTATTCCGCAACCTTCTCCACATACACCGCCAGCCGGTCGAAGGTGCCGCCGAAGCCCTCCTCCACATCGGGGATGACGGAGGTGAAAAACGCCAGGTCCTCCGGACTGGCATGGACCGGAGCGCTGGTCATCGTCAGCGTCGTCCGTCCGGCTTCTTCCGTGAAGGTAAACACATTGCGGATTTCCAGCGGATACTCGGGCCAGAACGGAGCGCGGATCAGATTGCCCTTCTCGTCGGAGAAGGAATTGACGAATACCAGACGCTCCGGCGCGTCGACTTCATGGTAGACAAGCTTCACCCACATGACCCCCTCCTCCGACTCCGTGTAATAACGGAACACGCCGCCGGGACGACAATCCGATTCCACTACATGCAGCGCGGCGCCTTCCGGCCCCCACCAATGCTGCAGATGCTCCGCCTCCGTGCAAGCCTGGAATACAAGCTCCCGAGGCGCGTTAAAGGTGCGGGTGATAACCAATTGCGGACGAGACGGCTTTTCATTCATCATCATTTTCCTCCTCGTTGGCATGCCTGTGCTGCAAGTCTTCAAGATACTGGTCCAGGCGGTCAAAACGGCGATCCCAGATGCGGCGGAAGGTATCCAGCCACTCATCCAGTTCCTGCAGGGGCTCCGGCCGCAGCTGATAAATCCGCCGGTTGGCAGCCGGCTGCATGGCCACCAGGCCCGCAACGTGAAGCACACGGAGATGCTTGGACACCTGAGGCTGCTGCAAACCCAGCCGCTGGGCAATCTCCCCAACGGTTAACGGTCCTTCCCGCAACAGCTCCACAATATGCAATCGGTTAGGCTCAGCAAGAGCATTTAAGGTTTCCTTCATACCCCAAGTATACCCCACAAGGAATATTCCTGTAAAGGAATATTCAAAATGCCGGTACGAAGCATCCAACCGTGCATCAATTCAAAGGTCCCGCTGCGCATGAATTCAACTTGTACGCAATAACAATGATGAGAGGGGACTGATTTCGGCAGCCGTCGGGGTGAATTTTCCCGCTTCCTGGTACTATTTTTGGGTAGTATAGGGTACTATTTTGGGGTACTAATGATATGAGTCTATCGGCTGAATTGATAGAATTTTGGAACAATGTTACACTTTTTCATAGGCAAGCACTGGAATTTCCACTTTGGGAATAAGGATTGGAGGCATCCATGTGATTGAGGTTACTGCGGCTTATGCCGACTCGCTAGCACCCAACAGCGCCACGATCAAGAATGCGCAGGGACTGGTTCAAAAGAAAAAATTCGTCGGATTACATCGCTCCGAAGCCGGCGATCTGCTGTTCGGCGAATGCCAGGGCAGCGGCAGCTCCAACTATTCCACCTCGGCGGATTTTGCCCAACCGGAAAAACCGGTATTCCGCTGTACCTGCCCCAGCCGCCAATTCCCCTGCAAACATGCGCTGGGTCTGTTATACGCCTATATCAACGGCCAAAGCTTCACCGAAGCGCCTGTTCCGGAGGACCTGTCAGCCAAACGGGATAAGGCTGAAAAACGTGCCGAGAAAAAGGAGCAGGAAGCGGCCAGCCCCACTCCGCCCAAACCCAAAAAAATCAACAAATCCGCCCTTTTGAAAAAGATGAATGCCCAGCTGGAGGGACTGGAGCGGCTGGACAAGCTGCTGATGAACATCATCAACGGCGGCTTGGGCACTGTTGACCAGAAAACTCAAACCCTGCTCCAAGGACAGGTGAAGGAACTGGGCAACTATTATCTTTCAGGTGCACAGAATGAGCTCCGCCGTCTGTCCCTTCTGCTTCAGGATGGCGGCCGCTCCGGGTATGAATACGCCATTGAACAGTTGGGGTCCATGCACGCTCTCATCAAGAGGGGCCGCACGTATCTTCAAACACGCGTTGACAGCAAGGGAGAGTCAGCACCTGACACCGAGTCCGAGCTGGAGGAATGGCTGGGCCATGTCTGGCAGCTGTCCGAGCTGAAGGAGCTGGGGTTGTACAAGGAGCAAGCCGAGCTTCTGCAGCTGGCCTTCTCCAACTGGGATGATGCGGCACGTCAGGAATATGTGGATACCGGCTTTTGGCTGGAGCTGGGCACCAATCAGATTCACCGCACCGTTCAGTACCGGCCCTATAAGGCGGCCCGCCATATCCGCGAGGATGACAGCTTTATGGAGGTGGCCAAAGCCAAGGAGCTGTATGTGTATCCCGGCGGGCTGAACCGGCGGGTGCGCTTTGAGGAGTGGACCTCCCGGCCGCCGGAAGCCGCAGACTGGCAGTCAGTGTCCGCCCAGGCCTTCCATTCATACGGTGAGGCATTGAAGACCGTACGAAACCAGCTCAAGAATCCGCTGGCCCAGCGTTCCCCCGCCCTCCTGCTCCATGTGGCCGAAACCCGCCTCACCGATCAGGGAGGATATGTGATAAGAGACAGCACAGGAGCGGAGCTTGCCCTGGAGAATACCGGCGAGCTGGGACGAGGAACCCTAGAGCTGCTTCCTTTTGTCCCAACGGAGCTGCTGCAGGATGCCTGTATGCTCGTGCTGTTCCGCCACCGCCCCGAGACCGGCCGGCTGGCCGTCCAGCCCTTGACTGTCATTCACCGGAACCGCATGGTCCGGCTGCTGTATTAACATACCCAAGCGACTGGAGGGAATATGAATGAGCAACGCGTTACTGTTGGAGCTGAAGCAGGAGACGGACCGGCTGTATATAGCCGGCAGCGGGCTGGCGGCAGGAGATTTCCGGTTGAAGCGGCTGCTGCCCCGTTTTGAGGCGTTGGCAGCCCAGGCGCCGGTGTTCGGCAAGCTGGCCGGGCTGATCCGGGAGCTGATCGCAGAGCAGCCCGGTGCTGCCCAAGAGCCCGGTCCCGCCTGGAGGCTGCAGGAATTGGGAGCCCTGCTGGGGTCCATTCTCGCCACCCAAAGCGGTGCCCAGCCCTTGGAGGAGGCAGCTCCCTTGCCTGCCTCCGGCGGGCTGAAATTTGAAACCCGGCTTACCTGCCGCCAGCTGGCCCCCGTAGAGCAGGCGTTGACAGAAACCGGCGGAGGCCGTTATGAAATTGTCACCGATGCATACAAGCAGGGGTACTTTTCCGATCTCCGGCTGTTTCCCCTGGTTATCGAGGGCCTCGGCGATCCGTATCCGGAGCTGGCGGATTACATACAGGAGCATATCATTCCTCTGTATGGGGCGGAGGCGATTCCCTATTTGACCGCCTCCTTCAATCTGCAGGGCGGCAAGCGGGAGGCCCGCAAGCTCCAGCTGCTGGCGAAGCTGGGCGGACAGCCGGAGCTGATCCTGGCCGCAGCCGAAGAAGGCAGCGACGAGGTCCGCACGGCCGCCGTAAGAAGCTTGGGAAGCCTGCCCGGCCATACGGACCTCATTATCGGGTATACCAAGGACCGGAAAAAGGCTGTCCGGGAGGCAGCCTATCTGGCGCTGGCGGAGGCCGGCGATCCGCAGGGGGCAGAGACGCTGTATGCCGCTTTCTCCGGCAAGGACAGCGAGCTGGCAGCCCACGCCTTGTCCAACCATCCTTGGCCAGAGGTAACCCGCCGCCTCATCCCCCTTCTCCGTACGGACGTGGAGAAGGCCATAACCAGCAGTTGGGGCGCCGAGGACAAGGAACGGGCCGCAGCCTGGAGCCGCATCAGCAATTATTTGGTGGCGCTGGGCCACACCCGGGAGCCGGAGCTGGAGGAGGTGTTCGCCCAGGTGGTTCGCAACAGCAAGCCCTTCCTGGTTGCCGGATGGGCAGTGCTGCTGGAGCGTGCGGGAGAATACCTGGTGAACAGCCATTCCAAGGACGCCCTGGAGCTTTTGTTCGGACTGGAGGAGCAATATCCGCCAGGCATCCATTATTCCTTCCGGGCAGCAGCCGGGCTATTGACGCCGAAGGAGCTGTTCGACCGTTACGGGGACAGCTGGACCGACAAGCTGAAGGAAGCCATCGGACGCAAAAAATCCGTCTCCCGTACCGGACAAATCATCCAAGTTATCGAAACTCTTATAAACTATCAGGAGCAGCGCACCTACCGGACCCTGATGTCCGACGGCAGCCTGCGGGAGTATACCCGCATGGAGATGGCCGCTGCCCCGGACATCGCTGACAGATGGGATCCCCGCTGGTTGGACTGGGCTATCCGCCATGACGCAGCAGATCTGGTGGCAGCCTTCGCCAGACCGGGGCACAAGGGCAGCCGGGACTATCTCGCCGGCAAACTCCTGACGAAGCAGGGCCGCAATTCCCGGGACAATGCATCCACGTACCTGCAAGGCCTGGAGCGCGCCGGCGAGGATCCGGAAGTATTCAGGGATCTGCTGATGCAGCTGCTGGAGCAGAAAAACATGCAAACCTACTATTCCCTGGACGGGTACATGTTTGAGCAGCTGCTGAAGCTGCCCCCCTCTTACGCCGAGCGGCTCGGCAAGCTGCGGACCATCTATCGCTACGAAAGCGCAAAGCAAATTGAATATGTCCTGGAGGAGATGGCGAAATGACCAAATCGGCGGAAAATAACGGAGCGGCTCTTCTGCGGCAGCCTGCAGAGGTCTTGTACGCGGAGGAGCTGGAGGAGCTGCGCAAAACGGATGAGGGCAAAGCCCCTACCGGCTGGAGCATGTCTCCCCGGGCGGTGCTTACCTTTATTACAGGCGGCAAAGCAGGCAAAAAGATCATTACGCCCAAATACATGGGCAACAACCGTCTGGTCGAGATGGCCATTGCCACCCTGGTGACAGACCGGGCCCTGCTCCTGATCGGCGAACCCGGAACGGCCAAATCCTGGCTGTCGGAGAACCTGGCCGCCGCCATCAGCGGCAACTCCGGCCTGATCGTGCAGGGCACTGCCGGAACGACGGAGGAGCAGGTGCGCTACTCCTGGAACTACGCCATGCTGCTGGCCAACGGCCCGTCGCAGGAGGCACTGGTGAAAAGCCCGGTAATGCGGGCTATGGAGACCGGGCGGCTTGCCCGGTTCGAGGAAATTTCCCGCTGTGCCTCGGAGGTGCAGGACGCCTTGATCTCCATCCTGTCTGAAAAAACCATCTCCGTCCCCGAGCTTGGTGTGGAGACGGGTGCCCGCAAGGGCTTCTCCGTCATCGCCACCGCCAATACCCGGGACAAAGGAGTCAACGAAATGTCCGCTGCCTTGAAGCGGCGCTTCAACATCATCGTACTGCCCGCCCCGGCGGACATGGAGACGGAGGTGGAGATCGTCCGCAAGCGGGTAGCAGAAATTTCCGCTTCTTATGAGCTTCAGGCTTCCCTGCCTGCGGAGGAAGCACTGGTGAAGGTGGTGACCATTTTCCGGGAGCTTAGGAGCGGCATGACGCTGGACAAAAAAGAAAAGGTGAAGTCCCCCGGCGGCGCTATTTCCACCGCAGAGGCGATTTCGCTGTTGACAGGCAGCATGGCCCTGGCCGCCAGCTTCGGCACCGGGGAGCTGCGGGACCAGGACCTGGCCGCCGGGCTCCAAGGCGCCATTGTCAAGGATGACGACAAGGACCGTTTGGTCTGGAAGGAGTATCTGGACCAGATTATGAAGAAACGCGGCAGCGATTGGCGCGGCCTCTATCAGGCCTGCCTGGAGCTGAACGGATGAGCGCGGGGCCTGAGCTGAAAAGAGAGGCCGCCGCTGCGGCTTCAGGCGCGGAGGCCCCCCATCTGTTCGGCGTGCGGCATCTTTCGCCCGGAGGGGCCTTCCACCTCCTCCGGCTGCTGGAGGCCATCCAGCCCACCCTGGTGCTGATCGAAGGACCCTCCGACGCCTCCGGGTACATCCCCCATCTGGTCTCCTCCGCTGCCAAACCGCCGGTGGCCATCCTGGCCTATACGCAGGAGCTTCCCGTGCGGACGGTGATGTGGCCCTTGGCGGAGTATTCGCCGGAGTACCAGGCCATGAAGTGGGCGGTGCGCCGGGGAGTGGAGGTCCGGTTTATAGATCTACCCTCGGATGTGAACCTGGCTCTCCAAGAGCCCGATTCCCCCCGGGAGCCGGCCACCACGCCACAGGTGGAACCCGAGGAGGAGCCGCAAGCCGGGGAGTCCCCTGTCACGGCCCCCGGCGGTGGCACCGGCAGCCCTCCCCCCGGCACAACCCGGCGGAATCTCTACGAGGAGCTGGCCGCACTTGCCGGGGAACCCAACTACGAAACGTATTGGGAGCGGCATTTTGAGCATAATCTGAACCCAGAGGCGTATCGCAGCGCTATTCTGGCCTTCTCCCGCCATATGCGGGAGCTGACGGAGGATGCGGAGCGCCGGGAGCGCAGCGGGGAGTTCGCCTACAATGCCGTGCGGGAATCGTATATGGCCCGCTGCCTCCAGGAGGCTGTGGCGGAGGGGCACAAGCCGTCGCAGACCGTGGTGGTCTGCGGCGCTTACCACGCCTCCGCCCTGGCCGGTGAAGCCCCTGCCATGACCGACGGCGAGCTGGGACAGCTGCCCCGCCGCTCCTCCAAGCTGGCGCTGATGCCATACTCCTACTACCGCCTGTCCAGCATGTCGGGCTACGGGGCAGGCAACGCAGCCCCCAATTATTTCGCCATGATGTGGGAGGCCATGCAGGAGGGGACTCTCCCCCAGTTGCCCTACCGCTATCTGGCGGAGGCCGCCCGGCTGATGCGCAGGGCGGGCACCCACCGCTCCACCGCCGAGGTGATTGAGGCGGTGCGGCTGGCGGAGGCGCTGGCGTCCCTGCATGAGGGCAGCGCAACCGTGCTGGCCGACCTGCGGGATGCGGCGCGGACACTTCTGGGCCAAGGGGACCTGGGCACAGTGGCCGAGGCATTGGCCCGGCTGGATGTGGGCACCGCCATCGGCCGCCTTCCCGAGGGAGTGGGCCAAACGCCGATCCAGGATGATTTCACCCGGCTGCTCCGGGAGCTGAAGCTGGATAAATACCGGACCGCCGTTGCCTCCGGGCTGACCCTGGACCTGCGGGAGAACCGCAGAGTCTCCTCGGAGGAGGCCGCTCTGCTTGACTTGCGGCGCTCCCGGTTCCTGCACCGGCTGGCCTGGCTGGACATCGGCTTTGCCCAGCACCGGGCCAGCGGCCAGCAGGATGCCTCCTGGAAGGAGGAATGGGTGCTGCAATGGACCCCCGAAAGCGAAATCTGCCTGGTAGAGGCCGTGCTGCTGGGGGAAACCGTGGAGCTGGCGGCCGCCTTCAAACTGCGGCAGAGTTTGGAAGCCTGCAGCAGCATCGCCGAAGCCTCGCAACTGATCAACATGGCAAGCCTCTGCGGCCTGACCGCCCAGATGGAGACGGGCATCGGCGTTCTCCAGCGCCTTGCCGCCGACAGCCGCGATGTAGCCGGTATGGCCGGCGCAGCCGCGGAGCTGGCGGTGGTGCTGGGCTACGGCACCCTGCGCCGGGTGGAGACCGGGCATCTGGGGCCGATGATGCGCCAGCTGTTCGTGCGCAGCTGCCTCTACCTGCCCGGTGCGGCGGGCTGCAGCGACGAAGCGGCGGCGGGCATGGCCCAGGGGATGGGCCAGCTGGACGCCTTAAGCCGCGAGCACGAGGAATGGGCCGACGGGGAGCTGTGGACCACCGAGCTGCGGAAGCTGGCGGACCGGGATGACCGGAACCCGAAGCTGTCCGGCCTGGCCTGCGCAATTCTGCTGGAGCGGGGCCTTCTGACGGCTGAGGAAGCCGGAGCGGAAATGTCCCGGCGTCTGTCCCCCGGCATCCCGGCAGAGCTGGGAGCGGGCTGGTTCGAGGGGCTGTCCATGCGCAACCGGTACGCCCTTCTGTCCAGGCCGCATCTGTGGGAGCAGCTGGACGGGTATATTGCAGGTTTGGACGAGGAGCAGTTCCGCCGCGCCCTGGTGTTCCTGCGGCGGGCCTTCAGCACCTTCTCCCACAAGGAGAAAACCATGGCCGCCGAGCTTCTCGGCGAGCTGTGGCGGACGGATACGGAAGAAACCGCAGAAGCGGTAACCGGAGAATTGGGAGAGGAGGAGAAGTCCATGCTGCAAAGCTTGAACGATTTTGACTTCGGCGATTTCTGATGGCGGCCCCTGGAGATAAGCTTCCGGTCACCCGCTGGAGACTGATTCTGGGCAGCGCCGGCGAGGAGCGCCTGGCCGAATATGCAGGCGGCGCCGTCCCCCTTACCGAGGAGGAGCGGATCATGGACCAGGCGCTGGCTGCCATCTATGATGACACCACCGCCGAGGTCACCGGTACCGGCTCCGGTACGGGAGGCTCCTCCCGCCGCGGCGCCGGATCAGGCCGCTCCGCTCCGGTGCTGGCCAAGTGGCTGGGGGATGTGCGCTCCCTGTTCGCCGAGGATACGGTGTCCATCATCCAGAATGACGCCATGGAGCGCAAGGGCTGGAAGCAGCTGCTGTTCGAGCCGGAGCTCCTGGCCACCGTGAAGCCGGACATTCAGATGGTGGGCACTCTGATGACCCTCAAGGGCAAAATCCCGGAGAAAACCAAGGATACGGCACGTCTTCTGGTGAAGGCGGTAGTAGATGATCTGGTCCGCCGGATGGAGAATGATATCCGCCGGGCCGTAACCGGCGCCCTAAACCGGAGACAGCATACCCCTTTGCCCTCTCTATCTGGCATCGACTGGAAACGGACCATCCGCCGCAACCTGAAGCATTATGATCCGGAACGCGGCATTCTCGTGCCGGAGAAGTTCTATTACTTCGACCGGGCCCGCAAGAGCAAGGAATGGACCGTGATCCTGGACATCGATCAAAGCGGCTCCATGGCCGACTCCGTAATCTGGGCCTCTGTGGTGGGCTCCATCTTCGCTTCCATTCCAGCCTTGTCCACCCGCGTGGTGGTGTTCGACACGGAGGTGGTGGATTTAACGGAGGCCTGCGCCAATGACCCTGTGGATATGCTCTTCGGCATCCAGTTGGGCGGCGGCACGGATATCCATAAATCCGTCCGGTATTGCGAGCAGTTTGTGGAGGAGCCCAAAAAGACCCTCTTCATTCTGATCTCCGACCTGATCGAAGGCGGCAGCCAGGCCGGGCTGATCCGGCGGATGAGGGAAATGCGCGAATCCGGCGTCCGCACCCTCTGCCTCCTGGCCCTCTCCGACAGCGGGAAACCTTACTACGACGAGAATGTGGCCCGCCAGTTCGCCCGGGACGGCACTCCCAGCTTCGCCTGCACTCCCGCCATGCTGCCCGCTCTGGTGGAAGGGGCCTTGAAGGGAGCCGACCTGGTCGAGCTCGCCAAAGGCCTGAATGTCCAGCAGGCATAACATAACCCGCCGCCGTCACATAAAAGGAGCTGCGCTTCCGACAGATCATCTGCCGGGCACAGCTCCTTTTCTATGTGGAGGTCAGGAATGTATCCTTCATCCACACGGCGAACCTCTCTTCTTCCTCCAGCTGCGGATAATGGGCGGATTCGCTGAACAGGATAAATTCCTTACGCGGAGCCTCCAGTTGGTCAAAATACGTCCGGGCCGCCTTTGTGGAGGTCATGTAGTCATACTGTCCCATCACAAAATAACAAGGAATCTCCAGCTTGTCCACGATATCCGGAATGCTCCGCTCCATTTCCTCCCCCAGCAAAATCCGCTGCGACAGTCCGACGCCTCTCCAATAGCGGACCACATCCAGCAGATTATACTCCGGCGCCAGCAGGAACCCTTTTACATAAAGCATGTTATCATTCAGCTGTCTGGCTGCGCCGCCGTACTTGCGGATGAGGTCACGGGGTGTAAGCCCCTTCCCTTCACTGATGTCAGGCCGCAGCTTCTCCAACCGCTCCGCACCCCCGGTATTCCCTTCTTCTATAGCTTGCTCCATGGCAAAATTCAAACCGTCCAGTTCGCTCTCCGCATGATCGGCCACCTGCCCGATGCCGATATAAGCGGCAAACTTCTCCGGGGCCTGCGCCGCCGCCTTCATGCCGATATAGGTGCCGAAGGAATGGCCAGCCAGCAGCACCCTGGATACGCCTAGCTCCGCCGTTACATAGTCGGTCAGTGCCAATAGGTCCTCCACCAGCAAATCCGACGACAGCCCGGAATAGTCCTCACCGAAGTGAAAGGATTTGCCGCTTCCGCGCTGGTCATAATGCACAATGGTAAAATTCCGCTCCAGCCGCTTCTGGTACTCCCGTATGTACGGAATTTCGGAGCAGCCCGGACCCCCGTGGACGAAAATGACAACCGGATTGCGCCGATTTTCACCGCGGATCATCACCTCATGCCCGGTTCCGTTTATGTGAACCTGCTTCAGCATGCTGATGCTGCTTTCCCCTTTAATGGCAGGTGTCCATGTAGGCCTGAAGAAGCCGGCGGCCAACACCAGAATCATAATGGCTCCGCAGATAAAGCCGGTCCTTGCAGCTTTTCCAAGCGGTTTCTTCATGCTCTGTACCCCATGGCCAGCTTCATCACCAGCCGGATGGCATAGGATGGATGGGCCAGCTGATTCAAGTCTCCCACCATATACAAATCCTTAAGCGGATAATAAAACGCAAACGAGCCAGTGGTTCCCGAGTGGCCTAACAGCTCTCCCTTTCCCATAAAAAGGGTGTTTGCGGAACGGAGTGGAATCTGCATAAAACCTCCGCCATAACGGATCGGCCCCATAGAAAGCTGCAGCCTCCGGTAAACCGCCAGCCTCTCCAGCAGACGTACCGGAAACAAGGCGCCGTTGAAGAACCCCTTCAGAAAAACCATCAGCTCTCCTGCAGTGGTGATGCACCCGCCGCTGGCCCGGTAGCTGCTGATGGCCTGCGGACGATGCAGCCGTTGGTTCTTGTAATAAATCTCCGGCACCGGATCCTCAGGTTTGGCAGGCAGATAGGTCCGGACAAGCCCCAACGGCCGGAATATCCGCTCCTCATACACCTTCTCCAAGGGCAGCCCCTCGATCTGTTCAATTATGTGGCCCATCAAATCAAAATTGATGTCCGAATAATAGGCTCTGGCCGGAACGGGCTGCGGGGCAAAATGGGGACGCAGCTTCTTCGTCTCCTCCACCATTTGGGCGAATGTGATGTGGTAGTCTTCGGTGAGCGTTCGCTTCCGCATGCTACTGCCTTCCTCAAAATAATCCGGCAGCCCGCTTATCTGAAACAGCAAATCCGCCACGGTCAGCTCAAAGGAATACTGCCTGCCTTTGTACACATGCAGCCCCTCCAGCACCGCTTCGTCCACATAACGGGCCACCTTGTCCTCCAGGGACAGCCGGCCCTGCTCCCACAGCTGCAGGATACAGACCGTGGTGAACAGCTTGGCCGTGCTGGCCATGGTAAGGGGAGAATCCCGGTGTTTATCCCCATACCCGCAGCTGACAGACAGATCACCCTTGGTATTTTCCGCCAGCAATACGGCCTCATGAATCTGCCTCAAGCCTGTTGTCTGCCGAAATATCTTTTCCAATGCCGATGTTTGCTTCATTCCCGCACCTCCCTTACGCGCAAAATATCCAGAAGCCAGCTTGCTTCGGGAAGCGGATTTCCCGGATTCAACGCAAGCTCCTGGGCGATGCCTTGTATGGAGCACCAGAATGCAATCGAAAGCGCCACCGGATTGCCCGCTCTGATTTCTCCCAGCCGCTGCCCCTTCTCGATAAGCGGGACACATTGCTGAATCAGGTTGTGGCGGGCAAGCAGCGCTCCTGCTTGGGGAGAAATCGCTTCCGCATTGTAGCTGGCATAAGCCATAAAAACGAACATTTTCGCAGCCTGCGGTTTTTCGGCTATCATGTGCAGCAAACCTCTAACCTGTTTTTCCAGAAGAACAAGGGGACTGGCTCCTTCCCCGGAGTCCGTCTCCAATACCATCTTGCTGCAGCCGATTTCCACAAGGGCTTCAAACAGGCTTTCCTTGGTGCTGAAATAGTTAAACATCAACCCGGAGCTGATACCGGCGATTCTGGAAATCTCCCGTGTGGAGGTGCCGTGGAAGCCCTTGGTAATAAACTGGTCCAGCGCAATTTGCAGCAGCTGCAAACGCCGGTGCTCATGCTGCTCCGCTCTTTTTCCCATAAGCCTCTCTCCCCCAAAATACTAAGCATATGCTCAGTATATCATTCCGCATGCTCTATGGCTATACCCCAAGTACATTGCATTGTTAGGTACTTATGCTTTATAATGGCTCTGTACTTAACATTATTAGGTAGGTTTGGGGGAGGTGAGCCCCTTTGAACGCGGAAATGCTGAAAGGCACTGTCGACCTGTTGATCCTGTCTGTCTTGAACACCCGGGACAATTACGGCTACGAAATTTCCAAGGCCATTAAGGAGCGCACGGAAGGAGCCTTCGAAATCCAGGAGGCTACCTTATATCTGGCCCTGAAGCGGCTGGAGAAGCATCATGCTATCTCGGCGTATTGGGGTGACCAGAGCCATGGCGGCCGCCGCAAATATTACAGGCTCACCGGAGAGGGCAAGCAGCTCCTGGATACACATATCGCCAGCTGGAAGCTGATGTCGGAAATCGTGAACCGGTTTATTTGAGGAGATGGAGTCATGAGAAATTGGGCCCGTAAGGTATTCAGCCTGGCGGAGCTGCGCTATAGTCCGGTGCTGCTCCTGTCTATCGTGATGTGTGTGGTGGCGTATACGATTGACGAGCAGATCGATCCCAAGGACCAGCTGTGGCTGGCTGTGACCTATTATATATCCTTTTCGCTGGCGGCATTGTGGTGCGGAATCAACTATATCGGACATATCCGCGTCAATAATCTATACCGGAAGCATGGGGATATCGGTGCGTATGTGGAGCAATTGGTGATGGATGCCGAGGACAAAACAGAGCTGCGCAACTTTCTGGAGGACTTCGCGGCGGATCTGGAGGAGCAGGGCCGGTCCAGGGAAGAAGCCGCCAAGGAAGTGATCAGCCAGTTTCAGGTCAGGGAATTTCTGGCCATGTCCAAACACACTGTGCCTTTCGAAACCCACGGGCATCACTATTTGCTGGGGTACGGTTTGCTGCTGCTAGGGGTTTGTCTTGCCGCTACCTCGGTTGAATTGCTGCTGGCGCAGCCGCCGCTGGTTTGGCTGATCATCAGTTCGGTATCAGGGGTGTACGGCGTCTCCCTGTTTGGGGTGTACGTGCTGTACAAGCTTTTGGACCGGTTCATATACAAGAAGCTCAAGAATTACATTTCGTAACCCGCCGCTATGGACCCTGTACAAAAAAAGAGAAACCATACCAAAGGAGTGGAGTTTGATGGAGGAATGGGTTTACAGCATTATGGATTCATTCGGGTATGCCGGAATCTTTCTGTTAATTGCGGTGGAGAACCTCTTCCCGCCCATCCCCTCCGAGGTGATCCTCACCTTGGGCGGATTTATGACCACCACCACTAGCATGACCGTGCTAGGCGCGATTATCGCGGCAACGGCAGGCTCCGTGGCAGGAGCGCTGTGCCTCTACGGCGTAGGCCGACTGCTATCCGCTGAACGGCTGACCGATATTGTGGTCCGTTACGGGAGAGTGCTGCGCCTGAAGCCGGAGGATATCAAAAAAGCAGAGAATTGGTTTGCCAAATATGGAACCTGGACCGTTCTGCTGGGCAGACTGGTTCCCCTGATCCGCAGCCTGATCTCCATTCCCGCAGGCAGCGCCAAAATGAGCTTGCTCCCCTTCCTGCTGCTGACCACCCTGGGCTCCCTGATCTGGAACACGGCCCTGGTTTATGTGGGCTCGATGCTGGGCAATTCCTGGGACAGTGTGCTGGCTTACATGGATATGTACTCCAATGTGGTATACGCTCTGCTGGCCGTTTGTATGCTGGTGTTCGCCCTTGTTTTTTACCGGTACCGCATCGCCAAAAAGAAGGTCACCCGCACCGACGGGTAGCTGTTGGAAGGAACAGGAAAGAGGGCGGCCTTGGATGGCAGCCCTCTCTTTTATAGTAACCAGCTTTGCAGGTTAATGGCCTGAAGAGCTGGTTACTTTTTTAGCGAGTCAGAACCTATACAAACATGCCGCGTTTGCCGGTTTTGTTCGTTTCGGCATGACCATTCAACCCGCGAGAGATTCTAACGGCGGGGAAAGACCTTATTTCGCCCAAAACACCCCTTCCACAAATCTAACGGCGGCCACAGCCTCTATTCAGCCCCATTTCCACTCTGCAGGCACTTTTTTAGCTCAATAACGTCTCCTGCTTCCGTTAGATTTTGCAGACCCCCGTTTTTGGGCAAATAGCGTCTCTCACCGCCGTTAAAAAAACGGAAGAGAGCATCCGCCGCAAGTTTACTCTCTTCCGCTGCTTCAACCGGACCTTAGAGACTGCGACGAAATAAAGTACCGCTAATTTCCTCGCAGCTCCTTAGTATCCCGAACCCTGGTCGGTCAAGTTGTCCAACATATCGTAATGATGCTTCTTCAGAGGTTTTTCCGCAGGCCCTTCCATGACCTCGCCCGTATACGAAAATCTGGAGCCGTGGCAGGGGCAGTCCCAGGTCCGTTCGCCGGCGTTCCAGTTTACCTCGCAGCCCACATGGGTGCAGGTGGTGTCCACAATATGCAGCTTGCCCTCCCGGTCACAGTACGCTCCCTTCCGTTCCCCGCCCAGCGTGATCACAGCCCCTTCATCCTTGGCCAGCTGCTTCAGGTCGGTATCCGGTTTTTCCAGCTTGCCCTTCACCAGATTGGCTACCACGTTGGCATTTTCCTTGATGAGCTTCTTCAGCGAAGGATCGGCTTGGAAGCGGGAAGGGGTATACAGCTCCCGGTAGGGGGTATCCCGCTCCAGAACATAATCGGCAAGCAGACGCGCCGCGGCGGTTCCGGTGGTCATACCCCATTTCCGGTACCCGGTGGCGATAAGAATGCGGGGCTCTCCCTCTGTCACCGGCCCCACATATGGAATTTTGTCCAAGGTGCCCAGGTCCTGGGCGGACCATTGATACAGGATTTTCTCCGCCCCCATAACCTCCCTGCCGAAGGCCTCCAGCGCCTGGTAATGCTCCCGGGTATCCTTACCCTGCCCCGTCTTGTGGCTTTCGCCGCCAATAAGCACCAGCTCCTCCCCATGATGGGTAACGGAGCGCAAGGAACGGGTGGGCTGGTCCACACTCAAATACATGCCTCCGGGGTAGGGGATTTTGGTCCGGCAGGCCATGGCATAGGAGCGGTCCGCATGCAATTTCGCCGAGTAGAGGCCCAGCCCCTCATAAAACGGAAAATGGGAGCAAACCAGAACCGTGTTTCCTTCCATCCGGTGCCCGTTTCGGGTGAGAACAGCCCTTCGTTCTCCGTTTTTCTCCACGTTCACGGCTGTGGTCTGCTCGAAGATCCGGCCGCCCCCCTCCGTTATGAAATGAACCAGCCGGGAGAGATATTGCAGCGGGTGGAATTGCGCCTGATTGTCCATTCTGAGCGCGTTAATGATGGGGATGGCAAAGGGGATTTTCTCCACCAAACCGCCTTGTATGCCCAGCGTCTGGTAAGCAGTCCATTCCGTCTCCAGCTTGCGGGCGGATTTTTCCGTTGTCGCGTACAGATAGGCGTCCTGCCTGCTGAAATCACAAGGAATGTGATGGGCGAGGACGGTTTCCTGAATCCACTCCAGGGCTTCGCTGTTGGCCTGATAATACAGCTTGGCCGTATACTCGCCGAAGTGGCTGATAAATTCATCATAAATCACATCATGCTGAGCCGTGACTTTGGCTGTGGTGTGCCCGGTAGTACCATTGAGCAGGGTATCCGCTTCCAGCAATACAACCCGGAGTCCTGCCTTGACCAATAGATAAGCCGCGGTGATTCCGGTAATCCCGCCGCCGACAATCACCACATCCGCTTCCCCATTTTCCTCCAGCGGATGAAATGTGGGAATATCCGCTGTTTCCCGCCAAAACGGCTCCAACTCTGCCATACGTACCCCTCCGATTGTTAATGATCATCCTAGGGTTATGTTTGGCAATTTCTGGTTTATTTAAACCGTCAGCAGCCCTAGTGGAACAAACCGTCGGACTCCACCTTGCAGATGCGGATCCTGTACTGCTCGTACCACAGCTTTTTGCCCATTTCCTTGGCCTTCATGAGGGAGGCGTTGTTCTTCCACAGCGTTTGGGCAAAGCTACTCATGGGGCAGATCTCCTCTTCTATGTAAAATGAACCGGACAGGAGTCGTCGTTACGGACTCACGATCCTCTATTTAGTGAAAATCGGCTTGGTTCCGGAGCTTGCGGACTCAGGAGCCCTTATATGCCCGGCGGATGCTCCAATCTGGTGGTTTTCAGTCAAATAACGGAACGTCAGTCCGCATAAATCAGAAAAGGCCGCTTTTTGGGAAAATAGCGGCTCCTGTGTCCGTATAAAGTATGCTCAATGGCTCATCCTGGTCTGTTCGGCGGTTTTCCTGCTTCTAAGATCAGTCTCCCGGAGTATATCTGCCCGGAAACTCCAGTCTTGCCCGTTCCGTATGAGCCAGCACAAACTGTCCTTTTGCCTCCGTATAGCCATCCCGATCATAAGGAAACTGCGCCTTCAACGCTGTCTTCAGGGCGGCATATTCCGCTGCCTTCTCCGGATGCGCGATGAGATAATCCCGGAAATACAGCTCCCCCCAATCCCCGCTGTGCCGGACATGGATATGGAAGGCCTGGCCCCGGAAACCCTCGGGGGTGTAGCCCTTTAGATACATGATCAGATCTGCCTCGGGGGTGTTGACCACATAGCCTTCATCCTTCATCCGTTCCGTCACTGCATTCAACTCCGTATCCCTGCTAATCTCCAGCAAAATATCCACAGTGGGTTTGGCCAGCAATCCGGGAACAGAGGAGCTGCCGATGTGGCTGATGCGGACCAGCTTGCCGCCGAATACCGTTTCCAGAAACGCCTTTTCCTCCAGATAATATGCCTTCCACCGGGGATTATGCTCCTCCAGCAGAACAGGAAACAACTCCGATAGCTGCGCCGCCGTTACGTTGGAAAAATCCTGTCTCACCAGTCTTACCTCCTCAACAAACCAGTATTCGCGTCCCTGCCACCCTTAACGGGTCCCCCGCCTGATGATGGCTTCGAACCATTTCCAGGGCAGCAGGGCTCTGCTCCATATCGCCAGCCGGGAGCCGCTGCCCAAGGTATACCGCAGGCGTGGGGAACGGGTATCGGCCAGAACGCCTACCAAATTCGCCACCTGCTGCGGATCGGGTGCGGTTTCCCCCGTACGGCGGGAGTATTGGGAGATGCGCGCCAGCCGCTCCCGGTAGGGGGAATCGGCAGTCAGCGCCATACCCTCAAGCCCCTTGCCCCAGATGGGCGTCCGGTAGGCACCCGGCTCCACCAGCACGACGCCAATCCCCAGCGGAGCCAGCTCATGCCGGAGGGTTTCCGTAAACCCCTCCACCGCAAACTTGGAGGCGGCATAAGGACCGTAGCCGGGAAATGCCACCCGGCCGCTGACGCTGCTGATGTTGATGATCAGCCCTTTTTGCTGCTGGCGCATAACCGGAATGACATGTTGGGTCACCGCCACCAGGCCAAAAAAATTGGTCTCCATCTGCTGCCGCCATCCGTCCATGGACACCTCCTCCACAAAACCGCCGACAGCAACCCCCGCGTTGTTGACCAGAATGTCTAACCGCTGATGGACATGCAGGGTCTCCTCGATTGCGCTCCGGATGGAGATCGGGTCCGTCACATCCAGCTGGAGCACTTGAAGCCTCTCCGAGACTCCCGCTTTCTCCGCCAGCTGCAGCAGCTCCCCCGCCTTCCCGGGATTCCTCATGGTGGCGACGACATTAATCCCCTTACGGGCCAGCTCCAGTGCAATCAGCAAACCGAAGCCGCTGGAGGCTCCGGTAATCAGGGCAACCCGGTTGCCGGAACGGGAGCCGGCTGCTCCTTCAGAAGATGCGGACATAAGCGCACTCCCCTTTCTTTTTGAGAAACATTATAACTTCAGCTTTCTCATCAAAGGAACCCCTATCCGGTTCAGCAGCTGCGCCAGCAGCGTCCAGCACCACCGTCTCCCCGGGGGAAGATGCCGGTCGAACACGGCGGAATATTCGAAATCCGCCACCGCGCCGCGATTGCGCTTAAACTGGGCGGCGCCTGCGCTTTCGTGTAACAGCACACCCGCCTCTCGGGCCTGCCGGATCAGACATGCGGATAACATCCGGTACAGCCCCAGAGATTGAGGCAATCCGGTATCATAGCCGAACAGCGGAGTCGTCATCACCCCGTTCCGGCAAAAATACCCCATCACCGCATCCAAACACCCATCCTTGCGAAGTCCGTGTAGGGTCAAATCGCCGGTCCGGTGGGCCAGAGCAATAAACGCCTCCGTAAATTGCGGATTGTCGTAGGAATATTTATCCAGATACAACAGCTTATATAACTCCGCAATCCGGGGATAGTCGGCAGCTGTGATGTCCTCCCCCGAAACCAAGGTATAGCCGGTTTTGGCCATTAGCTCCCCATCCCGCTTCAATAACCAGCGGGCCTTGGCATTCCCGAAGTCCGGGTCCCCGGCCTGGAACAAATAAATCTGCCTGCTGGGCACCAGCTTGCAGCCCTCCGTCCGCAGCGCCTCCAGCAGCTCTCCATGCAGGGCAGGGGTTAACGAACGCAAAATCACCGTATGCTCGGGATACTTCTCCCGCACTGCCTGCAACACAGCTGCCGCCTGCTCGCCAGTCATACGGGGAAACAGGTTGGTAGACAGCAGCCAGTTGTTGATATGGACCACCCGGTTGATGTGCGAACGCTTCATCAGCCCGCCCAATCCATCAAGCAGGAGCGTCAGACCTTTTTCCAACAAGGGGGATTGCAAAAGGGACAGCTCCTGCTTGGCATAACGCACATAGTGGGTATACGGGGAGCACACATAGGAATTGCCGTATTCGGCGTAATTCACGGTCACCGGAAGCACCAGATCGTCCAGCCGGGCAAGCAGAAGCTCCGTTTGCGCATTGGGAATGAACCCGCTTGTCCCCTGCGTCATCAGCGGCTCCAGATACCCTCTGGCATAACGGCCATCCTCCGTGTCTGGCCACTCTACTTGATGCAGCTCCTCACGGTTATAAAGGGAGACGCGGCTGGTCAATGGCCCATCTCCTCTCCACCCGCCTCAGCTTCCGGGCTCCTTCTGGATGTGTGTAACTGGCAAAAACCAGGTCCGGCATGAGGCAGCCCACCCTAAGCATCAGCGCCTCCACCGAAGCCGTCACCTGCCGTTCCACCTCCGCCTGCAAAGCGCCACCCTCCAGCAGCAGCTCCACCGTAAGCGCCTCCTCCCCATGCTGGATCACCCGGTATTCCCGGATCGCCGAAGAAGTGGCCAGCACAGCGCGGGTAATAAAATCGGGGTAAACCGGCTTCAGCCTGCCGCCCTCCGATTGCTCCATATAGAAGATATCATCACAGCGCCCTTCGATCCGTTCAATGGCCGTAAAAGGAGAACCGCACGGGCAGGGCTGCTCCGCCTCCGTCAGCACATCATTCAGCCGGTAGCGGATAATGGGCTGTGTGGTCCGGGAGAAATCGGTAATGATAGGCACAAACCGTCGTCCGCCGGGATCATCCGGCACTACTTCCTTCCCGATATGGACAATGTCCTCGTTGAGATGAAGCGTTCCATGGGAGCAGGTGCTGGCGAGAAACCCCTCCGTACATTGATACACCTGATGGATCGGCAGGCCGAAGATTTCCCGGATCACCCCGGCATCCACCGGGTCCAGCACCTCGGCTACCGACACGATACGGTGGGGAGCGGCGGTTAACCGTCCCAGGCGTTTTTGCTCCGCAAGCTGCCGGAGCACGGAGGGCGGTGCCGCCCAGATGTCCGCCTGGTACCGGTTCAGCCGCTCCACATGCTTGCTGGTATCCTCCAGCAAATCGAAGTATTCGAACTGCAGCCGGCCGCTGCCCACGGATGCATAGAGATTGCTGTTGGCCCGCAGGAAAAAGGCGATTTTCTCCCGCTGCCACAAGGGGCCCGGCAGCACCTTGGCCAGCATCATCCCCGCCCAGGCCGCCTGCTCATCCGGGCTGACCAGAAACAACCCCCGGCTGCCCGAGGTGCCGGAGGACAATCCCACAGTAATGCCCCCAAGCTGCGGGGTAAAATTGCGGGTCCGCTCCGCCTCCAGCGCCAGGTTCATGGCCTCCTCCTTGCGGATGCCTGCCGTGTTCAGACGGTCAAAGTGCTCCATCATCACCGCCTTGTCAATGATGGGAAACTGCTTCCATTCCGTCAGGGGCCTGCCGCCCCAGAGCTCCCGGTAAAAGGGGGAGTGTTTCCGGACAAACCGGAGCCTCCTCAGCACCTGCCGCTCCTGCCAGCGCTCCAAGGCTGCACGGTCGGACCATTGCCGCCTGTACTTGGCCTTTACATAATGGGTGAGAAAAAGAGCAAGTCCTCTGCCGCCCATACCGCCTACGCTCATCGTGGCCCACGCTCCTCTCCGGCCCAGCCCAGCGACTCCCCGCAATGGCTGGGGATAATCCGCAGCTGCGGGTACTCCCGGTGCAGCCGGATGAGCTTCCGGAAGGATTCTCCATACTCCCCGGCGTCCGCCATAATAATCCGGGCAGCCGGATGGGGCTTGCGGTCCTCCCGGAAGGCCCGGCTGGACCAGACCGCATCAGCGCAGAGGAAAACCTCGTCCTCCGCCGTCCGCAGCAGCAGCCCCGTTTGCCCTGCCGCATGTCCAGGCAGATCAACGGCCACCAGGCTTCCATCGCCGAACAGATCGTACCCGTGTTCAAAGGGGAACGAGCCAGGCAGCGGATACGGGCTTGTATCCTCCATAAAGACGGACCGTTCCACGAAGTCCTCCGGCAATAACCCGGACAGATACCCGGCCTTCACCGCAGCGAAGGGGCTTAGTTTGTTGACAGCGGCATAAGCCTCCCGTTTGTATATGAACCGGGCTTGGGGAAAATCCCGCAAACCCGCCGTATGATCCGCATGAAAATGGGACAGCACCACAGTCCCGATCTCCTCCGCTTGGATGCCCTTGCGGCCCAGTTGGCTCACCGCACCGTCCTCCTCGCGGAACACCACCGGGGTGATTAACCGGTACAGCAGCTCCGGAAGCCGTTGGGTCTCCTCCACAAAACGGCGGGAATAGCCGGTGTCGAACAGGATATATCCATGCTGTGGATGACGGATCAGCGCGAACCCGGCCGGGAAAGGAGCCGGCCGCAGCGATCCGCCCCGTATGGTGAAAAACTCCGGGTGACGGCAGTATCCTGCCGCAAACAGCGTCAGCTCCACAAGCGGGCCGTCAAGAATCGGAACGGAGCCCCGCGCAGCGCCCTTCTTACCCGCTTTCTGCAAGGTTTCCGGGATTTCATGGTTTCCCTCCCGCCCTTCCACATGATCTGTCCTCATGCCTGCTCCCCTCCGTTTCTTTTCCACCATTCCGCAAACCGGCGCAGTCCCTCATGAAGGCTTACCTGCGGCGTATATCCCAGCCATTCCTGAGCCTGCGTAATATCCAGGGTTTGGCTGCGCGCCAGAACACTTACCGAATACCGGGTGAAGGTCGGCTCCCCCAGCATAGGCAGCAGCTTATGGCTCCATTCCAGCAGCGAAGCCGCTCCATATGCCACCGGGTACGGCAGCTTCTTGGTGCGCAGAGGCGTGTCCAGCATGGCAAACAGCTCCGACAGCACCTCCTTCAGCAACGCCGGCTCGCCGTTGGTGATGTTGTAAGCCTTTCCCAACGCTTCCTTCGGCGCCTGCCAGCCCAGCAGCATGGCATCCACCACATTGTCCACATAAGTGAGATCAAGCCGCACCTGCCCCTCCCGGAAAAGAGGAATCCCAGAGGTATCGTTAGCCCGCATGAGCCGGGGCAGCAGGGCCGTATCACCGGGACCGAAGATGGCCCGGGGCCGCAAAATCAATCCCGCCAATCCCTCCCGGAAGGCCTGCCGCACCACCTGCTCCGCCTGCAGCTTGGTTGCCGCATAAGCGTTCACCGGCTTAGGCGGAAGCGCTGCGTCCTCCCGCACACCCAGACGGTCCTCATGCCCGTTGAAATAAATACTCGGCGTAGAGATATGAACCAGACGCTGGACTCCATGCTTCAAGCATCCGGCAGTGACATGGCCGGTGCCTTCCACATTAACGGCATGGAAGTCCCGGTACGGACCCCAAGGCGAGGACAAGGCTCCGCAGTGGAACACCGCATCCTGGTCCCAACAGGCAAGCTCCACCTGCTCCCGGTTGCGCAGATCGGCGGGAATAAACCGGATGCCCAATGCCTCCAGCTCCGCCCCGGCGCGGGAGTTGCGCCCCATGCCGGCTACCTCACAGCCCATTGCCCGCAGTCGGATACATACATGCCTTCCCAAAAAACCGGTGGCTCCGGTTACCAAAGCCTTGGTCATGGCTCACCATTCCATTCCAGATCGATAGTCGTTGCTTCCGTCACGGAAATCCCCCGGCTCCGGGCCGTTCTCCAGGCATCCAGAAGTACACGCAGCTGCTCCAGCCCCGGTGCCATATCCCTCCGTTGGAAAACCGCATCCCGCCCGGTACGGACAGCCCTGAGCCAGTCACCCAACTGCGGAAGGCTGCGGACACCGCTTAAGCCTGCGGCCAGCATGGGGACAGTAAGCATGGTGCCGGAGGAAGCCCCAGGCTCCACCACCATGCCCGCGTCATGCAGTCTCTCCGGCTGGAGAAAAGCCTCCACCAGCCCGGCGTTCCCGTTGAACAGATGGATGCCGCTGGTGGCCCGGGGATTACATTCCAGGGCATATAAGCCGCCGTTATCCTCTTCAATAAAGTCGAAGGCGATCTGCCCCGTAAACCCGGTGGCCTGCACCAGCTGCCGTACCCAAGCTGTGGACCGTTCATGGCGAACCGGTTCAAAATAAACGCTCGCCCCTTGTCCCAGACGGTAGCGGCACGGATAAGCTCCGTGGACCAGCAGCTGCCCCTTGTAGGCGATGCTGTAGGTGGCCAGATGCTGCCCTTCTATCCGCCGCTGGGCAACCCATGGAGCTTCCGGCGATAAGGCCGGCAGCGCCTGCGCCAAAACCCGCCCCCGCTGGTCGGCAGAAGCACTTTTGTCCAGAAACAAAACCTTGGAGGCAAACCGGGAATAAGCCGGCTTCAGCACCAGACTCTCCTCCAGCCATTGCCCCTCCGCCAAATCCAGCCATTCCTCACGGTTCGTCACCAGTGCTGTTTCCGGCACCTGTAAACCCAATCCCCGGGCAAGCTGGACAAACCGCCACTTGTTATGCAGCCCGTCCAGTTCCCCGATCCGGGCCGTCCAAACGGTGCAATGCCGCTTTAACCCTTCCAGCCCCTTGGAGACAAAGAATATCTCCTCGCAGGTGGGAATCAGCACCTCCACCCCTTCACGCACCACAATTGCCTCCAGCTCCGCCAAAAAAGCAGCGGTGTCCCCATTGGGCGGCGGCACCACGAAGCTCCGCTCTACCGCCCGGGATACCCGGCACAGGTGCCTGCGGGCGCTCTCGGCAACCAGCACCCGGTGCCCGGCAGCATGGAAGGCCCGGGCCAGCTCCAGCGTACACGGCGCCCGGCCGCCTGTGAGCAGCACGGTCCGGCGCACGCTGCCGGAGCCGGATACAGGTTCAATAAACAAGAGTCATCCCTCCGAGGGAAAGCCCCGCTGCTGTACCCAACAGCAGCACCCGGCCTCCCCGTGTGATCCTCCCTTGGCGGATGGCCTCATGAAGCGCCATCGGGATGGAGGCGGCGATGGTATTGCCGTGGTCCGGCGTAATATTCACCATCTGTCCGCCGGAGATGCCCAGCTTTTTTTGCATCAGCCGAAGCGCCATGGCACTTCCCTGATGGGGGATCACCGCCTGGAAATCCGCCATCCGCATGTCCGATTGCACCAGAAGCTCCCCCACAAAATCCGGCAGGAGCTGGGAGGCCATTCGGAAGATGGCCTGCCCGTTCATATGGAACAGGAAATCCTCTTCCGTGGCCTCACTATGCTCCCGGGGATGGATGCGGGTGCCGCCTCCGCGGATTTCGGACAGGGACGCTCCTTTGCTGTAGGTGCGCATGGATGACCCGACAATCCGGGAGGTCCCGTCCGACGGCCCGATCACAACCGCTGCCGCTCCATCCCCGAACAGGGCGGCGCTCTCCTTTTCCTTCCAATTCAGACCCGCGGAAGCAATCTCCGAGGAGACCAGCAGCACATGCCGGTACCGCCCCGCCTCCACCAGGTAAGACATCAGGTCCAGCCCCACCAGGAAGCTGAGACAGGTGGCATCTATATCAAAGGCGGGTACGCCGGACATTTCCTGTCCCAGCGCCCGTTGGATCAATACTGCTGTGCTGGGCAAGGCCTGCTCCTTGGTGCCGCTCACGCACACCAGGCAGTCGATATCCTGGAACCGCAGCCCTGCATCCAGAAGTGCTGCCTCCGCCGCCTTCGCTCCCATATAGGACGAGGTTTCGTGAACGCCTGCGAAATGGCGGACCGTGACCTCCGTCATTTTGCGGACCCAGCCCTGGGGTGTTCCCAGGCGGAGATCCATCTCTTCATCCGTTACAATCCGGTCCGGCAAATATTGGCCGGTCCCCATAATGCGTACATGCCGCGTCTGCATAGTCAGCCCCCGCTTTTTCGTTTATACCAACGTTGTCTTCGGTTCAACCACTGCCAGCGCCAATTGCTCCTGCACTATGGGTCACTAATTCGACATATTCCAGCAGAACCCTTTTTTCAGACCGCTTCCGCATGAGCAAAAACCCCGGCAGCAACACCCGCCAGGGCTCGAAACATAGCCTCATTTTATGAGAAAACGAAATTTATGAATAACGGAATTCCAGCCTGTTTTCCCTGGTATCGAGGACAGCCCGGCAGCCGATAGGCAGCACTGCCTGATTGGTCCCGTGACCGAAGTCGTCGCAATAGGCGACAGGGATCTTGTGCTTTTCGCCGAAGCGTCTTAAGCGCTCCAGCAGCTGGGGGTTTTCATTCTCCGCATAATGCCCGAACAGCAGCCCGGAAACGCGGCTAATCCACGGGCTCTGCTCCAGATGGGACAAAAGCATGCTGACACAGGCCACATTGCTGAATTTCTCGTGGTCCTCCAAAAACAGCACCACCTTCCCGTCCGCCTCCGCTCCGCAGAATCCGGTATTGGCCAGCAGCGCAACATTCAGAAGATATCCGCCGATAAGAGTTCCTTCACATACTCCCTCACAGAGCGGTATCCACTTGCTGTTTTTGACCAGCTCCCCGGGATTCCCCTCAACCAAATGGCTCATAAACTGGCTTAGGTTATAGGGCCGGATAAACTCAAAGGTTCCGGGAGCCTGGCCATAATAGGTCAGAACACCAGTGCGGGCATAGATGGCATTCAAGATGGACGTACCGTCGCTGTAGCTCAGGAACAGCTTGGGCTTCCGCCGGACTGCTTCATAATCGATCAGCGGAATGATCTCCAAACCGCCGTACCCTCCTCCGAAAAAAACCAATCCGACCTCATCGTCCGCCGCCATCGCATTGAGATCATCTGCCCGCTCCTGCTCGGAGGCGGCATACCCGTACGTGCTTTTATACAAATTCCGGCCGGTTTTGACCCGGAAGCCGCAGCCTTCGATAGCGGCAATCAGGCCTGCATACCGGTTTGCATCGGCGACATGGCTTGGGGAGATGATGCCGATGGTATCTCCCTTGTTTAATTTCGGCGGTATTCTGCCTGCCAACATCCCTTTTCCCTCCGTTCAGAGTTTTACTCTGTTTCCATCAGCTGCCGCAGCTTGGCTTCCGTGTTGGTGTCCGGCGCCGGGGTATACACGTTGCACCGCAGGTCGTCCGGGCCATATACCTTCAGGGAGGTAAGCTCATAGACCATTCTCCCGGCGCGGGCATGGCGGAACTCCAGATGCACCTCCGGCGCGTAGCTGACCTGGCTGTTTTCCCACATGGCCTTAAAATCCGGATGCTCCCTCATCATCTCCTCTAAAAAATGCTCATACCAGCCGTCCCCCACATACTCGCCGTAATAGGAACGGAACATGGAGAGGAAGCTGCTGGAGAACTGCTCCCAATTCACCGCCAGCCGCCGGAATTCCTTCCGGGTGAACAAGAGGCGGATCATATTCCGCTCCTCCGGGGGAATCTGCGCGAAGTCCAGAAACACATATGCAGCCGCAGGATTCCAGCCCACAATATTGCACATCCGGTCGGACACAATCACCGGACAATAGGCCAGCTCTGTGATGATCTTCCGCAGGGAGGGGCTCAGCTGGACAGGCTCCTGCCGGGGCGGGACCGGCTCGCTGCCGCTGTCGAAGGCCAAGGAATGAAGATACCTCCGTTCGTCGGCATTCATCTGCAGGGCGGTAGCAATACAGTCCAATACGGATGCAGAGGCCTTCACGTCCCTACCCTGCTCCAGCCAGGTGTACCAGGTGGTGCTGACACCGGCCAGCTGGGCCACCTCCTCCCTGCGCAAACCGGGAGTTCTTCTTCTTGTGCCTGCCGGAAAACCAAGCGCTTCCGGATTAAGCTTCGCCCGCTGATTTTTGAGAAAAACAGATAGTGCCTGCAGACGAACTTGGGAAGTCATCAAAAGCCCCCTTTCTTCTCAGGTGATAATAGTAGTATTTATACCAGGATAAACGCTGTCTTGTAATAGGATATATTCAATGACATTATAAGCCTATCCGAAGAAACTTACAATGATCAGGAGGCGGGATATGCTATGGAAAGAGTCGTCATTACCGGTATGGGTGTGGTTTCGCCATTAGGCAACGATGTGGAGACATTCTGGTCCAGGCTCGTACGGGGGGAATCCGGCATCGGCCCGATCACCGGCTTCGACGCAGCCAGACATAAGGTCCGGATTGCAGGAGCGGTGACAGACTTCGATGCCAACCTGTTATTCGGGGCAAAAGAAGCCCGGCGCATGGACCGCTTCTGCCAGCTCGCGCTGGCTGCGGCGGAGCAGGCCTTCACCCAAGCAGGGTTCCGGAAGGAGAGCATCGACCATGAGCGAATGGGCGTGTATGTGGGCTCCGGCATCGGCGGCATCCAGACTCTGATGGCCCAAAGCGGGGTGCTTGCCGACCGCGGGCCGGAGCGGGTCAGCCCAACGTTGGTCCCTATGATGATCGCCAATATGGCCGCTGCTATGATCAGCATCAAATATGGCGCCTTAGGTCCCTCCATGGCCCCGGTCACCGCCTGCTCCATCGGCAATACTGCTATCGGCGAAGGGTTTCACCGTATCCAATCGGGCAGGGCGGATGTGATTCTCGCAGGCGGTTCGGAGGCGGCGCTGACGGATATCTCCCTGGCCAGCTTCGCCAATGCAACGGCACTCTCCACGCGCAACGGTGAGCCGCAGAAGGCCAGCCGCCCCTTCGATGCGGAGCGGGACGGGTTTGTGATGGCTGAAGGTGCAGGCATTCTGGTGCTGGAAGCCTTGGGCCATGCCTTGCGCCGGGGAGCCGACATTCTGGCCGAGGTGGTTGGGTACGGAGCCAGCTCGGACGCGTACCACATGGTGGCAACACCTGAGGACGGCAGCGGCGCGGCCCGTGCCATGCGCCTGGCTCTGGAGGACGCGGGGCTTGTGCCGGCGGATATTGATGTGATCAGCGCCCACGCTACCAGCACCGTGATCGGCGACCGTTCGGAGACCGCCGCCATCAAACGCATTTTCGGCGCGGAGGCTTACCGCATTCCCGTCACCGCCAACAAGTCCATGACCGGCCACATGCTGGGCGCATCCGGCGCCGCAGAGGCCATTGCCCTGGTCAAAGCGCTGCAGACGGATCTGGTTCCGCCCACCATCAACCTGGATACCCCTGATCCGTTATGCGATCTGGATTATGTCCCCCATCAGGCCAGATCCGCCCTGCTACGGTACGGGCTGTCCAACTCCTTCGGCTTCGGCGGCCATAATTCGGCTATTGTGCTAAAGGCGTACGATGATGTAAAATAACTCCATTGACCTTGACAGAGAGTCTGACCCGCGTCCCAGCTCTCTGGACGGACCGCAATACCGGACGCCCCCATTTTTTATACCAAGGAGTGTGAATCCTAATTTCTTTATGCTGCATGTAAACACAACTGAACAAACCACCCTCCGGGCGCAGCGGCGTGCCCCGGCTTTTTTGCGGCTGCCCGGCCAGTATCTCACTTTCCTGTTGGGGCTGTTCATCTCCAGGATCGGGGATTCGTTGTATACCCTGGCCATTCCGTGGATCTCCTATGAGCTGACCCGGTCCGCGCTGGTGATGAGCTCGGTGTATGCCGTCAGCGTACTGCCTATTGTCCTGTTCGGGCCAATTATTGGCGTGCTGGTGGACCATCTTCCCCGGAAAAAGCTGATGCTGGTCACAGATGTGGCACGGGCGGCTCTTGTCGCTATGATCCCGGCAATGCATCTGGCGGGTGTTCTGCAGATCTGGCATCTGTTTGCCGTTTCCTTCTGCCTGGCTATTTTGAACCTGCTGTTTGACGTGGCTTTTGTGGCGGCGGTGCCCCATCTGGTTCCGGGCAAGGAATCCCTGACCCGAGCCAACGCCGCCGAGAAGCTGGCTTCCCAGCTCAGCGAATTGATCGGGCCTATCCTGGCCGGCCTTGCCATTGCGGCATTCGGCGGCTACAATGCGCTCTGGATCGATGCGCTGACCTTCAGCGCCACCCTCCTCACCCTGCTTAAGCTTCCGTCCATGGGCACCGCCGTGGCGGCCGCTTCCTTCAAGAAAGTACTGCAGGGAATGAAGGACGGGCTCCATTGGCTGGTGACCAACCGCCTGAACATCAGTCTGTCCATACAGGCTATGGTTGGCAATTTCGGATACAGTGCAGCTTTTGGCGTATTGATGTATTACCAGCTGGACGCCCTCCGGCTTACCTCTCAACAAAGCAGCCTGAATTACGCCCTGTTGGGTGCAGGAGGTTTGCTGGGCACACTGGCGGTGGTACCGCTGGAGAAGCGTTTCCGCCGCGGGTTGCTGATCCCTGTGCTGCTTACCGTGGGGATGCTGGGCTTCACCCTCATCATCTGGAGCCGCTACTGGTTAATGCCGGGTATTGCCTTCGGCATTGTTTCCCTGTGCAATATCGGGTGGAATACGCTGGTGCAATCCCTGCGCCAGGAAACCGTGCCGCCCGACATGCTCGGACGGGTGTTGGGTTTCTCCCGGATGTTCACCCGGCTGGCGATGCCCTTGGGCGCCATGGCAGGCGCCTTCCTCTCCGCCCGGTATGGCCCCGCAGCGGTCTTCGCCTTGGCCGCGGGCGCCAAGCTGGTGGAGGTGCTGATCGCTCTTTGTTCCCCGATCCGCAGGATGTAAGCGGCTGGGGCTGAATCAACCGCAGGTCCGCAGCCAGTTCCGTGATGGGCCCGTTGCTGGCTTCCCGTTCTCCGCTTAACCGGACACTGGCCATCGACTCCCGGTGGACCGGATATCATCCGGACCGTAGAGCCGTTATTTCCCCACTTTGCAGCGTTTTGCAGTTTTCGCGGACTCAGGAGACGTTATTTAGCCTAAAAGCTGTCCCAACCGGCTGCATATGACCCAATAACGTCTCCTCTGTCCGCAACATACCAAAACCTGTGAATTTTCGCGAAATAACGGCCTCTCAGTCCGTTAGACCAGCAAAAGGAAGCTCTCCCTCCGTGGTCTCCACCACCTTGGGGACAGCTTCCTTTTTTACCTGCCGCTCACGTTACATCATACTCAAAACTCAACGCGTTAGCTCAGTCCGCAGCTCCTTGCCCGCATTCTCCGTGTAATACCAGAAGATATACACATCTGCGTCCTTCCCTGCAAAACCCGGATACACATCCGTAGCCTGATTGCTGCCGCTGCCTCCAAAGCCGTAGGCGATTTTCTTGCCGGGGTCCCTGGTTTCGCCGCGGAGCATATAGGTCTGATTGATACCGCTAAAGCCATGGTCGGCGCTTTCGCTTTGCACATAGAGGTCGCCGTCCTTCAGATAATACGTCCAGAGTACGGAATAACCGCCCACATCCGTCGTGATGCTCTTCTTCTCCCCGCTGATCTCCCGGAGAGGGATCGGCGCTTTGGCATCCTTACGCTCCATTCTTTCATGCTTGGCAACAAAGGTGATCGCGGATTCCTCCTTCACCTGAACGCCGGACGGTACTTCAAACCGGAATACCGTCTCCTCCGGGTTGGTATAGGAATCAACTGATCCCCCGCCCAAAACAACCCCGTCCACCTCCAGCGAATATGCCCGAAAGGGGAAGCGGGAATAACGCTCATGATTGGCTTTGATTCTAATCTGGGTCGGCGTCCGGATCAGCTCGGTCAGTGTCATCTTGACGCCCTCATTCTCCAGAGGAATATTCAGCTGCCGCTTGACCGTACCGCTTTCCATCAAGCGTTTGTCCAGCTTCAGATTGAAGGCCCAATCGGCATCAACCCGCTTCACCTCCTTTTCATAAAGGAGCTTGTACGAAACTCCATCTTGCTTCAATTCGCTTTGCAAAAAGGACTGCTGTCCGGTATAGCTGCCGCTTTCATCCGGCTTTCCGGACATCCCTGCTTCGGTTTCTGGCACCTGCGTCTCCCCGCGGAACACGCCAATCCGGGGGTATGCCCATTTTTGTGCCTCCGGCTGATCGAACACAACCGTTGTATTCAGCAGTATCCTGTCACCCTGTACAAAAGGCTTCACCGTCAGCTGTCTGATCCCATCCTGATGGATGTCAAAGGTTTGCTCCTTCTCGTCCAGAGGGCGAAGGGCCAGCTCATGCTCCACCGGTGAAATGGCCGTCACATTGCTAAAGATCAACATAACGTTGGACGAGGTGGCGGCCGGCACCCATTCCGTTTCGTAGTAGCCCCGCCAGACCTTGGACGCCGGGTCCCAATTCAGCTGCTTGCGGCCTTCCACGGGTTTGCCGCCGGCATCCTGCAGCACCACATCCTCAATGTTGAAATAATAACCTTCCTCCGGCGTTTTGTCTCTGGTGTTTAAGCTGAACAAAAGCCCCGTCCGGTTTTCATCCACAACCGCCGTATCTACGGTGATGGTCACATTGTCCCGGGTCAACGACTGCCCGAGGGTTTGTCCCAATCCCTGCTCCAGGGCGGCGCGGACCCCTTCCTTATTGGACAGCAGGGTGTCCCAATGGTTGGCGACTGCCGCCACAACAGGAGCTGCGGCCAGCAATGCCACCAGCGCACTGATGGCCGCCGCTTTCCGCAGGGGTGGTCTTTTCCTCACCACAGGTACAGGAAGAAGCGGTGTGCCCGTCTCCGGCAAACGGCTCTCCAGCCGGTTCCACATGTCATCAAAATCGGGATACGCTGCCGGTTCATCTTTCAGTAAATGAGTAAGCTTGGCCTCCATCTTGTTCATATGGTTCGGCTCCCTTCTTTTCCATGGTCATTCCTCTGGTCTCCATCATGGGACGCAGCAGCTTCAAGCCCTTGTTCAGCCGGGATTTCACGGTCCCTTCAGGAATGGACAGAATGGACGCAATTTCGCTCAGGCTGCATTCGTGTAGATACCGCAAGGATACCGCGGCGCGGATCTTCGGGGGCAGCTGCCCCACAAGCTTCACGGTTTCCGTAGCGGACTCCCGCTCCTCGGCAACCACCTCAGCAGCCTTGGCCGCTTCCGGCCTCCGCTGGAACAGCAGAAGCTGCCCATCTGTGCGGAACCGGCTGTTTCTCTTCAAGTGGTTGAGACAATGGTTCACGGCAACCCGGAGCAGCCAGGTTTTGAGATACTCCACCTGCCTCCAGTCATGCCGGAACACGGTCATAAACACATCCTGACAGACATCCTCCGCATCCGCCCGCTGTTGAAGCATATACAGGCAGGTCTTATACACATCTTTTTTGTAGGTTTCGAATAACTCCTTTTCGGTCAAGCGCTTGACCCTCCTTCCAACCGGCTGCTTACTAAACAATCCGGAGCGCCAAAAGGTTCATTTTTTCCGGAACAAAAAAACTCGTCCTCCATCCCAGACCGTGTTTGCAAACACTCCTGCACCCTTGACATGATCAGCAGAACGGTATATATTGAACATGTTCAAATCATGTTCAATATCTTAAAAGGAGCGTACCGATGTTTTCAGGAGACCAGGATTCGCGGCAGTCCATTCTCGATACGGCCAAGACCTTATTGGATGAAGCCGCAGATATCGATAAGATCACCGTACGGCAGATTGCCGAACGGGCAGGAGTAGGCATCGGCTTAATCAACTATCATTTTAAAAGCAGGGATAACCTGCTCCGTATTGCCATTGGAGATATTATGTCACAAACCATCTATGCTATGGACGATCAGGACTCCTATTCCGGACTGGAGCCCTCCGCCAAGCTGAAGGAGATGCTGAAGGAGCTGTATACCTTCGGAGGCCGCAACGAAAAGCTCATGCGGTTTGTTCTGGCCCATGAGCTGGCAACCGGCAATATGCAGGCGCCCCTTTTGCTGATCCCGCTGCTCCGGGAGATCTTCCAGCATCAAAAAAACGACATGCAGCTAAGGATTATTGCTCTGCAAATCCTGTATCCCATTCAGATTACCGCGCTCCATCCAAACGCCTTTCACCTGTACAGCGGCATTCAATTGACCAGTCCGGAAGAGCGCAACCGGTTCATCGATGTACTTATTGACAATCTGACCAATCAATAGAATGGAGGGGTCACATGAAATCGGCCGCATTAATCAGCTCCATCGCCACCGGCCTGCTGATGCTGAACACCATGATCTGCGGGCTTTGGATCAAGGCCAACGGAATTACGGATCCGGGATCATTGAAGTTCCATGTTAACTCAGGCATCGCTTCGGTAGCCTTTTCCTTCATCTCGCTTTTCCTGGTAATCCGCCTGTTATCCCGCCTGAAAAAAGAGGGGTGATCCGATTGCGAGCCTTAATCCTGTATGCTTCCAAGTCCGGCGCCAGCAGGGAATGTGCCGAGCTGCTATGGTCGCGGCTGGAGGATTGCTCCATCTGCGATATGACCAGGGATCTTCCGGACATGGAGCCTTATGATACGCTTATTCTAGGCTCTGGCATCCGTATGGGCAAGCTGTACCGTCCGGTCAGAAGCTTTATGCGCAGGAACATGAACCTGCTCCTCTCCAAAAACCTTGCCTTTTACCTGTGCAATGCCTATCCCGCCACCCTGCAAAAAACCATCGAAGCTAATATCCCCAAACCCCTGCGGGATCAGGCGGCGTGTATCGTTTCCTTTGGCGGCAAACCTCCCTTTACCTCTCCCAAAAGCCAGGAGTGGGTTCAGATGGACCGGATTATTTCCTTTGTAAAAACAGTCACTTCATCCGTACAAAGGTAAAAAACGCCTGACACAAGAACCTCTTGTGCCAAGCGTCGTTTTCTTCCTTCGTGCGTACTGCCGGTTTAGTAAATAACCTCGTAATTTTCAAGTCCTGAGGCCAGCAGCCACACCCCGTTTACATTCTCGATAGTGACAAGCATTCTGCCATACGGCTCATCAAAAACCAAGGTTTCTACGGAGAGGGTTACTGTTGCGCCCTCCTGGCTTTTCACCTTGACCGTATCATAGAGATACTTGGTGGAATACCCGTGACCGCCGTTTTGTGTGTTCACATACAGCTTTCCCTGATAATCCTTGTACAGCGGCAAACCCACATCTTCTTCTGCCAGATATCTGCTGTAAAACCGCTTCTCGGCCGCTTCCTTCGTATACACCTTCTCCACGGCCTGCTTCAGCTGCGCAATGGAGCGGATATCGCCGATACCCAATTTCATGCTTGTATTTTCTCCCGCTACAAGAGCATATTGCGTTTCACCCGGGATGGTTTGGGTTTTGTCCTCCTGGAACGAACCGGAACCATTAAACACATTCGCTTCGAAGACCTCGGCCTTGGGCAGCAATTCCTGCAAAATCTCAATCCCCTGCTGGTCCCCAAGCTTGGTTTCTTCTGCCTGCTGCGATCCCGTATTCATTCCTGTATAACCTAAAAATACAAATAAGAGCAACGTTAGGATACCGCTCGTTCTCAGCTTCATTTTGAACTCTCCTTTGGCTTTATTAAACTGCCTTTCAACATTTTATACCATTACTGGAAAACAGGCAAATGAATGCTTCGTGAGGCTACAACCTGAATCGGGAAAGAAGCGCTAACGAATCTGAGCAGCGCTATTGGGCTTCGTGAAGACATTTCTTAAATCTAACGAATCTCAGCCACTCTATTGGTCCGAATTTTGCCCCAAAATGCTGCTGAACAGGAGAATAGCGTGTGTGAGATGCGTTAGACTTCAAACAGGCCTTCTTTTCGCGAAATAGCGTGTGTGAGGTTCGTTAGAGTCTCAAAAGGCTCGAACATGCTGCAGAATCCGCAATCCGGAACCCGTTGCGCCCTAGAAGGATGAATAGTCGGCGAATTCACCCTTCGCCCTTCCATCTTTGCCCTCTTCCCAGCTCGCTCCGGAAAGTTCGGTTAATAAACAAACTAACTATTGTCAGAACCAAACTCTGGAAATATACTTAAAAACAAGAACGGCACAGCACGAATTGAAAGGGCTTACTTTCCCGTTGCTCTCATCCATTAACATTCTTCAAGGAGGCTATTATGCTGCATACCGCAGGCATTACCGACTGCTCACCGGCAGAGGTCAACTACGATGCTTCAAGGATTGAGGTTCTGCAAGCTCACTTCCAACAGCTCATCGACCAGAAAAAGATTCAAGCCGCCGCCTATTGTGTGTCCCGCTACGGAAAAACCTTCATGCATGGCGCCATTGGCCCGCTCTCCTTCAGGGAGCATTCCACAGAGCCGCTGCTGCCCACCTCGGTGCACAGTGTTGCCTCCATCACCAAAGCCGTTACCACCGTGGCCATCGCCAAGCTGGTGGAGGACGGTGTGCTCCGGTTCGATACGCCGGTTGGCGCTATTCTGAAGCTGTTTGACGTGGCGCCCTTCAACAAAATCGATATCTACGGCCTGCTGACCCATACCTCGGGGATGTTCCCCGACTGTGCGGAGAGCATCCCGTATCATAAGTCCTACTGGCAGCTGATCGATGAATACTTCACCACCTATAAACTGGAGGACGGGGAACCGGATTGGCTGAAAGCCTCCCTTAGCTGCGGAGTCAGCAAAAAACCGGGCGAGGAATGGCAATACTGCTCCTTCGGCTTCTGCATTCTCGGCGAAATCATCCGGAAGGTGACCGGCCTTACTGCCGAACAGTACATTGAACAAAACATCCTGAAGCCGCTTGGTATGAAGGACTCTGTTTTTGAGCTGACACCCGAGCTGGCCAAACGCCACATTATCCGTAATGAACAATATGAGCTGATCGGAAAAGCGTTGCTCGACGGCCAACCTCCGGAAATCTCCCCCGTTGAGAAGCTCTGGGATACGATTGTTCCCAAAACCGGCGGAGGCCTGATGTCGACGCCCTCGGATCTGATCCGGTTCGCCAACATGCTGCTGGGTATGGGCAGACTGGGAGATACCCGGATTCTGGGACGCAAAACGGTAGAGAAAATCACCACCCGGACGCTCTATGGAATTCCCGATTATTGCTGGGGCGCAGATGTCAAGGACAGAAGCTACGGCATCGGCTTGGATATGAAGCGGGGGCCGGCCTTCCTGTATTCCCCCAGCACATATCTCCATGAAGGGTCAGGCGCCTGTTCCATGGTCATCGACCCTACGGAGCAGCTGGCCGCCGTATGGTTCGTGCCTTTTGTCGATAATGTGTGGCGTGCCGAGGCTCTGTTCAATGTTACCAACATCATCTGGTCAGGCATCATCTGATGAACAGCCTGAAGCATCATGTGCGGGTATGCCGGGCCGTGGCGGATGTGACCTACAAGGAATGGAGCGCTTACCGCACCCATTCCATGGTATCCATCATCGTCGGCCCGGTTTATTTTATGGTTCAGATGTTTATTTGGACAGCGGTGTATGGGGACCATACCTCCTTGGGCGGGATCGATCTGCCGCGGATGATCCGGTACTTCGGCGCTACGGCGCTGATCGGCTATCTGACCATGGATTTTGCCGATTGGAACCTGTCGATGCTGGTGCGCACCGGCAAGTTCCTGACCTTCCATCTGCGTCCGGTCCACCACCGCTCCTTTGCCTTGTTCCAAAAAATCGGGCACCGGCTCCTGGGATTTCTGTTCGAGTTTTTGCCGTGTTTGTTGATCTTCATCCTTCTGTTTGGGGTGGATATGCGGCCCGCAAGCTACTTCTGGACCGCTCTTTCGGTGGTGCTGGCGTTTCTGATGGTGTTTTATGTGAACTACACCATCGGCCTCACCTCGTTCTGGCTTGTCCAGTCAGACGGGATAAGAGGGGCGTTTATGCTTATATCCGGCATTTTTTCCGGCGCGCTGATTCCCTTGGACTTTTTTCCCCATTGGCTTCAGGTGGCGCAGTTTTTCCTGCCCTTCCAGTATATGGCCTACATGCCTGCCATGGTGTTCACCGGGCAGTATTCGCTGGGCGGCATCCATCTCCCCATTGAGCAAATTGTGGGTATTCAGGCGCTTGCCGTACTGGTGACGTATGGGTTCAATGAGCTCATCCAGCGTCTGGCTATGAAGCAGTTCACCGCTGTCGGAGCGTAAAGCCGCTATGCCAGGAAAGGACCGGTCCCCATGAAACGGTATTGGGATGTATATAAACAATGTTTGTATTCCGCTCTGCTGTCGGCGTCGGCCTACCGGATGAATTTTTTCGTCAGCAGCCTGATTACGCTGGTGAGCAATATTCTGTTTCCGCTGGTGACGCTGCTGATCTACCGGGCAGGCGCCAGCTTTTCCGGCTGGAGCTTCTATGAGGTCCTGCTGATCCAATCGGTTTTCACCATGTCCAGCGGTTTGTCCAGCCTGATTTTTGGCGGCGTGATGTGGACCACCAATCATTTGATCCGGGAAGGAAGCTTTGAGGTGGTTCTGCTGAAGCCCCTGAACCCGCTGTTTTTTATCGTGGCCACCACCTTTTCCCCGGATAATGTCGGGTTGTTCCTGGGCGGGGTTACGCTGTTTGTAATTGCACTTGCGCATGTGGGCGCCATACCGGCGTTTCTCTGGCTGCAGTTTGCGGTGCTGTTTGCCGCGGGGGCAGCCGTATTGGCAGGATTATCCCTGATGATGGCTGCCATGTCCTTCAAGTGGGTGGGCAATTCAAGGATATCCGAGCTTGCCGACAGTGTGCTTCAATTCGGGAAATATCCGCTAACCATTTTCCCCAAGGCTGTACAGGCAATGGCTACAATGCTCATCCCGGTGGGCATGGTGGGTTTCTTCCCTGCGTCCGCGCTCCTGGGGCGGGTACAGGCTGCGGATTTTGCCGCTGTGCTGCCTTGTTTCCTCTTCATGGGAGCAGGGATATGGGCCTACCGGCATATGATACGATTGTACGAGGGGGTAGGCGGATGACACCGGCCATTGACGTGAAGCACCTGACCAAAACCTATACAACCTACAAACGGGGCAGCGGTTTGGGTCAAACCGTCAAAAGCATCTTCCACCGTGAAAAGGTTGTGGTTCATGCGGTCAATGATATTAACTTCAGCATCGGGCAGGGGGAAATCTGCGGGATTCTGGGGCCCAATGGAGCGGGGAAATCCACCGCCATCAAAATGCTCTGCGGCGCTCTTTATCCCACAAGCGGGGAAATCCGGGTGCTGGACTGCTCACCTGCCAAGGACAGAAGACGGTATGTGGGTAAAATCGGTGCTGTATTCGGCCAGAAATCCCAGCTGATCTGGGATATTCCGCCTATGGACAGCTTCCATATGAACAAGGCGATTTACGGGATTGAGGCCCGGGACTTCAGCAATCGTTTGGAGGAGCTGACGGAGCTGCTGGATATCCGGCATGTAATCGAAAAACCCACAAGAGTGCTCTCGCTGGGTGAACGGATGAAATGTGAATTCGTCATGGCCATGCTGCACCAGCCGGAGATTCTGTTCCTGGATGAACCCACCATCGGGCTTGACGTGATTGCCAAGGTGAAAATCCGCGAGTTTGTGCGCCAGATGAACAAAAAGCTGAATATGACCTGCATTCTCACCACCCATGATCTGGAGGATGTGGAGGAGCTGGCCCACCGGGTCATCGTCATTAACCACGGGGAGAAGGTATTCGACGATTCCCTGCGCAGGCTGAGACTGTTCCTCGGGGACAAGAAGCGGGTCAGCTTTACTTTTGTGGAGTCTGTCCGCGATACCGTGTTTGACAATACCTATACCAAAGTTGTGGAGCGGCTGTCGGATTTCCAGCTGACTCTCGAGGTGGATACCGGACTCATTTCCATCAGCGACTTTATCGAGGATATCTCCCGCAAGCACCGGTTCTCGGACATTTCTGTGAAGGAGCTCCCCATGCAGCAGGTCATCATAAACATTTATGAGAATGGGGAAAAAAATATAGATTCCACTTCAACCGCATTCTGATATAATTGATAATGATAATCATTATCTTACTAATGCGAATTGGGGAGGGTTTCATCGGATGGGGACATTTAAGGGAAACGTGGATTTTGCCACCATACCCGGTCATTGGGTTCTGGCGAACCTGGGAAAAACCGTGCTGCGGCCCGGGGGGATTGAGCTGACTCGGACTATGCTGGACCGTCTGGACATCTCGTCGAAGGATGCCGTTGTGGAATACGCCCCCGGTGTTGGCAGAACAGCCAAGCTGACACTCAGCCGTAAGCCGCTTACGTATACGGCCATCGAGCAGGATCAGGAGGCGGCCGCTGTTGTCATGTCCTATTTGAACGGAACCAGTCAGACCTGCGTAGTCGCCGATGCCCGAACCCCTCCCCTGCCGGATCGCTCCGCCACCGTTATCTATGGCGAAGCCATGCTGACCATGCAGCCGGACCGGCTCAAGGAGCAGATCATCCGGGAAGCCCACCGTATGCTTCAGCCCGGCGGCCGTTACGCCATCCACGAGATGTCCCTGCAGCCCAATGACATCCCTTCCGAGCTGAAGGATACCATTCATAAGGATATTTCCAAGGTCATCCGGGTGAATGCGCGGCCCCTTACAGTAGATGAATGGAAAGGGCTGCTGGAGCAGAACGGCTTCCGTGTTGTGGAGGTTCATACCGCCCCCATGCATCTGCTGCGGGTGAAACGTGTGATCACGGATGAAGGCGTGCTGGGCACATTGAAGATCGGTTACCGCTGCGCCACACGGGGAGGCGCCTTCAAGCGGGTCTCCGCCATGCGGCAGGTATTTATGAAATACGAGGAATATCTCGGTGCGGTGAGTATGATTGCAGTAAAAGAATAAAGGAATGGAACGCCTGCCCGCTGCGCAAAATTATGCGAAAGCGGGTTTTCGCATTCAAGGGGAAGACTACGTGTATCACCCACTCGAATCAAAAGGAGCTGCCGTAACTATGTCAGAACTTGAATCCCCACATATCGGAAAAGACTATCCCTTCTCCTCCCGGTACCTGGATGTGAACGGCCATAAGCTTCATTACCTTGATCAGGGAGCCGGTCCAACCGTTGTTCTGCTTCATGGCAATCCCACGTGGTCGTACATGTACCGCAATATTATTCCTTATCTGGCTCCATCCTTCCGGTGTTTAGCGGTAGATCTGATGGGGATGGGCCATTCGGATAAGCCGGATATCGGCTACACTTTTTTGGAGCAAGCCGGGTACATAAGTGCGTTTATTGAGCAATTGGAGCTGAAGGACCTTGTCATCGTGGGTCATGACTGGGGAGCCGCCATAGGCTTGCATTATGCCTCGCACCATCCCGAGAATGTGAAGGGAATGGCCATGATCGAGCCGCAGGCGTTGTATCCTTGCCCGGACTGGTCCGAATTCACGCCTGAAGAGTCGGCGGAGCTCTTCCAGACCCTGCGTCACCCGGAGAAGGGCTGGGCGTTCATGAGGGAAAACAACGTTTTCGTGGAAGGAATGCCTCAGATCATCATCAACAGGACCTTAACGCCTGAGGAGCATGACTATTACCGTGAACCGTTCAAGGAGCCGGATGCCCGGAAACCCAGCTGGGTGTTTCCCAACCAGATTCCCATTGAGGGCTATCCTGACGAGGTGGTTCAGGCGGTAGAATCGCGGAACCGTTGGTTTACCCAGACTGCTATACCTAAAATCCTGTTCTACGCCACACCCGGCTGCACCATCCGCGAGCCGCAAATCAGCTGGTGCCGCGGCAGCCTGCAGAACCTGGAGCTGTGTGATATTGGCAAGGGCTTCCACCATCTCACCGAGGAAAATCCCCATGTTATCGGACGGGAGCTGCGGAGGTGGCTTGGGAGCATTATTGGACTCGATTGAACGGAAATCCAAGCCCGCTCCGCTGCTGGCGTGGCGGGCTTTGTTATACCAATTTGACACGCCACTCTCGTGACCAATATTTGCTTTAGTGCTTCCACCGCTTCAGCGTCGGGAATAACTCGCTCATTTCTCTTCTGAGGGTAGCTGCATCGGGACCATCCGGCCCCTTCATCCGGAAGGGGATACAGCTTTCAATCATCTCTTCCATGGATTCATCCACTACCCGCCCGTTACTTCTATCACATTTCCATCAGGATCATGGAGATGGAAATAATAATAGGTTGGACTGGCCTGTTTAATATCCGTTATTTCCCCAATAGCCAAATCCTTAAGCCGTTCATGCTCAATGGACAAATAATTCACCCAAAAATTCAGAACGAATTTGTAATCCCCGTTTCCTCTATAATCATGGCCGGGTAAATTTGCTTCATTCATTAAGGAAATGCATTGATGATCAAAGAAAAACTCTGCGAATATAGTACTGTTCTTCGTCGAAACCGTTATGCCCAGTAGCTGCTCATAAAACGCAACCGATTTCAGAAAATCCTTCACGATCAGATAGATGGACCCCAGATGCAGCTTATTGTTTTTGGCCCGCATTTCCCGTGCCTTTGCATCCATCAGTAAATCATCTGTGGGTACAGAAAACAAAAGACTCATTTGGATAATCTTATCTACCTCGGGGTAACTCTGGCCCAGCTCCCATTTGGATACAGACTGACGGGAAACCGACAGTTTCTCCGCTAGCTGTTCTTGTGAAAGCCCATTTTTAAGACGATGCTTTTGAATGTTCGCTCCCAGCTCCATAGCCGCTCCTCCTCTCCAAGAAAATTATAGTATAAAGGAAGATGCCGGAAAACCAACTGGCAGCAGAAGGTTGTCAACCATGAGTTGCTGTTCCATTTTTCTTGGATGTTCAATTATTTAATTGTACGGTAAAATGGGTGCAGCAACCAATTAGAGGAGGAAGTGTCATGGATAATTTAATAGAACTGGAGAATCTTTTAACATGATTGATGCCCTATCCATTCAAACCATTCAAGGCATCGTGAAAAATGCTTACGAGCAAAAAAGCGATTGTACGGTTGAAGAATTATTAGAGGCGTATTTATATTATTTTGATCACGATGCTTATATTGATTTTGAGAAGCAAGCTGCACATCATTCTTAAATCCAACCGTCTATTTCTGGTCCGTCCACCGTACCCATGCCCATGTGCCAACCAGCCCCAGGATACCGGTGGCGACCGGAATGATGTAGCTGACCGCGCCCAACGGCAGCGCTTCGCTTCCGCTTCCTGCAAGCTGAAGAGCCGGAACCGACCATGGAAGATAGGCCCCCAGCCAAGACGAGCCGGTAATTAAAGCAACCATCAATGTGCAAAAGGCATAAGCAAGAGGTGCCAGATAACCGCGGGAGACGATTGCCACAAACACAACGGGGCCGCACAGGAACAGCTGCAAGCCGCAGATGATCAGAAGTTGGATAAGGTAATGTATGGCCATATCCGTTGAAAAACCCTCCAGACGAAACAGCAAACACATCAATAGTGCAAAGCCGTAGGTGGCTACCGTCATAACAAGCCCCCATTGGATAACGGTCAGGAATTTGCCGGCCACGATCTTGCCGCGGGACACCGGCAGCGCCAATAAATCCTTCATGGTCCGGTCCGTATATTCCCGTCCGAATACCCAAGCCGCCAACGCGCCGAAGCCCACCAGCCCAAAAACCGAAGCAAACATAAACACCGCATTTTGCAAAAAGCCTTCAGCATCCCCTTCTCCAATGCGGATAACCGTAACGAACAGGAAAAACCCCAGCATTCCCCATAACACGGCGGAGCGGCGCAGCTTCATGGACTCCACTTGTACCGCTGTAAGCAAAACGTTCATACCCGCACCTCCCCTGCCGCAATTGTTTTCAAGAAATAGGACTCCAATTCTTCTTCCTCTACCTTCAGCATCGAAAGGGGCAGCCCCGCATCCGCCAGCAGCCTGGCGACAAATTCAGGATGACGCACCGCTTTTTCGTCCGCCACCTCAAGCATCCCTTCCTTTACTTCATGCGCCAGATAACCCTTGTCTGCCAAAGCCGCACGAGCCGCCTCCCGCTGTCCGCCAACGCCGACGTATAACCGCTTTTGCCGGATTTTTTCAAACTCCTCCGCCGTAATCTCCTGCAGCATAACCCCTTTATGAATAATCCCGATCCGGGTCGCCATCTTCGCTACCTCCTCCAGAATATGACTGGAGATAAACACGGTTTTGCCTTCCTGCTTGGCAAGCCGGATCAGCAGCTCACGGATCTCCACAATTCCTGCCGGATCAAGGGCATTGGTGGGCTCATCCAGAATCAGAATATCCGGGTTATGCAGGAGTGCCTTGGCTAACCCCAGCTTCTGCATATTGCCTAACGATAAATACTTGGCCTTCCGGTCCGCATAAGCGTCCAGATTAAGCTCCTTCATCACCCTGTTCACACTGCTCTCTGGCTTCAGACCACGGAGCTTTGCCAGCAGCAGCAGATTCTCCCTTACCGTAAAACCGGGATATGCCGCCGGCATCTCTACCATATATCCCACACGGTTCCACAGCCTGCTTCCGCTTTCGCTTACCCTTTTGCCAAACAGGAATACATCTCCGGAGGTTGGTTTGATCATCCCCAGCAAGGTGCGGATCGTGGTGGTTTTACCTGCTCCGTTCAAGCCGAGAAACCCGTAGACCTCCCCTTGCTGCACCGATAAGGAAACATCCTGAACCACCGAAACTGTTCCATACCGTTTCGTCAACTCTTCCGTCCGTATCTGCTCCATCATGCTGTTTCCTCCCCGCGAATTAACTTAACGATCGTTTAGTTAAATGTGTAAAAAAAGACAGCTTACCGGGACCACAATGCTGCATAATAGTCAACGATCCGCTGTTTTTGCTCCATTCCGAATGGCTGGGCCTTAATCATGCCTTGAACAATCAAAACCACAATATGGGATAAAAATTGGGAAGCCGCCATATCAAAATCCATTTCCCGGAGCTCCCCTCTTGCATACAGCCTCCTCAGATAGGCCTCTGTAGCCTGAAACGGCTGTTTGGTCAGGGCATCCAGCGCCTCCTGCTGCTCCGGCTCCAGCTGATTCCGCTCCTGAATCAGAATCAGGAAATAGTCCCGGTCGTTCTGAAGCTGTCCGGCGATGCCGTCTATCAGAGCCAACAGTGTTTGGTTCAGCGCCGGCTCCCCCAGGAACGTTTGCTCCAAAAAAGCAACGATCCGGGCAATCCGCTCTTCCTGCGCAACCTGCAAAACCGCCCTCAGGATATCCAGCTTGCCTCCCGGAAAATAATGATACGCCAAGGCCTCTGTCATGCCGATGCTTTTGTTCAGCTCCCGCATGGAGGTGGCATGGTATCCTTTATCTGCAAACAACCGCTTCGCGGTGTCGAGAAGCTGCTGCTTGCGCTCTGCCGCTTGGATATCCCGGTTGGTCATCCGTGTACGTTTCCCTTCCACGGCCATAATTCCTTACCCCCTCGTTTGACTTAACGATCGTTAAGTAAATCATATGCGATGAACCGGTCTCTTGTCAAACCGTGTCGCGGCGACAAAAAAAGGAGCAGCCTAAAGGGGCTGCCCGACGGAGTAAGTCTTTGATTAAATACTCATGTGGAAAGACTGGGAGGGAAAGGGGTGACTTGAGGGCGAGTTTTTTGGCGGCTTTGAACCCTTACCATTCCAATCAATCAAGGCCGACAAAACGTGTTTGAGCATCCAAGGCACCCCTTTCCCGGTAAGGAATGCAACACAATAAGTATTTATTCAGATTTCTAGGCTACTCCACACTTTTCAGCGCCTCTACCATCACAATGCGGTTCAGCGTCCGGTTGGTGATCCAATTGACGGCGATGGCAAAGCAGAGGGTTAACGCCGCAGTGATCAGATAGCTCACCGGCTTTACATAAACGGCGAAGTGGATGGAGGGCAGCTTCAGCGCTACGGTGAGGAAGCCGCTGATGAAACGACCCACAGGCAGGCCGATGAGAATGCCTGCCGCGGTGAGCAGCAGCGTTTCTTTATTCACATACTGGTGCACTTCCTTATCGTAGAAGCCCAGCACCTTGATGGTGGCCAGCTCCCGGTTGCGCTCCGAGATATTCGTGTTAGACAGGGTGAACAGCACCACAAAGGCCAGCCCGCCGGCCATGACAATAATGAGCAGCAGCACGGCGTTCATCAGGTCAAAGCCGAATTGCTCCAGCAGCGCGGCTGTGCTCACCGCAGATATTACGGCATTGTTGTCCAGCAGCTTCTCCGCGTAGGCCGCCTGCTCCTCGCCGGCTAAAGCGGGCAGATGGGCCAGCACTCCATTCGGGGCATACCCTCTGAACAGCGCCTCATATTCCTTCTGCGGCATATAAACACTGTTGCCCAGATAATTCTTTACCACCTGGGATATGGTGATCTCATGCTGCTTAAGCCCCATATCCTCCAGGATGAGAGAGTCCCCTGCCTTCACACCCAGAATACGGGCTGCGTTCTGGGTAAGCAGCGCGCCCTCGCCCAACGTCTGGATCAGCTTCCCGTCGAGATTCTCCAGTTGGAGGTAATCCCCTGCGGCAGCTCCGTCGGGAAAGGCCATCAGCTGCATTTTTTCCGCATCACCGGCCGAATTCAGCAGCTTCACACTGTCCACGCGGACATCCAGATAGTCCTCTGCCTTGCCATCGGCGGCCAACTGCTCCACTAAGCTGCCGTGTTGAGTCTCCTGGGCCACAGCCAACAGATCATACCGGTTAACCTCCTTATACTGCCGGGGTCCCAGCCGGTCAATGGAATCCTTAATGGCAAAGCCGCACAGAATCAGAGCGGTACAGCCCATAATGCCGCCCACCGTCATGAACAGGCGCTTCTTGTACCGGAACAGGTTCCGCACCGTCACCTTGTTCAGGAATTTCAGCCGGTTCCAGATCACCGGAAGCCGTTCCAGGAACACACGGGAGCCGGCACGGGGCGCCTTGGGGCGCATTAACGAAGCCGGCATCTGCCTGAGCTCACTGCGGCAGGCCAGGGCCGTTGCCCCAACGATGGCCACCAGGAACAGGAGAAAACCGCCTACTCCATAAACCAAATCAAAACGCAGCTCATACTGCGGTACGGTGTACAGCTCCTCCAGCACCAGGGAAATGAATTTGGGCATCAGGACAAAGCCGAACACATCTCCCAGCAGTCCTCCCAATAAGCTAGCCATTGAGGCAAACAGCAGGTATTTGCGGTAGATGGCTCCATTGCTGAAGCCCAGCGCCTTGTAGGTCCCGATCAGCCCCCGCTCCTCCTCCACCATCCGGGTCATGGAGGTCAGGCTCATCAGCACGGCCACCAGCAGGAAAATCACCGGGAATACCTTGCCTACAGCCTCAATGGAGGACAGATCATTCACCATGCTGGAATAGCTGTCCAGCGAGGTCCGGTCCTGGATATACCATAGGGCGGCGCTGCTGCTTCCGCCAGCCTGCCCCCGCAGCCCCTCGATTCCGCCAATAACCTTCTGTACCGCCTCTTTATATTCATCCGAAAAGGTATCCAGTTCCTTCGTACCGGCCACCGTCATATAGACCGCCGTAAACATAGGGCTGCCGCCTGGCGCCGCTGGTATTGGCTCTGCCGTGAAAAAGGTATAGTCCGTGCTGACATTGGCCCGGAACACACTGGCCATACCCCCGGCTTGAATATTCATAGGGTCCATGGCCACACCGGTAATGGTAAAGGTCTCATTACCGACAGGCAGCGTACCACCCACAGATGCGCCGCTTTCCTCGATGTACTTCCGGTTAACGGCAATTTCCCTGCTTCCGGAGGGCAGAACCCCCTCTAGCATATGGGGGGCATTGATGCCCTTGGCGCTGAGTGTCTTCAATTCTGCGCTTTTGCCCACGCCGTCCACATCCGTCTCCACCGTCCGGCTGTAGGCCCCTTCTGCCGCCTCCACACCCTCCGCCCGGCTGACTGTCTTCACGTCTTCCTCCGTCAGCCCCATAGGAGACATAATCCGGATATCGAATAAATTCTGCCGGTCATAAAACTTATCTGCCGAATAATACATATCCATGCAGGAAGCGTACAGGCCGGTAAGCATCCCAACGCCCAGCGCGGTGATAATCATGATGGAGACAAACCGTTTCCATCCTTTGCGGATGGAACGCCCGATATCGTTGCGGTAAGCCTTGTTCATCCCCTCACCACTCAATCTGCTCGACGGGAGTCGGCTGTTCATTATGCACCATCTTCACCACTTGGCCGTTCCTGAAATGAATCACCTTGTCCGCCATAGGGGCCAGCGCAGAGTTGTGAGTGATGATCAGCACCGTGATTTTCTCCCGGCGGCACATGTCCTGGAGCAGCTGCAGAATCTGCTTGCCGGTATTGTAATCCAAAGCACCGGTTGGTTCATCGCAAAGCAGCAGCTTCGGCTTCTTGGCGATGGCACGGGCAATGGATACCCGCTGCTGCTCGCCGCCGGAGAGCTGGGCGGGGAAATTGTTCTTGCGTTCGGACAACCCCACCTTGTCCAGAGTTTCGGAGGCGTCCAGCGAGTCTTGACGGATCTGGGCGGCCAGCTCCACATTTTCCAGGGCGGTCAGATTGGGCACCAGATTATAGAACTGGAAGACAAAGCCGATATCCGTACGGCGATAACCCACCAGCTGCTTGTCGGAATAACGGGACACCACATCGCCGTCCACAACCACTTCACCGGAGGTGGCGGTATCCATTCCGCCTAATATATTGAGAGCTGTAGTCTTGCCGGCACCGGAGGCGCCGAGGATTACAGCAAGCTCCCCTTTTTCCACCGAAAAGCTGGCATTCTCCAAGGCGCGGATGACTACCCCCTCGGAGGCGTATTGCTTTCCCACCTGGTTAAATTCAATATAGGCCATCAGGTTCTCTCCCTTGACTTTTGACGTGCTGATATTTAATCGTATAAACATGGCGCGGCTTTGTCAACTTGAGGGAACGGCAAGGCCTTTTTCCGTTTTTTACTCCACGCTCTTTAACGACTCAATCATGTTAATGCCGGCTACCTTCCTGCGGAGAAGCAGGCTGGATGTGGCCGTAAGCAGAAGGGCCAGCAGTACAGATATCAGCACAACGGTTACTGGCAGCTGGTCCGGGATCTGCTGGTGGCTGCTGGACAATGCTTGCACAATAGTCCCGAACACATAACCGCTGGCCGGGAGAGCGAGTATCACCGCAAAGGCGGTTACTGCTATATTTTCGGAGAAGATGAGCCTGTTGATTTTGTTCTTGGGATAGCCCAATACCTTCAGGGTGGCCAGCTCCCGGTTTCTTTCGTAGATATTAATGGACGATATGGTATAGATAGCTCCGAAGGATAAGATCACCGCGCAGATGATAAACATGACAAAAATAAAGTTATTTTGCTTCATCATATACTCCGCTGACTTCCTCAAATCCTGCTGGTCAGTAATGGATTCCACCTGCGGGTCCTGCTCGAAGAAGCTGCGGATAGCGGGAAGCTCTGCTGCGTTGTCCGTGGCAACCATAAGTGCAGATGGGCTGTACCTCAGCCCAAAGCTCTCCAGATAATCCGGTGTCACAAAAAAGGACGGGTTCGAATATTGATTGGTAATGTGCCGGACCTTCATGGTTACGGTTTGATTCCGCAGCTCGGGAGCCGTAAAGACCAGCTGAATCAGGTTCCCTTCCGAAATGTGATACTTGTCCGCATAAGACTTGGGCACCAGTACCTCGCCATTCTCCAGGAGAACCTGGTTATCCTGAGCGTCAAAAAAATGAATAAGGCTGTTCTCTCCTTCGGTTACGATTAAATCCGCCTTTTCTGCCCGGTTGTCCTTCATAAAATCCACCTGTAAAGTGGACAAGCTGTAGCTGCTTTTTGAGCTGGAGGGCAGCTTAACAGTACCAACATCCACGCCCGTTTTATAATCCATTTTCAGATCGTAGGTATACACCTCTCCGATTTGATCCGCTACCTTTTGGAGAGACATCTGGGTACCGAAAGCCGTAATAAGTAAAACGGTGCTGACCGCTACACCAATCGAACTGGCAAGCGCTTTTGGCTTGTTCAAAAAGATATTCCGCAGAATCAGCTTCTGGCTGTAAGGAAGACGGCTCCATATTCCAGGAATCTGTTCGATGAGTATCTTTTTCATTGATTTTGGCGATTTTGGCCGGAGCACCTGGGCAGTCCGTTCCTTCACGATCTTCCGGCCGCTCAGGTAGCAGGAGATCATCCCGAACACACTGGAGATCACGATGGGAGGGACTATGGAGAACGGAGAAAGCGGGAATTCGATCCCCGGCAGGGAATAGGAGTTGGCATTCGACGCCTTCACGATGGGTACAAAAACAAATGCTGCAATTGCATAACCCAGGATGGAGCCAACAATACTCACAATCACAGGGAAACCCATGTAGTGGAGCATAATACTCCTGTTTTTTACACCCAACGCCTTCATAATCCCCACCTGATTCCGCTGGGAATCGATCATTCTGGACATGGTCAGGAATAGAATTATCGCTTCAATCAGGAACAGGACCAAGGGGATTACCTTACTCATTAATCCGTTATTATGAATGGTCGCCTTCAACTGGGAATAGCTGAAGCTTCGTTCCTTGCTCAATTGGCTGACATAAGGCAGATTCCGGGACTTCTCCTCGATGATCCGGGCCAATTGATCCACATCGTAGCCGTCCTCTGCGTCAACCAAAATCTCGTTATGGAAATCATCCCTGCCCCCGGCAATGTCAGGTACAGACGCTTCAGCCACATAGGCGAACCCGTGTTTTTGGTGGTCTTGAATTTCGTTTTTCTTGGCATGCTCCACATTTTCGCCCAAACCCACGATGGTGAATGTCAGATCTTGATTGTTCACCCGGATGGTCATTACATCACCAGTACGGTAATTATGCTCATTGGCGTAATGAGAATCGAGAAACACCTCTCCCCGTTTCGAAGGAATGCTCCCCTCCAAAACAGCAGGCGTATTGATGGTATTGTCCGCAGGAATCGAATGAATGTTCAATATGGTCTTGTACGAGTCAAAAATCTCTGTTGCCTGAGTGCTGTAACGTCCTTCTATTTTTTTGACACCCGGAATACCGCTTAAAGCGGCTGCCTCCTGTTTGGAAATCTGACTATAATACACATTCAGATCGCTGATATTATGCTTTTCGAAATACTGCTCAGAATACGCGCTTAAATGATCACTTAAGGTCACCAGACCTGTATAGAAAAAAGCCCCGACAGCTATGACCAGAGCAAACGCCATAAATTGTCCGGCGGATTGCTTCAGGTCCCTCCACAGCTTGTACCGTAATTTCCCCATCACCATTCGATCTCCTCGACGCTTTGTTTGCGGGCATTCACTGTCACACTTTCGATCAACCCGCTTTTTACCTTGATCACCTTATCGGCCATGGGTGCGATGGCGGTATTATGGGTCACCAAAACCACACAGGTTTTCATGTCCTGATTCAAATCCTCAAGAAGCTTCAGGACAGACTTCCCCGTCATATAATCCAAGGCCCCGGTAGGTTCATCACAGAGCAGCAGGGAGGGATTTTTGGCCACCGCTCTGGCAATCGCCACCCGCTGCTGTTCTCCGCCGGAGAGCTGGGAGGGATAATTGCCGGTCCGGCTTGCCAGGCCGACTTTATGGAGAATATCCTTGGCGTCCAGGTGGTTATCGCATACCTCGGCGGCAAACTCCACATTTTCAAGAGCATTCAAGTTGGGAATCAGATTATAGAATTGAAATACAAAGCCTACCTTCTTCCCCCGGTATTCCGTCAGCTTCTTCTCGCTGAGACGGGTTAGATCCTGGCCGTCAACCAAAACCCGGCCCGAGCTGGCCGTATCCATTCCGCCCAATATATTCAGGATGGTGCTTTTACCTGCGCCGCTTGTGCCTAATACGACTACGAATTCCCCCTCCGATATGGAGAAATCCACGCCGGCCAGCGCCTGGATTTTGATTTCACCGATCTGATATTCCTTCGTTACAGCTTGAAATTCAATTAGTGTTCCCATCGGTTCCCTCTCCCCGCTTTACATGCAATGAATCCGCAGGACAAATCCGCCCTATGAATTCCGGCTCATGTATGTTAGTATGTTACTAATGTAGTACACTGTAATACACGCTCCCAAAGGTTGTCAATCACGAAAATATAGGCTATGGTATGTTGGACAGGTAACATACTAATATGATGAATGGTGAAACCATGAACTTCACTTTCGACGATAAACATCCCATTTTTCAACAGGCAGCCGACATCATTGAAGATGATATCTTGAAGGGCACCTTCCAGGAGAATGATCAGATTCTTTCTGTGGCCCAGTTTTCGCAGCTGTTTCAGATTAACCCTGCGACTGTGGTGAAAGGGATCGGTCTGCTTGTTAACGAGGGTATTCTGTACAAGAAACGTGGGCTTGGCATGTACGTTGCGCCCGATGCGAGGCAGAAAATCCTGATGAAGCGTAAGGAACGCTTCTCTAAGGAGCTCCTGTTGGAGCTGGTGGAGGAAGCGGATAAGCTAACGCTCTCAACGGAAGAAATCATGAGCATGATTAAGCAGCTTAGAAAGGAATGAGTTGCCCGTGAGCACCGTATTAACCTGCGGGAATCTAAATAAGACGTACGGCCGGACATTTGCCTTGCGGAATTTGAGCCTGCAGCTGCAGGAGAATGTTATATATGGCATGTTAGGTCGCAACGGAGCAGGAAAAACCACCCTGCTGAACATGATTGCAGGCGGAATCCTTCCGGATAGCGGAACCTTGGAGGTATGGGGGAAAAGACTGAGGAAAGGTGAGCTTCCGAGGGATTTCTGTTATGTACGGGACCATACCAGTCCCTTCGGGGGGGCACGGGTAATGGAGGTGCTGCAATTTGCTGCCAGCTTCCATCCGAACTGGGCTTGGCCATTGGCCCATGAGCTGCTGGAGACCTTCCGGATCGATCCCCGTAAGAAGATGAGTCAGCTTTCCAGAGGCACGGCAGCCCTGGTTGGAAACATCATCGGTCTGGCCAGCCGGGCAGCTCTGACATTATATGATGAGCCTGTGCTGGGACTGGATGTTCTGATGAGGGAGAAATTCTATAAGGCGCTTCTGGAGGATTATGCGGCCCATCCCCGTACCATCCTCCTGTCCACTCATCTGATTGATGAAATTGCGCCGGTGGTGGAGCAGGTATTTATTATTGAAGCCGGGTCGGTTCTTCTCCATGATGAGATGGACCTGATTAGGATGGGCGCGCATATGCTCCGGGGTAAGTCCGAAGCGGTGGCTGCGTTTACAGCCGGGAAGCGGGTTATCCATACGGAGGCGTATGGCCGCGGTACCCTTGCCGCCATGTATGAACAGCTGACGGAAGAGGATTTCACGCGTGCGCGGGAATTGGATATTGCCATCGAGGGCCTGACGCTGCAGAAGTTCTTCGCGTATCTGGTTGAGGGAGGGCAATAAATTGAAGGCATGGACGGTTCATCTAAAACCGGCTTTTGTACAAATGAGGATGTATGTCTGGGGCGTTATCCTGCTAATCCTGCTGGGAAGAGTGGCGGATCTGATCGTCACACTCAATATAAAAAGCGGCTACACCATGCGTCTTTCGGACGGCAATATGCTGCTGCTGATCCTGCTTCTTACCGCGGTTATCCTTCCCCTCACGTATTTCAAACGTATCGTTTATTTGGGTGCAAGCCGGCAGCAGTATTTCAATGGGCTGCATTTTGTATTCGGTGTTTGGGCAGCGGGTATCGCTTTATTCAATTCCTTGTGGTATCAGCTCGAAGTACATATATTCCGGGATTTCACAGGCATTGTGGATATGATAGAGGCCTTTCATTGGACAGACTTTGGGGTGGCGGGGTCATTCCTGTATCAAGCCGCTTTTTATGTCATGGTAATGGCCCTTCTTTCCATGCTGGCCTCCGGCTACTCCCACCCGGTGGGTTGGCTGCTCTGGGTCCTGCTGATTACCGCTATCCCGGTGGGAACCGCCGTCCCTTCCTTGCGCGTTCATGTGGCAGCCTTCTTCAAGGCTCTCTTGTTCAATGATTCGTTGTTAACAGGAGTTGCCTTTAACCTTGCGTTATATGCGCTGTTCGCAGCCGTAGGCTGGTGGTTTACCAGGAGGAGAACGTATTAAGGGGATACGGACGGGCAACTCCCCCCTCCACTATCCCGATCATAAACCCGTCATACCCCTTGCTGCCTACAGTTTGGATAGCGGTTGCCGTAAGCCACGGCTCAGCCACTATCCCTTCATAGAAGCCGCTGAGTCAGGGTTAAAAAAAGCCAAAAAAGCTGTCCCCTCGCAAATACGCTTGGGGACAGCTTTTTGTGTTCTAGATCAATTCTGACTTCTGCAGCAGCCGCCGCACAATGGATGCCACCTCTGCCCTCGTAACATAAGCCTTGGGGGCAAGCTCCGTACTGCTTCTTCCGGATACGATACCGGCTTGGATACTGTCGGCAATGCCGCTACGAGCCCAGCTGGAGATTTCATCCGCATCGGAATAAGGCTGTAGGATGGTGTCCGTATCGGGAGCGGTAAGCTTCGCCTTCAGGTTGGTGATCACCATCATCTTGGCAACCACCACCATTGCCTCTTCACGGGTGATTTTGTCCTTGGGGCGGAAGGTTCCGTCCTCGAAGCCGCTGATCAGCCGGTAGGCATACGCGGAGTTAATCGCACTGCTGTAACGGTCCGACGCTTTGACATCGGAGAACGGAGCCGCTTCCGTTTCCGGCCGGATACCTATCCCGCGGACCATAAGGGATGCGAATTCCGCACGGGTGATCTCCTGGTCCGGACCGAAGGTATCCACTCCCGGGTCCTCGTATGCCATACGGAAGCCCAGGTCCTCCACCGCCTCCTTGGCCCAATGGCTCTCTACATCCGTATAGGATACCGGATGTTTGACCACCACGTAGGTGCTGTTGGTTAAGCTAGTGATCCGGGCATAAGCTTTTCCGTCTTCCTTCATGATTTTGGTAGGCACATGACGGAATGTGCCGTCGGGTTCGATCACCAAACCGGTTAACGTCCCACTCAGGTCCACATTATCCGGCAGTGTTATGCTACGCTCCACAAAAGCGTTGAGCTTGGACACGCTGATGGTTTTATCCTTATAGGCGGCTCTGACCGTAAAGTCAACGGGAGGGGCAACCACGGTAAAGCCGCCCTTCTCCGCAGCGCTCTGGACCAGCTTCATCATGTCCGCAGCGGAGGGAGAAACCTCCACCTGGAGCTGAATGTCCTGCAGGCCCACTGATGCTCCGAGCTGCTCAGAGATCGCTTGGAGATCGATATGCTGCGCTGGCAGGGTGTAGGAGGCATAAGCGGTTTTGATTTCAAAAACTGCCTGCTTGTCCGCCATACTCCTCAGCATTTGACCATTCATCTCTCCTACAACCACATCGGTGAAGTCGTCCAGTTGAACGCTCAGCACCATGTTCTGTCCATCAGCAGCAAGCTTCTCCTCCAGCTTCCGTTGGTCCAGGGTAAAGGTGGTAACCTTCCGGTTATTGATGGTAGCCGTTTTGGCGGTTCCCACACTCCCCGCCGTCCCCTTCACCACAACATTAGCGACGGGAGTATTCGGGGCAACGGCAAGGCCTGTTGATTCCCCGGAATCCCCATCATCGCTTCCAGGGTCATCAGGCTCAACCGGCTCAGCCGGTTTAACGGGTTTGACCGGTATGACGGTATTCGATTCGGAGGATGGGGCACCTGTTCCCTTGCTGTTGACCGCTTTTACCGTAAACGCATAGGCCGTACCGTTCACCAGATCCTGGACGATAATCGGGCTGATATCGCCGGTTGCGGTTATGGTGCCTGTGGAGTCCGTTACCTCATAGCCGGTGATGGGGCTTCCGCCGTTATCTGCCGGAGCGGCAAAGCTGACCACAGCCTGGCCGTCCCCTGCGGTTGCGGCAATCTGAACCGGCGCATCAGGAACGGTTGACGGAGTGGCCTGAACCTGATTGGATTCCGCGCTTAATCCTCCGTCATTCCCTGCTTTTATTACGAAATAATATGTTTGCCCGTTGGTTAATTCTGCGATGGTATAGGTTGTATCCTTCACCGTGGCAAGGCTGGGCCCATTGAATTGTCCCGTCATCTGGGACATATACAGCTGATAGTAGGTCGCTTCCGTTACGGTATTCCAATGAAGCGTCACCTCACGGTTCCCTTCGACTGGCGCCAGCTGCTCCGGATTGACCGGCGCATCAGGCAGATAGACAGCCTGGGTTACCATAAACGACACGTCTGCCATATTGTCGGCCTTCAACGTGACGGTGGCAGTGTATGTGCCTGCCGGCAGACCATCCTTTGCCTTCACCGTAAAGCTGGTTGCGGCTGCCCCGCTGGTTAATGTTCCCGCCGGTTGGGTGATCTCGAAGTCACCGGCATGAGTACCGCCAAGCACGGCGGATAGACTGGTCAAGTCCGCCGTACCCGTATTGGAAAAGCTGACGGTTACAATTTCCTGCGTACCTGGTGCATACCCTTGGATAAGGGGGGCTGCCTTCTGGTCACCGGGTGCAGAAATGGTATAGGTAGGTGCGACATCCACCTGTACCGCCGCTGCTGTGCTTGTTGACGTTGCCGTTTTCGTGCCCGTGGCACTGTTATTGGTGTTGGTTACCTTAACATAATAATAAGCGGTTCCGGCTGTTTCTGTCGGCGCTGCAAGGATGCTCCCCGTTGCATTGGCAATCGGCTGGCCGCCGCTATTGCTGTTCGAGGTATTCGTGTACCATTGGTAGCTTAATATTCCTGCATCACCCGCTATTGCCAACACGGTCAACGGAGCATTCTCCCCCACATAGACGGCTTTGTCCTGGGGATTGGAGGTGATATCCGGGGTGGCCGCGTGGGTTAACGGACTTACCTTTACCGCTGCCGCATCGCTGGTTATTGCTGTCGTAGAACCTGGGATTCTGACGACACAGTAATAATATACAGTGCCTGTTGCTGCAGTCGGCGCGTGATAGTAATAATTCTGGGCGTTCACAATTGGCGTTCCGCCGCTGTTCGAATCGACCGTATTGCTGTACCACTGGTAGCTGACGGACTCGCCTCCGCTTGCCGCAGCACCAATGATCAGGACGGCGCTGTCGTTGGGCACAACGGAAATATCCTCAGGTTGGGTGTCGATTGCAAGGTTAACTTCAGTCCGTTGATAAACGCCGGAGTTCCCTGCCGCCAGCCACTTTCCATCGGCATAGATTACCTTTTGGAGCACTAGATTTTCAGCTTCAGGAGTCCATGTGATTCCGTCTGCGGAAAAAAGCGTCGCATAATCCCCTACCGCCACATATCCGCCTCCCGCTGCCGAGTAGGTCACATCATACAGGGTAGAAGTGGCAGGCGTGGAAACCTCCAGCAGAGGATAATCGCTGCCGCTATTTGGATCAGTGCGGAGGATTTTTCCGCCACTCCCCACCGCCACATACTTCCCATGCTCATCTGACGCCACTGCTTGAAGGGTAGGTGCTCCTGCTGCCTTGACAACCGGACTCCAATTGATGCCGTTGGCAGAGGACATCATGGCCCCCGAACTCCCAACCGCCATAAACTGGCCGTTGGCGTAATTCAAACCGAACACCGAAGCTGTCCCGCTGGCATCATATTGCTGCCTGGACCAGGTTTCCCCGTCAGTGGACTGGAAATAGTAGATGGTGGTGTTATTTGTAGGAACCACAAAAGTGTTGTTTCCATAAGCAATCGAGCTTCGGGAATAGCTGGGTTCAGCCGCGTCGACGCCGGTCCAATCGGTGCCATTGGTTGAGCGGAGTATGGTAGCTCCGGTCCCATAGTTGCCCATCGTCACCGCATAAAAGCTTCCGTCTATGTATTCCAAGGCGTTGATGGGGCGGGTGGAGACTGCACTGATATCCAGGGCGCTCCAACTCATTAAGTTGGTGGACGTATACATTTTCCCGGCGGTGGAATTTGCCGCCACATATAAACCTTGTCCATCGGAAGCAATTTTGGAAAACGGGGTACCCGACAGCTGCTTCCACAGGTAACCCGATACGGAGTCCGCAGCAGCAGCCCCAGTTTGTGATGGGGCAACAATAATTCCACCCAGCACAAGCACACTGCACAGTATCATTACGACAGTATTTTCTATTTTATTCCATATGCTTTTCTTCACGATTCTCCCTCTCTTTTCCGGACAAACCAGGTCACGGTAATGGATGTGGTTGCACTGATGAGATGTCTTTGCCACCTCGACCATTACAGAAATTTCGCCAATTTTCATCATTTTCCTTCGGCTTGAATCAGATTTGATCGGGATTTGTATTTTTTGAACAACTCGGATTCCCGTACCCCTCCGCCATAGCTGCAAGCAGCTGCCTGATGGTCTGCACCAGCTCAGCCGGCCGCCGCACACGTGCCCCCATTCCCAGCCCCACAAAATAATGGGCAAAATACTCCATATCCGCCTTGGGAAACCGGCTGTCGATCCAACCGGTACCATCCTCCCGCTTATGGATTTGGGGTTGGGGCCACATCTCCGTCTCGCATCTCCGGCAGCCCTCCCGGGTCAGCTCCACATACGTGGGGACCAGCTCAAGCTCCCGGTTTTGAACCGCATCCCAATTTCCCAGATGGATCTGTTTCGCCTCCGGCAGACCATCCCCCTCCGGCTCCAGCTGTCCCTGCCCGGAGGGCATCAGGATATCCGCAGCAACGATCCGGTCACAGCGGAACAGCCGGTAATCCTGCCGGGCTAAGCAGTATGCCGGGCAATACCAGAAGCCGTTATTGGCATAGATGCCAACAGGCAGAATATCCCGTTCCTCCACTCCCGCTTTTCCGTCATACCCGATACGGACCGTCTTCCTCCGGACTGCCGCCTCCAGCAGCACATTCAAAAAAGGCGCACTCTGATTCCGATGCGGTGGCCTGAAATCCACCCGGTCCCGCATTTCATCGATTCTGCTTCGCACATCCTGAGGCATATGCAGATAAAATTTCTGGAGAGCGGAGGACATTTCCGTTTCGAAGGGAAGATCGCGGTAATGCCGGAGCGTTTGACTGGCAAAAAACACCGCCACCGCCTCCTCCTCGCTGAAGGCAATGGGAGGAAGCATCCGATCATTCAGCAGGCGGTAACCCCCGTGGGGGCCAACCTCCGAATACAGGGGGACCCCTAATTCGCCCAGCTCCTGCAAATCCCGCAGCATAGTGCGGGAGGAAACACCGAACTCCTGCGCCAGCTCCTTCACCGTAAAGGAGCGTTTGCGGTGAACCGCCAGCATCAGCTCCATAAGCCGTTTTGACTTGGACATGGTTAAGCTCCTTATCTTTTTCCGTAATCATGACAATACTTGTCACTATTATAGGGTATAGTCAGTAATAGGACCAGCAAACAAGATACCGAAAATTTAATGAAAATGGGAGTGTATCCAATGACAGCCGTTCAAGAGCTGCAGCACCTGTTGTTTGAGGAATTGGAATTAATCGTCAGGACCACCACGAATCTATTGGCCAAGGTAAAGCCCGAGGATGTGGAGTTCCGCCCGCAGCCCAACATGCGGACTCTGCGGGAGCTGGCCGAACATCTGGCCGCGATCCCCGACGTGGATCTGCTGATTGTGCAGGAGCATACGACTGAGGAGGTGCGTTCCCTGGAACACCGTTTTGCGGAAACGGAATTCGCCAAGCTGGGAGCTGCCATGGCCGAAGGGCTGGAGCCGCTGCGGCAGTACATGACCGCATTGCCGGAGGAGGACTTCCTCCACAAAAAAACCATCCCCTTCTATCTGGAGCACGGAACAGTCCAGGCCAAGTGGCTCATCGAAATTGTCACCCACGCCCAGCATCACCGCGGCCAGTTGTTCACCTACCTGAAGATGCAGGGTTACGAGGTGGGCATGTTTGATTTGTATTGAGTCGACCAACAGGGGGAGGCGCTAGAGGAGAGCTGCAGCGGAGAGTTAACGGACCGGAGCGACCGTATCACCTGAGGCAAAATTGTAACGGACACCAGCAACCTTATTTGGCGGAAAAACGGTGTTTGTGATTTCTAACGGACCACAGCGACGCTATTGTGCCGGATCAGGCTCAAACGGAGTCCCATTTCCCGATATAGCGGCTGTGGTGACCGTTAGAATCGCAGAAGGCGGAATTTGTGCCCATTAACGGCGCTGGTGTCCGTTAGTATCGCGGCAGAGATAAGCCCAACCCAAAAATAGACCGTCCCTTTGACAAGGGCGGTCTATTCTCTGTGAAATGGTATAGGAGCTGCCAACTGCAGCCTTTGTGACCGGGAGCTTCCTGCAAGCTAGACGAAACCCGCTCCCTACAGCCGGAAGCGGCGAATATGCTCGTGAAGCTGCTCCTTCTCCAGAATTTCCTTCTGCCTCGGGCCCATCAGATCGAAGTGGGGATACGGCGGATGCTCATGGATGTAAGCCGGATTCAGCCCATGCCGCTTACACCAATCCGTCAGCCGTTTCCTGTCGGAGCATCCCACCTTGGTCACCGTCCGGATGGACGGGAAACGCGGGTCAGTCCAAAAGTGAGTCAGGTATGCAATTTCCCCGCGGGATACCGCCTCTTTCCATTGCTGCAGCTCCTGCCGCTTCACGCCGAATGCCAAGGAATTCACCACCTGTCAGATATGCCACCAGTTTACCTCTTATTGAGGGTGGGAGCAACTGCCGCAGCACATGGCACTACAACGTCTCGCCGAATATAACGGCATCCTCTTCAAGCCCTTCGGCCAGCCTTCCCCTTAACCCGGTTAGCCACTCCGGCTCGTTCTCCCACTTTTCAGCAGCCGCCCGCAATACCCGTGCATACCCATATAAATTGGCAAACCGCTTGCAAACGGTAACTATCTTCTCCGCATCGCCGGAAATCTCATATTCGGTTCGGTACCCATCCAGAAAGCATTGTTTCTTCTGATCAAAATCCTCCGGAGGGACCTCTTCCCGCACACTCTCCAGTGCTTGTTCAATATCCAACACATACCAATGATACATCGCATCATCGAAATCTATGGCATGGCAGGTTCGCGTCTCGCCCTCGTAGAAGACGTTATCGTATTCAAAATCATAATGAATCAAGCCATAGTCAGCCTGCGTCTTGGGAAGCGAAGCAAAATACGTACGCAGCAGCTCCGTTTCCGCCAAAGCCGCGGTCTCGCCGGGAAAAGCAGTCAGAACCTCCTGAATCCAGTCCAGCACGTCCGCATGGGACCATCTTTTAACATCACCCGGCACATATTCACTGGATAAACGGTGGAGCTTGCCCAACGCCTTCCCGTAGCTGAACATAACGTCATCCGGGAAATCGGTCCGGTCCAGCTGTACTCCCGGCACCCGCTTGAATACCGATGCAACGTATACTCCCCACGGTGTTTCCATCTCAACGAGCTTCTCGCCAGCCTTGGATGGGACCGCCTCTAACACACCATATCCCTTCCCCCGCAGGTAAGCAATAAACTCCAGCTCGGCCTGAAGATTCGGCGTAAGCTTTTCCTCCCGGGGAGCAAATCTCAGGAAATGCGTTGTTCCCTCCCGCTTGAACGGGTAAATCGCATTGGAGGATACACGGTAATGCTTGAACATCCCGATGTCCTCATAATCCCAATTCTTGAGCAGCATTTCCGCCAAGTCCCGGTTATCAAATAGATATTTTAATTTCAACACGCTGCCAACATCTCTCCTCTTCAGCTAGTATTGGAATACAGACGAATTCCTGGTCTCTTCCATTCTAAAAGGAAACAAAAGGATGCTGAAGGGAGAGTTTAGCTATAGTGAAACTGGGCTCCCTTTGAGGCCCTTTACCCGCCTGCGAGGGTGAAAGAGTCATCCAGCAGCTGCAGCTTGCCCTTCAGACCCTTGCTGACATACACCTTGTGATCCTTGGTGATGAAGATTGCCTCCACACCAGCGCGTGCATCAACATACTCCAGCCCTTTTTCCAGCCCGTATGCAAAAACGAGATTATCCAAACCTTCCCCAACCATCGCCCCTTCGCAGAGGATCGTCACACTGGCCAGCTCATTCTGAACCGGGGCACCGGTGGCGGTATCCATAATATGATGGTAGCGCACACCGTTCTCAATGAAGAAACGTTCATAAATCCCCGAAGCAACCACCGCCAGAGGCCCGACCTTGACCGTGCCGATGGTATTGCCGCGGGACTTGTCCGGATTCTGGATACCGATGTTCCATTCGCTTCCGTCCGGCTTGAGTCCAACGGTAAGCAGGTTGCCTCCCATGTCAATAATACTGCCGCCGAAGCCTTGCGCCACCAGATAATCGGCGATCAGGTCAGCGGCGTAGCCCTTCCCGGTCCCCCCGATATCCAGGGACATGCCCGGGCGTTTCAGCATAACGGTATGCTTGGCCTCGTCGAGAACCACATCCTGGTATCCAACCAAGGCTCTGGCTTTGGCAATGTCGGTATCCGCGGGCTTGTGCGCCCCTTCCTTGCCGATTCCCCACAGCTCCACCAGGGGGCCGACCGTCAGATCAAAAACACCGTCCGATTTCTGCGAGTCCTCCAGCGCAAACTTGACTGCCGTGAAGGTTTCCGGCGTCACGGCCACCGCTTCCTTACCGGCCATCCGGTTCACCTTGGCAATATCGCTGTCCGCGTTCTCCCGGTTAAGCCAGCGGTCAACATCCTTTAGAATTTCGCCGATTTTCGCAAAATTCTCCTTCGTCACCTTGGCGTCATAAACCTTGACTGTCACAACAGTCCCAAAGATGTAATAGGTTTCACTCACCGGCAACGCCGTCTCCCCATCGCTGCTTCGGGAAGCCTGCTTGCCGCAGCCTGCAATAACCAGACTGAGGATCAGCACGAAGAGTACGGGCCATCTGACCCACTTTTTTGTTGTCATCATTGTCCTCCTGCACATGTGCGCCCCTAGGGCACACCTCCCTGTGGGAGCGTTTCTTTTTTCCTATTCATTATGGTAGAATGAGAGCAAATGGTCAAATGCCTGTTGTGATCTTTATTACAGGCGGAAGCCGTTTCATGTCCTGCAAATCCGGAAGCGGTAACGCACCTTTTTTTGGAGTGAACCTCATGCTCAAATTGTTCAAAAAAGCCGATCTCATCCTGCTCGCCTCGCTCCTGCTGATCGCATCGTTTTTCATCGTCTTCCCGATTCTGATGAAGGAAAAATCCGCGGCAGACCAGGAGCTGTTCGCCAAAATCACCGTGGACGGCAAGCTCTATAAAACGGTGAAGCTTGAGGCAACCGAGCAGGAGCTGGAGATACGCACCAAATATGGGTATAACCTGCTTAAGCTGCATAACCGCGGCATACAGATGATCGAGGCGGATTGCCCGGATCTGTTGTGCCTAACCTTCGGGGCTGCCACCGCCATCGGTCAAACGATTGTATGCCTGCCGCATCGCTTGATGGTGGAAGTGGTGGGCGGCACAGGAACCGGCGGAGGAGGAGGCCTTGATGGCGTTGCATCCTGAGCGTGACCATGAGGAGCTGAAGACGGCGGCGATGGTCGCCATTCTCGCTGCCGTCTCCGTCGTGCTCGGCATCGTTGAGTCGTTCATCCCCTTTGCCATCGCTGTTCCGGGCGCCAAGCTGGGGCTCGGCAATATCATGGTGCTCACCTGTCTGTATTATTTCAAAGCCCGGGATGCGCTTGCCCTTATTATCCTGAAGACATTGCTGACCTCATTCATTCTGGGCACATTCTCGACGTTCCTGTTCAGCTTCTTCGGGTCGTTGGCGAGCTTCCTGATCATGTTCTTCCTGCTTCGGGTACGCAAGGACTTCTTCAGTCTGGCCGCTATCAGCATTATGGGCGGCATTGCCCATAACCTCGGCCAGCTGGGAGCGGCGGCGCTTGTGCTTGGAACAACGTCTATCTTCTTCTACCTGCCGCTGCTGCTCGTTTCCGGCGTGGTCACCGGCTTCTTCATCGGCGTGGCCGCCACCTACCTCATCGGCTCTCTGGACAAGCTCGGGCTGCTGCAGCGGGCGGGAGGTTTGCAATGAACGGAATCCCCAACACACCCATTATCGAGCTGCAGCAGGTTTGCTGCGCCCATAGGCCGGGTGGACCCGATTTTCTCCGCGATCTCTCATTCTCCGTACAAACCGGCGAGTGGATCAGTCTGGTGGGCGCCAACGGGTCCGGCAAATCCAGCCTGGTCAAACGTTTGAACGGACTGCTCCCGGCCAGCAGCGGCCGGATTATCATCGATGGCATCGAGCTTACCGCCCGCACCCTGGGCGACATCCGCGAACGGATTGGCATGGTATTCGCCAATCCGGACAATCAGTTTGTCGGCCTGAATGTGGCCGACGATATCGTCTTCGGGCTGGAGAACCGCTGCCTGGACCGGAAGGAGATGGGTGTTCGGCTGGAGCGATACGCTTCGATGCTGGGCATCGAAGCCTTCCTCAACCGGCATCCGGCGGAGCTGTCGGGCGGACAGAAGCAGCGTGTCGCCTTGGCTGCTGTGTTGGCGCTGGAGCCCAAAATTCTCGTGCTGGACGAAGCGACCTCCATGCTGGACGAGCAGGCCAAGGGCGAGATTCTCGCTGTGCTCCGCAGGATGCACTCAACCGGCAACTATACGCTGATCTCGGTCACCCACGACCACGATGAAATCCTCTCCACCGGCCGTATGCTTGCCCTGGCAGACGGGCAGCTGACTGCGGACGGCGCTCCAGATGAGCTGCTGCGGGATACCGCCTTGCTCAACCGGCTGCGGCTGCGGCCCTCCTTTGCCATGGAGCTGGCGGCAGAGCTGAACCGGCTGGGTGTTGCCGTTCCGCAGCAAGCCGGTGAAAGCGAATTAATGGAGGCGCTGACCAAGTGGCATTGCGATTCGATCAAGTAACCTATACCTACCATAGCGCAGGCGAGCGGCAGACAGGGCTGGACGCTCTGGATCTGATGCTTGCCGAGGGGCGGTTCACTGCCGTGCTGGGCGCTTCGGGATCCGGCAAGTCCACCCTGCTGCAGCATTTCAACGGTATCCTGCTGCCCGAAGCCGGACGGCTGCACGTGCTGGATTACGTTCTCCAGCCTGGGATCTCCGGCAAGGGTCTGAAGGAGCTGCGGCGCCGGGTCGGCTTGGTCTTCCAATTCCCCGAGCAGCAGCTCTTCGCCGAGACGGTGGAGCAGGACCTGATGTACGGCCCGCTCAATTTCGGAGCGGATGTGCAGACCGCCCGCCGCGCCGCACGGCAGGCGGCTGCAGCACTTGGCCTGGGAGAGGAGCTGCTGGCGAAGAGTCCCTTCCATCTGAGCGGCGGACAGATGCGCAAGGCAGCGATCGCCACTGTACTCGCTGCCGATCCGGAGGTGCTGGTGCTGGACGAGCCGGCAGCGACCCTCGACCAGGCAAGCCGCGAGGAGCTGCTTGGCCTGCTCGCCGAGCTTTGCCGCGTCCGGGGCAAAACTGTCATCCTCGTCACCCACCGGCTGGAGGAAGTCCTGCCTTATGCCGATGACTACGTGCTGCTGGCCGCAGGCAAAACACTGTTCCACGGCTCGCCGGGCGAGCTGCTGGCCAACGCCGCCCTGATGGAGCAGGCGGGCATTGTCACGCCCCCGGTTGTCCGTTTCCTGCGGGATTTCTCGCAGCTCTTCGGGGCACCTTTTCCTCCAGGCCCCTATACTACCGAACGGCTAGCACATTATATCTCCCAGACTCTGGGAATGCCGTCTTGACGCCAATACGCTGCCATCCTTATGTCCGAAAGGAGCTCCTGCATGGCCAACCGCATGATCATGGGCAAATACATCGAGACCGGCTCATGCATCCACCGTCTCGACCCGCGGGCCAAGACGCTGGCCATGCTGTTGTATATGGCGGCCGTTTTTCTCGTCCGCTCCGCAGCCGAGCTGGCGCTGCTGGCCGTTTTCTCTGTTGCGGTCATGGCCGCGACGCGGATTCCCTTCCGCTTGTATCTCCGCTCCCTGCGGCCGCTGCTGTTTCTTATGCTCTTCATCTTTGTCTTTCATGTCCTGTTTGACACCAGCGGCGCCTGGTCCGTCAATCTCGGCCCGGTTAAGCTCTATTCCGGAGGATTGCAAAAAGGGTTTATGTCCGTCGCCCGGATGGTGCTTTTCGTTGCCTACACAGCGGTGCTGACACTGACTACCCCGCCCCTCCTGCTGACACAGGCACTGGAGAGCCTGATGAAGCCGCTGGCCGTGTTCCGCATTTCACCGCGCAAGGTGACACTGATGCTGACCACTGCACTGCGCTTCATTCCCACCGTCTTCGAAGAGGCGCAGAAGATTCTCCGTGCCCAGGCCTCCCGAGGCATGGATCTTGCCGACCAGAAGCTGCTGCAAAAGGCGTGGCTGCTCATCTCCCTGCTGGTCCCGGTCACAGCCGGGGCCATCCGCCGGGCGGCAGAGCTGGTAGATTCCATGGAAGCGCGGGGGTACCGCCTGCACCATCCCCGTTCACGCTTCCACGTGCTGCATTGGAGCTGGCGGGACACCCTGTTTCTCGCAGCCACCTCGCTTATGGTGCTGGCCACCCTCCTGTTCTGAGAGCCGGGAGGAATTGAAAAAGCCCTTCGTCCCCGCCTAACATTCGCACGGGAGACGAAAGACCTTGAGTCGCCCGCAGCAGCTGCTTGCACTTGATGGGCAGCTGCCAGGCGGCTTTTTTACGTAAAATACTTCAGCATAATCTCCAAATCGGCGCAAGCCGGATGGGGGCGCAGCCGGGTGATGATTCTCCCGGCCTTTTTGGCATACTCGCGGCTTACAGCCTGGGAACGCTCCACGGCCCCGCTGGCGGCAATGGCCTCCGTTACGCGGTCAAATTCCTCTTGGGGCGAATCCGGGCCAAGGGATCGGATCGCCGCCTGCAGGGCGGGACTGCCGTCCTCCAGCGCGAATAATACCGGCAGCGTGATGTTGCCGCTCTTCAGATCGGATCCAACCGGCTTGCCAATATCTGCCGCTGACCGGGTATAATCCAGAATGTCGTCCTTGATTTGGAACGCCATTCCCAGTGCTTCGCCGAAGGCATACAGCCTGCGGCAAACCGTCTTGTCGGCCCGGGTCAGCTCCGCACCGATGCGGAAGCAATTGGCCATCAGCACAGCCGTTTTGTTGCGGGATTTTTCCAGGTAGGCAGACAGCGGCAGGTCATACTGAAAACGGGTGCCCAGCTGCTGATATTCTCCCATACAAAGCTGCATCAGGAGCGACGCCACCTCGGAAAGCCGGGGCTTGTCCTCCGACTTGGGTTCCTCCCCCTCAGCTTGGGCAGGGTCCTCCCCGTCCATTGCCCATTCCACCGCCCGGGCCATCATATAGTTGGCGATATGGGTGGCCTGAGGCACCCCCAGGATCCGCTGCAGGGTAGGAGCGCCGCGGCGGAGATCCGAGTTGTCGATTATATCATCATGAATCAAGGATGCCATATGCAGATATTCCAGCAGAAGGGCTGCCTTCTGTACATGCGCCGGATCGGGCTTTGGCCCAAACCGGGCGCCTACGAGAACCATCATCGGCCGCAGCCGCTTGCCCCCGGCCTCAACGAACTGGGTCACGCTTTGGCTGATCCAAGGATAATCCCTCGCATCCGGGTCGGATTCGGCGATGCTCTTGAGCTGACGGTTGAATGTCGCAAGGTCGAGGAGAAGGGCTTGGTCAAGCTTCATTGCGGCCTCCTTGTTTGGGTTGTGTTTCTGTTTGGCAGCGGAGCAAAAATTGGCTAAAGCTGTCTAAGAGATCATCAAACGCCTGCTCCAGCAGCCCTCCGGCCGCGAGCCTGATTTGAATATTCTTATGAATCGGGACCAGAAATGCCAGCAGCTCATGCTCTGCGTTCTGGACTAGCCAGCGCAGATAAGCCCCAAACAGATAATCGCCGCCAAGCAGGTTTCTCGTCCGTTCCTCCCCTGTCTCGCGGTCCAGCTCTTTATGAAAGGTAAGGCCAAGGTCGAGAAGCAGGTAACCGCCCAGAATGGTAATCTTCCGTTTGCGCGGCAGCGGAGCCTTGCTAACCATAGCGGCCAGCTTAGCCAGCCGCTGTTCATCCGCCACGAGGCGGATATGGGTTCCCGGATCAATCAGCCTCTCCACCCGGCTCAGAGTGTCCTGAATCAGTTTTATGTCCATAATACCCATTCCTTTGTGCAGGCCGCCAAAAAGCGGGAAGGAGAGAGTCCCATACCGCAAGCCGATAGGGCAGCAGGGACTCTCTCCTGGGACATGCCTGTATTTGAGTAAGGATTAATCTGCGTATAGATAATACCGCTTGATAATGGGAATGCGACGAGCTACGCGCTTGAGCCACGGATAAACGTAATAATCGAGTCCGAAGGTGCTTCCGGATCCGCCAATCAGTGCGATGGCAGCAGCCATATACCATAGCATTTCCGGCGGGGCCATACCCGAAACCCAGATCATGGCGCCCATCGCAAAGGTCACGATGGCAGCAGGAGCTGTAAACAGTCCGAGAATCAACAGAGCGCCACAGATCAGCTCGGCACCGACCATCCCAAACTGGAACAGCTTGGCGAGGAAGGTAAAGCCGCCGTCTCCGGTGTAAAAGAACAGGTGCATGGACCAATCCACAATACTGTGAACCCAACCCCATACCGGCAGAGCCGACAGGGCTTGCGCTGTTGCCTGGGAAGCAGCTGCAACCGCATCTGCGCCTACCTGAGCAGCGCCGGCGGCAGTGGCATCAGCCAGAGAAGCTCCGGCCGTTCCATCCTTGGCGACGGTTGCTGCAGGGATCAGAAAGATCTTGTTGGGATCGTCTATAATCTTCCCTACTTTTTCCCATCCTTCATTGAACCACATATATCCGGTAAAAATACGCAGCGGCACCAGCCAGAAGTTAGGCGAACGTTTTGAGAAATGCCCGCCCACGAAGCTGCGGCGGTGCTTCACATGGAAGATTTCATGCAGCAGATACGTGTATACTTTATTGAAGCCCAATACCTGCGCCAGATACAGCATATTAATGGCATGTTTGGACAGCATAGCGAAAAAGCCGCTTAGCTTGAACATCATATTGGGCAGACCGACATTGGCAACGCCGTAGCGGCTGCCGATGCTGACCATCACGCCATGGAATACCGGCTTATAGGACTTTTTCTCCTTGCCGAGGAATTCAGAAGCGATGTTGTAGGCAATTACCGGTGCAGCATTCTCGGCGTTCTCGACCATTTGTGGTACGGGAGCCGTTGCGCCTTCCGGAATGTAGAACATATTGTCCCCGACCACATACACCTCGGGATGCTCCGGAACCTGCAGCTTGTCATTGATCAGAACGCGCTTATTGCCCTTCTGCTCGACATCGAGACCGGCTACTACATCCGAGCCTTCAACGCCGGCGGTCCAAATGACCGTCTTCGAAGCAATCTCACGGTTACCCAGCTGTACGCTGTCCGGAGTAACGCCGGTGATTCGCGTTCCGTTAATAATATTTACGCCCAGCTTGCCCAGATGTTTTTCTGCTTTCTTGATCAGGGAATCCGGGAGAATTGGCAAGATTTTGGTGACCATATCAACCACATAGAGCGTAACCTCGGAGCGTTCGATATGATGCTCGCGGCAGAGATCCTGCACATATTCGGCCAGCTCGCCGATCATTTCCACACCGGTGAAGCCAGCGCCTACAACGACGAACGTCAGCATGGCTTTGCGCTTGGCTGCATCGCGTTCTTTTACCGCTTCACGGAACATATGAAGAATCTGTTCCTTCAGCCGAACGGCATCGTCAAAGGACCAGAGCGAAAATGCATGCTCCTGCGCCCCGGGTATTCCGAAATAGGTGGGTTTGCTGCCTGTGCCAATGACCAGATAGTCATAAGCGTATGTTTTTGCTCCGCCTTGCAGCTTTCGGGAATCAAGATCAATATTGGAAACTTCATCCTGAACAACATCGACATTTTTGAAACCGGCAAAAACCTTCTTCAGGTCGATCTTGATGGCATCCTCATCCGTACGTCCGGCTGCGACTTCATGAAGCTCTGTCAGAAGGGTATGGTACGGGTTTCTGTCGATGAGGGTAATACGCACGTCCTGCTTCTTCAGCCGCTTGCCGAGCTTCTTGGCTGTCAGGACGCCGCCATAACCGCCGCCCAAAACAACGATCTGTTTCATTCCTTTACACCTCACGATAAATTCAACTGGATGATATGAACCCGCGGTTTTGTTGGAACCGCGGGTTTGTCGCTTAACGGATATGCATTATTTAGCTTGACCAAGAGCCTTCTTCGCAAGTTCGGTAAATCCGTTGACGTGGATGGATACACCGGCGATCGCGTCGGTTTTGCCGTCAGCAGCAAGTTTGATGTCGTCCGGATTTTGCTTCTCAAGCAGGTACTGTTCGGCTTTCAGAGCCTGTTCATGCCATTCGGAGGATGCGCCGCCGGCTTTCATGCCGTATTTGCCCTCACGCGAACGGGTCTTCTTGTCGGTGCCGCCGTCCTTGTGAATGCCGTTCCACTCAACTGCGAAAATTTTGCCGTCCAGGACAGTCAGTGTTACGGTATCCTTCCAGCCGCTGCTTGCATCAACAGCGCCTTCAGCTTTATAGGTGCCGTCTTTGTAAGTGCCTGCTTTCACAGGGCCAGCTTTCAAAGCTTTATCAGCGAGAGTAGCCAGACCGTTTACATGCACGGATACGCCGGCGATGGCATCGGACTTGCCTTCTGCGTTGTATTTGATAGCAGTCGGGTCTTGCTTTTCAACCAGGAATTTTTCAGCCTTTGCAGCTTGTTCATGCCATTCTGAGGAGGCTTTTCCCTTCGCTTTCATGCCGTAACGGCCGTCAAGGGAATATTGCTTCTTGTCGATACCGCCGTCCTTGTTCAATCCAGTCCAGTTAACGGATACGATCTTGCCGCCTTCGACCTTCAGTCCAACGGCTTCTTTCCAACCGGTGCTGGCATCGAATGTGTCGGCTTGAGCATAATAAACACCGTCTGCATATTTGCCTGCAGCGGCCGGAGCCGAGGACACCGGAGCCGAAGCTGCCGGAGAAGCCGAGGGACTGGAAGATTTGCTGCTTCCGCAGCCCGCTGCCAATACTGCCACCAGCGAAAGAGACATTATAATTGCTGTTGATTTCTTCATTACTTAAGTTCCTCCCCTTAGAAATGTTCTAAAAATTTGTGATCCATTTCACACAGGTTTGATTATATCAACTTTCCAACACAAAACCTAGTGATTTTTTTCACCGCACACGTTTTCCATTCGACATTTCTTTGACGAATTTTTTCCTCTTTAAATGGAAGCCCTTTCTTTCCAGGATTCCCGATCCATCCCCCTATAATTACCCCAAAACTTCGATTATGAACAGACCTTTTTCCAAAAAAGATATCGGAAAATATTTTAATTCATGATTCTCCAAAACAATGGCCGGGTTCCTTCGCAAATATCGCAATAGACAAATTTCTGAAAACCCGCTATGATCGCCGTACAGGGGCTGCAGCGGCAGTCTTTCGATTCCTTTGCTCAGGCAGGTGCGCTTATGAACGTTAAAACCTTTTTTAAGCTGGTGGAAATCCAGACAAAAGTAGCCAGTGTGATTCCCTTCCTTTTCGGAACTCTCTACGCGTATTACCATTTCCATGAATTCCACCTGCTGCCCTTCTCGCTTATGCTGGTTTCCCTTCTCGCCTTCGACATGTGTACCACAGCCATCAATAATTATATGGACTACAAAAAAGCCGTCAAAACCAGCGGCTACGGCTACGAAAGCCATAATGCCATTGTCCATGACAAGCTGAGTGAACGCTCCGTTATTGCCGCTATTCTCGGACTGCTGCTTATTGCCTCCATCACCGGGGTCATTCTTGTGCTGAACAGCGACATCCTCGTGCTGGCGCTGGGGGGCATTTCCTTCCTCGTCGGCATTCTGTATTCCTTCGGACCGGTGCCCATCTCTCGGATGCCGCTGGGCGAATTATTCTCAGGCGGATTTATGGGTTTCCTTCTGCTGTTCATCACCATCTTCATCCAGGCTGGCTCCGGACAACTGGTTGCCCTCGATCTCTCCGAGCTGTGGGATGGAATGCTTAGTCTACGGATCAACTTCATTGAAATCATCGCTATCTGCTTCGTCTCCGCTCCTATGGTCGTGGGTATTGCCAACATTATGCTGGCCAACAACATCTGCGATATGGACGATGATTTGGAGAACCGCCGCTATACCCTGCCGCAGTACATTGGCAAGCGCAACTCCTTGCTCCTGTTCCGGTGGCTTTATTATGTATCCTACGTGGATATAATTGCATTGGCTTTGCTCGGGGTTCCACTTTATTTACTGCTGATTATCGCCGTCACCCTGGTGCCGCTGAACCGCAACCTGCGGGCCTTCGACCGCCAGCAGATCAAGGCTGTCACCTTCAGCCTTTCCGTCAAAACCTTCCTCATTCTGTCCGCCGCGCGCCTTGTAGTGCTGGCGTTGGCCATACTAAGCCGGGGTTAGAGACTACGACGAAATAAAGTGCCGCTGATTTCCCTACAGCTCCTTAGTCGGGAAACCGCACCGGAAGGGAAAATCCGCTTTTGTCCGAGAGGCAAGCTGCCCGCTTTTGAGCAGCTTGCCTTTCTTGTTGCCGGGGTAACTCCGGCTTCCACTTGTCCCCACTCCGTTGGAGCCCATTGAAGGCTCCCATTTGTATCTATCCTATTGGCAGATCCCATTTGTCTCTATCCCCTTGGCTGCTCTCACTTGTCTGTATCCCCTTGGCGGCTCCCACTTGTCTGTATCCCCTTGGCGGCTCCCACTTGTCCCCCATCCCAACAGAAGCGGACTGGATCGGCAACGGAAACGGGAATCTAACGGACACCAGCGACCTTAATCCGCGGAAAAACGGGGTTTGGCATTTCTAACGGACCGGAGCGCCGCTATTGAGCCCAAATCGTCTCCAAATGAGCCACATTCCCCGAAATAAAGGCTGTGGTGTCCGTTAGAATCGCAAAAGTCCGCTTTTCGATCAAATAGCGGCGCTGGAGTCCGTTAGAGTTGCGTCCCCCTTCATTCATCCGCCAAACTGCTCACCAGGTGCTTCCAGAAGCTCAACCCATCCCTTATTCCGGCAAAATACAACCATTCCTTTTCAATCGTACAACGAAAGTTGAGATTCTCCTCCCACTCCAGGATCTGCCGATACTGCTCCGATGTAAGCTGCAGCTTCAATTGGGTGGCCAAGTGCTCCTGCTGTTGAGCAAGCTCATTCACTTCCACCAAATTAAACGCCTCAATCGAACGCTCCAAAAAACGCAAGTCAAAAGCAGGCCGCACCCAATCCGGCCAAGGGTCTGGCATATCGGATCCCTCCTTCTTTACTGTATTATCCATCAGGGTGTTATTTCTCTTATGAATACATAATTGATTATACATTTGACTATTATAAGTATCAACATTAAATGTTTTGACTTCTATTATTGTATTTCTTAAAGAGTGTGTTACATCTACACTCAACATGAGGTGTAGGCATATGTCTGAAATCCTGGTTAATGTAGGAAAACGAATTCGTGAAATTCGAAAATCCCGTGGTTTGTCCCAAACCGTTTTAGCGGAAAAGTGCGGTTTTACTTTTTCCTATATCGGTGGTGTGGAGCGGGCAGAAAAGAATATATCTTTGTTAAACCTGGAGAAAATTGCTGAGGGTTTAGGTGTTGGCGTCCATCAATTCTTTACGTATTCTTATCAGTACGAACAATTAACTAACAATGAAACAACAATCAAAGAAATCGTATCCTTGCTGATCGATCAAGATTCCCAATCCATTGAGATGGTAAAGAATATCGTGTCAGAAGTGTTGAGGAATGCGAAGCAGTAAGACAACCCTTTCGATCAATACCCCATATAACCTAAAGAACAAGCGCCCTTAAGACGCTTGTTCTATTTATGTAAGCAAACAGCGAGAGGCGTTTCTTCATTATGAAACTAAACGAAGCCCGGAATCAAAAACAGCATATTTGTGAAATATTAGACATAGATCCACGGGAGATTGATGAATGGAAAGACAGGCGGAAGGAAGAAAAACTATAGAGTAGGGGCCAATTTGAACCAATCATCCAGCAAACCCAAACGAATTCCACTATTAACGGCTATCATAGGGGAGAAATTAAAGGAAATCCGATTGACTCGAACCAATCTTCGCCAGGAAGATTTGGCTGGAATGTGCAGAGTGGACAGAGCCTACATCTCTCTGATCGAGAGGGGCAAAAACGAACCATCTGTCAGCAAAATATTTGAACTATGTGAAGCTATGAACATTTCTCCGACAGAGTTCTTTCAAATGGTGGAAGAGGAGTATAAGAAACAACGCGCCAAACCAACAGAATAAAGAGACGTGCAAAAGATCCAATCAGTTGATATGGTAAAAAATATTGTAGCTGAAGTGTTGAAGAACCAGCGGCAGTAGAAGCCAGATCTCACATTACCCATATTTCCGAAAAAGAACAAGCGTTCTTGAAACACTTGTTCTTTTTATGTAAGGAAATATAATGATCTGTAGAACATCGTGATACCAAATGAAGCCCGTAGACATTAAATGAGGAAGAAGTGGTATCTCAAATTTGTAGAAAAGCAGTTGAATTATGGAAGTTGGACTAAATGATCAGACACAGAAAGAATACCAATCTTAAAGGCTTCATCCAGGGATTCCACGCTAACTCTGCTATAGATCAGCGCACACTTTTGATCGGATATTTTTTGGAGATGGGTGAGCATTAACGAACATGACTCCAACTCCATAACTCGATTGCTCAACTTATCTATATAGACAGATTCTTCGTGCTTTTTAAGCCAACATTCCATCGCCTTTCCCTGCTTGATCACAATATACCCATTGCCGTCTTCATAGTTAAACCGCACCACATAAGCGTCGTCCAGAAGAACCGGTTCCCAAACGTTATAAAACATCTCCCCAACCTCATGTAATTGAACCAGCTGCTGAGTTTGTACGACACGACCTTGTTCATCTACTGTGACTTCCAGCATTTCGCTTTCTGTCGTCACAAAAAATCGGCTATTCCCGTCAAAGGATAGCTGAACTGGATAAAGATGATGATAGTCCAGGCCCAATGAAAATTCTCTTTGCCGGCTAACGGCGCCATCCCCTTCTACTTCACGATGCATAATCCTGTTGGGGTAAAGCGCGTTGACCATCTGAAGCGTAACTTCACCAGACAGCACCTTTACATGGGAGGGTAGGGGAAGCTGATACGTCTTTCGGCTTTTGAAAAGATGCTTTTTATCAAACTGATATCGTCCCATTTTATCTTTCTTGGTCATGTCAAAAATGTCTTTGCTAAAATAAACGGTTTCCTGTCCCAGCTTGACCTCATAATCCTCCACAAACTCGGTGATCAGCTTCTCCTCACGAATCCGTTCACGATTTTCTAACGGTAGAACGATTTCTTTGATTTTATCCGTTTGGGTAGAGGTTAATCTTACCCAAACCGTTTTATCCGGAGCCGTAAGAAAAGAAGGGAGAACCCCCTCACTTTCTGTGCAGACATCCGATATCTCCAGCGCTTCATCCAAAAGAATATATTCGACCTGATAACTGCCATTTGCTGATTCCACCTGAACAGCAACAAGTAGAGAAGAACTTTCATCATCCCAGAATACCGAAAGAACCTTCATCGCTCTATGAGTTCGGATTGTAGTTAAATAATCTGTATGTTCCACTTTATAGGGGTTTATTGATTTTTTGAGTTCCTGCACCTTAACCGCTCTCCTTTACCTCAAAGATAGGTTTATTCCAGTGTCTCTAATAAAATAGCACACTTTCCATAGCATCCACATCTCATTTTTTTCCCTCTTGCAAAAAAATGCAACGCGGCGGAAAATGGGGGCATTAGCTCCTGCTTAAGCTCATGTAAAGGAAATGAGTTTATAGGGGCCATTGTGTTTCCATTTTACGGGGCGTTCGTCTCCGAGGAAAAATGCCAGGTTTTCGGTTTGTTATTGAAGAGATGATTGAGGAAAACGATGATGATATTATACGATCGGGAGATAAAACCAGCGATTTCGTAAAAAGAGCGGAGATGTTTCCTCTGACTTTTGTAATAAAAGCAAGAAAACGATAGTCATAGAAAGATAGGGCGGCATACCCGGGTCAAATGAAACTCGGTTATGCCGCCTCCCCCTACTCCCCGTAATGCGCCTTTACCTTTGGCGGGAGGGGTAGCCTTTCTTTTTTCATAAGGGCTACCAGTTCGTCGCATATGTCCATGTAGCCAAACTGCAGGCTTACATCCGCGAATTCGGTGATAAACCTGTGATAACCTGGAAAATCATTCGCTCTCTCTTGAAGGTATGGATCTGCTTTGGCCGCGTCCCAATGCTTACGGAATTCCAACCGATCCTCTCTAAAAAAATCCATCCGGTCCGCATGGATATTGTCCATGACAAAATCCTTGTTGGGATATACCTCTGTCTTGAACATTTCCTCGATTCTTTCATATTCCTTCAAGGCTTCTTCCTTACTGCCGGACTGATAGAGCGTCGTCGCATAGTTGCAAAACAAATGAAGGTTATTCGTCTCCTGATACAGCTTCAGAAAATACCGGGCACCTAGAGCTTTGTGTGTTTCATTCTTGGAGTCCGCTAACTCATAGGCAACATCTTTTTTGTCACTCAGGTCCAACGAATCAAAATCCATAGCTATCAGCTTTTCCAGCCGGTTCCTTCGCCGTTTTTCCGCCTTCTCCAGCTTCTCTAAGTCTTTTAAATACAATACAGCCTGAGAGGATTCCGGGAATTGCTCCAGTCTTGCCCGGACCTTCTGCAGGGTGGTGCCCACATCATCCACGTATACCTGAATGGCACATTCGATTTCAATGTAGCTGATAAAAAGCGCAAGCTGCACATTGTCCAACGGGACATCCTGATAATGTTCATCTAAATAATCCAAGATGGTTGTCAGGCTCTTCTTGTTCGCTTTGTACTGCTTCCTTACTTCAAGAGGTAGGGCTTTTTCATCAAATGGCTTTTTCAAAGGAGTTCCTCCCGGCTGCCAGATTAGCTCGTATTGCTTCACATTTGGTGTATTAGAAGGGTAACTCCATTAAAAATGATTTGCAAGACCCATCCTACTTAATCGACTGGTTGTAGTTTCCGATGAGCGTATTCAAGCGGTCGTTGAACCGGCTTGTGGGGTTATTGATGCCGCCGGTGGTTGCCTTCCCGGTTAGCTCATTGTCTACCTGGGTTGTTCCTGCCTTAATCATGTTCAAGGTGTCCGTAGCCGCCGTTTGCATGCGTCCAGTGGTGTCGATGAATTGGTTAAGGAAGTTGCTATTCATGGCTGTATAACCTTCCTTTTTCATTTGGGCTTCATCCTTTACTGAGACCTTCAATGCCTCCACATTCGTGTTGAAGGAATCATACAGCTTCTGGTATTTATCCGGATCGGCTTGCAGGAAGCTATCTCCCTCACCCCCAAGTGCCTGGAAGAAATACATGATTTTCTTACCATCCAAGAGTGTGCTTAAGGCATAATAATGGACCATATACCCCTGTTCCTTCAGAGATGGCAGCTCCGCCTCCTCTTTTTCCAGCATCTTGGGAGAAAGGGCGGCGACAAAGACGCTCATGGATTTGTTCAAACCGGCATAGTCCGCAAGCATTTGCTTATGCAATTGACGCCCCTTCACAAAATTATCCTGCTCATATTCCTTATTGGTATAATACGCATTGACATCCCGCAGATATAAATCCACGAATGCATCGAATTTGTCGCATAGCTCCCGCATTTTCACATCCGCCTCACCATAGCTTGGTTTTTCATCCAGATACTTACGCGGTTTAGCGGTATGCTTGTTATGAATCTCGTAAATTTTAACCGAATCCTTGTCCAACGTAAATCCGTTGAAATTCTTTTTTAACTCCAGCTCCTCTTTATCACCGAACGTGCTGAAGTACATTTTCGTCACACCTGCAAACCAGCCTGTCTGGAAATTCACCAGTTCAATGTATGAATTGTATTTCTCCGTCTCCGTTTTTTCGGCTTCAATCGGCGTTTTACAGGAACTTAACAGCAACAAGGCACAAATACAAAATAAAGCTAATTTTTTGTTTCTCATCCAACTCTACCTTTCTAATTATAATAACGTATTTCATTCTTATATGAACAAAATATTCCATTAAGTGTAAACAATTTCATTCCTACTGGAAAGTGCTCACAGCCCTAATTCCTTCTCCACACCTGCCCGTTTCCATGACTTCGGGTTCAGGACCTCCCTACAAAAAAACCGCTACCTCTAGGGAGAAAGACCCTATTGGTAACGGCAGTTGGAATGCTATTTTTTCTTCGGAGCTCCACAGATATTCCGTTCCAGGTATGGATCACCTGTCATTCCCGGTACTCTACTTGACTGCTTCACTCCCCAAACACCGGCTCAATAAACTCCATAATGAACCCGATCCGGTCCTTTACCTCCGGCTTCAATAGCGACGCGATGGAAACGACTAATTTTTTCTTGGCATTGACGTAGATGACGTTTCCCCCGTCGCCCAAGGCGGCGTAGATTTGCTCCTTTTCGTGTATAATCCACCACAGATACCCGTAAGAGAGCTCCCCCCAGCAGCTATGCTCCCGAGTGCTTTCCTCGATCCACTCCGCCGGTACAAGTTGTTCGCCCTTCCAGATCCCGCCGTCTGCATACAGCTGGCCTATTTTCGCCATATCCCCAGGTGTCAGGAAAAGTCCCCAGCTTGCCGTGTTAATCCCTTGCGGGTCAACAACCCATCCGGTTGTGTTCTTATCATTCATTACGGCATGATGCTCTTCTTCATTGCGCAGCACCACATTGTGCGGAACCTGGATGCCCAGCGGGAAGAATAGATGCTCCGTCGCAAACGCCAATATGGAGGGTCCCACAGCTTTTGCCAGAATGCCGGATAAGATGTGGGTTCCCACGATGGGAGAATACATAAATTCGCCAAGCGGCTTATCTCCCCCCAATACATCCAGGGCAGCGTTCACCCAATTTTCACTCGCAAAAAATGCCTGGTAAGGCTCCGACTCGTATTTATAAGGTGCCGTCATGGTCAGCAGATGCTTGATAGTCACATTTTGGATGGCCGTTTCCCCTGCCTTCACCACATAGTCCGGGAAAAAATCCAATACCTTCTGGTCCACACTGCGAATCAGGCCTTTACCGATGGCGATCCCAATCAACGCGGAGAACACACTTTTGGTTACCGAAAACACATGAAGAGCGTCACTCGCGGTATAACCATTGAAATATTGCTCAAAACTGGTCAAGCCGTTCTGTTGCACCACAATTCCTGCGATATTGCCATACTCCCTGCTAATTGTCTGTTCAAGCTCCTTCATTTCTGTTTGATTCATCCTACTCATTCCTCCCAAACGATAAATATTACCTACAAGAAAATGGTATATTGATTAAAAATGCTTTTCAAGGCCTTTTAAAAAATTTATTGTCTGAGGAGGTCCGCAGGATCACAGCTGCTCACAACAAAAAATGCCGCTAACCTTTGGGAGAGTCCCCAATGTTAACGGCCTTCTGTTGATTTTCCTAATGATTTACCTGAAATTACCTGATGTTCTTGACTACCACCGGATACAGCTGCTCCACAAAAATAGAATAGCCCTTGCCTGTTAAATGAGAGAATTGGTCATCTTGGAGTGTGCCTTCAGCACCTAATGCACCCTCCAGGAAATTAGGAATCAGATCGGTTTGAAAATCCCGGGACAACCGTGCATACATCTCAAAAAAATCATCACTTAATGTGACACCGCCTTTTAGGGCAATGTTTTGGAGCTTCTCTTCCAACCCGGCATCAGCCGGATAATCTTGGTATCCTACGATAATGACCTGAGCTCCGGCACTTCTCGAACGTTCAATCATGTCTGACAAGTTATGATAAATATCCCCGATGCTGGAGCCTCTTCTCAAATCGGCCACACCAAAAAGCAGGATCACAATATCCGGTTGAAGCTCCACTAAAGCCTCCCCCAGTCTTGCTGCACCGTCCTTCGAGGTATTTCCGTTCATTCCCTTATTGATGACCTTGCAGGAGTACCCGTTGGAGGTTAGCTTAGTTTCCAATTGGGCCGGGTAGGCTTCGTTCCGTTCCACGCCTGCACCGTATGTATTGCTGTCTCCCATTGCCAGAATGGTTGTGTTTGTTCCCATAGTAGCACCTCACTTGACCTGTCTGTTATGTATCGAGATTCTGGCGAAAATCAGCTGTTTGGAAACCAGTTTATCTGGATTATGTGGTAAAAGCAACTGAGCACAACATATTCAATGCCCTCTGATTGTTTCCCGACTGAGGCATACCGGTGGGCAAGGTACTCCCCTCCGCCGCAGGCAAAACCTCCGCAAGTACTAGCAATCCCGCTGCCGCGATAACGGCTGAGTGAATCAGCTGCTTTTTGAGTGCTACCTTCGCCAAAGCAAGGAAACGGTAAAACCTTTGACTCTGCCTTTGGGGAAGCCATTATAATGAAGGTAAATCGCCAAGGTTAGGGAGGAGATTGGAGCATGAACAGCTTTTTGAAAATCCGGGAGGTTTCCGCCAAACATACGATGAACGGCCCGGGCATCCGGTTATGTTTCATGTCACCAGACCCGATACATACCAGTACTTAAGCTACAGACAGGTGGAGTATTTTTTTTCGGTTAAAGCCCTTTCCCTGTTCGTTTGAAAATCCAGTCCTTACACAAAAACACCCTCCCCGTTTAAGAGAGGGCTGCATTCGGAGCAAACTATTTCATCAGCTGGTCCCGGTCCTCGGCCATGGGAGGTTTTTCGAACCAGCCTCTCTCCAGCATCAGCTCCGCTCCGTCCTCGGAATACAGCAGCTGCTCGGCGATAAGCTTGAGATATTGGGCAGATAGATCTCTCCGCATACAGACGGCTTGTCCGGCGCCATAGAATCCGACAGCGGCCGATGCCAAAAACCCGGTATGAAACATAATGAGCTTATCCGAAAAGGGGGATATGGTGCTGTCGGTTACCATAGACTCCCAGGAGATGGGGAAATTCAGGTTGCTCTCCAGAAAAAAATTATTGAATACCTCCGTGATTTTGGTGGACAGCTCCAGACCTCGCTGAAGATACTTCTTCAGCTTTTTATCCTGGGCGACCTGGGCGAAGGCCATGGAAAGCGCCTTGCTCAAATAGGTTTTGTTCATATTGAAGGTAATGTTGCTGATTTCAATGGAGCTAAGCGTACGCCGTTTCCCCAACCAGCCGGTCATGAAGTTTTTGTCCGCATAGTCGGGGAACTCCGAGGAGTAGATATACGGCGGCCGGGTATACAGCCCCTTGGACAACGAAACATCCATAATCCGGTTATACAGCTCGATGGTTTCCTTAACACATTCGGAATAATATTCCCGGATATCCGTCCGGGATGAAACCTGCAGGGAGATGGCATACCCGGTCATTCCATGGTTGGCCATAATCAACAGGTAATTGAGGAAAAGCGCGTCCAAAAATAACCGGGGGGCTTTAAGATTCACATCCTGCTCCGTAAAGCCGTACGGAACAGGAAAACCTTCGCCGGTAAGAAATTCGCTGATTTTGCGTACATGCTCCTCCGACAAACCCAGACTGCTTTCATAGATAGCCTTAATCTCCGGATCGTCAATCACCTGCAGCGCATATTTACTGAAGCAAATCGACATGGTATCGTTCATGTACTGCGTCCATAATGCGGCAATTTCCGTTGAGGTCAGGATGCTGGTACTGCGTTGGTCCATACGGGAAGCCCTCCAGTTGGCTAAAGGAAGACGGCAGCCGCCTTCAATCTGCTGTCCAATCAGCAATCCCTGTTAGGATACGCTTATACACACACATTATTCATAAAATTTGGAAGCCAGAATACGGGCCTGGCTTCAAACTCGCAGCGCCCCCCGAAATCCTCTGGCCCCATAATACGAATCCGCTCCGTTATGATAAATAAACACCTGCCCGTAGCGGAAATCTCCGAAGATCGCGCCTCCCAGCTTCCGGATTTCAGGGGGAGTCAACAGCCAGCTGGAGGTTTTGGCGTCGAACTTGCCCAGCTTCTGCAGCTCACGGAACTGGCCTTCGTTCAGGATCTCGATCCCCATATCCGCCGCCATTCCCAATGCACTGTTTTCCGGCTTGTTTTGCTTCCGGGCGTTCAGGGCTTCATGGTCATAACACACACTTCTGCGTCCGCTGGGGCTCTCCGGCGAACAGTCCATGAAGATAAACTCACCTGCAGCCTCATCGTACCCGACCACATCCGGTTCACCGCCGGTCCTCTCCATTTCATGAAGTGACCAGAGCTTGACCGCAGCCACTTCCAGCTTCCGCTGTACATTGGCCCATTCCAGCCCTTCGTGACGGTTCAGGTTCTTCTCAAACCGGACCTTTAAGATTCCTAACAGCTCTTCCTGCTGCTCCACGGACAACACCTTCTTTTCGTTCGCCACGATTATCCCTCCGTTTGTTAGCTTTATATATGTTCTGTATCCCAGCCTCAATCATACGGTTTTTCTCCTTTTTATACCCAAAAGAATAAGGCCCATATAAATGATAATGGCAACCGAATCCAATAACGCACCGCCAAAGGCAGATCCATCAAGAATAATTGTCACACCAAGAATAACCAGCAGCCGGACAAGCAGATTCGAAAGGATCATCCACGCGGCAAAATACACCTTCGAAGGCTCCCGCACGATGGACATCAACAAGAAAGCAACGCCAAAAATCAGATTTTCCACGGTGATAATATGCCATACATAGGTGAATACGATTCGTGTCTCTACAGTGACCGACTCTATCTCCAACTTGGGCAGCTCAACGGACTGCCCGTTCCAGGCATGGGTTACTGCGAACACAACAGCCAATATTCCGGCAATAAAATAATAGGGATTTCTAATTCTCATGGTTATCACAATCCTCCTCCAATATGAGCGAATCCTCACCACGGATATTCCGATAAATATTCCGCACCGTCTCTGCCAGCCGGCGGTCGCTTTCCGGATTCAGATCCCTCAACGTTTCGGCTGTTGTTTGGAGTAATCCGCTGATGTTTTCCAGGTGTTCGATTTTCTTCCGCATTTCCGCTTGCTTGGCGTCCAGGAAGGTAGCCAGCTCCTCGCAATCATCAGGATCGATATGCTCCGTTCTGTGATAATGAAACCTGCCCTTGATCTCCTCCAGAGAAAAATCCGCAACCTGCAAAATTTGAATGTTCATCAAATCAATCAGGTCGCTCTTGGAATAGCGGCGGTAACGGTTCTCCCTTCGCGAAGGCGATACGATTCCCTTCCGGTCATAATACCGGAGCGTATCCTTCGGAATCCGGAGCAATTGGGAGACCTCTTGAATCGAATAGGTTTTGTTGTCCATGCAACAAGAATAACATTGGAGCAGACTCCAATGTCAAGGGGGGGAGGTGCAGCGCAGGCGGAGGGAAATCTCTAACGAATCTCACAGCGCTTATTTCTCCAAAATGCGGCCGTTTGGAAATGTAACGAATCTGAGCCACGCTATTCCTCACGCCCTGACTCAATTTAGCTGTCTTTGGCCGAAATAAAGCGCCTCAGATTCGTTAGAACAGGAAGACACGTCAAAATGGTGAAATAGAGTGGCTGAGGTTCGTTAGCTCCCCCTCGCCCTCCCCCACGAGGCTGCCCTCCCAGCCGTGTTCTTGTCACAACTCCCACGCGGTTAAAGAACAAATATAAGGGCAATCATCACGTAAGAGTACCGAATATTCTTTTGGAGAAGTATGTATACCATGCCATACAGAAGGGACATAAACACCGCATAAACCCCTGTCATCGTGCCCTGGAGCAAAATATGGATAAGCCCCCACGTAAGCGCAAGAAATAGTCCGCCATAGGGCAGACTGCTTTTGTGAAACAGCGTTTCACCGAACTTTTGGCCGAACGCAATCGTCAGGAGAATCAATGCCGCTTCAAACAAATAGTAGATATTCTGGAACATGAAGCTGACAATCCCCTTGTATTCTTGCACAGGCTTAAATCCGCCCCAAGCAATCGTCGTTACAATAATGGCCACAACCGATATCACCACGGCAAACAACCACCGCTGGGAGTCCGGCTCTTCGTCCAACTTCATCACATCAAACGCATATTTCCTCCTTGAAAGCCTTATCAAAAATAGTGCCATCGCTCCCCACAATATACAGGTAAGCGTCCAGTGGATACAGTGATGCACGAGGGTATATTCCGAACCCTTCACTCCCAAAATCATCGGCAGCACCATGGACAATACAACCTCCAGGCCAAACCCTGCAAACGCATATAACCCTAAAGCCAGATAATCACTTGCCTGAACCTTCTTTTCGACCATGACCATGTTCTGCATCCTCCAACCAAGAAAGTTAAAAAAAGGTTATTCTTCCGTTGTAGAGGATTCGACGACAGCTTGTGTCACTCCTTCTTTTACCCCTGTTCTTTCCTGAATTCCTGTCTTTTGCCCATTTGATCGCCGCGGTCAAGATCTCATTGGAGGATCAGATAGGGATTGACATTGACCTTGCGTCAACTTGTATAATTGCTGTAAGGCGGTGATCCTTTTGGATTTGATTAGAATAAATGAAGTTGTTGACAACTTCAATATATCAAGCCGAACACTCCGATATTATGAGGAAATGGGGCTTTTATGGAGCAACCATCCTGATAACAAAACCCAACGTTATTATGATAGCACCGCGCTTGAACGATTGAAGCAGATTCTTATTTTACGCAAATTACAAATCCCGGTTAAGGATATAGTGATTATATTTCAAACGGAAAACACAGCGGCATTGATTCAAGCATTTGTGGATAAGCTCGAAGCACTTGACACGGAAATCTCAGCCTTAGCGGAGCTAAGACAGCTTGTCGATGATTTTCATCAAAAAATGCTAATGAGCGGCATCAAGAAAATATCGGCCATCACGTTGCTTTATGAAGAAACCGAAAAAAGGCTTGCCACAGCTGAAAAAAAGGAAGCGTTCACATTTGAAAGGTTGTCGGAAATCAGCCGTGAAGCATTACGGCTGCATGATGTTCGGATTATTCGATTACCCCCCATGCGGGTTCTTACTTCACGATTGAAAACAGGACAAGCAGAAAATCTGGATGGACATAAAATGCAAAACCTGTTTGTGAAATTTGGCTTCACCCCCAGTCCCGGATTGCGTAATTGTTTTTACCGCAAGGAACCGAACGATGAATGGATCATGCTTATCCAAATACCAAGCGATTATGAGAATACAACAGCATACGCAGACGAAACATGTGCAAGCGGATTATTCGCCATAGCCAGTTCCTTCATGGAGGATATGGAGGATACTGTTATTCTATTGAAAGACTGGGTGAATAAGAGCAACCATTATGAGCTTGACACTACTGCAGAAGGAGAGTGGCCACGCTATGAAATGATGGAGGAAATTCTGCCGTGGGATATAGCGAATAAGCTGAACAGATACCAACAAGATATATTTATTCCGATACAATTGAAAAACGGGTAGGGCTACACAGAGTGGACGGATAGGAGGCTGTAACCATGAGCGAAGAAACAGAATTGCATAAGGTCAGTGAGGAAACCATGAGCTTTATGCGAGGGAAGTATGTTTTGGATGAAATGGGTGACGGCAAGGATGAATTAAAATTCCGCAAAAGCGGGAAAACAGTGCTGACTATCTACATACGCGAAGACCATTATGATTTTCTCGTGATTTTCGGGAAAGCAGAACGTGCAATATTTGAAGTGCAGCGCAATGAATTTCCGCAGAGGATACAGGAAATTTACGATAACAGCAAAACCTATCATGACGGCAAATGGATGTTTATTTCCGTTGCCGATTTACATACGCTCGAAGCTGTCAAGCAGCTTGTATTAATGAAGAAAAAGCCTAACCGAAAGCCATTTCCGAAAGAGCAGGCGGTCTATGCCAGTTGCGGACAGCGTTGCGATTTATGTGTGCATTATAACGGCGGAACAATCAGCGAGGTGTTCCGGGCGGAGTTGAAGGAGCGGCTGATACGTGTATACGCCGGGGGTGTAGGCGATGGGGGATTTTGGGGCGATGATATGAAGTTATGTGATGGCTGTCATACAGGGGGCTTAGATAAAGGCTTTAGCTGCGACTCGTTGAAATGTGCAGCGGAAAATAACGTTGATACATGCCATAATTGCCATAAAAATCCTTGCAATAAGGCACATCATTTGTATCAAGGGCTAAAACCTAACATTCACACAAACACCATTTTTGCCGAAGATGTTACATATGTAATTCTGCCTTATGTGTACGAGCAATATGGAAACTAGAATACAAAAAGGTACCCATAAACACTTTTTTCTAAGTGTCCCGTCTATGGGTACCCGCTTAACATCTTTAATCATCTATCATTTTCTATTGCCTCAATGATGCCCCAATCGATGGAGTCCTCCAACGCCTGATCGATCTCTTCCAGCAGCTGGAACCCTTGCTGCTCGATCCCTGCGTCAGGCCCCAAGAGAGCAACATACCGTTTCTTAAACTGGACGAACCAATAATACAGGCTATAGTAAATAGTTGATGGATCAGCCGGAATCAAATCTACACTCTGCCGTAAAAATGAAAACCGCGCAAATCCTTCATTAAGAACGCTATCCTCAACATTGCCGTTGTAAAATGCGCGCAGCTTCTCATCGGAAATGAACTGCCTGATCTCATCTTCTTTTAAAAGCTTCATCTATTTTCCTCCATCTCATCCACTGCTGTTTTACCGGCAATTCGTCCGAAGGTAAAGATGTCGGTCAAGGCATTGCCTCCTAAACGGTTACCCGCATGTATCCCTCCTGCCACCTCTCCGGCGGCGTACAGATGGGCAATCGGCTGACCGTTTTCGTCCAGTACGCGTGTTTGGGTATCGATCCTAACGCCGCCCATTGTATGGTGAACGGCCGGTTTTCTGGGTGTGGCGTAGAAGGGAGCCTTCTCGACCTTTAAGCTGAACGTATCCTTATGGAACTCCGGGTCAAACCCCTGATCCACATACGAGTTATACTTATCAATTGTATTCCTGAGGACATGAGGGTCCATACGGACTTGAACTGCCAGTTCCTCCAGGGTATCGGCTCTAAATAGAGTACCCGCTTCTACCTGCCGGTCTATCTTTTCCTGGCTGGTGTTCGCTGCGGTTTTTTTGATCTCATCATCAGCGATCAGGTAGAATAAGCTTCCCTGTTCAATAGCCGCCTTCGTTAAGACATCCCGTCCGGAAAATTCATTCACGAAGCGCTCACCCTTTTTGTTGACAATAACGAAGTTCTCGGGAGGCACCTGCAGCCCGCTGAAAAGCTCGCCCGTATCCGGGTCTGCTACAGGCATCATTTGGGTGAAGCCCATACCGGTTAACGACGCGCCTGCGCTCTTCGCAAGCGATATGCCATCCCCGGTCATCGCGTAGGAATTCGTCGTTTTAATATCGTCATCAATGTGGCTCCAGTACGTGTTATATTCCTTGAGCATCTGGGTATTTTCCCCAAAACCGCCGCTGGCCAGTACAACTGCCTTGGCACGAACGGTTACTTTCTGGCCATTACCACCTGTTGCGATAACACCTGCTATTTTTCCATCCTCGATGATGAGCTGTTTCACCGGGCTGTCTGTGATGATCTTCCCTCCGTGCTCTTCTACATAATTGCCAAGTGCAAGGATAAAGGCAGAGCCATAGCTTTTGACAGGTTTATGGCCGCGGCGCCATAGGGCACCCACTGGAGCAAAAACAATGCTCTTATCATACTCAACCCCGATCTCCTCTAGCCACTGCACACTTTCCAAAGCACGGTCTGTAAGCACCTTGACCAGGTCGTATTGTCCATAGATCATGTTGCCATTCAGGTCCGTTCGTTTGCCTCCGAAATACGTTTGCATCCTGTGAAGCAGCGGGGAGTCGAATAAATAAGCCTTTTGTGTGCCGAATTTTTCCTGGTAAGCTGCGAACTCTTCCTTTAGTGCATGAAAATCTTCCACATATTCGGGATGAATCAGGCTTTCATCCGTATTCAACAAGTTCTCAATGGTCTGTCTTTCCCCTGGATTCTCATGAAACTGCTGCTGCCAAGCAGGATCTGCAGCATTAACAGGACCGCCTGAGCGGATCGTGTTGCCTCCCACAGCAGGATATTTCTCAAGAACGATTACACTTGCTCCATGCTGCAAGGCTGTAGCGGCAGCACTTAGTCCGGCGCCGCCTCCGCCTACAACCACCATATCACAGGTGTATTCCTCGTTTTCTCTCATCTGGCTGCTGGCAGGTTTGGGGCGTCTCTTCAGGATGTCAGGGTTCACTCCGGCAAGCTTAACCGCCTTGGCTACACCATGGAGGACAGCGTTGCTGGTTTCAGAAGCGCCTGAGAGCGCATCCACATTCAATGTCTGTCCTTCAATGATTTTATTGGGAATCCGTATAAACACCACATCGGCGATGCCTTCCGTTTCTCCCTTCGTATCGATATCGATGCTTTCAATCCGGTTTTCACTAAAGGAGACCTTCATGGGAAGATTGCCGCTGTGACCGATGGCATTGACCTCATACACACCGGGTGTATACGAAAACTCCTCTTCCTTGTTGAGCTGATTGGAAATGTTGGCAAACCGTAGGAACCGCAGGAAACAAACCTCCAGGAAATCAATGGTTCCTTCATTGTTCAGCTTGCCTGCTTCGTCGAATGCCCGGTGTGCGCTTCCCAGCAAAAACTCATACCCCGGCATCACATTCGCTTCCACACCAGGCGCATCCAGAATTTGACGAAGATGCAGCTGCGCACGGGAGGAGCCTTGCGTCCCAAGGGAGGCCCCAATGATCATCACAGGTTTACCGGCAAACGGGTGCAGCTCGAAGCTCAGCCACTCAAGGAGGCTTTTCAGAGGGGAAGGAATGGAATGGTTATATTCGGGAGTGGCAATGATGACACCGTCACTTGCCATAATTTTTTGATGAAACAGTTGGATAACTTCACTGTTGGATTGGTTATCGGATTGGTTAAACATGGGAACATCCGCAATTTCGAGGATTTCAATGGCTGCTTTGGACGCAAAATGGGCTTGCATAAACTGAAGCAGCATGCGGTTATATGATTTCTTGGCATTTGTGCCAATGATCCCTATGATTTTCATCGTGATTAGCCTCCTACTCCTGCCAGGTAAATTTTCTCGTTTTTTTCTTCAGCTTCCTTTTTGACAGCAGCTCAGTGGTGATCTCCGTAAACAAAACAAACTCCCGGAAGATTTCGTCAAGCTCCGCTACCTTCTGAGCATCCATGAGATTACCGCTGTTATCAAATGCAGTTTGCGATTTTCCCAAAAGAAACTCGCTGCTGGGCATGATTCTCGCACCAAGCTCAGGCGAATCCAGGATCTGTCTGAGATGCGCTTGCGCCCTGGAGGAGCCGAGCGCTCCGTGTGAAGCGCCAACAATCAGAACAGGCTTGTCAATCAAAGCTTGCGTCGTGTAGCTGATCCATTCCAGAGCGCTTTTCAAAACGGCAGGTATGGCATGATCATACTCCGGTGTGGCGATAATCACGCCTTGAGCGTTGGCGATTCGATCCGATAAGTCCTGCACCTTAACGGGAATATCAACCTCTGCTTCCTCTACCTCATCCTTTTCGATGAAGGCAGGCAAATCCTTGATTTCATATATGTCAATCGTGGTCTCATGAGAAAAATGCTTTTGCATAAATTGAAGCAGCATACGGTTCGTTGACACATCCGAATTGGTGCCCACAATAGCTAAATAATTCATGGTAATCCCCTTTCCGTCTTTTACTCATCTCGGCATAACTCTACCATATCAAGGGCGAATCAATCTAATAGTTATTCATTGCAGTTTAATAACCAATTTGTTATAATCAGGCTCAAATCGGAAGCTTGTATTTTTTTTCACAAGAGGTGGAAGACATGTCCAAATTAGAATCGCAGGATATCTTGTGCTACATCGACAGCCTCTTGAAATACAGCAATTATAGCAAGGCTGCGCAATCCCTTTATATCTCCCAGCCCTACCTGACCAAGGTGATCAAAAAAATCGAAAGCCAGCTGAACTGTGAGCTGATCACTCGCAACAAGCTTCCATACCGGCTAACCGAGCAGGGAAAAATATATTATGAGTACCTGACATCACTGGAGCACAGCTACGCCAAGCTGATGCGGGAAATCTCCTATGCATCGGATATTGGCAGTAAGGTGCTGCGGATCGGGATTCTGCCCAGCCTTGGCTCTTATTTAACGCCTCTTTTTTTACCCGCTTTTATGGCGCTGCATCCCGATTACCGGATCAATCTGGTTGAGGATCTGCCCGAAACCAATGAGAAGCGCCTCCTAAATAACGAGCTGGACTTTTGGATTGGGCAAAATTCCAGCAGTATCTTTCCTAACTTGCACGCGTTCAGCTGGGGCAAACACCGCTACCGGGCGATTATTCCGCGCGGCTGTAACCTCTACCAGAAGAATGTTGCGGTCATTCCGGAAGGCACTCTGGAGATAAGTACCGTTCTGAGTCAAAGGCTCATTTTAACCTCCAAGGGCTCTGCCATTCGTAAACAGATCGATCAGCTGCTCAGTATCTGCAAGATCCAACCAGACATCATCATGGAGAGCAACGACATCTACACGGTATTGAAGCTTGCCCAGCATAATATGGGTCTGACCTTTGTTCCCGAAAGCATCCGCCTTGACGAGTGTCCCTCGGCATACAACATCTATCCCATTCCTGTAGATAAAATGAGCTTGGATTATTTTATAGCCTGTCATGGGGAAAAAAGGCTGACTGGCGTGGATCAGGACCTCATCCAAACCTTCCTGGATCATGGTCAGCCAAGTGCGGTGTAGGAGGCTCTCATGAATACGTTCAGGAAAACGATACCTCTCATGGGAACGAGCTTATCGCTCTATGTTGAAGGGACAGATGCTGAAGGGCTTATCCGGGAAGCGGAGAATCGGCTGTTCCGTTATGAAAGCATCTTTAGTGCCAATCGTGATCACTCCCAGCTAGCACTGCTCAAGAAACAAGCCGCATCGCATCCGCAGAGAGTGGACAAGGAGCTGTATGATCTCATCAAAATCGGCAAGGAACACAGCTTGAAGGAGAATTCCTTCTTAAACATTGCCATCGGTCCGCTGATTAAACTGTGGAGAATCGGCTTCCGCGAGGCGCATGTGCCGGCAAATGCAGAGATCAAGGCCGTCCTGGAGCTCTTGAATCCCGCCTATATCCAACTTGATGATGAGCACCAAACCGTCCATTTAGTCAAAAAAGGGATGGAAATCGACCTTGGAGCCATTGCAAAGGGTTATTTTGCCGATCAAGTGATGGCCTTTTTCAAGAATAACGGAGCGGTGTCCGCTATGGTCGATTTGGGCGGAAATGTTCTTGTCCATGGGGACTCGCCTTCCGGGTCCAGTCACTGGAAGGTGGGCATCCAGAACCCTTTTCTGCCCAGAGGCCATATCGCTGCCTTCGTTCACATACGGGAGCAATCCGTCGTCACATCCGGTATCTATGAACGCGTGTTGGAGAAGGAAGGAACCCGTTACCACCATATCTTCAGCAGCCAAACCGGATATCCCATCGAAAGCGATGTTGCTTCTCTAACGATCATTGCGGATCGCTCCCTCGACTGTGATATATATACGACCGCATTGTTCGGGTTCGATGCGGCCTCCATTATTCATAAAGTAAATCAAATGAAGGGGATCGGGGCTGCGGTCATTACGAAGAATGGAAGCCTGGCCTACACCGACAATCTGAGGGGGATTATCCATCCCCTATCCGGGTAAGGAGGGTGAGCGCCCACTACCATCAATCCAGATATTTACCTCCAAATATAGCGCCATTGTGTTTTACATACGATGACATATTCTTCTCCATGTTATGTACAAAATCTTGATTTTCAAAGGTTCTAAAATAATACTCCTTCATTAGATGTAGATCATTTTTATATTTCTCAACCTCCATAGCGATAACTCGCATAAACAGCAGCCGGTCTAATGAAATGACAAATGCTATTCCTTCATCTATAGCGTCTTTGCTGTAAAAATCATAGTCTAGTCGTGCAATACTTCGCCAAATTTCAAATGGCTCTATTACAACGCCTAAATCTCCCCATAAATCTTTGCGTTTTTCTGGATTATGTGATGCAAGTGTTTGGTAATCCTCATCGCGTATCACCAGATCAATATCAGCCCCAGATTTTCGGATACCATAATATTCCATAGCCATTCCGCCGATTAAAATGGGTTTGGATTCAAAGCGGAGGCTTTCTGCCAGCAAATCTCGCTCCAAGCGTTTAATAATCTCTGACATTGTATCTTCTCCTTCAAATAAAATTTTCCGCCATATCAAACGATGGTAATGGGGCTGCTCGTCGTTCAGAGCAGCCCCACTCCTTTACACCTTTTTCTTTACAGGATACCACAACTCGAGATAGCCCATATTGGCGTCCCCGCCATAAACATCGAAATTCATACCTTTCACTTGCTCATATTCGGCAGTTACTAACCATTCCGAGTAAAAGCGTTTATTGAGATTATTGAAAACCTCGGCAACTTGATCCCACTTGAATTTTTCGGACGAGATTATGACCCATGTGTGTGCCGGAATGTCTACGACAGTATATCCGTCAGTTTTGCTGTTCTTGCTTCTGAATGCGCACTGCATGTACGCGAATGTACCGGGTTTGGTCTGCTTGTAATCGCATACCCCGTGTACCTTGCTTACGTTCTGGCTGACAAACTGCGGCAGATCGCCGGAGTCGGATGCAAGTTTTTCGTACATGCCATTCGCGTGATTTTGATCCCAAAATCCTTGCGGATTATTCGGATAAGCCCCGCTCCAGTCGTTTTTGAATATATCTTCGATACCGAAAACCTGAAATGCTTCTTTTGTTTCGATGCGATAATCCATTTCTTTCTCTCCTTTGATTGAAATTTGGAAAGAAATTCTCGGATAAGCTTTGAGTGATACACCATTGGCGCGCGCCTCCGTCGGCGTAACTCCGTGGAGCGTCTGGAACGCGCGAGAAAATGAAACAGGCGAATCATAACCATACTTTAAGGCCAAATCAATCACTTTAATGTCACTGCTTTGCAATTCGATAGCCGCTAACGTCAGTTTTCTTCTTCGGATATATTCCGTAAGCGAAATGTCAGTAATGAACGAAAACATCCGATAAAAGTTGTACGTCGAACAACAGGCGATCTGCGCCAGCGTCTCTTGATTGATCTCTCCTGTCAGGTTATTTTCCACATATGCGAGCGCCAAACTCATACGGGTCATCAAATCCAAGAAAATCCCTCCTTTCAACAAAGTATAGATGAAGTAATTTTTATTGGCGCAACTTTTAATGCCGACTTTTGTATAGTATCACATTCGTTATTGTCCATAAAAAAAGAATAACATTGGAGCGGACTCCAATGTCGAGTTGTATTTATGAGTCTTGCAAATGTTTATCTACCTAAATTCGCTTTTACCTCTTCAAACCATTCATCAGCAATATGACTCGCGGTTTTTAAATCATCATGAGTATAGACTAACTCGTATTTATATTGTCCTTGCAGCTTGCCACTCGCAGTATCATAGATTAATTTTATCTCCGTTGGCATGTCTTGCCCAAATTCCTTGCACAATTCCCTCATACTGAAAATATCATTATTTATGACATCCAATACCTCAAACATACGATTGGTAGACACATCATATCTATCTTCCCCACTCTGCAAAGCATCATTGACCTTATGACACTCAACCAGCTTGTCGTGAATCAAATAAAAGAACCTGCCGGAAGTAACACCCTCTTCACTTGAAGCGTAAACATACACCTTATCGGCTCTATCCTCGACATATTCCATACAGATGGATATCATATCTGCTTGCAGCTCATACCATTTTTCCTCAAATGCCTTCATTTTATTTCCCCCTATAATCATTTTTACTTTAGAAGATACCATGTGGGCACGGGGTTTTGCATATGATTGAACCATCTTAATACATCCTGAGATAGCTTCAACGTGATCCCGCGGCCAACTTCGGATTCAACTGCCCAAGAAGAAAGTAAGGAAAGCACCAGAATTACGATATAAAGTGCAAGCAATCTAAAAAAGTCCATGGGCGGTTCACCGTTGAAATAACCATGGATTTGTCCTGTTGCAAAATGAGGGCTGGCCATTGCGCTCCAAACGATACAATTAAATTCATTCCATGGGTCGCCGATATCGAAACGTTCAAAATCGATGATTCTCAAATCACCTTTTTCATACATCATGTTGATCACATTATAATCACCGACCAGAAAGCATTGAGGACGATTCTTCAAGAGATGGCGGTTTTCTTCAATATAATCAAACATATGGGTGTCACCCTCAATATTCAAGCCGCATGTATGATATTCCTCAATTTTGGCGTCTATTGTGCGGTTAAAGCATACTGCCCATTCCTCATCTGGTTTCGAAATGGGGAGGGTGTGTATTTTCTTTGCGATTTTTCCTGCCTGCACTCCCAACGTATACTGCTCCGTTTCAGAGAGCAAGGTTTTAGAGGATAGAGGCATGATGGATTGTAAATCTACTCCATTAATCCAACTCTGCATAGAGTAAACACCGTCGTCACACAAGCCAAATTCTATCGGAACGCACATGGGAATACGAAGCGCAGCAATCTGTTCCATCATGGAAAACAACTTTTTCTTTGATTCATACATAGAAGGCGGAGAAACACGGAGTAAATATCTGGTTCCGTCTGTTGTAGTGACGCAGTACTTTTTATCTACCGACCATCCTTTTGTTATGGGCTCCTTGCTGACAATGGTATTGAATATGGGGTTAGTTGACATCGTCTGCTCCCTAATATTTCATTTCAGATAAATGGCAAGTATCATTAAAGACCTTTTAAACATGCTGTTGATAACCGTTCGCCTGGAGTATGGATAAGCTGCCCACCGATGCAATGAAACAGGAGCTTGATAGCATCTCGGGTTTGAAACCCATCCACCATGCTGTAATAAACCCCACTGTTCCACCGTGAGTTGAAATTAATAAGTTCTTTTCCTCCGAGTTGTACAGTCTTGTCATACAATTACATACCCGGTTATAAAATTCCCTGTATGTTTCACCACCTGGAAATTGCTGATAGTCTATATCAAAACCATCGCTAGTTCTAGGATTTCTATTTTGTCTGGCCCATTCTTTAGTTTTTCCTGCAGCCTCTCCTGTATTAATTTCTCTAAGCTGATCCTCTTCATGTACCGCTAATTCTAGCTTTCTTCCAATAATTTCTGCCGTTTGCTTGGCTCTTAACAAATCGGAAGCGTATATAGTAAATTCGTCACGATTAATCATTTTTTCAAGTCTAACTCCAATGCGTTCAGCTTGCTTTCTCCCCAAATCAGTAAGAGGAGTATCTGTCCATCCGCCTGACATATTATTTACGTGATGCTCTGATTGACAGTGTTGAATAATAATAATTTCTCTCACATTAACTTCCTCCCTTGCATCTATGAATCTACCGACCATCCTTATTATATTGGATATACCAACAAATGGATAGGTTGTTGTAATCGTAACTTTGCTTCAAAATGAAAAAGCCGCCCTTCGGTCTTTAATCCAGACCTTGGGGCAGCCTTTACAGAATTAAATCAATTTTGCCTTTTGCAGCAGATTGGTTACGATAGTCACTACCTCAGCTCTTGTTATTGTAGCCTTCGGTGAAATGATTCCATCGCTTCTGCCCGAAACAAGTCCGGCTTGAATGCATCCGGCGATGCTATGCGCGCCCATTCAGCAATTTCACCCACATCTGTGAACGGTGCCAGGGCTTTGCTCACTTCGCTCGTTTGGAGGCCGTTCAAACCTGCAATCTTCATCGCTCTTGCGATCATGACCATCGCCTGCTCGCGTGTAATGGGCTCCATCGGTCCGAGATCGCCTGTTTCGTAGCCTTCCACGATTCCAAACTGGGAGGCCGTTGTTACATAGCTGTAATACCAATCCGTCTCGTGAACGTCATTAAACGAACGTTAGCTATTTCAACTGTTCCACGAAGGATTTATGATGCCTGCCGGGCGTTCCTAGGCTTTCAAATTCGCTCCAGCGCTCCTTTGGCACCCCTTTATCATGGGTTCTCCCCGGCTTTCAGCACCAGAAGAAGCCAACCCATTACAAGTTGGCTTCTTCTTTGTTATTCATTATGGAGCCTAGGGGGATCGAACCCCTGACCTCATCGCTGCCAGCGATGCGCTCTCCCAGCTGAGCTAAGGCCCCGTAGCTTCCGGTAATTCTGCCGGACAAGAACTAATTATACATAGGCTTTTTGCAAAAGGCAAGAGGGTTTTTTAGCGTTTTCACTCTCTTCTGTTAGGGAATTACCTTAACCATAAGGGGCCACCTGCTTTCGTGAAAATGACCAGCAGCTCGCCTTTCCGCCCCCCAGTGTTTTGCTGGTGTTTTTTTCTAACGGAAGCTACAGCTGTTATTTCGGCGATTTCACCATCCGTTTTTTTCTAACGGCGGCCAGCGCCGTTATTTGGCCCTTTTACCCCATTTTCTGCTTCAAAAGGAACAAATAGCGGCGGCTGCTTCCGTTAGATTTTCAAAAGGGCTATTATACCGGAAATAGCGGCGCTCACCGCCGTTAGAATCAGCTGCGGTCCAGCGACCACCGCCAAAAGTGAAAATGCCGGCACAAACACAGCATTTCCCACAATCGGGGGGCTTCATTCCCACTCCTCGATGAGTGGAAATTCCCTGTACAAGCCCGGCGTTTCCCACAATCGGGGGGCTTCATCCCCACTCCTCGATGAAACCGCATCCGGCGTGTCCACACTTGAAGCTGCCGGTTATGGCAGACTGTCCATCCCCCAGCCCGCGGGGTACTCCGCCGACAGGCTGACGGGCAGCCTGCCCTGCGGCGCCACCCGGCCCGCCAGCACCTTGGCGGCGGCCAACAGCATCGGCGGCCTGTTTTCGTAGCAGGCCGCATACGCATGGACCTGCGGCATCGCCAGCAGGTCATAGGGATTGCGCAGCGCCACCGCGGTGACCGTGGCGCCGGGCAAAGCAGCCAGCGCCTGCACCAGGCTGGCCTGCCCCAGAGCAAAGGCGGCGTTGTACACGCCCGCCACAATCTGCAGGCGGCCGCCCCGCGCCGCCGCCAGCACAGCCGCTTGCTCCGCCGCCGTTGGCTCCGTGCCGATGACCATCTCGCACATATCCGCCACATACGGAGCCAACGTCCTCCCCAGGGTGAGCTCCTGGGGAATGACTTCATCCACTTCGGTGCTCCGCCGCACCTCCGGCCAAATCACCAGCGTCGGCACATCCCCGCGCAGAGGAAGCACTCCGGGCTCCGCCCGGACCAAGGTAACGCAGCGCTCCGCCGTTTCCTCTACCCACGCCACATGCTCTTTGCAGCCAATTGCCCCCACTCCATCCGCTTCTGCCTGCCACCATGCTTCCTCCCGGCGCAGCTTGGCCCGCACAATGCGTGCCACCGCTTCATCGATCCGCTCCATGGGCAGCTCTCCGCTCAACGCCGCTGCATACAGCGCCTCCAACGCCTCCACCTGCCGGTCCTCCCTGTGGCTGACCAGCACCATATCCGCTCCCGCCGCTATCGCCAGCACAGCTCCCCGGCCAACGCCCACTGTTTGGGAGATGGCATTCATCTCCAGGCAGTCGGTGACCACAACCCCGTCATAACCTAATTCCTCCCGCAGCAGTCCGCTCAAGATAGCGGGGGATAACGTAGCAGCCACACCGCCGGGTTCCCATGCGGGAAACCGCACATGCGCCGTCATTACCGCGTCCACACCGGCGGCAATTGCCCTCCGGAACGGCGGCAGCTCCACCTGCTTCAGCCGTTCCCGGTTATGCGGCACAAGCGGCAGCTCATGATGGGAATCCGCCGCAGTATCCCCATGTCCGGGAAAATGCTTGGCGCAAGCGCTTACACCCGCCTCCTGAAATCCCTGAACCGCAGCCGCTCCCAACGCCGCAACCAGCTCCGGGTCCTCCCCGTAGGAACGCACCCCCACCACCGGGTTAGCCGGATTATTATTCACATCCACACAAGGGGCAAAATTCAGATTAATCCCCATTTGACGCAGCTCCACACCGGATATCCGGGCTGCTTCATACGCATACTCCGGCTTCCCCGCCGCCCCCAAGGCCATGTTGCCGGGCACCACCGCCGCATCCCGGTCGATCCGGGCCACCATGCCGCCCTCCTGATCCACCGCAATCCACAGCGGCGGCCCGCCCAAAGCATCATGAACCTCCCGCAGGCTCCGGGACAGCTCTGCCACCTCACCAACCATCCCGATATTCCGACGGAAGTAGATTACGCCCCCTACCCGGTAATCCCGGATCAACCGGAGAATGCTCTCCGACGGGGCAGTCCCGTCAAACCCGCACATCACCATCTGCCCCAGCTTTTGCCGGAGCGACCATACCGCAAGCTCCTGCAGGGACGCAGCGTCGTCCGTCAGCCTATTTTCCCTCATGTCATTATCACGTCCTGTCAGCTTTTTTCTCTGCCACTCCCCTGGCCAACCGCCTTCCGCGCCTCCCGGTACTCCGAGGGTAGCTCCCCTGTCAGCTTTTGAAACACCTTATTGAAATACCGCCGTTCCGAATACCCCACGGCCCGGCAGATTTCCGTAACACTTTTATCCGTCAGCGCCAAAAGAGACTTCGCCAGCTCCACCCGCTCCGTGGTAACATACTCCACGAAGGTCACGCCATACCGCTGCTTGAACAGCAGGCTGAAATAGCTGGAGCTGATGCCAAGCGCACCTGCTACCTCATCCACGCTAATATCCCGAGAAAGGTTGCGGTGAATGTAATCCTTGGCCGCATGCATCAGCATGTCGCCGGATTTTTTGTTCATGGCGGTGGATAAACTGTCGTCCACAATCCGCTCCACCACCTCCAGCAGATCCTTCACCCGGTCCGCCTGCTCCATTAAGGTCCAAATTTCATGCTCCTGGGACGCGGACAGCACATCCAACCCACGCATTTCCCGCAGCAGATGGAGCACAATGAAGTACGCAAGCTTTTCCGCATGGGCCAGGGACTGTCCCGCCAATGCTCCCAACTGCTGGTTCACACAAACCAGCTTCTCCCGGACCTGCACCCGGTCACAAATCTTCAACGCCGACACCAGCTCGGCGATATTCTCCCACAAGGCGCTGCGCCGCGTTTCGCTGCCTTCGCCCAACCGGTACACCACCACGGAGCAATCCTGCTCCTCCGCCAAATGAACACTGCGCTGCAAGGACCGGAACGCCCGGGGCAGCTCCTCCATCCCCAGCATTGCCAGGCAGATGCCGAAGGCCAGCCCAATCTTGACATGCGTCCGCACACTTTCCTGCAATTCTTCCGCCAGCCTGCGGCCTTCCACTTCGCTGATTTCCCCGTCCCCCAGCCGCCGCTCCACCAGAATGCACCATTCCCCTTCCCGGGTTTGCAGAACGGCATGGCGGCAGCCCTTCATAGCCAGCGTATCCTTCAACACATTGCGGATGGCAAAATTCCACAGCTTCCGGTTCTGCTCGGAGGCCAGCCGGTATTGCCGGGCATACTCATGGATATCCGCCAGCAGCATAAAATAACGCACCCGCTCCAGCCCTTCCAGATCATCCCCGACCATGTCATGGGGAATCACCGCGCCGTAATCCATGATCATATCGTACAAAAGCTTCTCATACGCCAGCTCCATCGCCTGCCCGAACATTTGCTCCTCGCTGGTCCGCTCCATCCGGTCCCGCCGGATAGCGTCAGCCAGCTTGCCGATCACCCGGGTCAGCTCGTCATAGTCGAAGGGCTTCAGGATGTAATCCTTCACGCCCAGCCGGATCACCGAACGGGCATATTCGAAGTCCTGGTAGCCGGTCAGCATCACCACCTCCGCCCGGCAATCCGTTCCGGCCAGCGACTCCAGGAAGGCGATTCCGTCCATTACCGGCATCCGGATGTCGCAGAGAATCAGATCGGGATGCAGGAGCTTCACCTGCTCCAAGGCCTGCAGCCCATTGCCGGCGGTTCCGGCCACTTCGATGTCCATCTCCTGCCAGGGCAGCACCTGGCGCAGATTCTCCAGGATTTTGGCCTCATCATCCACCAGCAGTGCCTTCAGCCTCATCTCTTCCTCCACCTCCAAATATGCCGTCTGCGTCATATGCCGGGCGCCATCCTGGGATTTTAGTTAGTTTATATTACTTGTTGGCCGCACACTGCTGAGGTTTTAAGGTCAGCGGGTGGGCTGCAGGAACTGGGATTGGAACCTAGACGGCTATTGGTAGGCGAAAGCTGGCGGTGCTGCTGGAACGGAGTCTGTCGTCGCAACTTTTAACGGACACCAGCGCCCTTATTCCGCCAAAATGGCCAGCTCCACGAATCTAACGGACACAGCGGCGCTTATTAGCCACCTGGAATGCCGAAAACCGGCAAATGGGTGTGAATAGCGTCGCTGGAGTCCGTTCGTTTGTCAAAAAGCCAATTTTGCGCCAAATAGCGTCCGTGGAGTCCGTTAGCTCCAATGCTGGTCCGTGCACGAGGCCCTCACACCCCATCCGGCCCTTGGCCTGGACCGGGGTGATCGCTAAGCGGCAGCACCAGCTTGATCACGGTGCCCCCTCCCGGGCTGCTGGAGATGAACAGCCCGTATGCCAACCCGTAGCCGATGCGGATGCGGTCCGCTACGTTGCAGACACCCAGCCCCCGCCGCTCCCCCGTCTCCGGCAGGTCCTCATGTGTTCCTCCCCGTTGGCCTTCATACTGGAAGGCCGCCAGCTTGCCCGGCTCCATGCCGATGCCGTTATCCTCCACCCAGAACACCAGACGCCCCTGCTCGACCTCCGCCCTGATCCGGACGCTGCCCATATACCCGATGCCCTCGAACCCGTGCTGGATGCTGTTCTCCACCAGCGGCTGCAGGGACAGCTTCGGCATGGTGCAGCGCAGAAGCTCCTCCGGCACGTCGATCTGGTAATCGAACAGCTCCTCGAAGCGGAACTTCTGAATCTCCAGATAGCTGGTCAGATGCTGCAGCTCCTGCTCCACCGTAATCACATCCTTCTGCTGGATGCTGATCCGCAGCAGATTGCCCAGCCGGGCCACCATCTGGCTGACCTTCCGGCCCTGATTTTGCACCGCCAATATATTAATAGACTCCAGCGCATTAAACAGGAAATGAGGCTTGATCTGAGCCTGCAGCGCCTGTAGCTCCGCCAGCTTCTTGCGCTCCTGCTGGCGCATGACCTCGTGAAGCAGCTCCGCCACCCGGGACACCAGGCTGTTGAAGCCTTTTGCCAAAAGCGACATTTCATCCGATCCCACCTCCGGCAGCCGCGCCGACAGATCGCCCCGCTCCACCATCCGCATGAACTTCACCGTCTGAATCACCTGGCGGGTCACCCGGTTGCTGAAGAACAGCAGGAACAGCACCGCCGAGAAGGCGCAAACCAGCAGCAGCACACCCAACCAGCGGGCATACAGCATCACCTCCCGGGAGAGGGACACCCACGAAGTAACGGAAACCAGACGCCAATCCTCCACCCCCAGCTCCACACTGGCCAGCAGACTGTCATGCCCCTCGAACCGGGTTCTGCCGGTCTGGTACGCCTCCCCGCCCTCCAGATGGCGATAGTCGGTCAGCTCCTTCAGCTGCCGACCATCCACAGCCCCGCCGCTGCTGTCAAAAAACACTAACCCACTCCCTGATACGATCAGGAAGCGGGTGGCGTACTGCTCCTCCTTAAAGCGGAAATGGCGGAACACCGTTTCCAGCCCGGAGTTTTTCATTTGCACCAAAAGCATTCCCTTATCCGACAGCGTCAGAATATCCTTCACCACCCGGATCTGGGTGAACTCCGTCCCGCTCCCCGTTACCTCCGGATATTCGCCGGGCCCGACCCACAGGGGCAGCCCTTGCCGGTGCAGCGCCTCCTGGTATATAGGCTCTGCCTTGAAGTGGCCGAAGGGCATAGCGGAGAAGGATTCCTTGGTGAAAATCTGATTGATTCTGCTGTTTTCAAAGGTATACATAAACGCGTAGCTCACAGAAGGATGGTTCACCAGCAGCTCCCGGAAGCTCCGCTGCACCTTGTTCAGCTCCAGGTAGTCGATTTTGTCGATGTCCTTGCCGCTGTCGGAGCGGTTGTTCAGCACATCCTGAAGGGATTCGCTGGCCACCGTGCTGTCCGTCACCTTATCCATCTCCATAAAGCTGAAGCTGACGCTTTGGCTTAATGCCCGGAGCGTCAGCTCCGATTGCTGCGCATACTTTTCTTCGATAATACCGCTGAGCAGATGGTAGCCCAGAACGCCAAGCACCGACAAAGGCAGGATAAAACAGAGGAGAAACGCACCGAACAGCTTGCCTCTTAACGTCATATGCGCTCCTCCTGCCTGTGAAATCCCTGTTGGTTCGGTTCGGGCCGTGCTGCAAGCATGCCTTAAACCCTGTCCGTCCGGAAGAGTATCCTATTGATTTCCATCTCTTCCTCCATGCATTACATATTCACCAGCCAACCCCGAAAGTCCTCCCGCTCTGGAGCTTGTTTCCAACCTGCCTTACCCCTTCACGCTGCCTGCGGTAATCCCTTCGATGATCTTCTCCTGCAGGAAGCCATAGAGGATCAGGACAGGCAACACACTGTAGACAATTCCGGTGCAGATCAAGGCGTAGTTGGTTTGAAAAGAGTCCCGGAACCCCACCATGCCGGTGGGCAGGGTTTTCAGCGAGTCCTTACTGATGAAGAAATTCGCCAGCAAATATTCGTTCCACACCCCAAGGAAATTCACGATAAACACCGTCACCAGCACCGGCAGACTGACTGGCAGCACAATCCGGGCAAACAGCCCCAGCGCGCTTAAGCCGTCCATAATCCCCGCTTCCTCCAGCTCATCGGGCACCGATTTCATGAAGGCGGCGATGAGCAGCACACTCATGGGTATGGCTCCCGCCGTATAAGGCAGAAACAAGGCCCAATGAGTGTTCAGAATCCCCATCCGCATCACCAGAATGTACTGGGCGATGAACAAGACGTTGCCTGGAATAAGCATTCCTAGCAGCACAAACTGGTACAAAATCCGGCTGGTGCGCAGAAGCTTCATCCGGGTGACAGCGAAGGCGCAGGCTGCCGCCAGCAGCACTCCCGCCGCAGCGGAGGCAAAGGACAGGTAGAGACTGTTGAAGAAATAAACGCTGATTTTGGCCTTCACCCAAGCCTGCACATAATTCTGGAAGTACAGATCTGTGGGAAACGCAAAAGGGTGGTTGGCGATTTCGATATTGCTTTTTTTCAGAGAGGAAAATACCACAAACACAAAGGGAAACAGGATAACCGCCACATACACCAGCAGGACCACATGGGGCAGCATACGCTTGAGCCTTGCACCTGCAGCTGTCATTCGCTGTCCCTCCCTTCCATGGCGCGCCCCATTGTAAGCTGGTACAGGGCGGTCAGCACCAAGGCGAAGGCAAAAATGATCAGCGAGATGGCGGTGCCGAAGCCATAGCTGGGATTCACGCCCATGGCCTGGTTCACCAGGTACGAGGCCATGACCTCCGTGGCTCCCACCGGTCCTCCTTTGGTCATCACCAGGATAATATCCACCACCCGCATCGCCCCGGCGATGGAGAGCATCACCACTACGGAGATAATGGGGCGGATCAGAGGCACGGTGACATACCAGGCCCGTTTGAAGCCGTCGGCGCCGTCGATTTCCGCCGCTTCGCCGATTTCCCGGGGAATAGCCAGAATCGCGGCCAGCACCAGCACGATGTAGAAGCCGATCCACTGCCAGGCATTGGTGATCAGCACCGCCAGCATGGCCCATTTCCCCTCCGCCAGCCAGTAGATCGGCTCCACGCCGAACAGGCCAAGCAGCTTATTCAGCGGTCCGATTTCCGGTTCATAGATGAAGCCCCAGAGAATCCCGATAACGGAGGTGGACAGGATGGACGGAATGAACACCGTGGTTTTATAGAAGCGCTGCAGCCGCCGGACGCCGCTGATAAGAATAGCCAGGAAGATAATCAGCGGCACCTGGACGCCTACCGAAAACAGGATAAAGTAGAGATTATTCATGATGGCTTTGTGGAAATCCGGATCCCCGAAGGCTTTGATAAAATTCCCGAATCCCACAAACTTGTATTGCTCCAGCCCGTTCCAGTCGGTGAAGGCATAGAAGGAGGAGCTCAGCATGGGATAGACAAAGAACAGGCAGTACAAAGCCAGTGCCGGCGCCACCAACAAGACATAAATGGCCGGGTTGCGGAGAGTCTGCTTCATGATGGGCGTCCTTTATTTGGAGTTGGCTTGCTTTTGCACCTGATCCAGTTTGTCGGTGACTTGTTTGGCGGTTGCGCCTCCGGAGATCAGCTTCTGGATTTGCGTTTCGGTTTCCTTATACACCTCGGACTGGATGGTGGAGTCGAAGTGGGAGAAGGCGCCTCCGGCCTTGTTCACAATATCCATAACCGACTTCACCAGCGGGTCCTGCACCTTACCCAGGGCATCGGCAGAGAGTTTCATGGACGGTAGCACACCATCCTCCAGGAGTCCACGGAGCTGCATGTCGTCATTGTACAAATTCTTGATAAACGCCTTCACCGCTGTCAGCTCATTCGCCTTCAGGTTGGAGGAGAAGCCGTAGCCGTTGGCGTAGTTGCCGTTGATGAAGGTTTGGTCGCCCATCCCACCTGTTACCGGCGGCATGGAGAAGTAGCCTACCTTGTTGGTCAGGTCGCCTGCTTGAGCCTGGTCCTTGAACACAGAGGACCGCCAGCTGCCGTCGAACATCATGGCGCCTTTGCCCGTCAGGAACTGGTTAAGCATTTCCGGGTATTCCATCCCCAGCTCACCTTTGGTGAAGTAGCCCTTCTTGACCCATTCCTCATATTTGGAAAAAGCGGATACAACTTCGGGAGCATTCCATGCCTTTTTCCCGGTGGCGAAACCTTCAATGGAATCCGGTCCGGCATACCGGCCGATCAGCGTATTCAGCAGCATGTTGGGTACCCATGCACCCTTGGAGCCCATGGCAAAGGGGATAATGCCCTTTTCCTTCAGCTTGGCGGCTGCGGATTCCAGCTCCTCCCAGGTGGCGGGAACCTTGATGCCATTTTGTTCGAACAGAGGTTTATTGTAGAAGAACCCTTCCGTATTACCGCCGATAGGCAACCCGTAAACCTTGCCGTCCAGGGTAAACTGGTTCAGGTTGATGAACTTGGAGTCAATGCCCAACTCCTTCAGAATGGGGGTCAGGTCCAGGAGACGTCCGGCCTTGGCATACTTCAGCGCATCCCCGGCACCGCCGAACAGGTCGAATATCTTCGGCGGGTTGCCGGCCGCCATCTCCGCCGGAAGCTTGGTGAAGCGGTTCACCTGGTCCTCCACGCCGTCCAGCTGCAGGGTCAAACCGGGCACATCCTGCTGAGTCTTCTTCACCACATCATCAAGAATGGCCTTGCGGAACTTCTGGGCTTCACCGATCTGGATGTGGCGCAGGGAAACGGTGAAGGGTTCGGCTTTAGGCGCAGTGGAAGCTTGCGGCGAAGCCGTCGCGGCAGTACTGGCGGCGGCAGTTGCAGCAGCGGATGGTGCGGCGGAGTCTTTGTCTTCGCCACAGCCGGCCAGTACCGCGGCAGAGGCGAGCACGGTGCTCAAGGCAAGCGTTACAGCTTTTTTCATTGGACGGGACCTCCCATGTATCGTTCTATTGGATTACACCCTGATTATAATCCGGTGCGCCGAAGCCGGGCAGATTCACATTTCCATTATCAGGGGGCAAAATCCTCTACAAGAACCCCTCCACAAAAAAATAAAAACGCCGGAGCTCCCCATGGGGCTGCTCTGACGTCCGTTTGCTCAAGCATTTAGCTCTTGAAATCCCTCACATAGAAATACCCTGCGGATACAGCGCCCACCAGTGCGGTCACGGAAAAACATAAAAGCAGCAGCTGCCGGAAGTGCTCTGTATGCTGCGGCACCAACAGCACAAACAGGACGAGCATCCCCATCAAAGAACTAAACATCCAATTGGTTACGCTCAGCCGGATTTTCAGGCCGTATTCATCGGTCTTTCCAATTTTGGTAAAAAAATAAGTGTAAGCAGCCGCACTCAGCAATGCCACAGCCGCGACTACTCCCACAAAGAGGTTAAAGTTGCCGCTGACCTCCAGCCAATGGTCCAAATACTCAATCATGCTTCTCCTCCTCCTCCTTTTTCGTATGAAAAAATATCCTCAATCCGCACCCCGAAAAATTCCGCAATCCGGTAAGCCAACAGAAGTGAGGGGGAATAGTTATTCTTCTCCATGACGAAAATCGTTTGTTTGGACACCCCTACCGCTTGGGCCAGCTCACTTTGGGACAGCCGTCTCAACACTCGGTACTCATATACTTTGTTGATGATGAAATCTGTGTTTTTCTCCAATTGTATACCTCCCCCCATCAATATAATAAAATATAATTTAACAAAAGTAAAGTAAACTTATACTTTTGAATTTGCTTACGGACCGAGAGGGCGTTATTTTGCCAAAATGCTGCTTTCTCGTCATTTCGCGGACACACGGTACGCTATTCACCTCATTTTACTTCCACCCGTCCACTTTTCCCGCAAATAACGGCTTCTGTGTCCGCCAAAATGGAAAATCACCGGATTTCTGTAAAATAACGCTCGCTCAGTCCGTTAGCTCAATGATGGTTGGCCAGGCTCCGTGTGCAAGTTCGTTGGCAGGTTCCGTGTGCAAACCCGCAGGTGGCTCGTGTGTAAACCCGTTGGCTGGCTCCGGGAGCAGGCTCCAAGAAAAAAAGGACCCCGCCTGATATTCAGGCAGAAGTCCTTCGATGTTTGCTACTTGATTGTGACGTGACACCTCAAAAATGGCAATCCCTGTACCTATGGTTCCCTCCGAACCGGCTCTACCCGGCGCGGCTCCCGCAAAACGACCAACCGCCGCGGGGGCTCCCTTACTTATTTTCCTGCGGCTGTTTCATGAGAATCTGGGTGAGCTCCTTCATGAACATATTGATGTCCTTGAACTGGCGGTATACGGAAGCGAAGCGCACATACGCCACCTCGTCAACCGGATACAGCTCCTGCATCACCAGCTCGCCGATGCTGCGGCTTTCCACCTCCGCCTGGGCCGTGGTCCTCAGCTGCAGCTCCACCTCAGAAACCAGCGCTTCCAGCTGCTCCACAGACACCGGGCGTTTCTCGCAGGCCCGGATCAGTCCGCGCATCACCTTCTCGCGGCTGAACTCCTCACGGCTGCCGTCCTTTTTAATCACCATCAGCGGAGTTTCCTCCACCATCTCGAAGGTCGTAAACCGCTTTCCGCATTTCTCGCATTCCCTGCGGCGGCGGATGGATTTGTTTTCGTTGGCCGCCCGGGAATCCAGCACCTTGGTGCCCGCATAATCGCAATAAGGACATTTCATTGTTTTTCCCCTCCCGGTTCTTCGCAGTTTGCAATCCGCATGTTGTTTTCCAGCGGTTCCCTTGGTTGAAGCTGCGGTCTTCGACACACAATAGCATTACCAACCGACAAGGAGGTGAACACACATGGGCGCAGGACAATCCCGCAACAGCAACACACTGGTAGTTCCCCAAGCCAACAAAGCTCTGGACCAAATGAAATATGAGGTGGCTCAAGAGCTGGGTATTGCCATCCCGCAAGACGGGTACTATGGCAACATGGCTACTCGCGACACTGGCGCGATTGGTGGCCACATCACCCGCAAGCTGGTACAAATCGCAGAACAAACTCTTTCCGGCAAATAATGCAACAACGGCTTTATAAGTAAAGCCCGGTGAAGCACCGGAGGTCCTTCCCCACAAGGAAGCGGCTTCCGGTGCTTCTTCCGGTTATACCCGCGGTTACTCGTAAAGCTCCTGGTACTTATGGTAATAATACATCACCTTGCGGACATACCGGCTTGTCTCTCCGAAGGGAATCTGATCAACCGTTTGCAGAGTGCCGTCCCAGATCCCTTTTTCCAGCCAATCCGAAACATTCGCCGGGCCCGCATTATACGAGGCTACCGCCTTCACCACATCCTGGTCATGCTTCTTGAGCATCATGGCCAAATACCAGGTGCCCACCCGGATATTGACCTCCGGCTCCTCCATATCCTTCAACGACAGCCCTTCAAATTCCCGCTCCTGCAAAATGGACTTGGCGGTAGGTGGCATAATCTGCATCATGCCCACTGCACCCTTGTAGGATTCCGCACTGGGACGGTAATTGGTTTCCACCCGGATCACTGCCGCGATCAAACGCGGATCCAACTGCGCTTCGGCGGCAGCCTGATTGATTTGCTCCCGGTACATAATGGGATACATCAGCCTGCCCAACCAATCGCTCCGGTAGAATAATACCAGAACCAGCAGGAGCAGCACCAGGGCGAACCAGCGTTTCTTTTGCCTGCTTCTCATGCCAAACCCTTCTTGCGCAGGTATTGCTCCACCTGCTGTTCCGTCTCCTCCGGCGTCCCGCTGTTGTCAATGACCGTGTCCGCCCATTCCTTCTTCCACTCCAGGGGCATCTGTGCATCAATCCGCTGCTCCGCTTCCTCCCCGTTTAACTTGTCCCGCTGCATCAGCCGCTCCAGTTGAACCTCCCGGCTGGCCGCCACTACCAGCACCTCCTGGAACATATCCTCCATCTGCGCTTCATACAACAGCGGCACATCCGCCACCACCAGCTTGTCCGGCTGAAGACGCTCCGCCTCCGCTATCCGCTCCTGCATCAGCTGGATAATGGCAGGATGCAGCAGCTCCTCCAGACGTTTGCGTTTGGCCTCACTGTCAAACACAACCTTGCCCAGCTGCTTGCGGTTCAGCGTTCCATCCCCATGGAGCATGTCTTGTCCGAAGACCCGGACCACCTCTGCCAGCGCCGGGGCGCCGGGCTCTACTACCTCCCGGGCCAAAATATCCGCATCGATGATGATGGCTCCCCAGGAGGCCAGCAGCCGGGATACTGTACTTTTTCCGCAGGCAATGCCTCCGGTTAATCCGATATTCATAAGGTACGCACTCCCGTTGATTCTAATCTTGCTAAGCCTGTTTACTTCCATTACCTCTATATTTACATCAGTCTGAATAGTCCCATCAGCATCAGGATGCAGCCGGGCAGGACCGATAATTTTCTGATCCATTGGACATTGGAATACATAAAGCCGAAGCGCAGTCCGCCCAGAATGAAGCTCCCGGAGGCGACGGCAATAACGGCAGAGGTCAACACTGGCGTATAGCCGATAAAAGCAGCGCCAATCCCTGCCCCGAAGGCGTCCAGGGATAAAGCCAAGCCCAGCCATGCGGCCTCCATGGCGGAAATCACGCCAGAGCGGTCCAGGTCCGCGGCAGAGGGGGTGCGCAGGATCTGGATCACCAGCCCCAAGCGTCTCAGCTCAATGGAGAGCACCCGTGCTTCCTGTCCGTTGTTCTTGAGCTGCTCCTGCGTCCCGCCGGAAATCCCCAGGGCAGCGTCGGCCGAAGCCAGGGTTTCCTCCGCCTCTTCCTCTTCTGCGTTTCTTCTCATCTGGATGACGGCCCAGAAGCCCAGCCCGATGAGAATTACGGCACCGGCGGTTTTGGCGGCACTTGCCGGAATATATGCAGTGACGGCCACGCCGATCTGCATCGCGGCAAAAAACACCAGCCCGGACATCACCGCAATAATAAGCACGGAGAACACCGGTATTTTGATTTTGCGCAGACCATACATAGCTCCTACGCCGAAACCGTCCAAACTGACTGCCAATGCCAACGCCAACAGGGATACCAGATGCGGCACCATAAACCCCTCCCAAGCCATTATAAGATAGTGGCTGCATACCGGTTGATATGCAGATCACTCTCATCTTATGGCATAGGCTTGGGCATAGTGCGCGGCTTTGGATAACCGCCCCGCTTCAACGGTTTTCCCGTTTGGCGACAGCGTTACTCCCTGGTTGGCCGCTCAGTGATGCGCCGCAGCTTCTTCATCCGCCGCGTCACTTCAGGCTGGCAATGGGGGCAAAAATGGGTGCCCCGTCCCGCCAGCACTGTCTTCTCAATCAGCCTGCCGCAATGGCCGCAGGGTTCATTCTTGCGCCTGTAGGCCTTCAGCTGATGCTGGAACATCCCCATCTCGCCTTGTCCGTTTACATAGGACTTGATGGAGGAGCCCCCGGCCTCTACGGATTCGGCCAAGGTGTCCACAACTGCCCGGTGCAGCCGCTTCAGCTCCGCTGGAGACAGGCTGTCCGCCGTCCTCGCGGGATGGATGCCTGCGGTATAAAGCGCTTCGTCGGCATAAATATTGCCGATGCCCACAATGACCTCCTGATTCAGGAGGAGGGGCTTGATTTTGGTGGACCGTCCGGCTATCCGGGCGGTGAAGGCCGCCAGCGTAAACGCCGGGTCCAGGGGCTCCAGCCCCAGCTTGTGCAGCGGAGGACTCACCAAATCCTCGCCTGTCCGGAACAGATGCATGGTGCCGAATTGACGCACATCCTTGTAACGCAGATCCGTCCCGTCGGTAAAATGGAACAGCACATGGGTGTGCAGCTCCCGGGGCGCTTCTGCCGGATAGACGCCATACCGTCCCTCCATCCGCAGATGGGAGACCAGCACCATGTCATCCAGCAGGAAACGGAGGAACTTCCCCCTCCGCTCCACATCCCGGATGGTCTGCCCCTCCAGAAGCCGGGCGAATTCCTCCGGCTCTCCAGGCAGGCGGATAATCCGCGGCAGCTCCACGGAGACGGAAGCAATGGTTTTTCCTTTGACCAGCATTTGCAGGGTACGCTTGACCGTTTCCACCTCTGGCAGCTCCGGCATCCTGTGATTCCTCCTCGCTATTGGCAGGGATGGCCCCGTTTATTTCGCTTCGTACCAGTTGTCGCCTTCGTTCACATCCGCCTTCAGCGGCACCTTCAGCTCCAACGCGGATTCCATTACCTCAGGAAGAAGCTTGCGCATCACCGGCAGTTCCTCCTCCGGCACTTCAAAAACAAGTTCGTCATGCACCTGGAGCAGCATCCGGCTCTGCAGCTTCTCTTCCACTAAACGCTCCGCCATCCGGACCATTGCCAGCTTGATGATATCCGCCGCAGTGCCCTGAATGGGGGTGTTCATGGCTGTCCGCTCCGCGAAGGAGCGCAGATTGTAGTTGGAGGCGTTGATCTCCGGCAGATACCGGCGGCGGGCCAGCAGGGTGGTTACATAACCGTCCCGCTTGGCCTGTTTGATAATGTCGTCCATATACCGGCGGACGCCGGGGAAGGTGGACAGATACGTTTCAATAAAACGGTCCGCTTCAATCCGGCCGATGTCCAGGTTCTGGGACAGGCCGTAGGAGCTGATCCCGTAGACAATCCCGAAGTTCACCGCTTTGGCCTGGCGCCGCATATTGGAGGTTACCTGGTCGGCGGTTACGCCGAATACATCCATGGCGGTTTTCGTGTGAATGTCCATATTATGAATGAAGGCATCCATCAGCTTTTCATCGCCTGAGATATGGGCCAGCACCCGCAGCTCAATCTGGGAATAGTCCGCCGCCAGAATACGCCAGCCGGGTTCCGAGGGTACAAAGGCCTTGCGGATCTTGCGTCCCTCCTCCAGACGGATGGGGATGTTCTGGAGATTAGGAAACTGGCTGGAAAGGCGGCCTGTAGCAGCAATGGTCTGGCGGAAATAGGTATGGATCTTCCCCGTTTCCGGACGAATTTCCTTCAGCAGCCCTTCTACGTAAGTGGATTGGAGCTTAGCCAAAGTGCGGTAATCCAGAATGTACCGGACCACCTCATGTTTGGAGCTGAGCTTCTCCAGTACATCAGCATCGGTGGAGAAGCCGGTTTTATTCTTCTTTACACCTGCGGTAGACAGGCCCAGCCGCTCGAACAGCACCTCACCAAGCTGTTTGGGGGAGTTAAGGTTGAAAGGACCGCCGGCCAGCTCATAAACACGCTCGATAAGCGTCTGCAGCTGGGCGGCGAACTCCGCTCCCAGCTCCTTCAAATTGTCCGCATCCGTGCGAATTCCCTGCTTCTCCATTCCGGCCAACACGCCGGAGAGGGGATGCTCTAGCTCATAATACAGCTTGTTCATCTCCAGCCGCTTCAGCTCGGACTGGAGTCTGCCGGTCAGCCCGTGTACAGCAGCCGCCTTGCGGCAAAGATGGGCTGCCACCTTGTCCTCCTCGGGCAGATGGTATTTGGCGCCTTTTCCGAAAATCTGCTCATCCTCCTGAATGGAGGGCTGACCGTATTTAGCCGCCAGCGCATGCAGGGTCAGCGTCGATTCCGTAGGGTCCAGGAGATAGGCGGCCAGATGGACGTCGAAGGTGAAGCCTGCCACCGGAATCCCTGCCCAATGAAGAGCCAGCTCCGCCCGGTGCAGATCGAAGATGCTCTTTTCTGCGGCTGGATCAGCCAGCCACTTCCGCAGGAAGTCTGCTTCCGGAGATTGAAGCACGGCAAACGGCGCATAGAACCCGAAGCCCTCCTTATGGTAAAATGCCGCTCCCACAACAGAGGCCAAATGGGGATTATCCCCGTATACCTCCACATGGACTGCCGAGATGCCGTCCAATACATCCTTCAGCTCACCCAGGTTTAATGCGGTAAGCACTGTTGCCTTCAGCTCCGCAGCGGCAATCCCGCTTTCCCCTGTAGGCTCGGACTGGGAAGTCCCGGAGAGGTCAAGCTTCTCCAGCAGCGACTTGAACTCCAGCTTGCGGAAGGCTGCACCCAAGGTGGCAGCATCGCTGCCCGTATACCCCATGTTGTCCCAATCCAGATCCATGGGCACCTCGCGGAAGATGGTAGCCAACTCCTTGCTCATGCGTGCGCTGTCCGCGTTGTCCTTCACCTTCTCCTTCATCTTGCCGGTGAGCTCGTCCGCGTGGGCAAGTACCTCCTCCACACTTCCGTATTGATGAAGGAATTTCAGAGCGGTTTTTTCGCCGACGCCAGGAATGCCGGGAATATTATCCGAGGAATCCCCCATCAGCCCCTTCAGATCGATAATCTGCTTGGGGGTCAGGCCATATTTCTCCTTGATTTCCTCCGGTCCGTACAGCTCCATCTCGCTGATCCCCTTGCGGGTCAGGGCGATGGTCACCTGGTCGGTAGCCAGCTGCAGCATATCCTTATCTCCGGTGACCACCATAACCTCCATGCCGGGAAGCTCGGCTGCGGCCAGAGTCAGGGTGCCGATAATATCGTCGGCCTCATACCCCTCCAGCTCGAATTTGCGGATGCCGAAGGCTTCCAGCATGTCCCGGATCAGCGGGAATTGCTCGGACAGCTCCGGCGGGGTTTTGAGCCGGCCGCCCTTGTATTCGGCATAATCCTTATGCCGGAAGGTGACCTTTCCCGCGTCGAAGGCCACCAGGAAGTGGGTGGGCTTGTGGTCCTCCAGCAGCTTCAGCAGCATGGTGGTAAAGCCGAACACCGCATTGGTGTGCAGGCCTTGGGAATTGGAAAGCAGGGGCAGCGCGTAGAAGGCGCGGCTGGCAATACTGTTGCCGTCTATGATGATCAATTTGGACATCGCTTTGTGAACACCTCGTTCTGGCAGATTGGGTGCGGGCCGCATCTATGCTTGCGTCCGAAAAAGTACAATTCTTGCTTGCTTATCCTATCATACCAAAAAAAGAGTCCTGTCGAAACCGCGGTCTGTCCGGAAGCTGCATTATAACGGATGGAACAGGTACAAGCAAACTGTCCGCCACCCCTCCCACAGATGATAGCGCACCACAAATGTATGCTATCCGCGAAAAAGTGCCGGTTTTCCCCAAATAGCAATCATGTTTTGTATCCTATTGCCTCCAAAACCGCTCCCGGAGCCTCTCAAAAACCAAATAGCATACATTTTATGTACGCTATTCATACCACCCCCCCTCTCTCCGCGAAATAAGATACATTTTATGGCGCTTACATATAGGTGCCCGCCGAACCTCGGGTTAGCACAACCCGTTTCCCATCCGCCGCCCCCTTTGGTTTTACCACGCCCGGGGTCCATCCGCCGCCCACCGGTTCCTCCCGCCGAACCTCGGGTTACCTTTTTCCATCACCGCCTGTTTCTTCGCGCCCCCTCGCTCCCCTCCCCCCAATAGGCGGCTCCGAATAAACTTTACACCGCCTTGACCATATCCGGCTTATCGCTTAACGGAGGGACGGTACAATGAAGGCAGCACACCCTACACCACAATCCCAAGGAGATGAACCCCCATGCGCAACACCGGCAAGATAACCGGCATTCTCCGCCCCATTCCACAAATCGGGCTTTCCGAACCCTGTGCCCAGGCCGAAGCGCTGATGTTCCGCTACCCCGACGCCGGCTGCTTGGCCGTTGTCGACCGGGTAGGACACCCGGCCGGCGTGATTGTGTACAACCGCTTTTTCCACCTGCTGACCGCCAGCCGCAATATGGCCTTTCTGCTCCGTCAGCCGGTCCACACCATGATGTCCACCCCTTCCCTGGTAACCGAGCTTCACGCTGATCCCGAAGAGGTGCTTCAGCAGGCGAAACGCCGCCACAAAATCCAACGCCGGGACCCGGTGCTGGTGATGGAAGGCGAACGGATTGCCGGCGCCCTGCATATCCCCGACCTGGAGCTCTTCAAACCGCCCCCGCCCCCACAACCGCTCAGGAACAAACCACAGGCCTCTCCCGCTGACAAGACCGCTGCCGCCGCAACGGTCTTGTTCATTTGGGGGATGTTTTTGATTTGCCCAAAATCCGCTTCCCTTCAAATAATACAGGCCGCTGGCGCATATGCTGGTTATAGAAAGGCGGTGAGACGAAGATGCATAAAGCTTCCTTCACGCCGGAGCGGATCAAGGTGGTTTTCTTTGATGTGAACGAAACGCTGCTGGACCCGGCCAATTCCTTCAAGCAGGCGTTCCGGAGCGTATGGGAGGATTTTTCGGGAAGGCTGTCCCGTGGAGAGGATTCGGCGGACTGGCAGGACATCTGGACCAGCTTTCAGGCGGAGCAAAAAGCGCTGCGTCCCCCCGGCGGCCGGCGGGATTTCTGGAGTGAGCAGGTGAAGCGCAATCCGGCGGCTTTGGCAGCGGCCCTCAAAAAACATGGGCTCAGCCTGGGAGAAACCGCCCTGGAGGGTTTTTTCGGCAAGGTGGCGGAAGCCCAGGAGCGGTCTCCGGTGTTATTCCCCGGTGCGGACAAGGCCTTGTCCGCCCTGTCCCAGAAGTACCGGCTGGGTGTGATCTCCAACGGCATCCAGACCAAACAGACCGCACGTCTACGGGCGGCCGGCCAGCTCCCTCCCATCCGGGAGGAGAATATGTTTTTCTCCGGCGCCTTGGGCAGCCGCAAGCCCGATCCCCTCATCTTCCGTCACGCGCTGGAACGGATGGGCGTCCGCCCCAATCAGGCGGTGATGGTGGGCAATTCCTGGACCAAGGATGTGCTGGGTGCGGTGCATGTCCATATGAATGCCGTCTGGTTCCGCTCCGGACGCAAGCAGAAGCATTTCCGCCGCAAGGTGGGCAATACGAGAATTGACGTCGTGGAAAATATGGAAGAACTCCTGGCGTTGTTCGAGCTGTAACGGAGGAAAGCCAGCTACAGATAGGCCTTTACGTAAAGGCTTCCCGCAGCGGACTTGGCCTTCTTCTTCAAGGCGGCAGCCGTCTCGGAAATTTGGTCCAGCGTGATCCGTTCCCGGAACTCACAAATCAGCAAAGACAAGGACAGATGCAAGCCGCCTCCCTCCACAGGGCGGTTGTTCCGGTCCGTTACCGTCCCCCATTCCCCCACATCCTCCATCAGCAGCTCCACTCCCAGCTTGAAGCGGCGGATAATTTCCTCACACAGCTGCTCCGGCTCCCGAGTTTGCGACAAAACAATAAAATCATCCCCGCCAATATGTCCGACGAAATCCCGGGGATGCCCGCATGCGGAGACGGATTGCTGCAGCACATCCGCCGTCAGCTGGATCATCTCGTCCCCTTTTTGAAAGCCGAACCGGTCATTATACCACTTGAAATGATCCAAATCCGCATAAACCACTACGAACTTCGAGCTGTCCAGAATCCGCCGGTTCAGCTCGCGGCTGATCTGGGTATTGCCGGGAAGGCCGGTCAACGGATTGGCCACCCGGGCATTCTCCATCCGCTCGTTGGTGATGCTCTCCAGGATGGAGCGGATGGATGCCACCCCCAGGAGCTTCTCTCCCGTAGTAATAATCACCAGGTCATACAGGCGCTTCATCTCCCGGGCCATAGCCATCTGGGAAGCGGACTCAACAGGCAGCATCTCGTCCACAATCAATGCCGCACGGTCCATCAGCTGGCTGATGGGCCTGCTCCAATATAGCGAGACCCCGTATCTGCCGGCCAGCTGCTGAAAAAGCCGTTCACGCATCACCAACCCTACTGGCTTCCCCTTATCCAAAATGACAGTTCCCTGCACATGCTCGTTGTGGTTAAAATAATCCGCGATCACGGAAATCGGCGTCCCGCTATCGTAGCTGCTGGCCGGCGAGGCCAGCGCCCCGATCTGCATTACCCGGTCCTGGCTCTGGAGATAGCTGATCCGTTTCACCTTGGAGACAATCTCCTCCGGCAGCTCCGCCTGTCCCGGGCGCGGATATCCCAACAGATAACCCTGCCCGTAATGGACACCCAGCTGACGCAGCTTCTGCAGCTCCTCCCAGCATTCAATCCCCTCCGCAATAATCCGGATGCTCATCTTCCGGGCGAAGGAAACGAAGATCTCCAGCAGCGTTTCCTTCATTTTGTCCAGATGGATATTCTCTATCAGAGACCGGTCCACCTTGATGAAATCCGGCTTCAGCTCCGCGATGGCCTGCAGGGAGGAATAGCCTGCCCCCGCATCGTCAATGGCAATCTGATAGCCTTGATTGCGGTAGTGCTCCAGCAGCAGCTTCGCCGTGTCAAAATCCTCGATCGAGCTGCGCTCTGTCAGCTCCAGCACCACATTGCGGGGCTGGATGCCGCAGCGGCGGAGAATCTCCAGCGTGGCCCCCGGGGCAAATTGCGGATCATGAATCACCTGGGCGGGAATGTTGATGAACACCCGCTGGTCCTTACCCAGCCCGGTGCAGCCTTCAATGGCTTTTTCCCGGGCCAGCCGGTCCAGGGCATACAGCTCGCCGCGGGCTTCGGCGAAGCCGAACAGCTCCAGCGGAGAGTAGAAGAGACTTTCCTCCGGCCCCCGGGTCAAGGCTTCATAACCCAATACGGCTGCATCCTGCAGCGACACAATCGGCTGATAGACGGAGCGGATGCTGCGTGTCGCCAGAATGCTGCGGAAGGCCTCATCCTTCTCCTGGTCAAAAGGCGCGGGAAAAGGCGTATGCATATTCCGCATCGCCCGTTTCAATGCCGATATCAGACGCGCTTCTCCCGTCTCAAGCTCACCCGGAGCGATTAGGGAGCAGCCTGTATATAAGGGATACCCCCGTTCTTTTTGATTGCCGTTGAACATAACCGTCAGCCGGGCATTTACCTTCTCCGCCAACCGCTTCAGCCTGTACCCGGCGGAGGCAGGCTCCTGCTCGTCCAGCTCGGCAAAAACCAGCCAGTCATCACCCATCCGGCGGAACTGGCGGATTTCCGGCCATTCCCCCTGCAGTCCCCGGAGTGTGTCTCCCGCTTCCTTAATCATCCGTCCGCATGTTTCCGCGCCGAGGATCCGGACAAGCCCTGCATGCTCCACTACATCCACATAGATCAGACCTGCCGGTTTTTGACTGTCCGGCTTGAATATATCCCCTGACCATTCTCTAAGCTTCTTCAGCTCCATCATGCCGTTGTCCCCTCTGTAGGTAGTGTCTGAAAACCCACTTGAGGGTATCTTTTACCGCCTTTTCGCCCCTTGCTGCGTTACTTCCGCTTGACGTACCCCCGGTACGCCTTCGCGGAAGTGCCTTGCCTGGAACGAAAAATCGATAAAATCTGCTCCTCTCGGAGTCTTCAGACACCCCCTAGTAAAAAAACCTTTTCCGCACCATCGTAACATCGAAAGATGTCGGATAGATTAGGAAAAGGTCAATTTCATGTAAAATCTGGCTATTGCTACTTATTCAAATCCTTGCGCTTGCCGGTTACCATAAAAATCACACCCTCGGCAATATTGGTGGCATGGTCCGCCACCCTCTCCAGATAATGGGCGGCCATCATCAGCTGCATCAGCTGCTTATTGCGTACGTTGTCATTACTCAGCATAGGCATGACTTCGTTCAGCACGGTGCTGTAGATTCTGTCCACCTCGTCATCCAGCTCGGCCATATATGCCGCACGGTTGACATTGCCTTCGGTGTAAGCCAGCAGGCTCTCCTGCAGCATCTTAATGCACAGCTCCGCCATCCGGGGCAGATCCACAATGGGCTTGATCAGCTCTTCCCCGGTCAGACGCCGGGTAATCTTGGCGATGTCCACCGCATGGTCGGCGATCCGCTCCAAATCCACCGCAAGCTTGCCGGCCATGGTGATGATCCGCAGGTCACCGGCCATGGGCTGCTGCAGGGCAACCAGACGCAGGCAGCGGTCCTCCACATCCAGCATCATTTGATCCAAGGCATCATCCTCATCGATGATGCTTTGGGCCAGGGCGCCATCCAAATTCTTCAAGGAATCCACTGCTCTGTAAATTTGCTTCTCTACCGTTGCTCCCATATGCATCAAGAGATCTTGCATCGCTTTCAAGGACTGATGATAATTCGTTCTGGTATCCACCCTGGGTACACCCCTCTTATGTTCAGTTTTGATTAGCCAAACCGGCCTGTAATATAATCCTCTGTGCGTTGATCCCGGGGCGTTGTGAATATGGTATCCGTATTGTCTGTTTCCACCATATAGCCGTTCAGGAAAAACGAAGTGAAGTCCGAAATCCGTGCTGCCTGCTGCATATTATGAGTCACGATGATGATGGTATACCATTCCTTCAGAGTTTGGGACAGCTCCTCCACCTTCAGGGTGGAGATGGGGTCCAGCGCCGAGGTGGGTTCATCCATCAGGAGCACATCAGGCTCTACGGCCAGCAGTCTCGCGATGCACAGCCGCTGCTGCTGTCCGCCGGACAGCCCCAATGCGGACTTGCCCAACCGGTCATGCACCTCATCCCACAATGCCGCCTGCTTGAGACTTTTTTCCACGATGCCGTCCAGAATGCTCTTCTTCTTAATGCCGTGAACCCGCGGTCCGTAGGCAATGTTGTCGTAGATGCTCATGGGAAACGGGTTGGGCCGCTGGAACACCATACCTACCTTCTTGCGGAGGCTCACCACATCGGTGCCGGTGCTGTTGATGTTGACACCCTCCACATTCACATCTCCGGTAATCCGGACATTGTCGATCAGGTCATTCATCCGGTTCAAGGTGCGCAGGAAGGTGGATTTGCCGCAGCCGGACGGGCCGATCAGGGCGTGGATGGTGTTTTTCTTGATATCCAGATTGATATCGTGAAGGGCGTGGTTATCACCGTAAAACAGATTCAGGTTGCGTACCGATATTTTAGGCTCCATGGACGGTTACTTCCCTCCGTTGAATTTTTTGGACAGAATGCGGCTGGGAACGGCGATCAGCAGGTTGAAAAGCAGGACCACCAGGACCAGCAGGGCGCCGCTGCCCTGGGCGATTTGTTTGGCGTCGGGTACCAGCGACGATGCCTGCACATACCACAGATGGACCGAGAGGGTTTCGCCCATAGCCGTCAAATCAAAATCGGGGAAGTGCCGGGATACGGATACGCCCGAGGTATAGATCAGAATGGCGGACTCCCCCAGCGCCCGGCCGGAAACAAGCGTAATGCCAGTGATTAGCGTGGGCAGCGCCGCGGGCAGCATCACCTTGCGGATCGCCTGCCAGCGGGTGGAGCCCAAGGCCAGAGATGCCTCCCAATAGGAATCGGGTACCGCCCGCAGAGCTTCCTCCGTATTCCGGACCAGGACCGGCAAATTCAAGAGTGCCAAGCTCAGGGCGCCGGCAATAATGGAGAATTTCATCCCCATCCAGTTTACGAAGACCAGGTAACCGAACAGGCCGAATACAATGGAAGGAACAGAGGACAGAGCCTCTACGGAAATCCGGATCAGGTTCGTAAAACGGTTTTTCTTGGCGTAGATAGCCAGGTAAATCCCTGCTCCGAAGCCGATAGGCAGTGACACTGCCATGGACAGGAACAGAATATAGAAGGAGTTGAACAGCATGGGGCCTACGCCCCCGCCTGCCCGCACTTCACTGGGTTTGCCGAAGATAAAGCTGGGGGTCAGATGCTTCAGGCCCGGACCAAGAATTTTGTAAAGGAACCAGCCAAGAATCACAATGATCAGGAAGCCGATTCCCCAAAGAAGGACAGTCGCCGCCTTGTCGAACATTTTGTTTCGTTGCGCCACTTTGGATGGGGTCGTTATCATTTGACTTCACTCCTTTTGGCCAGGACGCGGATGCCGATGATCAGCGCAAGGGAGATTAAGAGCAGCATAAGGGCCATCAGATACAGCGAATTATTCCAGGCCGTCCCGTAAAAGGTGGAGGGCATGTCCTTCACGATTGCGGTGGTCAGTACGGTGGTGGAGTCCAAGAGGGATTTCGGCATCTGCGGAGAGTTGCCGATTACCATGAATACGGCCATCGTCTCTCCGATGGCCCGGCCCATTCCCAGAATGATTGCCGTGATAACCCCAGGGCGGGAAGCGGGCAGCAGCACCTTCCAGATCGTCTGCCAGCGTGTTGCGCCAAGAGCCAGAGAAGCCTCCTCCAGACGTACAGGCAAGGAACGGATGGCGTCCTCGGAAATAGACAGGATCGTCGGCATAATCATAACGGCCAGGATGATCGCAGCAGGCAGAATGCCATAACCGACGGTACTGGGAAAAAGCTTATGCAGAAACGGCACAATGACTGTCATGCCGATAAAGCCGTACACAACAGAGGGAATCCCCACAAACAGATCCGTTACCGGACGCAGAATTTCCCGCATCCACTGGGGCGCGACCTTGGCCATAAATACGGCGCCGCCCAAGGCAATGGGCAAGGACAGCAGCACCGACAGCAGGGTCAGCACCATGGTGCTGAAGAAGAATGGGAAGGCTCCGAACCGGCCTTCGCTGGGTGTCCAGTCCAGGGAGAAGAAAAAGGAGCTGAGCGACACCTCCCGGAAGGTCTGTGTCCCTTGATACCCCACGAAGAAAATCAATGTAAAAATAATAACGGACACGATTGTTGCGCTTAGGATAAACACCCATCTCATGGCCGCGTCTTCCCCAAGCCGGATTCGGGTCCAGCGTGATGCAGGACCGGACCTTCGCTCATTCGTAGCAGGAACTTCCTCCGCCGCGATTGACAATTTAAAAACCTCCTTCATAACGCCTCTCTCTACTTGCTTCATTCTAATTCACCACTGTTATGGAATCATTAATGAATTGTAAACGTGGTGTAAACATTTTCGGCGTATCAGAAGGCACAACAAAAGACGGCTTTCGACTATTTTCGTCCGCCGTCCTATGTTGTATTCCGCAACAAAAGCCCCGCCTTCCGGCAGAGCTTTTTATCATCTTTATCTAGGCCGTATCTGGGTTGAAGCTTGTTCCTTCATTATTTCTTGGGAGCAAGGCTTGCAGGCAGGAAGCCCAGCTCTTCAATCTTGGACTTGGTCTTGCCGGCAGCAGGTTTTTGGTACTCGTCGCCCAGGATGTAATCCAGGAATGCCTTGGTTGCGCCGGTAGGCTCACCCTTGGTGTACATATGCTCAATGCCGAACAGCGGGTAGGTGCCGCCCTTAATGGTATCCGCGGAGTAAGATATGCCATCGAACTTAACAGCCTTCAGGGTGTTGTCAATGTAAGGAGTATCGATATAGCCGATGGAACCGGTGGTGGAAGCGACGGACGTCTTCATGGCGCCGGACTCAGCTTGAGTGATGCCGTCCTTGGTGAATTGGGCCGTGCCCAGAACGATTTGTTGAACCAGCTTACGGGAGCCGGAGGAGTCCGGACGGTGGATCACGGTGATCTTCTGATCCTTGCCGCCAACATCCTTCCAGTTGGTGATCTTGCCGGAGAAAATATCGGCAGCTTGCTGCTTCGTCAGGTTATCTACTGTTACATCATTGTTTACGATAATGGCGAAAGGCGCTACAGCTACAATGTGGTCAACCAGACCCTTGTCCTTATATTCGTCGCCGGCAGCCACGTCGGAGTTACCGATGTTGGAGGTGCCGTCTGCTACGTTCTTCAAGCCTGTGCCGGAACCGCCGCCGGTTACGTTAATGGTAGCCTTGGCGTTCTTGGCCATAAAATCTTCAGCAGCAGCCTTTACCAGAGGAAGCAATGCGCTGGAGCCGGAAGCTGTAACGGTGCCTTCCACTGTCGGTGCCTTGGATGCTGCGGGAGATGCTGCCGTGCTAGCCGATGCTGCTGTGCTTGCTGCCGGGCTGCTAGCAGAATTTTCTTCTTTTTTGCCTCCGCATCCAGCCAAAACCCCCACCATCATCATTGCAGAAAGAATCAATACCAACCATTTCTTAGACATGTTCTCTTTGTCCTCCTTAGTGTTATCTTTCTGTAACCCATGGTAACAGCGTATTGTTAAGCTTAAACCCTAGATTCGTAAACGGAGTGTAAAAGATTTTGAATATGTGATAACACGAACAGGGACGTTTCCCCAAGGTTTCGACAACTTTATGACTTTACAATTCCCTTACATTTCCGTGACGCTGCGATTATAAATCGCCTATATAGTTGAAGCGTAATTCATTCGAACGTTGGAGGGTGTTTGCACATGCTTTTTCGTCACAACCCCCGCTTGGCGGGGAGATTCCCCGGATTGAGGCTGACCCTGAAGCTGCGCTTGGGGATTGGCTTCGCTGCCATTATTGCGGTATTCGTAGTGGCAGCGGTTTTCAATAGCGGGCAAATCGGACGGATCCGCACCAACATGGAAACCCAGGACAGCAAGGTTCGCTTGCAGATGCAGGCTCTTGAGCTGAAGGGGGCGGCCCAGGATATCAAGGATATTGCTTCCGGACTGATGATCTCCCGCACACAGGCCTTTATCGACAAGTACAAGGAAGCCCGTCCGGTGTTTCTGGAGCAGTCCAAGCAGTTGGGAGACACTGCCTCCACCGAGGAGCAGATGAAATGGAGAAGCCAACTGGTGATGGCCACCACGGATTATCTTAATATGTTCGACCAGGCAGTCACCATCATTTCCGATCCGAATTTGAAAGATGTCGAGAAGCAAATGAACACCCAATATCTTTATGAGGAAACCCAGAAGCAGCGGGACAAAATATTCACGCTCACCGACCAGTTCTATACGGCCTTCAGTCAGGATGCCGAGTCGGCTTTGGGGATCTCCCGGGAGACGCTGGACCAAAGCGCCGCGTCCATGTGGCTTTATTCTCTCTTGGCGATTATTCTGGGGGCGGCCGTTGCCGTTATTATCATTCTCTACTTTGGGCGGAGCATACGAAGGCTGCAGAATGCGGTTTCTGTTATTGCCGGAGGAAACCTGTCCCACAAGATCAGCTCCACCTCCCGGGATGAGCTGGGCCAGTTGAGCCGTGCTTTCGATACGATGGTGGACAAGGTCCGGGAAATGGTACTGGAGACCAAAGCCGCTGCAACCTCCTTGGATGAGCATTCCGGGCAGTTCCAGCGTTACTCGCAGGATACCGCCGCTGCCAATGCCCATATCCTTACGGCTATCCAGGAGATTGCCAAGGGTGCAGGTCAGCAGGCCCAACAAGCGGAAAACAGCTCCGGAATCCTGGACCAGCTGGAACATGAGATCGGCGACATCTGGGAATATGCCCGGCTGATGAGCCAAAGCGGCAAAACCTCCGAGCACAACACCAAGGATGGACAAACCTCTGTAGAAGCGCTGCAGAAGGCATCTATACAGACTGAGGAGCTGCTCCTTCAGGTGCAGCAGTCTATGGCAGGCCTCTCCGGGCATTCCTCGAAGATCGGAGCTATAGTGGGCACTATCGGGGAGATTGCCTCGCAAACCAATATCTTATCGTTGAACGCAGCCATTGAGGCGGCGCGGGCAGGAAGCTATGGCAAGGGATTTTCGGTCATTGCCGAGGAGGTCCGGGTATTATCCTTACATACGGGTGAACAATCGAAGAACATCGAGCAGATTATCAGCGGGCTTAGCGGGGAAATTGCGGCGTTGGGCGAAAAGCTTGCCAACAGCCAGCAGATGATTCTGAAGCAGAACAGCCAGGTAGTCAACTGCCTTGGTTCGTTTGAGGCTATTGCCGGCTCCGCGGCGGAGGTTTCCTCCCGGATCGGCCAGGTGAATGGCAAGGTGGATACCATCCGGGTGAAATGCCGGGAGCTGGTGGAGAACTTCCAGCAGGTGGCCGCGGTGGCTCAGGAAACGGCGGCGGGTGTGCAGGAGGTAAACTCCACCTCCCTGCAGCAGGATGCGGCCATCCGCCACGTGGCCGGTCAGGCGGAGGATATCCATGCTTTGTCCAAGGAGCTGTTCAGCTCGCTGCAAAGCTTTGTTGTGGAGTAAAGGCTGGAATTGAGGGTTGGGCTGGGTTGGGTTGGGTTGGGTTGGGTTGGGTTGGGTTTGTTGCACGGGCTGCTCCTTGGAGCAGCTTTTTTTGTTTGGGAAGCAGGTCCTCCCTCTCCTAAATCCGCAGGGCTGGCACGGCCTCCTCCTGCTCATGCGTCTAACGGAACTCAGCGACTCTTAGAAGCCAAAAAACCGCCCGCTGAAATTGTAACGGAACTGAGACACCCTTAGAAAGGAAAGGGCTCCCTTTTTGCGGCAAATTGGCTCTCTAACGGTTATCTGGTTCCGTTACAGCCAGAATGAGGGCCAAATTCGCGTGTAAGAGCTTCTCAGTTCCGTTAGCCGGATTCGTTGCTGCTCCCCACCCCCGCCCCACTCGACTATCGCCGCAAAAAAGATTAAAAGGGTGTAAAATAGGGTAATATCCACCTATTGTCTCCAGGAGCTGTCCTTGATCCGCTTAAGATTGCAGACCAACAGCCCCCAAATCCCCATCAAGGAGTGTGACCCGCATATGCTGGACCATTACCGGCTGGAGGAACCACGAAAAACCACCCTTTCCGCCTTCGATCCCGACGATACCGCCGGTATGAAGAACAAGGAAACGGCCATGCAGGAATTCCACAAGCTGAAGGAAGAGCTGCTGGAGGAACAGGAGAAGCTGTTTGCCAGCAAAGCAGGGAGTGTCCTGATCATTTTTCAGGGGATGGATTGCAGCGGCAAGGACGGTGTGGTCAAAAAAGTGCTGGCCGGCCTGAATCCCCAAGGCTTCCGCGCCGTCAGCTTCAAAAAACCGATAGGCGAGGAATTGGCACACGACTTCCTGTGGCGCTGCCACAAGGAAATTCCGCCCAAGGGCTACATCGCCGCCTTCAACCGCTCCTATTACGAGGATGTCCTGATCACCCGGGTTCATGGCATGATCAACAACAAGGAGGCCCAGCGGCGGCTGGCCCATATCCGGCATTTTGAGGAGCTGCTGACGGACAGCGGCACCCGGGTAATTAAGATTTTCCTTCACATCTCCAAGGAGTTTCAATTAAAAAAAATCCAGGAGCGGATGGAGAATCCGGAGAAGCTGTGGAAGTTTGACCCCAGTGACCTGCAGGAGCGCCGGTATTGGGATCAGTACGTGGAGGCCTATGAGGATGTATTCAAGGAAACCTCCACTCCGGAGTGCCCCTGGTACATCGTGCCCGCCAACCATCGTTGGTTCCGGGATTACCTGGTACAGCGGATCATTGCGGATACGTTCCGGGATATGAAGCTGAGTTATCCGAAGGCGGATATCGGGGCCAGCGGCCTGCTGGGACCGGAGGGTTAGAGGCGGCCTCCCGCCTGAATGAACATGATGATTCTTGCCACTCCCTCCAATTGTTGGTATTCTCGGATTATTCAAGCCGGGACATCAACCGATTGGAGGGAGTTTCTGTTATGCACGAAAAAATCAATCATCAAAGCAACGTGGACCGGTTTCTTGGATTCCAGGAGCTGTATGATACCCACCGTCCCGCCGCCCCCCAAAAAGTGAAGGAGCTGTTGACCCTCTATCTGGGCAAAAAGCCGGAGCTGGTTGTGGATGTGGGATGCGGCACGGGTTTGTCCACTTTTATTTGGGACAGAGCCGCCAACCGGGTGATCGGAATTGAACCGAACCCGGATATGCGGTTGAAGGCGGAGGAGAAGCTGGAGGCCGTGGAGCGGAGAGGGACTGTCTTTTCCTTCCGTACCGGATACAGCAATGACCTGGGGCTAGCTGACGGGGAAGCGGATATGATTACCTGCTCCCAGGCCTTTCACTGGATGGAGCCGGTCAGCACCTTGAAGGAATTCGGACGTGTGCTGGCTCCGGGCGGTGTTTTCGGCGCCTACGATTGCGACTGGCCCCCCTGTATCGGTTGGGAAGCGGAACAGGCTTACGGCAAGCTCATCGCCAAAGCTGTGGAGATTCTCAACCGGCGGGTGCCGCCGCAGGAATCCGTGAAGCAGCTGGACAAATCGGAGCATCTGGCCCGTATGAAAAAAAGCGGAGTGTTCCGCTTTGTGAAGGAAATTGTGTTTCATAACGAGGAACAGTGTGATGCCGCCAGAATTATCGGCATGGCCATGAGTCAAGGCGGCGTACAATCCGTGATCAAGCTGGGTGCGGCCGATGAGCTTCAGGAAGAATTGGAGCAGTTCCGGGAGCGGACCGAGCACAGTCTGCGCGGTGAAATCCACCAGGTCCCCTTGGGCTACCGGCTCCGCCTGGGGGTAAAGTAATTATTTTTTGAGAATCGGGGCATCCGCTCCGTATTTCTTCTCCATCCGTGCGGCAAACCAGCCCGCTAACAGGAGGGTTACAGCAATATCGTCCAGCGGCATAAAGGGCATCACATCCGGCATCACCCAATAAACCGCAGCGGGAATGATAAACAAAAGCTTCTCTCCAAGCGGTACTCTGGAGGACGACAAAAGCCTCCACACCCTGGGCAGCACTGTGAGAATTCTTCTGATTTTGCCTGCACCCATGCTTTTGGCCATCTGATGTTCCCCCTCAATTTAAAAATATAGCTTCTGCTGCCGGGAAGCCCTTATATGTTCTATTTAACCTTATTGTCAGCTGTATATTCAAATAAAAGCCACCCGAATGCTGCATCGGGTGGCTTTCGTTTGAGGGAGGAATAAGTGCTTATTCGAAGGAAATGGCATTGCCGTTTTTGGCGGATTCGTAAATGGCCTCCAGAATCTCGGATACCACCAGCGCCTGCTTCGCTGTTACAGTCAGCGGGGAGCCCTTCAGGATGGCATTGTACCATGTGCGCATTTCCACATCCACGTTGTTCTCCGACTTGCCCTCGTAGAAGGCGACGCCGCCGGACTTCAGCTCAATCTCCTGGGTGTACAGGCGGGAGTTCTTCTCGCCGTTAATGAACAAGCCGCCGTCCATATCGGCTCCGGCTTTGGTACCCACCAGGGTAACCTTGGCTTCCTCAAACTTGCGGAGGTTGATGGCCCAGCTGGATTCCAGCAGAACCGTTGCACCGTTCTTGAAGGTAATCATGCCGAAGGCGGAATCTTCCACGGTGAATTGCTTCGGATCCCACGGTCCCCAGGCATTGGCGGAATTTACGTTGTCGGCCAGCTTCCGGTAGGTGCTGCCCAGCACTACCTTGGGCTCGTAGTTGTTCATCATCCACAGGGTCAGGTCCAAGGCATGGGTGCCGATGTCGATCAGCGGGCCTCCGCCTTGTTTTTCCTCGTCCAGGAATACCCCCCAGGTGGGAACAGCGCGGCGGCGCAGCGCATGCGCCTTGGCGTAATAAATTTCACCCAGCTCCCCTTGCTCGCACAGTTCCTTCAGGTACAGGCTGTCGGGACGGAAGCGGTTATTATAACCAACGGTAAGCAGCTTACCGGTACGTTCGGACGCGGCCAGCATTTCGCGGGCGGAAGCAGCGGTTTTGGCCATAGGCTTTTCGCTCATGACATGTTTGCCGGCCTCCAGGAAGGCGATGGCGATTTCCGCATGGGAATCATTGGGGGTACATACATGGACCACATCAATGGAAGCGTTATCAAGAAGCTCCTTGTAGTCGGTCAGGACCAGAGATTCTTCGGTGCCGTAATCAGTCTTTGCTTTGGCTGCCCGCTCGGGGATAATATCACAGAATGCAGCAAGCTCCAGAACGTCTGTTTTCTTGGCCAGTGCCGGCAGATGCTTGCCATTGGCGATCCCGCCGCATCCGATAATTGCGACTTTCAATTTTTTTGCCATGTTAATCGTATGTCCTCCTTTTGATTGCCGCTCCAGGGTATTCGCAACTGAACTACACTTGTAGTATAGTCAAAGGAGGCGCAAAAATAAATTGCCGTTCTAGTTGTCCTTTTATGCTATTTTGTCATTCGGAGGCTCTTATGGAATTATCCCAGGATCAGGCGATCCATGAGCAAATCACGTTCGAGAATCCTTTCATCTCCTTGCGCATTTTTCAGGCATCCAGCAGCCGGGACGGGGGCAGCAAGTGGCATTATCATAAGGAACTTGAGATTCTCTGCATCCTGGAGGGGCGCCTTGACGTCAACGTGGAGGAATCGCAGTATGTCCTGCAGGGCGGTGATGTGATAATCATCGGCGCCAAGGAGCTGCATAAGGACCGCTGCTACCAGCAGTATGGGCTGAAATATATCGTGCTCCAATTCGATATCGAGCAATTTGTGGAGAATAGCACGCTCAACTACTTCCGCTCCATTTCACAGCCGGGTTTTACGCTGCACAAGCTCAATTACATCTTCGAGGAGCATCCGGAGGTGGCCCGCCAGGCACTGGAATCGGTGAAGGAGATTCTGCACGAGGTGCAGGGAAAGCGTGAGGGTTACGAAATGGCGGCCAGCCTCCAGGTGAAATCCATTATGCTGGCGCTGCTGCGCAATGATACCCGGCAGCTGATCCGCCTGAAGGAACGCGGGGATATGACCCGGCTGAAGCCTGTGCTGGATTATGTGGAGGAAAATCTGGAGAACCGGATTCAGGTGGAAGAGGTTTGCCGGATCGCCAACGTGAGCTACTATTATTTTGTAAAATACTTCAAAAAGGTCATGGGGATGTCCTTTCTGGAATACGTCAACTTCAAGAAAATCAAAAAAGCCGAGCGTATGCTGCTCACCCAGGATGTCAGCGTGACCCAGGTGGCGGACAGCATCGGCATGCCCAACATGGCGCATTTCTACAAGATATTCAAAAAGTACAATCAATGCTCGCCCAACGAGTACCGGAAGAAAATGGGCTGACTTCCCAACATGGTCCTTGCCGCAGGCCGGATAGGTTGCGGAAGCCTCGAAATCCGCGAAGCGGATTTGAGGGACAACCCCTTCCCAACCTGGTCCTTGCCGCCGGACAGGATTAGTTGGGGTCAGGTTGGCAACTGGAGAGGGACGCGCACGTGAGAACGTTACTCCCACCCTCTTCCGAAATGCAAAAGTGCATGTATGTGGTAAACAAACCTTCATTTTTACGGTCTATCCTGCAAAAGTGCAGTTATTTTCGTCAGATGGGAGCAAAATGGAGCCCCCAGCGGAACATAGCTGCACTTTTGCATTTGGGGTGCAGGGAGAGGCGGAACTCCAGCAGAATAGATGCACTTTTGCAGGATAAGGGCGATTAAAGTAAAGAGGAAGCCGTTAGCCGCACGGCCCTGACACGGTTCCGCGCTCCACGGCCACACGATGCTCCCGCCCACCACGGCACACGATGCTCCCGCACAGCACCACTGCAGCTCAGTGCCTCTCCCCACCCGCGCTCCCTGCAGTTCTCCGTCCCTCCTAAGGCCCAGTGCTTCTCCACGCCCGCGGTCCAGCGCTCCCCTACCCGCCCCAAAACCAAAAAAAGCCCTCCTGTCGGATCAGGAGCGGCTTCCTTTGGTAATCAGCTTATAACCAACGCCGCGGATGGCGTCGATTTGGACGGACTGCTGGTTCATCTCCAGCTTCTTGCGCAGCGAGCTCACATGGACATCCACCGTCCGCTGCCCGCCAATGTAATCGAAGCCCCACACGATGTTCATCAGATCATCCCGGGTAACCACTACACCCGGCCGCTGCACCAGATACAGCAGCACCTCGAATTCCTTCGGCCGCAGCGGGATGGGCTCCCCGTTCAGCTTCACCTCGTAGCGCTCCGGATAAATCTTCAAATCCCCGGCCACGATCACCCGGTCTGTTCCTTCCTCCGCTGCTTCCTGCCTGCTATCCTCCGGTCCGGTACGCCGCAGCACAGCCGCAACCCGCGCCAGCAGCTCCGCCACGCCGAAGGGTTTCGTGATGTAATCATCGGCGCCGCTTTTGAGACCCTGGACAACCTCCTCTTCGGCATTCCGTGCCGTCAGGATAATCACCGGCGTCCGGCATTCCTTCTGCCGGAGCTTCGACAATACCTCGAAGCCGTTCATGCCCGGAAGCATAATATCCAGAATAATCAGGTCGTAGGGATGCCGGAGCGCTTCCTGCAGCCCCTCTCCCCCATGATCCACAACCTTCACCACATACTTCTCCTGGGCTAAATTGTAGGACAGCAAGCGGGACAGCGTCGGTTCGTCTTCAATTACCAATATACTATGGGCCAAGGGTTTCTCCACCTTCATTTTCAGCCTGTCTTATCCAAAATCCGGGCAGGCGCCAACGCCAACCCGGATAAGGGTCATACAAATTGTAAGTCCAGTCCCTTTTTGTTGTCAATGGAGGACCGGAAGTTCGAGAATGAAACGGCTGCCGGCGCCAACCTCGCTTTCTACCGAAATATGCCCTTTATGCAGCTCCACCAGATGCTTCACAATGGAGAGACCCAGTCCGGTCCCCCCTGAGCTCCGGGAGCGGGCCTTGTCCACCCGGTAGAAACGCTCGAAGATCCGCGGCAGATCCTTCCGGGGAATGCCGATGCCCGTGTCCGCAATCACAAAACGGATGTTCTCCGGATCCTCGCCGTTTACCACATCCATGGCTTGTACAGTAACACTCACCTTGCCGCCCTCCGGTGTATACGAAATGCCGTTGGACAGCAGATTGATCATAATCTGCCGGAGCCGGTCCTCGTCCGCCTCCATATACAGATCCTCCTCCACCTGCAGCCTCAGCTCGATATTCTTCTTCTGCGCCTCCGGGGCCAGCATCTGCAGCGTATGATCCATAAAGCTGTTCAGATGGACCGGGGACAGCTGCAGCGGCACCCGCTTGGACTCAATTTTGGACAAATCCAGAATATCCCCGATCAGCCGGTTCAGCCGTTCGCTCTCGTCATAGATGATCTGCAGGAAGGACTTGGCCGTCTCCTCATCCTTCAAGGCTCCGGCCAGCAGCGTCTCGGCAAACCCCTTCACCGAAGCCACCGGTGTTTTCAGCTCATGGGACACATTGGCGACGAATTCGCTGCGCATCCGCTCCAGTCTGCGGACAGCGGTAATATCGTGAAGGACAATCAGAATCCCGGCAAAATCCTCCCCCCCGATGACCATCGGACGCAGGTTGATCTCCAGCAGAATCTCCTCGGGAAAATACAGTGTCCGCTCATCCCGGATTTGCTCCATGGTGCCGAAGCACATCGTGATCAACTCCGTGAGCTCAGGGGCGAGATTGGCATGCTCGTATTGGCGTCCCAGCAGCTCCTCCTGGCGGAAGCCCAGAATATTCTCCGCAGAGCGGTTCAAGAGAGCAATCCGCCCGTCCTTGTCGATCATCAGCACCCCGTTGATCAGCCCCTCCAGCACCGCCTTCATCCGGCCCTCGTTCTCCAGAATCCGGTTCATCTGCTGCTCCAGACTGTCTGCCATGGTATTGATGGCATGGCCCAGGTCCCCGATTTCGTCTTTTCTGCGGACTGGCACACGGGATTTGTAATTCATATGGGACAGCTGGCGGGCAACCCGGATCATCTTGTCAAAAGGACGGGTTAATCCATACGCGATCCTAAAGCTGATTCCCCCGGCAATCAGGAACAGAAGGCCCAGCCCCAGGAGCAGGAACAGCCACAGCTTGTGGACGGCATTCTCCACATCCCTTAAATCCGTTGCCAGACGCAGGTACCCGGCATTGTCGGCGCTGGTGCCGATGGGCATGGCTACATACAGCATATTATGGCCTAGAGTTTTGCTGTACCGCACACTATGGCCCAGCCCCTCCTTCTCCGCCTGCTTGACCTCCTCCCGGTCCAGATGGTTGTTCATTTGGACGGGTTCCTCGTCGGATTCCCCAATAACCCGGCCGTCGGTGCGGATCACCGTAATCCGGGCGGCCGCCGAATCCTTCAGCCGCCGCGCTTGCTCGGTATAATATCTCTCTTTTTCCTCGTCATTGCCGCCATGGTTCCAGTCAATGGTAGCAATGATCAGCTTCAGCTCCCGCTCCATATTGATCACAAGGGCATCCTTGTAGGAGGTTTCCAGCAGCTTCGCCATATATACCCCGGCCAACACCATGGAGCAGCCGATGATCACAATAAAAATCAGAGTAAGCCGCCAACGGAATTTATGCATTGTCAGAATACCTTATCCTTTAGCCGGGCCAGTTTTTCGATGGAGCTTTCGTTCACCTCAGCATGGAGGCTTCCACCGTGAGAGTCCATGGTCACAATTGCTGCAAAGCCCTCACATTGCAGATGCCACATGGCCTCCGGCACACCGAACTCCTTCAGGAAATCCACACCCTCCACCTTCTTGAGGCACCTGGCATAAAATTGGGCTGCACCTCCGATGGCATTAAGATACACACCGCCATGCTCCTGCAGCGCCTTAAGAGTTTTCGGGCCCATGCCGCCTTTGCCGATCACCGCACGAATGCCGAACTTTTTCATGATATCCCCTTGATACGGCTCCTCCCGGATGCTGGTGGTGGGTCCGGCCGCCTTCACATGCCATTCCCCCTGCTCATCCTTACTCATCACTGGGCCACAGTGGTAAATCACGGAGCCGTCTAAATCCACTGGTGAATCATGCTCCATCAGATAGTGATGCAGAGCATCCCGCCCGGTATGGATTAGCCCGTTGACAATCACCACATCCCCTACCCTGAGGCTGCGGATCTGCTCCTCTGTAATGGGAGTGGTCAGCACAATCTCCCGGCTGCCCTCCTGCTTCTCCTGCGAAGAGGGCTCCGCCACAGCAACTGCTGAAGGGGAAGGCTCATACACCCATTTTTTGAAGGCGCCCGTTTCCGCATCCAGCACTGCCCCTTGCCTCCGGTAAGCCCAGCAGTTATACGCCACAGACACATAAAAGCTGGCCGGAAGCCGATTCATCACTCCAACTTTGCAGCCCAGAAGGGTTACATTGCCGCCGAAGCCCATGGTGCCGATGCCCAGGGTGTTGGCATGCTCCATAATATAGTCCTCGAGGCGGGCCAGGTCCTCAACCGGATTCACGTCATCCACCGGGCGGAACAGCTGATGCTTCGCCAGCTCGTAGCCAGTGGTCCGGTCCCCGCCGATGCCCACTCCGATAAAACCGGCGCTGCAGCCTTGGCCTTGCGCCTGATAGACCGCATGCAGAATGCACTTGCGGATACCGTCCAGATCACGTCCGGCCTTACCCAGCCCCTCCACCTCACAGGGAAGGCTGTATTGAATATTTTTATTTTCACAACCGCCGCCCTTCAGGATCAGACGGACGTCGATTTCTTCTTTTTCCCACTGTTCAAAATGAATCACCGGTGTACCCAGCCCCAGATTATCTCCGCTGTTGGCACCCGTCAGGGAATCCACGGAGTTGGTGCGCAGGATGCTGTCCCGTGTGGCTTGCGCTACGGCTTGGCGGACCGCTTCCTTCATGATGATCTGGTTGGCTCCCACCGGGACATGGATGATGAAGGTGGGCATGCCCGTATCCTGGCAAATGGGAGAGATATTGCAGTCGGCCATACGGATGTTTTCGGTGATGGTGGCCAGCGAAAGCGCCGAGCGGGTGCCTTCGTCCTCCTTGAGCCGGGCGGCTTCAATCCGGCTTTGCACATCGGCTGGAAGCCGGGTGGAGGTTTCCACAATCAATTTGTAGATGCTCTCTTGAAAATCCTTCATCCTACGCAGTTCTCCTCTCATTGTCAATGTCTCTTTTTACGCCTATAATAATGATGGTCTCACCTGGGTCTCTTCCGTTATTATACGATTTCGGCCAAGAAACCGCTAACCCCAATTGAAGCATCCTGCCCATACATGTCCATCACAAGCAGAAGGGAACCACCCCACCATGAAAAAGCTTTTTTTGCGCATCAGCCTGTTATGCTGTCTCGGTCTCACGATGGCCGTCTCCTCCTTAAGCGCCTTCGAGCCGGATATTCTATATAAGGATCAGGTTGCTGTTCTCATGTACCACCATGTCAGCGATACAGTGAAGGGACCCGGCACCATCAGCACCGAGCTCTTCCGCAACCAATTGTCATTTCTGGAAAGCCGGCATTATAACTTCATTTCCCTGGATGAATTCAAGGCATACATGAAGGGGGCCTCCGTTCCGGATAATGCGGTCCTGGTTACCTTCGACGATGGATATGAAAGCTTCTACACCAACGCGTATCCGGTGCTGCAGAAGCTGGACATTCCTGGTGTAAGCTTCGTTATCACCGGTACCATCGATGATCCGCAAAAGGGCACGACTCCCTTCATGAATCGGGAGGAGCTGACCAAGCTGGGCAAACGCAAGGGCTTCATCGAGCTCCAAAGCCATTCCGACAGCCAGCATGAAAAGCAGAACGGCAAGGCCTACCTGACCCACCGGCTCCAGCTGAACGGACGGACGGAAACGGATGCCGAATACAAATCCCGCGTTACCGGTGACGCCGTTACTTGCCGGACCAAGCTGGATTCCTATGCGCCGGGAAGCGGCGATACCATGGCCTATCCCTTCGGCATCTACAATCCCGAAGCCATAACGGCGGTTCAGGACGGCGGAGTCCGGTACGCCTTTACGGTAATGCCGAAGATCGTGACCCGTGGCTCCGATCCGATGCGTCTGCCTCGCCTCAATGCCGGCAGCCCTTATGTGCAGCCGGAAACCCTGCATAACATGATTATGCGGCGGGTTACCGCCGTGAAGGATGCGCGCGGCGAAGAAGCGCCCCTCCGGGAAACCCTGGAGCAGCTGGGCGGCGAGCTGTACAAGGACAAAGCAGACAACCAGCTGGGTTTGAACTATAACGGGACCCTGTTTAAATTCAGCCCGGACAAAGCATCGGTCACCCGGCTGACGGACAATGTCGTATTTACCCTGGACAGACCGTTGTATGTGGAAGGCCGCCGCTCCTATATCCTCCTGAAGGATCTGGAGCGTATGCTCGGCATCACCATCCGTCTGGATACGGACACCGGCACCTACACCACCGATCCTCCAACTGAAAGCGACTCCGGAACGGAAACCTGATGATTCCGGTACGAGCTGCATCCGTTACCGAACAAAACCCGCCTTGCCCTGACTCAACGTCAGCAGCAGGCGGGTTTTTATGGTGTACTACACAAACAATTCCGGGAATTTCATCAGGAAAATAATGATCAGGAAACAAGCGCCTGCCAGGCTGCTGAACAAGCGGATTTTGCCGTACTCAGCCTTGCCGTTTTGACCTTGCTGCACGGCTTCCTTATACCGCTTGAGGGGCTTGGCCATCATGCCTGTAAAAGCCGCCACAGCCAGGAAAGCCAGCACGATCAGGACCATCCACAGGACAGAATAATCCGCCATCTGCAAAAGGTACCCTCCGGTTAACAGCTGGACCACCAGCAGGTACATGCCGATTCTGTTGGCGGATGCCAGAAGCCCCGCGTACCCTACCTGGCTTTGCGCCGCCGGTCCTGCCAGCCGCCCGACCAAGAAGGGAAGCAGCAAATAAAACCCCATCCCGATGGAAGCCACCAGATGCAAAAACAAAAATGCCTTATCCATATGCATCCTCCATTCCGCGGACCATCCGCGTTTATCTGACCTGCCATACATATCCAGCAGTAGTATACTTGATCAGGGACGGGCATGCAATTTTTCCTGCATGTATGTAAATCTTTATACGCTACGCGAATCCTGTCCTTATGCTTTGGGCCCAGTCCGGTCTTCCGTTGAAATCCGCCATGGACGCGGCTGCTTCCCAATCATAAGGAATCGAGAACTGCTCAAACCGCCAACCGGAGGGTTCATGCACAGCGAGTGTGTAATTGGCATGAGGGGTTCCGGACTCCATTTTGTGATCGATGGGCAATTCATCATGATAAGCAGGCAAGCCTACACTTCCGGGATTAATCACTGTTTTGCCATTAGGCAAATACACAATTGCCGGCCGGTGGGAGTGGCCGCAGGCAATGACCGGGTGGACGACCCCATTCGTCATTGCTACCAATTCTTCAAGCGGACGCGGATGGCAGCCGTGCTGATCCAGCTTGTCCAGCAGGTAGATCTCATCGGATTCCGGTGTCCCATGACACAAAAAAAGTCCCTCTTCTTCCGCGGTTACCGGCAGCTCTGCAATCCAAGCCCGCTCCTCAGCCGTAAGCTCCCGCCTGTTCCGGTCCATGGTGGATGGACTGGCAGCTGGCGGAAGCAGCAGCAGTCTGTCGCAATTCCCCCGCAGATGAAGCATAGGTCGGGAGCGCAGCAGCGAATAGGTTCCGTGTATGTCCATAGGGCCGTATAAGCTGTCCCCCAAATTAACAATACGAGTAATCCTCCGCTTGTCTATGTCTGCAAGCACCGCCTCCAGCGCAAAAACATTGGAATGCACATCGGATATAAGGGCAACTGCTGTCACGGATCGTTCCTCCCAAGGGCCAATATGGGCAAAAGGCGCTTTACCCCCAATTCTTAGGGAAGCAAAGCGCCATGCGTATACTGTATTTCTGAGGTTAGCCGTTTACCACGGCAATCACATTCTTCACGGATTGGGCGGATTTGTCCAGAGCGGTCTTCTCTTCCGCTGTCAGCTCCAGCTCATAAATCCGTTCGATACCGTTGCCGCCCAAGAGAGTAGGCACACCCATAAACAGGTGATCGTAGCCGTACTCACCCTCAAGAAGGGCGATGGACGGCAGAATCCGTTTTTTGTCCTTCACGATGGCTTCGGTCATCTGCACCAAGGAAGCCGCAGGCGCATAATAAGCGCTGCCGGTGCCCAGCAGGTTCACGATTTCACCGCCGCCCACACGGGTGCGCTGCACGATGGCATCGATTCGCTCCTTGGGCAGCAGGACCTCCAGGGGAATGCCGCCAACGCTGGAGTAACGGACCAGGGGAACCATATCATCGCCATGGCCGCCCAGCACAAAGCCGCGGACATCCTCAACAGACACATTCAGCTCCTGGGATACGAAGGTGCAGAAACGGGCGGTATCCAGCACGCCGGATTGGCCGATGACCCGGTTCTTGGGGAAACCCAGGGTATGGTAGGCCACATAGGTCATGGCATCCACCGGGTTGGACAGCAGAATAACGATGGAGTCCGGGGCAACCCGCTTGATGTTCTCACATACGGAGCGGACGATGCCCGCATTGATGCTCACCAGATCATCACGGCTCATTCCCGGCTTGCGGGCCACGCCTGCGGTAATGATGACGATATCCGAACCCTCGGCATCCTCATAGCTGCTGGTGCCGGTAATGGTGGCGTCGAAGCCTTGAACAGGACCCGCCTCCAGCATATCCAGCGCCTTGCCCTTGGTGGGATTCTCCAATTGCGGGATATCCAGCAGGACAACATCGCCAAGCTCTTTTTGGGCCAAAAGCAGCGCTGTGGTGGCACCGGTGAAGCCAGCACCTACAACTGTAATTTTTTTGCGTGTCAGGGGCATATTTATGTCCTCCTAAAGGTCTTTGTAATCCTGGGGGTATTCCTCACATATGACCAATGATTTCATCGGCGAAGGCCGAACATTTCACTTCCGTTGCGCCTTCCATCAGTCGGGCGAAGTCATAGGTAACCGTTTTGTTGTTGATGGCGGTTTCCAGTCCCTTGTAGATCAGGTCGGCAGCCTCCTGCCAGCCCAGATGCTCCAGCATCATCACACCGGACAGGATCACAGAGCCGGGGTTCACCACATCAAGCCCCGCATATTTAGGCGCTGTGCCGTGGGTCGCCTCGAAGATGGCATGGCCGGTCACATAGTTAATGTTGGCGCCGGGCGCAATGCCGATGCCTCCCACCTGGGCAGCCAGGGCGTCGGAGAGATAGTCGCCGTTCAAATTCAGTGTAGCAATTACTTCAAATTCCTTGGGACGGGTCAGAACCTGCTGCAGGGCAATGTCGGCAATGGCATCCTTCACGATGATCTTGCCGGCAGCCTCCGCTTCCTTCTGGGCCTTATTGGCGGCGTCTGTGCCTTCTGCTGCTTTGATCCGGTCGTATTGGTCCCAGGTAAAGGTTTTGTCGCCGAATTCCCGCTCTGCCAGCTCGTAGCCCCAGTTCTTGAAGGCTCCTTCTGTGAACTTCATAATATTGCCCTTATGCACCAGCGTCACGGACTTGCGGTTATGCTGGATGGCGTATTCGATGGCGGCGCGGATCAGGCGTTCGGAGCCCTCCTTGGATACAGGCTTGATGCCGATGCCGGAGGTTTCCGGGAAGCGGATTTTCTTCACGCCCATTTCGTTCTGGAGGAATTCAATAACCTTCTTCACCTCGGCGGAGCCTTCGGCCCACTCGATGCCGGCGTAGATGTCCTCCGTATTCTCCCGGAAAATCACCATGTCCACCAGCTCGGGATGCTTCACCGGAGAGGGCACACCATCGAAATAACGCACCGGACGGGAGCACACATACAGATCCAGCTCCTGGCGCAGGGCTACGTTCAGGGAACGGATGCCACCACCGATGGGAGTGGTCAGCGGCCCCTTGATGGCCACTATGTATTCACGGACTGCCGTCAGGGTGTCGTTGGGCAGCCAGCTGTTGAATTGGTTAAACGCTTTTTCGCCGGCATACACTTCATACCAGGCAATCTTCTTCTCGCCGCCGTAAGCCTTCTCCACAGCCGCATCCAGGACACGCTTGGAAGCTGCCCAAATATCGGGACCGGTGCCGTCCCCTTCAATAAACGGAATGATGGGATTGTTGGGCACGTTCAGTTTGCCGTTATCAATTGTAATCGGCTGACCCTCGACAGGCAAGGAATATTGTTCGAATTGTGGCATGGTAAACCTCCCGGCTATAAGATGGTGGATCCAAAAAAAGTCTATGGACTTCAAGAACGGGTGCCAAAAGGCAAGCTTGCGGCTCTCCGGCGCCCGTTCGTGGTAAACAATATGAAATTAATAAGTGCTGGTATGGTTTCTTACCCCTTTAGCGGTTTGCCATGGGAACATAGGATTGGCCTACAGGCCCCACGTATTCGGCACGGGGACGAATCAGTCGGTTATTCTCAAACTGCTCCAGAATATGGGCAGTCCACCCGGACATGCGGCTGATGGCGAAGATCGGGGTGAACAGATCTCTCGGAATTCCCAGCGTGGTATAGACGGATGCGGAATAGAAATCCACATTGGGCTTCAGACCCTTTTCGGAAACAACCATATCTTCAATCTTCACGGACATATTATACCACTTCAGATCTCCGGTCAACTTGCCCAGCTCATGGGACATCTTCTGCAGATGTTTGGCGCGGGGATCGCCGTTTTTGTAGACGCGGTGGCCAAAGCCCATCAGCTTCTCCTTGTTGTCCAGCTTTCTGTTCACATAGTCTTCTACAGCCTCGAAGCTGCCGATTTCCTCCAGCATCTCCATAACGGCCTCATTGGCTCCACCGTGCAGCGGCCCCTTCAGTGCTCCAATGGCGGAGGTGACGCCGGAATAAATATCGGACAAGGTGGCAACGGTTACACGGGCTGCAAAGGTAGAGGCGTTCAGCTCATGGTCCGCGTGCAGCACAAGCGCCTTGTCCAGGGCTTCCACTGCTACAGGGTCAGGCTGCTCACCGGAGAGCATGTACAGGAAGTTCTCCGCGATGGAGGCGCTTTCCTTCGGCGCTACCGGGTCTAACCCCTGGCGGATACGGGCGTATGCGGCGATAATGGTGGCAACCTGGGCTTGAAGCTTAATGGCCTTCTGGACATTGGAGGCTATGCTCATATCGGCGGCTTCCGGATCATATAAGGAGAGGGCGGAGATGGCGGTACGGAGGACAGCCATGGCATTGGCATCGTTAGGAGCCAGCCGGAGCTGTTCAATAACGGCATCGGGCACCGCCGCGTTCTTGCTAAGATTATCCTTAAGCTGGGCCAGCTCCGTTTCCGTAGGAAGCTTGCCGAACCACAGCAGATAGACCACTTCTTCGAAGGAAGCATGCTCTGCCAGCTCATCAATGTCGATGCCCCGGTATGTTAATACACCGTCAATAATAGAACTGATGGAGGACGTGGTGGCTACGATACCTTCCAAACCTTTGGTTGCCGTCATCGTATCTCTCTCCTTTAGCAGTGGGTTGTGAATATCATAACAAAGTTTTATCATGTGTCAGTAGATCTATAATAACATTTTCTTGGATATATGTGAACAAATTATGAAATGAAAGATAGTTATCGGTACAAAAAAGATTTTTATGGTAATCCTAAATTGATTGGAGTTTTTTATCGAAATCTCAGGAGATTTGAAAACTCCCAGAGGAATTTGTCTTTATACGGACAGAGAAGCCGTTATTTTTCCGAAACCGGCACTTTTGTTCCTTTCGCGGACACAGGGTACGCAATTTCAGCCAAAGGCTGCCCGCTAAAGGACCTTTCGCCCAAATAACGGCTGCTGAGTCCGCAACTATGTGAAATGAGCTTTTATCCGCGTAATAGCGGATTCTCTGTCCGTTAGGGCCGCCGCCAGCACGAAGCTGCGCCGCTTTCATGCGCCTGCTTTCAAACTGCGCCGCTTTCACGCGCTTCGCCTCCAGGCTGTTCCCCGCCGAAGCCATGCTGCAGTATGCAGACCCGGTGGAGCTAGATTTACTCCGCAGGAAGCGGATTTAGCCCAACACACCCCGGCAGTCTGTGATACAATAGTTGAAAAAAAGAAAGGGCTCATCATGATGGAAACAACCAGCCGCATTGGCATTATCGATATCGGATCCAACTCGGTCCGGCTTGTGATTTATGAAGTATCCGGCAAGGACGCCTACCGGGTCATCGATGAGAGCAAGGAATCCGCCCGCCTCAGCGAAAAGATCCGCCAGGACGGTTCCTTGAAGCCGGAGGATGCCATGGGCATTGTCCACATCCTTAACCATTTCAGAACCTTATGCCAGGCTCACCATACCGATAAAATCCGGGCAGTGGCCACCGCGGCCATCCGCAACGCCTCCAATTCTGCAGAAATCGTTGGCATTCTGAAAGAAGAGACCGGCATCGAGGTGGAGACTCTGTCCGGTGAAATGGAAGCCCGCTACGGATTTTTGGGCATGATCAACTCCATGGACATTCAGGACGGCCTGCTGATTGATATCGGGGGCGGCAGCACCGAGGTGTCCCTGTTCCTGGGCCGGTCGCTGATTCATAGCGTGTCCTTCCCCTTCGGCTCCGTCAATACCACCAAACGCTTCACCAAAGATGGTGTGGCCGATGCCGATACCGCAGCGAAAATCCGCCACATGGTGCTGGCCGCTCTGGAAAAGGAGCCCTGGATCAAAGGCCACCAGGGGCTGCCCCTGATCGGCCTGGGCGGAACTATCCGGACCTTGGGCAAGCTGGACCAGAGAGCCCGTAAGTATTCCCTTCCCCTGGCCCACCAGTATCAAATGGAAAAGGGAACCGTAGAGCAGCTGCTGGCCATGCTCTCCACCATGCCGCCGGAGAAGCGGAAGAAGGTGGACGGTATGACCGGAAGCCGTGCCGACATTATCGTACCTGGGATGCTGATTCTGCAGACCATTTTCGATTATTCCGGCGCCTCCCATTATATGGTCAGCGGCAGCGGCCTGCGGGACGGACTCTTCTATGATGTGCTGAATCCGGGACAAGCCCAGTTCACCAATGTGCTGGAGCACAGCGTCCGCAACCTGCTGGCCCTGCATCCATCCGTATCGCTGCTGCATGTGGAGCAGGTGAACCGGCTGGCCCTGAAGCTCTTCGACGACCTGCAGGACCTGCACCACATGAGCATCCGGTCGAGAGCCTATCTGCATGTGGCCAGTCTGCTGTACCGGATCGGCATCACTGTGTTTTACTACGATTATCCCAAACATACCTTCTATCTCATCGCCCATTCCCGCCTGTACGGGCTGGCCCACCGGGAGGTGCTGATCTGTGCCATGATCGCCTCCTACAAAAACAAAAACCGGACCCGCCAGCTATTCCTTGAACATAAGGATATTCTGACTGAATCCGATTGTCTGTTGGTGGAACGGTTGGGGTCCTTGCTGCAGCTTGCCGTAGCCCTGGACCGCAGCGAAACCCAGCCGGTACGGCGGCTGACAGCCATTGCATACACCGGCGGCATCCGACTACAGCTGGAATGCACCCATCATCCCGGCATTGAGATCCGCGAAACCGGCGCCATTACCAAGGAATTCAAGAAGGTGTGGAGTCTTGTTCCGGAAATTCAGACAACCCCCGATTTTTCCACACCGCCACATTCATAGCTTCGAACTGGCTGCGCAGCTCGGGTTCCTCTCCGGGCTGCCTGTTTTCATACATGCCGTTGGATTGAAGCACCCTCGCCTTCACATTGTCATTAAGCGACAGCTGGAGCATGTTGATCAGCGCCCGTTTGTTGGCCTCATCCAATACCGGACAAAGCAGCTCCACCCGGCGGGTCAAATTCCGACTCATCCAGTCCGCACTGGAGATATAGACCTCCGGCTCCCCCCCATTTTCAAAATAGATGATTCGGGAATGCTCCAGAAACCGGTCCACAATACTCCGCACTGTAATATTCTCACTTAACCCCGCCACACCCGGTCGCAGGCAGCAGACGCCGCGGACAATGAGATCCACCTTTACTCCCGTTTGGGAGGCAGCATACAGCTCGTCCACCGTTTCCTGATGGGACACGGAATTCATCTTGGCTATGATGCGTGCAGGCTTGCCGGCTTTGGCATGTTCGGCTTCCCGTCGGAACAGCTCGATCAGCTTGTTCTTCAGGTTGGTGGGGGCCACAGACAAAGCCTGCATATGCTTGGGTGTGGAGTAACCGGTAATTTCGTTGAAGAGAATAGAGGCATCCTCCCCAATCAGGGCATTGGACGTAAAAATCCCCACATCCGTGTACAAACGGGCGGTATTATCGTTATAATTCCCGGTGCCAACATGGACAAATCGGCGCAGGGAATTGCTTTCCTGCCGCACCACCAGGGTCACCTTGGCGTGGGTTTTGAGGCCGATGAGCCCGTAGACCACGTGGCATCCCGCTTTTTCCAGCTTCCGCGCCCATGCAATGTTGCGCTCCTCGTCAAATCTGGCCTTCAGCTCAACCACCACAGTGACCTGCTTGCCGGACTCGGCGGCTTGCGCCAAAGCCTGGACCAGCAGGGAATGACCGCTGACCCTGTACAGGGTCATTTTGATCGCCAGCACCTTGGGGTCCTCCGCCGCCTGCACAATAAAGTCCGTCACTGCCTCGAAGGACTCGTACGGATGGTAAACCAGCACATCCTTGCGGCGCAGCACCTCGAACACATCATCCTCATCCAGCTCCCGGGGATAATACGGCTCCAGTGCCGGATACCGCAGATGCTGGAACCCCTCCAAACTTCCCTGCAGCCGCATTAGGAAGGTCAGATCCACAGGACCATCGATTTCGAAGACATTATCCTCAATTTCGAATTCCTCCCGCAGCATTTCCAGGGCGTACGGATGCATCCCCTTATCCACTTCCAGACGTACGGGGGCACCCCAGCGCCTGCGCCGGAGCTCCTTCTCGATCTCCTCCAGAAGATCCTCCGCCCCTTCCTCGTTCAGGGTCAGGTCCGCATTGCGGGTCAGCCGGAAGCTGTGCACCGCTACAGGCGTATAGCCGGAGAATAGCGTATGGATGTGGACCCGGATCAGATCCTCCATCAGAATAAATTCATGCTTTTTGCTGTTTCCCCGGGGAGAGATGGAGATACAACGGCTTAAGTTGGACGGCACCTGGACGATGGCAAAAAACGGCTCATCCTCCGGCTCCATTCCCTCCTTGGTCAGCACCACCGCCAGATACAAGGATTGGGTATGCACCAGCGGGAACGGGCGGGACTGGTCCACCGCCATGGGAGTGAGCACCGGATAAATAATTTCGTGGAAATACTGGTCCATCGCTTTTTTGTGAGTGACATTCAAATCTTCGTACTCGCTTAATAAAATGCCTTCCTTGCTGAACAGGCGCAGAATTTCACGGTAGGTTTTGTACTGCTCTGCCACCATCCGGTAGGTGCGCTTCATAACGCGCTTCAGCAAACCCTCCGGCAAATAGCCGGTAAAGTCCTTTTTGATATAATTGGCTTTCATCTGGTCTTGAAGACCAGCTACCCGGACGCTCATAAACTCATCCAGATTGGACGAAACGATGGACAGAAACTTGGCCCGCTCCAATAAAGGCAAGGAGCTGTCCTGGGCTTCCTGCAGCACTCTCCAGTTAAATTCAATCCAGCTCAAATCACGGTTTATGTAATTGGACGCCGGACTTTTGGTGGTCATTATAATGCCTCCATTTTGTGTTTGACCTTTATTCATTGAGAGAGGTACTCCTCATTCATAGTTTCATTATCTTTTACATTTGTTAGCCTGGCCTTAACGTATTGTAAACGTTTTGTAAATTTTGCAGGTAAAATCGGTTGCATGGTACAATATAGCAAAGCTCCAACGAAAAAAATGCCGCCACCTGCTGAAAGGATGAAACCATTATGGATCGAAGGCTGCTGGCACAGCTGCTCCGGGGGTTGTGGGTCGCCTTATTGCTGACAGCGGCCATCTTGGGCATTTTCTTCATCACGCCTCTGATTATTCCCTTCCTTGTGGGATGGGTCATTGCTTACATGATGAATCCCTTCGTGAACGTGATGCAGCGGGATACCAAGATGCCTCGCTGGCTGGCCGTTACCCTGGCCCTGATTATGTTCCTCGGCATTACCGCCGGCTCCATTACGCTGGCCGTCACCAAGATTGTCCTGGAAATCAACGATTTGTCCCTAATTATCCAGAGCAATCTGAATTCCTGGAAAACCTTCTTTACAGATTATATCAACTCCGACCGCATCCAGAATTTCATCACCAACATCATGGATATTTACAACCAGAATCCAGTGTACAAGGACACCATTAATTCCAACCTGACGTCCTCTGGCAAAACGGTTACGGATTTTGTCTCCTACATGGTGAAATTCATTCTGGACAGCATTGTGGCTCTATTGACCAGTCTGCCCGGTTTGGCCACCATCATCATTATCGCGCTGTTGGCTGCCTTCTTCATCAGCAAGGACTGGGATAAGCTCAGGGCCAAGATGAAGGCGATATCTCCGGACTTTATCGTGAAGCCCACTGTAATCGTCTGGACCAATCTCCAGAAGGCTCTGTTCGGGTACCTGCGGGCCCAGCTTATTCTGATCTCCATCACCGCTGTGTTCGTCATTGTGGGGTTGCTGGTGCTTCGGGTGAAATATGCCATCACCATCGGCCTGCTCATCGGTTTGGTGGATCTGATGCCGTATTTGGGAACAGGAGCCGTTATGGTGCCATGGATCATCGTGGAGTTTCTCCAGAAGGATTTTTATATGGGCATCGGACTGACGATTCTATATGGCATTATCGTGATTTCCAGGCAAATTCTGGAACCCAAGGTGCTGGCCACCAGCATCGGCCTTGATCCCCTTCCAACGCTGATTGCCATGTATGTAGGGTTGAAGCTGTTCGGCTTCCTGGGATTGATTATCGGGCCTGTCACCCTGATCCTGCTGTCCACCTTCCAGCGGGCCGGCATCTTCCGGGATGTATGGCGGTATATTATCAAAGGCAAGAATCCCGTTTAGCCGGAGCAGAAGGTTATACATAGCTTTCACAAGCATAGAGCCGGACATCCTCACGGATATCCGGCCTTTGTTTGCTTTTACGGGCAGCTGTTATCTGCGGAACAGGATGATTTTACCCTGGCCGATCCTCTTGGTAATGTAGCGGAGCACCAAGAGCTTGGCGATGCCGCGGGTCAAAGGAAGAAGCAGAAGCAGACCGGCGATGTCCGACAAAAAACCGGGAAGTAAAAGCAGGGCTCCGCCAATGAAGATGCAGATTCCGTCCAGGATGCTGTCCGTGGGCAGCTCACCTTTTGCCAGCTTAAATTGGGCATAGTCCCATACCCGCTTCCCTTCCCGCTTGGCCATATACGCTCCAAACAAACCGCTGAGAATGAGGAGCGCAATTGTCGCCCACGCCCCGATCCATTTGCCGGTCTGGATCAGCAGAACCAGCTCCAGCGCCGGAATCAGTATGAACAGTGCCAGCACCCATCGCAGCATGATGGTCCTCCTTCATTATCTGTGTTCCGCCGCCGCTTGCGTCAGGAGAGCATACAACGGCGGACAAACCCGGTCGATTCTGGCCGGACGCCATTGCCGGTTCACCCAAACATGTTTGGTAGCGGCTGTGACCAGCAGTTCATTGTCCCGTACCCGCCGGATTTCGTAGGAGCATTCCAGTCTGATATTGCTCACGAGGTCAATTCTGGTGGCCAGCAGCACCTCGTCATCATACCGGGCGGGCTTCAGATATTGGATGCTGACATCCACTACCGGCAAGAGCAGGCCATGCTGCTCCTCCAGTGACCGGTACTCCAGCCCCTGCTCCCGGAGCATCTCCGTCCGTCCGATCTCCAACCAATCCAGATAGCGGGCATGGTACACAACCCCCATCTGATCCGTTTCCGCATACCGGACACGGAGTTTATGTGTAAAAATAAGCGGCATATGGAAGTCGTCTCCTTACTTGATGACCAATACAGGGACAACGGAATGCTGAACCACATTATGGCTGACGCTGCCCAGAACAAATTCACGGATGCCCCCTAAGCCGCGGCTGCCGATGACAATCACGTCGCAGCTGTGGGTTTTGGCATAGTCCAGAATGGTCTCTGCCGCTCCCCCCTGGATCAGCTCTGCAGTGCCTTCGACGCCGGATTCCTTCAAGAGCTCTGCCGCCTTCTCCGAGGTTTCCACAGCCAGGTCATAGACTTCCTTGTTCACGGATGCAGGGATAGGCGCCAGTGCCTCACCAATATACAGCCGCGGGAAGGCATATACATGCACCACATGAAGTTTGGTCCCCGGCGACAGCTTGGCCAAGGCTACGGCATGCTGGAACGCCTTGGTGGATGCCTTAGACCCGTCGTAAGCAAGCAGGATGTTGGAATATAACATAGAAAACCGCCTCTTTTCTGGGATTGTGAGTGCTCTTGCGCGAAGATAGGGTGAATCGGTCGTATCTCCAGTATACCAAACTGCGCGCCATAGTTGAAACGAACCGGGGCAAGCAGCTCTTTGGGTGGAAGGATAAGCGCCTTAAACTCTGTGGAGATCAACTGTGCGGCAGCTTTAAGCAGCCCTGCGAAAATCTAACGGCGGCCAGAGACGCTATTTCCGCAAAAATGCCGATTTAAAAATTTTAACGGCGGCCACAGTCGCTATTGGGATCAAACTGCCAGCTTCTGGCTTGGTTTGGGCCGAATAAGGGCTCCTGCTTCCGTTAGATTTTGGAACAGCCCCTTTTTAGCGAAATAAGGGCTTCTGCTTCCGTTAGAATCACCCATGGCCAGCGGGACCATCACCATCAACGAAAATACCGGGGCAGACGGGGCATTTTCGTATAAATCGCCTCGTCAAACCAGCTTGCCGCAGATAAAAAACCAGGAAGCCGAGCGCGCAACAGCACGCTTAGCCTCCTGGTTTCTATCTCATGTATCTCATTAACTAAACTTACAGCACCTTAGCCTTGCCGGAGTAGATTACACCCAGCTCAGCGTATACGGAAGCGTCAGTGCCGTCGGACAGCTTGGACAATGCGCCTTCCACACCTACGATTACCGGGATGCCCAGGCTCAGGCCAACTACTGCCGCGTGGGAGGTGATGCCGCCCACTTCAGTGATAACAGCAGCCGCTTTTTCGAAAGCAGGCATATATTCCTTGTCGGTTGTAACGGTAACCAGGATGCAGCCTTGGGATGCTTTGGCGTTAGCTTCTTGTGCAGTGCGGGCAGTTACCACTTTGCCGGTAGCGTTCAAGGTGCCGATGCCTTGGCCCTTAGCGATCATTTCACCAACATGGTGAACCTTGATCAGGTTGGTAGTGCCTGTGCGGCCTACCGGTACACCTGCAGTGATTACAACCAGGTCGCCTACGTTAACCAGACCAGCATTCACGCTGCTGTCGATAGCTTGTTCGATCATTTCGTCGGTGTTGGCAGCTTCCTTGCCCAGTACCGGAATCACACCCCAGATCAGCATCAGGCGGCGGATCACTTGCGGGTTGGTGGTAACGGCAATGATCGGAGCCTTAGGACGGTACTTGGACACCATGCGGGCAGTATAGCCGCTTTCGGTGGCAGTTACGATAGCCTTGGCATCCAGGTCCAGAGCAGAGTTGGCAACTGCTTGGCTGATTGCTTCGGTAACGGAGGTTTGTTGAGCTTGGGATTGCTTCAGGAAGATTTCACGGTATTCCAGAGCGGACTCAGCGCGCTCAGCGATACGGGCCATGGTCTTTACAGATTCTTCCGGATATTTACCAGCGGCGCTTTCGCCGGACAGCATGATCGCATCGGTGCCGTCGAAGATGGCGTTAGCTACGTCACTTGCTTCCGCACGGGTCGGACGCGGGTTGCGTTGCATGGAATCCAGCATTTGGGTAGCGGTGATAACCGGCTTGCCCACGCGGTTACATTTTTTGATCATGGCTTTTTGTACCAGCGGTACTTCTTCAGCCGGGATTTCTACACCCAGGTCGCCGCGGGCAACCATCAGGCCGTCAGACACTTCCAGGATTTCGTCCAGGTTGTCCACGCCTTCTTGGTTTTCAATCTTGGAGATGATTTGGATGTGGCTGGCATTGTGCTTTTCAAGCAGCTCACGGATTTCCAGAACGTCGCTTGCTTTACGCACGAAGGAAGCGGCGATGAAGTCAACGCCTTGTTCGATACCGAATACGATATCGTTAGCGTCCTTCTCAGTGATGCCGGGCAGGGTGATCTTCACGCCCGGAACGTTTACGCCTCTTTTGCTCTTGATGGTGCCGCCGTTAACGATGTGGCAATGAATTTCAGTACCCTTGATGTCAGTAACGGTCAAACCGATCAAGCCGTCGTCGATCAGGATGGTGGAACCAACAGATACGTCGTTAGGCAGGTTGTCATATGTGATGGAGATGCGGTCTTTGTCGCCAAGGATTTCTTCAGTGGTCAGGATGATGGTTTCATCTTGAACCAGCTCGATGGGCTCAACCTTCAGCTTGCCGGTGCGGATTTCCGGACCTTTGGTGTCCAGCAGGATGGCCACATTCTTGCCTGTATTCTTCGTAACTTCGCGGATATTCGTGATACGGCCGCCGTGCTCCTCGAAATCGCCGTGGGAGAAGTTCAGACGCATAACGTTCATTCCGGCGTTGACCAGTTTGGTCAGGTTTTCAACGGATTCACTAGCAGGACCGATAGTACAGACAATCTTCGTTTTACGCATGGTTTAATGTTCCTCCTAAAATTTATGTATCCGAATTGCCTGGATATTTGTATGAAACCCGTAAGGGATCCCAACTACCATCACTTAAAATACCTTATAGCGGAGAGAGAAGCCTATGATGTTTGTCATAGAATGCAGCATCACCCTCTATAATCTTACCCATTCTGACAAAACATTACCCTTTTGCAGGGTCAGATTGCGCAGAAATCAGGGAACGCTGAGGGACCCGGTACGCTCCGAAGGAACGGAACTTGCGGTAACGGTCCTCCCGCAGCTCTTCTCTGGACAGCTGCTGCAGCTCCTGCAGATGCTTCCACAGGCTCGACTTGAGCGTGGCAGCCTGCTGCTCGAGGTTTTTGTGGGCGCCGCCTGGCGGCTCCGCCACAATCTCGTCGATCAGCTTCAGCTGCAGAATATCCTGGGCGGTGATCTTCATGGCCTCCGCAGCCTGGGGAGCCTTGGCCGAATCCTTAAACAGGATAGAGGCCGCCCCTTCCGGCGAAATAACGGAATAAATGGCATGCTCCAGCATCAGCACCCGGTTGCCGACTCCCAGAGCCAGCGCACCGCCGCTTCCTCCTTCGCCGATCACCACACAAATGACAGGCACACCCAGAGCCGACATCTCCATCAAATTACGGGCGATGGCCTCGGATTGGCCGCGCTCCTCCGCTGCCGCCCCGGGATAAGCTCCCGTCACGTCGATGAAGGTAATAATGGGCCGGTGGAATTTATCCGCTTGGCGCATCAGACGCAGCGCCTTGCGGAAGCCTTCGGGATGGGGCATCCCGAAATTCCGGGCGATGTTGTCTTTGGTGTCCTTCCCCTTCTGGTGGCCCATCACGGTTACTGGCACGCCGTTAAGCTTGGCCAGCCCTCCGATGATCGCCAGATCGTCTCCAAACAGACGGTCGCCGTGGAGCTCCATGAAGTCGGTAAAGATGGTCTGAATATACTCAATGGTCGTAGGACGCTGGGGGGTTTTTACAATCTGGATCTTTTCGTGGACCTTCAGCTCCGCATACACCTCTTGGGCGAGCCGGGCGTAGCGCTCCTCCAGTCGGCTGATTTCATCAGAGAAATCGATGCCTTTATCCTGGCCGAATTTCTTCAGCTCCTCGATTTTGCCCCTCAGTTCCGCAAGAGGCTGCTCATAGGGCAATTCACTTGCCAACCGCAACCCCTCCTTTCTGTCCTGAAATAACCTGGTCCAGGCCAAAGGCCGGATGGGTTATGGAAGCCTCAAATTTGATAGGGTCAAATTGAGGGCCTAACACTGAAATAAACGGATCCACACAAAAATACGGATAGGTTGTGTTAACCACGCCGCCACCGTCAAAAGGGCTTAACCATGAAATAACCTGGTCCAGGCCTAAGCCGGACAGGTTATCAGGGCCTCCGGTTCAAACTCGTTCTGTCAATTCCTTCCTGTACCGCGGGCAGCGGTGGAAGGTGTCTGGGAATGCATGTCGAGAAGCTTCGTCAGAGTGGAACGGAGCTCCTTGCGGTGAACCACCATATCCACCTGACCGTGCTCCAGATTAAATTCCGAGGTCTGGAAATTATCCGGGAGCTTCTGGCGGATGGTCTGCTCAATAACCCGCTTGCCGGCAAAACCGATATTGGCGCCGGGCTCCGCGAGAATGACATCCCCAAGCATGGCAAAGCTGGCCGAAACGCCTCCGTAGGTGGGATCGGTCAACACCGAGATATAAAGTCCCCCCTTCTCCGACAGCTTGGCCAAGGCCGCGCTGGTTTTGGCCATCTGCATTAAGGACAGCAGACTTTCCTGCATCCGGGCGCCGCCCGAGGTGGAGAAAAGCACAAGGGGATATTTTTTCTGGATGGCCGCTTCTATGGCACGGACAATCTTTTCGCCGACAGCCCCGCCCATGGATCCGGCAAAAAATTCGAAGGTCATCACGCCGACCACGATAGGGTAGCCGCCAATGGTTCCTTCGCCGGTGACAATGGCTTCATTGTAGCCTGTTTTCTCCCGGGCTGCCTCCAGCTTGGCCGCATATCCCGGAAATTCCAGGGGATCTTCGGCCGTTAGCTCGCTGTCATACTCAAACAACCGGCCTTCATCCATCACCATCTGAATCCGTTCCAGCGCGCTCAGGATAAAATGATGGCCGCAGCTGGTGCAAACCTTCAGATTTTTATCCAGCTCAATGGAGGTTTGGATTTTGCCGCACTTGCCGCATTTATGCATGAGTCCTTCAGGAATCTCGCGCTTCGTACGTTCGGACGGGACAGTCGCATATTTCTTCTTTTGGAAGATATCCTTTATTGGCACGCAATACACCTCTCAGCCTGATATCGCCTAGGCATGCCTTAAGCCGCAGGCCCTTCAGCTTGTAACTTGTAGGCCGTCAATATCCGCGCTGGGGCAAAATGGTGTTGAGCACCTCCTGCACATCCAGCAGCTCGCCTTCAGGGACCAGTATCTCATATTGATTCTTGGTCATGTTGATGGAACGGACTTGTACCAGAAATCCTTCTTCCGTCAGTCTGTTCTTGATGCGGTCCGCAATTTTCTCGGTGGGGGCAATATAGATAACCGTCCACATGCCGGTTTTCCTCCCTAAAGCATATTTTCCGCGAATTGAAAAAAGGCTTAAGTGAAGGCGCTTATCAGGGCCATATAATGGATGATATCACAGAAGGAGAATTTATCGCAACAAGGCATGTCCATTGCCCCCGGACAAAACCCAATAAAAAGGAGCGCCGGGCGGACCTTAATGCAACAAAACCTCCCATATTCCCCCAGCAGCCAGAAGGCTTAAGGGACCTGCCTGGCCGTTGGGTCATTATATGCGGGAGGTGTTGGGTTTAGTCTGTGGAAGAGGATCATTTCACCTTCGCGGAGCCCTCTCCTAACAGCTGGTCGATGCTTGCGATCAGCTCGGGGGAAGGTTTGATCCGGTATTGATCGCTTAGTGCCAGGAGCCGCTGCTCCCGTTCGTAGAAGAGAACTGTCTCCAAGGGCCCCTTGGCTGCTTTCAGCAGTGCTTCCAGCTGAGGCAGAATTCCAGCCTTTTCCTTGTCCGTGCTGATTTTGATGAAAAGCCGCTGGGTCCGAGAGGGTGTGGCGTTCTTGCTCCGGGCCACCACTTCAGGCGCATCCGCCTCTCTGCCAGCTGCCGCAGGAGATGCTCCGTAGCTCCTCTGTCCCTGCGGGACAGGCTTGTTTCCTTCCTCACCGGAAGATTTAGTAGGAGGAGCAGACCTGCCGGCTCCCCGGCTGTATACCGGGCTCCGCTCCTGCACCGCCGCCGGAGAGGCAGCAGCGGTCCGAGACGGGCCGGAACGGGCTCCGGGTTCACCCGAGACGCGCTCCTGGCGCTTCTCCCCGGCTCTTCCTCCCAGCCAGTTCTTATACCGCTCAGGATGCAGCTCCGCGGTGAGGGGCTCAATCCGCTCTGCGAGAAGCTTAATGCCTTCCTCCTCATCCTGGTGCTGGAGCTTGGCGCCGATAAGAAGCAGGCTTCCCCTTTCCACTACAGTGCCAAACCGCTTCCAGGTTTCCGGGAACAGCACCAGCTCCAACCGTTCAATCCGGTCCTCCACCTCGGCAAACGCCATCATCTGGCCCTTCTTGGTGGTGATGGTCTTCAGACTGACCACCCGGCCTGCTGTCATCGCTACACTTTCGTCGGGCAGCTCAGCCAACTGATAAAGGGGAACTGCGCCGAGGGCAGCCAAGGACTCCTCGTAATCATCCAGCGGATGGCCTGTCAGATACAGGCCCAGCAGCTCACGCTCCAGCTCCAGGATCTGCTGGGTGGAATACGGGCGGATATCCGGATATTCGATATGCCAGTTCGTTTCCTCTGTAAAGCCTTCCAGGTACAGCTGCAGGTCCTCCCGCTCCTTCTTCCACTTGAGAGCCGCTTCCACGGTTTCCTCCAGGGTGGCAAGATGCTGGGCTCTGTGGCCAGGCAAAGAATCCATGGCTCCAGACTGGATCAGGGATTCAATCACCCGCTTGTTGCATACCCGCAGATCCACTCTCCGGCAGAAGTCCAGCAGGTTTTCGAAGGGCCCCCCATCCGCACGCACCTTGCGGATGGATTCGATGGCCTGAGTGCCTACATTCTTAATCGCCGCCAGGCCAAACCGGATGCGGCCGCGCTTATCCGCATTGCCGGACGAAGCCGCAGCGGCCCCCGAGCCGTCCCCGGCATCAGAGTGAGACGACGTTTCCTCCCAGGGAATAGGCGTAAAGGCCACACCGCTTTCATTCACATCCGGAGGCAGCACGGCGATGCCGAGCCTCCGGCAATCATCCACATATTCCGCTACTTTCCGGTGGCTGCCAATGACTGCCGTCAGCATGGAGGCCATAAAAAACACAGGATAATGGGCCTTGAGATAGGCCGTCCGGAAGGCCAGAACCCCGTAGGCGGTGGCATGGGCCCGTGGGAAGCCGTAATCAGCAAACCGGACGATCATATCGTACACCCGGTTAGCCTCCTCCTCCGTATACCCCAGCCCCACGCTTCCCCCTACAAAATGCTTGCGCTCCTGGTCCAGCACCTCCCGCTTCTTCTTGCTCACCGCACGCCGCAGGAGATCCGCTTCGCCAAGGCTAAAGCCCGCCATCCGGGAGGCAATCTGCATAATCTGCTCCTGGTAGACGATGATGCCGTAGGTATCCTTCAGAATTGGCTCCAGGCTGGGATGGGGATATTCCACCTGGATCTGGCCATGTTTGCCACCTATATATTTCGGAATGAACTCCATAGGACCCGGACGGTACAGGGCCAGTACGGAAATCACGTCCTCGAATTCGGAGGGCTTCAAATCCCGCAGCACCCTCCTCATCCCGGCGGACTCCAGCTGGAACACGCCGGTGGTATCCCCACGGCTCATCAGCTCGTAAGTGGCCGGATCGCTGTCGGGCACCTCGGCAAACTTGAGCGGCTGGCCGGTATACTCCTCCAGCCAGCGCTGGGTGCGTTCGATGATGGACAATGTCCGGAGACCCAAGAAGTCCATTTTGAGAAGACCAACCGCCTCCAGATTCTCCATAGCGAACTGAGTCAGCGGCGTTCCGTCTGTTCCCTCCTGCAGTGGAACATGCCGCGTTAGCCGTTCACGGGAAATCACGACCCCTGCCGCATGGGTGGAAGCATGGCGGGGCATACCCTCCACCCGGCGCGCCATGTCCAGGAGCTTGCCGATCCGCGGATTCTGGACATATTGCTTGTGCAGCTCCGGATTCAGCCGCAAGGCATCATCCAGCGTGATTCCCAATTGGAAGGGAATCATCTTGGCCGTCCGGTCCACCTCCGAATAAGGGAGATTCAGCACCCGCCCCACGTCCCGGACGGCAGCCTTGGCGGCCATGGTACCGAAGGTAATAATCTGGGCGACCCGGTCCCGGCCGTATTTGGCCACGACATACCCGATTACCTCATCCCGCCGCTCATCGCTGAAGTCAATATCAATATCCGGCATGCTGACCCGCTCCGGATTCAGGAACCGTTCGAACAAAAGGCTGTAACGGATGGGGTCCACATCGGTAATGCGCAGCACATACGCCACCAGACTGCCCGCCGACGAACCCCGTCCCGGACCTACGGCAATGCCTTCCTGATGGGCAAACCGGATAAAGTCCCATACAATGAGAAAATAATCCGAGTACCCCATTCGCTCGATAACACCCAGCTCATAATCCAGCCGCTCCTCCACCTGCCGGCGCCATTCCGGGTCCAGCCATTCGTCCCTACCGGCGTACCTGAAGGTTAGGCCTTCCCGGCAAAGCTCCATTAAATAGGAGGCAGCGGTACTTCCTTCGGGCAGCGGCTCGAAGGCCGGGAGAATGGATTGGCCGAAGGAAAGCTCCAGCGTGCAGGCCTCGGCAATGGCGGCCGTATTGACCAGTGCCTGAGGCACGTAGCCGAACAGCTCCTCCATCTCCTGCCCGGTGCGCAGATACATCTGGTTGGAGTGGAATTTCAGCCTGGATTCATCATCCACCGTTTTGCCCGTACCGATGCAAATGAGAATATCCTGCGCTTCAGAATCCTCCGCATGGAGATAGTGGACATCATTGGTGGCCACTAACGGAATCCCCGTTTCACCGGACAAACGGATAATTCCCTGGTTCACCTTTTTTTGCTCCAGCATGCCATGGTCCTGAAGCTCCAGATAATAATCGTTCCCAAACAGGCCCTGATACCGGAGCGCGGTTTGCTTGGCTTCCTCGTACCGGTCATGCAGCACATGCTGGGCCACCTCACCGCCCAGGCAGGCGGATAAACAAATCAGCCCCTCCGCATGGCGGGACAGCAGTTCAAAATCAATCCGCGGCTTATAATGGAAGCCGTCCAGTTGGGCCCGGGATACCAGCTCCATCAGGTTCTCATAGCCCGTCCGGTTCTTGGCCAGCAGAATAAGATGCCAGGTCTTCTGCTCCTGCCGGGACAGCTTGTCCTTCATAGCCCCCTCGGCCACATACAGCTCACAGCCCAGAATGGGCTTGATCCCATGTTTAACACAAGCCTTGTAAAAAGGCACCACTCCGTACATCGCACCATGGTCCGTCAGCGCCAGGGCAGACATGCCGAGCTTGGCGGCCTCCGCAGCCAATTCCTCGATCCGGGCCGCGCCATCCAGGAGACTGTATTCACTATGCACATGCAGATGGACAAATCCGCTCAACTTGCAGCCCTCCCCGCCCTTAAGCAGCCTCCGGTTTCCGGCGGCTCTACTCTTCCCTCTATTTTAACACAGAACCCTGAAAATGCGAACCCACATTCGCTTTCGTCTCTCTCTTCTATTCGTACAGGCAGTGGCATAAATTTTTAGTACGGGACAACCCGTTGATCTGTGCCGGTCCGAGTTTAACGCGTAGAGGGGGATTCCCATGGAATTGTTTTTATGGAAGCTGTGGCTGAACTTTTTCGTAGCCTTCGGGATTGTGATGGGAGGCTGTTTGCTTGCGGGCATCGGGGCTACGGCGCTGCTGCGCCCGCCCTCCAGCACCATGATGACCATTGCGGACAATATCAAGGTATGGGCCATGGTGGCTGCGGTGGGAGGCACCATCGACCCATTCCGGGTGATCGAAGCCAATTTTGCTGAAGGTTATCTCTCCCCGGCCTTTAAGCAAATTGTGTATTTTGCAGGAGCCTTTGCCGGAGCGCAGCTGGCGTATGAGCTGATCCGGATGATCTGCAGGGGCGGTATGGACTGATGCGGGTTCCCTCCTTTGAGCTGTACAAGAGCCTGCTTTCCGGAACGGGTATTTTTATAGCGGGGATGATCGTGGGGGCCGCTGTTTATTTGAGCATTTACCAGGCACATTTATCCATTCTACATGAAAGGGTTGGAGAGCTCTCCAACCAGAACAAAACCCTTCAGGACAGCATGGAAGGGCTGAATAAGTTCAAGCAAAACCAGGCGTACATCGGCCGAATCAAGGTGATGGCGGAATTCACGCCGAAGGAAGCGGACAAGGCGGATGCCAATGTGCTCAACGAGTTGAAGCGTCTTGTCTATGAGGATCTAAAGCTGACCAGCGGCAAGCCGGTCAGCGCGGTGCGGGAGGCTCCCGATATCTTCACTAATCTGGTGGACAAAAAGGTGTACCGGAACGTATTCGGGAAGAATTACCAGATTTCGGTCCGTTATCTGATGGTGGTTCAAACGGAATTCACTCTTTATATTACATGCAGCGAATTTGCTCCGCCGCCTACCTGATCATGGAGCAGCAGCCTCCAAAATCCCTTGAACCCATTGGTCCCCTTCCCTCTCCTGTCCCGCCACCCAGAGCAGCAGCTCCGCCTGGGTTTTTCTTGCTTCCTGCGGCCAATACTCCTTATGGGTGATGCCGGCTGACGGCTCCTGCTCCGGAATAAGGGCCATTGCCGCCTCCAAACTCTCCGCCATGCGGGCATACAGCCCAGCCAGGAGGTCCAGCTGCTCTCTTCCGCCGCCTTCGGGAAGCAGCTCCCGGCTGGAGGCCAGGTACATGGCGGCGCTTCTCCGGGCATCCGTCAATGCGGCCAGACAGAAGCGGTTCACCAGGTATCGCCGCCTCACATCCTCCTCTGTTGCATTTATGTACCAGGAATCGTCGGTTAGTCCGAGCCGCCAGGCCTCAAACGCCGCATAACCCAGCTTATAACCCCGGTTTTCGGTTTTGCCCATGGTATTCATTCTAAGCCGGAGGGAAGCCAACAGACTTTCAACAGCGGGCGGGGCCTCGGATATTTCACCCATTCTGACCAAAGCAAATGGCCAGTTATCCACATACAAATATCCTCCGGTACGGGCCATTTCCTCCTGAAATGCCGGATCATTCCCTTTTTGGACAAAAACCTCCTCATCAAAATAACTCCGGCATAAAAGGGTGTTTCCCATATCGGCATAACCTGTAATCACACCCCATTCCGGCGCAACCCGCAGATTGATGGCAACCGGCAGCCGGTGGGCTTCCAGATCCCAAACAATCTGCTCCTTCACCCGCTTCCGCTCCTCCTTGCTGATCCGGTCTGCCCAAATAGGCTTGATCCCATAAGCGCGGAAAGCCGGCGCCGCATAGTCACAAGCGACCAATGCATCTGCCGAGCTGAAATCCCACACGGATGCAAAGGCGATTCTCCAGCAAGCCCCCGATACGCCCATGACGGTTTCATAAGAGGTATCCACCCCCATCGTCTTGAGGGACAGGAGAAGCGCGCCCGCCCAGGAGCAATCCTGGCCTTTCCCGAAACCAAGCTGCCCGACCCCCGCCACGATATAGGAATCACCGCTGCTTACATCCCGGTATAGCCGGGTTCTGTCCGTATTGTAGCGGATCCGCTCCCCTTCCCGGCAGCTGACAGCATGAAGACCTTGCTCATTCAAGTAAACCAGCAGCAAATAATCCGGACCTTCGTTTTCTGTCAGACTGGGAAACTGTTCATGATTCGCGGTCAGAGCCTTCCAGCGGAAATACCGGTAATGGGCCAGCTTGTTCATCACATTCCGGGCATGATGCCGGTTTCCGTAAGCACCGTGGATAAATTGCAGCTCTCCGGCGCCCGCTGTATAAACAGCAGCCCCTTCCGGCATCCCCCCATCCAACCTCAGGTCCAAGAGTTCCCCTTCCGGTGCACAGATGAAAAATATGCCTGCAGGGGCCTCCACTTTCATCAGCAGCACCTTCATCCGGTCACCGGTGGCAGAGGCCGCCGCCAGCCCCCCTTCCTCCACACGAAGTCTCAGGCGGTCTCCGCTTACGAAGGCGTTCACCCGGTGCGTCACATCCTCCTGATCCTCACCATCCGTATAAACAGCTGAAAGCACCACCAGCTGACGCGGCAGCAGGATGCTGTCGATGGACTGTCCCAAAACCCGTGACAACAGCGGCAAACTGGCGGTTTCGGGGATGGATTTACCCGTTTCCCATTTGGAGACTGCCTGGGGGCTGACATTCAACTCTTCGGCCAGCTGCTCCTGGGACAGCCGTTTTTCCTTGCGGAGAAGAGCGATCCTTCTCCCGATGTGTTCTGCGCTTAGCATAAAACCAGCTCCTTCAAAAAAAGTGGCGCCGCCTCATCTTATAAAAGGAAGGTGGCTATTTCCTATTATTAGGGAATCGGAGACGGGAAACCATGTATCTCGGATTGGGCTGCGCCACTTTTTCCCCAACCGGGAGTTGAATGCACATACACATTTTTTCATATAAAAAAACCCGGACATACCGGGTTTTTGGAATTATTGTCGTTCAAAGCCGATATGTTCCTCTACCTTTTCCAGCCGTTCCGTCAGCTTGTCCAGGTCGCGCTCCAGGCTTTCCCGATAGCGCCGTTCCTTCCTCTGCTCGAAGGCGTTCTCGTCCAGCCGCTCATGGATTTGTCTGAAATTGTCAGCTGTTTTCGCTTCAAAGCTCCGTAGCTCGCTGTTATTCTCATCCATGCGCTTGTCCATTCGGTCAAACCTGTCGTCCATTTTGTCCATGCGGCTGTCCATCTTGTCCAGTCTGCCGTCAATTTGTGAAAACTTTTCGATTGTTTCTCTGCGGAAATGGAGCAATTCATCCTGCACAGCCGTTACCTTCACGTTGGTAAGCTCCTGGTTTTTAAGAATGGCATGCAATAGCTGCCGGGTTTCGTCCATGGCTACCCTCTCCTTGTCCTTCTATGATACCCTGCCCGTCCGGGTGCGGCAAGCCGCTTTTTTGTGGGCCACGCAAAAAAGCCGACTGTTCCGGCTAAGGAACAATCGGCGCATGCTTTGCGTCCGGGGCTTATCTTGTTGCCCGAAGTATACCATATTGCAGTATCCAACGTAAAGCTTATAAACCTGTCTCCACCAGGTAAGGCTCCACCCGCATAATCCGGGCAAAGGTCCCGTTTAAAGCGGCCAGCATGGTCTTCTGGACCGTGTCCGCAGGAAGCCGCTCCCCCTGCCATTCCAGATCCCGGGTGGCACAGGCATCCTCCAAGAGGGTAACCGTGTACCCATAGTCCCGAGCTGCCCGAACGCTGGTATCGATGCACATATGGGTCATCATCCCGCATACGGTCAGGTGTTTGATTCCCGCGGCTTGCAGTTCTTCATGCAAGCCAGTTCCGAAGAAGGCATTGGGCACATGCTTCAGCAGCACCCGCTCCCCCTCCACAGGTGCCACCAGGGGATGGATATCCGCACCGGATGTACCGGGCAGGAAGAATGCCGCTCCCGGCTGAAGGCTTTCATGCCGGATATGGAATACCGGCAGCCCCGTCCTGCGGTAATCCGCAAGCACCCGCGCAGCCTTGGCCGCCGCTTCCTCCGGCTCATGGAGCACCCATTTTCCCCCGGGAAAATAATCGTTCTGGATATCGATCAAAAGCAAAGCACTGTCTGCCATACAAGCCCCTCCTCACCGCAATTACGCCTATTATAAGGAGGGGGGAGAGAAGTGTACATTACCCACTTTTTTGTGGGCAGCTTTCTTTGGAATAGGCAATCCCCTTTGCATCCAAAAAGTCGGTCTGGCCTTGCTCCACCATAATGTCAACACCAATCTGCTGCATGATCCGCACAGCCTCCAGCATTCTCCGTCCACGCTCGGGCGTCAGGGAGTATTCTACCCGCAGGGGATAACCATTAAAGGTGTGTTTATCCACCAACCCGAAGGCCTGGAGCTCCTTCAGCTGCTCCAGCAGCATCTTCTGGCTGATACCGGCAATGCTGCGCTCCAGTGCGGACAAGGAGACGGGTTCCTTTTGCAGCTGGAAGAGAATGATGGGCTTCCATTTGCCCTTCATGATATCATGGGCGATTTCCAGCGGACACGTATAATCCTCCCTGATTTTCATCCGACGCCTCCTAGAGACTATCACAGCTCTTTACTGGTCAAACACCTGAGCCGTCAGCATAGCCTTGGCTACCATCTGGCCGTTGTAGAACATCTCCACGTCCACCTTGCCGAATTTGCGGCTGATCTCGATGATCCGGGGACGAATCTCAATCTGACTTTCAATCTGCACCGGGTGCAGGAAATAAGTGGACATGTTGTCAATGACCATGTCGCCCTTTTTACTTTCATGGACAGCGCGGACGGCGCTCTGCTTCATCAGTGTCGTCAGCACCCCGGCGGAAACCGAGCCCAGATGGTTGGTCATCTGCGGTGTCACTGTCCCGCGGAAGTATATCCGCCCTTCCTCGTCCCGGAACTCCTCGAATCCCGCCCAGATGAGATCCTCGAAGGTTTCTCCCACCTGCGGCTGGCGTTGGACATACTGCATCACCTTCAGCACGTCCTTGCGGCTGATGACGCCGATCAGCTTCCGGTTGGCGTCCACCACCGGCAGAAGCTCGATCCCCTCCCATACCATCAAATGCGCCGCCGAGGCCAAGGAGGTTTGCATATACACGGTGAGCGGATTGCGGGTCATCAGCTTATCGATGGTCTGCTCCGCCGGAGCCCCCAGCATATCCTTCGAGGTGACTACACCCACCACCCGGTTCCATTCGTCCACCACGGGAAACCGGCTGTGGCTGGAGCTTTCGATGAGCTCCCGCATATCCTGTGCGGTATGGGAGCTTTTGAGGGTGGAGACCTGTCCGCGGGAAGGCAGAATGTCCTCTACCAGCATAATTTTCTTCTTGATTAGCCGGTCGTAAATCGCGCGGTTGATCATAGAAGCCACGGTGAAGGTGTCGTAGCTGCAGGAGATAATGGGCAGTCCCATTTTGTTGGCCAACAGCTTCACTTCGTCGGAGGTATCGAAGCCCCCGGTGATGAGCACCGCCGCCCCCAGCTGGAGCGCGAAGATATGGGCTTTTTCCCGGTTGCCCACAATCAGCAGGTTGCCCTCCTCAATGTAGCGGATCATGGCCTCCTCCTGCATGGCCCCGATGACGAACTTGTTCAGCGTCTTCTCCAGACCCTGTGCTCCGCCTAACACAACCCCGTCCACAATATTTACGACTTCGGAAAAGGTCAGTTTATCGATGTTGTTGCGCTGCTTTTTCTCCACCCTTACGGTGCCGATCCGTTCCTTGGTGCTGACAAGTCCCTGGTTCTCCGCTTCCTTGATGGCGCGGTAAGCAGTGCCCTCGCTGACCTCCATATCCTTGGCAATTTTGCGGACGGAGATTTTGTTTCCGACCTTCAGGCTTTCGATATAACGGAGTATCTGTTCATGCTTCGTAAGCGAATCATCCTGGGAGATATTCGTCATCTGTTACACCTCAAATCCGGATTCTGTACCATACTGTTATTGTCCCAATTATAGTATAGAATCACCCGCTGCGACAATAGGAAAAACACATCCAGCCGTTTCTGGCTCTAACGAATCTCACAAAGCTTATTTCCCGAAAATCAGCACGTTTGGAAATGTAACGAATCTGAGCGACGCTATTTCTTCCCTTCCTGCTCATCTCAGGCTCTTTTTGGTGAGATAAGGCTCCTCAGATTCGTTAAAAAGACGAAACGGACTGTATGGATGAATTAGCGTGGCTGAGATTCGTTAGAGTCAACGTTGGTCCGACCATTGCCCGCTCAGGTCTGCTTTTGCCAGCCAACACCCACCTCTTCGTCAGGTGCCCTATCCCCATCTCCCTCCCGCCTGACATATGCAAAAAAACCGGCGAATTACCCGCCGGGTCTTGATGGGCTAGGCCCCTTTTCCGAGACGTCCTGCCAGATTGTCCGCTTTCCGCTGGAGCTTGAACCTTCTCATCCGCTTGACCTGCCGCAGCCGCTCCCGTTTCTTGGCGTCCACACCCAGCAGTTCATGAAGCTGTGCTGCGATTACCAGCAGGGCGAAGCAGAGCCATACCGTGCCGAACACCGGCCCCGCCCCCAGCCCCTCTCCTACCGCCAGCCGCGGTACGGCATACAGCAGCATACCTCCTGCAAGGCCCAAATACAAAAGATGCTTCCAAAATGGCATGTTCAGTTCTCCCCTTTTTCCATCGTCCCGGCTAAGCCAACTTGGCATTGATCCTGCCGGGCTTCAAGCTCCTGTTATTACAGCCTATGAGGCCGGGCTTCCGGATATGCGTCTTGTCCACCGGGGACAGAGAGAGGCAAGATGGGCGCCTTCCAATCACAAAGGGGCAAATGTCCTCATATGATGGAGTAGTTCTCATGTTCTCATACGCGATCCTACAAGGAGCCGGGAAGGAGATTTCCATATGGCCAAAATCAAGCTGCCGGTGTATCTGCAATCCGGCAGCGCTCACCCGGAGGAACAAATTGCCATCGGGGCGGGTTTCCTGAAAAAGCTGAAGCTGCCGCTCCGCGAACCCGTGACGCTTCGGTTCGGTTCCGCCCGAAGGGAGGTCCGCATTACCCAGTCCAGCCAAGCATCGCTGCGCATGAGCCCCCAGTTGGCGGCAAGCCTGTCGATTCCACACGGTACGAAGCTGTGCGTTTCTTATCATGCCGCTTCCCGCACGCTTCATATCGGCCCGTTGATCGGAGTGCTCATGAGCCGGGTGTACACCCATACCCCGGACCGCCCCTTCGGCGCCATGACCGCCTTCTGTGCGGAATTGACGGAAGCCTGCAGGCTCCACGGGGGAGCTGCTTATTTTTTCACGCCCAATGACATTGGCGGAGAAGCCTCCAGTGTCCAGGGCTGGGCGCTGTCGGAGGGACGCTGGATTAAATCTTCATTCCCGTGCCCCAATGTGATGTACAACCGCGTAACCTCCCGCAAGCTGGAGAACAAACCCCAGGTCCAGCAGTTCATGCGTGAGCTCAAAACCCGGTACGGATCGGTAGCCTTCAACGAGAAGTACCTGGACAAAACCGAGGTATTTCAAGCCCTGCGCAAGGAAAAAGGCGTGCATGCCTATCTTCCGGAATCCTATCTGTTCAAAAATTTCGCAATGCTGAAGACCATGTGCAAAAAATACAACACGGTTTTTCTTAAGCCCATCACCGGAAGCCTGGGTAAAGGCATCATTCGCATCACCTCCCAGCCGGAGGGCGGAGGCTACCAATGCTCCTTCAGCAGTTTGAGCGGAGTGAAGCGCCAACATTACCCTACACTGACCCAACTGTTCCAAACGATCTCCGGCAAAATGAAGCAGCGCCGTTACCAGATCCAGCAGGGGCTTCGGCTGATGGAAACCGGCGGGCGTCCCGTGGATTTCCGGGCGCTGGTGCAGAAGAACGGTGAAGGGGAATGGGCTGTCACCTCCGTGGTGGCCCGGGTGGCCGCCAGCAATACCTTTGTTTCCAACCTGGCCCGCGGCGGAACCCTTAGCCCCGTTTCGGAGGCCGTGGCCCGCAGCAATCTCCCTTCCGGGGTGCGGACCGGCATAAACACCAAGCTGCGGACTGCCGCCCTCTCCATCGCCAAAAGTGTGGATGTCACCATTGACGGGCATTTTGCGGAGCTGGGTGTGGATTTGGCTGTGGATGCGGCAGGCCGGGTATGGCTTCTGGAGGTTAATTCCAAACCCTCCAAGGAGGATAACACCCCTTCCGGCGACAGCAAAATCCGTCCGTCAGTGAAGCAGGTAGTGCTCTATTCCCAACACGCATGGGGCAAATAACAGCCTCTAGCAGGAGGATTCATGAAGCGTCAAAACAGCAGGTATTATATCGGCGTAATGGCCGGGGAATTCCGGAGTGGCCAAATCCCCCCCTTCGGCGAAACCAGATTCTATGAAAGCTTATGCGCCGCAGGGCATTCCTGCGGGGCGGAGGTCTTTGTGTTTTCTCCGCAGAATGTAAATGAGGCGGAGATGACTGTGGAGGGATACGGCCGGAGTTCCGAGGGCGGCTGGGAAAAGCGCCATTATCCGCTGCCGGACCTGATTTATGACAGAGCCTTCTTCAGCAGCAAAACATCCTACGATGCCCACCGGCAGGCAGTCCGCAGATTGTGCTCCCTCAAGCAGGCGCCTTATCTGGGTTACGGGCTGAAAAGCAAGTGGGAGATGCTGCATTTCCTGCGGCGGGACCCGGTTCTCCGTCCGTACCTGCCGCGGACTGTGAAGATCTCCGGGCCGGAAGAAGCAGCCCGCCAGCTGCGCCAGGAGAAGCGCATCTTCCTGAAGCCGGTCAGCGGCTCCCAGGGCAAGGGCACCGTTCTGGCGGAACGGACCGGGCAGGGCTGGCGTGTGCGGGCCCGGGATCCGGCCAATCAGCCGGTGGACCTGGAATTCGCCGGCGAAGCCGGGTTTGCCCAATGGCTGGGAGGTTTTATGGGCAGGCGTCCCTATCTGATGCAGCCATACCTTGAGCTGGCCGCCCCCTCCGGGGAAGCCTGGGACATCCGGGTTCTGGTCCAGAAGAACGGCAGAGGGCTGTGGGAGCTGACGGGAATGGGCGCGCGGGTCGGTGCCTCGGGGAGTATGACCTCCAACTTACATGGCGGGGGTTCGGCGGTGGAGGTTGACCAATGGCTGGAGCAGCAATTCGGCAGTACCCGGGCAGCGGAGCTTCTGAAGACGCTGCGGATGCTGGCCCGGCGGATTCCCGCTGCGCTGGAGGCCTGCAACGGCAGAATGGCGGAGCTGGGACTGGATCTGGGTGTGGACCGGGAGGGCCGGGTGTGGATTATTGAAGCCAACACCAAGCCGGGGCGCTCCATCTTCCGCAAGCTGGGCCAGGAGAAGCAGATGCTGCAGGCGGAGCGCAATCCCATCGCCTATGCGTGCTACATCCTGTCACGGACCAGTCTCCGTCAGGACGGGAAGCACGCGCGTCCCAAACCGCTGATTTGCATTCCTTAGGTCACGCAGATTCGCAATCAAACCTCGTGAAATGCCAATGATTCCAAGGGAAGAAGCGATGTAAGCGGCATACAATGTGTGCTATTCGCATCTTTATTCGCTAATTGCATGCGATAGGAACGTAAAATGATCGCTATTTCAGCATTTTGGTCTCCCAAACAGGCTCAAATCAGGAATAGCAAACATTTTATGTATGCTATTCCGGGAAAACTCGCCTTTTCAGAGCGATAGCAAACATTTTATGTATGCTATTCCGAAAGACTTTCGGCTTATCTGCCGGAAAGCCCGGTTTATGCTTACGATGCCAGTTTTCGCTTGTGCGAAAACCAAAGCTTATGCTTACGACGCAGGCTTTCCTGTCGGAAAGCCCTAGCTTATGCTTTCGATGCCAGTTTTCGCAGCCGCGAAAACTCTTAGGAGGTTCCACCATGAGCTTTACGACATGCTCCATCACGATCAATCGCCAGCCCGGACGGACGGTGATCTTGAGCCGGCCGTTGGCCAAATTCCTGCAGATTTCCTCCGGGCGGAGCGGGACTCTGAAAATCGGCGGCAAATCTGCCGGAGTCACCCTGCGCACCGTTAACCGGCAGGACAATACCATTACCCTGCCCGTCAATCTGGTGGCCGACCTCCGGCTGCCCCGCACCGGCAAATGCCTGATCAAAAGCAACGGCTCAGGCGAGCTGCAGCTGGGGCCGGTCATCGGCATTCTCACCAGCACCGACGGTGGTTCGGGCGCCCCCTTCGGCTCCCGTACCGGCTTCATCCGGGAAATTTTCGCCACTGGGCGCGACAAGGCGTTCCATATCGCCTTTTCCCCCAACCAGGTCAACTGGGATGCAGGCGAGGTGTCGGGCTACACCATGGGCGCCGATGGCAAGTGGATCCGCAAAACCTTCCCGCTTCCCGACGTGGTATACAACCGGCTGCCCAGCCGCCGGGCGGAGAAGCTGGCCAGCATGGAAAATTTCAAGGAGCGGTTTGTGCGCAGGCGCATCCCCCTCTTCAACTGGAGCTTCTTCGACAAGTGGGATGTATACCGCCTTCTGGACGGGGAAAGCGATGCCGAACGGCATGTGCCGGAATCGGCCATCAACCCTTCCCCTGAAGAAATCCGCCGCCTGATAGAGAAGCATAAATTTGTGTATCTGAAGCCCACCGGGGGTAGCCTCGGCATCGGCATCTACCGGCTGACCTACACCCAAGGCCGGGGTTACTTCGCCCGCTTCCGGCGGAACGGCTCCAATATGCTGATCCGCTTCGGCAACTTTGACGGCCTGATGAAGCTGCTGCGCAGGCATAATATCAACCTCCAGCATTACGTGGTCCAGCAGGGCATCCGGCTCATTGAGCTGGACGGCTGCCCGTTGGATTTCCGCTTCCACATGACCAAAAACGGCGTGAACCAATGGGTGCCCGCCGGGATTGGCGCCAAACGGGCCGGGCGGGGCAGTGTGACCACGCATATCCGCAACGGCGGCGAGCTCTTGACTCCGGAGCAGGCCTTAACCCGGGTGTACGGGGCTTCCAAGGCGGACAATATGCTGGATACGGCCAAGGATACCGCCGTCAAGCTGGCGGAGGCCATTGAGCGCCGGTACAATCATCCGCTGGGCGAGCTGGGCTTCGATCTGGGCATCGACCAGAACGACCGGATCTGGATGTTCGAGGCCAATGCCAAACCAGGCCGTTCCATCTTCAAGCATCCGGCTCTGAAGGCCTCCGGCAAAGCCACCCTGACCCATCTGTTCAACCATTGCCTCTATCTGAGCCGATTCCGTGCGAGGAGGGAGGGATAAATGGGCATTGTGCTTCATGACGGCTCCCCGCAGCAGGTCATGGCGATATTGACGGTGGATGATGAAAAACGCCCTTTTCGGGGCAACCACCAGAATTTTATCGATCTGATCAAAACCGGCCGGGAGCGCGGGATGATGGTGTATGTAACGAGAGTAACGGACGTGAAGCTGGGACAGAAACGCATCAACGGGTTTCAATACCATTCCGAAAGCCGCTCATGGAGCCAAGGAAGCTTTCCGTTTCCGCAGGTAATCTATAACCGGATCCCCAACCGCAAGGAGGAACAGCGTCCGGAGGTGCAGCAGCTTCTGAAGGCTTGCTTGAAGCACTCCCGTGTCCGGCTGTTCAATCCCTCCTTTTTCTACAAATGGACCTTGTTCGAATGGCTGAATAAATCCAAGCAGACCCGCAAGTATGTGCCGTCCACAAGGCGGCTCTTCGGGCCTTCCGATCTGGAAGCCATGCTGGCCCTCTTCCCAGTGGTGTACCTGAAGCCGGTGAAGGGCAAGGCCGGATCAGGCATCATGCGGGTAGAGCGCAGCAAGACCAAACCCGATGCCTTTGTGCTGCGGGTGCAGGCCACCAAAAACAGCAAAGCCACCTCCTATCCGGCTTTCCCCCGTTTATGGAGCTCCGTCAAGGGGCAGGCCGGGTCGGAGGAATATATCGTGCAGCAGGGCATTGAGCTGGCCCGGTATGAGGACCGCCCCTTCGATCTGCGGGTGCTGGTCCAGAAGAACGGCCAAGGCGAATGGAGCCTGTCAGGAATTGGCGCCCGGGTAGCCGGGAAATCCTCCATTACCACCCATGTGCCCAGAGGCGGCACCATCCACCAGCCCGAAACGGTGCTGACCGCCGCTCTGGGGCCAGAGGCCGCCCGCCATACCTTGTTCAAGGCCAGAATCTCCGCCCTCTCCATTGCGCGTCAAATCGAGAAGGCCTCCGGCCATTCCCTTGGCGAAATGTCCATGGACTTGGGAGTGGATACCACCGGCCAAATCTGGTTTTTTGAAGCCAACTCCCGTCCGATGAAGTTCGATGAGCCGGATATCCGCAAACGGTCGCTGGAGCGTCTGATTGAATACAGCCAATTTATGGCCAAATCCCGAAAAAAGAGCAGGTGATCCGTATGCCGACTCCTACTCTGGGCGTAATGACCCTATATCTTGACGGTGGCAGGATCGAAGAGTTGTCGTATTTCCGCAAGTTAAGCCATGCCGCCGACAATATTGGGCTGGAGCTGTTTGTCTTTACCCCTGAGGATGTGACTCCAGACGGCAAGCAGCTCCGCGCGTGGGTTTATAACAAGGAGCTTACCAAATGGGAACGGAAACTCTCCGACTTCCCGGATATTGTGTATGACCGGTGCCGCTACCAGCGGAATTACCGGTTTCCTCTTCTGCGCAAGTTTCGGGCGGAGCATCCCCAGCTTCTATACATGAGCCGCCCGCTGGTGCACAAGTGGAGCATGCATCAGAATCTCAGCCGGAACCGCCGGCTGAAGCCTTATTTGCCGGAAACCACCCAGTATCAGGGCCCTTCGGATATTCTCCATATGCTGGACCATCATGGACTGGTTTATGTGAAGCCCATTGACGGTACAGGGGGACGGGGAATCCTGCGGATCGAGCGGCTGGAGAAGGGGAATGTCCGGGTCCAAGGCAGGGAAAAAAGCCGTAAGATCATCGCTCCCTTTACCGTTTCCCGCGCCCAACTGGGCACCCGGCTGGGCAGGTGGAAGCTGTATCCCCGATACCTGGTCCAGCAGGGAATCCGGATCGCGCTGAAGGACGGGCGGATTCATGATTTCCGGCTACTGGTCCAAAAGGACGGTACCGGGCAGTGGAAGGTCACCGGCAGTGCCGGGCGCATCGGTGCCAGGCACAGTGTTACCTCCAACCTGCACGGAGGAGGCTCCGCCGTCCCCACAGAAAAGCTGCTGCGGGCCAGGTTCGGCACCGCCGCTCGGGTGCAGACCATCACTGGCGATATGGAACGGCTGGCCTTTCTGACGGCAGAGCATCTGGAGAAGCAATTCGGCTCCTTGTGCGAGCTGGCTCTGGATATTGCCATTGACGAGCGAGGCAAGGTATGGCTTCTGGAGATCAATCCCAAACCCGCCCGGGAGGTTTTTGCCCGTATCGGCAACAAGGATATCTATCAGAAGGCCATCGATCGGCCGCTGGAATATGCCTTGTATCTCTATAAGCGCCAGAATGGGTAGCCCGAGACCTAAGAGCCTCGTCCTATTCAAAAAAAGCAGGACCAACGGTTTTACACCGAAGGTCCTGCTTTTGCCATACAAGCGGTATGGGTTGTGCTCCTCAAGCAAACAGCTCCGGCAGCTCCGCAAAGCTGCGGATGCGCACATGGGAGCCATCCAGCTCGGTGCCGTCGCCGAAGCCGGCATAGTCGCAGCCGATGACGGTAAGCTTGTTCTTCAGCCCTGCCTCCACGTCGGAGGAACGGTCGCCCACCATCCAGGCATCACGGAGGTTGTGGCGCTCCAGCAAAAGCCGGACCAAGTCCACCTTGGAGGAGGTCTGGTGCTCTCCGGCGCTGTACAGCTCCTCGAACAACGGGGCGATCCCCCTCGCCCGGGCCACCCCCCGGACATAATCCTTCAGGCCATTGCTGGCCACAAACAAGCGGATGCCCGAAGCCTGAAGACGGACCAGGGTATCCGCCACCTCCGGATAAAGCTCGCCGCACCCCTCTTCAAGATATTCCAGGGCATACTTTACAAAAAGCTCGTCCGCCCGCTGACGAACCCGTTCATCAGCATCCGGCAGCACGCGGCGCCAGATTTCCGGCAGCAGCATCCCCAAACAGCCGATCATAATTTCTTCATCCGGTGTTTCGTCCGTAAAAGTGCCCTCTCTGCGCATTTCATCGAATGTAGCATGATAAGCAGGGATCAGCAGAGACTCCGTTTGGAACAACGTGCCGTCCATATCGAAGATCATCGCTTCCGGTTTGGCAAACATGGGACTTGCCTCCAATCAATCGTATGTAGTCTTCGAACCATGTTATTATGAAAACATGCCTGTCCGCTCCTGTCAATCCGGGGGAGCATATGAAAAGAAAGGCTGCCGGCCAAAGAAGCCGCCAGCCAACGCTCCTTAAATGAAAGGGAAGCCCCCTCCGTAGCCATAGCCGGGATAACCGAAGCCGCCTCCATAGCCGCCTCCGAATCCCCCGCCATAGCCGTAGCCGGGGTAACCATAACCACCATAGGCATACGGGCCGGTACCAATGGCCAGAAGGTCGAACAGCACCAGCGGAAGAACCGCTTTGGTCCGGGCCTTGCCTTTTTTCTGGAGAAGATGGAGCCGGCCGCCGCTGGAGATGCGGACAAGCTTGCCGGAAGCCACGCTGCCATCCTTTTTCAAGCAATACACCTGTTTGCCCACGAGCTTCTGGACATCCTCTATGCGAATCTTTCCTGCCATGCGCTCTCCTCCTTCGGTCGTGTAGAGTCACTACGCTACCATACTATGCAGGCCCGGAGCGCCAATCTTGGACAGGAGTGGATATAAGGCCCCCAAAAAGTGAGGAGAATCTCCATAGCATATTCCCGGTGCTTTTGATATGATAGGTAGAAAAAACTGCACCTGCGCGAGAATGCGTTGAAGCGGCAGCGCAGCATGCTTAGAGCGAAAGGAAGATACCGATGCCCCTTATTTCCGTCCATTCCGTATCCTACGACCATCCGCATCTGCATCAGCTGATCGGGAATTTAGATGAGGAGCTTCTTGAGCGATATCCTCCGGAGGAAATTTTCACTCTGGATTTTTCCGATCCTCATGTGCAGGAAATTTCCTTTGCTGTTGCGTATTTTGGCGATATGCCCATCGGCTGCGGTGCCATCCGGCCTCTGGAAGGGGAAGAAGCGGAGCTGAAGCGTTTTTTTGTGGAGCGTCCGCACCGGGGAAGCGGTGCAGCGGCGCTGATTCTGCGGCATCTCGAAGAGAATGCCCTGAAGGACGGCTACCGGATCATCAAGCTGGAGACAGGGCCGGAGCAGCCCGAATCCTTGCGCTTCTATGCCAAAAACGGCTACTACGAAATCCCGCGTTTCGGGCCTTATACGGAATGCCACAGCAGTATGTGTTTTGAGAAAAGACTGCAGCCGGCAAGCGCCTGATCATTTCCGGGGAAATAGTGCTTTCAGCCCGGGATGACAGACCAGGTTACACCCGATTCGGTTAAACAAAAGGACAGGCCCAATTGGCCTGTCCTTTTGTTTAACCAACATAGCATGTCCATGCATGAATTAGTGGATAGCCTTCTTCTTGAAGCGGCCGCCGCGCACGTCATGGATATTGCCCACAGCGACAAACGCATTCCTGTCTATTTCTCCGACAATAGTCTTCAGCTTGGCTTCCTCGATCCGGGTAATCACGCAGAAAATAACGGTTTTGGCGCCTCCGGTAAAACCGCCTTCGCCGTTCATATACGTTACGCCGCGGCCCAGCCGCTTCATAATAGCCTCACCGATATCGCGGTAATCATCGCTAATCACCCATACGGCCTTGGATTCATTAAACCCTTCGATGGTGATGTCGATCACCTTATAGGCGATGAAGTAGGCAATCAGGGAATACATGGCATGATCCCAACCGAACACAAATCCGGCGCTGCCCAGAATGAAGATATTGCAGCCCATGACAATCTCCCCTACGGAGAAGGGAAGCCGTTTGGTGAGAAGGATTGCGACGATTTCGGTGCCGTCAAGAGATCCGCCTACCCGGATGACCAGGCCAACGCCTATGCCGAGAATAACACCGCCGAATACGGCTGCCAGAAGTGGATCAATGGTTAATGGCTTCACAGGATGGAGAAAATAAGTGCCGATGGACATGATGGCTACGCCGAACAACGTGGAGAGGGCAAAGGTTTTGCCGATTTGCTTATAACCGAGGAAGAGAAACGGCAGATTGAAGAAGAAGAGAAATATACCGAGGGGCAGGCCGGTCAGGTGTGAGGTAATAATGGAAATACCGGTGATGCCGCCGTCAATAATGGCATTGGGCACCAGGAATATTTCCAGAGCTACCGAAACCAGCCCTGCTCCCATCACAAGTAAGAGAATTCTGGTCAAAAACTTGGCAGTCGTCAATCTGACATGCCGGGGTTGCTGGAGTACTGCTTGACCTTCCGTCATGAAGATTCCTCCGATTCCTTAGATTCCTTGATCTGGCTCAGCTCGAATTCTACATTCAGCTCCTGAAGCACCAGCTCCAGTGCAGTTAGCTGCCCCTGCAGAAAGTCATGCTTATCCGATAAATCTGTTTGCTTCAAGTGGCTTCTCAGGATCCGAATCCTGACCTCCAGCCGTTGGCAGAAGGATTCAACTTTCGATTTACGGTAGGTTTCGGCCATCATACACCTCTATAAGGATTGTATTCTCCGGGCAGCAGGGAGAGGGAAAATGTTCATACTCTATTGTATACAGATGTATACATCAAGTCAATCGTCTGAAATTTCATTTAGGGCCTGTCTGAAAACTCGCTTGAGGGCATCTTATCCCGCCCTTTCGCCCCATGCTGCGTTACTTTTGCTTGACGCACCCCCGGTACACCTTCACAAAAGTGCCTTGCCTGAAACGAAATTTCAGGACAATCTGCTCCCCTCGGAGTTTTCAGACACGCCCTGGTCGAAATAGGTAAAAAAATGACGACTTTTTTCCCATGTGCAGAAAAGGGCTTCATGCTACAATTTGGAAAATACCTTAATCAAAGGAGCGTTTACGATTATGGACAAAGAAGGCGTAACACAGGAGGAACTCCGGATGCTCTTGTCCGGCGCTCCGGAAAAGGCGGCCTCCCCCCCTTCCTCTGCCGCCGCATCTGTGCTGTTTCCCTCGAGATTGACCCGCTCTCGTGTCCGCAATAAGAAAAGATGGTGGAATCTGTTCCGCTGATCCTCCTATATCCAGCTATCCAAAGACCCATGACAAAATACGCCCTTCCTTACCGTGGAAGGGCGTTTTGGCGTATACTTGCGAGTCTCCGCCGCAATACGGTATCCTAAAGGGCATATGATCTGCTTTGTGAAAGGAGCTCTCCCCCTATGCGCCGTCTCATCCCCACGGGTTTTCCGACAGCAGCCTTGGGTGCCGCTTGCTGCTTCGGCCTTATCACCGCCGCTATCCGGCTCCAGGCGTTTCCTGGCTTGGACGAGAATATTGCAGCGCGGATTCAGGGGTGGGAATCCCCATGGCTCACCCCGGTTATGATCTTTCTTTCGTGGATGGGGACAGGCCTTCCCCTGGTGCTGCTGACAGCTGCCATCATGGGCCTTCTGTACCGCAAGCTGGGTCTCCGCCGGGAGCTTGGACTTATCGCGTTTATTGCCTTGGGTTCGGCCTTGCTGAATACCGGGCTTAAGCATCTGTTCCGCCGCCCCAGACCGGAGGTGTACCGGCTTGCGGAGGCCACCGGCTTCAGCTTTCCCAGCGGCCATTCCATGGCTGCCTTCAGCCTTTACGGTCTTCTCGCCTTGCTCCTCTGGCCGCATCTGCGGGGAATTGCCGGACGGACGGCGCTGCTTGCTGCCGCCGGTATCCTGATTGCGGCCATCGGGTTCAGCCGGATTTACCTGGGGGTCCACTATCCCAGCGATGTACTGGGAGGATATGCGGCCAGCGCCTGCTGGATCGCCATTGCTCTGGCGCTGTACCGGCGTTTGTCCCGGACAGCGGGATCCCCGAATGCCTCCTGAGCTCCCGCAACTTATCCAGCCTCCGGCATCGGACCAAGTTGTGGGATAAACCCCCTTCAATTTGGCTCCGCCAAATTCGAAGCTCCCGCAACTTATCCGGCCTCCGGCATCGGACCAAGTTGTGGGATAAGCCCCCTTCAATTTGGCTCCGCCAAATTCGAAGCTCCCGCAACTTATCCGGCCTCCGGCATCGGACCAAGTTGTGGGAGGGTAGGTGAGGGCCGTTCAGTTTGCCGCCTCCGCTGCATATGCTGTCCGGACAGCAGTGTACAATCCCTGATGGTCCTGGAGGTTGAGCCTAGATGAAGAAAGAAACTGTGGGCATCTTGCTGGACGACGACACCTTTGCGCGTCTCCCCTCGCGCCACACCGGCAACGAGCAGCTTCACCTGTACAACCGTGCCGCCAAGGAGCTGAAGCTGGCTCCTCCCTTCTTTATGAACCTGAGGCGTTTGACCGGGAGCTCTGCCACCGGCTATACCTATTCCGGCCGCCGCTACCTTTTGCAGCGTAGATCCCTTCCCCGGGTGGTCCACAACCGGGACCTGGCCCTTCGCCCCCGCATGAACGCCAAGCTTACCCGCCTGTCCCGTTCCTCACAGGTCTTCAACCGGAAGAACCGCTACAGCAAAACCAAAATCGCCGCTATTCTAGCCATGGACAAGAGCCTGCAGCCTTATCTGCCGGATACGTTCGCTTATTCCTCCGCCCGCCTGGTCCAAACCATGAACAAATACCGCGCCCTCTTCATTAAACCGGCCAGCGGCAGTGTAGGCGACGGAATCGTCAAGCTCAGCCGCGCCGGTCATGACCAGTGGCTGGTCCAATGGAAAAAGCAGCAGAAATTATCCGGCGCCAAAGCCAGAGCCTTGGTTCACCGGGTAACCGCCGGCAAACCCTATTTGATCCAGGAAGCAGTGATGCTTGCGCAATACCGGGGAAGGCCTTACGACATTCGGGTTTCCGTACAGAAGGGGCTTTCGGGGGTCTGGCAGATTACCGGCATGGTCGGAAAAGTGGCAGCGCCCGGACGCCATGTGACCAACGTGGCCAAAGGAGGCAGCGTGAAGCGCTGCTCCGCGCTTTTTAAGCAGAGCGGGCTTCCACCGGAAGAAACAGCCAGGGCGGTCGCCCGGGTATCCCTGCAAATCGCTGCCTGCCTGGACAGGCACTTGCCCCGTCTTGCGGATCTGGGGCTGGACATGGGGGTAGACCGGAAGGGAAGAGTCAAGTTCATCGAGATGAACGGAAGAGACCAGCGTTATTCCTTCCGCAAGGCCGGTATGAGTTCAGAATTTTACCGGACCTACCGCACTCCTATGGCATATGGCAAACGGCTTTTGTCCCAATCCGGACCTCATCGCCTGTAAAATTATGAAAGATTCGTGAACGGAGTAACCAATGCCCGCCTTGCGGTGTCTACATTAAATCAAACCCAAAAGGAGAGTGTGTATGCGCCCCGGAATTATTTTAAAAGACGATGCAGATTTGGATTATGCCCTTCATTACAAAAGTCAGGTGGAGATTACGTTATGGGGCCAGGTGGATTACCGCGGACAGCTGAAGGGGTATAACCCGGATGCCGTACAGGCGATGAGCGGTGATTGGTATACCCGCAAGGTTGTGGAGATCAAAACGGTGTAAGCCCATTATCTTCCGCATATAAGAGAATGTCCGGTGGCTTGATGGTGCAAGAATGCCTTCAGGCCATCTTTTTTTTGAACCTTACTCCATTTTGGCTAACCCCAGCGCAAGATGCTCCCATAGCAGCGGTTCGATCCAGGCCGCTTCCGTTTCCACGCAATTGATAATCAGGATCACCTCTGAACGTTTGCCCTTCAGCAGCCGCCTCTGTTTTTTGGCCACCTTATGGATAAACACGTCAATCATCACCCCCATCACAAAACCCGATGCCGCCCCGATCAGCCCCCAATACACCGGCCCCCATTCCAGCTCAAAGCCGCGACTGGCACCCACAACGGAGAGCAATGCCGCCAGAACCATTCCCTTGCCCATTAAGGTGGCCCCGTCCGAATAATGAAGGGTGTCCAACAGACGCCGCTCCTCCGTCCGGTTGTCCAGGGGAAGGGCGAACAGATCGGAAATCCCCCGTTCCTTAAGCTGGGTCAATGCCATCTCCAAAAACACAGTATGCTCGAATGTGGCCACTATCTGCATCGGTTACACCACCTTGTTCCCTTTCCTGATTCGGAAGCCCTTGGGCTGGAAATTCTGGCGCAGGAAGTTCCTCTGTTCGGATTCGAACAGCTTATTATTCTCTACCGTGTTGATATAGGCGTCATAGATGGAGAAAAAATAAAAGGAGGGAAAATACAGAAGCCATTGGGCATCCAGCACCTGAATGGATTGCTCCAGCCTGCCCAGAAGCATAAAATGGATCGCTTCATACAGGTGGGAATAGTAAATTAGGATAACGCCCATTACCAGATTGAAGAATCCGAGAATAAACCGGTTGTTGTATAATTGACCGACGCTGGGGATGGCCAGCGAGCACATAATGGCAGCCAGCGGATTTTTTTTGTCTAAATAATTGATTTCCAACGCCCCCAGGCTGAAGCTGTTAAAGGGTGCGTTTTCCCGTTCGGCCAGGATAAAGATTTTGTTCATATCCACAGTGGTGCGGTAGCTGTCCCAGATGGCAAACAAATATACCGGAATGTACAAATGCAAAATCCGCGTATCCAGCACCTGCTTGGCTTCCTCCATTCTCCCCGTGAAGGAATACACCATGGCCAAATTCAGCTGGATCCTCTGGTTGATAAATAGCTCCCAGGCCACCAGCAGCACACCCCGCACATACTTGGATAGAATGAGATGGCCGAAGCCCGGAAAAATGACGGACCACATGGCTACCAGATAGGGGCTTTTGAGGTGAAGCTGAGTAATCCCGAAAATATTCACATGCGCCTTGTACCGCCGGTACCGATTGGCGTTGTTCACGAAATTATCCATTGTCCCACCCCCTTTTTTATCCGTATTATTTGCAATTCCCCCCATAAAATCCATTGCGCAACAAAAAAAACACCCCGTTACAATGGCTTAGGGGTGTTGTTCATCTATATAGTCATTATTCAGCCGGTTCCGGAGGTATCTGTCCTGCCGCGGCGGTGGTCGGGAGGTCCCAGGGACGACGGGTTCCGAATACCTGGGCCAGCCGTTTGCTCTCCTGTCTCCGCTCCTTGCGTGCCGAGGCCCGGGCCGGTGCGGAATTGTGAAGCTGGAACTCCTCCGGGGTTTCGGGAAGCACCTTGTCCACCTCGGTAGGCCGCCCGTCATCGCCCAATGCCACGAAGGTCAGGAAGGAAGTGGCGCATACCTTCCTCTCCCCGGTCAGCAGATCCTCTCCAATCACCTTCACAAATACCTCCATGGAGGTTTTGTGGGTCCAGGTCACAAAGGCCTCCAGACATACCTCATACCCCACCCGGATGGGATGGAGGAAGTCGATGGAATCCGTAGAAGCCGTCACAATCGGCCGGCGGGCATGGCGCATGGCTGCACGGGCTGCCACATTATCGATATAGGTCATTAGCTTGCCGCCATACAGGGTCTGGTGGTTATTGGTGTCCGGAGGGAGCACATAGCTGGATTGCACGGAACGGGAAGCATTGCATGTTTTGGGGCCGATCAGATCTGACAAGATAAACCGCCTTCCTTCTCAAAAAAATTTTGGCTTGGCCCAAGGGAAACGGGCTAACAGGTTTTTCCCTACGGCCACATATAGATAAGCGTAATGAACTGTGAATTCATTCTAACGTAAGGGGGATTGGCCTTGTGAAAGCAGCACTGCCAATGAATCCGGTCTGCCAATTCAGGATGTATCAGCCGTATGTAGGTCCTTGTGATCCTTGTCCGCCCATGTGCGTCAAAACGTACAATACGCCTCCTCAGCTGTTTATTCCCTTCCAGCCTATGAACCTGCCCCAATTCAGCCCCTGTGAAGCGCTGAAGGCAGGCACACTGTGGCCGGCCCTGTACGGGCCTTATCCCGGTCCCCCCGTCAAATAGAAGGAACAGGAGGTGTTTGTCCATGCAAAATCCACTGCCGGAAGAATATTACTGCATGCTGAAGGAGCTGCAGGAAATTGACTTCGTGATCGTTGAGCTGAATCTTTATCTGGATACCCATCCCATGGATAATTTGGCTCTCCAACAGTTTAACCAAATGGCGCAAAAGCGGCAACTGCTTGCCCAGCAATTCGAGCTGAAATACGGACCGCTGATGAATTTCGGGCACAGCTACAGCCGCAGCCCGTGGCAATGGAACGACGCTCCCTGGCCCTGGCAGGTGTGACCTTGGTCCTGGTACAGGAGAATGGTTAAAGAGGAGGAGAAATTTCCATGTGGGTGTATGAAAAAAAGCTTCAATATCCTGTACGGGTCAGCAAGTGCGACCCTAATATGGCCAAATACCTAATCGAGCAATACGGCGGGGCGGACGGCGAGCTGGCCGCTGCATTGCGCTATATGAACCAGCGGTATACGGTGCCGGGAAAAATCATCGGCTTGTTAAATGATATTTCCACCGAGGAATTATCCCACTTGGAAATGATCGCAACCATGGTCTATAAACTCACCAAGGACTGTACACCCGAACAGCTCAAGGCGGCAGGGCTTGGAGCTCATTATGTGAACCATGACAAGGCGCTGTTCTATCATAATGCAGCGGGTGTGCCCTGGACGGCTGCCTACATCCAAGCTAAAGGCGATCCCATCGCGGATCTTTATGAGGATATTGCCGCTGAGGAGAAAGCCCGGGCTACATACCAGTGGCTGATTGATCTGACAGATGATGTGGATCTTCAGGATAGCTTGAAGTTTTTGAGAGAGCGGGAAATCGTGCATTCCTTGCGCTTCCGGGAAGCCGTCGAGATTCTGAAGGCGGAGCGCGAAGCACAGAAAATTTTCTGATATCCCCGCATGTTCCCCTCCTCGGGCAGCATACTGCAGAACAAGCCATCCCGCCCGGGATGGCTTGTTTGACATCGATGGTGATTGTTCTGTTATCCCTTAATGTTCTGTTATACCTTAAATTGGTCGATAAGGTTCTGCAGCTCCTCGGCCAGCTTGGACAGGTAGTTGGCGGAGGCCGTAATCTCCTCCATCGTTGCCAGCTGCTCCTCAGAGGCAGCGGAAGCGTTGTGGGTTCCTTCGGCAGTGGTGTCCGCCACGGTCAACAGGAGCTTCACGGATTCCACCAGCCGCATGGAGCCGTCGGAGATGTGGGAAACGGATTGGGATACCTGTTCGATCCGCTCCGCCGTTTCGGTAGCCGAGGCCCGGATGGTGCCGAAGGCTTCGCCTGCGGAATGCACCATGCCTGCTCCCTCCACCACCTCCCGGGAGGTGCTGGTTACGGTTTGGGCCACCTTGTCCATCTGCGTGAGGATCACGCTGACCAGCCCCGTAATCTGTTGGGCTGAACGGCTGGATTGCTCCGCCAGCTTGCGGATGGAATCGGCCACTACAGCAAAGCCTCTGCCCTGCTCCCCAGCCCGTGCCGCCTCGATGGCCGCATTCAGGGACAACAGATTGGTCTGCCCGGCAATATCCGTAATAACTTCAACAATGGAGCCGATTTCCTTGGAATGCTCGCCCAGCACCTGCACCGTCTGCGACAGCTCATCCATGCTGAAGCTGATGGCGTTCATCTGCTCTTCGGCGGTAATGGCGGAATGAAGACCGGACTCCGCTTTGAATGCCGTATCCGCCGCCGAAGCCGTCACATCATTGGCATTGCTGGAAATCTGCTGGACCGCCTGGGACATCCGGTTGATAATCTCCGACGTTTCCTCCAGGCTCTTCAGCTGGCGGTCCGCACCGGCGGCCAGATCCTGGGATACCAGCGCAATCTGCTCGCTGGCCTTCCCGGTCTGCTCGGCGCTGGCCGTCAGCTCCTGGGAGGAAGCGGCCACAAGCACGGAGGTTTGATTCACCTCCTGAATGAGCTTGCGCAAATTAATGGTCATGCCGTTCATGTCATTCACCAGAACGCCAACCTCATCCTTGCTGCTGTAAGCCAGGGGCTCGACTGTCAAATCCCCATTGGCAATCCGGTTTACGTGAGCAGACAGCTTCACCACCGGACGAACCATACGGCGGATAACCAGGTAAATCAGGACAACCCCCACCAAGAGAGCAATCATGCCTGTAATAACAGGCGCTACTACGGTATCCATGGTCCGTTCTTGGATAATGGAGGCATCGAAGTTGATGGCCATCAGCGCGATAATTTCCTTGTTGGGATCATGATCCTTGAAGATGGGCCCGTAGCCGGTCATCAGCTTCTCGCCGCCGAACTCGTACACATCCGAATAAATGTTTTGATGATTGCTGTGGTCCGTTCCCTTGAAGGCGGCCTTCACTGTGTCATCCATATAATACTGCGTTCCCGCTTCAATCCCGTGCCCCTTCATCCGTTTGTCCACGGCCAGTACCTTGCCGTTCACATCCAGCAGGAAGGCTTCCTTAAAAATGGCCTTATGGTCCGCTGTCCAGTTCAGCCGGGTTTCAATATCCGCCAGGCCGCTGGTATCTCCCTTCACCAGCTTCTCGACATCGGCCGGGTCCACCAGCCCTGTGGTAATATTGGCACAGCCGACAAGCTCTATCCCGACGGCTTCCTTCACTTGGTCATATGCAACGTCGTAGCCGATGAAAGCAATGGCGGCACCTACAAAAAGCAACACGGCAACTACTGCAGAAGTTAATTTCCCCGCAAAATTCATCCTTTTTCTCCTCACCGCCCGCTTCAGGCCATATAGACTATAGTTGAGAATAATTATAACTCAATATTTATCGAATTTCATCGAATTATTTATTAAAATCCAATTAAATTGTGTAAAATGGAATTATTCTCATGTTCATGGCATACGGAACATAAAAACGGACATTCCCAATAGGCATGTCCGTTTTTATGTGGCGTATGAGAGGACTGCTTGCGTCTTTGTCTGTGTGATGTGCCTACAGGCTGCCCCAATGCTGGCCATAAGCCAGAAGATCGGGCAGGCCGGGACAGTCCAAGCTGGCGAGGATAGTACCGGGCGGCAGTGCCGGGCAGCCTGGGGTGGTACTGGCCTTGGCGGGTTAGACCGGGGTAGCTGTGGTACTGGCCTTGGCGGGTTAGACCGGGGTAGCTGTGGCAGTACCGACGGTCCAGGCCGTGACACTCTCTGGTTAGTACCGGGATAGTTCCCAGCATGCCAGGCTGATGTAAGCGCCATAAAATGTATGCTATTTGCCTATTCTCCTCTGATTTTCTCAAATAGCTATCATAAAATGTATCCTATTCGCTCCATTTTGCCTATTTGGCGGAGCTATAACGTGAATAGCATACATTTGTTGTACGCTATTTGGTGATTTTCATCAGTTTTACGCCAATAGCATACATTTGTGGTGCGCTATCATGATCTTACCCGCTTCTTCAGGTGCACCGTTACACTCTTTACCGGCTTCTTCAGACGCGCTATCATGACCTTTCTGCTTCTGCAGACTCGCTATCATGATCTTACCGGCTTCTGCAGACTCGCTCCCCCGGTCTTTCCCGCTTCTGCGGATAGGCCTGCCACCCACCCGACCGGGACTATACGCGGCAGACTGGGTTAGCTTCTGGAGGCTTCCCCCGGCGCCTTACGGCGGGTGAAGTCCTCATTGCGGTAGTACGTATCCTTCACCAGCAGATTGGGACCGCAGCAGGAGGCCGTGGGGCAATGGCAGCTTACCGTGCGGGAGAGGGGATGGTCCAGCCAGGTCCCGAATACATCCTCCAGACGGTCCTGCTTGATATTCCCCAACGGCGGAAAATCCGCAAAATCGGTCACATGCACATTCCCGTCGAACAGACTGACATTCAGGCGGTTCCGGCCATCCGGGTCATTGCGGACGGTGACCAGAGGCGCGGCCTTCAGACGCTCCAGCAGTCGCCGGTCCTCCTCACTGTTCGTGCAGGCAAAGAAAGGAAGGGTGCCGAACAGCATCCATACGGACGGGTCTCTGGTGTCCAGCAGCCGGTGGATAGCCTGCCGGAGCTCATCTAACCCCAGCACCGGCAGATGCCGTGCAAACGCACTGGGGTACATAGGATGGACCTCATGGCGCTTGCAGCCCATCTCCACTATAAGCCGGTGGATATCCGGCAGCTTCTCATGGGTGCGGTAATTGATCATGCTTTCAGCGGAAACGAACAAACCTCCCCGGGCCAAGGCACGGGCATTGTTCATCATCTGCTCGTACAGCCTGGCGGCGGAGCCATTCCCGCCAGGATTCTCCGCACGGGCAAACCCGATCTCGCGGAATTCCTCGGCACTGGTATAATTATGGGAAATGTGGAGCACGTCCAGATAAGGCGCAATCTCTTCATAACGTTCCAGGTCCATGGTAATATTGGAGTTTAACTGGGAACGGAGCCCCCGCTGCTTGGCATAACGCAGAAGCGGAATAATGACATTGCGCACCGTATCTCTCCGGAATGCCGGCTCCCCGCCGGTGATGCTGATGGTTTCCAAGTGGCTGATCTCTTCCAACCGGTGCAAGAGACGGTCAAGCGGCAGCATATCCCCTTCTTTTGTCACAAGGCTATCCCCCACGGCGCAATGCTCACAACGCATATTGCACAAATGCGAGACGGTTACCTCCACACTGGTCAGCGTATGCCTGCCATAGCGCATCAGACTGTTAATGGGGTCCCATGGATCGTAGTCAGGACAAATCTCCGGCACCGCTGTATTCCGGTCTAGCTCGATCATTGTACACTCTCCTTATACCGACTCTATCCGACTCTATTATCCATTTTACTCAATAATGATTCTAAAGGAAACCCCAAACACAAGAAAGCCGGCAGGCTTTTTTCGGAACAGGAGGAATGAATACCGCTCATTTCCCCGCCGCTCCTTGGGCCTGCCGGCTTCTATCAGCCGCCGCTCAAAAGGATTCCGCATCATTGACAGTCTCAATCATCAAAGTCAGTTTTTTGGACAAATCCACTTCATGCGGTGCCGGAAGCTCCTCGCCGCCTTCATTCTTGAGGATGCGGATAATCGGGCGGTGGGGGTACGCCGCATTCAGATCCACCACCACACCGGATTCTCCGGTATTCAGCTTCACGGAAACTCCCAAGGGATAGATGGCCACCTTGTCCCGGAACAGCTCCACCTTATCCAGGTCAAACTTGACCCCTGCTTCCGTATAGAGAATCTCCATCACCTGATGGGGGAGCATGGCGTTGCGGTAGACCCGGTGGGTGGTCATCGCATCATAAGCATCTACCAGACCGATCCACTTGGCATATTCCAGAATCTCGTAGCCCTTAAGCGAGCGGGGATAGCCGCTGCCGTCCAGACGTTCATGATGCTGCAGGGCACAGTGGGCGGACAGAAGGGGAATATTAGGCTCATCCTTTAGCATCTGGAAGCCCAGAACCGCATGCTGCTTCATACTCTCAAATTCCTGATCCGACAGCCGGCCCGGCTTTTTGAGAATACTCAGGTCAATCTTGGTCTTGCCGATGTCATGCAGGAGAGCACCTAACCCCATCGTCTGGAGCTGGTCCCGGTTATAGCCGTTGGCCATCCCCAGCAGGGTGGCGTAGATACAGACATTCATGGAATGCTGGAAAAGATAGTGGTCCGTAATTTGCATCACCGTCAGCATGATCATCGCATTCTTCTGATGGCTGAGGTCATCGATAATCATGCTTAGAATCTGGCGGAAGTCCTTGCTCATGGCACCAACCTGCGCCGGCTTCTTGCGGCTGGAATCATCCATCAGCTTTCGGAAGTGGGAACGGATCACCTTGGTGGCGGCCTGCCGGGTTTCATCAGTTAACAGCTCAGGGATGGCAATATCGTCTGTCCGCGGGTCGTCGATGTACAAGAAGTCAATCCCATGCATGGACAAACGCCGGAGCATGGTATCGGTCAGCTCCACATGTTCCGCCAGCAGAGTAATGCCTTCCTCGTTGTAGATATTTCGGCCAAGCTTCATCCCCGGCTTGCAAACGGTGATCGGCAATAAGCGCATCGTGATGTCCTCGTTCCTTCAATTAAACTTCATCGTCTGATAGTAATGTAAAACAATCTGCTGGAAAGAGCAACATGAAATCAAGAGTATCTAAAAACGGATTCAAGTGCGGTTTAAAAAATGAAATAAATAAACACCACGGCAGCCAGCACAAACCGGTAGTAGGAGAAAACCGTCAGCTTCAAACGGCCGACCAGCTTGATGAAGGTCGATACGGCCAGCAGCGCCACGACAAAGGACACCACAAAACCCACCGCAAAAAACAGCGCGTCATCCATGGTCATCATCGAATAGCTCTTCAGCAGCTCATAACCGCAGGCCGCCGTCATAATGGGCAGCGCCATAATAAAGGTGAAATCCGCCGCCGCCGCGCGGCTGGTGCCTGCCAGCATACCGCCGGCGATGGTGGACCCGGAGCGGGAGAAGCCCGGCCACAGGGACAGGATTTGGGAGATGCCGATAAAGAAGGCCTGCTTGTATGTAATCTGATCCATGGTATCCGCAGTAACGTCAGGCTGGATTTTCTCCGCCACCATCATGAAGATGCCGCCTACCACCAAACTGATAATCACCGTTTCCGGCATAAACAAAAGCTTGATGTAATCCCGGAACAGATAAGCCAGTCCCAAGGCCGGAACGATGCCGATGGCAATGTGGATCAGGTTCAGCTGCGGCCCCTGCACCTGCTTGGCATTTTTATCCTTGATGCCGAACAGCCGGAGCACCTTCCTCCAATACAGCACCGCAATGGCCAGAATGGCACCCAGCTGGATGATGACCTCGAAGCTTTCGGCTTTAGCCCCGGTGAAATTCATGGCATGGCCGGCAATGATCATATGACCTGTGGAGGAGACGGGGAGAAATTCCGTCAAACCCTCGATTATTCCGATAATGATTGCAATCCAAAGACTCATGGAAACCTCCTGAACAAGATAATGTGCGTCCCTTCGGCTATATCGTTTTCATTGTAAAGGACGGGCCTTACGGGGACAAGTGAAATCTCGCCATCCGGCACCGGCGGAGCGCCTCCGGATCATTCAGCTCCTTCTCCAGCACATGCCGCAGGAAATCCGGGAGAAAATATTGGGGATCCCGTCCCTTCAGGCTCAGGTATCCGGTCCCGAAGGTGAACATGTCCCCCGTCGCTACCCGGTATTCCCGGTTTGGAAGAAGAGGCTCCCCCTTATGGAGAACGGATAGGATGCGTGAATACGGCTCCAGCCCCGGATTCCAAACGATCTCTAAGCCGTCCACACACAGCCCGCCCAGCATCTTCCCGCGGAAGCCGTTCCCGTATAAGGGCAGATTCACGAACTCTGCCATAAGCGATTCCTCCAGGGCTTGCCGCAGCTCCTCTCCGGTCAGAGTGGTGATGCAGCTGTTGACCGGAGACGGGCAAAGCTCCAGCAGAATCTCCCGGGTAACCGGCCCCGGCAGGAGGCTGGTCAGCAGCTGGCCGGAATTAATCAGCGCCAGCTCCGCCCCCGTTTGTTTCCGGATGCCGGCAGCCAGCAGATTGCCAAGCGGCGAATCCCGCTCCCAGTCCACAGCCAGCCCCTCGGCCAACGTGGCAATGCTCTCCTGCATCACCGCCCCTGCCTCCTGCGCCCGCCATTCAATAAGGGCCTTCACCGCCGGATCCTCTTCCTCTTGCCCGGTCTCATGAAGACGGCCTTCCACCTGAAGCAGACTACCGGTATCCGGGTCAAAGGAGAGCTCCAGCTCCCCCACGTACCTGCCCTTGGAGCCTGCCGCACACAAGTAGGTGCGTTCATGCAGCAGCGGTTCCTCCAGCACATGATGGGTGTGCCCGCCGATAATCACATCAATCCCCTCTACCTCCTCGGCCAGCCGCTTGTCATTGCGCAGGCCCAGATGGGACAGAACCACAACAGCATGGGCTCCCTCCTGCCGGAGGTGATCAACCTCTCTCCTCAGCGCTGCGATGGGCTCATCCACATGCCAGCCCAGCAGATGATAGAAGATCGGATATTGGGCTGTGGCTCCTGTGATGCCGATCCGCAAGCCGTTCTTCTCCCACATGAGCCGGGGCTTCATCCATTCCGGCGCTCTGCCGGTTTCCCGGTCGCGCAGATTGGCCGCCACCACACAGAAGGTTGTCCCTCCGCCAAACAGCTCCTGGAGCCTTTCCTTGGTAAAAGTCAGCCCTTCGTTGTTGCCCAGCGTCACCACATCATAACCGGTGGCCTCCAGCACCTCCAAGTGCGCAGAGCCCGCACCGGCTTCCGTAATGCTGCTCATCCTGTCCATATGATCGCCGCAATCCGCCACCAGTACCGGGACGGCGGGACGGCTTGCGCGGAGGCGGGCGATCGCCCCCGCAACCCGCGGCATAACCTGGAAGGAGCTGTGAATATCATTGGTATGCAGCAGCACAACCTTCTCCGGTTTTTTCATCGGTTCATCAACCAGCCTTCTTGTGAAATACTTCGATTGCCCCACAAATTATGATATAGTACAAGATAACTGTGCGGCTGCTTTGCCCTATTCCGGGATGCCGCCAAAAATACGCTTCTATTGAAGGAATGTCCAATTCTATAGCTTATGCTAACAATAGCAGAGTCCATGCCTGTTGATCAAATAGCCGGACCCTGCCTTTCATTTTCAGGAGGTGCACCATGCAACTGACCATCCAGATTTTTGCCGGGCTGGCGGACAAACTGGGCGGAACCGCCATTACCGTTACGACCGACGGAAACCGCATCACTGCCGGCGAGCTGAAGCAGCATCTGGCCAAGGAATATCCCCATGCGGCCTCCTCCATAGCGGTTTCCTTCCTGGCCCGCAATCACGCCTACGCCCAGCCTGAGGACGAGATTCACGAAACCGATGAGCTGGCCCTGATTCCTCCTGTGTCCGGCGGCTCCCCTGCACCGTCTGAGCAGGAGCCCGAGTACGGGGATCTGTTCGAGTTAACCCGGCAGCCCTTGGTGCCGGAGCACACCGCCGCCAAAACAGCCCATCCGAACTGCGGCGCCAACCTTACCTTTGCGGGCACGGTCCGCGAGCTAACCGGCGATCTGCGTACGGAAGCGCTGGAATACGAGGCATATGCCCCCATGACCCTGGCTACACTCCGGCAGATCGGTGATGAGGTGGCTGCCCGTTGGCCGCTGGCCCGCTGCGCCATTACCCACCGGCTGGGTCGGGTGGAAGCGGGGGATGCCAGTGTCGTGATCTCCGTATCCGCTCCCCACCGGGATGTGTGCTACGAAGCCAGCCGTTATGCCATCGAACGTTTGAAGCAAATCGTCCCCATCTGGAAAAAAGAAGCGGGGCAATGGAGCCATCCCCAGGCAAGCCCCGGCAGCACTGGCCCTTCCGGCGGCATGTGGAACCCTCTTGTCCTGCCCGGCGGCGGAGAGGAGCAGCCACGATGAGCGCTACTGAACATCCGGTTTCTTCCGGGGTGGTGCCGGGCCGTTATTCCCGGCAGGTGCTGTTCGGGCCGTTGGGAGAGCCCGGCCAACTGAAGCTGATGAACTCCCGTGTGGCCATTGTGGGCATGGGAGCCTTGGGAACCGTGCTGGCTAATCACATGGTCCGGGCCGGAGTGGGTTACATCCGGTTAATCGACCGGGATTTTGTGGAAGAGAGCAACCTGCAGCGCCAGATGCTCTATGAGGAGGCCGATGCCGCGGACTCACGTCCCAAGGCTGCAGCCGCCGCAGAGCGCCTGGGCAGAATCAACAGCCTCGTGACCATAGAACCCCACGTGACCGATCTTAACCCGTCCAATGCGGAGGAATTGCTGACCGGTGTTGACCTGGTGCTGGACGGCAGCGACAACTTCGCGGTCCGCTTCCTGATCAACGATGTCTGCGTGAAGCACAGCATCCCCTGGATCTACGGCGGAGCGGTCAGCGCCCGCGGCGTCATGATGACCATTCTGCCGGGCACTACCCCCTGCTTCCGCTGTCTGTTCCAGCAGTCTCCCGATCAGGGCGCCCTGGAAACCTGCGACACGGCGGGAGTGCTGGGCTCCATCATCCACGTGGTGGCCTCCTACCAGGCTGCCGAAGCGCTGAAGCTTCTGAGCGGCAACCGCATTGCGCTGAACAAGGGAATGCTCCATTTCGACCTGTGGCACAATTTCCAGGGTGGGATGGACATGTCGGCGGCCCGTTCGCCGGAATGCCCCTGCTGCGGCCAGGGCCAGTTTGATTATTTGACGGCGGAGCTGGAGGGTGAAACCCTTCAATCCCTCTGCGGCCGCAACGCCGTGCAGATTGTGCCTGTCCGCCCCCGCAAGCTTAATCTGGAGGAGCTGGAGCAAGCACTCCGACACTCCGGCATAACAGAGCGCAATGCCTTTTTGCTGAAATACAAATCGGATAACGGCCTGACCCTGGTGCTTTTTCCTGACGGAAGAGCCATGGTTCAGGGCACGGACGACCTGACGGCGGCCAAATCCTTTTATAGCAGATACGTTGGCATGTAAGGGCATTTGTGGAAAAATAGTACATTTTACTCGTTGCCAAAATATTCATCCCTTGCTACTATAATGGTACACAGAAAATGCGATGAATTTCGCCATGGGGTGACATATTATGAAAATCCATGTAATGGATCTTCTTCCTGGAGACAGACTGACCCAAGATGTTTTTAATTCATACGGTCTCCATGTTTTATCGGCGGACGCTTACTTAGGAAGCGATTCCATGGCCCGGCTGTTGGCTCACAATATTGAATACATCGAGATTGAGCGCTCCGAGGAATCGGCCGCCAGTATCACCCTATCGACCCTTCCTACTTACCCTTCCGTCCAGATTTCCTATGACGCCAGCCTGGCGGGTCTGAATCTTCTGTTTACCCAGGCGCTGGGAGAAGGACGGATTGAGCAGGATATTGTAGATGCCAGCTTTGAGCCCTTGGCGGAGAGCTTTCATAAAGAGAAGAATCTGGTCTCCCTGATGCTTTCCCTGGAGAACAGTGATGATTACACCTTTAACCATAGCGTTCAAGTGGGGATGCTGGCTTATTATTTGGCCCGCTGGCTGGGATACCCGGAGGATTTTGCCCTGGATGCGGGAAAGGCCGGTTTTGTCCATGATATCGGCATGAGCAGGGTGGATCCGGCCATCCTTCATAAGCCCTCCAAGCTGACCCAAGAGGAATATGATGCGGTCAAAAAGCATGTGGAATACGGAGCGGAGATTCTGCGGCGGGCCTACCCCGACGATTCCCCAATCCTGCTGGGTGCCACACAGCATCACGAGCGTATGGACGGCAGCGGGTATCCCCACGGCCTTATGGGAGAGGACATTTCGATAATCGGCCGGATTTTGGCGGTCACCGATATCTATAGCGCAATGATCACCTCCCGCGTATACCAGAAGGAGCGGGACCTCCTGTTTGTACTGAAGGAGATCAACCGGCTCAGCTTTACCAGCCTGGACCCAACCATCACGCAGGTATTCATCCGCAATCTCGTGCCTAACCTCCTGGGCAAAACTGTCGAGCTGTTCGACGGCAGACGCGGCGTCATCGTGCTGACCAATTACACGGATTTTTTCCGGCCGCTGATCCGGATTGACAATGAATTCGTAGATTTAAGCAAACACCCCGAGCTGTCCATTCTGAAGGTTTTGGCTTAGGGGCTGGTGGTTTGAAACCGTTTACCCCGTTTAGATCGAACAAAGACTGCTGCCCTCTTTTGGAGGTGCCAGCAGTCTTTTTTGGTTTACAGGCGGGCCTGCGTGTTATTCAGCAATCCGCTTGGCGAAGAGGAAGGTTCTTTTCCAATAAGCCTTGTCGATGCTGGTGATCTGCACTCCGTCCTTGGGTTCGGGAGAAGCGTGGATCATGTTCCGGTTGCCTACATAAATCCCTACATGGCCGACGGTTTTGTTGGTTTGGAAACGGCCGGGCACGTAGAAGTAAAGCAAATCCCCTACCCGCAGGCTGCTGCGGCTGACGCTGGTGCCGAGTTTGCCCTGGGCTCTGGCTGTACGCGGCAGGGAAATGCCGTATTTATCGAAGAGATAAGCGGTATAGGAGGAGCAGTCAAAGGTGCCGTTCTCCGGGTATGGAGGAGCGCCGAACTCATAACGGACGCCGAGATAGGTCCGGGCTCTGGCAATAAGTGCGGGAATGTTGATATCCTTCAAGGCTGCAGCCGGAATGGCCTCCTCCAGCTTGTCCGGCACGGCTGCAGCGGATAAATCGGCAGCAGCCTGTTTGTAAGGATCCTCCGCATCGTCGCCGAAATCCAGCGCACTGCCCTCCGGCAGAGGCGCATCCTCATCTACCTTCAGGGGGATCTGCTCCGGCGAAGGCTTCAGCACCAGAGACTGGCCTTCCTTGGCAAATACCAGATCATCCGCCAGCAAGTCCGAAACCGCAGACAGCGGAATGCAGGGGACACCGTCAATCATCCGGGGCGGTGTTTTGAGCTGCAGGCGGTCGTCCTCCTTGCGGGCATCCAAGGAATCCAGCTTCAGCTCGAAGGCGGCATCGTTATCGCCGAATTTCAGAGTTTGCTTGTTATTGTCCCATTTGAACCGGTAGCCCACCATACGGACCAGCTGCTCAGCCTCCACATATTCCTCACCGTTGTCGTTTTTCAGAGGAATGGAAGCTTCTCCCTGTGCGGAAGGCAAAGCGACGGGGCCCGGGGACCCGCTGAGAATAGACAGGTTATCCACTGCGGAGGACCCTCTGGAATACGGCGAGCTTGATGGCTGGGAACCAGTATTGTTGGCCGAAACATTATTGCCCGCCTGATTGTTTGAAGCATGGTTGCCCGAGGCGTTGTTTCCGTTGTTCCCGCCACAGGCCGACGTGATTGCCAATGCCGATGCAAAACAAAAAATGGCGCTTATACGCGCAAGCTTCCTCATAAGGGTTACTCCTTCTTCCAGATCGGATTTGGGTGCTTCCCTTAGATTCACTTCCCCGCGGCTTCTTTATTCTGAAAAAAACTTCCTCCCGGACTGTGCCAAGCCTTGCACATAAGGCATGTTTGCTTTTTAGGCATAATTGCACAATAGGCAAGTTCTATGTTAGGATACATACAGAGCTACCCCATTATGAAAGGCGGTGAAAATCACATTTGAACAAACCAAGCTTGCGCGATCTAAAAAAAGAAGCCACTGCACATGCCCTGGCTGACGCGGCCTTCGAGCTTGCTGTAGAACGGGGGCTGGACGGATTTGTCGTCGATGATGTCGTACAACGCGCCGGCTATTCCAGACGGACCTTCGCCAACTACTTTTCCTGCAAGGAGGAGGCAGTGGCCACAGCCGTCATTCCTTATTCCAGCAACCAGCAGCATGAGGCCGAATGTCTTTTGGACAGTCTGCCGGAAAACACATCCCTGCTTGATGCCCTGTACCAGCTGATGAAGCTGCAGTTTCTGGAGGGCCTTCTGATGAAGATGCGGGAGGTTGTGTCGTTATCCAACACACATCCGACATTGGAGCCTTATATTCTGAGCGTATTCCGCGGGCTTCAAATCAGTGCAATGGAGACGCTGAACGGGCTGTCACATGGCCGCTACCCCAATGGGTACACCCACCTTCTTGTCGGCGCGGTATACGGAGCGATGCTGCCTGTCATCGACGGCACACTGAATGTGCTTCTCCCCGGAGATGCCGTTACTCCTGAGCAGGATGCCACCACGTTTGAGGAATACCTGGAGACTACCTTCCGTTATCTGCGCAACGGTTTCTAGCAGAGCGTAAGGAACATCCGAATCTATAGAAAAAAAGGAGAGGACCATACCGCATGTCCACATTCTTGTACAAAATCGGAAGAAAGGCTTACGACAAACCCTGGTATTTTATCAGCGCCTGGATCGTCGTGCTTGCTGTTGTCGTTTCTCTGCTCGGCATCAATGGAATCCACATGAGCACCGAGTTCAAAATGGAAGGCACCGAATCGCAAAAGGTGCTGGATAAACTGGAGAAGGAGCTGCCGGAGGCCTCCGGCGGTCAAGCCAGCGTTGTGTTTACCGTCCCTCAGGGTCAACGCCTGGATACGCCGGAGCACATAGCTGCGGTAACGAAGGCAGTGAACAAGGTATACGGTATGGATTATGTGATTAATCCAGCCGAATTGGCCGCAGCTGCCGGAGCCGCGCAGCAGCAGGCTGCTCAAGCTGGCCAAGCCGGGCAATCCGCCGGAGCCCAAGGAGCAGGCGGTGCGGGAGCGGCCGGTGCAGCCAATCCCCAGGCGGCAGCCAACCCGGCAGCTGCCGGAGCCCAAGGAGCGGGCAGTGCGGGTGCAGCCCCCGCCCAGATGCCTCCCTATGGTCCGTTGATGGTCAACGGCGCTCCTGTTCCAGGCGTGCTGATCGCAACGGACGGCAGCGTGGCCCTGTTCCAATTCCAATTTACCGTTCAGCAGACCTCCTTGCCCCAAAGTGTGGCCGACGATATCGTAGCTGCGGTGACGGAAGCCGAAGCAGGCACCAGCATCAAGGCGCTGCCCAGCGACAGCTTGAGAACCGCCGAGGTGGCCATCAGCTCCAATGAGGTATACGGCCTCATTATTGCAGCTATTGTCCTGATTATGACCCTTGGTTCTGTGGTGGCGGCAGGGCTGCCGATTGTTATCGCCCTGGTTGGTGTCGCCATCGGCGTAGGGGGCGCTTTCGCCATCTCCAGCTTTGTGGCTATGGCCTCCATCACTCCCATTCTGGCGCTGATGATCGGTCTGGCCGTAGGGATTGATTATTCCCTCTTTATTGTCAACCGCCAGCGCCGTCTTATCTTCGATCAAGGGCTGTCCGCCCGTGAAGCCGCCAGCCGGGCAGTGGGAACGGCGGGAAGCGCCGTATTCTTCGCCGGCCTTACCGTTATTATCGCTCTGTGCGGACTTCTCATAATCCGCATTTCCTTCTTGAGCCTGATGGCGCTTATCGCCTCTGTAACGGTTTTCCTTACTGTTCTCATCGCTCTTACCCTGCTGCCGGCACTGCTTGGTCTGGTTGGGGAAAAAATCTGCTCCACAAAGGCCCGGGAAAAGGTACGCAGCCAGGCTGCAGCCGGCCGGGAGCATGGCACCGCCGACAAGTGGGTGAAGGGCATGATCAAATCCCGTTGGGCCGTGATCGTGGGCGTTATTGTGATTCTGGGCGCCGCAGCGATTCCCACCATGGAGATGAAGCTTGGCATGCCTTCCGGGGCAACAGCCAACCTGGATACGCCCCAACGCCAAAGCTATGACGCCATCTCCAACGGCTTCGGAGAAGGCTTCAATGGCCCGCTGGTGATCGTAGCGGAGCCCAAGGACCCTTCCCAGGGTATTACACCGCAGGTTTTAGGCGGACTTGTCCAGGACATCCAGAAGGTTCCGGATGTGTCGGTCGTGTCTCCTCTAGGCATGAAGCCTGATGGCAGCGTGGCTATCCTGAGTGTGATACCGGGATCCGGCCCCACCGACGAAGCCACGAAGGATCTGGTTGCCCATCTGCGGGACGCTGATTCGGCATTTGCCAAGACTTATCAGGTGGATCTGGGAGTAACCGGCTTTACGGCCATCAATATTGATATGTCCTCCAAGTTGGCAGAGGTTTTCCCGATGTACATCGGCATTATTGTAATCCTGTCGCTGATCATTCTGCTATTGGTCTTCCGCTCCATTCTTGTTCCCGTAAAAGCCACCGTGGGCTTCCTGCTCAGCGTGCTGGCCACCTTCGGGATTACCACCGCCGTGTTCCAGTGGGGCTGGATGAAGGAGCTGTTCGGCTTTGATACGGGCAGCCCGCTCCTGAGCTTCCTTCCTATTCTGGTAACCGGCATTCTGTACGGCCTGGCCATGGACTATCAGGTGTTCCTGGTTTCCTCCATGCGCGAGTCTTACGTTCATGGACACCGCGGCGCAGCCAGCGTCACTCATGGTTATAATCAGGTCAGCCGGGTGGTCGTAGCCGCGGCAATTATCATGGTATCCGTGTTTGCAGGCTTCATCCTCTCCCCCGACATTATGATCAAGCAGATGGGCTTTGCTTTGGCCATCGGCATTCTGATCGATGCCTTCATCGTCCGTATGGCGCTGGTTCCCGCTGCTATGGCCATCTTCGGGGATAAGGCCTGGTGGCTGCCCAAGTGGCTGGACCGCCTCCTCCCTAATCTGGATGTGGAGGGCGACAAGCTTATCGCAGAGCTGGAGCGCCAGAATGGAACCGTCAGCAGTCCTGCCCGGAAGCAAAAAAACCGAAAGGGACATTAATTTTATACCCTCTTCAAGAGCAGGGGCTGTATCCTCCCTGCTCTTTTTTGCATGCCCATACGCACACTTGGAGACAATCCTGTGCGGTGCCCTCTGCTGCTGCAGGGGGCTTTTTAGGTGTTCAGCTTAGCCCACACCTCCTTCATATACCGGCCCAGCCGGATTTCCATCTGGGCCCGGGTTTCCTCTCTGGTAATCCCGAAGGTGCCGGAATATCCCTTGTAGCGGTAGATGTACTGGAGAACAATGTCATCCTGTTCCCCGGGTGAAATGTGGATATTTCGCCGTGTCAGCTCACGCCTGAGCCCGAACAGCTCCCGCTCGGCAGCAGAAGCGATTTCCTCCGCCAGAGCGATATACAGGGTTTTGAACAGTTCCTTGCCTGTCTGAAGCCGGTCAATGTTTCGCTGGATCACCGTCAGCATATAAGGGAGCAGAATATAGTCTCGGATCATGACCCACTCCTCCACGGTGGGCTGGTCGCCCAAGGGTTTGTCATACCGCACCTCATAGGCCTCGGTATGCTCCTTAAGCAGAAATTTGGTTGTCCATCTGTCTTCGCCGGAACTCATATATAATGTCCTCCGATCTGTCCTGCCCGCTCCCGCGCCACCCCCGCCTCAAACAAGGAGGAGGCCCTCAGAATGGCATCGCTGCCGTAACGTTCTTTGATCTGGTCTATGGTGCGTTCCATGGCATACAGCTTGGGCCGGTTATCGAACAAAGTGAGCTGATACGTGTCATCCGCCGTAAGCTGATCCAGGGCAATGGTCAAATGCCCAACCGGCAGCCCCGACCAGTACCGCCGAAAAAGATCCTGGGCCGCCTCCGCCACCTCGTGGGTCAAAGAAGTCGGCTGCGGCAGGGTAACCTGCCGGCCGAAGGAGCTTCCCCGCTCCCCGTCGCTTTCGGCAGCTCCTACAAATATCACCTGCCCCATCACCCCGTATTTCCGGGCCCGCCGGCAAACCTCCACCACCAGCTCCAAAAGCACCACCTCAATGTCCTCCAGCTTGCGGTAGAGGCTGGCTCGGAGGGTTTTCCCGTGGCTGATGCTTTTGTGCTTGCCGGGCCGGATTCCTGCCTTCACAGCACTGGGGTCGATCCCCCGGGCCACCTGCCAATAATATTCCGCTTTAATGTCGCTTTGTTTGCCCATTTCGTACCGCATTCTCCGTTTGAAATCCCCCAGCTCCAGCCGCGCCAAATCCCCGATGGTCTGGATGCCCATCCGCATAAAATGCCGGGTCATCCGGCCGGCCACCATGTACATCTGATGAATGGGCAGAGGCCACAGCTCCTGCTCCAGATTGTCGTAGCCCAGCCGAAAAACCCCTCCCTCCCTTTTTTTGGAAAAATTGTCCGTAGCGGTTTTGGCTAAAATTTTCGTCGGTCCGATCCCCACCCGGGTCCATACACCGGTGGATACCAGCACCCGGTTCTGGATATTGCGCGCCAGCTCCTCCGCAGTTCCGTACTTGTGGAGGGTGCCCGTCACATCCAGAAACTGCTCGTCAATGGAGAATGGCTCTACCTGATCCGTATAGGCTTCGTAGATTTTGGTGATAAACAAGGACAACTTGATGTACATCCGCATCCGCGGCCGGATCACCACCAGCTCCGGACATTTCCTCCGGGCCTGGAACACCCGCTCCGCTGTAGTCACTCCCCGGCCTTTGGCAAGAGGGCATGCGGCCAAAATAATACCCGACGGGCGCTCCGGATCGCCGATGGCCACAGGCGTTTGTTTCAGTTCGGGGCGGGCCGCCTTTTCTACGCTGGCGTAGAAGGACTGGCAGTCAATCAGAAAGATCACCCGCTCCCCGCCCGTCACGACACCGACGCCACCGGCTGAACCGCCATAATCCGTTCGGCCAGAAACAGCCGCGGCGCACCTGCAGCATAACAATGCGCCTTGATTTTCCCGCCCTCCACCGCCAGCACCCGGATGCGGCGTTTGCTGAAAGCTCCCGATTTGTCCTGATAAATGATCGTGACGGTGTGGCCCACATACTTTTGCATCATAACCGCCTCCACAAAATAAGAACGTATATTCGTATTATATGCACGAATGTATGTTCTTATGCAAGTGGAAATTATACACAATTGCAATTGGTTTCCGGCAGCAAAAAAACCGCCTTGGATAATAAGGCGGCTTTCGGGAGTACCTCGTGGGAAACGTCCTCCTGTAAAGATTATTGCGGATTTAATTTACAACCTTTTCGTCAGGATGAAGTCCGTTTGCTCCTCATCCCCCATAAAGAACGAATGGGCTCCCGTTTGCTCGAACCCCTGCTTCCGGTAAAAATCCTTGGCATTCTCGTTATTCTCCCACACACCCAGCCAAATTTCCGTCTTGCCGTGGAGTCGGGCGGTTTCTGCCGCCTTGTCCATCAAATGTTTACCCAGCCCCTTGCGGTGGAACTGCTGCCGGATATAAACTCTTTCTATCTCAAGGGAGTTCTCCCCCATATTTTCCGATTGGGCGTCGTTCACATTGATCTTTAGATACCCCGCAGGCTCTCCCTGGAAATAGATTAGGTGAAATTCCGTTCCTGGGGTGGACATTTCCTCCTCCAGCCTCTTTAAGTTAAACGCCTTATTCAGATACGCCTTCATATTTTCCGGTGTGTTCTGCTCCTTGAAGGTATCGGTAAAGGTTTCAATGCTGAGTTCCTGCAGCAGCTGCACATCCTCCAGACTGCATGTTTTTATTTCTACCATCACAAAACATAACTCCTTTATGGCAAATTAATAGCTGTGCTTGTTCCCCTTTTTTACAAACTCCCAATCCACTTCTATGTTTTTCCGCACCCGTTGAATAAGATGAAGAATGGTTTCCGCTTCACTTGGAGAAAACCCCGTTAACGCAACAGCCTCCGAATGCCGGTGCTCCCGCAGGATAAAAGGGAATACACCCTCCCCCTTTTCCGTGGGAAAAAGCCTCTTGATTTTTTTGTTGTGTGTATCGTCCCGCTTCTCAATAAAACCGTTCATTTCCAGCTTTTGAATGGCCCGCGCGGCGGTAGTCCGGTCCACCTTAATCATTTCCGCCAAATTTTCCTGAATGATTCCCGGATGTTCACAGATGCGGACCAGATACAGATATTGCCCTTTCGTAAGCTCGAATTCTTTAAATTCAATATTGCTGATGGAATCCAACGCCCTGGCGATCATTCCAATCTCACGCAGAATCTCTTTCATTCATGCACTCCCTGTTCCCGCGGCTAATCTAAACACTCTTTTATCGTACATGATTTTTGTTGTATTTACAACATTATTTATCGTAATATTTGGTCCTCATAAACCGTTCCACGGCCTCGCTTTTGTTTTTGGCGCCTAATTTTTCGAATATTTTCTTGGTATAGTTATCCACGGTTCTTCTGCTCATATGGATCAATCCGGCAATTTGCTCATACGTGCAGCCGCTCATCAATTCCTTCATAATGTAAATCTCCTCCGTGCTTAAGTCTGCAATCACATCGCTGGAGGAAGGAAGCTTTTCAACCGGGCAATAAGGAAAAACCATCAGTCCGGATAAAATACAGCTTACCGCATTCTTAATCGCATGCGCCTCCATCTCCTTGGACAGCGCACCGTATGCCCGTATATCGAAGATTTTAGGCAGCAGGGACATGATATCCAAACCACTCATAAAGAGGATCTTGGAATCGGGCTGCCCGTTCATAATTTCCTTCGCCGCTTCAGTCCCGATCATATCCTGCAGGTAATAATCCATGATAATCAGGTCAGGCCGATATAGCTTTGCCTTTTCTATGCCTTCTTTGCCGTTAAACGCAATATGAATATCTCCAATCTCATTCATATTCTTCAGCAATTCCTTGGTTGCATTGGCCATTAAAGGGTGATCGTCTACAATTAAAATAGTCTTCATTTTATAGCCTCCAACATTAATGCATGAAGTTGCAATTATTTTGCACAGTTAATTGCACCAAGCTGCACGGACACGTAATCAATATACCAAATAATTACATCTTATTTTGTTGGAATTTGTCGATAAAAATTAAATATTCAGTATCACTCGATAATGGTTTACATATATGATGCTTTATAGTAGAATGTCAGACCAAAATAAAAAGACCTAGATTTTACTAGATCTTCTTATCAGGTGCTTATATTTTTCTTGCATGGGGCCTGACACGCTGATTTTTTGCTGATTGCGCAATACCGCCTCACAACCGCCGAAATTCCCCACCACAATAGCCTCAACGAAGCTCATATTCACCAGTTGGGATGGATTAAGGAAATCATACCCGACATCCTTCAGAATAACCCCAAATGTCTGCAGCGACATGATGGTAATAAGCGGGCCATAAATCGTATAGAAAATTGGAGTTTTATCGGGTATGGAATGAGGAAGCTTTTTATACAGCGCTTTTTTGCTGAGCTCAATAAAGAGCAGGTCCGTTTTCAAGTCAAACTCCACAAAATCACTGTCGTCGCCAGCTCGGTTGTAAAGCTTGACTCCCGTCATTTTCATACGTTTTACTTCCTTACTTTTGGAGGGATTTCAGGGGCTTCACTTTGTTTCCCAATAAGCCTTTGCGCAATCCCGCCAGGATATTCTTCTTGCCGTTTGCAGCCTGCTTTTTATTCATGTCTCCACCCCCTTCCAAATAAGGTCAGAGCCTGAGCACATACAGATAATGCCACAGTGGATGGGACAATGAATAATCCGAAAACCATTACAGCCACTCCGCCCATCACCAGAGTCTGCTTCCAATTCCGTTGCTGCTCTTTGTCACGCCAAATCATAATGATGATGAGAGCCGGAGCAAGGAAATAAGGGAACCATACACCCGGCAGCTCCACATTGGAAATCACCGTAAAAATAAACACAGATAATACAACGCAGCCCGTTAAGGTTTTCATGTGAAAGCCGCCTGTAAGAATTCGGGTTGTCCAAAATGCAGTTATGGCAAAAACACATTCAACCAGATTACCAGTGAAGCAGGCGATAGCCAAGCTTAAGAATATAACGGAGCAATTGCTTATGAGGAAGGAGAGACCCTCATAAATCTCCTCATCACCTTCATCCGGCTCAGAGCCCTTCTTCCATTTTATCAGGTGGTAGGCGGTCCATTCTACTACGTCTGGCATCATAATAATCCCTCATTCTGGAAATCAAGTAAAGCCACAGATAGCAGGATATATTCACGGCGGTTACCAGGTAAAAGGAAAAGTGCTGGTAAGCTATAAAAATGATGATAAAGCTTAACATCACCATAACTGCCACAACAAGCAATTTCTTTTCCAAGGGATTAGATAGTTCTTTCACAAAAAAATCATGGGGAGGAAGAATTACATAAGACCAGCCCCATTTTGCTTTATGAAGCCCAAAGCTGACAAGGAACACGGCCAGCTCTGAAATTATTTGTAAGGTAAATATCCCGATTCCTGCGTTATCCTTCACGATTTCGCTATCCATGAGGCCACTTAGGAAAAGAAGAACCGCTATCAAAAGCTGGATGGCCGAAAACGCGCTGTAACCGGCACAAGCGATAATGACCGATTTGACAATCCGGATCTTAATCACGTAGATCAAAAATCCGATATACATGGAGATTTGGACAACCATGTCCAAAGTGGCGGAGCCAACCTCGACCCGCAGCAGGTACGAAGAGCAGGAAATGATGAGAGACAACGCGGTCATTTCTTTGATGTACTCGAAGAAGGGCATTCGAAACAGCTTGAACATGAGTGCCAGAATAGCCAATGTATCGACGAACCCTAACATCAAATATACTGCGAGTGTCATTGGGACGCCCTTCCAAAACAGGTTATATTATTAATATAAAGGATGTTGGGTATTTTTTCTAATTGTAATATTTGGTAAATGATTGATCGGGCGGTTCTAACGGAAGCCAGAGCTCTTATTTGCTTCAAAATATAGATTCTGGAAATCTAACGGAAGCAGGAGACGTTATTTGCATAAAATTAGGCTGTTAGGGAACGTTTGGGACCAAATAGAGGCTTTCACCGCCGTTAGAATTTTCATCGGACTATTTTCGGGCTAATAGCGGCGCTCACCGCCGTTAGAAATGTTTGCGCCCGGCGCTTTGCTTCCTCCGACAAAAACCGGACAAAAAAATGGCCTCAAGTAAAACCCCAGACCATTAAATAACTTCCTCTATTAATAGTACTTCGTCCTCATAAATCGTTCCACAGCTTCAGTTTTATTTCTCGCTTCCAGTTTTTCGAAAATCCGCTTCATATAATTATCCACGGTGCGCCTGCTCATATGTATCATGTCCGCAATTTGACTATACGTAGTCCCCCGCAATAATGCCTTCATGATATTGACTTCTTCCTGGTTTAGGTCAGCGTAGACATCGTGTTCAGATGCAGCCATCTCAAGAATTTGAGGGTAAACCGTCAGTCCCTTTAAAATGCACCCTATCACATATTTTATGGTGGTGTGATCTGCATCTTTTGTAATTGCGCCCTGCGCTTTGGTTTGCATCATCTTGGGCAACAGTGGGATAATATCTAATCCTGTAATATACAATATTTTGGTTTCCGGATAAAAACTAAGAATCTCTTGTGCTGCTTCAATACCTGTCATATCCGGGAGAAAGTAGTCCATGACTATTAGGTCCGGATGATAAAGTTTGGCCTTCTCTATTCCGTGATTTCCGTTTATGGCAATTTCTATTTCTCCGATCTCATCGATATCCGTCAGCAATTCTTTGGTTGCAAGGGCCATTAACGGATGATCGTCGACAATTAATACGCTATGCATACGTCTGCAACGCCCTTTCCTCAAAACGCAATTTTGATTGCACCAACATTGCGCCCAGATGCAATTAATATACCATAGAAATAGAAGGTTTTGACCGTTGGAAGAGCCTAACAATTCAATAATCTGCCTGTGCACGTTGTTATTTACATTAGTCTAATATAGATGTATAATATATACTTTTTTGAGCGTTTTATTGAATAAAATGTTGTAGAAAAAATATTACATGTATATTACAATTGGTATATTAGTGGTAATGCTGTAATGTTGTGTGGAGGGGAGATAGCTTTCTTGGGCACATTTACTTACTTATTCCTGGACATGCTGGATACATCTGCGATTATTTTCCTAATGCTATCAATCTTCAATTATCCCCTCCGTGAGTACCTTAAAGAGTATGCAATAAGCGCTGTAACAGTTGCAATCTCTTCTCTGGTAATCCGGGTTTATTGCGATTTACCAGTTATAGACACTTTAGCTCACTTTTTGATTTTGGTGCTTTGCATGCGCTTCCTTATGCAGATTAAATTATATCGGGCAGCCCACATTGCCATTGTGGGGGTTTCCGGCTATTTTTCAATTCAACTATTAGTTGTAGGGCTACTCCAGTTGCTCCAAATAATTGCTTTGCATGATATGACCCTCAATAGTGGCTTTGGAGTTTACCTTGTTCAAATAGTAAGTGATATTTTGACGTTTTTAATTAGTTACCTGATTAGCCATTTTGGCTTGGGAGCAACAAAATATATCCGCCCTCCTCACAATTTCTATATTCATGATGCAATGAGCCTGAATAAACTAACCGTCATAATCGCCACATGTTGCGCTCTAACCCTGGTCAATATAGGATTTTTCATCTACCAAAGCCAGGACCTATACCCTGCCATTGCCATTCTGTTAATTGTAAGCGCATTTCTTGTATTCCTATCCTACAGGAGGGATAAAAAGCGTGGGAATAGTAGTAGGTATGGCGCGATTAGTGGCAAAGGAGATTAAAAGAAGCAATCCTGATGAAACCATAAGTGTGGACAGAATGGCTGCTGTTCTTGCCAATAAGTTTAATACATGGATCATAGTTTGTTTAACTTTGGTTCTATCACTAACACTACATCATTTTTGGGAATCATTCGTTGCAATGGCCGGCTTTGCAATACTGCGCCGCAGCACTGGCGGACGGCATATGCCAAACCTGGATTTGTGTGTGCTGTTTTCTGTATCCCTTTTCCTTGTCATTCCGCTTATCTCACTTCCATTTATGGTGATCTTGGCGATGAATATCCTTACCAGCTTGATTTTACTTGCCAATGCGGCTATTTCAGCTAAAACAACCCCTCGGAACATTTATATCAAAAAGCAGACTGTGGCTTTTTTACTGGTCTTAGCAGGGTTTATCCCTGTTTTAGATAACATTGCCCTTGCTTGTTTTGCACAAAGTCTCTTACTGATTGGAGAGGAGGTGAAGCTTTCATGAATAAAGAACTTGCGAAGTTGCTCTCTAAGAAATTGGACGAGGAGGCTAAAGCTGAAGCTAGTATTAGCCCAACAAAGTGGTTTACTGGCAAGGTTGAGATTCCGGAGGATAAAAAGGAAGAATAGGACTGGTTTACAAACATGGATAAGAGCCGGGGGCCCTATGTCTACGTGGTAAACACAGTGCCAGTTAACGGACAAGTCGAGTACCGTTCCCTGGATGTTGTTGCTGATGTGCTCTGGATTGATGTCACCCCGAAGCTTCCCAAGAAGATGAATCCCGAATTCCCGCCTTATATACCAAGATTTCACACGGAGCATGGTACATATTTACTTTTGCATGATCTGGAGCATTTAAGCGAATCTCTAGAACGGTATGGATTTGATCTGGTAATGCCCGGAATTTTGGTTAATATGTCCAAGGCAAAATGTATAAAGCGGGAGCCTCACGGCAATGATGTCGAGTTTGGAAACGGAGATAAAGTCCCCATAAGCCGGAATAAGACAAAGGATTATCCTCATTTAATTGAGTGAAACCCCTGCAACTAAAAGGCAGGGGTTTTATATTATAAAACCTATGAATTCCGGTGAGCACAGCAGTTAGCCCCTCATCCAATGCTGGCGTTGATCCGCGGCATTCCAAATGAAATTCTTTGTTGATAGAACCGATGTACCAAAGCTATACCTAGCTTGGTGTTTACCTCTGCAAGATGCAAAAGGGAATGAATCTATTGGGAATTCCCCTAAAACTACAGACAACTATTTGGAACATCCACTATTTCGAAATATCGCGGAGTCTATTTGAATAGATAACGACTACTGGTACATAACTGGAGTGCTGAGGTGATAAATCTAAATGAGGTGGTATGAGGATTGGACATTGGATTCACTAGTGAAATTCAGGAAATGATTTTCTGGTCAGTGTTCTTTATTCTTGCTATTCTTTTGTACTTCGCCATTCCATACGGGATTGTTTTGTTGGTCGCTCGAAGGTTAGGATGGTCTAAGAAAAGAGCTCATCTAATCGCCGGGTTAGTAGGATTCTTGGTGTTCGGATTTACCAAATTATTTCCTTAATCACTATATCAACTTTAACCTGAGGCAGCACTTCATCATGCATAGTTTTTAGATTCCGAGTCAAAACGATAATGTATATACAAGATATTTTTATTAAACAACAACGCCCCGCTAGCTCATGGCTGACGGGGCATTCCTTTATTTTGTTTCCTTATTATTTATTGTTGGGTGCATAATTAGTATTGGCCAATATTTGGGCTACAATGAAAACAAGGTCTTCATCCCGGATCGTATCGTCTCCAACTTGGTTGGCTACATACTTGGTAGGATCAACTGTAGAACCCAATTCGCCAAAGTGTGCCGCGTCAATGGCGAGGTCAAGCAGTGTATACTCCCCCGACATATTCACATCCTGATTTTCGATGACAACAGTATCTTCTAAGCAATTAGCTGCATCCAAATCATATTCGGCAGTAGTGTCAGCAATTCTAGCTTGGGTTGCGTCTACTTTACCAATTCCGACAGCCTTAGCTTTAAATTTCAGCTTCAGGAATATAGTATCCGAGTTAATTCCGAATTCGGCGCCTTGGCTTGCGACAATAAATCGAAGGGTAGCCCGCGCATGTGTACGGGGCTTGGAAATATCTATCCTAAGCTTAATTCTTTTGGATTACGGACTCACTGAGGATTATTAATGCTTTCATTGGGCAAATTTTCTTTTTGAAATGTTGCTGGATAAAAATAGAGGGCTTGATCTCGCAATTTCACATTGTCTTGGCAATACAGAAGGTTTTGCTCGAACTTCAGGAAACATAACATTAAGAGGATCACCGCTATGAAAAGGATCGTGCTTGATTACTTGGCCCTTGTCATTAAATTCTCTATATTGGGGTTCGGGTTGAGGAATGTTTGCTGCATTCTTATTAACAAATAATGCATGACCTAACTCATGAGCAAGCAAGTAGGATATTCCTTCATTTGGATTAGATGAATTCAATGTGTTATCAAAAAATATGTTAACCCCCAGGAACGGACTTGCATTATTGGGAGTATAAATCCTACCAAATGTTACCCCGTTTGCTTTTGATTCTTTAGTAAAAGAAAGATTAGTGTAGAAAATCAATACCCCTTTTAAAAAGCCACTTGTGACCCTCTCCAAGGAAGCTGTCCGACGCATTTGGTCTGATATAGGTATTGTTAATTGGGTTAATTCTTTTGGCCTCACTACTGCTTGAATAGAAGAAATCGAAAATCGAATATTACAAGTGGCCCATGTTCTATTTGCTAAAGCAACCTGTTCTCTAATTTGTTCTACAGAAACTTTGGCACCCCTAAAAACCCTTATGTGTATTGGGAGTACACGTACCTGCTTCGTCTTCATTTTGACCACCCCAAACACCTCCTCCACTTTATCTTATAAAATATGATTCTTGAGAATATTCGAATGTGCTAATGCTGTTACTAGCTTGCATTAAACAAAAAAGAGGCGCACCTCAACATTTGTTGAAATGCGCCATGGTATCTGCAATACAGCTAGTGCAAAATTAAAATACGTGTCCGAGCGACTTGGACATAAAAGCGCCAAGGTCACCGCGGACACGTATCTACATGTTTCAGAAAAAATTGAAGACGGGGGCAAAAAGAGGTAGAGTTTGTCTCTCAGCGAAAAAACCGCTCAAAAACCCCGATGTATCAACCTTACCCAATAGAGCCTTCCATCTCGAATTTTATCAATCGATTCATCTCCACCGCGTACTCCATCGGGAGTTCCTTGGTGAAGGGTTCGATGAAGCCCATGACGATCATCTGGGTGGCTTCGGCTTCGGTGAGGCCGCGGCTCATGAGGTAGAAGAGCTGGTCCTCGGATACCTTGGATACGGTCGCTTCATGCTCCAGGGTGATGTTGTCGTTCATGATCTCGTTGTACGGAATGGTGTCTGACGTAGATTGTTTATCCATGATCAAGGTGTCGCATTTGATGTTGGCCTTGGAGCCCTGGGAGTTGCGTCCGAAGGAGCTCAAGCCGCGGTAGGTCACCTTGCCGCCGTGTTTGGAGATGGACTTGGACACGATGGTAGAGGTAGTCTCCGGTGCCAGATGGATCATCTTGGCGCCTGCATCCTGATGCTGGCCCTTGCCGGCTACGGCGATGGAGAGCACACTGCCCTTGGCGCCGCGGCCCTTCAGGACAACTGCCGGGTACTTCATGGTCAGCTTGGAGCCGATGTTGCCGTCCACCCATTCCATGGTGGCATTTTCTTCGGCAACGGCACGTTTGGTCACCAGATTATAGATATTAGGCGCCCAGTTCTGAATGGTGGTATACCGGACACGGGCGTTCTTCAGACACAGGATTTCCACCACGGCGCTGTGCAGGGAGTTGGTGCTGTAGATCGGAGCCGTACAGCCCTCCACGTAGTGGACAAAGCTGTCCTCATCGGCAATAATCAGCGTACGCTCGAACTGGCCCATGTTTTCCGAGTTGATGCGGAAGTAAGCCTGCAGCGGAATTTCGCACTTCACGCCCTTCGGCACATAGATGAAGCTGCCCCCGGACCAAACGGCGCTGTTCAGTGCAGCGAACTTATTGTCCGCGGCGGGAATCACCGTGGAGAAATATTTGCGGAAAATTTCCGGATGCTCCCGGAGGGCAGTGTCGGTATCTGTGAAGATAACCCCTTGATCCTCCAGGTCCTTCTGCATGCTGTGGTACACAACCTCAGATTCGTACTGGGCGGATACACCGGCCAGAAACTTTTGCTCCGCCTCGGGAATACCCAGCTTGTCGAAGGTTTCCTTGATTTCGGAAGGAACCTCCTCCCAGGTTTTCCCTTGCTTCTCGGCAGGCTTCACATAATATTGAATGTCATTGAAATCCAGATCATCCAGATCACCACCCCAACGGGGCATGGGCATTTTGTTGAACAGCTCGAGGGACTTGAGGCGGAATTCCAGCATCCAATCCGGCTCATTCTTCATCTTGGAAATTTCGGTGACAATCTCCGGTGTAAGCCCCTTGCCGCTTTGGAACACAGCCTTGTGCTCGTCACGGAAGCCATATTTGTAATCTTCCATTTCTGGCATCTGCTTCGCCATTACGAATCCCTCCCAAAAAAATATTCCCCCAAAAGTGAAGCTAATGCTTCGTAGTGGATTCCGGGTACTTTTGGGGGTGCCCCCGGAAGCCATTTATCCAAGAGTGACGTTGCGACTTTATCGGGATTGCTCGACTCCCTTGCGGAGCGCGTTCCACGCCAGTGTGGCGCATTTGATGCGGGCCGGGAATTTGTTGACGCCGGAGAGTGCCTCCAGGTCCTCATAGTCGAATTCCACCGGCTCGCCCTTCATCAGGCAGGAGAACTTCTCAGCCATAGCCTGCGCTTCCTCCAATGTCTTGCCTTTGACTGCTTCGGTCATCATGGAGGCGGAGGACATGCTGATGGAGCAGCCCTCTCCCGAAAACCGGGATTCCTTCACAATGCCGTCCTCCACCTTCAGCTGCAGGGAAATCCGGTCGCCGCAGGTGGGGTTATGCAAGTCGATCGTCACACCATTATCCTCGAAATGTCCCCTATTGCGGGGGTTTTTATAATGATCCATAATGACCCGGCGGTACAAATCATCCAATTGCATCGCTAAAGTACTCCTTTGTCCGCCTGAGGGATTCCGCCAAGCGGTCGATGTCCTCTTTCGTGTTGTACAGATAAAAGCTGGCTCTCGCCGTGGAGGAAGCCTTCAGCCAACGCATCAGCGGCTGGCAGCAGTGATGTCCGGCCCGGACAGCGATACCCTCCGCATCCAGAAAGGTAGCCAGATCATGCGGATGGACATCCTCCAGATTGAAGGTGACCAGCCCCGGGCGTTTGCCGGATGCCGGCCCGTAGATCGTCAGGCCTTCCATGACCGGAAGCACATTCATGGCGTAAGCGGACAGCTTCTCCTCATGGTCGTGAATGTTATCCATCCCGATCTCCTCAAGGAAATCAATCGCTGCTCCCAAGCCCACTGCCCCTGCGATAATCGGGGTCCCGCCTTCGAACTTCCAAGGAAGCTCCTTCCAGGAGGAATCGTATAAGTCCACAAAATCGATCATTTCGCCGCCGAATTCGATGGGCTCCATCTTCTCCAGCAGCTCCTTCTTGCCGTACAGGGCACCGATGCCGGTAGGCGCGCACATCTTGTGTCCGGACAGAGCGTAGAAGTCGCAATCCAGATCCTGCACATCTACCTTCATATGGGGAGTGGATTGGGCGCCGTCCACCACCATCACCGCACCGTGGCGGTGGGCAATGGCCGCAAGCTCCTTCACCGGGTGCACCACACCCATCACGTTGGACACATACGCCAACGCTACCACCTTGGTCCGGTCGGTAATGGTGTTCTCCGCATCCGCCAGGGTGATATTCCCGTCCGGCTGGAGGGGAATATACTTCAGCGTGGCGCCTGTCGCTTTGGCCACCTGCTGCCAGGGAATGAGATTGCTGTGATGCTCCATGAGCGTAATCACAATCTCGTCCCCTTCGCGGCAGACGCTTTTCGCGTAGCTGGCCGCAACCAGGTTAAGCGCCGTGGTGGTCCCGCGGGTAAAGATGATTTCCTCGGTGTGGCGGGCGTTCAGGAACCGCTTGACCTTTTCCCGGGCCCCCTCATACGCATCTGTCGCCCGGGAGCCCAGCGTATGGACCCCCCGGTGGACATTGGCGTTATCCCATTCATAATAATGCTTAACGGCTTCGATAACCGCCAGAGGCTTCTGGGAGGTGGCGGCGCTATCCAGATACACCAGCGGATGGCCGTTGACTTCCTGGTTCAGAATGGGAAAAAGCTTGCGGATCTCCTTGGCATTCATTGCTCCAGCTTCCTTTCGACCAGCCGCTGCAGTTGGTCCTCGATTTTGGCAATCGGAATTTCAGACACCACAGGGGCAAGGAAGCCGTAGATGATCAAACGCTGTGCCATTTCCTTCGAAATGCCTCTGGACATCAAATAGTAGATTTGCTCGGGGTTGACCTGGCCGACACTGGCGGCATGGCCTGCCTTCACATCATCCTCGTCGATCAAAAGGATCGGGTTGGCGTCTCCCCGTGCACCTGGCGACAGCATCAGCACCTTCTCGGTTTGCTGGCCGTTGGCGCCGGTAGCACCTTTTTCTATTTTTGTAACACCATTAATGATGGCAGTTGCATTGTCCCTCATAACGGCGCGGGTAATCATGTCGCTTTCGGACATTTTGCCGAAGTGGACGGCACGGGTAGTCAGGCTGAGACGCTGCTCTCCTGTGCCTACGCAGATCACCTTGGTATCCGAGGTGGAGCCGTCGCCCTTGAGCAGACTCGTTGTATCGGAAACGGCGTTGCCGCTGTTCAATTCGCCGATGATCCACTCTACGGCAGCATCCTTCTCTACAACAGCGCGGCGGTAGGACAGATCCGTCAGCCCATGGCCCAGGTTATGGATGGAAGCGGCTCTAACCTTAGCGCCCGCCTTGGCGAAAACCTCCACCACACCATTCACCACACGTTCACCGGCGTCCCCTGCAGAAATCACATTTTCCACATAGGTCACCGAGCTGTTCTCTTCGGCTACAATCAGGACATGGGGCGCGAAGGCTCCTTCAGTCCCTTCAGCCAGGAACAAGGCCTGTACCGGCAGCTCCACGCTGACATTCTTGGGAACATACAGGAAGACTCCGCCGTTCCAGACCGCGCTGTGAAGGGCAGCTACACTGTGCTCATCCTGGGCAACGGCCTTCATGAAATACGGCTGCACCAAATCGCTGTGCTCACGGACGGCTGTTTCCAGATCGGTGAACAGCACACCCTGGGCGGTTGCCGCTTCAGACAGGTGACAGTAAGCCACACTGGAGTTGCGCTGGATGAGGAGGCTGTTGCTGAAGCTTTCGCCGAACAGGTTTTTGGCCTCTTCAGGAAGCTCGGAAACCGATTGAACGGCAGCCCCAGGCTGGTAGGCGCCGTACGTGCTGAGATTCCAGCGGTCCAGACGGGTTTTCTCCACAACAGGAAGCTCCAGCGTTTCCGCCAGCTCCAGGCCCTTCAGGCGGAGCTCCTTCATCCATTGCGGTTCCCGGTTGCGCTCCGACAGCGCTTGAACGGTGCCGCGGTCTATAGGAAGAACAGTTTGTGTGCTCATCGCTTTACCTCCACTTCCTCTCTCTATGCTTCCTGTCCGACAGTCTCATCCACAATGCCCAGCTCTTCCTTCACCCAATCATAACCTTCCGCTTCCAGACGCTCGGCCAGCTCCGGCCCGCCGGATTTCACGATACGGCCCTGCATCATCACGTGGACAAAATCAGGGGTTACATAATTCAAAAGCCGCTGATAGTGGGTAATAATCAGGAAAGCACGCTCCGGGCTGCGGAGAGTGTTGACGCCTGCTGCTACAATTTTAAGCGCATCGATATCCAGACCGGAGTCAATCTCGTCAAGAATGGCGATCTTCGGCTCGATGAGCATCATTTGGAGAATTTCATTACGCTTCTTCTCACCGCCGGAGAAGCCTTCGTTCAGGTAGCGGTGTGCGAACTCAGGATTGATATCCAGTTCCTTCATCTTCGCTTCCATCTGACGGATAAACCGGATCAGAGAAATTTCGTTGCCTTCCCCGCGGCGTGCATTAATGGCACTGCGCAGGAAGTCCGAATTGGTCACACCGGTAATTTCACTGGGATACTGCATAGCCAGGAACAAACCGGCCCGTGCACGCTCATCCACTGCCATCTCCAGAACATCTTCGCCGTTCAGGGTAACTGTACCGTCTGTCACTTCATACTTCGGATGGCCCATCAGAGCTGAGGACAGGGTACTTTTGCCGGTACCGTTGGGACCCATAATGGCATGAACCTCGCCGCCTTTGATTTCCAGGCTGAGGCCCTTTACGATTTCCTTGCCTTCCACGCTTGCTTTCAAATCGCTGATTGTCAACACAGGCACATTCGACATGGATTTTCCCTCCGGATACTGAAATGGTTTTTATTTAATAACTTATCTTTGTGATTATCAATGATTCTCAATCAAATATAGGATTATTATAGCGCACCCTGATGAATCAATAAAGGGCAACTGAATAATTTGTTCAACTTTAATGTTTGGAAAGTTTCTTTTCTTAAATTTGTTAGAATTAACCCATGAAAAAAGCCCGGTATCTCAAGGCCGATGCTGCAGCCAAAAGACCAGGGCTTGGCGGCTTGCGAAGAGATATAGTCAACAGAAGCTTTATCCCGCGATACCCGATCCGGCCAATGCGGCCTTGATGGCTTCGCACTGCCGGGCGAATTCCTCGTCGGTCAGAACCGGCGTCTTTTTCACCTCAGGCATCGAATCTGCAATTTCCACCCAAGATTTGCAGCCCAGGTAGTCGGAGCGGATGGGAATGGATGCAGGCTCCTCCAATTGGTACACCCGCAGCAGCAGGACATGAAGCGGATTTTTCTTCTTCCATTTCAGCCGCTCCTCAGCGAAGGTATCCGTCCAGATATGGAACTCGGACAGCCTGTCCAGCTGCTCCTGATCCAGCACCTCAATATCCTCCACCACATCGGCAAAAGCAGTCAGCTCCACAGATGGGTCTTCCGCGGACCATCCTGCAAGCGTCTCATCCACGGTATATTGCTCATTTTCCTTCAGCAGCTCCCGCTTCTGATGTTCGTATGTGGGATATAAATAAAAATGGTGGCTTTCCACCTGAAAATCCCGGGTTTCCTCCACAATGCCGCCCTTGCGCATCACCAGGATTTGCATGCCTTCCCGCAGAGCCTTGATGGCGGACGCCCATTCCTTTAAGGCAATTGGTTTCACCGGCGCCTTCATGTCAAGACCTCCTTTGTTTAGACTAATTATAATTTATAACTCATTATAGCCTGAAAAGCTCCCCACGGCAAATGATCCGGCTGCCAATGCTTGCATCGGATAAGGACAAACTTTTCTTCAAACCCTATACCCGTCAACCTCATTATCTTATATCAAAAGGAGCGATTCATTCATGCGCGAAGGACTGATTCCCACTGTATTGGGCACGGCTGTCACCGCCACCGGAGCAGCTTTCCGGGGCAAATACCCTATGGTTTCCACCGCAGTAATGGGCTTCGGTTTAGCCCATGTGGTATTGGGCGCCATCGATTTGGTGGAGCACCGGAAGTATCCGCATCTGTAGGAGTCCCCCATCAATATCCCCCCAAAATTGATGGAATGCTGCGAAGCCAATTCAGGTACTTTTGGGGGTGCCCCCGTTCAACATTCCCCCAAAAGTGACGTAACGCTTCGGAGCCAATTCAGGTACTTTCGGGGGGCCCCCGGAACAGAATAGGCGTAACAAAAAAGCAGGAGCTACCGGCCAAACCGGAAGGCTCCTGCTTTTGTTGTACTCGCGATTAATTATATTCGATGAATAGACGGCTGACCGCCTCTTCCGCTTTGGCTCTGGCTTCCTCCACCGTATCCGCGGCGCTGACGGCTACCGCCATGCGGCGGCCCACCTTGGTTTCCGGCTTGCCGAACACTCTAACCTGCGTGGCAGGCACCGCAAGCGCTTGCTCTAGCCCGCCGATCCGGTAGTTCTTGGATTCCTCCCAGGCCTTCAATGTCCGGGATGCTCCCGGCGACAGCTGCCGGACTCCCTCTACCGGGAACCCGAGAATGGCGCGTACATGCAGGGCAAACTCCGACAGATCCTGGGTCGCCATAGTCACCATCCCTGTGTCATGAGGCCGCGGGGAAACCTCGCTGAAAATCACCCGGTCTCCGGCCAGGAACAGCTCTACGCCATACAAGCCATAACCGCCCAAAGCCTCCGTCACCTTACGGGCAATCTCTTCCGCCGCTTCAATCTGACCCAACGTCATGGCATGAGGCTGCCAGGACTCGATATAGTCGCCGTCCTTCTGCACATGGCCAATAGGCGGACAAAATACCGTGCCGCTTACGGAGCGGACAGTCAGAAGGGTAATCTCGGAATCAAAGGGGATAAACTCTTCCACGATCACCCGGGTTTTGCGGCCGCGGCCCCCATCCAGGGCCAAGTTCCAGGAGAGCTCCGCATCCTCTGGTCGGCGGCAGACGCTTTGGCCCTTGCCGGAGGAGCTCATGACCGGCTTGATCACACAAGGTGTGCCGATTTGCTTCACAGCCGCCTTCAGCTCGTCCAGACTGTCGGCAAAGGCATATCCGGCTGTAGGCAGTCCCAAGGTTTCCGCCGCCAGTCTGCGGATTCCCTCCCGGTCCATGGTCAGGCGGGAGGCCCGGGCCGTAGGAATCACCCGGAAGCCTTCCTCCTCCAGCCGGATCAGCTCCTCGGTGGCGATGGCTTCAATCTCCGGCACAATCAGATCCGGCTTCTCCAGCAGGATCAGCTCCCGCAGAGCCGCCCCGTCCAGCATGTCCACCGTATGGCTGCGGTGGGCCACCTGCATAGCCGGCGCTCCCTCATAACGATCTACCGCAATGGTTTCAATCCCCAGCCGCTGTGCCTCCAGCACAACCTCCTTGCCCAGCTCACCTGCTCCCAGCAGCATGATTTTCCGTGCATGGGCAGAAAATGGCGCCCCGTACATGTGCAACTCCCCTTCCACTTCAGCGATATTTCCCCTTATTTTGCCGAAAAACGCCTCATTCCGCAACCTTTATTTCCGAAAAGCCCCGCTCCCATTTGTTCCTCCGGATGCTAACGGAAACCAGAGCCCTTATTCAGCCAAAAAGCACCTTCATCAAAATCTAACGATCTTTTAACGAATCTCAGCCACGCTATTTCGCTCATATGGCCCCTCTTCCGGTTGTAACGAATCTGAGGCGCCTTATTCCGGCTCAAAGACACTGAAATGAACCTGAACGCAAGCAATAGCGTGGCTCAGATTCGTTACGTTGGCAAACAGCCGCTTTTTCGCCAAATAAGTGCTGTGAGATTCGTTAGAATCGCCAAAGGCCCAGCGGGACTATTGCCAGTACCGAAAAAGTCGGTACCCATGTACCACTTTCGTCTACGTTTCACCCGAAGGTCCACGCAAAAAAGCGGAGTACCTCAGAAGGTCGCTCCGCTTCACTACGAGACTGCGGCGAAATAAAGTACCGCTAATTTCCCCGCAGCTCCTATATAGTATTCCCGTCCCGGACCCGCTTCGTGTTTTCCGCGCACACCAGTGCGGCGTTCCCCCTGCAGATCCGGGCAACTCATTATTCATGCTGAAAGCCGTCCTTCGGGAAACCCGGCTCCTTCGGCTCAATTTCGGGCGGAATCGGTGGAATCGCGTCCGGCTCCTTCAAGGGCGGAACCGAATCAGGAGGCTCTACACCCGGCACCGAATCCGGAATTTCATCAGGCGGTACCGACTCTGGAACATCGCCCGGTCTGATCTCCGGCTCCGGCTGGAAGGGAATATTCATGTTAAAGTCGAGGTTGGACATAGTAGGCGGCCTCCTTTTAGTGGGGATGCCACTTTTTACCCTATTTCGGTCAATGGCAATCAGCAGGGGGCGGGGCGCAAACGGAAGGCGATGAGGTGGGGCGGGGGCGAGAGCAATTAGTTTTGAACATCGGCAATCAGTTTGGACCATCGGCAATCAGTTGGAGCAGGTTGCGATCAAGTGGGGCAACTGCACAATCCGCCACCCCCCGGGATTCTCGTAGCGGAACTCAGCGACTCTTAGAGCGGGAAAATCGTTCTGTTGGGATTCTTACGGAACTGAGAGGACTTTACAGCGGTAATTTAGCTTCAAAGAGCTCCTTTTGCCCCTTTAACGGTCGCTCAGTTCCGTTAGCGCGGAGAATCCGCAGATATCCGGCTTTAAGCGCTTCTCAGTTCCGTTACAGCTCCCCTCCCCCCAGCCACCACGTACGATGCAATAAAACGCTGGTTTATGATGCAACCGTCCCCGGATTTCCTGCAGCCTGGCTTTATCAAACAAAAGAGAATGGTTGGTGCAAACAAAAAAAGACAGCATCCTTCGCTGTCTTTTCGCTGTCTTTTCGCTGTCTTTTCGTTGTCTTTTCGCTGTCTTTTCGCTGTCTTTTCCGCTGTTTTTTCGCTATCCGATGTTCGTGAGTCTCGAAACGGAGACCGCCTGAAAACCCTACCCCTCCAGCTGTGTCACATCGATGCCCTGCTCCCGGATTTGGCGGATAATGGCCGGATCGCTTTTGGCATCGGTGACCAGGTGGTGGATCTCGCTCCAGTCGGCTACATGCGTAAACGACCGCACGCCGAACTTGCTGTAATCCGCCAGCAGGTACACCTTCTCCGCCTGCCGGATCATCTTGCGCTTCACCAAACCCTGCATCTCATTGGGCTCCGTAATGCCCTTGGTGAGATGAAGCCCCTTGCAGGAGAGGAACATTTTGTCCACATGGTAGGTGTCCAGGGAGCGCTCTGTCAGAGGCCCCACGAAAGACAGGGAGTTGGAGACCAGAATGCCGCCGGTGGAAACCACCTGAATCTTCTCCTTGGCCGCCAGCTCCAGAGCTACCTTCATGGAATTGGTTAGCACCGTCAGGGGCTGGTCCGGCAGATAACGGGCGATCCACCAGGCACTGGTGCTGGCGTCCAGAATAATCCGGTCCCCCGGCTCGATCAGGCTCACCGCGGCCATGGCGATCTGCTTTTTCTCCTCCACATTGGTGGTTTCCCGCACAAAGTACGGGGATTCCTGCTGGGTATCCTGCACGCTGACCGCGCCGCCGTGGCTGCGCATCAGCTTGCCCTCCGCCTCCAGCTTATCCAAATCCTTGCGGATGGTTTCCTCCGTCACCCCGCACAAATCGCTGAGCTCGGTCACCCGTATGCTGCCGCGCTCATTTACGAGCTGTACGATCTTTTGAAGCCGCTCCGCCACCAGCATATGTGTATGTCTCCTTTATTCTTCTGGAATCAGAGTTTGCCCCGTTGCATCAAGAAATCTCTTGTACGCCGCTTCCCAAGACTCCTGGTCCTGAGGAGTGTAGGTATCCACCGGATAGGAGCGTTTGATCAGGCTGCGCGCCTCACGAATATCCTTCACCTCGCCCAAGGCAATCAGCTGCGCTGCCACGTTGCCCAGGGAGCTGGCCTCTACCGGACCCGCCCACACCTCTCTGCCGATAGCCGAAGCGGTCATCTGGCATAGAAGCTTGTTCTGGATACCGCCGCCCATCATGTGCAGACGAGGGTAACGAACGCCGCCCAGATGCTCCAGACGGTCCAGCACCAGACGGTATTGCAGCGCCAGGCTCTCGTAGATGGTACGGGTGATCTCGCCGATGCTCTCCGGCACTGCTTGGCCCGTGCGGCGGCAGTATTCCTGAATCCGCTCCGGCATACCGCCCGGGGGCAGGAACAACAGATCGTCCGGGTTGATGAAGGACCGGAAGGCAGGCGCCTTGTCCGCCAGGACCACCAGGTCGGCGAAGGAATGGTTTTCTCCGGCTTGATCCCACGAACGTTTGCATTCCTGGATCAGCCAGAGGCCCATGATATTCTTCAGGGTCCGTGCAGTGCCGCCCATGCCGCCTTCATTGGAGAAGCCCAACGGCAGTACCCGCGGGTCCAACAGCGGCTGCGCCAGCTCCGTGCCGAACAGAGACCAGGTGCCGCTGATCAGATACGCCACCTCTTCGTCGGTATCCACCGGTACGGATACCACCGCAGCGCCAGTATCATGCTCCGGTACAGCTACGGCGCGGATCGGTGGAAGCTTCAGCTCCTCGCGGACGGCTTCGGTCAGCTCACCCACTGTTTGCCCGGACATCACCACCGGCGGAAGGATATCCGAGGGAATGCCCAGCTTCGCCAACAGCTCCTTGTCCCATTCCTGGGTGCCAGCCTTCAGCAGCTGGGAGGTGGAGGCAATAGTATATTCGCTTTGTTTGACCCCGGTCAGAAGGTACAGGAGCAAATCAGGGATGAACAGCAGCTCCTTGGCTTCGCGCAAGGCCACGGAATTCTGCTCCACCGCCGCATGCAGCTGCATCAGGGTGTTGAAGGTCAAGGGCTGCAGCCCCGTTGCTTGGAACAACTCATTTTTTCCTATTATAGCATGGACTTTCTCTACTGTGTGATCCGTTCTTGCGTCCCGGTAATGGTACGGATTGCCCAACAGCTCCCCGTCTTCCCCAAGAAGCCCGTAATCCACTCCCCAGGTATCGATGCCGAAGCTTTCAACGGCCCGGCCCTCGGAAGCCTTGCGGAAGCCCTGCTTCAGCTCATGCAACAGCCGGAGAATATCCCAATACAGATGGGACCCGGCCTGCACAGGCTCATTGGGAAAACGGTGAACCTCGGTAAGACGCAATACGGGCGCTTCTGGAGCGCTTTTGTCCAGGGTGCCGACCATAGCTCTGCCGCTGCTCGCACCCAAATCAAATGCCAAAACATGTACTTCCTTCTTCATCGTAACGTGCACCGCCTTTTGCGGCAAAGGGCTGCCGGAGCGCCCGCCTGAGGAGCGGACAATCCGGACAGCCCATGCCTGATTATAGTTGCCCGACGCCGCCGGGTCTATTACCGGGTGAACGCCGCAGGCACCCCGCCGTCTACCGTAATCATGCAGCCGGTGGTTTTGGCCGACCTGGAGGAGGCCAGGAAGGCAATGGATTCCGCGATATCATCCGGGTAAATATTGACCAGGAGCGTGGTGCGTTTTTTGTAATATTCCTCTAATTGATCAGGAGCTATGCCATAAGCGGCAGCCCGCTCCTCCCGCCACCGGGAGTTCCAGATGGCTGAGCCCTGCAGAATGGCGTCCGGCAGAACAGTGTTCACCCGGATGCCGTATTCTCCGCCTTCTGCCGCGATACAGCGGGCCAGATGGGCTTCGGCAGCCTTAGCCGTGCTGTAGGCGGAAGCATTTTTGCCGGCGTAGACGGAGTTCTTCGATGCCACGAATACCATACTCCCGCCGGTGCCCTGCTCCTTCATTACCTTGAAGGCTTCCCTCGCCACCAGGAAATACCCGGTGGACAGAACATTCATATTGAGATTCCACTCATCCAGCGTGGTTTCATCGAAGGGGCTGGAGGTGGCAAGACCGGCATTGTTCACTGCTACATCCACACCGCCGTACTGGAGCGCCGTAGCGCGGAAGGCTTCCTTCACCAGGTCTTCCTTGGTCACGTCCAGCTTCACAGCGAAGGCGCGGCCCGGTCCGAACTGGGCGTTCAGCTCCTCGGCTACCTTCTCCGCTCCCTCCAGGTTCAGGTCGGCCAGGACCACATGGGCCCCTTCCTTCACCAGCCTGCGGCAGGTAGCGCTGCCGATGCCTCCGGCGCCGCCGGTAACCAGCACCACCTGGCGGGAGAATTCCGCCTCGGGCGGAGCCAAGGTCAGCTTATACAGCTCCAGAGGCCAATATTCCACATTGTAGGACTCATTTTCGCTTAAGGAAACAAATTCGCCCAAGGTGGTGGCTCCGCGCATAACCGCGATGGCCCGATGGTACAGCGCACCGCTGACCTGGGACATGGCGTGGCTCTTGCCGGTATTAATCATGCCCACACCCGGAATCAGGATCACCCGGGGAGCAGGCTCAAACATCTTATCCCCTTCATTCTTGTTGCGTTCGAAGTAAGCCTTGTATTCTTCCTTATACTGGCTCACGCCCGCCTTAAGGGTTTCCTTCAGGGCTTCCACATCCCCGGAGGACGGGTCCCAATCCACCAGCAGCGGCTTCATCTTGGTGTGCACCAGATGGTCCGGACAAGCTGCACCCACCTGGGACAGCTTCACCGCATCCCGGCTGCCGGCGAACCGCAGAATATCCTCCCCGTCGTCGAAGGTGAGAAGCATCCGTTTGCCGTCGCTGACCGCACCGCGGATAACCGGCATAACGGCTGCTGCAATCTCCCGCCGGCGCTCCGCCGCAAACGGTTCGGTCTTCAAGCCGCCGAACAAGGCCTCTTCCTTCACCCGGGCCTCAATGAAAGCCTCCGCTTCCCCGATAATGGCCAGCGTTTTCAGATAGGATTCCTCGGAGGTAGCACCCCAGGTGACCAGGCCGTGTTTTTCCATCAGCACCAGCTCCGCGTTAGGGTTGTCCCGCACACCCTGGGCGATCATCCGGGAGAGACGGAAGCCTGGCCGGATATAGGGCACCCATACGAAGCGGTCGCCATAAATTTCCTTGGCCAGCTCCCTGCCGTTATCTGCGCAGCACAGCCCGATAATGGCATCAGGATGGGTATGGTCTACATGTTCAAATGGCAAAAATGCATGGAGCAGTGTTTCGATGGAGGCTCTGGGATGTTTGGAGTCGATCATGCAGTTGGCCAGATACGCCACCATATCTTCGTCGCTCATATCCTCCCGCTCAAACAACGGGGCAATATCATCCAGCCGGAGTCCGGTAAAGTGGCCCGCCTTCATGGTAGCCAGGTCGGAGCCGCTTCCTTTTACCCACATGACATTGACAGGACGCCCGCGAAAATCCTCAACAACGGTCTTCATAGAGGTATTGCCGCCGCCCCAGTTGGCTACAGACCGATCCGAGCCCAACAGATTCGAGCGGTACACCAGTTCATCCAACCCCGGCTTCAATCCTGCCGCTTGTTCCATCACCCAACGATTCGCCACCATGCCATATGCCTCCTTCATCTTTGTCCACAATGGGAAAATGATTCTACGAGACCATTCTAACATGGTTTTGTTTCTTTTTGAATAATAATTTTAAAGTGATAGTAAATATTTTTCAAATGTAAACATGTGATATGAAAACCCTTTCATACCCCCTTGCCTTTGTTTATTTTTATTATAGCATCCGTTTTCTTTTGTTTCTGTGGATAAGGTGTGACGACTGCCGGGGGATGTGCAAAAATCAGATACTCAGGCTAATCCGTATTTGTAAACGCGCTTGAGCAAGCATCGCCAGGGATGAAAATGCCGGGGCAGACGCGGCACTTTCGTATAAAGGGAGTGAGCGGACAGCGGGCAGAAAAACGGGGGTATGGATTTCTTAACGAATCTCAGCCACGCTATTTCGCTCATATGGCCCCTCTTCCGGTTGTAACGAATCTGAGGCGCCTTATTCCGGCTCAAAGACACTGAAAAGAACCTGAGCGTAAGCAATAGCGTGGCTCAGATTCGTTACGTTGGCAAACAGCCGCTTTTTCGCCAAATAAGCGCTGTGAGATTCGTTAGAATCTCCCACGGCCCAACGCCCAGTGCCAGGGATGAAAATGCCGGGGCAGACGCGGCACTTTCGTATCATGCTTCCGGCGGGCACGTGGCTTCAAGATGCCCTCCCTCCGGTATCGTTTGCTGGTGGACCGCCGCCCTGCCTGACGGGTCCAACCATGTGGTGATGGTGGATATGGATCACGGATATGTCGAGTTCTACACTCTGTTTCAATGAATAAGCCGCCGCCCTAATGGGCGACGGCTGCTTTAACCCTGCTGCTGCTTGCCGTGCTTCCGGTCCGAGAACCGGTACACGGGAAAGTTAACGGAATACATCACACACAGCACCCGCACCAGGAAGGTAATCAGAAGGCAGCTGTACATCGCGAAGGTAACAGGGACATAATCATGGATCAGCGCCAGGCTTCCCGCCCCGAGAATGGAGGCCACGGCATAAACCTCCTTGCGGAAGACATACGGAATCTCCCGGCTGAACACATCCCGCACCACACCGCCGCCGATTCCGGTGATGAGTCCCATGGACAAGATGATGAAGGGCTCGTCGTAACCCAGGCCGATGGCCGCTTTGGCCCCCACCGCAGTAAACACACCCAGCCCCACGGCATCGGATACCATCAGAAGATTGTTAAAACGGCTGATATACGGGTAAAATACCCACGTCAGCAAACCGGCCGCCAGGCTGGCGCCAAAATACTTGGGCTCCACAAAAGCGACAGGCGGGATGACCCCGATGAGCAGGTCCCGGACAATACCGCCGCCAAGAGAAGTCGCCACACAAAGGCTGGTGACCCCGAACAGGTCCATCTCCTTCTGAATGCCTATTACAGCCCCGGAAATTCCGGCCGCGACGATGCCCAAATAAATAAAAATTTCAATTAGCTGCATGATTGCAACGTATCCCCTCTACTCTTCATTCCTGCCCAGGGCGTGTCTGAAAACCCGCTTGAGGGCATCTTTTACCGCCTTTTCGCCCCATGCTTCGTTACTTCCCCTTGACGTACCCCCGGTACGCCTGCGGACAAGTGCCTTGCCTGGAACGAAAATTCGGCCAAGTCTGCTCCACTCGGAGTTTTCAAACACACCCTATTGTACCCGAAATCGGCCACCGGTGGAATACGCCGGAAAAAACTGCTCACAACCTGTTCACATTATCTATTGTTCACGTTAACATATTTGTAGTAAACTTGTAGATGTGAAATCGCAAAAAAACCATATTTTAACGAAGGTGGCCTAGGATCAATATGAAACCCTTTCTGGATGAAAATTTCCTCTTGTCCAACGAAACGGCTGTAAAGCTCTATCATGACTATGCCAAGAACATGCCGATTATCGATTATCACTGCCATTTGAGCCCGCAGGAAATCTATGACAACAAAACCTACAAGAACATCACCGAGGTTTGGCTGGGCGGCGACCACTACAAGTGGAGAGCCATGCGCTCCAACGGTGTAGAAGAGCGTTATGTGACCGGCGACGCTCCGGATTATGAGAAGTTTCTGGCTTATGTCCAGACCTGCTCCACCGCTATCGGCAACCCGCTGTTCCACTGGTCCCATCTGGAGCTGCAGCGCTTCTTCGGCATCTATGATGTGCTGAATGAGCAGAATGCCCCTGCCATCTGGGAAAAAGCCAATGCCAAGCTAACCGGCGAAGGCTTCGGCGCCCGCGACCTGATCGTGAACTCCAACGTCAAAGTGGTTTGCACCACTGACGATCCTGTAGATTCCCTGGAATACCACCTGAAGCTGAAGGAAGATACCTCCTTCCCAGTAGCTGTACTGCCTTCGTTCCGTCCTGACAAAGCACTGGAAATTAACCGTGCTACCTTCCTGCCGTGGCTGACCAAGCTGGGCGAGGTAGTCGGCGCTCCGGTTAATTCCTATGAAGACCTGCTGAACGCATTGGAATCCCGCGTGCAGTTCTTCCATGATGCAGGCTGCCTGGTTTCCGACCACGCTCTGGATTATGTGCCGTACGCACCGACCTCCCGCGAGGAAGCCGGTTACGTATTTGCCAAGGCCCTTCAAGGCAACCCGGTAAGCGAAGAGGACGAAAAGAAATACAAGGCTTATACCCTGATTTTCCTGGGCAAGCTGTATGCCGAGCACAACTGGGCGATGCAGTACCACATCAACGCCGGCCGTAACAACAACACCGTTATGTTCAACAAGCTGGGCCCGGACACCGGTTATGACTCCATGAACGACAGCAGCGTGGCTTACCCGCTGAGCCGTCTTCTGGATGCCATCGATCAAGAGGCTGGCCTGCCTAAGACCATTCTGTACTCCCTGCATCCGAAGGACATGCCTGCATTGGGCACCCTGATGGGCGCGTTCCAAGGCGGCGGCGTAGCCGGCAAGATCCAGCTGGGCTCCGCATGGTGGTTCCTGGATACCAAGGAAGGCATGATCCACCAAATGAAGACGCTGGGCGACCTGGGTCTCCTGAGCCGCTTCGTGGGTATGCTGACCGACTCCCGCAGCTTCCTGTCCTACACCCGCCACGAATACTTCCGCCGGATTCTGTGCAATCTGTTCGGCGAATGGGTAGAAAACGGCGAGTTCCCCGCGGACATCGAGCTTCTGGGCGGCATCGTCTCCGATATCTCTTACAACAACGCGAAGAACTACTTCGGCTTCCCGTCCCTGCAATAGTCCATGTCCACGCGGGTTGCTTGAATCAAGCCACCGGTGCCTAATAGGTGCCGGTGGTTTTTTTTGCGTTCCCTTCTTGACAGAAAGGACCGTTACTTATATAGTTAGTTATATGAGTAATGAACCAATTAAGTAACGAGGATGTGAAGGCATGATTGATGACAGCAAGCCCATCTTCCTGCAGATTGCCGAACGCATCGAAGATGATATTCTGGAGGGTCTCCTGCCTGAGGAATCCCAAGTACCTTCCACCAACCAGTTTGCAGCCTTCTACCATATCAATCCGGCAACTGCCGCCAAGGGAGTCAATCTGCTGGTGGATCAGGGGATTCTGTACAAGAAACGGGGGATCGGCATGTTTGTGGCAGGAACCGCGCGGGACCAGGTACGCAAGAAACGCCAGGAGCAGTTTTATGAGCAGTTCGTAGTCACCATGATGCGGGAGGCGGAGCGGCTGGGCATTACGGCCGAAGAGCTGGCGGATATGATACGCAGAGGGGAGAACAAACGATGAGTGTGATACTGGAAACCAAAGGGCTGACTAAACACTACGGTGACTTTACGGCCGTGGACAATGTCAGCATTTCCATGGAGGAAGGCAAGATTTACGGACTGCTGGGCCGCAATGGCGCCGGCAAAACCACCATCATGCATATGATCACCAGCCAGCTGTTTCCCAGCTCCGGCAGCCTGCATGTTTTCGGGGAGGAGCCGTATGAGAACAACAACGTCCTCAGCCGGATCTCCTTTGTCAAGGAAAGCCAGAAGTATCCCGACAGCTATCAGGTCAAGGATGCGTTGGATGTAGCGGAGCTGTTCCATCCTAACTGGGACCGGGACTTTGCCTACTCCCTGATCGAGGATTTCCAGCTTCCCCTGAAGCGCCGGATCAAGAAGCTCTCCCGGGGGATGCTCTCCGCGGTGGGGATCATTATCGGGCTGGCCAGCCGGGCGCCGCTAACCATCTTTGACGAGCCGTATCTGGGGCTGGATGCCGTAGCCCGGAATTTGTTCTATAACCGCCTGCTGGAGGATTTCACAGAGCATCCCCGCACGGTTGTGCTGTCCACCCATCTTATTGATGAGGTCAGCCAGATGCTGGAGCATGTGTTCCTCATTGACCAAGGCAGAATCATTCTCAATGAAGATGCCGAGCAGCTCCGCGGCAGAGCCTTCAGCATTGCCGGACGCGCCTCCGTGCTGGATGATTTCATCCACGGCAGACAAGTGCTGAGCCGCGATTCTCTGGGAGCACTGGCCACGGCTACCGTTATGGGCAGCATAAGCGTCTCCGACCGGAAGCTGGCAGCGGACCAGGGTCTGGAGTTGACGCCGGTATCCCTGCAGCAGCTGATTATCCATTTGACCCAAGAGAACAAAACCGCCCCGAAAGGAGCTGCTTCCAAATGAACCGCACCCTGAATGTAATGCGCATGCAAAGCAAAGACCTGTTTTCCTGGCTGTATTTGCCCTGGATCATTGTGGGCGGCAATTTTCTGATCAACCTTCTCACTACCAGTGCCATTCATGACGACAACAGCACAGTAAGTACAGGCGGTATGGCCTCGATCTTCATCTACTTTATGATCATCGGGTTGATCATCCTGAATCAGACCTTCCCCTTTGCACTTGGGCTGAGCGTCCGCCGGACCGACTATTTCTGGGGTACAGTTGCCGTAGCCGGGGCGGCCAGCCTGGTTTCCGCTTTGATCATCGTGATCATGTCCGCCATTGAAGGCCAAATTGGAGGCTGGTTCCAAAGCTTCTACTTCTTCCGGCTGTATTTTATCAGCGATTACGGTTTTATAAGTGAGCTGTGGTTCTACTTTTCCCTCATTATGCATCTGTTCTTCAGCGGGTTTCTTATCAGCTGCCTCTACCGGAAAATGGGCGGCACCAAGTCCACCGTCATTCTGGGATTGCTGTTCATTGTTTTCACCGTATTTTCGCTGATGGCTACTTACAACGGATGGTGGGCGGATATTCTGAAGGCTATCGTCGATTTGGGAGCCATCCGCATCATCTCCCTGTTATCCCTGGTTACCGTAGTCTACATTGGCTTGTCCTTTAGCCTTATACGCAAAACCACCTTATAATACGCGGTTGCAAACAACAAAAACAGGAGCGTTCCATGACGGAATGCTCCTGTTCATATTTCTCCCTTTGGGGGCCATGTCAAAACATCCGTTTGATGGCCTCCAGACCGCTCATACCCGGCTCAATGCCCAACGCCTTGGCCTCATGCGTCACGGACTCCAGCGGCGCAGCCAGCAGCTGCTCCAGTGTCCGCACCCCTACCGCTCTGCCGGCAATGATTCTCCGGTCGGCTAACTGGTCATTCAGCAGCCCCACATCCAACGCGCCGCACATAATGTAGCCTTTATCCGTAGCTACGGCCAATAAGGTGGTTTTGGGAAGCTTGACCTCCACACCTATGGCGATTTTCCCCTCTTCAACTGGAATTGGAACCATCTGCATCAATGCCATGCACCCCTTTTTCCGCAAGTTCTCCTTTATCCATATGCGGAAAAGCTGCAGGAGGTGCTTTTGGGGCTGCCGGTCAGCTCCTACACGCCCAGATTAACCTTCTTCTTCGCCGCAGCGGCTTTGGCTCCGAAGCCTGGCTGCACTGCCGGAACACCCGAAAATTCGGCACATTCCCGGAAAGCAAAATGCTTGCAGCCGGCGCATCGGCCCATGTCCAGCCGGGTCAGAGCATAATCAATGGCATCTCCCGTATGCTCGAACAGCTGCTGTTCCCCCAGCTTGGCAAGCAGGCCGGTATTGGCCATCATGTCCAGAGGCTGCTTCTGGATGCCCGAGATCAGCACCGTTCCTCCTGAAGCGGAGACGTACCGGACCAATGCGGACAAATTCCGTTCCCCCGTGATATCCATAAAAGGAACCTTTTTCATCAACAGAATCATGACCTTGGGCTTGCGGTGCATGGTCTGCATAATCGTGTTCTCAAAATGCTTGGCCGCGCCGAAGAACAGCGCTCCCTCCACCGTAAACATGCTGATCTGCGGACAGTCATGGGAATCCGTCACCACATGAGGCCGTACCTTGGAAAATTTATTATCCATGTCAGGCAGCACCTTGGCCACCGTCAGCAGCTCGCTCATTCGTTTCACGAAGAGAATGGCAGCCAGGGCCAGGCCAATTTCCACCGCCAGGGTCAGATCGGCGAATACCGTCAGCAGGAAGGTGATAACCAGCACGATGGAATCTCCGGTTCTGATGCGAAGCACGTGGGCAAACTCCTTGCGTTCGCTCATATTCCAGGCCACCACCATCAGCACGGGAGCCATACTGGCCAAGGGGATATGGGAGGCATACGGCGCAAACAGCATCAGAACCAGCAGCACCGTCAAACCATGGAATACACCGGATAAAGGCGAAACGGCACCGTTGCGGATGTTGGTAGCGGTTCGGGCAATCGCTCCGGTGGCGGGAATCCCGCCGAACAGAGGCGTTACCATGTTGGCAATCCCCTGCCCCACCAGCTCCCGGTTGCTGTTGTGACGGTCGCCGCCCATCCCATCCGCCACCACGGCTGACAGCAGAGACTCGATGCTGCCCAGCATGGCGATGATCAAAGCAGGCTTCCACAAATTCATCATGTTATCCAGGCTGAAATCCGGCAGCTTCAATGCGGGCAGCGAGCTGGGAATGGCCCCGTAGGTGGAGCCGATAGTAGCCACATCTCCGCTGAAGAACAGGACACCGGCAATCGTGGAGATCACCAGACCAACCAAGGAACCCGGCACCTTGGGAAAAAACCGGGGGGTCAGCAGAATTGCCGCCAGGCAGATGCCCGCCACCGCCACCGCCGCCGGATTCCAGCTGGGCATACGCAGTCCGATTTCCTTCATATTATCGATAAAATGCTCATGCTTGGCCACATCCTTCAGCCCCAGAAAGCTGGCAATCTGACCGGCAAAAATCGTCACCGCAATTCCCGCAGTAAACCCGATGGTGACCGAGCGTGGGATAAATTTCATCAGAGCGCCCAAACGGAGCAGCCCCATAAGAAGCATCAGCACACCGGCCATAAAGCCGGCCACCAGAAGGTTCTCATATCCGTATTCCATGACAATGGCGAACAGAATCGGAATAAAGGCTCCCGTAGGCCCCCCGATCTGAAAGCGTGAACCGCCCAGGAGGGAGATCAGTATCCCCGCCACCACTGTGGTATAAATGCCGTATTCCGGCTTAACCCCCGATGCAATAGCAAAAGCCATCCCCAGAGGGATGGCGATAATTCCCACAATCAGGCCCGATATCACGTCCTTGCGCAAGGCATTGGGGTTATAACCGGCATATCTTCCTGACCATCTGATCTTCATGTACCCGCCAACTCTCTCCAAAATAGTAAGGTATGTGTTTCCATACCCTCCTAATGTAGACCTCTTAGCCCCTTCCGTCAATGAACATTTGGTGGCAAGTTGAGGTTTGGGCGACAAAACAGGCGGTTATCCCGGGGTGGCCGCTGCCGCTGCAAACCGCAGCCCGAATGGGAGCAATGATGGTTAAGCGGGAAGCGGGTGGGACTGCTTCAGGATGTTTTGCATGTCCTGTGCAGGCAGCGGAGGGCTGTACCAATAACCCTGAATTAGATTGCAATGGTTATCCCGCAAAAAATGCATCTGCTCCCGGGTTTCCACCCCTTCGGCAATAACCAGCAGGTTCAGGTGATGAGTCATGCTGATAATCGTCGCTACAATCGCCGCATCATTGGGATCGCACATGACATCCCGGACAAAGGAGCGGTCGATCTTCAGCTTGTCGATGGGGAATTTCTTCAGGAAATGGAGGGAGCTGTAGCCTGTCCCGAAATCGTCGATGCTAATCTGCACGCCCAGACTCTTCAGCTCCCGCAAGGAGCTGGTGGCGAACTCTACATCCATGGTCATGCTTTCCGTAATCTCCAGCTCCAGAAACTGTGCCGGAAGCTGGGTATCCTCCAGGACCGCGTTGATCTTGCCCTTGAGGTCATGCTGGAGAAACTGGCGCATGGACAAATTTACGGAGACGGGCACAGCCGGGAGTCCTACATCCTGCCATTGTTTGTTCTGGCGGCACGCCTCCATAAGCACCCATTCGCCGATGGGCACAATCAGGCCCGTTTCCTCAGCGATAGGGATAAAATCCCCCGGCGATACCAACCCCCGCATGGGGTGATTCCAACGGATAAGCGCTTCCATTCCCACCACGGAGCCGGTCTCCAGATGAATCTGGGGCTGGTACACCAGCATAAATTCGTTGTTGCGGATGGCATGCCGCAGCTCGCTTTCCAGCGTGAGCTTAGTCAGAGAGATTTTGTTCATGTCGGAGTTAAAAATCTGGTGGGTATTCTTCCCGGTTTCCTTGGCGCGGGACAAGGCAATATCGGCATATTTCATCATCAGGTCTGCCGTCTCCCCCTGCTCCCCCAGATAGTGGGCGATGCCGATGGAGGCTGTGATATGAATCTGGAACTGGCCAATCTGAAAAGGCTGCTCCAATGAGCGGTAAATCCCCTCTGCCAGCTGCTCCAGCCGCTCCTTGGCGGTGATGCCGGAATAGAACATAGCGAACTCATCGCCTTCAGTCCGGGCCACAAAATCCTCATCGCCGATGCAGCGTACAAAACGCTCCGCCACCTGCATCAGCAGCATGTCCCCGTAATCATGGCCGAAGCTGTCATTGACCAGCTTGAACCGGTCAATATCCAGATACAGCACAGCGGCGCCTCCGTTATGGGCTCTGGCAGCCACCATAACCTCCTCCAGCTTTTCCCGGAACAGCCTGCGGTTGGGCAAGCCGGTCAAATCATCATAGTACGCCATGTGGCGGATACGGTTTTCCATACGCTTGCGCTCCGTCAGATCCCGGCCGATGGCCAGCAGCGCCCGCTGCCCCTGCAGGCGGATCATCCGGATATTCACCTCTGCCGGAACCAGCCGCCCGTCCTTGGTCCGGTAATGGATCTCGCGGTATTCGGCCTGTGTGCCGCCTGGAGTGAGATTGCGCTTCATCAGCTCCACCACCTGGGACACGTCGGCTATCTTCCCTGCGTCTAGGCTAAGCAGCTCATCATAGCTGTAGCCCAGCCAAACAGAAGCCGACTGGTTGCATTCCAGAATCCGGTGGGGGCTTTTGGCGCTGATGACCAGAATGGCATCATTAACCTGATCGATGAGCTCCCGGTACACAGTGGCGAATCCCCGCTCCTTGGCGAGGTTGGCCGAGTGGCGGAAATGGGTATAAAGCAGCCAGGGAACCAGCAGCGCACAGCATGAAAAAAACACGACCATGGGGGGCGGCTGCAGGTTGCGGATCACCTCAAACAGGCTTCCGCAGACCGCCAAGCCCACCAGCACCGGCGGGATCATGTTTTTCGGTTTATTTTCTCTTCCCAACTGTTCCTCTGACGGCACCCGGCAACGACCCCTTTTTTAACCTGCGGTCAACGTGCACCTGCTCCGTATCTCATGCGGGACTCAGGTTTTTGTATCGGCAAGCAGCACTTGTATCATCGGAAATTTCTACATTCCTCCTGCTTTTTCCTGCTTATCGCCAAAAAATCGTAGCGCTTGTTGGAATGACCCGGTCCAGGCCATAGGCCGGATGGGTTATTTACGCTTCGGAATTTGGCGCCAGGCGATTCTAACGGACGTGAGCGCCGCTATTCAGCGCTAAAACGCCCGTTTCAAATTTATACGAAAATGCTGCGTCTAGCCCCGGCATTTTCATCCCTGGCGATGGCCGCTGCGCCGTGGGCGATTCTAACGAATCTCACAGCGCTTATTTGGCGAAAAAGCGGCTGGTTGCCAACGTAACGAATCTGAGCCACGCTATTGCTTACGTTCAGGTTCTTTTCAGTGTCTTTGAGCCGGAATAAGGCGCCTCAGATTCGTTACAACCGCAAGAGGGGCCATAGGAGCGAAATAGCGTGGCTGAGATTCGTTAAAACATCCATACCCCCGTTTTCTGCCCACTGTCCGCTCACTCCCTTTATACGAAAGTGCCGGGTCTGCCCCAGCATTTTCATTCCTGGCGATGGCCGCTTGGCCATGGGCGATTTATACGAAAATGCCGCGTCTGCCCCGACATTTTCATCCCTGGCGCTGGCCGGGAGGCCGTGCGGGATTCTAACGGAAGTGAGCGCCGCTATTCAGCGCAAAAACGCCCGTTTCAAATTTTAACGGACGTGAGCGCTTTTATTGGAGCCAAAAACAGCCCGGCGGGGCTGCTTTCTGGGAAAAGGTAATGGCAATGGGGTGTAGCTTCACATGGACAACCTGCCCAACTGCCACCTTCCACCCTACCGCCTATACTTCAGCGCCGTGGGCCAGAAGATGAACCGCGTGCGGTCAAGCTCTCCGCCCAGACTCCGGAAATCCTCCACTGGCCCGGCTTCCGCCGCAGGCCGGCCGTTCCAGCGCTCCACCGTAATTTTACTCAGATGATGCCGGGCGATTAGCGTGCTGAACACCTCACCCAGCACAGCGGCGAGACGTTCATTCTGCCCTTGCGCGGCAGCCGGATGCTCCGGGAATACGGCTACATGCTTGCCGAAATTTTCGATCCACAGGCATAGGGCATTGCCCTCATACACCAGAAAATTGCCCGGCTTGCGGGCAAACTGGACACCCGGCAGCTCCGGCCACTCCACCCAGGCACCGTAGGGATTGGCAGGGTCAGCTGCGGAAATAAGCACCGGTTTCCCCGTGTCTCCGGGCAGAGCCGCCTCCAGCTCCTCCACCGTCTCCCGTGTGGTAAATTGCATCGCCGGAATGTCCTTGACGAAGAAACCCCGGACAGCCATCCCCCAATCCTCCAGCTTACGCAGCACACCCGACAGCTGATCCCAGCCGTAAGGCGCTGCCGTTGCAGCCGCTCCACGGGTCAACAGACCGAAATTCTCCATCCAGCGTTTGCTGTAGGACAAGGCGCAGGCCTCCGCATTCTCCTCTTCTCCGGACAGCAGCACGTACCATCGGCCAAAGCCGGACTGGAATTCTCCGCGTTTGCCGCGGGCACCCGATGGAGAGGCAGCCAGTCGCAACGGCGCAAACTGGTCGTTGGCCACCCGCCCCTCCCATACCAGCTCCATCAGCTTGGGGAGGAGACCGGAAGGAGGCTCTCCCGTTTCCCGGGAGAGGGCCGTCAGGAAGCTGGCCCCCTTAGAAGCCAGCAGAGCCAGAAGCTCGGGCTGGGAGGAGGCGGGACCGCTCACAGCTCTGCGGATAAACGGCTCCGCCTCTCCCCTTTCTGAAGCCAGGAAAAAGGCGATCCGCCCTTCCTTCTCGTCCTCCTCCTTGCGTCCCATCCAGAACAGCTCTCCCGCTGCGCACAGCTGGTCCAGCCACTCCTTGCGGTATTCCTTCAGGCGGGCGGGAAAGACCATCTTTTCCCAATAGGCTACCGGAAGATAAATCCCCTGGAGCTGCCCGATAATCCGCAGCAATCCCTGCGGACCCTCCAAACGGCGCCCCGGCAGCAAATACTGGGTTTGCAGCAGATGCAGTGCATACCGGCTGGCCTCGATGGCCCCATGCTTGATCCGGAAATCCGAGATGGAGGTGCGCACCAGGCGTTCGGCAATTTTGGCTGCTGTGTAGAGCCCGGTTTCCTGCGGCCCGGCAAAAGGAGCCATAGTGGCTGTTCCGTCCGCCAGCCACCCCGCCGTCCACGCCTCCGCCAGCCCGTCCTCCACTCCGAAGCGCGCCGCCAGCTCCTCCGTCCGGAAGGAAAGCACACGCTCGATATACCGCCTGGCAATAAAAGAAGCCTCCGGCGTATGGGGAAAGCCCGCATACCACGCCTCTTCATCGCGGCTGACAAAACGCTCCTCCCCGGCCACGCGGATACTCCTCGCACTGCCCGCCGCAAGCAGCTGAGGCAGCAGCTCATCCGCTGACGATAGGGGACTGCCACTCCCGCCGCCAACTCCAGCTTGAACGCCTCTGTCACTTTCGGCGATTCCCTCCTGCTCTCCGGCAGCTTCAACGCCTGCTTCCGGACCTGAAGCTCCTTCCCCGGCTGCGGACCGCCATAACCGGTCCAGTTCCTCCAGGGACAGGTCGCCGTACTCCTTCAGAAGGCGGAGCAGGCTGCGTTTTTCGCTGTCAGCATCTCCAGCCGAAGTAGTAAACCAAGCAGGACGGGCCAGCCTGCGTTTTTCCTCCTCCAGCACCTGCCGGGTAATCAGCGTACGCAGTCCCTCCTGGCCGAACCATTCCGCAGCCAGCTCCCGGTTGATGCCCAGCAGCTGCATATGAACATCGCGCCCCAGCGCATCGGACTCATACAGGGACGTCATCGCAAAATCATTCATAAACCGCATGGCAAAAGGAGACGGCGCTATGGAATCCATGGTCTGCAGCCGGACGGCACCTGTCCGCAAATCCTCCAGCAGCCGGTGCAGACCCGGCACATCCAGCTCCTCCTCCAGGCAAACCGCATACGCCTCTCTCAGATAAGGATACTTATCTGCAAAAGGAAGGGCCTGCTTCAATAGCTCCTCGCTCCGGTAGCGCATGGTCCAGGAGTTTTGGCGCTCGTAGCCTCTGGCCAGCAGCAGCGAGGTTTCCGCCACCCGGCGGAAGGCTCTGCCGAACATAGCCGTACCCGGAAGCGCCTCCCACAGCAGCTCCTCCAGCTGGGCGGAGGACAGCCGTCCCGGCTCCAGCAGCCAGTCCGGACTCCAGTTGGAGAAAACAAATTCCAAGCCGTCATCCTTGGCGATGGAATACACCTGGGTTGGGCTTAGCGCGTCAAAACGCATCCGCAGCGCCATCTCCCAGGTTCTGTGGATACGGCGGCCCAGGAGGCTGTGCACCACCAGATGATGCCGCTCCCCGTCATCCTTGTAATGCTCCGCTACAATTAGCGAGTCCGTGGGGACCAAACCATGTTTGTCCTGGCTGCGGACATAACCGACCAGTTCGGAGGCCGTTTCCTCATCCAGCCGGTATTCCTCCATAAGCCCCAGCACCAGCAGGCGCTCCTGCTCCTCATCTCCGCTGTGCCGGGCGGCATCCCGGATGAAGGCCAGCATATTGCCGATGCGCGCGCCGATCAGCGGGCTGCGTCCTCCCGCCTCCGCTTTCCAGAAGGGAATTTCACTGTAGCTGTGGTCACTCTCTGTCACATAAACCCGGTCATGGCGGATGGAGCGGATAATCCACGAGCTGGCACCCAGCTGGAAGGCATCGCCCGTTCTGCTTTCATATACATATTCCTCGTCCAGCTCCCCCAAGTGTACCCGCGTCTCCGCATGATGCACCGGAAAAGCGGAGGTTTGCGGAATGGTGCCTCCTCCCATGGAGGCGGCAATCGCCGAACCCGGCAGCCTGAAGAGCCTGTCCGTGTCCCGGTTCCAGCCAATCAGCGGCCGGGAGAATGGATACCTTCCGGACAGCACGTCAAACATGGCTTCATATCGCTCCCAGGGATAGTCCCGGTAACAGTCGCTGCCCGCTGCCACTCGGTACCATGCCTCGGGCGTCCATTCCTCTCCGGTCCCTGCGGCCGCCACAGCGGCAACGGTGTGCTGCGACAGCACGTCCAGCTTATGACGCGGAATACGGATGTCCTCAATATCCCGCTGGGCTACCGCCTTGGCCAGCACCGCCGCCTCTGGCAAATCTCCCCTGGTGCGGACAATCACGACCCCACGGCTCTCCCCGCCTACGGCATGACCTGCCCGGCCGAAGCGCTGGATGCCTGCAGCCGCCTCCTTGGGCGAGTCAATCTGGAGCACCACATCGATTTCCCCCACGTCAATACCCAGCTCCAGGGTAGCGGTAGCCACCAGACAGCGCAGCTCTCCCGCCTTCAGCATGGACTCCACCTCCAGGCGACGCTCCCGGGATACGCTGCCGTGATGGGAGCGGGCCATTTCGTACCCTGCATGTTCGTTCAGACGCAGGGTAAGCCGCTCGCAAAGCCGCCTGTTGTTCACAAAAATAAGCACGGACCGGGCGCCGTCCATACACTGCAGAATCCGCTGCACCAACGGCCCCCACACCGCCTCCTTGTCCATAGCCCGGACACCTCTCTCCGGCATGGTCACCGATACAGTGAGTCTGCGCTCCATAAGACTTTCCACAATATGGACAGGCCTTGGCGCCATTTTTCCGGCACCGCTTCCGCTGTCCGATTCCCCCGTTTCCTCCCAGCCTCCCAGGTACCGGGCTACCCGCTCCATCGGCTTCTGAGTGGCGGATACGCCAATGCGCTGGGGATTTTCCCCGCAGAGAAAGGCAAGACGCTCCAGGGACAAGGAAAGATGCACCCCTCTTTTGTCCGAGGCCAAATCATGGATTTCATCGACGATCACCTGCCGGACAGTGCGCAGAATCTCCCTGGCCTTCACCGCAGTCAGCATCAAATAGAGGGATTCCGGTGTGGTGATGAGCATATCCGGAGGATGGCGGAGCATGGACGCCCGGGTGCTTTGGGAGGTATCCCCCGTCCGCACCCCAACCGTAAAACCGGGCCACTCCGTCTGTCCCTCCTTGGCAACCGCCGACAGCTCCGCCGCAAACCGGAATATATGATGGTGGATATCGTTGTTCAGTGCCTTCAGCGGAGTTACATAAAGGAGCTTCACTCCCTTTTTGGGTGTGCCTGCTTCGTTTTCACCCGCTTCCCGGACGATCCGGTCCAGACAGGGCAGGAGAGCGGCCAGGGTTTTACCGGAGCCGGTGGGGGCAGCGATCAGCGTGCTATCCCCTGCGGCAATAGACTCCCAGGCCTCCTCCTGCACAGGGGTAGGCGAGCCGAAGGATTGTTTGAACCAAGCATCGATAACCGGATGAAAGGAAACGGACATTTCCGCCAAAACTCCTCTCTTGTATATGAAAATGGCAAACCTCAGAGCATCCCGTCACTTTTGGGGGATTTTTACGAACGTATTTTCTGTATCATACCATGAATAAGCCCAGTTCTCCATATTCTTCCTGAAAAGCGGCTCTCCCCTTAATATCGGATATTTCCTGAAAAGACGAACATTTTGTCATATTTTCAGAATAATCTTCGAATTTTCACTTATTTGTCTCATTCCACTTCATCATTTCGACACTTCCTATGTTACAATACTTAACATCAAAAACAGGATATTATACATAGTCGATGACTGGGGGAAGAGGTATGTTTGGCTGGCTCGGATTTCGGAAAGGGCTTCCACTGTGGTGGTCATGCAGGCTTAACAAACATTTAAAGGAGGATATCGAGGAGATTTTCGAAGGCATTGCCCATACCCGCAAGGACCTTCTGACAGAGTGGGCGACGGACTGCTGGACCCACCTGGAGCGGTATTGCGCGGAAGCGGCTTCCTCTGTGCAGGGCGGCGCATTGTGGCAGGCGGAGTCGGCCCCTGTATGGAACCGTTTGTCCCAGGCGGTACGCCAGCGGGCTGTGGATTTTTCGGAGCTGTTCGTGCTGGACAGCAAGCTGGAGGTCATCTTTTCCACTTATGCTCCGCACATGGGGCAAAATGCCTCCGACGCCCCCTTCCGCGAGGGTGTGCTCTATTCCTCCCGGCAGAAGGACGGCCGCTGCCTGTACGGTCCGTATGCCGATCCCTTAACCGTCCAGATCGGACCCAGCACCTCCTCTTTTCACGATAAAATGACCCTGCTGTTCATCTATCCCATCATGAGCGGCGGAACCTGGATGGGAGCGTTGTGCGGCCGGGTGCCCAACGACGTCCTGGGTGATCTGATCCAGCGGGAATCGGGTCACGTTTACCCGGATTCGGGGGACAACTACCTGTTTATGGCCTCTCCTGCGCTGCGCAAGGAGATTGCGCCGGGAACCGCTTTGTCCCGCAGCCGTTTCGAGGACCGAACCTTCACCCACGGGGAAAATTTGAAGGACGGCGTATCCACGGACTGGGGAACGGTGCGGGTTGCGGAACACACTGAATTAGAGCTGATGTTCACCGACCCGGCTACCGGGCAGCTGCACCCGGGAGTGGCAGGTACAATTGCCAAGGGCAGCAACCTGTTTGTGGAGTTTCCCGGGTATTCGGATTACCGGCATATTTCCGTTATTGGCAAGGGCGTCACCTTCCGGCTTCCCCATTGTCCGGATTTGTGGGGCATGATGTGCGAAGGGGATCTGGAGGAGGTGTACCGGCTGCGGAGCATCGATTTCAAAATCCGCCGGGTCCAGTTTCCGGTGGTGCTGGTGTTTGCTCTGGCGGGAGCGGCGCTGTGCGGCTTAGCCGTGGCCAGGGATGTGCCCGTACTATATGCGGCGTTGGCCATGGGTGTACTGCAGCTGATTGGCGGCTGGGCGGTAGCCCAGACCTCCCGGCATAGAGGGACGCTGCCCATCGCGGACAGCCTGCGGCGGATCAACCGCTTCATCCGGATCAACGCAGAGGGCAAGGGGGATTTGACCCAGCGGCTGGACACCGATCAATTTGCAGGTGATGAAACCCGGGAGCTGGCCAAGTGGATCAACAACATGAATGATTCCCTGGAGGTGGTGATGCTGAAGGTGAAGCATGCCTCCGAGGATGTGCGCGCCAACCAGCGGGAGCTGGGCCAATCCACGGACGCCACGCTGACGGCGACGGAGCGGATGGGTGAGGAAATCCACTCCATGATCCGCAGTATCCGCAGCCAACTGAAGGATATTGACGTTGCCAAGGATGTGGCCTATGAGATGAAGGCAACCCTGGCGGAGCTGGAGGCCAAGGCCTCGGAGCAGATTGCAGTGGCCCAGGGCGAGGTGGAGCGGATCGGCGGCAAAATGTCGCAGATCTCCGACACGGTGGCGGAAACCAACAAAACGATTCTGACCTTTATGGATACGGCCAGACAGATCGGCGAGGTGCTGGAGGTAATCGGACAAATTTCCTCTCAGACCAACCTGCTGGCCTTGAACGCTTCTATCGAAGCAGCCCGGGTTGGCGAACACGGCAAGGGCTTTTCGGTGGTGGCCAGCGAAATCCGCAAGCTGGCGGATATGACCCACTCCTCCACCGGGCAAATCCAGGAGACGGTGGAGCTGATCTACCGCAACGCGCAGCTGGCGGTGGCCTCCATGGAGGAGGGCAGCCGGGTGGTGGAGGAAGGCAACCGGCTGGTTGCCGCGGCGACGGAGCTGTTGTACAGCGCCAATGCCGGCGACAGCCAGAAGAGCCGGGCTGTGGACGAGGTGGTGGAGCTGATGGAGAAAATCGCCGCCATCAGCATCGAAAACCGCCGGATTTCCAGCCAAGTGGAAAACAAGGTGCAAGGGCTGTTGTCCGACATGGGCAACGTGCGCTACAGCTCCAATCAGGTGGACGCCATCACCATGTTTCTGCAGCAGCTGGTCGGACAATTCCGCCTGCGGGAGGCCGGGGAGCGAAAGAGCTAATGGTGCCGGCAGATTGGGATGCGGCGGTTATGGGATGCGGCAGATATGGGGGGATAGCGGAAGGGGACCTTCCGCTAACACTGGCCATTCCCGGACCAACTCAGCAAAACCGGCCAATAGAGGAAGAAGGAGTTCCGCTATTAACCTCCGGTAAAAGCTCGCGGCCGCGAATTCAGCCAATTAGCGGAAAAAACAGCCCCCCAAGCGCAACAAAAGCCGCTCTACCCGAGCGGCTTTTGTTGCTGCTTTCCTACAGCAGAATCTCGCAATGGTTGTTGCTTATAGTTGCTGCATTGGTTCTCGCACATGGTTGTTCCAACGAATGTCACTAATAGTCGTTCGCCATGCTTGCCGCCTGTACTTGGTGCGGTGTGCACTTCTCCATGTGCCTCGCCTGCCCCATCGTTACAGCCGACCTACACGACCCCAACGTCGTGCTGGCCAACGATTAGCTTCACCGGCTCCAGATATACCCGGGTTTTGTTGAAATCGCCCAACAGGTCGATTTCCATATCGGTGATCTTGGAGCGCATGGTTTTACCCTCCCGCCGGTCATATACCACCTCGAACTGGCGCAGGCCCAGCTGGTGGGTGATAACGGTAGCGCCCAGCACCGGCTGCGGCGTATCCACCTCCGCATGCTCGAACACAACCTCCGTCAAAATCTCATCATTCATATCTACAATACGAACCTGCTGGCACAGTGTATATTTCATCCCAAATCCCCCGATTCCTGATAAATTCAGCCCTTATCCTTCCAAAGGCACGTGTCGTTATATCCCGAATCATACCACAATTTGGAGAAAATATCCTTTTATTTTTGGATAGCAGAAAAATTTGCCAGCGTTTCCACCCCCATGCTACCATTGAGAAAATAAACATGGAGGTGATCGCGTTGGAGCATCCAACCAACACCAACAGCTCGGTCCAGCAAGATCCGGCACCCGACAGCAGGAGCACCACAGACACGGCTCCCTCCGGGTATAACGGCTTCTCTCCGGTTGATCCGTATGATGCCGGGCCGCCCCGCCGGAAGCAGTCCGGCTTGGGCATCGCATCCTTTACGATTTTTGCCAGTATGGCCCTGATATTCGTCATTATGCTGGGAAGTGTGGCGGTAAAAATCACCGGACTCATCGATGCGGAAGCCGGCGTTGCCGATTATGAAGAGCTGGAACGCAGGATGGCTGAGATGCCAGAGCTGGCCTTCATGAGCCTGGCGCTCCTGGGCACCCTGTTCGGCAATCTCATCGGGCTGATCCTGGGCATTATCGGGCTTGTCCAGAAGGGCCGCAAAAAGGTATTCGCCGTGTTGGGCACCGTCTTAAACGGCATCGTCATCATTGGATTGTCCCTCATCGTGCTGGTTATGGTTGCGGCCTTCTACGCAAGCTGATCAGAAGCTCAGCGACACCCGGTAGAGGCTCTGATCCCACGCAACCTTGCCGCCCCAGCTCTCCACCACATACCGGACCGGCACATACAAGCGACCGTCCACAATGACGGGAGGCGTATCCAACGCTTCCTTTTTGCCGTCCACCAGAACCTCGGGCCGGTCGGGAGTGAAGGTCAGGGTTTTGCCGTCCTTCACCACAGACAAATTGCCTGCCTGCTCATTCCACTTGAATTCCGCGCCCAAAGCCTGCAGCAGCGGCCGGATAGGCACCAGGGTGGTATCCTGACGGATAAAGCCCTGGAACTCGGGCCGGAACTGTCCATTGACCTCCAATTGGGTGCGGGGCTCCGTCAGTTTGCGAACCACCAGGACATTGCTCAGATCACGGCCGGGTTTCGTCAGCACGGTTCCCTCGGCATACAGCGCAGAGCTGGCGCCGCCGTCCAGGTTCATCGCTTCCCGGAGTCCCAGAGCAACCGCCGCTTCCGCTTCCTGCTGCACCGTCACCCCGTCCATGGTTCCCATGACCAGCCTGCCCTCTGCGTCCACGCCCACAAAGCTTCTGCGGTTGGCCTGGGAGGTAAGCTTCGGATCATCAAACCCATCCCGCACAAAATCCACATCCACCGCCCCGGCGGTTACCAGCTTCGGCCCTGCTCCGATGGCAGCCAACCACTGGCCCGCATCCACGGACTCCCCGCTCACCGCATCCTTGGCTACCGTTTCCAGATCCACAGTATCGCCCACGTGGACCCGCGGAAGCAGGTTCCTGCGGTTATTATCGCTATTCCCTGCCAGGAATACATACCCGTCTCCGGGCACAGACACCGCCTCTTCGGTGATGAGGGTCACCACATTTTCGCGGATCACAATTTTGGTGCTGTTGGGATAGTCGATCACCCTGCCCATAGCAGGCGTGTACCAGACCACCTGATCGGTTTGACTGTCGCCGTAATATTTATTGATGCCCCACGGAAAATAGGTGGAGGTCTGTTTGCCTTGGACAAAGGTAACCCGGATCCCCAGCTCTACATGGCGGATAACAGGAAGCTTGTCCGCCATCCAAATCAGGGACTGGTTGGTTCCGGAATGCACCGTCTCTCCTGAAGCAACCAAAAGCCCGTTGGGATAACGGACATCCGCCGCTTTTTCGTAGGCATTGAAGAAGGTACCATTAACGGCGGCAACCGCATGAGTCCGTTCTACAATGGAGGTGAAGGATTCGTCATATCCAATAGCGCTGCGTGCCGTTACCGGCTCTAAGGTAAGCAGCGGATCACGCAGATCCACCCGCACCATATTCACCGGGATCGTCCTGCCTCTTACAATCACCTGTTCCGTTCCCGCCTGAACCGAAGGGCTGGCGGCATAAGCGGCTTGTCCTGTGGTCAGGAAGCCGGCTGTACATAATAGAATTAACAGCTTGCGCATCAAGTCGTCCTCCTCATTCCATTCTGTCTTGAATGCACTGTTCATTTATCATAACAGGTTTAAGACGTACGCACTATGCGTTTTGTTCCACTGGAAAAATGAAGAAAAGCCCGCGAACATACCTCCCGCCGCGCTGAATATACTTAATCATACCAAGCTGCGAAGAAAAGGGAGGAATTCGAAGTGACGGAACCGCTATTTATCGTCTCCCGCGAGGATTGGTCCCTGCACCGCAAGGGTTATCAGGACCAGACACGCCATCAGGAGAAGGTGCGCGAGGCAATCAAACAGAATCTTCCCGATATGGTGACGGACGAAAGCATCGTCATGTCGGACGGCAAGCAGGTGGTGCGCGTCCCCATCAAAAGCATCGACGAGTACCGCTTCCGTTATAACTACAACAAGCAAAAGCATGTGGGTCAAGGAGACGGGGACTCGCAGGTCGGGGATGTCCTGGGGGTAGACCGGGAGGCCCAGAAAAAAGGGCCGGGCAAGGGTGAAGGTGCCGGAGACCAGCCCGGCGAGGATTATTACGAGGCGGAAATCAGCATGGCTGAGCTGGAGGAGCTTCTGTTCGAGGAGCTGGAGCTGCCCAACCTGGAGGAGAAGCAGCGGGAGATGCTCCAATCCAAGGATGTGGTGTTTCACGATATCCGCAAAAAAGGCATCATGTCCAACATCGACAAGAAACGCACCATCATCGAGAACATGAAGCGCAATGCCAATGCGGGCAAACCGGGGATCCATGGCATTTCTCCGGATGATCTGCGCTTCAAAACCTGGGAGGAGGTGCAGAAGCCCCACTCCAACGCGGTTGTGCTGGCTCTGATGGACACCTCCGGTTCCATGGGCTCCTTCGAGAAATACATTGCCCGCAGCTTCTTCTTCTGGATGGCCCGGTTTCTGCGCCGCAAATACGAGCATGTGGAAATCGTATTCGTCGCCCACCATACCGAGGCCAAGGAGGTCACGGAGGAGGACTTCTTCACCCGGGGCGAAAGCGGCGGCACCATCTGCTCCTCCGCCTACCAGAAGGCATTGGATATCATCGATACCCGTTATCCCCCTGCCAACTGGAATATCTATCCCTTTCACTTCTCCGACGGCGACAATCTAACCTCCGACAACGAAAAATGCGTCAATCTTATCCAGGAGCTGATCAAACGCTCCAACATGTTCGGTTACGGGGAAGTGAATCAATATAACCGTAGCTCCACCCTGATGTCCGCCTATAAGAATATCCAGCATAAAAAGTTCCTCTATCATGTCATCCGGGAAAAAGGCGATGTATACAAAGCGCTGAAAACTTTTTTTACGAAACCTGCATTTTGAAGCGTACCATAAGCTTTCCCTCCCACCCGGCGGCCCTGCCGGGTTTTTGTCATACGTTATTGAAATTTGTTGATAAAAATCAGACAAGGTTTTACAATGGCGCTATACTTCCCGGTCCGGCATCTTGGAATTCTCCGCAGGCTTTAGCGGACAAGAAAGGAGGGAAAACCATGAAGATCAGCGCACGCAATCAGCTGACAGGCAAGGTTGTGGAAATCAGCGAGGGACAGGTTAATGCCAAGGTTGTGGTAGACATCGGCGGCGGCAACACCATCACCTCCATCATCTCTGTTGAATCTCTTAGGGAGCTGGAGCTTTCTATCGGCTCCGACGTAACTACTGTCATCAAGTCATCATCCGTTATGCTGATGGCCTAATAGCCACTCATGCTGCAGTTGCCGCCGTAACCCCACAAAACCCCCTTCCTGATTCAGGTCAAGGGGGTTTTACGTTGCCCAGAAATCATATTAAACATAACAAGTTATACTTAAATATAACAAAATCATATAAATTTCAAGATTTCATTATTTACATGTCATCATTAGCTATAGTAATATGTGTAATCATATACAGATAACCACGGGAGGGAAAATCATGCTGATGAATGGAAAATGGACCAAATTCACTCTGGCCGGCGCCTTGACGTTTGCCGCCTTTACCGGACTGGCCGGCTGCGCAGAGAAGGACGAGCCTGCCGGAGCCGCCGCCGCTGTAAGCCCTTCGGCCGCCGCATCTGCCGCTGCAAGCCTGTCCCCTGCACCCACCAAAACCCCGGAGCCGGTGGAGCTGATCATTTCAGCCGCAGCCAGCTTGACCGAAAGCCTTAATGAGATCAAAACCCTTTATACCCAAAAGGCCCCTCATGTGAAGCTTACCTTCAACTACGGCGCATCCGGCACCCTTCAGCAGCAAATCGAACAGGGTGCTCCCGCCGACCTCTTCCTCTCCGCCGGCAAGAAGCAGATGGATGCGCTGGTATCCAAGCAGTTCATTGATTCCGCCACCGCCAAAAATCTGCTGTTGAACGACCTGGTGCTGGTTGTGGCCGCCGACAGCAAGCTATCCGTCACCAAGGTGGAGGACCTGGCCAAGGATGAGGTGAAGAAGCTTGCCGTGGGTACACCCGAATCGGTTCCGGCAGGCAGCTACGCCAAGGAAACCCTGACCTATTACAAGCTGTGGGACGCTCTCCAGCCGAAGATCGTGCTGACCAAGGATGTGAAGCAGGTGCTCTCCTATGTGGAGACCGGCAACACCGAAGCGGGCTTCGTCTACAAAACCGACGCCGCCGCATCCAAGAATGCCAAAATCATTCTGACTGCCGATCCGGCCAGCCATGCAGCCATCGAATATCCCATCGGTGTCGTCAAAGCTACCAAACAGCCTGCAGCGGCGAAGGAGCTTTACAACTACCTGCAAACCAAAGAAGCGCTGGACGTATTTGTCAAATACGGCTTTACGCTTCCTAAATAACGCCTATGATCAACCTGCTCACGAAACCGGAATTTCTCGATCCGCTGCTTTTGTCGCTTAAGGTTTCGCTGATCTCCAGCATCATTGTTTTTCTGATCGGAATTGGGATTGCCTGGGTTATGACCACCAAACGAATCAAGGGAAAAACGCTGCTGGAAACCGTTTTTCTTCTGCCCATGGTGCTGCCCCCTACGGTGATCGGCTTTATCCTGCTGGTGCTGGTCGGGAGAAAAACCTGGTTCGGCAGACTGGCGGAGCGAATATTCGACCATTCCTTCATCTTCAGCTGGTGGGCTGCCGTGGCCGCTGCCGTAGTGGTGTCCTTCCCGCTGGTGTACCAGTCACTGAAGTCCGGCTTCCAGTCCATTGAACGGGAGCTTCAGGACTCGGCCAGATCCATGGGGGCCAATGAATGGCAGGTCCTACTGCATATTACCATGCCCTTAGCCTGGAGAGCCTTGGTAACAGGCTATGTGCTGGGTTTTGCCCGGGGGTTGGGCGAATTCGGCGCCACCTTGATGGTTGCAGGCAATATTCCCGGCCGCACCCAAACCATTCCCACCGGCATCTATTTTGCCGTAGATTCGGGGAACACCTCTCTCGCCTGGCTGTTGAGCATTGCCACCATTGCCATCTCCTTCATGATGCTGTTGTTCACCGGCAAGCTGAAGGGCACCCCCTCATAACCGTCCGGCCTTGCAATGTCATGCAGCCCGAGTCTACTGTCCTAAGCGGCAGTGGGCCCGGGCTTTTCGGTCATGTTTGCAAACACGGCCCAGTGCGGACGCATAAAACCGGGCCAAACATCGAATCCTACGTGAAAGAGCTATGTATATTCTGGAAGGACTGCCTGTTTGCTGCGATCCGCCCAAGTCTTACAGGACTGTGCCCCACCCGGAAGGAGGAAGGCAAGCATGAACGTTCTGAAAGGAAAGCCAGCGAAAAAACGCAAACAGGACAATACAGATAAAGCGAAGCCCAAAAAACCCCCTCAACCGTTGACGGAAAGCCTTGATCAAAACCTGTCCCTCATCCATGGCGAGCTGGTCGAGAATGTGGATGTGACCTTCCGCTATATGACCAATGAGGTACGGATGTCCGTTATTCTGGTGGAGGGTATTGTGGACGGCGGCAAAATTGACAGGGACCTGCTGCAAACCCTGGTTAAGCCCGGTTTTGGCCAACGGGACAGCCTGGCGGGGTTAACGGGTGATGCTCTGCTGAATGCGGCGGCAGATTCGGTGCCCTTGGGTATGGTGAAAATGGTCAACACCGTGGATACCGTCTTCTCCGGTCTCTTCGGCGGCTCTGCCATCGTTCTGATCGACGGCTGCAATCAGGCGTTGGCTGTGAATGTGTCGGGCGGAGAGCAGCGCGGAGTGGAGGAAACCACCACCCAAACGGTTATCCGCGGGCCCAAGGAAGGCTTCAACGAAAACCTGCGAACAAACCTCTCTCTGGTGCGCAGACGGATCAAATCCCCCAAGCTGGCGTCGAAGATTCTCCTAATCGGAGAGGTCACCCAAACCGAGGTGGCCATGGTCTATTTGGATGGTATCGCCCGCAAGGGAATTGTGGACGAGATGTACAAGCGTCTATCCGAGATTCAAACCGATGCGATTCTGGACTCCGGCTATATTGAGGAATACGTTCAGGATTCCAGTTACAGTCCTTTTCCCACGTTAATCAATACCGAACGCCCTGATGTTGTAGTGGGTGCCCTGTTGGAGGGGAAGATCGCCATTATGGTGGACGGCACTCCCTTTGTTTTGATTGCGCCGGCTATGTTCACCCGTTTTTTTCAATCCAGCGAGGATTATTACCAGCGCGCGGATATCTCCAGCTTCCTGCGGATTATCCGGTTTGTGGCCTTTTTTCTCTCAATGCTGCTTCCTGCCTTGTATATATCCATTACCACCTTCCACCAGGAAATGCTCCCCACTCCCCTCTTGATCAGCCTGGCTGCCCAACGGGAGGGTGTGCCGTTCCCTGCGTTTATCGAAGCGATATTGATGGAGCTGACCTTCGAGGTGCTGCGTGAGGCGGGAGTCCGGATGCCGCGGGCCATCGGTCCCGCTATCTCCATTGTCGGCGCCCTGGTGCTGGGGCAAGCGGCGGTTCAGGCGGGTTTGGTATCGGCGGCCATGGTTATTGTGGTCTCCTTTACCGCCATATCCAACTTCGTTGTGCCGTACATCAGCATGTCCATCTCCGCCCGGCTGATCCGCTTTGCCATGATGATTCTGGGGGGCTCCTTCGGACTATTCGGCATTATGTCGGGAATGATGCTGGTCCTCATTCATCTGGAGGGCTTGCGATCCTTCGGGGTACCGTACATGAGTCCCTTCTCTCCCTTGCGTCTGTCAGAACTGAAGGATGTTCTGATCCGCGCTCCCCAATGGGCCATGATACACCGTCCCAGCACCAGTAATCCCGCCAATACCCAGCGGCAGCCCAAAGGCCAGCAGCCTTTGCCCCCAGAGCAGCCGGAGGGAGGCGGGCAGGAAGGAGAGGGATCATGAAGGAGCATATTTCGGTCTGGCAGTTAGGGGCTCTGATCTATATCACCATTATTCCCACCGCCATCTTGGTTGTTCCCAGTGTAGTGATGGCTCATTCCAAGCAGGATGCCTGGATTTCCATTGCGGGAGCGACCGTTCTGGGGGTGGGGATTGCCTGGCTGACCGGTGCCATCGCCATGCGCGTGCCCCAGTCATTCTCCTTTTTGGGCTGGATTTCACAGCGGTTGGGCAAGTGGATTGCCCTGGTAGTGGGGCTGCTGCTAACCCTGTATTACATCTCCATTTCCTCGATCATTCTGCAGGAATTTACGAACATTCTGTCCGACCAGATTCTCTTCGAAACTCCGGATTGGGTGATCATGTTTATCATCATGACGGTTTGCAGCTATGCTGTCTACGGCGGAATCGAGGTGATTGCCCGGGTTAACGGGGTGGTCACCACAGTCAGTATCATCACCTATTGCATAAGCCTGATTTTGTTCCTGAATCTGATTGAACCCAGCCAGCTGCTGCCAGTGATGACCACCCCCCTGCCCCATATCGCATACGGCGGCCTGCTGCCGTTGGGCTGGCTGTCGGAGGCGGCGCTGGTGCTGCTGGTTGGCCCTTATTTAAAGTCCAAAAAAGGCATTGCCAAAGCAGCCATGGGCGGCACCGTAGCCGCCGGCTTCCATCTGACCATTACCGTAGCCCTGTGCCTGATCCTGTTCGGTCCGATCATGCCGCAGCAATTCCGCTATCCCACCTTCAGCATGATCGAAATCATCAAGCTGGGTACGACGCTGGAGCGGCTGGATATATTGTTCGTATCGTTCTGGGTATGCACCATCTATATCAAAATGTCGCTGTTCCTGTTCGGCGCATTCCACTGCCTGACGGAAACCTTCTCCATCAAACCGTCCAAATCCATGCTGCTGGGACTGAATCTTGTCATTATGGCAACAGCCTTCGTGTCCTATCACGATGAAACCGTATTCGATAACCAAATGCAGCATATTACCCCATATGAGCTGCTAGGGATGAATCTGGTACTGCCGTTCCTGCTGGCCGTAGCCCTTTTCATCCGCAAAAAAGTCCCCCGGAAAAGGAGGTCTTGACAATGGGGCGTTCCCGCCGGTTGGTCATCCTGTTGGCACTTTCGTCCATGGTCCTGGGAGGATGCTGGGACCGTACGGAGCTGAATGAGCTTTCCATTACCTCTGCGGCCGCATTGGATGTGGGTAAAAACGGGAAATGGGTGCTGTCCTTCCAGGTCATCCTGCCCTCATCTATATCCGCGGCAGCGGGTGCAGCTGGCGGGCCCAGCGGACAAGTGCCGGTTGTGGTGTATTCCACCGAGGGGGATACTATCAAGGGCGCCGTGTCTGAAAGCTATATGGAAGCGCCGCGGAAGCTGTATTTTGGCCATAACAGCATTCTTGTGATTGGGGAGGAGGCTGCCAAAAAAGGCTTCAGCCAGATGGTAGACCTGTATCTGCGCAACTCCGATTCCCGGGAGACGGTAAGTGTTCTCATCGCGTCCGGTGACGGCAGATCCATCCTGGAGCAGCTGCTCAGCTCAGAGCCGATTCCGGGCATCGGTCTGGAGCGTATCCTGGAGAAGCAGGAGCGGTACCTGTCCAAAATCCCCAATGTGCGGATGTATGATCTGATCAAAAAAATGCTGAGTCCTTCCCACAGCAGCTTAGTCCCGGAGATCATCATCTCCGGCGGCAAGGAGGTAACCGGCATCGATCAATTGAAGCAGACCACCGTACCCTCCAAGCTGAGGCTGGGCCGTGCTGCGATTATCAAGGAAACCAAGCTGGTGGGTTGGATGAGTGACGAAGAAGCGTTGGGTGCTTCCTTTCTCAGCAATCAGGTCCAGTCCTCCACAATCCCCTTTGCCTCGGATCCCGAGAAGGGAGAAACCAAGGATTCCACCTTTGTAGTGACCGACTCCCAAACCAAGGTGAAGGTTCAGCAGAAGGACGGCAAATTTAATGTAAACGTCCATGTTACAATAGACGGCTGGTTAAACGAAACAGGAAGTGCCTGCAATCTGCTGGAGCCGGAAACCATCCGGAAAATGGAGGAGAGTGTCCAGAATGAGGTCGTGAACATGAGCAAACGGGCATGGGCTGCCTCCAAAAAAGCAAATGCCGATGTGGCGGGCATCTCCGAGCGGATCTACCGCAAATACCCCAAACAATGGAAGCAGATGGAGCAGGATAAGGAGGATGTGTTCAAAAAAATCAATCTGCAGGTTGAGGCTGAGGTGAAAATGAAAAAGGTGGGCCTGAGCAATAAGGGGTACAATAAACTATCGAAAAAGGAACAGGAGCAATGAGCAAACTTCTTTCGAGCGTCATCATTTTGTTGGTGTCCGGGCTGCTGCTGTTCTTGGGCTTAAAAATGTCCAGCGATGATAAAAACAAAAAAGGCAAGCTGGTGTATGCTTGCCTCCTTGTATGGGCCACCTATATGGCACTGGCGCACCAGTTTAGCCTGGATCCGCTGAATACAGTGACCCTGCGGACGGTAGTGCTGTCGCCGATCAGCCAATTTGTGGAACGGTACATCTTCCAGATGCCCAGCGGAGAATAACCACTCCTTCAGACTTCGGCTAAGCGCCCTTGTGCTTCCGGATTTCCTCCAGGAACGCTTGGCCGTACTTGTCGAACTTATGCTTGCCGACTCCTTTGACGGCCAGCATTTCGTCCTCCGTATCCGGCAGCCGGACACACATATCACGCAGGGTGGCGTCGTGGAAGATGGTGAAGGGAGGCACCCGCTCCCGTTCGGCGAAGCTCCGGCGAAGCTGGCGAAGCTTGTCGAAGAGGGCTTCGTCCGCCCCGCCTGCAGCAGCGCCTCCATTAGCTCCTCCGCCTGCTTGCGGAAGGATCACCACCCGGTGGAACACACGCTCCGTTCCCTCCAGCACACTGCGGGCCTTGGGGGTAAGGGACAGCACCGGGTATTGGCTGTCCGACAGGTTCAGGTAACCGTCCGCCACCAGCACACTGATCAGGCCGGTGATGTCCTTCTCCTTCACTTGTTTCATGATCCCGTAGGTAGGCAGCTGGTCAAAGCCCATCTGTTTGATCTTGGCATCCCCTGACCCCCGGAGCACCTTGGCGGTCATGGTGACGCCAAACCGTTGGCGCATGCGGACAATGCACGAAAATATCTTCTGCGCCTCCACTGTAATATCATTGAGCTCCCGCTCGTCGGTGCAGCTGCTGCAGCGCCCGCAGGGCTCCGCCGTGCGGCCGCCGAAATACGATACGATATAGGATTGCAGGCAGTCCGTGGTGTGGCAATAATCCACCATGTCATTAAGATTGCTGTATTCCTGCTTCTTGCGCTCCGGCTCCGAATCGCCCTGCTCCATAAGGAACTTCTGAGTCATGATATCCTGGGCGGCAAACAGCAGAATACACTCTCCCGGTTCCCCGTCCCGTCCGGCACGGCCCGCCTCCTGATAATAGGATTCCAGGTTCTTCGGCAGGTTGTAGTGGATGACGAACCGGACATTGGATTTGTCGATCCCCATCCCGAAGGCGTTGGTGGCCACCATAACCTTGGTCATGTCGTACAAAAACAGCTCCTGGCTGCGGCTGCGCTCCTCATCGCTTAGACCCGCATGATAACGCCCGGCGGAGATGCCCAGACGGTTCAGATACCGGTGGACATCCTCCACCTCCTTGCGGGTAGAGGCGTAGATGATTCCCGCATCCTTGGGACGCGAGCGCAGGTAGCTGGCGATATAGTCCTTCTTGTCCGCCCCCTTGACCACCGACAGGCTGAGATTCTCCCGTTCATAGCCCGTGGTGATCCGCAGCGGATTCTCCAGCCCCAGCTGGCGGACAATATCCTCCTTCACCACATCCGTGGCCGTAGCGGTAAAGGCTGCCAGCACAGGACGGGGTTTGATCCACTTCAGAAGCCGGTTCACCGCCAGATAGCTGGGCCGGAAATCATGGCCCCACTGGGAGACGCAGTGGGCCTCGTCCACCGCCACCAGCGGGATGGATAGCTCCTGCACCATCTGGCAGAAGCGTTCGGATTCCAGACGTTCGGGCGCCACATACACGATCTTGTAGGCTCCCGCGGCAATCCCGCGGTATGTATCATTCAGCTCCCTAACCGAGAGCGTACTGTTCACAAGTGCGGCCGGAATTCCAATCTGGTTCAGGGCGTCGGCCTGATCCTTCATCAGAGAGATGAGAGGAGACACCACCAAGGTAATACCGGGCAGCATCGCTGCAGGCAGCTGGTAACAGACGGATTTCCCGGCTCCCGTGGGCATCACGCCGAGGACATCTCTGCCCTGAAGGATACTCTCCACCAGCTCCTCCTGGCCCTTTTTAAATGTATCATAGCCAAAATGCTTTTTTAATTGGATGTGCGCCTGTTGCATATCGCCGTCCCCCAGTTCCATTGACGCGAGAAGGCGTCCATTTCTCTACATCGCCTCAATAAAAGCTTATTTTAACATAGGCTCCGGGAATTATTCTACTGGCTGGTGAACTTTTCATGCCAAAATCAAAAGAGAACCAGAACAGATAGGCCAGCTTAGGCCCTCTGCCGATTCTCTCTTATCACTAATGCTGGATCAAGACAATACCATCATTTTTTTGAAAGCGCTCTGTGGCCTCCTTGATGACATTACTGCCGCCCTTCTGCAGCCATTCCTCCACCACCTTGGGATAATCGGAAATGGGCTCTTTTCCGTATACCATTCTAATCACATGCGTCAGTATAACGGGAGGCAGCTTATCTCCGGTAGGGGTAATGTCCGGATTCTTCTGGTAGCCCTGCAATTGCGGCTCGAATTGAATCCCACCTCTCCCCTCATCGGCAAGCACCGTATCATAGAGCTTCATCAATTCCTGCCCTTCGGAAGTGAGACTGAGGGCGCCTTTATTGTAAGTCGTATCCTGTACGAACCACAGCAGAGCCTGACGGAAGGTTTCCTCGTCCACCTCATCGGCATTTACCGGCTTCTTGTAGTTGACCTTACCGTCCTCCATCGTATAATTTTCCCCTTCGATCCCGAAGGTAAAGAACCGCTCCGCCTCATCGCTGACCATCCAGTTAAAGAACTTTACAATGCCGGCCGGGTCCTTGGCATTCTTGTTGATGAAGTAGGCCCGGGAAACCGTGCCCACCAGTCGAAGCCCGCCCTCCCCGTCAGAGCCTGTGGGAGAGGAGATCAGCTTGATTTCCCCGCCGGGCACATGCTCCTTCAGCTGCTGGCTCCATTGGAGGAGCAGGTTGGCATTCATGTTCCATATCCCTGCCTTGCCTGCAAGAATATCGTTCTTGAACTTCGTCGGATTGACCGTTACGAATTCCTTGCTGATCAACCCCTCATCATACATGGTCTTGTATGCGGCAATCGTCTTTTGCATATTTTCGATCATCATGAACTTGGGTACAATCTGATCCCCCTGTTTGGTGAAGAAATTGCCGAAGGTGTCATATGAGCCGAAAAACATATCCGAAAAGACAAAGTCCTCCCGGCCCATATACGGATTCTCCACACCCATTTTCTTGAAGGCGCGCATGACATTCAGAAAGTCCTCCACCGTTTTGGGCTCCGGCAGCCCTGTCTTCTCCAGCAGATCGGAGCGAATCCAGGTGGCGCGGCGCGACGGATTGGAGAGCCATTCCGGGATGGCGTAGATATTGCCCTTCGCATCGGTCTGCTTGTCCCAGGCATTCTTGGGAATTTTCTTGAGCAGGTCCTGGCCATGCTTCTGAAGCAGGTCGTTCAGGGGAAGGAACACCCCCGCCTCCACGGAACCGGCCAGCTGGGGATTCGTTATACCGGAGCTGGCCTGCACAACATCGGGTATGTCGTTGATAGCGAACATCTGGATCATCTGCGAATCAAAATTCTTTTGCTGCATCAATCGGATGTTGAGATCCGTATTTGTCAGCTCCTCCAGCTTTTTAACCCATTTGTCTTTGTTGATGTCGGGATGGTTGTCTGCATACGAAATGTTCCCGGTCCGGAAGGATATGGAGAAGGAGGTTTTCCCGCCCGGACCCTCTCCTGCCTGTTTCTCCACCTCCCCGCTTGTGGAAGAACATCCAATCAAGGAAGCAGTCAACAATGACACGCTTATCAAGGAATATATCTGTCTTTTCAATTCGTTCACTCCCGTCATTTTTTGTCGCCGTTGCCGGTATGTCTGGAGATCAGCATAGACTCGACTACAGGTCGCAGCAGCTCGGCCAGGTGTCCGCTCATCAGCGTGTGGCCGTAATCCGAGGGATGGATCAGATCAGAGGTAAGCGATGAAAAATCGCGCATGATTCCGGTGCCATCCAGAAGCCGCAGCTGCGGGCAATCCATGTTTTCGCAGCAATGCTGAAGGATTTCATTGAACACCTTCTCCTGGACATGAAAAGCATGGGATTCATCCAGAAAATAGGTTGCCCGGTTGGGAAATATGGTCGTAACAAACACCGGCTTGCCGGGATGGCGCCGGATAACCCGGTCCAGCATGTAGGTTACCCGCTGCCTGAATTCCCCCGGAGTCACCACCGAGCGCATGTTGACGCCCAGCTCCAGGTACAGGAAGTCCCAATCCTCCCGGTCGGCCAGATGGTCAGCCACGGCGCTCTCACAGTAGCAGGACCCGCTAAGGGCAAGGTTTAGCACATCCACACCGAGTCTGCGCGCCGTCTGCTGCACATAACCGTTAAAATGATGCGTAGCCCCTGCGCTCTGGCTGATGGAGGACCCGTATGCAAGCATCGCAAGCGGCGGAACCTCATGCGGCTCCGGCGCCCGCACCTCAGAGCCGAAGGCATCCACCTCGTAGAAAAGAGCCCCAAACCGGTCAAAATGGAGCCGCCATACATTGGAGGAAAAGCCGGATTGATTCAGGCGTTCCGGCGACACCTCAGCAAAACGCTCCGGCTCCTCCAGATGCAAAGTGGTTGCCGTTCCGGCCTGCAGACTATGCATGGAGTGAAAAAAATCCCCTTTGAATACCATGACCATACCATTGGAGTCATTGGAGCCGACGGTGACTCTAACATGCCGGGAGCTGGTAACAAACCGCAATTCACAGCCGCTGGATTGCACAGCCTTGGTCCTTCCCTTCTCTGCCAGGCTGTTGCGCACATGCTCCGGAAAGCGCTGCAAATGTAGACCGGATTGATACGGTTTTTGCACCAGCTCTGAAACATTGTGAAAATACACACCTTGCCTTTCCATTCCGCACCACCTTAAGGATGAATAGGAGTAAATTGTAACTCATAACTAACTCTTAACTGTATGATATCTTAAACAAGAAAGCGCTGTCAATATTTTTATAGGTCAGTTATGAGTCAGTATGAACATTAAAAAGCACAGGCTGGAAAGCCGAGCCTGTGCCGTAATTGGGGAAAACTCAAGGGTGAGGCAAATTCTACACCGCTGTGTTCAATGCCTCTTCTAGCCTGACGCAGAGCGCTTCCAGATCCAGCAGTCCGGAAACAAAAAGCATGATATCACGCTGAATTGCCTTCAGCTGGCGGTTGCTCAAGCCCAGATCCGTAACCAGCCGGTAGGTGGGGATGATCTCCCGGTAAAGCTGAAAGCGGGATGGGCGGTATACGGCTTCCTTCCCCTCCCACTCCATTGCCGCCCGGTTGGCCGCGATATTCAGCGTTTTGTGCCGGATTAGCAGCTGTGCCTCATACGAGGTGAGGAAATCAACAAGCAGCATAGCCGCATTTTTGTTCTGCGATTTGGCGTTCACCGCCAGCCCGTTCACAATTAGCAGCGTATCGGCATTCTGGAGCCGCGGCAGCTGAGCAATATCGAATGACAGATCCGAGTTGCGCAATTGGTTCAGAAAATAATAGGTGGTCATAATCATGGAGACTTTACCCTGAAGGAACAGGGCTTCCGCATCCGCATCGCTCTCCGACAGAACCGTCGGGAACACATCTCTCATCCCTACCAGCCTCCTGCAGACATCCAGGCTATCCAGCAGTCTGGAGCTTCCAAGCCGGAACCGGCCTTCGCCATCTTTCTCCGCCTGGAAGGTTGTCCCGCTCTGGAGCAGGAATAAGGGCCATCTGTTGCGGGAGGGCAAATAAAAATAAAAGCCGTACCGCTCATGGCCGTCTGCCACCTTCCGGCCGCACGCGAACAGATCATCCCAGGACCAGCTGCTGTCGGGAAACGCTACACCGGCTTCCTTAAAGTGCCGTTTGTTATAACAAAGTACGACGGGAGAATAAACAAAGGGACGTACGCGGCTATGTTCGCCGCACCGGAACATCCCGGACAGAAAGCGGGGGGCGTCCGGCTGCTCCTCCAGCGGCTCCAGCAGCTCCGTACAGCTCTCCTCCACAAAATCCTGATAATTGTTATTGTTGATCAGCACAACATCGAGAATTTCCGACTGCAAATATTCCCGCACGGTCGCCGAGTAGCTGCCTGCAGGCAGCCCAACCGGCTGAACGGCAATATGGGGATACTGCTCCTCAAATTTCTCCAGAAGCTTCTGTATCTCCACCAAAGGAAAGATATTGTTCACGTACCCGAATCTGACGGTTGTTCTGCGCCCTTGCACAGGGGCTTTCACCCGGTTGCCGACACGCGGGATTTTCTCGATTAAGCCCTCTTCCACCAGCACCTTCAGTCCCTTGCGGACAGAGGCGTTGCTGAGTCCGAAGCGTACCTCCAGATCGCTTTCCGAAGGAAGGAAGCTGCCTATGGCCGTGCTCCCGGATTGAATTTCGCTCCGCAAGGTCCGGACCATCTCTTCCAGCCTGACGCGGAAAAATTTTCGGCTGTTCCTTTTCTGCATAGCGGGTTCCTCGCCATCTCCCGGTTACTCCCGCCCTTATGGGCAGTTTACAGTATTCATCATACAGAAATCCTTGAAAGACGACAAGCAGCAGGGGAAATCGTCCGTCCATACACAAAAGAAGCCCGGACCAATGTTTCTGTCCGGAGCTTCTTTTTCGTTTATTCGGGAAATGCGTCAAGAGGCTGCCTTACGCCGAAGCAGAATGGCTGTCGGCTTTACCGTGATTGACGGCAGGCACTGCCTTGCCGTTATTCTGCCTCTTGTTCAGCCAGTAGCCAACACCAAGGCAGATTGCAACAACGACAACTTCGATGGCATAACGCAGGAACCCGCCACCCAGCACGTCAGCGATGAAGCTTTCGCCGGTAATCATTTTGCCGGAGGTATAGGCCAGAATAGCCGCCCCCAGATAAATGATCTTGGGGAAACGGTCCATCAGGCGGATGACCAGAGTGCTGCCGTACACCATAATCGGGATACTGATGAGAAGACCCAATACCACCAATGTATAATCGTGATTGGCGGCGCCGGCTACGGCCAGCACGTTGTCCAGACCCATGACCATGTCGGCGATAATAATCGTGCCGATAGCCTTCCAGATGCTCATGCCCGCATTGATATGGGCTTCCTCTTCCTTCTTTTCCACCAGAAGCTTAATAGCAATATACATGAGGAGGATACCGCCGATCAGCTTTAGGCCTGTGATGCCCAGAAGCCAAACCACCAGGATCGTGGACACCGCACGGATGACGATTGCGCCTACCGTTCCTCCAATAATCGCTTTTTTCTGTTGATGATGGGGCAGATTGCGTGCAGCCATACCGATCACGATCGCGTTGTCCCCTGCCAGAAACAGGTCGATCATCACAATCGACAGGAGTGAAATAATAAAGTCCATCTGTGCCAAGTCCTTTCTGGGTATGAGTGTAAAGGTCACGTTCTATGTTTACCCCAAATAGTCTTTCGCCCCGGACAGGCCCCCGCTGCAATAAAAAACAGGCCTGCTGCCGATAGGCAAAGGCCTGTGAAGAAACAGAAAACAGCCTTTACCGTGTTCGGTAAAGGTCTCGCTAACAACGTAACGTTGCCAACAAAGCCGGGGTTTCCCCGTACTGACGACTTTGCTGTAAGAGCTACTCCCCTTTATAGCCGATGAATTAGCTTAAATATAGGCCTGCTCCAAGGAGAAGTCAAGATCTTTTTGCATGAAAACCTTCCATTGCCGCCGTATCCAAATGTCGCCTGCACCCGCTGTACTGCTTTATCGCAAAACAGCGTTCATGCAGGAGCTTGCGCTTTTCCGGATGATGCTCTATAATCGCTTCTAACATGCATCACAGGCTTTACCCAACTTCCGCAAAACACGTTGCAGGAGAGAGTAAGCGACAGTATGTTCCGACAGGAAAGGCTTGCCACCGACTGAGAGCAGGCCTCAAGGAAACGCTCCGCCGAAGTTCACTCCGAAGTGGTGCTTTGAACCCCCGCCCCGTGCGGCCAGTAGAGGCAACCGGTCCCCACACCGTTATCATGGTCCAGAGGAAGAGATCTGCCGCTGTCTATGTACATTCAGGCATACGGGCCAACAGATCGCTTCGAATTAGGGTGGTACCACAGCTTCTTGCGTCCCTTGCGACGGAGGGCTTTTTTTATTTTTACCAATAACCGAAATTTACCAAAACAGGGAGTGTGCGAAATGGAAAATCTGCAACTGGAACAATTAAGAAAGCAGCTGGACAGCATTAACAGCCAGCTCTTGGAGCTGATCTCGGAGCGTGCGACAATTGCCAAGCTGATTGGCGAGGTCAAGCAAAAGCAAGGGATCCCGAAATTTGACCCGGTGCGCGAGCATGCCATGCTGGAAAGCCTGGTGGAGGCCAACAAGGGGCCTTTTGACGATGCCACCATCCGCCACCTGTTCAAGCAGATCTTCAAGGCTTCCCTGGATCTCCAAAAAACCAACCACCGCAAGGAGCTGTTGGTCAGCCGCAAAAAGCAATCTGCCGACACGGTCATCACCGTGAAGGATCTGACTGTCGGCGGCGCTTCCTCCGTCATGGTGGCAGGCCCCTGCTCCGTGGAGAGCCGCGAGCAGCTGCGCACGGTTGCCGCAGCCCTGAAGGAATCCGGCGTGAAGCTGATGCGCGGAGGTGCCTTCAAGCCGCGTTCATCCCCATATGACTTCCAAGGCCTGGGCATCGAAGGGCTGCAGCTGATGAAGGAAGTAGCAGATGAATTCGGTCTGGCCACAATCAGCGAAATCGTCAATCCCGCCCATATCGAAATTGCGGGCCAGTACATTGATTTTATCCAAATCGGCGCCCGCAATATGCAGAACTTCGAGCTGCTGAAGGCGGCCGGCGAATCCCGTACCCCAATCGTGCTGAAGCGCGGCCTGGCCGCTACTCTGGAGGAGTTCATCCTGGCGGCGGAATACATTGTTTCCCGCGGCAACAACCAGGTGATTCTCATCGAACGCGGGATCCGCACCTATGAGAAGTGGACCCGGAACACGCTGGACATCTCCGCCGTTCCGATTCTGAAGCAGGAAACCCACCTGCCGGTGCTGGTGGACGTGACCCATTCTACCGGACGCAAGGATATTCTGGTGCCCTGCGCCAAAGCCGCTCTGGCTGCCGGTGCAGACGGGATTATGGTGGAGGTTCACCCGAACCCGCCTACAGCCTTGTCCGATGCGGACCAACAGCTGGATATTCCCCAATTCCAGAAGTTCATGACCGACGTTCTGGGCTCCGGGCTGTTCAAGAAATAATACGGAATGACGAAAAAGCCGCCGGCAGCGTATTGCTCCGGCGGCTTTGCTGTATTGGTCGCGGAAGGATGTAGCGGATTCCTCACTTGGAGAAGCCCTTCACCGGCACATACCCGGTTTTCTCCACCAGCTCCTGGCCCTCCGGGGAGGTCATCCAATCCAGCATCTTCTTGACCTGCGGGCTGGTATTGGACTTAAGGGTGATCGCGTAGAAGTGCCCCGCAAAAGGATAGCTGCCGTCCCGGATGGTATCCGGTGAAGGGTTGATCCCGTTCACCGCCAGATACTTGATCCGGTTGTCCTTCACCATGGAGGAGGCATAATACATAAAGGTATACCCCAGGGCGTTCTTGGAATTGCGGTAAGACGCCACCTTCGAGATTACCTCACCCATCCCTCCGGCCCGGCTGATGGTATCCGGCTCCATCATGTCCAGCCCCTTCATGACCTTGTTCTGCATGGTGGTCTGGCTGCCGGAATCCTGCGGACGCTGGTAGGCGAGAATCTCCAGATTTCTGCCCCCTACCTCATTCCAGTTGGTGATCTTGCCTGTATAGATATCCCGGATTTGTTGAATGGACAGGTCCTTCACCGGATTGTTCTTGTTGGCAAAAAAGACAAAGGCATCGCTGCCTAAGGGTGTCATCACAAGCTCTTCCTGACGGGACCGGACCATCTCCAACTGGGCTTGAGACGGCTCCGCCACAATAATGATGTCCGCCCTTTTGTTGATAAGATTGTCATATGCGTTGGGGGTTGTGTTGCACATAACGATGGAATATGGAAATTCGTCCACAGAGACATATATGTTGTGGCGGGTTTCCATGGCCGTGTTGTCTTTATTCCATTGCCCAAGCCCCTCATAAACGGTCTCGGCAAACGCGGCATATACAGGGTACAATGCGGTGGCCCCGTCCAGCCGCGGCATTTCCTTCAGGTCTGTAAAGCTGAGTTGGGGGTTGTGGCCCAGCGTAGCCAATCCGTTGTTTTTCTTGAAGGGCGCTATTTTCGAAAGATCGTATTCGGACAGGTCGGTTTTCATCCCGGCTTCCCCGTACCGGAGCTTGGCGATTCCATCCTGGATCTGCTCCTTGTTAGCGACGCCGATGAACAGCCAGGTGCACGCGGCGATGGCAATTAGACAACCTGCTGCCCGCCACGCAGCCGTCCTGCCGTAGCTCCCGCGGCTCCGCATGTCCCACCACACAAAACCCAGGACAAATCCTGCGGCAGCGGATAGCTCATTCACGGGCATCAACCCGCCGTACCCGCTTAACACCAGGAGTAAATTGACGATCAGATAAGCGGGGTTGGCCCAGGCGAACCCCCCCCAGGCGGGACTGTTGTAGTTGCCATTGGAGACGGAGTAAGCATAAACGGCGAGGGCGAGCAGTAAAACCAGCGGTGCCACCACCGGCAGATAACGGGCCCAGGGCGACGTGGGTTTGCTGCGGCTGCCTGTGCAGAATGCGATCCCGGCTGCTCCTCCCACCGCCAGCGGAATGACGAACGTCAGACTTAATTGGCCCAACCCGTATTCTCCTCCGGCATGGAAGACATCGGACATCAGCAGAGGGACAAACACCAGGGATAACAATAAAGGGAGAGCCAAAAAATGAAGAAGCACAATATTTACGATGTACCCGGGACGCAGGCTTTGATGATCGGGTGTGAAACTCAAGACGCACCTCCATGGTAATTGAATCCAATATCCAAACATCGGATACAGGTCCGTCCATATTATAACATACCTTCCACTTTTGCCGGACCGCCAAGAAAAAGTTAAGAACCATGGGGGGTTCAAGACTTTATAATAAGATGCCGCTTGGCCAGGCCTGTGGGCAGAACCGTGTTCTTTTTAGGAGATGTGCTACAATTGATAGTATTGAATAAGGCTTCGTTCACAAAGCTCAGCTATCGGAGGTTTAGCTATGGAAGAGGTTGTTATTATCGGAGCGGGTCCCTGCGGCCTGTCTGCCGGGATTGAGCTGAAGCGCGCTGGCTTGGACCCCCTGCTTCTGGAAAAGCATGTAGTCGCCCACAGCATCAGCCAATATCCCACGTATATGCAGTTTTTCAGCACACCGGAGCTGCTGGAGATCGGAGATTACCCCTTCTCCACACCCAACGAAAAGCCCTACCGCCTGGAGGCGCTGACCTATTATCGCAATGTGGCCCAGCACAGCCGGGTCCGCATCCGTTCCTATGAGGAAGCGACGGCAGTTATTCCGCAGGCGGATGGAAGCTTTATTGTAGAAACGCTGAACCGGCTGGGGGAAAAAACAGCCTATGCCGCCCGCTCTGTGGTTGTGGCTACAGGCTACTTCGATCATCCCAATCTGTTGGGCATTCCCGGGGAGGAGCTGCCTAATGTGACGCATTTCTACCGGGAGGCCCATCCGTACACCGGGATGCGGGTTTGTATTATCGGGGGCAACAACTCCGCCGTGGATGCTGCCATGGACCTGCTCAAGGCCAATGCTTCGGTAACGGTGGTCTACCGGGGCTCGGACTATTCGCCCAACCTCAAACCCTGGGTCCGGCCGGTATTTGAGAGTATGGTGAACAAAGGACGTGTCCGCATGCTGTTCAACTCTACGGTGGAGGCTATTAGTCTGGGCCATGTGAGGGTGCGGACTCCAGAGGGGTTACAGGAGCTGGAGAATGACTTTGTGCTGGCCTTAACCGGCTTCCGCTCCAGCCGCCGCTTCCTGTCCGCCGCAGGGGTAACCGTAGAGGGGGATTGGGAAATCCCCCGGTTTGACCCGTCCACCATGGAGACCAATGTACCCGGCCTGTATTTGGCCGGAGTGGTGGCTGCGGGGCGGGACGCCAATGAAATTTTCATTGAGACCGGGCGCAGCCACGGCAAGCTGATCGCCGCCCATCTGCTGGCGGGGCGGGCTTAAGCGCGCAGGCCAATGCGCGGGCGCAGCCCCGGCGTGGCCTAAGGGCGGTGCTGGCGTGGAGCATATGCCGCGGCGTGGACCATGTGCGGTGCTGGTGTGGACCATGTGCGAGCATGTGCCGCGGGCGTGGACCATGTGCGGTGCTGGCGTGGAGCATGTGCCGCGGCGTGGACCATGTGCGGTGCTGGCGTAGAGCATGTGCCGCGGGCGCAGCAGCAAACAGACCCTTACCGGAGTTGAACCCGGTAGGGTCTGTTTTCGGTTACTGCTAATTTTTCACGCCTTTACTTCAGGCTACGTGGCTATTAGGCACCCGGGGCAGCGTATGGGTTACGACACATTACATTCCCTTCCGTTACGGACCGTACAGCCGTTATTTCGCCGAAATCGGCGCATTTGAGTTTTTCGCGGACACAGAGGACGTTATTTGGCTATTTCAGGGCCGGAACAGCGACTTTTGCCGCAGATAACGGAACCAGGGTCCGCAAAAACGGAAAAGTCGCTGTTTACCGCGGAATAACGGCTTCTCAGTCCGTTAGAACCCGGCTTCCTCCCAATTCCCTGGGTCACCAGCACACTCCGTGCATTCCGCCCTGGTTTCCGGGTCTTTCGCACACTCTGTGCATTCCGCCCGGGTTTTCGGGTCTTTCGCACACTCTGTGCATTCCGCCCGGGTTTCCGGGTCCTTCGCACACTCTGTGCTTTCCGCCTACTTTCTCAGGTCCCGGAACACGTATGCACTTTCCCCCAGTTTCCCGGGTCACTAGCACACGCTGCGCCTACAGATCCTCCTTGAATACCGGGGTGATGCTGAGGCTGTAGCTGAATTCCTTTTCGTTCAGGCGGTATTGGTCCAGCAGCTCCGGGCCGCAGGAATTGGAGCCTACTCCGCTCATCTTGTAATCCAGCTGCACGATGGTCTCCTTCCGGGGTGCCAGCTCATAGGTATGCTTCGTCTTGTCCAGATCCGCAGGCATATAGTGGGAGGCGTTAAAGGAGAAATGCTCCGCACCGGAGACAAACTTCAGCCCCATTCCCAGCAGATTGGATACGATTACCCAGTCGGCGCCGTAGCGGGAGCCATTTTCCTGGGGCATCACGTAGCTCTCGAACATGTCGTCCACGGTAACCAAGTACTTTCCTTTCTTGACACTGTAACGTTTGTCCATATAGCTTTCGTGGGGACCGTACCCGAAATATTCCACCTCTTCATTACCTGCGGGCATAGTCAGCTGCAGGCCAAAGCGGGGAAGGAACGGAACATCCTCCCTCACCTGCACCCAAGTTTCCAATGTAATCCCGCCTGCCGGATCTATCTGCCAAACAGCTTCACCGTGAAGGATCGGCTTACGGATATATCCCCCGAGTGAATAGTGGACTACAATCTCCACTCCACCAGTTTGCGTTTTGGACCAGGTGGTGTTGTACACCTTCATTCCGGCGCGGTCAAATCCCTCGAACTGCCACTTGTGGCGGATGTTGCGGTCATTATCCGTTGGTGCCCGCCAAATATTGAAGCCTGCGGGAGCAGCCAGCATCTGCACCCCGTGATAGGTGATTCCAGTAAATACACCCTCGTACAAGTCAAACGTATGGTTGAACTCGAAGCCGGAAACCTCCAGCACATGTCCTCTTTGCTCTGCCTCCACCGGCATCACAGGTTCAATCGCCGCCGCGGACAGTATAGTGTCACCGGCAGCCTTGGCAGGCAGACGGAACTGGGCGAACATTACCTCATAACCGGTCTCCGCCCACGGATAATCTTGACGGGTGCGCACACTTACCGTGAGATAATACTGTCCGGCCTCATCCGCCGGAAGCACGTACGGCACCTGCACGGTGCAGCTTTCACCGGGTTTTGCGTTTACGCCAGAGAGCTCCCCTTGGGCTGCACACTCCCCGTCCTTTTCCACCTTCCACCCAAATACCAGTCCGGACAAGTCCACAAAATCATACAGGTTGGTTACGCTCAATTGGCCCGCAGCCAAGTTCTTCTCGCCGATGCGCACCGGGGCAATCACCTGCTTCAGCTCCAGCAGGCCCTTATGAGGCTTCCGGTCCGGGCTAACGAGACCGTCGATGCAGAAGTTGCCGTCATGAGGCTTATCCCCAAAATCTCCGCCGTATGCGTAATATGGCACACCGTCCTCCGTCCGGGTAAGAATGCCATGATCGCACCATTCCCAGACACAGCCGCCCATCAGCTTCGGATAACGGTAGATCACATCCCAATAATCCTTCAGATCACCGGGGCCATTGCCCATGGCATGGCTGTATTCGCATTGGAACAACGGCTTCGTATTGTCCGGATTCTCGGCAAACTCAATCATCTCCGGGATGGAGGCGTACATCCGGCTTTGCACATCCAGCGCGTCAATGTTGGGATCGCCGTTATATTTGGCCGCTGCGCCTTCATAATGGACAGGACGGGAGGGATCACGCCTGCGGGCCCACTCCGCCATGGCGATATGGTTGGGCCCGTAGCCAGATTCATTGCCCATGGACCACATGATAATGCAGGCACGGTTTTTGTCCCGCTCCACCATCCGGACAGCCCGTTCCACAAAGGCGTTTTTCCAATCCGGGTGGTTGGTCAAGGTATGGAAGCTTCCCGCCTCCCAGGACCCTGCGTTCACCACGCCATGGCACTCCAGATCCGCCTCGTCCACCACATAGAAGCCGTACTGGTCGCATAATTCAAGAAACCGGGGATCATTAGGATAGTGGGAGGTACGGATGGTGTTCACATTATGGGCCTTCATCAAATTCAGATCCTGAATCATATGGTTCAATGGAATGGTTTGCCCCAGCTCCGGATGGGAATCATGCCGGTTTACACCCTTGAGCTTGATAGCCCTGCCGTTTACAGTGAATACCCCGTCCTGGACCTTCACTTCCTTGAACCCGGTGGAAAAACGCAGCACCTCTCCTCCAGCAGTCAGATACAGGTTATACAGATAAGGAGTTTCGGCGTTCCAAAGCGCCGGATTCTCCACCTCCAGCCTGAGCAAGCCAGAGCCGTCAATGTGAGCGCTTCCGTTGGCAACCGCAGAACCCGCAGCATCCTTCAATACAGCCGAAACCTGAACCGGACCGGTGGTTTCAATCTCACATTGAAGTGCGGCATGGCTGAAGTCCGAGGCAAGCTCCTGACGGTTAAACACATCGCGGATGTGGTGCTGCTCCCGGGCTAACAGATACACATCCCGGTAGATGCCGGAGAATCTCCACAAATCCTGATCCTCTAGATAAGTCCCGTCGCACCACTTCAGCACCATGACGGCGATCCGGTTGACACCGGTGTGCAGCTTGTCGGTTATGCGGAATTCTGCGGGAATCCGGCTGCCTTGGCTGTAGCCCGCATATTCACCGTTGACCCACAGGTAGAAGCAGGAGTTGACCCCTTCGAACACCAGGTATTGCTCCTTGTCCTTCCCTGTATCCTTCAAGCGAAATTCTCTGACGTACAGCCCCGCCGGATTAGCATCGGGTACAAACGGAGGATCGAAGGGAATGGGATAATTGACATTGGTATAATGAAGCTGGTCATAGCCATTTGTTTGCCAGCATGAGGGCACCAGGAGATCATCCCACCCGGAAACCTCGGCATCCGTGCGGTAAAAACCCTCCGGCACCTCCTTGACACTGGGGTAGTAGCTGAATTTCCAACCACCGTTCAGGGTTTGGTAATGGGGCGAAGCACCTCTTTTGGCGTAATCAGCGGAAGCCTCGTCCGGGTATGGAATGTAATAAGCACGGGGTGCCTCACGGTTTTCCTGCAGCACCTCAGGGTTTTCACAATAGCGGTTTACCTGAATCATCACCATCGCTCCTTTTTACTCGGATATAACGATATGATTATTATAATAGTTGATTTCCCTTTCATCTATGGAAATTTATTAAATGATAATACAACAATATGAATATGAAAGGACGGCAAGCGGCCTGGGAGTGACATGTGGGGGGGCATACGAGTGGCTTGTGGGTGCGCTTGGGAGTGCGCTTGTGGGTGCGCTTGTGGGTGCGCTTGGGAGTGGCTGGCGGATGGCTCCACACTGTCATCTTGAAGTTCCTCCGCTGCGCCAACGGACCAGGGATCCGCTATTTGTCCAAAACGTCCTCTTTTGAAAATCTTGCGGACTCAGGAGCCCTTATTGGCTGCCCCGACACTCCAAACACCCCGTTTTGATCCAAATAAGGGCTTCTCAGTCCGCGTAAGCGGGAAATCTGCGTTTTTTTCGAATATAACGGAACCTGAGTCCGTTAGCAAAACCACAACGAAAAAAACCAAGGAGCGTCAGCAGCGACAAACCGCCTGGCTCCCTGGTCCTTACTGGTTGGGTCTCGGATAATTGGTTGAATATAGGATAATTGGATATATCTAGGGTAATTGGTTGGGTTCCGGATATTTGGTTAGATCTCGGATAATTGATCAGGTCTTGGTTAGCCCAATCTCTTTTAGTTGCTGCGCCACGCTATATAACGCATCAGCATGGCGGACAGCTCTGCCCGGGAGACGGCACTGGCGGGCTCCAGAAGATTCCCGGGTTTGCCGTTCAAGATACCTGCCGATACAGCCCAAGCCATCGCATCATTTGCCCAGCCGGAAATCTCTCCGCTGTCCGCAAAGCTGCTGCCATTGCTGCCTGCCGCAGGCTGACCGGCGTACCGGTACAGGATCGTAGCCATCTGCTCCCGCGTGATGGAAGCCTCCGGAGTGCTGCCGTCGCTGATGCCGGAGGCGGCCGCCCAATCCTTGGCCTTGCTGTACCAATGTTCCCCGCCTTCGGTCTCCACACCCTGCAGGCGCGCCATAACCGTGAACAGCATGGCACGGCTCAAGGATGCATCCGGAGCAAAGCTTGCCTCATCCGTTCCGGTGAATAATCCGCTGCCGGCTGTGAAGGCAATTGCCTCTGCTGCCCAATGAGTGCCGGGCACATCCCGGAAGCTGACCTTGTGGTCCGTCACCTCTACGGTCATATTGCTCTTAGCGGTAAAGCTTACTCCCTCCGCAGAAACCACCGTTCCGATGATCTCCCGGGTTCCGTTATCCCGCACCGCATAAACCACCGTGGAAGCAGAAGCATTCGTAAACGGAACAGTGACCTGTGCACGCGCCACGCCTTCCGGCATCACAACAGCAGCGGTTACCTTTCCGAAGGCAGTTACAGCGGTTTCAACCTTAACGCCCTTCACATCCGTGGTGACGATACGGCTGCTTCCATCGGGTTTACTTACGGTTTCACGCTTGCTGCCGTTTGGTTTGGTGATAACCTCGGTGCTAGTGCCGTTGCTTTCCTTCGTAACCACTTCACGGTCCCCATTCGGCCAAACGGTAGTTTCCGTGACGGCACCAGTTACCGGGTCGGTAACGCTAGTCGTGGTGCTGCCATCCCCATTTTTGGTCCCGGCAGGAGGTGTCGTCGAAGCGGGAGGAGTGGTCCCGCCGTTTGAGGGCTCCGGGTCAGGGTCTGGGTCGCTTGGGGTGGAATCTGTGTAAACACTTGCCGTCACCGTACACGCAGCGGTAAAACCGCCATCCTTCGTAGTTGCCGTAATGACCGCTGTACCAGCGGCATGAACCGTTACCAGTCCCTGTTCATCCACAGTAGCCACTGCCGGAGCGGAACTGCTCCAGGTCACTGCTTTGTCTGCCGCATCAGCAGGCTTCACATCCGCGGTGAGCTGAACCGTTGAAGCCCCATGGTTGGCATACAGCTGGGCGGTGGTCTGGTTCAGGGTTACTTCCGTCACATGAACGGGAGGTGTTTCCGGTTCCGTGTACACACTTGCCGTCACCGTACACGCAGCGGTAAAACCTCCATCCTTCGTAGTTGCCGTAATGACCGCTGTACCAGCGGCATGAACCGTTACCAGTCCCTGTTCATCCACAGTAGCCACTGCCGGAGCGGAGCTGCTCCAGGTCACTGCTTTGTCTGCCGCATCAGCAGGCTTCACATCCGCGGTGAGCTGAACCGTTGAAGCCCCATGGTTGGCATACAGCTGGGCGGTGGTCTGGTTCAGGGTCACCCCGGTGACATGGACCGGCGGAGCTTGATACTCTGCAACGGTCACGGCCACATGGGAACTGGCTTTATAGGTATCCGTGGCGGAATAACGAACCCAGTACGTCCCGGGAGATAAATTGGCAATCTCCGTCCCCTGCACTATGCTCCAGTCATTCCCATTGTTCGAGGACCATTCCATGGAGCCATTAACCCCGGTGATCCGCCCGTCATTGGCTCCCGCCACTGTTTCATCAGTGTGCTTAATCCCCTCCGGCGCAGCCTTGAGCCCGCCGATAACCATTGTCTTGAAATCATCAAAGTCCATGGAGGCATTGGCATAACCGTCGATGCCGAATAGCTGGCCAACCAGCTTGGCGCCGCCTGTATGGCGGAAGTTGTAATCGGTGGCTATCTGAACATCATTGACATAAACGGTATACTTCTTGGCATTCCAGTCGGCCACCATCTTGATGTGGTACCAGGTATTGAGTTGGAAGTCCATAAGCTTGTTCTTCGTGGGACCGTTTTGCACCAGAATTTTGCCCATATCAAAAGCGGAAACCAAGGAATAATTGCCGGTGCCGCTGTCATTCCTTACCATGGCGCCATTGGCGTATTGGAAGCTGGTGTTTAACCGGGCGCGGTATTCGACGACAATGCGTTCATCCTCCCCGGCCTTTACCTCGCCTGCAAACGGCAGGAACAGGTTTACTTTGCCTGAAGTAGCGGTTGTAGTCAGCCTGAGGAATTTATTGCCGGACTCTTCCTGAACCGCAGCCGCAGCTCCATTCGTCAGAGCCTCAGAGGTGATGCCGTACGGAAATTTGCCTAGTGTATCACCGGAGAAATCCCGGTAAGCGTTATAGATAACGCCGTCCTGGTTGTTGTTCAGCGATCCTAACAGCGCGGCTTCCGCCTGGGCCAGATTTTCCATCTCCGCCTCAAACTGTTCCTGGGTCAGCTCGGCATTTAAGGCCATGGGCTCCGCCCTGTTCACCTCAGCCACGAAGGCATCGTACTTGGCTTGGCTATAGTTGCCTAAACCATCGCCCAACGGATAAGAGAGGTTGACCAGCTTGTTGTTCAGCTGGTTTACCACTTCATCCAGCCCCCATCCCGGAATGACCTGGACGGCAATAGCCGCAGGAAGATCACGTCCATCCACCTTCAAGGTGGCAGGCACCTGAACCGTGCCCAGGGAGCTGAAATCCAAACCCTCCGGCTGCCAGCTGACCACATCCGCCTTTTGAGGCGCCTGGTGGTAAACAACATCCACAACAGAGGGCCGCTTCGGCGCCATACCGGAGGAGGTCTTCACTACAGAAGCAACCTGAACCGCGTCAGAGGGCGCAGCAACCGTCACCGTGAAGGAGGTTTGTTTACCCTTGTAATCGGCGGTAATCAGCGCAGTACCCGGCGAAACCGCATAGACCGATTGAGTCACCGAATCCGCCACGATTTTGGCTACCCCGGGATTGCTGCTGGCATATTGGGCATCCCCTGCCGGCGCATTCACCACCTCATAGTTGGAAAAACGAGCGGTGATCTGCAAGGGGCGGCTTGTTTGTCCCACTGTCAGCAGGCGGTCCAAATCGCCGTATGCAATCGACTGGACAGTCTTGGTCGCTGCAGCGACAGTAATGGCTGCTGTCGTTGTTTTACCGTTATAGGTGGCGGTGATGGTGGCGCTGCCTGCAGCAACAGCATTGACGTAGCCGCCTCCATCAACAACAGCTACTCTGGTGTCGGAGGAGGTGATGACGGCTCCTGTCTCCACAGCAGCATAGGTTGTGCCTGTTACCGTATACAACGGCAAGGGCAAGGAGCCGTTCAGCCCCAAGGTATAACCCGGCGCACCGAATAGCAGCTCTGATGTGTTCAGTCTGGTAAGATCCAGGCTGTCGATGTCGGCAAAATTATTGCCCTTCGAGAAACGGAGAATATTGCTGCCTTCCTTCAGATACAGCTTCGCTGAGGAAAGCCCCCAACGGTTTGCACCCGAATACACAATGCCCAGATTGGCGCCGGAGCCCCCGTTGACCGACAAGATTTGGGAGGCTTCGGCGGAGTTGGGTGAGCCGTTAGCATTGCGTACGGCCAGCTGATAAAATCCCGCTTCCGGCACGTTAACGGTAAATTGAACACCATCATTGGAATTATTGAGGTTCGTGACCTTCATTCCCCCGGAAGCGCTGGGCTCCCGACGGACAGCGGGTGTCCCTTCACCGGCCGGGTCCTTCACCAGCAGTGCCTGTTCCGCTTCATAACGCTGTCTCACCGGTTCGCCGGAAGGTACGGCGATGGGGGTGTTGGGATCTACCGGCGCACCCAAATTCGGTGTACCATCTGCGTTCCATGTAAATTTCTGCGTGTGAACCTTGCGGGTCCAGCCTGATCCCGGCCAGCGGGCCGCATGATAAATGATCCAGTCCTCCGTGCCGTCCGGAGACGAAACGATGCTGTGATGGCCCGGCCCGTAAACGCCGTTGGCGCTGGAGAAGATGGGCTGGTCTTTTTTGACCCAGGAAGCAGGATTCATTAAATCGTCGCCGATTTGGGCCGTGATTAACCCGAGACAGTAGCTGTCTGTCCAGCTTCCGTTTGCGGAATAAACCAGATTGATAGTGTTGTCCTTGATTGTAACCTGAGGGCCTTCATTAATTTTGGCCGGACTTGATTCCCACTCATATTCGGATGTGGAAAGCAATACCCTCTCCGAGCTGATGGTCTTCGGATCGCTCATTTTGGCAATATAGATATTTTGGAAGCTTCCATCCGTTTCCTCCCAGCCGGACCAGATGAAATAATGCTGCTCCCCTACAGTCAGCACCGTGCCGTCAATGGCCCAACGGTCACTGGGATCGGTAATTTGCCCCTTAAACTCCCAGGTGCCAGTCATGGGATCCGCACTGGAATTTTCCGCCACATACATGCGGTGGTTCGCATTAGTGCCGTTGTCAGCGGCAAAGTAGACATACCATTTATAATTGCCGTCGGTATCCTTCAAATAATGTAATTCCGGCGCCCACACATTGGAGCTGTACATGGTGCCGGGCACCGGCGACCAGGTCAGGCGCCTCTCACCCGCCTCAATGCCGGAGATAGTCTTCGATCTGCGGATCATCACACCGCTGCTGTTGGCAAAAGCATTATAGTAGTAGCCGTCCGTGTGCTTATAAACCCATGGATCGGCGCCTGTTTGCATAATCACGTTGTAGAAATCCGACACCATCTTTCCCTCCTGAGCAAAAGCTGAATCCTGCTTCGATTGTGCCGGTTCTGCCGCCGCAGCAACTCCGCTCCATTGCGGCAGCATCAGCAGCACCGCGAGAAAAAGCAGCAGAGACCTGAATTTTTTCTTGACCATTTGCACTCCTCCTTGGAATCATCGCTGCCTGGTGACTGACATGATGAATAAACCGCTTTCATTTCCTGGTCCCCTTGTTGGATTGGGCTTTTCCCATCCGTTTCCTCATTCTACCTTTCGAGAAATCGTTTAAAAATGGACAATCTTAAATTCTTTTTGTAATCGTTTTAAATATTTCGCAGCATATTCAGCAGCGCTTTTACCGCCTCTGCCCGTGTTGCTTGCCCGCCGGGAGCGAACTGGTTCCCTTCCCTGCCTGTCATAATGCCCCGCTTGCTCAAGGCCGCTACAGCCCCCTTTGCCCAATCTGGAATAGCCGTGTTATCTGCAAACTCTGTGAAGTCAGCCGAATTATCTTCAAGGCCCAGAGCGTTGGCAATCATCTTGGCCATCTCACCGCGGTTGATCCTGGCATCCGGACGGAAGGAGCCGTCCTCGTACCCCGATATAATCCCTGCTTGCACCGCCTGCGCCACAGCGTTCCGCGCCCACTCCCCGATTTGTTCCAAATCGGTAAACGGCAGCGGCCCGTTATTCGAGAGCTTTTCCTGCGGCCGGAGTGCCTGCACAAGCATAACTGCAAACTCGGCTCGTGTTATGGCTCCGTCCGGCTTGAACGTGCCGTCGGGATACCCGCTGACAATTCCCAGATCAACCGCTTGTTTAATATCAGGCTCCGCCCAGTGCGCTGTCAGGTCACGGAAGCTGACTGCCGGCTTTGAAGCGGGAGGGGTTGCCGGCTGGCCGTTGCTGGTGCCGGGTTTCCCCGGTACTTCCGTTGGTGCTGGCAGAGGACTTTCGCCGGGGGAGTTATCGTCAGACGAACCGCCTCCGGAAGAGCCTCCCGAATTGCTCAACGTCCATTGCGCATACAAGACCACATCCTTTTCGCCCATAGTGAAGGTCTGGCCCGCTGTATATCCGGCTCCGCTGCCGTCCGCCCTCGTATTCCAGCCGGCAAAGTTATACCCCGGTTTATTCAGAACGCCGGTATTGCCATAGACGGATACGGTGACCCCCTCTTCATAGCTGCCGCCGTCTGCAGGCGCCAAACCACTTGCCGCGCCATTGCCGTTATAAATGACCTTGTAGGACGGTGCCTGGAACATCGCCGTAATCCCCACCGCCTCGTCCGGCATGGTGAAGGTATGATCGGTCACCTTCAAGCTGCTGGGGCTATCTACCCTCCAGCCCATGAAAAGCTGGCCCTGCTCCGGTGTGGCGGTTAGGGTAATCTCTGTGCCCTTCACCGCCGACGCCATATTGGCGCTTGCAGCTCCATGCCCCTCAACTGCTACGGTTATCGGGTGGCTGTTCAAAGCAAAGCTGTCTATCACATTGACGCTGAGCACAGCCGGATTTCCCTGATTAAACTGGATAGAGAAATCAGCGGTATCGCCGCTTTTCAGCCCCAGTCCAGCCATAGCCCCCTGCTTGATGGTCAGGGTATCTCCATTGACCGTATACCCATCCGGTCCCAAGGGGCCATTGTATACGGAGCCGGTTACGGTTGCCGCATAGACCACCGCGGTTACAGACTGTGACTCATTCCAGATAATACTGGTCTTCACATCACCGGGGACATAGAGATCATAGGTCGCCTTTTCCGGACTGACATCCGAATCCTTCTTGGAGACTGCAATGGTGAAATCCTTGGTGTAGCTCACGCCCGCTCCGCTTCCTTCTTCGATGGTGGCCGTAACCACCACAGTTCCGGCTCTTGTGGCGGACAGCACATTCCCGTCCAGGCTGGCTCTGGTTTGTCCGGCATCCTTGATGCTCCAGACGATGCTTTTGCGGGTGGCCCAATCCGGGGTGACCGTACCCAAAAGAGTCAGGTCCTCCCCTGCCTGGGCTGCAGCAGGAACATCCATAATGTCGGACACCGCATGGAAGGTAGTATCATACAGATTGCGCAGCTCAATCTTAAACCGCTGGTGGTCCTTCCCCTCATCATCGGCCAGCCGGATCACAGCATTGTTGCTTTTGGACGCGTCATTGACCGTAATTACCTTGCCGTTGCTTTTGTTGATGATTTTGTAATAATCGCCGTCCTTCTCCAGACGCCACTGCTCCGTATCGGTGGGAACGGGAGCTGTTTCGATGGTGTCATTGAGGATCAGCTCCTGAGTCGCCGAACCCGGCTTAATATCCAGGAAACGCGCGCCACGCATGATCAGAATCCGGTAATAGCCTGTTCCCAGATCCACGAACCGCATCAGCTGGCTATTGGTTTCCCCATTAGAAAATTGGATGACGGCAGCACCCTGATTGTACTTTTCGCCGGCTACACTCAGCGCCTTGCCACTGTGCTTCGGCTGGATTTTCACCATCTTCTCGGGGTTAAGCTCCTTGGCCGCCGTATTCATGAATCCCCCGCTGAACTTATCCAGGGTCAGGCTGTCCATGTTTAGCTGTCCGGTATCCCCATCCTCACGGCGGAATTCAATGCTGTTCTTCCCGGCTTTCAGCCTGACCGTCTCGGTGGCGTCGGCCCAGATGTCCCAATTGGCTGTGGGCGGCAGGGAAACCTGCTTGATCCGTTGGCCGTTCACGTACATGCTCATAGTCCGGTTCGTCGACTGTACACCCGAATAGCGAAGGGTTGACGTATAGTCCGCCGTATAAGGAACATTCACCTCAAAGCTGATGGCATCCCCTTTTTTCTGGAATAAACCGGCATAACCGTTGCCCTCAAACCACAGGCGGTCCCGTCCGGTCCCCGGTGTGCCTGTAAGAATTGCCGTCTCCGCCTGATACTTCCAGGGGGTGCGTTTGTTCAGATGGACATTATCGATACGAATAATACCGGAATCTCCGTCTGTATTCTTATAGATGATGCTGTTTTTTCCCTTGTTCAGAGGAACGGTTACCACCTGCTCCTTCCACACCGCAGCACCGCCGGAAGGAGGGAGGACCACCTCCTGAACAGGCGCACCGTTTACCTCTACTGCCAGGGTTTTGCCGCCTGTCTCTGTGGCATAGCGCAGCTTAAGATCATAGGAAGCCGCATATTCCACGTTCACCGGGAATTCCACAGACGCGTTTAGTTGGTTCAAGCCGCTCACATAGCCCGTTCCCGTATTCCCATCCAAAGCTTGAACGGTTCCGGCTTCTCCAGCGGTTATGGCGGATTCCGCCTCATAGGTCCAGGTGGCCGCTTCGGTTACCGTGATATAATCCAGATTCACATTGGCCGTATCGCCGCTGTCGCGTTTGTAGGTAATAACATTGCTTCCCTCTTTCAGAAAAACGTTGTCATACCGGTCGGCCCATTTGTCCCATTGCTTCAAACCGTAAAAATCGGTTTTTTTGATCCTGACGCCATTCACATACATGGTCAGGGCTCCATCATTCTCCGTTCCTTGGCCGTAGGCCAGCTTGACCGAATAGCTGCCTGCATGGGGAGCATTTACCGCGAAGCTGGCCGCTGCATCAGAGCCGGTGAAGCCTCCGGCATAGCCTGAACCGCTGTAGCCGGGATTAGCTTGAGCCACTGCCGCACCACCAAACAGCGCTGCGTTTTCCGCTTCATACAAGACGCTTTTCTTGACAATGATGGCATCCAGCCCCAACGCGCTTTTGCCGGAAAGTCGCACGGTGTTGCTGCCGCTGTTCAGTTGAATGTTGTGAACAGTTTTCATATAGAAGTTCAGTTTGTTCTCGGGTCCGGCGTTGGACGGGAAAACAAGCGGCTCAGGAGCCTGTCCGTTCACGCCCAGTGTCATGGTAACCGGATCTGCCGTATTGTTGTTGTAACGGAAGTCCAGGGAATAAGTCCCGCCAGCATCCGTGTTGATGGTAAACTCCGTATAGTCGCTGTCACTGCCATTGCTGTACCGGGCGTAGCGGCCGGATGAGGCATAGATGCTGTTCATGGTAGCCCTTGCCACTCCTGATAATACTGCGTCCTCCGCTTCATAAATTTCGCTTTTTTCCTCCCCGGAAGGGCGGCTCAGCACGGTGCCGGGGTTGGACGGAATACCCAGATTGATGAAGTCATTGTCGTCCCAATTGATCCGTTGGGCGCGAACCTCTCTGTTCTTGCCGCCTTGACTATGGGTGGGGATACCATGATAGGTATTCCAGTCTTCTGTACCATCCTCGGACTTCAGGAATAACGGCGAACCAGTGGAATAGGAACCGTTTTCATCCGAACGCTTCATAATCGGCACAGGATGTTTGATCCATGAAGATTCCTTCTCCACATCCTGTGTCAGATCCGCCCAGGACAGGCCAACAGCGTAGTTGTCATGGGTGTAGCTGCTGGCGGAATACGCAAAAAACACCTTCCCGTTGCGCTCTACCACAGCTGCGCCCTCATTCACATTATCCACGTACTTTTCCCAGTCATAGGTGGGCCGGGCCAGCGTAATCTCTTCACCCTCCAGGGTCCACGGGTTTTTCATCTTGACAATGGTGGGGCATTCGTCGAATCTCTGTTCTCCTGTTGCCGGATCGGTAAAATAGAAGTATTTGGTGTAGCTCATGTATCTCTGCCCTTTGATGGTGACAAAACCAAGAGGCAGCCCGTAGCTTTGGGTATTCAGCAGACCCGCTTGGGGGGTAAGCCCGTCCCCGTTATCATAGGACCCCTTCAGCTCCCAGGTCCCCTCGAAGGGATCGGGCGAGCTGTTCTCCAGCACATAGGAGCTGGGATGGCCATAGGCAAAACGTCCCGCTTCATCACTTACCTTCGGACCGGAGGCGAAATAAATGTACCATTTGCCGTCGATCCGGTGGGCATCGGGGCCCCAGATAAATTCCAAGTTATCCGGCCGCTTCCATACCTCCTTGCTCTTCGCGACGGACACACCTAGTATGGTTTCATGCCGCTTCAATACCACATTGCCGTCTCCGGCTGCCGAATAATAGTAGCCGTCGTCCTGCCGTTCGATGGTGGGGTCGGCGCCTTTCATCAGCGGGTTCAGATAATGCGCGGATGCATCCGCATAGGCGATATTCGTCCCCTGGCCCACATTGACCAGTATCGTAGCCAGAAGCACCGCCACGGACAAAACAAATAAACCCGTTTTCCTCATTACATCAACTTCCTCCTTAAGGGATTTGGTGCGGAGCATTTGGGCAGACAGGAAACGACCGTTTTGATAAACCGCTTACATTTTATAAAAAATGTGTTTGACTGGATGTTTACAGTGTATGATGACCGCTCTTTCCAAGCCTTAAAAATCTTTAGGTTTTTCTATACAATTTTTTGTTTTTTCCTGAATCTTCCTCTGCGCGGTGTAACCGACCGCATGCAAAATACCGCCGGAAACCATCTTCCGGCGGTGCGTTTAGCCATAGAACGGCTGCTTCAGCAGCCAATGGCCCTTTTCATCAAAATACCTGCTTGCAGATAAATTCCAGCACCGTGCGCACATGCTTCGGACCGGTGGCATGTCCGTGGGACGGGAAAATCTCGATCTGCTTCTCCGACTCAATGCGGTTATAAGCGGCAAACACCGATTCTGGCGGACAAACCGTGTCCTTCAATCCGACGCTCACCAGCACGGGAATGCGGATGCGGTCAGCCAGCACCGCGTTGTCGAAGTAGCTGAGGGTATGAAGCGCCGTCTCCATCTGCTCGGGATAACGCCCGATGTAGTCCGCCACTTCCGTCAAGGAGCCGGTGGTGTTGAAGACAGCCCAATCCAGATAGCATAAATTCGGGATATCCGCCACGGCAAAGCTATGCCTGCAGCCCACGGCGCTGACGATAAGAGCAAGGCCTCCGCCTTGGCTTCCTCCGGCTACCCCGACATGGGCGGGATCGACCTCCGGTTGCTCCAGCACCCAATCTACCGCACGGATGGCATCGGTAATATAGGATTTGTAGTAGCTTTTGTGGGGATCGGTGATGCCGCGGGTCACCCAGCCTCTGGTTTTGCCGCCTTCAAGGGGAGCCAGATCACCGGTTTCACCGCCTTGGCCGCGGATATCAATAGAGAAGACAGCCAGCCCGGCCAACAGATAATGAGCGAAATGCTCGGGCATTCCGCGGCTGCCGGTATACCCGTGGTAATACACGACACAGGGATACTGGTCCTTCCCCATAAATTCAGGCACCAGATAAATCCCGTGAATAGGGGTGCCGTCAATCCCCTGGTAGACTACATCGTAAGCAGCCACTCCCTGAAGCGGGGTAGGCATCGCTTGACGGGTACCGGATAAAGGCTTCTCTCTTGTTTCCGCCAGCACGTCCGTCCAGAAAACATCCAGATCCTGCGGGGCGTGCAGATTGGGAAAATGCGCATGAAGATCCTTGATTCTCGTCTCAATAAACGTCATTGCTCTTCCTCCTGTTTCAACCTGTTCCGGGTTTCATTATGGGGCGGGCCGTTTGGAAAATCAATCATTTTTCTCAGATTTTTCAGGGGATTTGCAAAGGTTCTGGACAAACAGGTGAACATGGAACAAAAGAGATGAAGCCGTTATCCGTTTTTGGCATATGGATCGATCCCTTTGGAAATGCTAGGCAAAATATCGAAACACAAAGGAGAATGAAACGAATGAAAGCTTTAACTTACCAGGGCATGCGCCGGGTCAAGGTCCGGGAGGTGGCCGATCCCACGCTGCAAAAGCCTGATGATATCCTTGTCCGCATCACCTCCACCACCATCTGCGGGTCGGATCTGCATCTGTTTAACGGGGAAATCCCCAATACTCCCAAGGACTTCGTGATCGGCCACGAGCCGATGGGCATTGTGGAGGAGGCGGGACCGGAGGTCACCAGCGTTAAAAAAGGCGACCGGGTCATTATTCCCTTCAATGTGTCCTGCGGCCAGTGCTGGTATTGCACCCACCAGTTGGAGAGCCAATGCGACGAAAGCAATCCGTTCCTGCATGGGGATACCGGAGGATATTTCGGCTACAGCGATACCTATGGGGGTTATCCGGGAGGCCAGGCGGAATATATACGGGTCCCCTACGCCAACTTTATGCCATTTAAGGTGCCGGAGGATGCCGAGCTGCCGGATGAAAAGCTGCTGTTCCTCTCCGATATTGTGCCTACGGCCTATTGGAGTGTGGTGAACGCCGGGGTGAAGGACGGGGATACCGTTATCATTCTGGGATGCGGACCGGTGGGGCTTCTGGCGCAAAAGTTTGCCTGGCAAAAAGGAGCGAAGCGGGTCATTGCCGTGGATCATGTGGATTACCGGCTGGAACATGCCCGGCGCACCAACAAGGTGGAGGCCTTCAACTTCAAAACCATGGATAATCTGCTGGGGCATCTGGAGGAGCTCACCGGGGGCGGAGCGGATGTGGTCATTGACTGCGTGGGGCTGGATGCGGAAAAAACTGTGCTTGAGGTGGTGGAAACCCTACTGAAGCTTCAGGGTGGAGGCCTCGGCGCGTTCCGGATGGCTACCAAGCTGGTGCGCAAGGGCGGCACCATTCAGGTTACCGGGGTTTATGGCATGAATTACAACGCCTTTCCCTTCGGCGATTTATTCGCCCGGAACATTACGCTTCGGATGGGACAGGCGCCGGTCATTCACTTCGTGCCGGAGCTGTACCGGCAAATTAAGGAGGAGGTATTCGACCCGACGGATATTATCTCGCATACCCTTCCCTTGAGCGAAGCGGAGCATGGATACCATATTTTCGATAAAAAAGAGGATCATGCGATTAAGGTGCTGCTGAAGCCTTAGCTGGTCGCCGCCAAAGCAAAAAGCCCTTTCCCTTTGTAATGGGAGAGGGCTTTTGGTGCTGGTTGGTGCCGGTCAGGCTTTAACCACCCAACTGGCGATATATTCCGTCCGGGCATCCGGCAGCACAAGCTGGGGATCCCGCTGCACCCAGCTTCCCTCTACTTCCGCCTCGCCGCATCCCAGCTCAAAATGGCTCATAGCAATACCCATGTCCGTCCGCTGCATCACTTCACTGTAATTTGGAGTATGCGCCAGGTACAGGTGGACGGCTGTCCGGTCCTCAGACAGCACAAGCCGCCAGGGCTGTTTGTTGGATGCGGAAGGCCCCAGACGGACCATCTCCACCGCCAAAGCAAAGGCTCCTGCAGCCTTCTCCTCCAGAGGACGGCCAAAAGCGCCATCACAAAACAGCTCGCTCCAGCCTTTTTTGTTATCGGCCTTCACCAGGGTCCGCATAGCGGACCGGAGCAAACCTTCCTTTCCTTGCGGGTAGCCGATGGGCGTGATGCAAGGAATGGTTTCCTGATCGGCCAGATTGATTTCCCTGCCGAAGGAATTGCGGTTGAAGGTGCCGCCCATCCAGCATGTGCCGATTCCCCTGTCAGTCAGGAACAGCACCAGCTTCTCGAAGGCGTAGCCAAAATCCAGCAGCGCGGTTTTGTTGTTGTCCTTGGGTATAACCCCCACCAGATACGCCTGGGGATTCTTGATCATCCCGTAGGTCCCCAGCTTGATCCCCTTTTCCGAAACGGCGCCGGTGACCTTCACCACATCCAATCGGGTGATGCCGCCGAAGGGTCCGGTGAGCCGGCTTGGATCAGCCGCATACTGGGCAATCGCCTCATAGTCTTCCTCACTGATCGGACGCGCCGCGTAGTTCCGGACGGACATCCGCTTGCGGATCACCGCAGCAGTGTCCGACAACGCAAAATCCTTGATTGTCGTTTTCATAAACCGACCTTCCTTCTTCCAGAAAATAACTCGTTCTGCTTGAATATCCTCATTATCCCTTGCGTGTAAAGTGGCGTCAAGGAGGCGCTGCTCTCCGAGTGGGGCTTCGGGGGCTTCGCACTATCTACAACGCCTTCACCGCTAACGGAACTCAGCGACTCTTAAACGCCGAAAAACCGTCTGCCCGCATTCTAAAGGAACTCAGACGCCCTTACGTGGGCTTGGGGTGGAATTAGGCGGCGAAAATCTTCGCTAACAGTCGCTGAGTTCCGTTAAAGCAACATATACGCCGGATTTAGCCTCTAAGCGCTCCTGAATTCCGTTAGCCGCCGGAGGAAGGCAAAAACCGCCCGCCTCCGCACAGGTGTGCGGCAGACGGACGGTTTTACTTACATGATAGATAACCTATTGCAGCATATAAATCCGGTACATAAACACGGCTGTTTCGGCCCGGGTGGCTTGACCCAGGGGATGAATTTGCCCGTTGTAGCCGTCAATGAGCTTGGCGGAAACCAAGGCCGCCGCCGCATCACGAGCGTAAGCCGCTACATCCGCTTTGTCAGTAAAAGCATCCAGCGCATTGGCTGTTCCGTTGAGGGAATAGCCGGCAGCCTTGAGGGCCCGCACGGTCAAGGCCATCATGTCCTGCCGCGTGACGGGAGCCTGTGGATTAAAGCTGTCATCCTCCCCGCCTTGCGCGATGCCCAGCTTTTTGGCAACCGCTACTGCTTCGGCATAATAGTTCCCGGAAGCAACATCCTTGAAGTTCTCGGTTGCTTCAGCAGTAAGTCCCAGTGTTTTGACCAGCAATACCGTATAATCGGCGCGGGTCACAGATTTGGCCGGATCATAGGTTTTCAGCGTATCGTTGGTGCCGTTGATGATCCCCTTGGAAGCCAGCACCTCAACCGCCTGTTTGGACCAGGTGTAATTTTCCAGGTCGCTAAAGGTTTTGGGCGTGTAGGTAACCGCAAACTTGCTGAAGTGAGAGGTGGTAAATACCACAGCTCCCTTCTTCGCATCGAAGCGGCCGTTATAAACCGGCGTCCGCTCCCCGGATGCAGCGATATAGGTGACGGACAGCTTCTCCACATCCTCACCTGCAGCCGGTTGATACGGAATCGCTACCTGTACAGGTGCGCTCGTGTTGCTCCAAGCAGCAGCTTTGCCATCCAGAAGGAGCGACACATCAATGACCTTCTTGTCCGCCGCATGCTCTGGCTTACCGGTTGTCAGGGAAATGGCAACAGTGGTGCCGGACTTCAGCTCCAAGGTGCTCAGCATGGAGGAAGGCAGCGTGACCTCGCCTGCACTGCTGAACAGGGTCAGCTCATGCTTGCTGCCAGCCGCGCGCAGCGCCTCCACCGGCAGCTGCACCAGGTAAGCACCGGCGGTGCCGTCCAGCTTCAGCGTTACTTTTTTGATCCCGTCTGTTCCAGCCACTGCCTTGCCCAATGCATCCTGCAGCGCAGTCAGGGAAAGCGCCGCTTCCTGGCGTTGGGTTGTTTCATTGAACTTGCCTGGCAGGGTGACGGAGACGGAACCATCGGTGTTAACAGGTACAGATGGAGTGGAGGTTGGGACAGAACCGCCACCTGAGGTAGTGGAATCAGGAGTTGATTCCGGTGTTGGTGTTGGGCTTGGTGTTACCGTTGGCTCCGGTGTTGGTGTCGGCTCCGTTCCCGGCTTTGTATATTTTACGCTCTGGGAGACAACTCCGGTTATACCTCCACCGCCGATTTTCACGGTGTATGTTCCTTCAACGCTAAGAACAGTTTTGTATTGAAATGAAAAATCCCCTTCAGCATCAGCCGTTGTCTGGTCAATCATATCCAGCTTTCCTGCAGGACTCATCACCTGCAAGGTAACGGCAGATCCCGGCGTTGCTCCTTGACCTGCCACGGATACCAGGCCGTTGGTATTATTCAGATCAACTGTTGCACGCAGGCCTTCGGCGAAAACATGTTGAAAGCCGGACAATGACAATACTAATGCAAGAATCAGCAAACTTGTAAACTTCTTCAACGAGCACCCTCCTCCGCTAATAATTGTGTTTCCTTAAATCTTACACGGCAAGCAGGAATATGCCGCAGTGACATATCCCCACTTCCCTTTGCTACTCCAGAATTTCTACATTGGAAAAGGGTTTCATATCAGTGGTGTTATTCCAAACGAACACCTTCACCTTATGGCCCTGCACATCATCCGGCAAATGGAAGCCCGCTTGTAAGGTCTGTTCTAGGCCGTTTTTGGAATTCCATTTCACAAGAGAATAGTTCTTCATGGTGTTGTCTGCATTGTATAAAGCCACGATCAGTGTTACATCTTGGGTGCTCTTCGCTTGATTACGGACAGTGGCTTTCACGAGAATATCTCCGGAACCCGCCAAGTGGGTTACAGCATTTCCGGCAAAATCGGTAAAGCTGATATTTTCTACGGCATAAGGCAGCTTTTCATTGGTGTATTTCACATTTGGCACCTTTAGACCACCAGCCAAAACCGTACTTTTCACATCCTCACCCAGATAGAAGCTGAGATGGGGAGGCTGATTGTATGCCGTGTTCTGTGCAGCAATCGCATTGCGGTAAACCGGATCATGCATCAGCGTATAGAGACGGTATTCCGTTGGTGCAGTTGTGCTGTAAATACGCATTTCGGAGCTGTCGGCAGTTGGCAGCACAATCTCCTCGCGCCAGTCACCGAGAATATCCGCCTGCAGCGTCGGGGTTGCTTTCGTTCCATTGCTGCTTACGGTGTCCGGGAATGTCCGCAGCGTTTCCACCGCTTTAGTCTGGTTATTATATTTGGTAATGGAAGAACCACCTACAATATTGCCAACAGGGCCATTCTTGACATTATCATTGTATGCTCCATTCATTAATTCCTGCAGCAGATCTCCATCCCAATACAGGGCGAAGTTCACAGATAAGCCGGGTTTAGGGAACAGCTCAGCGCCAGTCTGCACATTATATACCGCTCCGCCTTCTGCAATCGTTGAACCCGCAGCTCCCCAGAATTCATGGCCTGCCGAAGGGGTAATGTTAGCTATCAGTCCCCGTCCGGTATCCTTGTATGCATAATAGGATTGCAGGGTTTCGCCGGTTGCCGCATCATGAAGCTCTACAGAAGCAACCTCCGGAACCTCATGCACACCGTATACTTGAAGGCCTTCCCGGTCCGGGTCGAAGGCACCCAGATGAAGAGCATCCCCATGGGATCCCATCTCACGCTGCATGTTGCCATCCATGGTATAGAGGATGGAACCGTCATGATCCAACGTCAACGATCCGGCTACAATTTCATCCTTTCCATCATTATCCACATCACCTGTCGACACACTGTGGAAGCCTAACCCTTTGCCTCTTCCTTCTTGAGCGGAATCGAAGGTCCACTCCTCAACCAGCTTGCCGTCTACCAGACTGTAAGCGACATAAGTTGTCCGTTCATAATACCCTCTGCCGAATACAGCACTGGGTTTCTTCCCGTCCAAGTAAGCTAATCCTGCCAGGAAACGGTCGGAACGGTTCCACCAGGTATCGCCCCAAGATGCTCCGCCATCCTCACCCAGCGGAAACGCATAATTCACGGTATCGATTGCTTTACCTGTTTTCCCTTCAAATACGGTCATAAATTCCGGTCCGCCGATAATATGCCCGTTATTGTTTTCCCTGTTCACATATTCCCCGTTTTTGGTGATATCACCAATGACACTGATCACCTTGCTGCTGTCGTATTTGCCATCCGTTGTCCCGTAAACCACTGTAGCATCTGCGGTTTTAATCATCATTTCGCTTTTGCCGTCCTGATTGAAATCCGCAACGATGAATTGGTTGTAATGAGCGCCAGAGGTCAAATTCAGACCCATATCCATCCGCCAGAGAAGAGTGCCGTCCAGCTTATACGCATCGAAAATAGTCGGACCTGTCATGGCCGTCTGAGAGCTGTCAATGGCATTGGAGGGATACCATTTCACAATGATTTCGTATTCTCCATCACCATCCAAATCGCCTACCGAAGCATCATTTGCACTGTAGGTGTAAGTGCCGCTGTCCGTTTCGCCACCCTCGGGTTTTTGCAAGGGGAAGGCCAGATAATCCTGGGCAGAAGCAGTAACATCTGTGCTTTCTACCGCCTCATTGTGAAGCAGGGTTTCAATGGTATACTTATCCCCTGCAACTCCGTTAACATCTTTATAGTTGGAAGCCACCAGAGGAGCAGCATTTAGCTTCACACCATTTTTGTAAATATTAAAGGCTACATCCTCAGCATACTCAGTGGCCAGCAATCTCCAGCTTACGAAGATGCCGTTGTCTGCTTTAAGAGCTACTGCGCCTCTGTCCAGCCATTCCACTGAACGGGCTTGTTCAGGAGCATTCAACCGGTTATACACGTAGCAAATGGCCAAGCTGCGGTTTAAGTCATTGGATAAACCATCAGGTGTAATCACAGTTCCGGTAAACTTGTAAATCCCTTCTTTCTGCGGATCCCATGTTCCATCTGCTGAACTCCATTGGGCTACCGTTGCAGAAACCTTTTTGTTATCCGCTAACGTCAATGTTACCGTAGCCGGAAGTCCGATGGAATTTACATCAGCGGTTGTTTGGTTGACAAAAACCGTATGGTACGGAAGTTTATTCACCTTAATAATGGTATTATCGGGCACCGCAATCCGGTGAATGCTGAAATTGTCCAAATAAGTGGACCAGGTAATGTTATTTCCGGAGGTACGTATCCCCACCAGCTTGATCGAATCAATGAAACCGTCAAATACAACATCCTTAATGGAAATCGTATGCTCCTCGTAAATACCGGTGCTTTTTTCCTTCATACCAAAAATCATCTGGTCGGCTGACAAATCGATGTAAACATCAATCGTGTACCAGCTGTTCGGGTTTGTAAATTGGGTATTGGTGAGTGGCTGGGAGCCGGCAAAAAAAGCAAGCGGCTGGTCTTTGATATTTCGTATGGTGAAAAAAGTCATCCCCGAATTATCGAACAGTCTGAAGTCGCCGCCGTTGTTCTCCGGATTTTTGCCTTTATCATTAAGCATACCGGGATACCAATCAAAATGAACCAGCATTTGACCGCCGGTTACAGGCTTTTCCAACTTTTTAGCTGCCACACGTCCGCCAGACTGATTGGTCTGTGTAAAAGCCAGCTTGGAGGTAGCATTTCCCCCTACATCGGCTCCATAAACACTCAACATTGCACTGGTAGCTGTTGTAAATCCCCAGTTGACGGGGGTAAGAGGTTCCGAATCACCAAAATCCGTAGAATACACTGCTGACCCCACTGAATTATACACCTGATCGATAACAGTGGATCTGTCACCGCTTACATTTTGTTGCGAGTCCGGATCTGCAGCCAATACGGTAACAGCTTGGGATAGCACCAATACAAGTGCCAACATAGCAGATATCATTGATTTTTTTCTTTTCATCCAACCCACGCTTTACTCACTCCTTATGATGAAATATATTTACGTGCCCCAGCCGTTGAAAACGCCAGGCCCTGCCCCCTTTCACCTCCCACCGCTGATGTAAGCGGTTAAATTAACAATATTTATTTCCAGTAGTCTTGCAACAACCTGTCCACATGTTACCATCTCTATTTTTTCAACGTCTATTGCACATTTTTGAATATCCCGTAAATTCGCCAGGATTCCCGTTTTTTCATCTTTGAACTTTCTTGATTGGGTTTGTCTTTTTTTGAGTAGAAGAAAAAACCGGCCCCCTCCGGCTTACGCTCAGAAAAGGTCCGGTCAAGTTTTATATACCCAGCATACGGAACAGGAGGCCCACTGACGCTACGAATAATCCCCCCGAGCTTATGAGAATCCCGAGCAGCCATTTTTGGAAATCCGCCTGTCTGTTGCGCAGTTGCTCCACTTCATCCCGCAATTCCTCCACCCTCACCTGCAACGCCCGAGTAGCCTGCAACGCATCCATGCCAATATCACGGGCGGAATGGATCATATCCAATTTGGTTTCCACTCGTGTTAAGCGCTGTAAAATTTCGTTAGTCTCATCTGGCATACCTTATCATCCCCTCATCCTTCATTTGTACAAGATATGCCAAAAGAGCTACGCCCGCGTAGTGACTCTATCTATTTGAATAAAATTTTAAGTTGAAAGATTTGGATATGACCCTGCGAAATGGCAAAAAAAGCCCCGCAGCATGCTGCAGAGCCTTGAAGAGCATAAGATTGCGGTACAGCCTTCTACCGTTGTACGGACTCCCGGACCAATGGAATGCTTGTCTCCCGATCCCCCTCCGTCCCCCGTGCTTCCGTGGTGGGGTGGAAATGCTCCATATACCGGAAGATAACGGGGGTGTGCAGCTGAAGCTCAGGCACATCCACCTCCGCTGCCGTAACGCGGATCTCCGTGTCCCCAATTTCCACTACCCGGAAGGCATGCTGATCCAGGCAGGCGGATACCTGCACAAAGGTCCAATTGCCCTTCTCTGCGATGGAATCCACATGGGTATGGCCATTGAAATAAACACCAGTGCCTGTTTTGCGCTGCAGCACCTCCCATAGGGGAATATCCGGATGAACCGACGCTTTGTTGTCAGTGGAACGGGCGGTAGTGTCGTAGACGGGGTGGTGGGCGAATACCAGCACAGGTTTGTCGCCGGACGCCTCCAGCACATCGGATAACCAGGCTAACTGCCGCTCATCCACATCCCCGCTCCAATCGGCGACATTCATCTCCTTGGCCGTATCCAAAAAAACCAATACAGCCGCATCTGTCTCCACCGACCGGTAACGGGCTTGCCCCGTCAGCTCAAGCACCTGCTTCCGCGGCTGGGCATACAGATCATGGTTACCAAGTACATGGTAGAAATTGCGGGGCCTGCGGTTAAGCAGCCGGTACACCTCCCGCAGCTCCTCCGTGCGTCCATAGTTGGTGAGATCCCCCAACGAAATATGCACATCCCCTTCCAGCTCCAGGTACCGGTCCAAAAGCGTCCCATAAAACTCATCTCTGGCCTCCAGCCATTCCGGGACCGCTTCATCCGCCTGATGATAATGCAGATCTCCCATGACGATCAGCTTCATTGCCACCACTCCTATTCTTTTGTAGGGGTACTCTCCTATCATATAAAAAAAGAACCCGAAACAGCCCCTGGCGCCTGCGCCGAAGAAAACGTTGCTGTTCCGGGTTTTCTCTCCATGACTCCACCCGTTACCGGTATGCGATTGTCTATTCAACTGCTTGCTCCTATATTAGCGTGCGTGTGTTTGCGGAGCATTATCTTCTTGTAAGGTTTCTGTAAAAGGCGCCTCGGCAGACGCCTGCATACTTCAGCACACTCCAGCTACGCCTGCACACTCCTGTACACTCCGGCACACTTCAGCACACTCAGCTACGCCTGCATACTCCTGTACACTCCGGCAGACGCCTGCTGGCCAAATGTAAGCGTCAAACAATGATCGCTATCGCCTCATTAGCGGCTCTTTTTAACCATGTAAGCGCCAAACAATGTACGCTATTCCCGTTTTTGAGGTCCTTTTACGTGCGTTTTATCCAAATAGCATACATTTGCGGTTCGCTATCATTTCTGCGCACCCAAGAGGGCGAAAAGCCTCTGGAATGATGTCCTCCAACGGTTTGCCCTCGAGCGGGTTGTCTCCAGTGGGCTGTCCTCCAGCGTGTTGTCTCCAGCGTGTTGTCTCCAGCGTGTTGTCTCCAGCGGGTAGCTCCCCTCCAGCGGTTTGCAAACACGCTCTAATCATGATGATGTAAAAACCTCCGTCCCGCAGCATAACCGCGGATTACGGAGGTTCTTGGATTTGGGAGCTGCATCCGGTCTACTCGTACACCGGGACCTGCTCCAAGGGTTGGGAGTTGCCGTATTTGGGGTACTCCCTGCCCGTGGGGGCCGCCCAGCTTACCGCATTGCGGATCACCGTCAGCACCTGCTCGTTGTAATAAGTCGGGTAGGTTTCATGACCCGGGCGGAAGTAGAAGATTTTGCCCTGGCCCCGGTGGAAGGTGCAGCCGCTGCGGAACACCTCGCCTCCGGCGAACCAGCTGACCAGCACCGTCTCGTCGGGCTGGGGGATATCGAAGTGCTCCCCGTACATTTCCTCGTGGGGGAGCTCGAAGCATTCGCCGATTCCCTCCACAATGGGATGCCCGGGGGATACCACCCACAGGCGTTCCTTTTCGCCGATTTCCCGCCATTTCAGATCACAGGAGGTGCCCATCAGCTTTTTGAAAATTTTGGAGAAGTGGCCGGAATGGAGTACAATCAGGCCCATACCTTGCAGCACCCGCTGATACACCCGCTCCACCACTACCTCAGACACGTCGCCATGAGCAGTATGCCCCCACCACAGCAGCACATCCGTACCGGCCAGCCGCTCCTCCGTCAAACCGTGCTCCGGCTCATCCAGAGTGGCCGTCACAATCTCCAGATTCTCCTCTATGCCCAATCCATCCGCCAACGCCCCATGAATTCCCTTGGGATACACGCTCCGCACCTTTTCGCTAGTCTGCTCATGCCGGTTTTCGTTCCATATGGTAACTTTAATTCGTTTCGCCATCTCTGTCGCCCCTTATCAGGATTAACTTGGCCCATACCCATCATCAGCATGGGAGTCTGATCTGATTATAGGAAAAACCCCGGATGAAAGCTAGGCGAAATCTTGCCCCATTGCTATCGGATTTTGCCCATCCTCCCCCGCTACAGATGACGCTGTTCTACTCCAGCCCTTCATACAGAAACCAGTCAAATTCAGCAGGTGCAGCGGAGCGTTGGCCATTTCCTGTTGCATACATGGCAATAAACACTCCTGTAAACCCTCCGGCCACCTCAGTAGACAACAGCCCGCATTCCCCCATGCCCATCGGGACCGGCTCCTCGCCACTTCCGGCAGAATACCCGAAGGAATATGTGTTTTATCTGCCTGAACCGTCAATATAACCGTATCGTCCGGCCAGGACACTTCCTTTTCTACCTTCCACAACGTACCCAGCCTTCTACGGAAAATAAGCCTCCTCTCCCCCCCATAGCTGCGTTACCGCCAGCTCATAATGGAAGCGTTCATTCATATACACCGTGATTCCGGCCTCTTCACCGTCGCGCTGTGGGATGAACGACAATTGTGCGGCGATACGGCAAACAAAGTGCTGCTGCCTTCGGCCGACAAAAGCAACCGGGCCCGTTTCATTCAATGCAGCCGGGGCACCATACAGCGTTAAGCAGCTGCTCCGCCGGGAGAGTGACCAGTTGGCCGGGTCCGGTACACGGAGGAAATTCCACCATGGAGCAAGGATGGCTTCATCGAAATCATCGCGGATATCAACATGGTCACCGCCCTCCCGTGATCCGTTCCCGCCAATCATGGGCTCAGATAACGTCCCCTTGTCCCCGATGATAGGCCAGCCATCCTCCGTCCAGGTGACCGGTGCCAGGAAGGTTTCCCTGCCGAGATGATGCTGCATGGGATACCCGACTGGGCGGATACCCAGGAATACAGCCCACCACCTGCCATCCGTCGCTTGAACCAGATCAGCATGACCCGTGGCATGCACCGGCAGAGGGAATGCCGCGGAGAGATGCTGTATTTCTGGGAGAGGAAGATTATAAACGAAGGTTTAAATCGTTTCGCCAAGGAGCTTACGCTAAGAAGCTCTCCGTGAGCGATCTGGGATCGTAGAGAGAGCTTTCTTATTGCTTGTTTTTTGATACAATGGAGAGATCAGAAACCTATGGAGGTGCCAGTCATGCAATGGGAGGAAGTCCGAAAGATTTACCCCGACCAATACGTTAAACTGCAGATTCTCGCGTCCCATACCGAAGGCAATACCAAATACGTGGATGAAGTTGCATTGGTCAAAGCCATTCAGGATCCCAAGGAAGCAACTCAGGAATTACTTCGTTCGAAAGATGGAATTATTGTCTCTCATACCTCGAATGAAGAGTTGAAGATTGAACTCCGTAATCTTCGTGGCTTGCGAGGAGTCGTTAAATATGAAAATTGAACTTGTTGACGGACTGCTGCAAACATCGATTACGATAAATTATAAGGGACAGGCTCTCACCATCGACAAGCTGGTCATTGATACCGGCGCTTCCCATACGCTCCTGTCCGCCGATGCTGTGACTGATATTGGTGTTTATTTTGAAAATGGAGACGAGATTGTTAGTGCCTTCGGCATCGGTGGCGAGGAGAGCTGCTTTAGAAAATCGTTTGATTCCGTTATGCTAGGTGACTTCCGGATTGAGAACTTTAAGCTTGATGTTGGCGCTTTACATGAGAAGCTTGAGTTTAATGGGCTTCTAGGGTTGGATTTGCTTATGGCAGCTAATGTTGTTTTGGATTTGTCGGAACTAACAATGTATCCATTTAATATGGTGTAATTGTAAATAAAGTTAATATTTTCCTTAATTATTATATTCTTGACATACTTTCTAATAACAAATTAATTGGGCTTGTTTCACTTATATCATCTGTAACTAATCTACCGGCAAATGCTGAAAACAATATTGATTGTGTCAAATTATCAAGAGAATAATACTGCTCGATACTGCTTTGGAACACTGTTCTTTATTCCATAAAGAGTCAAGTAACTTCACTATCGAGAATTGCTCTTCAATTGGAGGTAAATGAACGTTTGCCAAGCATCGTAGTCACCGTTGATCTGCTGACGACCGTCCTGTAGCCATGGCGAGCAGAATACTGCGCTGCCCGTTCTCAATCGCCCCTTCCACGGAGAGGATGGCCTCCTCTTGATACGGACGCAGTTTGAGGTAATCCAGTGACTCATCCTGCAGCGCTTTGGTAGCTTGCTCCGAATCTTGCTGAAGCAGAATTTTGAGCCCCTGCGGCGAGTACCACGCTTGGAGCGGACGCGGATGGTTCGTTGACTTACGCGCATCGAGGAACCAGATCCCGGACATATGCTTCAATTGCTCCAGATATGGACGCCCATTCGTAGAGAAGAGGAACGGAACCTGATAATTGCCCCAAGGTCCATGGATGATCTCATCGCCGTGCCGGATAACCTGCATGGCATACAGCTTCGCTTGCGCAATATCGGCTTCCACATTCCGGCTGATTCGCTTTGCTTCAACGATTCCAACCAACTCTAAGCCACAAAACAGGGCGTAATCCGCATACCCGCTCTTCAGGGCCCATTCCGCAATAGCCAGGTTGCGCCCCTTCTCAGGCCGAGTACCCAAACCATATCGCAACGTCTGGGAATCGGCTTCCCACCCGGCTTGGCGCAGCTTCTCATCAATGATCAGCCTGGTCTCCGCTTCGGATAAGGCAAACGCACTGCCAGCCTGCTTGGATCTGGTTTTGCGCTTGTTCTTCACTTCCGTTGATATCGTTGTCTGCTGTTCTCGTACAGCTTCCAGCTCCTGCTGCAGCCGTTCCACCTTCTCATCGTAGGAACGGGCCAACTGCTCCAATTGTTCCTGGTTGCCAATGATCTCCTGCCGGACAGGCTGGACATAGTCCGGTGTCGGGAAATCCCAATCCCCGTACACTTGCATGAACCAAACAGCCAACCGGAAGGCAAGCTGCGTACATGCGAGTGCTTCTATAGTGGTTCCATAACCTGCTTCATGTGCGGCTTTATTACCGATCTTGCGAAGGGTGTGCAGCATCTCCACGATCTCATCCGTCAGCAGGTCCTCCCGCTGTAATTGGTTCAGCCTATCCACCTGGGTCATCGTTCTGGATTCTTCCAGCTCTTCGAGGGCACTCATAAATTTCGTTAACGTTTCACCGAACATCCGAAGCTTGATCAGAGAGGTGTTCGGGTCAACATACACATTTCGCTCTGACATTTCCCCCAAGTCAGACAGCAATTTCCACCGGCTTGCCAGAAAGCTGAAGTTTCCAACCATGCAGGCCCCTCCTAAAGACATAGGATTGCTACTTGCTAGTTCCATAGATTCAATATTACTCATATTCGACATCTCCCCCGCTAAACCTGCAAATATGGAAGTAATAAGCAGGTACATTTGAGAAACGCCTCTCCCCATCTCGCGGAGCCATAGAATATCCCTCCTTTTTCACTCATAAACTGTTACGAACCTTTATATCCGTATCGTACAGACTATCCGGCTGCACCCGAGAGCCGTATCAGGATAGACTTAAGGAGGGAACCCACCTTGCACCAGGATGAAATCAACGCACTGGAGCGTTCGATCGCCGAAATCACCGAAATCGCCACAGGCTTTGGCCTGGACTTTTACCCTATGCGGTACGAAATTTGCCCGGCGGATATCATCTATACCTTCGGCGCGTACGGTATGCCCACCCGCTTCAGCCACTGGAGCTTCGGGAAGACCTTCCACCGGATGAAGACGCAATACGACTTCGGCCTCTCCAAAATTTACGAGCTGGTGATCAACTCCAACCCCTGCTACGCCTTTCTCCTGGACGGCAATTCCCTCATCCAGAACAAGCTGATTGTCGCCCACGTGCTGGCCCACTGCGACTTCTTCAAGAACAATGCCCGTTTCTCCAAAACCAACCGGAACATGGTGGAGAGCATGTCGGCTACAGCAGAGCGGATCCGGTCCTATGAGATCAAATACGGCACCGACCGGGTGGAGCAGTTTATCGATGCGGTGCTGGCTATCCAGGAGCATGTGGACCCGGATCTGGTGCGCCCTTACCGTCCCAACCGGTATGATATGGACGGCGACGGAATCATGGACCAGGCGGAGGGGGCATTCGTCAAAACCACCGGCTACGAGGACTTGTGGGAGCTGGAGACGGAAGGGGATGCCGTAGCAGAGGATACGCCCAAACGTTTCCCCCCTAAGCCGGAAAAGGATATCCTCTGGTTCATCCAGGAATATTCTCCCATCCTGGAGCCGTGGCAGCGGGATATTCTGACCATGCTGCGGGATGAGATGCTCTACTTCTGGCCCCAGATGGAGACGAAAATTATGAACGAAGGCTGGGCTTCCTACTGGCATCAGCGAATTCTCCGGGAGCTTGATTTGACCAGCGAAGAAACCATCGAATACTCCAAGCTGAATTCGGGTGTGGTGCAGCCCTCCCGGAACAGTCTGAATCCTTATTATTTGGGGTTGAAAATCCTGGAGGACATAGAGAAACGCTGGGATGAGCCCAGCGAGGAGGATATCCGGCGGTCCGGGCGGAAGCCGGGCCAAGGCCGGGCCAAGATCTTCGAGGTCCGGGAATTTGATTCCGACACCTCCTTCATCCGTAACTACCTGACCAAACAGCTGGTGGAGGATCTGGATCTCTACGTATTCGAGAAGAAGGGCGTCGAATGGAAAATCACCGACAAAACCTGGGAGCATATCCGGGATCAGCTGGTATATGCCCGGGTCAACGGAGGTTTTCCTTATCTGGTCATCACTGACGGGAACCATACGGGGAACGGGGAGCTGTTCCTGAAGCATATGTACGAGGGTGTGGAGCTGGATCTGAAATATGTGGAGCGTACGTTACCCCATGTTCACCGCCTCTGGGGCAAAACCATCCATCTGGAGACGGTAGTGGAGGATAAGTCGGTGCTCTTTACCTTTGATGGCAAGAAGAATAATAGGAAATTTTTGTAAAATTAGGAGGTTGTTCAAAAAGGAAAAGCTGGGCAGAAAAACGCATGTTTTCTGCTCAGCTTTTTTCGGTGTGCCCATACCGGCTCTGCATGGTTGCAAGCAGGCGGATGATGGCCCCAACGGACAGAGGATCCGCTATTAGGCGAAAAAACGGTCTTTTCTGATTTTCGCGGACTCAGAAGCCGTTATATGGGCGAATATTCCCTATACGGGCAGACTTTAGCGAGAATAACGTCCCCTGTGTCCGCGAAAAGAACAAAAGCGCCAATTCCGGGAAAATAGCGGATTCTCTGTCCGGATCAGACAGGACCGGCAGGCTCAAGTTGGCTTAAACTCCATCGGGCTGACGTTTCTGAGAGTCTCCCGTTAGTGTTTAAAAGCCGCGGCATCATTCTCCCCCCTGACCTTAGGTGGTATGGCGCAAGATAAGCTGACGCAATCCCTCCATGCGGATAGGCTTACGGATGACTTCGGCGAAGCCCGCCTCCATGCAAGCCCTCTCCCGTTCCTTGCTTGGATCGTCAGTCACGGCGATCAGCGTCTCATTCCCATCCGGGGGACTGGTTTGCTGCAAGCTTCTGCCCAGCTCTGTTACGTTGAAGCCCGGCTGGTGGATTTCCACAATCACCAGGTCATAGCTCCGGCCCGAAGCCCGAGCCTGCAGAGCTTTTTCCCCGTTTCCCGCAAGCTCCACAGAATGACCCAGGTGGCGGAGCATATGCTGCAGAAGGTTCCGCTCCAGCTCCCGGTCATCCACCACCAGAATCTGCTGGGGGAGCATCGGCGCAAGCGCCTTGGCGTCCGCCAGATGGATGGCTTGATCCAAATCCAGCAGCCTGGCTTCGGCAGAGCCGCACAAGCGGAAGACCACCTGCACGGCCACCAGTGCGCCTGGCTCTCCGGGAGCTTCAATGCGGATAGAACCGCCCATCATCTCCGCCAACGCCTTGGCGATGGGAAGCCCCAGTCCGGCGCCGCTGTAGATCCTTCCGTTGGAATCCTCTCCTTGGGCGAAGGAGTTAAGCAGCATATCCGCCTTATCCGGCGGAATCCCGATGCCGCTGTCCTTCACGAGGAATTCGGCGGTTACGCTGTTTTCGGTGCGGGCGGTTTGCAGCACAAAAACATAAACTCCCCCATCGTTCGTAAATTTTACAGCATTACCTACCACATGGATCAGAATCTGCCGCAGCCGGGCCGCATCGCCCAACACTGCGACAGGCAGCTCGGGGTCCATCATCACCACAAAATCCAATTGTTTGGCCTTCAGCTGGCCTGCAAAAATATCTCTGACCTGCTCCAGGCAGCCACGCAGAGAAAAGGCCTCCTCCTCCAGCTCCATGCCTCCTGATTCCAGCCTGGAATAATCAAGCAGATTATTCATGATCGACACCATCACATTGCCGCTCTGCATGATCATGTCGGCAAGCTTCCGCTGCTCCTGCTCCAGACCGGACTCCATCAGAAGATCCATCATGCCCGTCACCCCGCTCAAGGGATCCCGGATTTTATGGCTCAAAAAAGCAAGCAGCCCTGACTTGGAGGAGGAGGTTCGTTCGGCAGCTTCCTTCGCCTGGATCAAAGCCTCCTTCGCTTTCCTGCGCTCCGTAATGTCACGGATGGTGCAGGCAAACAGCAGACCTCCATCCGTGGGATGCCCCAGTTGAATTTCTGCAGGAAACGTGGAGCCGTCCTGCCGCAGCAGCTCGGTTTCCCACCGTTTTCCGATCATCTCCTGAAAGATCGACGTCACCAGCCCTGGCAGTATAAATGACAGCGGGCGGTCAACCAGCTTGTCGGAGGGGTACCCGAATTGCTCTGCTGCAGCCGGATTCACCCGGAGAATCGTCCCGCGGCGGTCAAACACAACAACGGCGTCCAGCGAGGTTTCCATCACAATCCTGGCCTGGGCCTCGGCCTTGGTCAGCTGCTCCGTCGCCTGCACCAAGGACTCGTTGGCTAGGGTAAGCTGGGCAGTTTGCTGCTTCAGCTTCAGCTGCATGTTGAAAAGCCGGACAAAAGCCTGCACCTTCGCCTTCAGAATCTGAGGGACAAAGGGCTTCACCATATAGTCAATACCACCGGCAGAATAACCTGCAGAAAGATGGATAGCATCCTTGCTGGTAGCACTTAAGAAAATAATTGGAATATGCCGGGAGCGTTCATACGCCTGAATGTGCTGCGCGGTCTCAAAGCCGTCCATGTCCGGCATTTGCACATCAAGCAGGATTAGGGAAATTTCATCCCTCAGCAGGCATTTCAGCGCTTCCGAGCCGGAATTCGCACGAATCAGCCTGTAGGGTTCGTCCGCCAATACAGCCTCGAGAGCCAGCAGGTTCTCGGGGTGGTCATCCACCAGCAGAATATTGACGGAATTATCACTCTCCAATGGGAATCTCCCTCATTTCTATCACTTATTGAATTCTCCGGTACAGTTTTTCTTTCTCGTTAATCGCTTCATAACAATCCGAACCTGCAAAGACGGAGACGGTTTCCGGGCTGCCCAACGATAGAAAGCCGAACATGGCTAGACTGTCATAGAAAAGCTGATGGACCCGGTTCTGGAGCTGGCGGTCAAAGTAAATCATCACATTCCGGCACATAATGACGTTGAATTCGTTAAAGGAGTGGTCCGTCACCAGATTATGGCTGGCGTACACTACATTGCGCTGCAGTGATGGACGAAACTTAGCCTCGTTATGCTCCACCGTGTAATACTCGGAGAAATCCCGGGTTCCTCCCGCCAGCCGGTAATTGCCGGCGAACTTCTCCATAATGGAGAGCGGATATTGCCCCTCCCGGGCAAAGGCCAACGCACCTTCGTCAATATCGGTGGCGTAGATCCGCGCTTTATCGTACAAACCCTCCTCCTCCAGCAGAATCGCCATGGACAGCACCTCTTCGCCCCTGGAGCATCCTGCATGCCAGATGAGGATGTGCGGATACGTTCGCAGAAAGGGAATAACCCTCTTCCGGAATTCCATGAACATGGAAGGATCACGAAACATTTCACTGACGTTGACAATCAGCAAATCCAGAAGCAGATGCAGCTGGCGGGGATCATGGAGAATACGGGGGATAAAGCCGGAAATCGTCCTTTCCCCCATAACCTTCATGGCATGCAGAATCCGGCGGCGGATGGAATCATACGCGTAATTCCGGAAATCGTATCCGTAAGCTTGATAAATGGCCTGCAAAAGAAGCTGGATCTCCAGCTTCTCATGCAGGCTGCTTGCCTCCGCTTCATCGGAGGAGTAGACAACGCCGTAATCGGGTCGGATGAATCATCCCCTCCTTTTACTTGTATAGCCATACCTTCAATAGGGAAAGCAGCTTCTCAATATCAATGGGCTTGCTGATATAATCGGACGCGCCCATATCAATGCAGCGCTGCCGATCTTCCTTCATAGCCTTCGCGGTAAGCGCGATAATCGGCACCGTCTCCAGCTCGGGCATTTGCCGGATCGCCGTCATGGCTTGATACCCGTCCAGTTCGGGCATCATGATATCCATCAGAATGAGGTCGAAATCGGGATCCTTCTCCAGCTGCTCAAGAGCCTCTTTTCCATTTTCGGCAAAGGTTACGTTCAAGTGATAGGACTGCAGCACATTGGTCAGAGCGAAGATGTTGCGGATATCGTCCTCCACAAGCAAAATGCGTTTGCCCCGGAACAGATCCTCATCATTATACAGCTTCTTGAGAATTAGCCGGCGGTTTTCCGGCAGATCGGCCTCAACCCGGTGCAGGAACAGCGCCGTTTCGTCAAACAGCCGTTCCTGGGATTTAACATTCTTGATAATTATGCTCTCCGCATATTTGCGAATTTCCATTTCTTCCTTCCGGTCCAAATCCCTGCCCGTATAAATAATAATCGGGAGCTGGCGGAGCTCCTCCCTCTGCCTGATCCGGTCCAGAATTTCGAAGCCGGAGATATCTCCCAGGCCAAGATCCAGCACCATACAATCATAATGGCTCTGCTCCAGCTCGTCCAATGCTTCTTGACCCGAGGATACCCCTTTGATGATGACATCATCATGCTCCATCAGATGAACCATACTCTCCAGCAGCACCTCATCATCCTCTACGATCAGCAGGCGTTTTACGGAGCGGTCCAGGAAATGCTGGATCCGGGACAGGGCATTTGCCAGCCCCTGCCGGTCCACGGGCTTCTGCAAATAGGCGATAGCGCCCATCAGCAGCCCCTGCTGCGGCTCATCCACAACGGAAATCACGTGGACAGGAATGTGGCGCAAATCCGGCTGCTGCTTCAGCCGCTCCAGCACGGACCAGCCGTCGATAACAGGCAATTCAATATCCAGAATAATCGCATCCGGCGTGTACATCCTGGCCAGCGCCAGGCCCGTATCCCCCTGCAGTGCTACAATTCCCTTAAAGCCGCGCTCCCGCACCTGATCCAGCAGGATCTTCGCAAAACGGCTGTCATCCTCGATAATCAGCATGACTCTGTCCCCCGGCTGCAGCTCCTCCCGGTCATCCGGGATGACCGCCGTTCCCAGCCATTGGGGATTTATCTCCCGCTGGAGAGGGGCCAGCACGTCAGGCGCAGGAAGAGTAAACCTAGGAGTCTCCTCCACAGCCGCAACGGCAATTTCCTTCAAAGTTTGCGCACTCTCAACCTTAGGAGACGCAGGGAGGAATAGCGTAAAGTGGCTGCCGGTTCCTTCCCGGCTTTCCACCTCGATGCGTCCGCCCAAAAGGAGAGCCATATCCCGGCTGATGGTTAGGCCCAACCCCGTCCCCCCATACTTGCGGCTGGTTGATCCATCCGCCTGCTGGAAGGCCTCGAAGATAATCGCTTTTTTCTCCTCCGCTATGCCAATGCCCGTATCGGCGACGCTGAATGCGATCTCCGGCAGTCCGTTTTTGCCTTCCGCGGTTCGGATCTGGAGCTGAACCTGGCCCTGGTTGGTGAATTTGAAAGCATTGGAGAGCAAATTCTTCAAGATCTGCAGCAGCCGGTGAGAGTCCGTTACCAGCCCCTTCGTCTGCCGGCCATCCTCCAGCTCTAAGTGAAAATCAATATTCTTCTTCTCCGCCAGAGTACGGAAGCTGCGCTCCAGGCTGCCCAGGATTTCGTCCCAGGAAACCGGCTCAAGCTCAATGTTCATTTGCCCCGATTCAATCTTGGACAAATCCAGTATTTCATCTATCAGCCGCAGCAGATCGCTCCCTGCCGAGTGAATGGTGGACGCAAACTCAATCTGCTTCGTCTCCAGATTGCCCTCCCGGTTCTCCGCCAGCAGCTGGGACAAGATGAGCAGACTGTTCAGCGGGGTCCGGAGCTCATGGGACATATTCGCCAGGAATTCGGACTTATAACGTGAGGCCGTCATCAAATCATTGGCCTGCTGCTCCAGGAGTGTCTTCTGCTCTTCAATGCGCACATTCGTTTCCTGCATCCGCCGCGTATTCTGGAGAAGCTGATCGGAGCGTTTGGTCAGCTCCTCATTGTTGGTTTCCAGATCCTCCTGCTGAAGCTTCAAGCGCATCTCTGACTGGCGCAGAGAATCATTAGCTGTCTTCAACTCGTCCTGCTGGGCCATCAACTCTTCCGATTGGGCTGTCAGTTCCTCGGTTTGCTGCTGCAGCTCCTCGGACATGGCCTGGGATTCCTCCAGCAGACGTTTGACCTCCATCTGGTTTAGCACATTATTAATCATCATGCCGATGGTTCTGCGGGTTTGCTCCACAAGCTTCCGGTGCTGGGGCGTAAATACGGCGAAAGACGCAAATTCCAGGACACCGAAAACACGGTCCTCATGTTCAATGGGCACAATCAGTACGCTGTGGGGGTTGGATGCCCCCAGTCCGGTGGTGATCTTGATATGGTGGTCCGGAACCTGCTCCAGCAGGAAGATCCGGTTTTCGGCAGCACTTTGGCCAATCAGCCCTGTTCCCATACGGAAGCTTTCCGTTCCCGGATCATCCCCGCCCACAGCATAAGAGGCGAATTTCACCAGCTTGTCGCCGGCACGGAGATAGAACACACCGAAGCCTGCACCCAGCAGCTCTGCCAGCTTGCGGACAAGAACTTGCGCAAACGGAGAAATGTCGGACTGGCCTTGATAAGAGGTAGCTACCTCAGTAATCCCGGTCTGCAGCCAATTCTGTCTCTCCTGGCTCTCCAGGAGCAGGTTGGTGGCATCGCTCAAATCCTTCACTTCATCCCGAGTATGCGTGACAATCCGTTTGCCCGTCTGGGTGCCTTCCGCCGTGGCAATTTCGGTGATGGCCGCGATAACATCCTTGATGGTTTTGACAATGGAATTGGACAGCATGGTACCCGTAATAATGGATATCACCACAATAAGAGCGAAAATAATAGTCAGGGCCAGCCGCAAGCCCGTATTTTGCCCGTTCAAGCCGGAGACCCGCTCCTGGGTCAAGGCCAGCTCGGACTGGCGGAAATCCTCCAACTGCTTGCGGAGGGGATCAATAATCTGTTTGCCCGCATCCACCTTGAAAAAGCTCTGAAGGCTTGCAGTATCCCCCGCCCGCTTAAAAGCGATGGTGGGTTCTCCCGCGGTTTTGATCCATTCCTCGATTCCCGACTTAATCAGCTGCAGCTTCCGCTGCTGCCCGGGGTTATCCTCCACCATCGTGGATAATTCCTCATAATCCAACGGCCACTGGGTTTTGCCGGTTACATAAGGCTCCAGATACGCCTCGTCGCCGGCGATAATGTATCCCCGTTGTCCGGTTTCCATATCAATCACATGCTTCTCCACCTGGTTCGCCAGGTTATGGACCGCAATGTCGTGTTCGGTTATAAATTCAATCGCCCGCTGCAGGGACGCCATTTGATTATTCAGCAATAACAGCGCTGATCCCAGGAATAACAATATGATCATGTAGCCGACAATCATTTTGGAACGAATCGTAAATCTGCCTGTGCGGAACATGTCCACTTTCCTCTCCTGGTGAATCTCTTCTACTAATCATTATAGGGGCTGACAGGAAAGGCTACAAACTAATTTCATGGACGGTTCGCACAAAACAAGACAAAGCTGCCCCTCCGCCGTTGAGCTTGGCAAGGGACAGCTTCCTTTTACAGGTTCCGGCCGGGTTTCTGGCAATATGCAGGCGCTGGCGAAGTGCTGGTGGGGTGCTGGTGGGGTGCTGGTGGCGTGCTGGTGGGAGGCAAGGCACCGAGCGGTATGAATCCATCCTGCAAAAGTGCAGTTATTTTCTGGGCCGCCCCTCCATTGGGCGGGTCATCCTGCAAAAGTGCAGTTATTTTTGAGAAAATAGCCCTTTTACAGCTGTACAGGTGAAAATAACTGCATTTTTGCATTTGGAGGCGCCTCTCAGGCCGAAGCCTCATAAAATAACTGCACTTTTGCAGTTATACTCCCTGGCTCCCGGGCTTCAGGTGCCATCTTACAATAAAGAGCCTCCGGCGCTATAACTTCAACGCCGGAGGCTCTTCATCATAAGATAAATCCTATTTGGCAACAGGCCGCAAGGCCCTGGCCGATCTGAACACGGTCCAGCCCATGTCCACCAGCAGCATCGTCAGCATCAGCTGCCAGCCGCCGTTATACCAGAAGGGGCCGGCCAGCCGGTACAGCCACGCCGCGGCGGGCTGGAGCACAAAAACCATTACGAACACCAGCAGCGTCCAATACAGGGAGAAGCGCAAACACACCAGACCGTCCAACTGGAAGCGGCATCCCTCGTAGCTCCAATACTGCTTGTGGAACAGATGCCGGAGCATCAGCCCGCTTACATATTCCACTGCGGTCGGCACGGCAAAGGCCAGAAGGACCAGCACCCACAGGTGTGTATCCGGGCCGGAGAGCATAAGAAGCAGCACCGGAGCGAAGCCGTACATCGGCTTCCACGGTCCCGTCAAAAATCCCTCTCCTGCAAATCTCCCCTCCATCACCCGGTGGTAACCATGCTCCAGCATCCAGCCCATACAGGCGTACAGCGTAAAGTAAAACAGAATACCGGGCCAGTCGGACATCGGCAAATAAGCCGGTGCACCGTAGCCGAAATAACCGGATAGCACTTCCATCCGTCAAGCCCCCTCCCACAGGAATTCCCCTGTGGGTTAGGATGTATCAGGAGAAGGATAAATATTCCTTGGCAGTCTGAACGGGCGCCGGCAAGGGAGTTTCCTCTTCCTCCGCAGGCCGGTTCTGCTTGAGGGCGCCGGCAATCATCAGCTTCAGCCGGTTCAGCTGATTAACCTCGGCTGCGCCGGGATCATAATCAATAGCCGCCAGATTGGCATGGGGGTAACGCTCCTTCAGCGCCTTGAACATACCTCTGCCTGTAATGTGGTTGGGCAGGCAGGCGAAGGGCTGGAGGCAGGCGATATTATGAACGCCGGCCTCGATCAGCTCCACCATCTCGGCGGTGAGCAGCCAGCCTTCTCCGCATTGATTGCCCAGAGATACCAGCCCCTCCACCTTGCGGGTCAGCTCCATGATGGTGTGGGGCGGTGTAAAGCGGGTGCTTTTGGAAAGAGCCGCCCGCATCTCCGTACGGTAACCCTCCAGAATTTTGGTTACGGCCTGCATGGCCAGATGCTTGCCTGCTGTCCGGTTGAGCTTTTTATAATAAAAGTCCGAATCATAGATGCAGTACAGGAAAAAGTCCAGCAGATCCGGCACCACCGCTTCCATACCCTCCTGCTCCAGATAACCCACAATATCATTGTTGGCGCCGGGATGGAACTTGATGAGAATTTCGCCGACCACACCCACCCTGGGCTTGCGCCCGTCCTGAAGGGGAAGGTCCTCGAAGTCCTCTACGATGCTGCGGATCGTAGCTTTATACACATTCTTTTTGCCGGACCGGACGGATGCCTTGCAGTGTTCCATCCACTTCCGGAAAAGAGCTGTCGCTGCTCCCGCCTCCAGCTCATAGGGCCGGGTCCGGTACAAAAGCCGCATCAGCAAATCCCCAAAGGCAAAGGCCATAATGCTTTTGTTCAGCAGCCCCAGGGAAACCTTGAAGCCCGGGTTGGAGGGTTCGGAGGTGAAGCCCAGAGGGATCACGGCCACGTCCCCGAAGCCCGCATCCGCCAAAGCTTTGCGCAGGAAGCCAATGTAGTTGGTAGCCCGGCACCCGCCGCCGGTCTGGGTAATCATAACAGAGGTGTTTTTCGGGTCATACTTGCCGGATTTCAGGGCCGACACCAACTGTCCCACCACCAAGATAGACGGAAAACAGGCGTCGTTGTTCACAAACTGCAGCCCCGCATCCACTGTCTTTTTGTCGGTGGTTGTGATCACCTTCAGATTATAGCCCGATGCCTGGAAGGCCTCCTCCAACAGCTCGAAGTGGATCGGCGACATCTGCGGCACCAGAATGGTATGGGTCTGGCGCATTTGCTCAGTGAACAGTCTCCGGATGCGTTTGCCTGTACCCGGCGCTGCTGCAGCCACAGCCGCAGCCGTACCGCCGGAGGACGCCCATCTCCGCTCCAGCGCCCGACGCTCCTCCATCGCCGCCAAGAGAGACCGGATGCGGATACGCACCGCCCCGAGATTGCTGCCTTCGTCAATCTTCAGGAGAGTATGCATCCGGCCGGACTGCTCCAGAATCTCCTTCACCTGGTCTCCGGTGATGGCATCGATGCCGCAGCCGAAGGAATTCAGCTGCACCAGCTCCAGATTCGGCTCACGGGCCACCAGGGAAGCGGCCGCATACAGCCGGGTATGGTACATCCATTGATCCACGAAGGTCAAGGGACGCTCTACCTTTGCCAGATGGGCGACGGAATCCTCCGTTAAGACGGCAAGCCCCATCCCCGCTACCAGGTCAGGGATCCCGTGGTGGATTTCCGGGTCCAGATGATAAGGGCGACCGGCCAGCACAATTCCCCGCTGTCCCGTAGCCTTCAGCATCTGCAGGGTTTCCTCCCCCTTGCGGCGGATATCCGCCTGCGCCCGGGCTTCCTCCTCCCGGGCCGCCAGCACCGCCGCCTCCACCTCACGGCGGGTGACGCCGTACTCCTGCAGCTCCTCATACAGCCGCCGGGCCAGACGCTCGGTATTGTCATAGGGCAGATACGGGTACAAAAACGGGATGCCCCGCTCCTTCAGCACATCCAGATTGTTGTGCAGCACCTCCGGGTAGGAGGCCACCACGGGGCAATTGTAATGGTCGTTGGCATCGGGATGCTCATTGCGCTCATACGGCAGACATGGGTAAAAGATAAACCGCACATCCCGTTTGGCCAGACTGGTGACATGACCGTGTGTCAGCTTGGCCGGGAAACAGACCGTATCCGAAGGCACGGACTCCAACCCCTGCTCATACAACCGCCGGGTGGACTTGGGCGACAGCTCCACCCTGAACTTCAGGGCCGTGAAGAAGGTATGCCAGAAGGGATAATTCTCGTACATGTTCAGCACCCGGGGAATGCCCACCTTGCCCCGGACCGCTTCCTCCTCCGGCAGGGACTTGTAGCCGAACAGCCGCTTGTATTTGTAATCGAACAGATTAGGCGTATCCTCGCAGGACTTCTCCCCGCCGGCTCCCCGCTCGCAGCGGTTGCCGGTCACGTGGCGTCTGCCGTCGCCGAAGCTGTTCACCGTCATCAGGCATTGGTTGCCGCACAGCTTACAGCGCTCCATCTTCGATTCGAAGGCCAGCAGCTCCAAGGCCTCCGCACCCAATAGTGTGCTCCGCTCATTGGCAGCTCCGCGTTCCCGGGCGATCAGAGCGGCGCCGAACGCACCCATGATGCCGGCAATCTCCGGCCGCACCGTCTCCCGGCCCGTTAACCGTTCAAAAGCCCGCAGCACCGCATCGTTCTTGAAGGTGCCCCCCTGAACAACGATGTGCCGGCCCAGCTCCTCCGGGTTGCGGATCTTGATCACCTTATACAGGGCGTTATGAATCACGGAATAGGATAACCCCGCAGAGATTTCCCCCACGGTAGCCCCTTCCTTCTGGGCCTGCTTCACCTTGGAGTTCATGAAGACGGTGCAGCGGGAGCCCAGGTCCAAGGGTTCCTTGGCCAGCAGGGCACTCTGCGCGAATTCCTCCACATTCATCTGCAGGGATTCGGCAAAGGATTCCAGGAAGGAGCCGCAGCCCGACGAGCAGGCTTCGTTCAGCATAATACTGTCGATGGCCCCGTTCTTGATCTGCAGGCACTTCATATCCTGACCGCCGATATCGATGATCAGATCCACCTCGGGCAGGAAATGGCTGGCCGCCTTATAGTGGGCCACCGTCTCGATTTCGCCCCATTCAGCGCCCAGCGCTGCCTGGATGAGACCCTCGCCGTAGCCGGTAATGGTTGCTCCGGCTACAGTGGCTCCCGCCGGCATCTCCTGGTACATCTCGCGCACGATAGAAACCGCCGATTGCAGCGGTTTGCCGCCGTTACGCATGTACCGGGTAAACAGCAGGTTGCCCTCTTCGTCGATAAGAGCCGCTTTGGTGGTGGTAGAGCCGGCATCGATCCCCAGGAAGCATTTGCCCGCATAATCAGCCAGGCTGCGCTGTCCTACCGTCCGGTTATGCCTCTGCCGGAACTGCTCCAGCTCCTCCTCCGAGGCGAACAGAGGCGCAAGCCGGCCGGAGGCTTCCTCACGGGCCTCGAATAGCCGGGGCAAGGAAGCCGCCAGGGACTTGATGGTCACCGGCTCATCTCCGCGGGCGGACAGCGCCGCTCCCATAGCCACGTACAGCTGGGAATGCGCAGGCATAATCACCTGCTGCGGAGGCAGCGCGAGGGTCTCGATAAAACGCCGCCGCAGCTCCGTCAGGTAATACAGAGGTCCTCCCAGGAACGCCACATTGCCTTTGATTTTTTTGCCGCCGGCTAACCCTCCGATGGTCTGGTTCACCACCGCTTGGAAGACGGAGGCAGCAATGTCTTCGCGGTTGGCGCCTTCGTTCAGAAGCGGCTGCACGTCCGTTTTGGCGAATACGCCGCATCGCGAGGCGATAGGGTACAGCGTCTGGTATCGGCCCGCCAGCTCGTTCAAGCCTGCCGCGTCGGTCTGGAGCAGCGCCGCCATCTGGTCCACGAAGGCCCCCGTACCGCCGGCGCAGGCGCCGTTCATCCGCTGGTCCACCGTACCCTGGAAGAAGGTAATCTTTGCATCCTCCCCGCCCAGCTCAATGGCAACATCGGTGTGCGGGATAAACCGCTCCACGGCCTCCGTTCCGGCAACCACCTCCTGGATGAAGGGCAGACCCAGCCACTTGGAGACAGCAATGCCGCCGGAACCGGTTACGCGCACAGATACGCTGGAGCCGGAATAACGGACACAGGCTTCTTTTAACAAACGAAAAGTTGTGGTGCGGATATCCGAGTAATGGCGTTCGTATTTGTCATAGATCAGCTGCCCATGCCCATCCAGAATCACCAGCTTTACAGTTGTGGAACCGATATCCAGTCCCATGCATAACCGATCCCTCATGTTTGTTCACACTCTTTCTACTGCCAACCCGAATTGGCATATGAAGTCTATCTTCCCATTATAATGCCGAACTCGCCCGGACGTAAGACCTTAATTATCATTATTCAAATCTTTACAGACATAGGCTATGATTTTTGTTATAAAAAAAGGGCCATCCAGCGTCAGTGAGAACTGACTGCTGGATAGCCCCGTCTTTGTTTAATTAGTAGCCGAGAATTGTCTTGGTTTTGGCGAATACATCATTGGCCATTTTGGTGTAGCGGGCGGAGCCGTTGGCATCCGCTTGTTTGACGTATGCATCCCAGCCGGAGTTGATGTCCTGCTGGCCGGTAATAAACTTCAGGGTAGCAGTGGAAATAAAGTCCATCAGCGGCTTGGAGATCAGGTTCATTTGCTCGCCTTCATCCGCAGAAGCCATAATGGGCGGAGCCGACTTCCGGGGCTGACGGTTCTTCAGAACACGGTCTGTAAAGTTCTTCTCGCCTTCTGTCATTTTGGACAGACGCAGCTTGGTGGTGCCGCCGTAAGCGAACACGCCGTTGGCAAAGCCATAATCCACGTTCAGCTTTTTGGTGCCGGTGGGGTTCATGCCGTTATAGGTAATATCCTTGGTCAGGGCAAAGTTGCCGCTGGCGTCCTTGGTATAGGTTTCGCCTTCCACACCCCACAGGCTCAGGGTTTGACCTTCATCGGAATACCAGAGCCAGTCAACAAAACGCAGCATCTTGATGAATTTCTCCTGACCCAGCTCATCCAGCGCTTTTTTGCTGATCATCACGCCATTTTCCAGACGGGAGTTTTCAATTTGCAAGAGACCCTTGGGACCACCAGGCTGAATGGTCATGTACAGATCGGCGTTAGGCACCTGCATCTTGGCCTTGGATTCAGCAAGGAACTGATAGTTGCCGTTGATCACATAGGTGTCACCCTTATAGAACTTGGCCCGGGCGGCATCATCGTTTTGCGTGAAGGATTCAGGGTCCAGCAGACCTTCCTTCACCAGCTTGTTCAGGTAAGTCACATACGCCTTATAGTCGGCGGTAGTATTGGCAAAATAAAATTCCTTCTTGTCCTTGTCAAACTGCAAACCATTGGCTTGGCCCCAACCAGCGGTTACGCCGTAGGTGATGGCGGCAATATTCATGGTAGATTTGCCGGTATACTGGTCGGACCATACATATTTGGCACCGGTAAACGTCTTTACCTTTTTAAGCGCTTCATAAAAATCTTCATAGGTCCACTTGTTTTCCAATGCTTCCACATCTACGCCAGCAGCCTTGAACACATCCTTGCGGATCACGTAGGAGTATCCGCCGCCGGCAGACTCCCACAGGCCGGGAAGCACATAATACTTGCCGTTAGCCTGCAGCTTGGCTTGCAGGTCACTCTCCAGCCCCCAATCCTTCACAGCCTTGGTATAGTTGGGCATATATTTCACCCAGTCGCTGATGGGAACAATCTGTCCGCCTGCCACAAAAGATGCTTCCTCATAGGTTTTGGGAATGATGTACGGGGCGTCGCCGCTGTTGACCAGGAGGGATTTCTGGTTTTCATATTCCGTCCGGGCTGTCACCGTCAGCTTCATATTCACATTGCTTTTTTCGGTGATGGCGCTCCACAGCCGCCAGTTTTGTTTGTACGGATAGGCTTCGTTGTCGCTGTACATCACGGAATACGTCACAGGCTCGTTGGACTTGAAGGTTTTGTTTTCGCCGTACGTGTAGTCCAGCTTGGATTCATCCACTGGGGCACTGGCATTCGGCGAAGCGCCGGAATCCTTGGAATCGCTGCATGCAACCAGCCCTGCAGCCATAATGACGGCCAACGTACCACTCATAACTTTGCTAATTGTTTTCATACGAACCTCCCTAAAAGTTTTGCGCCAGCAATAACTGGCCTCGTAAGCATCCTCTAAATTTTGGCATGTATGGCGCAAAGACCGAAGAACCCCCCCGGGATTTACGCGTTTAATGAGGAGCGGCCAAAGCTGCGGCAAGTGCTTGCCTAATCAGCCCTTAACCGAACCAATCATCATACCCTGAACGAAATATTTCTGCACAAACGGGTAAATGCAGATAATGGGCAGCGAGGTCAGCACCATGGCTGCGGACTTGATGGTGGCGGCGATTTGCCGGTCGGTCTCGGAGCTGGCCCCTGCTTCCGCCGCGGTGCCTCCCAGACTATCGATCAGCTGGCGCAGATAAAGCGCGACCGGCCACTTATCCTTGGACTGCAGGTAAAGAGACGGACCAAACCAGTTATTCCACAAGCCCACCATGCTGAACAGCACCATGGTCGCCAGAATCGGCTTGGACAAGGGCACCGTAATCCGGGTAAAAATGCCATACACACCCAAACCATCCACCTTGGCTGCCTCCTCAATCTCGCCGGGAAGGCTGGAGAAGAAGGTTTTTACCAAGATCACGTTAAAAGCGCTGATGGCGCCGGGAATAACAATGGCCCAGATGGTATCCCGCATGCCCAGGGATTTAGCGATCATAATGTAGTTGGGAATCAGTCCGCCTCCGAAGTACATGGTAAACAACACGAAGGGGATGAAGAACTTGTTCAGCCGCAGCCGCTCCTTGGAGAGCGGGTACGAAATGACGGCAGTGGCGGTTACCGAGATGACCGTTCCCACTACTGCATACAGGATGGTGTTGCCGTAATACTGGAAGAACTCGGGTTTGCTGAGGATAATCTTGTAGGTTTCAAAGGTGAATTCCACGGGATACAGGAATACCTTGCCCGCATAAATGGATGCTTCCGAGCTGAAGGACTGGGCGATCAGATAGACAAAGGGATACAGCGTCACCAAACAGACGAAGGTCATGATGATGGCATTGAATACCTGAAACAGCCGGTACGAAAACGTTTCTTTTATCATTGTGCCGCTCCTTTCTACCAGAGGCTGGTTTCGGTTGTCCGCTTGGATACTTCATTGGCCAAGGTTACCAAAATCAGTCCGATAATCCCTTCGAATAATCCCACCGCGGTAGCATAGCTGAAATTGCCGCCGGTATTGCCGAAGTTTCCGCCGCCGATACCCATCCGGTATACGAAGGTAGAGATAACATCCGCTTTTTCATAGGTAAGCGGGTTATAAAGAAGCAGGATTTTCTCGAAGTTCGAACCCAGAATGCCGCCGATGTCAAGAATCAGCAGTGTCATGACCGTTGGCAGAATGCCGGGGATGGTCACATGCCACGCTAACCGGGCGCGGCTGGCGCCGTCAATTTTGGCGGCTTCGTACAGCTCCGTATTGATGCCGGTCATAGCAGCCAGGTAGAGAATCGTACCCCAGCCCAGACCCTGCCAGATTCCCGATGCGATATAGATGGTTGGGAACCATTGGGGCAGCTGCAGGAAGGCAATTTTGGCATGTCCCATATTTTCCAGGAGAATGTTGACGGGACCCGTGCTGGACAGCAGCTCCTTGACCATACCGGCGACAATAACCATGGAGATAAAGTGAGGCAGGTAAGAGATGGTTTGAACCAGTTTTTTGGTGGTGATCCGCCGCAGCTCATTCAGAAGCAAAGCAAAGCCCAGCGTCAACGGAAAGCGGAACAGCAGATAAATAATGCTCAGCGACAGTGTATTCCGGAACGCCCGCCAAAAGTTGGGGTCCTTCATAAACATCTGGAAGTATTTGAAGCCTACCCATTCGGTGCCCAGGAAGTTAGGCCCGCCGCGGTATTTGCGGAAGGCGATAATATTGCCGATCATCGGCGCATATTTGAAGATCAAAAAATAGATGACCGGCAGGATCAGAAAGGTGTAAATTTTCCACTCTTTTTTAACGTGCCTCCACAGCGGCTCTTTTTTCAGGGAATAAATCTTAGTCTGGCTCAGCTTTTCCTCCAGTTGGACTGACATGCCTCCACCTCCTCCGTTTTAATAAATCGTCCGGTTCAGTTCGTCGGGAATGCCCGATTTGCGGTAGAAATAAGTATTGACCATATCCCGCCATTCCCGGGCATGAAGCCGCTGCTCCTCCAGACGGGAGGCAGTGCTGCGGTGGATCTCCTCTGTCACCTTGCCGGCCAGCTCCAGCCACATCCGCACCATGGCATCTGCTTCCTCCACCCCTTCAAAATGGGTGTTGTAGATATGCTGGATCAGGGTTGTGCCATCAGACAGCCGGTGGTTATAAGGAACATAATGGAAGAATAGCAGCAGCTCCTCGGGACAGGTCTCCACAGTGTTGTACATGGATGCGTTCGGCTCCTTGTACTGGGTGGTGTAGCCCGTTCCCTCCGTGCTGCGGTCCACGCCCATGCCCTTATGGTCCGCCCGGTGGTAGGTGCCCCATCTGTCATATTCATATCCGTCCACATTGGGCCCGTAATGATGGTTAGGATTGACCATCCAGCCAATGCCCAGCGGGGAGGTGTATTTCTCGTAGGTTTTCCATGAGCCCATCAGGATGTTCTCCACCACGGCCAGCACCTGGGGATCGGTTCCGAAGGTCAGCGCTGCCCATTCCCGGGCGATCTCCTCGGAGGTGAGGGACGGGTCGAAGCTGAGTCTTCCGAAGCCGTACCAGTTGGCTGCGGCCAGATCATGGCCGGTCCAGTTGGAATCATCCCCCGTATTGGCCACGGCTGCCATGCCGCAATTGATGCGCCCGTGGGTTTTGCCGCTGGCGATATCTCTTACCGTGTCTTTTTCCGGAGCGCAGTGGGTTCGGAAATCCAGTACCTCACGGAACATGGGGATCAGATAGCACACATGCCGCTGCTGCCCGGTATATTCCTGGGCAATCTGCACCTCCAGCATCTGGTTGGTGGCCTCAAGTCCCCCGAACAGAGGAGAAACTGGCTCCCGCACTTGGAAATCCATGGGACCGTTCTTGATTTGGAGAATGACATTATCGTGAAAAGTGCCGTCCAGAGGCTGGAAGTGATCGTAGCCGGCCCGCGCCCGGTCTGTTTTGCGGTCCCGCCAATCCTGCTTGCAGTTATATACGAAGCAGCGCCAGATGATCAGTCCGCCCCACGGCTTGATAATATCCGCCAGCATGTTGGCCCCGTCGGCATGGGTTCTGCCATAGGTGAAGGGGCCGGGGCGCCCTTCGGAATCCGCCTTGATAAGGAAGCCGCCCAGGCCTGGCAAGGCCTCGTACACCTCCTGCAGCTTCTCCTGCCACCAGCCGACCACTCCGGCATCCAACGGGTCAGACGTATCCAGGCTGCCCAGCTCCAGAGGAGCGGCGAAGTTCAGGCTCAGGAAAAGCCGAATCCCGTATCCGGCAAAAATTTGCTGCAGGCTGCGGAGCTTTTCGAAATACCGACCGGTAATCAGGCTGGTGGCCGCATGCTTCACGTTGACGTTGTTGATGACAACCCCGTTGATGCCAACAGATGCAGCCAGACGGGCGTAATCCCGGGTCCGGTCATCGACCACTATTTCGTCATTCTGAAAAAAGAAGGATTTCCCGGAGTAGCCCCGTTCAATGCTGCCGTCCATGTTGTCCCAATGGTTCAGCATCCGCAAGGGATTAACCGGGCTTTGGCTTTCCCGGATCTCGTGGGCGGGAACCTCCGCCTGCAGCCGCCGGAGAAGCTGGAAGATCCCGTACAGCACACCGGCTGAGCTCCCGCCTTCAATGATATAGGCGGCTTCACCGGGATAGATCCGGTAGGCCTCTGCCTCCAATTCGGAATTCACCTGGAGCCGGATGCCGGCTCCCTCCGGCGCCTCCGACCGGGGCAGCTCCACCCCGAACATCCCTTGGGCTGCCAGCTGCAGCTCCCGGATGCCGCTATCCAGCACGGCATCCCCTTCTTGCGTATATACTCCCGTCAGATACTGGCGGAAACCGGGTTCATTGACCGTCCGGTAACACAGCCACGCCTGAGAATGTGCCATTCCCGATTTCACCTCTTTCGCTAATCTCATAATCCCCGTCTGCCGTTACGGCGATTGCCTGCGGGGTCTTACCGGTGAGAAAACAGCTTCTTTCATCAGGCTGGGAGGTACCGGCATAGATGATGTAAGTCCCCTTCAACACCCGGCGAACCCCTGCCTCATCACATAAGCTGAATGCCTCCAAAGGCAGCTGAAGAGTAATCTCCTGCTCGTCTCCCGGCTGGAGACGGGCCTTGCGGAAGGCCTTTAATTGCGGGTTTGGTGTATGGTCCCGATCCGCCTTCACATACAGCTGGACCACCTCTCCGCCTGCCATGCTGCCCATATTGCGCAATTTTACCGTTACTTGTATGCCTGATTCGGTAATGCGGGACGTATCTGCTTTCACCCCGTCCAGGTGGAAATCGGTATAGGACAAGCCGTACCCGAAGGGATACAAAGGCTCTGACTCCATATAGCGGTACGTGCGGTTCTTCATGGAGTAATCCGTGAACTCCGGCAGCTGGTCGTCTTCCTTGTAGAAGGTAACCGGAAGCTTGCCTTCCGGGGAGAATTCCCCGAAGATAGCCTCTGCGATGGCTTTGCCGCCCTGCGAACCCGGATACCAGCCCTGGATAACGGCAGGCACATGAGCATCCGCCCAATCCACTGCCAGCGCACTGCCCGACAGCAGCACCAGGATTACCGGCTTACCGCTTTCGTAGGCGGCTTTGAGCACTTCACTTTGCAGCCCCGGCAGCTTCAGGTTCGGCTTGTCACCGCTGGCAAATTGATTGCCTTGGTCCCCTTCCTCCCCCTCCAGGCCGGAATCCAGCCCCAGGCATACAACAATCACGTCGCTCTCCTTGCAAACGCCCTTCACCTCGGAAATCCGGTCATTTTCCTGTCCCAATCCGCTCAACCGGTTCCTGTGTAAATGGCAGCCCTCCGAATAGAACACCCGGACATCCTCGCCTACATAGTCCTGGATTCCTTCCACCACCGTGATGTAACGGGAGGCGGTGCCTTCATAATTGCCTACCAGAGCCCGGCGGTTATCGGCATTGGGCCCGATGACGCCGATGGTGCGGATGGTTTTTTTGTCAAGAGGCAGCAGCTGGTTCTCATTCTTCAAGAGCACCAGACATTCCCGGGCAGCCTTGCGGTTCAGCTCGCGCATGGCATCCGAATCCACCTGATCGTACCGGATCGTGGAGTACGGCACCTTCTCCTGTTCTTCAAACAGCCCCAGCTTCATCCTTGTGGTGAACAGCCGGATTACCGCCTGATCAATCTGCTCCTCCGTCACCAGTCCGTCTTTAACCGCTTCCAAAAGATAAACGAAGATGTTGCCGCAGTTCAAGTCACAGCCGTTCCTCACAGCAAGCGCAACAGATTCAATGGGGGTTTCCGTCACCTTATGGTGTTCATGGAAATCCCGGATCGCCCAGCAGTCGGATACCACATGGCCTTCAAATTGCCAGGTGTCCCGGAGGATCTTCTTCAGCAGAAGCTCGCTGCCGCAGCACGGTTCGCCGTTGGTGCGGTTGTAAGCACCCATAACCGCTTCTACCTTGGCTTCCTGTACACAGGTGCGGAAAGCCGGCAGATAGGTTTCGTACAGATCCTGCTCGGACACTACAGCGTCGAATTGATGGCGGATATCCTCAGGTCCCGAATGGACGGCGAAATGCTTGGCGCAAGCGGCCACCTTCATATACTGTTCATCCTGGCCCTGCAGCCCCCGGATAAACCGGACTGCCAGCCGGGAGGTAAGATGCGGATCCTCACCGTAGGTTTCATGGCCCCGGCCCCAGCGGGGATCCCGGAAAATATTCACGTTGGGGGCCCAGAACGTCAGTCCTTTATAAATGTCGGTATCATCGAATTCCTGCTGCATATTGAACTTGGCTCTCGCCTCCGTGGAAACGGCATCCGCCACCTCCTCCAGCAATTCCTCGTCAAAGGTTGCCGCCAGCCCGATGGCTTGGGGGAATACCGTTGCCACACCGGCTCTGGCCACTCCGTGCAAGCCTTCATTCCACCAATTATAAGATTTAACCTCAAGGCGCTCAATAGCCGGCGCCGTATGCAGCATTTGATAAACCTTTTCCTCCAGAGTCATCCGGCCGACCAGCGCTTCAGCCCGTTCCCGGTACTCCTTCAATTTGGTTGCGTTCTTGACCAGCTCCACCATCCAAATCCACATCCTCTCTCTTTAGCCTGCTCATCGAGAGCAATATATGCTATAATCTACATATGGCCAGTTCCGTAAAAAATAGGGGAATTGAGGCAAAATGAAAGAGATGTATACGGTTACAGTTTTCATGTAAGCCCTTAACTTTCATTTCCCATACTTTTATTATAGTCGTTCCCGGTGTACTTTCTCCTTGATTGTTGCGATTCACTAATCAAAAATTGCTATTATCGCCCAGACTGAAGGGACGGATTTCTTATGATTGAAATTCTTCACGGTACCCACGAGACCGTTTCTTATGAAGAGCGCTTCGGCATCCGTTTGTATCTGAACGAGCAGGCCGAGGATTACCCGGTTCACTGGCATACCGCTGCAGAAATTATTATGCCGCTGGATAATTGGTATAAAGCCGTTGTGAACGGCACCGAGCATGTCCTGCTGCCAGGCGACATTCTGGTGATTCCCCCCGGAGAGCTGCACCAGCTGTTCGCCCCTCCCCACGGCAACCGGATCATTCTTCAGTTTGACAGCACCCAGCTCCATATGCTGAACGGCTTTGCCTCCAGTCTGCATCTGCTGCGCCCCTGTACCGTTGTGCGCAAGAATACGGATGAAGGCCTTCACAGTGTGCTTAAGCCGCTTTTGCTGGACATTATGGAGGAATATTTCAGCAATACGCTTCTTAAGGAGGCGGCGGCCTATTCCTTCCTGATCCAATTCTTCGTCACGCTGGGACGCCACTTTATGAAGGGGGAAAACCGCTTTCCCAATACCACCAGCCGCAAGCAGCATGAATACATGGAAAAGTTTCTGGAGGTTTGCGATTACATTAATGCCCACTGTGCGGAGACCCTCCAATTGGACGACCTGGCTGCCCTGGCAGGCTTCAGCAAATACCATTTTATCCGGCTGTTCAAGCAGTTTGTCGGGATGTCCTGCTACAGCTATCTGAACCAGCAGCGGATCATGTATGCGGAGAAGCTGCTCATCGATCCCAGCCTGTCCATTACCGACGTGGCCATGCAGTCCGGCTTTGTCAGCTTGGCTACCTTCAACCGTGTCTTCAAAACCTACAAAAACTGTACTCCCACCCAGTACAAGCTGCTTCAAGGCGTCCATATTCTCAACGAAGCCTGATTGTCGCATGCGGGTATCCGTTTTGCGAAAACAAACAAACCCGGCCTGAGTGTTCAGGCCGGGCTTTACGTGCAGAAACTGCGTCGGAATAAGGCTACACAGCTCTTACTCCGGTATGATGGTGGACAATGCGTGTTTGTACAGCATGCTTTGTTTGCCCGAGCGTGCCCGGACCATAACCACAAACTTGTCAAAAGCCTCAATTCTTCCCTTCAACGGCACTCCATTCACAGTGATGACGGTGCATTCCCGCTTTTCCTTCCACAGCTGGTGAAGCTGTTCATCCTGGTTGACGGTCATAGCCATCCCTCTCTCTTTATCAGGTTTGCTATTCACTTCTACTATAGCACATGGCCGCCGATACCATCCAAGATTTGATGGAAGATCAGGATTATTTTTTTGTACGCGCCGCTCTCACTGTCACGGAGGAGTTGGCGGGGCTTTTTTGACAATGGTAAAATTGTTCTCCAACAGCAGCCAGTTCTGCGGGAATGGAAGCCCCAGCTTCCAGTAGCTGATTCCCCGGATGCCCAGCTCCTTCAGCAGATTGAATTTGGCCTGGATGGACCGGGCATCCTCAAACCAGACCACATGCTCCTTGCCTTCATTTGTATAGTTAAAATGGGGCGCCTGTGCCTGGTAGTCATATTGGATGGCAACGCCGTTTTGTCTGGCCAGCTCGATGGCCGCTTGCGGGCTTACCGCCCGGGCGAAGGGTCCTCCCTGCACAAAAGGCAGGGTCCAGTCATAGCCGTACAGGTTTTGCCCCATCATAATTTTGGCAGCGGGAATCTCGGTGAGCGCATACTCCAGCACCCGGCGCACCGGGCCAATGGGAGAAACCGGCTGGGGCGGTCCGCCGCTGTAGCCCCATTCGTAGGTCATGATCACCACAAAGTCCACAATTTGGCCATGGGCTCTGTAATCATGGGCCTCGTACCATCTGCCCTGCTGGGTGGCGCTGGTTTTGGGAGCCAACGCGGTGGAGATCAGATATCCCTTGGCATGAATCCGTGCGGCCGCTTTGCGCAGAAACGCATTGTATGCCTCCCGGTCCGCGGGTCGCAGGAATTCCATGTCAAAATGGATATCCCGGAAGCCCAGGCGGTCTGCTATAGACAGGATGTTATCCAGCAGCGTGTTCTGCAGCTCCTCGCTGTTCAGAATAACCTGCCCCAGCTCGTCGCTGAAGCGGTCATTCTCCAGATTGGTGACCACCATCATCAGGGTCACGCTGTTATTCCGGGCAATGTCTGGCAGCCCGTCTAATGGAGGCGCCTGAAGAGTTCCGTCCCGGTTAATTCTAAAGCTGAAGGGCGCCAGGTAGGTGAGGTGGGGCGCCGCCTGACGGGATGCCTCGGTCAGGGCCGCGCTGACCTCATTGCCGCGGGGCTCTACGTAGGCATTAACCTCCGCTCTTCTTTTGGACTGCGGGGGGATGTAGAGCCGGGTGCCGACGGTGAGGGTTCCATTGGCCGGAATCCGGTTGACCCGGGCCAGCTCCTGGTACGGGATTCCCCATTGTCTGCCGATGCTATAAAGGGAATCTCCCCGTTTGACCCAATAATAGGAGCCTTCGATGGGAATCACCAAGGCCTGGCCCGCCACTAAACCCGCGGCAGCGGGGATTTCATTGGCTGCGGCAATGGCGTCTACTGTGGTGCTGTACGCCTGCGCGATGCCAAATAAGGTTTGTCCTGCTTGCACAACATGAATTTGCACAGTACTCCTCCTCCGGAATGTCCTGTCCTGCCATTACTATCACACATATGCGGGACGGCCCGGGATAAGACGCAAAAGTTGCGTTGGAGGATGGGGAAAGAGGAAGCGGGTGGGAGAGTGGATAGATGAACGGAAACCTAGTGCGCTGGTGGGCTAACGGAAGCCAGAGCCCTTATTATAGAAAAAAAGCCGCTTTTGAAATTCTAACGGCGGCCACAGCCGTTATTTGGGCCAAAAGGGCTTGCATCAGCCCATGTGGAGGCAAATAACGGCGCTCACTTCCGTTAGATTTCTAAGCGGCTTGTTTTGGAGTAAATAAGGGCCGTGGCTTCCGTTAGAACGGACTGAGGCGACCCGGTAAGCGCGGAGGCCGCCAATGTATTCGATTTAACGCATACAATCGTGTACTTCGCACGCCACACCTTTCAGCTTCCTGCCCCTTCTGCCTCCAGCCGGTCCATTTCCGCTTCCAGGAATGCACGTGGGATCTGCTCTCCAATAAACACCACCACATCGGGAACGTTGATCTGGGGTGTAATCTTCATAAAATCTGCCTGCCGGTAGGCATATTGGAACAGGTAGCGGCTTGAGGTATCCTTGAAGGTGAGCACACCCTTGGCCCGGTATACCTCTTCCGGCAAAAGGCCCACCAGAGCTTCGAACGCCTCGCTGTCCACCGGTCCCGAAAGATACCGGGTGTATACCATCACATGCTCATGGCTGTGGTGATATCCCCCAGGATGATCATGCTCGTGGTGGTGATCGTGATCATGTTCGTGATCGTGACTACTGCAACCACATCCGTGCTCCGTTTGCTCACCATGCTCATGCCCACAGTTATGTCCGTGTCCATGCTCGCCGCCATGCTCGTGCCCACACCCGTGTCCTTCCCCATGCTCATGTCCATGCGAGGCGTCATGCCCGTGCCCTTCTCCGCACGCACATGCGGTGTCCTTCTGCTTCGGCGGACCGTCCAGCCTGTCCAGCAGACTCAGATCAATGTCGGATTTCACAGCGCGGGCCAGCAAACCATGGGGATTCCACCCCCGCAGCGTCTCCTCCAGGGAAACCAGCACCGGCTCGTCCACCAAATCTGTTTTGTTCAGGACGATCAAAGAAGCGCAGCGGATCTGCTCCTCCAGCAATCGGTAGGTTTTCCCTGTTGCCTTGGCCGTTTCATGCACCAGCATAGCCGCATCCGCAACCGTAATCACACCCTTCAGCTCCATGCGGGTGTACAGGGATGCCTCCGTTACGCCATCCAGGATTTCCATGGGATTGGCCACTCCGGTGGCTTCAATAAATATGGCATCGGGCGCTTCATCCCGGATCAGCTGCTGGACCGCAATCCCCAAATCCCCTTGGACCGTACAGCAGATGCATCCGTCCAGGAGCTCCGCCATAGGCACCTCCAAGCCCACGGCCACCCCGTCCAGATTCACCTCGCCCAGCTCATTCATCACAACCGCGGGCTTCTGACCCTTTTCCTGCAGGGACCGGATGATCCGGGTTAACAGGGTGGTTTTGCCGCTGCCCAAAAAACCCGCCAATATATAGACCGGCACAGGACGCTCCATCCACATGCTCCTCCTTCAAGGCCCTCTTCATTAACCGGGCCACTCAATGGTAATTGTTACGATTACTCACAATGGTAATACTATAGTCTCTGGATTTCAGCCTGTCAATCGCAGGGTTCTATGGTACACTTGGAACAAGCCGGAAGCCGCAATACGGCTTCACTTCTAAACAAGGAGCCTCAATATGGAAACCTCCGTCCAGATTCACCGGCGTGAAGCCCCGTCCAGCGTCCGGTGTATGATTGTAACCCTATCCGATACCCGCACTCCCGATACCGACAAAAGCGGCCAAACCATAAGGCAGCTGCTGGAGGAAGCAGGGCATGCTGTAGCCGACTACCATGTGATTAAAGACGACAGGGCCGGCATTCAGGAGCTGCTGCTCCAGGCAGCCGCCAACCCTGAGGTGGAAGCAGTTCTGATGAACGGGGGAACAGGCATCGCCCCCCGGGATAATGCCTACGAAGCGGTGAAGGAGCTCCTGGATAAGGAAATGCACGGCTTCGGCGAAATTTTCCGCTACCTGAGCTTTACGGAGGATATCGGCACCGCCGCCATTTTGAGCCGCGCCATTGCCGGTGTGAAGGGGCAAACCGCCATCTTCTCCATGCCCGGATCAACGGGAGCTGTCAAGCTGGCTATGACCCGGATCATCCTCCCCGAGCTGGGACATGTGATGCGGGAAATCTACAAGGAAAAATAACCGCAGCACTCCCGCCCTCGCAGTCTGCAGCAAAAAGCCCCTGAAGACACGGACCTCCGTCCGCGAGCTCCAGGGGCTCTTTTTACTACACTACACGATATTGTTGATGCGAAGGAACTGGCCGATCTTCATATCGCTTTTGCTGATGTGGGATAAAAGCCAGTCGGTCAGGGTGCGGTTCAGCTTCAGAGTGGTAACGACAGTGGCGCCCTGGTTCTCGATGCTGGCTTCCAGCTCCAGGACCGAGGCCACAAAATCATCGTGGTCTTTTTTGTGGTCGGCATACTCGGGGTAATTGTGCTTCAGCATAATCGCTTCCTCTGAGCGGAAATGCTCAACTGTATAATCTCTCAGGAAAGCAAGGGTCTCCATTATTTTCTCCTTGCCCTTCTGCTGGATGCACGCGTCCAAGAATTCATTCAGCTTCACTACCAGCTCTTGATGCTGCTGGTCCACTTCATCGACCCCGATATTGTACGTCTCTCTCCATGAGATCATCGGCTTCACTTCTCCCTTTTTGCAACCGGAATATGGCCATTACTTCTTTCATTAAAACGATTTCCTCCCTCCACACACCATAAAATCCATCACAATTACCATAAAATTTCGATAAAATATGGATAAAATGTTCAAATGATGTCGGTTTTTTATACAGGAAAAAACGCCGAAGCTTCGCTTCAGCGCTAAAGCGGCTACCGGCTGCGGAACACCCACAGCTTGCTGCCGACATAATTCACCACCACTGTGACGGCGGTTACTCCTATTTTGGCTACCAGCGGGTGGAGGCCCAGGCCGGTTTTGAGAACATACAGCAGCACGATGGATAACAAAAGGGTGCCTACATTCACCAGGACAAACCGGGCGAATTCCCTCTTGTCCACCTTGCCCGCCTTCCGGTTCTCCGTGCCGGCTGCATCCTTGCCGCCAAAGGTCCACAGCTTGTTCACCACATAGCTGTTCACCGTCCCGGCCGAATAGGAGAACACCTGGGCCACCAGGTATTGCATCCCTATCCAGGTCAGAAGCGCATACACCAGGAAATCCACCGCCGTATTCATAACCCCTACCAGGCCGAACTTGATAAACTGGATCAGGCCCAACATCCGGCCGCCGTTAACCGCTGACAGGGACGGCTCCTTTGCCTGCTCCGTGCCGGAGCGTCCGGTTTCCCCCTGCTCCTCAACCATATTTCATCCACCGCTTTCTCTCGCCCATGTCGATCCAAACCATGTCTGTCCCTTGATCAGCGGACCCGCTCCGGCTCAGGGATCTGTTCGCGGGTGCTGGAAGCTCCACCCTTCACCTCTTGGATGATGTACAGAGGACGGTCCTTGGACTCATCATAAATCCGGCCGATATATTCCCCGATGATCCCCAGCAGAATCAACACAATGCCGTTAAAAAACAGGTTGATAGCCACAGTGGACGCCCATCCGGCCGTGGTGGACTTGGTAAACAGTGCCTGGTACAGCACCACCAGCAGATAGATGAAGCTTAAGCCGGACAGAAAAAATCCGAGATAAGTGGCCAGCTTTAACGGCTTGTACGAAAAGGAGGTAATGCCGTCCATAGCGAAGCGGATCATCTTCTTCAAGGGGTACTTGGTTTCCCCCGCCCAACGCTCCTCCCGCACATACTCCACGGAGGTCTGGCGGAAGCCTACCCAGCTGACCAGGCCGCGGACAAAGCGGTTCTTCTCCTTCAACCCCCGCAGCACATCCGCCACCTTGCGGTCGATCAGCCGGAAATCTCCGGTATCCACGGGAATTTCCACATTGGTCATGCTGCGCAGAAGCCGGTAAAAGAACTTGGCCGTTGCTTTTTTGAAGATCGTCTCTCCCTTGCGCTTGGAGCGTTTGCCATACACAACATCAAAGCCCTCCTTCCACTTGCCGATCATCTCGAGAATGATGGAAGGCGGGTCCTGCAGATCCGCATCGATCACCACAATCGCCCTGCCCGCGGCATAATCCATTCCGGCGGTAATGGCAATCTGATGACCGAAGTTCCGTGAGAAATCCAGCAGGCGGACGTTGGAATCACTTTCGCACAGCAGGCTGACAATCTCCACCGTTCTGTCCCGGCTGCCGTCATTAACAAATAACAGCTCGTAGGACTCCCGGGTTTTGTCCATAACTTCCTTCAGACGTTTGTAGGTTTCCTCAATGACTGCCTCTTCGTTATACATCGGAACGATAATCGAATACTGTACCATGTTTCCTTCCCTCCTGCCGTCCCGATCGGCCCCGCCTGGATCTGGACGGCTTTCTCGATATAAGCGGTAACCATCTTCACCGCCGTCTAATTGCTGTAGAAATACCAGGTGCCGAACCAGCGCAGCACATTGGCCACATAAGACTTGTCCACCACCATGCCGGACAGAACCGGATAGAACAGGATAAACAGCAGCAGCGCGGTCCCCATATACAACCAGTTTACCCAACGCCGCATTCCGAACTCCTCATTCAGAATCTTGAAGACATAAACCAGGCACAGCACGATAAACGGCACCATGGCAAAATAGTGATAGATAAAGGTTAGCCGGGTTACCAGCATCCACGGCAGATACTGGGAGCAGAAGGCGGTCAGGATGACGATCATGCCCTTTTCCCTTCTTCTGATGGCCAGCACGGTGACGATGATGACAGCCACAAGCCCCAGCCACCATACCAGCGGGTTGCCCATGGATACAATGCTGGACACCTGTCCGGCAGGCAGCAGTGCTTGTCCGGAGAAGAACCAGATGGGCTTCACGATAAACGGCCATTCCCACCAGGGGGAGGCAAAGCCGTGGGTCGCCACCAGCTTGCTGTGGTAGTCCCACATGTCCTTTTGGTACTGGATCAGATGATCCAGGGAGAAACCCTCGCCCGGAACCGTCATATACGGGATAAAGGAGGCGCTATAGATGATCCCCGGAATAATGACGAAGAACGGAATACACCATAACACCGTTTTGATGAGGGAGGGCCAGAACAGCCTGCGGACCCGTTCAAGGGCAATCCGCTCCAGGGCCGGATCATGATCCCCCCCGCCGGTTTGATCTGCTTCCTTGACCCACAGCAGGGCATTTTTCCGCCTGCTGCCGCCGGCACGGCCCTCAGGCTGGCCCTCCGCCTGCAGCGCATCCCCGGCTGCCTGGTATTCCCGGAATCTCCCGTAGAGAGAAGCGAAGAACAGCACGGCCAAACCAGCGCCTCCGTAGAGCACAATCCACTTGCTGGCCGCACCGATACCGAAGAACAGACCTGACAGGAACAGCGGCAGAAGCGTCTTCCGCAGCGGAACTCGGTAGAAGCTCATGGTCATATACTTATACATAAAGTAGAACATCAGCATGATGAAGAACACGCCGTAGGTATCAATCGTTGCAATCCGTGTCTGGGCAAAATGCATAAAGTCAAAGGTGAACAGGAATGCCGCCATAAACGCCAGATGGGTCGACCGGAACAGACGCTTGCCGAACACATACATAATCGGGACCATGGCGATTCCGAACAGATTGCCCATAATCCGCCAGCCGAAGGGGTTCATCCCGAACAGTTTAATGCCGATGGCAATAATTAGCTTACCCAGCGGCGGATGGGTATTCTCGTACGGCTTGATATTGTGAATATGCTCATACGCGGTGCGCGGATGATAAATTTCATCGAAATAGCTGCCGTCCATATACGTCGGATGGTAAGGGGAGTCCCCCGGTTCGTCGAACAATAACGAAATAGAGCCGCGTACGGGAGGTGTCATACCGTCGGCGTGGACGGCTTCCACAGCCAGAGGCCGCTCCCCGTCCTTTTCAAAGAAGGCCAGCTCGCTTAAGGAAATGCCTCCTGTTTCCACGGTAAATTTCGCATAACGGGCTTCCACATCCGTCTTCAGCACACTCCACGTGAAGAACTTGGTGTAGGTGACATCCACAGTTTGCGGGTTAGCCCAGCCTTCCGGCGTTTCCCTGGCAAATTCGATTTTCATCTTGCCCTCACCGATTTCGGCGTAGCTGTTAATCCGCTCAATATGCTTCACCGAGCCGAAATCGACGTAGAAGCTTTCGCCGCTGACTGCCGGCTCCCACACGGTTTCCGGGGCCTTCAGCGACCCCAGGTTATAGAAGGATACCGCGGCATATACCGCCGTCAGGCCCAGCATCAGCTGCCAGTCCCGCCGCGTCAAACCGAGGCGCAGGTTTTCCGGCAATCCTTTGGACGGCTTCGTTCCCTCTATGCTGTTTGCCAAGACAGTATCCCGGAGCTTGTGCTCCAGCTGCAGGTCATAAACAGGACGCACCTGCCCCTTCACAAACACATCATAGCCGATTTTGAGCAAATAACCAAATAAAGTCAGGCTGGCGAAGGATACCAGCAGCATAACCCCGTCCGTTTTGGCAGGGGTTGCCCCGTCCCAGCTCAGGTTCAGCACATACGCCACATTCAGGTAATGGCAGACGGATAATCCTACGAAGGACAGCAAGAGACGCCTGTCCTTCACATAAATGAAGGCGGCCAGAAGCAGGGCTACCGCCGGGAACCAGTAGCGCTCATGCATTTTGGAGCCAAAGAGGAACATGGTGGAAATCAGCACCAGCCCGATAAAATACGGCAGCCCCTCGGTGTGGTGCTTCCCCTTCAGGAAATAATACAGTGCCAGCCCCACGGCAACAAAGATAAACAGCGTCCCCCAGGTGCCGTAGGAGAACAAAATGAACGTATCCCCAAGTGGCTTCCAGTTCCCCAGGGTAAGGGCGTACAGGTTAAAGGCGTTTAATGAGGCAAAAGGGTACGACATCAGCGTTTCCTTGTACAAATGGAAGATCCACGTGGGCTTCATGGACAAGGAAAACGGGAGGATGCCCGCCAAGAAAACAGCCAAACCACTGGCGGCAGATTGGAGCAGCACCTTCCAGCTTTTGGTCTGCCAATAGAAAAACAGCAGCACCGGTGTAAAAATCAAGGCCTGAGGTTTGATCAAAACCGCAAGGGCGAACAGGATGCCCGCTCTAATCGCTTTTTTGTCCCGGACCGCATTCAGGGTCAGGAGCAGGAACAGGGTGAAGAAGGAATCCACCTGGCCCCAGTTGGCCGAATTGACCAATACAGCCGGGTTAAATACATAGAGCAGCGCAATCCCGAAGGCGGCGCCCTGGCCCAGCTTTTTGGAGGCCATCCTGTAGAATAAACCTGCCGTAGCCAGATCAGCCAGCATAGCCGGCAGCTTCATCAGAATAAGCAGCGGCAGGGAATCCATGGCCAGGCTATAGAAGCTCTGGATTTTGCCAAGCACATACAGCACATAGATGTATCCGGGAGGGTAGTCCACGAACATCTCCGTATCGTAAAAATGGGTCAGCCCGCCGCTTGCGGCATGGGAGGCCCAAGCCTTGAAGGTGTTCATGTCGCTGACATACCCTTGGCTTTTGGCGAGGATCAGCCGCCACACCAGCCCGGCGGACAGAAGCCCGAACAGCCACAGCTGGGCCTGGGCAGGCGAATAACGCTCCAAACGGTCCTTGCGGAACAGATTTATGTATGCAACACCATACAGCACAAAGAAAGCCAAGGCATACCCCATCAGCTTGAAGGGGGTGCCTGTGGTAGCGGCGGCCGGTTTGCCGTCCGAGCCTGCGCTGGTTTTGGCTTCGCTGAAGGAACCGACGGTGACACCTGCCGGAGCGTTGTCCACCTCCTCCAGCTTGATGTCATCAAACCAGGCCTTCCCTTTATTCAAGCTGCCGTATCCGCCCAGGCGCGCGGCAACCTTCATTTCCTTCTGCTTGTCGCCGGTTCTGCCGTACAGCTCCACGAACAAAAATTCGCCGCCGGTATCCAGCAGATCGGCAGTCATATCCATGGAGCCCAGCACCGACAGGTTGGCTCCCTTAAAACCGCTTGTGGCCCCCTCCGCCCTGATCCAGCCGGAGAGCTTGTACAAGGTTTTGGGCTTAACCTCTACCTTTTGTACCCATTTCGCATCATTCTCTCTCATACTCTCAATATAAGCGGCCTTGCTGCCGCTATGAACGGGTGAATCCGTTACCGTAAACCTGCTGTAGGAGTCCCCGCTGTTCCAGACATCCGTTTCCCAGGATGAAGCGCCTTCTTCAAAACCGGAATTATGTAAAAGACCCTCTGCGGCGAACCCAACTCCTGCCCACAAAAATAAACCCAGCAAGGAGCAGATTCCCAGCTTTCCCAACCACGACTTCATCTTCGCGACCTCCACCCGTCTCTCGCATTCTTCTACCATTATGCCAAATGGATACCCGAATGAACAAGTACATCACGCCAAAAACACCAAAAACCGCCAAAACCCCAAAGATAAACGCCTATCAAACTGACGGTGGGACAGCCCAAATAAGAAACCCGGCGCTTTCGCACCGGGCTTTTCTCCGAGCCTCTTCTTATTCCTGCTGCATCTGGAAGGAGATCGCCGTATCCAGCGAGCCGTCCGGCTCCATCAAGGCCAGATCGCTCCGCCCGTCCCCGTCCAGATCCATCACGAGGGGCCGCGTCCCCTCCAGCCCCCATGGGCCAAGGGTCGAAAATTTGTTATAGCTGCCTTCCCCATCCTGGCGGTAAAGGGTTATCCTGCGGTCAGAATCGTTCCAGATCAGCATATCCTCCAGGCCGTCTCCGTTAAAATCACCGGCCAGCTGCCTGTCGCCCATGCCTCCGGACAAGGAAATCTCCCGGCGTTCTGCAGTCCATGTGCTCTCTCCGGGCATAACCTCAAGCCGGATGCAGGAGTTTCCGGTTTTACGGCAATACGCCAGCTGGTCTGCACCGGATTGTTTGTCGGTAAGCAGCTGCATGCTGCGGTAATCCGCTACCCGGCCCCGTTTTTCCTCGCCGCGCTTCCATTCCCCGTTGGGCTGTTTGGTGTAGGGGATCAGTTGGGCCCCATTGGCGGTCACAACAGCCAGAGTGAAGCCGCCGCCGCGCTGCTTCAAGATCTGCGCGGCACTTAAAGCCGGCAGTTCAGGCAGCTTCCAGGTGCCGGAGAGGGTGAAGCTGCGGTTGGCTGACAGATATAGCTCCAGCTGCCCGGACGCCCGGATCACCCACAAATCTGCAGCGCCGTCGCCGTTGGCATCCTTCAGACTGAACAGATCCCCCTTCTGCTTGGGAATGTGCGCCCACTGCTCTGCCGCGGGTTGGAGGTCGTTGCGTTTGCCCGTGTAGCTGCCCGGACGCACCTCCACCTGGCCTTGATCCCGCCATACGACGGTATCCGTCTGGCCGTCCCCGGTAGCATCCCCCAGCCGAGTGTTGCGGGTTATGGTTCCGGCGGGAAGCTGGGACCACGGGGTAAACGGCACCTCGTCCAGAAGGGAGCGGAAGGTATAGCCCCTTTCCTTGATGGACGCAATCAGCCGCTGCAGGTTGGTTTTGCTTTTGTCGGGATAGGCATATTCCGGCAGACCGTTGCGGTAGATCTGTGTGCCGTTCTCATCCACCACCGGCTGCAGGAACTTGAATTCCAGGAAGGCGTGGTAGAAGAAGGACGGCAGCTTATCCGTTTTGCCCAATTGATCCAGGATCAGCTTCTCATCCTTGTTGTAGGGAATATAGGAATACGGGGTGGGCACATAGGCGACGCCCCGTGTTTTTGCCCCGGATAAGCTATTGATGTCGGTCTTAAGATGAATCTCCGTTTGGGAGGGCTGGGTAATTTCATTCTCATATATAATGCCGAATTGGGAGGCAAACGCCGGATACTGCGCGACTGCTCCATGATAATGAGGCGTCTCCCAAAAGGCCGGTTTGATCCCCACCGCATCGAATATCTTCAGCCCTTCCGTCATCCGCTGTGCCGCAAAAGCAGGCGACAGCGTCTCCGGGACATCCGGAACGTTGAACTCATTGCCGATGCCGGATTCCTGATGGCCGTCCGCCCGTTTGGTTTCCCCAACCTGGTGGGTGAACCCATGCATGCCGATCACAGCCCCGTCTGAGGCTGCATTCTTCAATACGGCGACCAGACTTTCCGTGTACAAATCCCCCATTTGATCCAGAGAGCGGCTGTAGGTAAGGCCATTCTCTCCGTAATTCACCCAGCGGGGAATCACCCCGATCTGGTAATGGACACCCTGCTCTCCGAGAAACTCCAGAACCGTCCGGAGCTTGCCCAGTTGGTCCATGTTGGAGTATTCCCCTCCGGGGCCAACATCCTCCAGGCGCAGCATAATCACCTTGGGCTCACTGTTCTCGCCGGAAGCCAGCATGATCTGGTAAGAGGCAAACAGCAGCGCCAGCACAAAGAAAGAAATGGCTGTTTTGGCAAGGGATATGCGAAGGCTCATGATGAACACCCTCCTGCGGGCGATTTTATCGTAAAACGCTTACATATTATATCCTGATTCCATTGTGATCTCTATAAGATTAACACTTGTTTCGACAAATTGCCGTATCTTTTTATTGAAAACTTCGTGATTTTTTCACAATTATGTACCGAGCTGGTTCCCTCCTGAAAAAAGGAGAGTTAGGCATTGATCCGCTAGAGTGCTATAATAGGGTTGCTCTTTCGAACCAAGCATTCCCTGTGCAGCTTTTGGCAGGGGCAAGGAGGAACTCATGTCATCTATTTCGAAGAAAAAGCTTGTCGTCTGCCTCTTCGGCTCTTTGTTGGCCGGAAGCGTGGTTTTAAGCGGCTGCGGCGGCGACAAAGCAGGGCTCTCGTCTTCGGCGCCGGCCGCATCACCTGCCGGGTCTGCCGCGGCACCCGCCAATGCGTCTCCGTCACCCGCCGCAGGCAAAAACGGCAGCGTCCAATCGATTGCCTTTGACGCGGCAGAGATAACTGTGGCGCCGGGACAAACGTTACGGTTGGCGCTAACCGGACTCAACACCAAAAAAGAAAAAACAGCCATTCCCGATGCGAAAGCCATCGTCTATACGTCGGACAAACCCGAGCTGGTTGCCGTTGACGCCAGCGGGGTGGTAAAGCCTGGACCCAAGGGGGTCACCGGCTCGCGCGCGGTTATCAGTGCCGATTACCAGGGGAAAAAGGCAACGGTTGGCGTTACCATAAAATATGCCCTGGAGGACACGGTCAAAACCGTTTCCGGCAAAAATATCGTGACCAACGAAACCGATATTGCCGTGGTGATCAACAAGGAACGGGGATTGCCGGACAGCTATGAGCCGACGGATCTGACGGAGCCCAATGTGGACTTTTCCTTCAGCGGCAAAGCCGACAAACGCATGCTCCGCAAGGAGGCTGCGTTGGCGCTGGAGAAACTGTTCAAACAAGCCTCTGCCGACGGCATCAAGCTGTACGGCGTATCCGGCTACCGCTCCCGGGCCACCCAGGTGAGTGTGTACAACAACAATGTGAAAACCCAGGGTCAGGCGGAGGCGGATAAGGTCAGCGCGCGCCCCGGCTTCAGCGAGCATCAGACGGGACTGGCCATCGATGTGTCCAGCCAAAGTGCCAAATTTGGGCTGGAGGAGGTTTTCGGCACTACCAAGGAGGGCAAGTGGCTGGCAGAGCACGCCCATGAAACGGGCTTTATCATCCGTTATCCCAAGGGTAAGGAAAGCATCACCGGGTACAGCTACGAGCCGTGGCATATCCGCTATGTAGGCGTAGATATCGCCAAGGTGGTGTATGAGAACCGCTGGACGCTGGAGGAGTATTTCCGGAACGCTGTGCCTGTTAACGGGTAAGCGGCACGGGCGGCGTCTGGTAAGTAAATCAAAAGCAGAGCTTGGCCGCGTAATGGCGGCGGAGACTCTGCTTTTTCTGGTTTTACCACGGCCACCGTGCACCTGCCTTCTCCCGACACCAAAAGTGCATCTTTATCGACGGAAACACGCCGCTCTCGTGCCTCAAATGCAAAAGTGCATCTATTTCCACGGAAACACGCCCCTCGCATGCCTCAAATGCAAAAGTGCATCTATTTCGACGAAAACACGCCGCTCGCATGCCTCAAATGCAAAAGTGCATCTATTTTCTGCCGCGGGCACCATTTGGGGCTCATCCGACGAAAATAACTGCACTTTTGCAGGATAGACCGTAAAAATCAAGGTTTGACTAACAAATAACTGCACTTTTGCATTTCGGTAGAGGCATGAGAGGCGTGAGAGGGGTGAGAAGCGTAAAGGCCACGGAGCTATTAGCAACGTTTCCCACATGTGCATCCCCACCCAACCCGCTAACCCGCTCTAAACTAATCAAACTATATAAATTCAACTAATGATTCTAGGTTTGATGGCTTTGCGTAAAGAAGATTCCAAGCGGACGCAAAGACGGTCAATGATAGCCCATTTGTCTTTGGCGATTTCGTCCATAAAGTCCTTCACGTTCTTACGAATCTCAGCCACTGTATGATAAAACACATTGTTGATGACATCCGCTTTCAGCCATTTCCATAAGCCTTCCACTACGTTAAATTTCGGGCTATATGGGGGCAAGAAGGCCAATTCTAACCGGTCTTTCTGCTCTTCCAGATAAGGTTTCAGCAGTTTGGCGTGATGAATCCGTGCATTGTCCAGCACCATCACGATCCTGCCTTTGGGGTATTGGGCGACGATTTTCTTTAGAAAAGTCAAAAAGGTTTCGGCGGTGTACTGCTCGTCTTCTTGCCACACGATTTCACCGGTTACGTAATCGACCGTTCCCAGCAATTTCACGCCGCGGTGTTTGCCCGTGGTAGGAATGATCCGTTGCTTGCCTTTCTCGAACCAGGTTCGCTGTAAGGCTTGGTAGTCCCGAATCATGCATTCATCTTCAAACAGCAAATGATCGATTTCGTCGGTCATCAGTCTTTTTTTAACTGGGGAAACCGTTCATCGACAAACTCCTTTTGCTTGGCTTCATCCGCTGCTTCCAAGGTATATGTCGGTTTGGTAAACCGCAAATCCAGCCGATGTAAGAGTTTGGCCATCCCCGCGATGGTGTAGCTTCGTTCAAATTCACGCTTCACATAAGCCGAAGCTAAGGCCAGAGTCCAATTGTGTTTGGCTGGAAATCCTACTTCATGCGGAAGTTTCGTGACGATGGTCTGCTTCAGTTGTTGGTGTTGCTCAGAAGTCAGTTGTTCGGGAGCGCCTGTGGAGACGCCCATGGTCAAACCATCCAGCCCTTTCTCTTGATAGGACTTGATGTAGATGTTCACGGTGACAGGGTTTCTACGAATGATCTCTGCAATTTCATCAACCGACTTCTGCTTGACGGCATGTAAATAGATGGTTTGATAACGTTCATACATCCGACGGTTTTTTTCTTGTTTTAGTCGTTTTTCCAGTGCATGTTGATCTGCTGGTTGGATTTCCATGATCTTCACTCGTCTCGTTTGGTTTCCCTATTACTTCGATGTCCGAGTAGGAATTCCTTTCCAATACAAGAGAAACTTTAGTTGAACCTATATAATATTCCATTCACTCCAAACTGTGCATGAATTATCTCGTTGCTCCTCGCCCTTTCTCTACAAACTTCAATTACCAATTTAATCCATAATTCTCCTGCAAGAGTGCATCTAGTCTCTTGAAGTGCCGAATTCCGCCTCCCCCTTCCCCTAAATGCAAAAGTGCATCTATTTCGACGGAAACACGCCCCTCGCATGCCTCAAATGCAAAAGTGCATCTATTTTCTGCCGCGGGCACCTTTTGGGGCTTCTCTGACGAAAATAACTGCACTTTTGCAGGATAGACCGTAAAAATCGAGGTTGGTCTAACAAATAACTGCACTTTTGCATTTCGGTAGATACGTAAGAGGCATGAGATACGTAAGAGGCATAAGATATGTGAGAGGGGTGAGAAGCGTAAAGGCCACGGAGCTATTAGCAACGTTTCCACACACGCCTCTCACAACTTACACTCTACAGATAGCTCACAGCCCGGGGCAGCAGCCGGTAGCGGACAACCCGTTTGCCCTCCGCCCCTCCTTCGACCGTAAACAACCCTCTTTCGCACAGCACCTTCAGCGTCCGGACGACAGTCCGGTGATTGAGGCCCAACTGCTTCGAGGCATCCATGGGCCGCAGCCTGCCTCCGAGGCAACAAGCCAGGCGGACCAGCTCCCGCTCCCTCACCGTCAACCCTCCGCTATGGCCATCCTTCGGTAGAAACCGGCTCAACACCATACGCAGCAGAGCGATACACTGCTCCGGATGCTGCTGAACATCATCATAGGCCAGGGCTACCACCTGGAATCCCAGCGCCGTCAGAAAAGTTTCACGGTTCAACTCATTGCAGTATTTTTGCCGGTCCATATCCAGCACATGGGGGCCGAAGCCCTTGATTTCGATAGCCAGCTTGAGATATGGCGTGATCCAGACAAAGTCGCAGAAATAGCTTAACCCCCGCCAGTCCGTAACCTCATATTCCGGATGCAAACCCTCAAAATGTCCCTGCAGCGGCCACCAGATATTGCGGCAAAACAACGTCTCCGCCTCCCTGTGCCCCCGCTCCAGACGCCCCCGCCGCTCCCCTGTTCTTTTCTCCAGGTGGTCCCGGATAAACTCCCGATGTGCTTCAACCGCATCCATTCCATCCACTCCCCATCTCCACAAAATAAAAGAAGAACACCCCAAGCATAAAATCTAGCTTAGGGCGTTCTTCGCCATAGAGATATTATAGATGATCTTCGGTCAGCACGCTACCTTGAAATAATATAGTCCGAATCAAAGGCTGGATGTAAGATGGTAGCTTCGTAAATGGCCAAGCTGATTTTGGGGACTGCTTCGGCAATTCATCGGATACATCGGATACATCGGATTCATCAGGTTCATCAGGGTCATCGGGTTCATCGGGTTCCCACATGCCTGCTTACTTCGGCGTCAACCGTACATAGTCCAGCACCAGCCGGTAGCCTTTGCTAGAGGGGTTTTTGCCTGTGCTGGTGAAGCGCAGCACCAGTTCCCCTCCTGCCGGGAACACAACATCTCCCAGATCGATTTCCTGGTAGACCGCTGCTGTGGGCAAGTCGTACAGATCCATGGGCACACCCTGATTCACGCCGTTGACGGACAGCTGATAGATGCCGCGGTCGTTATTCTTCATCACCCCAACCTTCACATTGTACAGCTTGCCGCTTGCAGTCAACGCTGCTGCTGCAGCTGCCAGATCCGGTCCGTAGACGCTGCCGGTGACGGTAAAACCAGCCCTGCCACTGTCATCCGGCAGAAGCTCCGCACCAATATCGGGATACCTGGTATAACCGGCATAACCGCCATACACCAACCCCGTCACCGCTTCCGCACCATACACAGCAGCACTGACGACGCTCCGCAGCGCCGCTGCCCCGGCAGGGCTCCAGCGGTATTCCACAAAATCTCCAACCGCGTTGGCCGCCAGATTAGTGCCTTGACCACCGCTCAGCTTGGTGTCCGTTCGCAGCGTATGGGCATCCCCTGCCGATACGGCGGCAACGGCCAAACTCTCAGCTTCCAGCAGAATCGGTCCCGGCGGCAACGCTGCGGTTACCACAGGCCCGGTCACCACAGGGGTGGCCACCACTGCCGACGTATTGTCCGTGGTGCGGAAATAATACGAGTGGGTGCCCAGCCCCAGTCTGGTGCTGTAGGTGTACCTTTTGCCATCCGTATGCACCGTATCCGCCGTATTCAGCTCCGCCATATCCCGGATCACACCGTCAATCACCACCTGCACCCGGAAGGGCTTCTGGTTGTCCGCATCCTGATAGTCCGCGCTGAAGGTGAACAGGGTATCTGTATCCCCCGCCGCAGTGTTGACACCTGTACCGCTTAATACCGGCGCTGTGCCGGAGGGCTGGTTGGACGCGTAAATCTCATCGATCCACAGCTCGCCCGGAACCGCCGTGGTTTCCTTCAGCCATACCTCCAGATGGACCGCTTTTTTGTCCAGCGTGCCGGAGGCGTCCAAATCGAAGTTGAAGGTGGTCCATTCCGTGGGCACCGCAATATATCCCCCGGAGCCGGTTATTTTTACCCGCATGCCGTCGTAGCCCGGATTCTTCATCACCACAGTGAGATAACGGTAGCCGGACAAGTCCACCTTATCCTTCCACGGCTCAAACTTGGCTTGTGACTTGGTAGAAGCGGAGTTATGGGTGAACCGGCCGATGCTCCGCCCATCCTCCGTCCCATCCGCATAGACACCCGAACCGCCATCCTGGTTGTACCAGTTCACCCAGTCCAAACCTCCGCCTCCCCAGGTGCCCTGCCCGGAGAAATTATCGTACAAAAGCGGATGTCCCGGATCAGGCAACGGCGGCGCAATGGTAAAGTGGGAGGCACTGTAGGTAGAGCGTCCGTCCGCAGCCGTTCCCCGCACATAAGCACGCTTATTCGTATACGGAGCCAATGAGGAAGTATCGTACTGGGCTGTATAAACCCCGCCGGAGCCCGTCATAGGCTGATACGACCCGTCCACCCGATAATCCATGGTGCTGACTGCCCCCTGGGGTTCGGCAAAGACTGTCACCATCCCGGTCACATAATCCCCGATGACCGGCGTGGTCAACGGAAGCTCAGGCAAGGGCTGCCCACTAACGGATGCATACGATGTGCCACTGAGCGCCATTACCGAATACAGCAAACCGGCTTGAATACTGATGCTGAACTCATTGTACCGCCACTGGTTCAGGTCATCCTCCGGGAAAGGACGGTCCTCATACCATGGGCTGATGCTGGCCTTGTTTTTGGTATCCTTCATGTTGGGTCCGGCCACCATCGCCCCGGGAACGACCACTCCCCGGTTGGTGGAGCTGCGGGCTTCCTCATCCAGCCGGGTATGCACATACCGCACATGATCCGTGCCCACGCCGGACACCCAGCTTTTGTTCCAGGGATTGTTGCCAAAAATCCAATACAGCCCCTTCATCGCCGCTTGCATCACCCCAGCATCGGGAAACAGCTCATTATAGCGGATGGCATCACCGATGTAAGAGCCCAAAGGTTCATTAACGCCGAAGTTGCCAAACTCGTTCAGCACCCCATAAGGCGTATCATCCTGGGAGGTCAGGAAATACTCCATTTGTTTGTCCAGAACGCTCTTGATATGCGCCTTCACCGCCGTATCCGCCACCGGATAGAACTCCGCCAGTGTCATAGGCCGCATATCCCAATAGTTAGTGGAGCGCAGATCACCAGGGGCGATGGCGCTGATCCGGGGCAGGGCCGCATTCTTATACTCCGCAGCTCCGGTCAGCAGATACAGCTCCACCTCCGCCCACAGCAGGGTATTGGGGATACCTCCCGTAGTAACATAGCTGCCCGGGTCGGGACCGACCCAGTTCAAGGCGAATTGGTAAAAGGGCACAGCTGCAGCGGAAATGGTATTGGAAAAGGCCTGAAGTCCCGCCACCTTGGCCGCAGAAATCCGCCCATTTGCAATAGCATCGTTAATGGCACGGGCCGTTGCCGCCAATGCGCCCGCCGCCTTACCGGAGCCGCCGACGCACAGCTCCCGCAGGGTGGGATCGTCTGCTGTACCGACGATGTTGTCTGTAGCCTTCTCCGGATGCTTGAAGTCCGTGTAGTTCTTAATATTATAGATGGCCCCGTCCATCTGGTCGGCAAACTTCATCAGATATTCGCTGCCGAAGATGGCCTCGTCCAGTAGATCCGGGATGCCGTTGGCATCATTGTCGTAATTCACCTCAGGGGAATCCGCATGGCGCAGATAAGCCAGGGCAATCTCTCCGGTGACCCACTGGTTGCCGCCGTATTTGCCATAATCCCCGGCATCGAACCAGCCTCCGGTGAGATCATAATGGGTGCCATCAGCGGCAACGGCGTCATCCAGAAAGGATTCCGGATGGAACACCTTGGCCGAAGGGGCAATATCGCTGTAGCCCGCCGGATAGCTGACCCGGGTGTCCGTGGACCGCTGGAGCCGGTAGAAGGCGGTCATTTCATCCTTAAAGCTGTTCCACAGATTGCTTCTGACGGGGAAGCTGTAGGAGGTTTTGCCGTTGGTTGCGATGGTGAAGCTCTCTCCGGTCTGGCTGAAGGAGGAGAAGTCCAGGGAATAGGCATGTTTGCCCCAGATCACACCCTCATCCTTCAAGGTGCCGGACCAGACCGCAGTTGAACCATTCCTAATTTGCACACTAAGGTCAGTCAGCGCGTCCACCGCCGTCACCGTGGCTAACTTATAGTCTGCCGCCCCATAACCGGCCTGGGAAACATTGATGCTGTCCACCAGGTTGCCGGTATACAGCACCGCCGTCACCTGGTCCACCGCCACGGCTGTACCGGAGGAAGCCGTTTCCTTTTGCCCGGTAACCCGGACAGTCAAGGTATGGGTCCCATTCAACAGCTCCGGACTGGTGTAGAGCAGGACATGCTCCTGCCGGGAAGCAGCGTAAGCGGATACGGTCAGCTCCTCTCCGCCATCAATGGAGATTGCGGCAATGCCGTAGCCGGGAGCCTTGGCCCCATACAGCTGCACCTTGGTGCCGGTGAAGCGGAAGGTGGCCGTATCCCCGGCAGCCGGCGATATATGTTGGTCTCCGCCAAAGCTGCCTGCAGGAGCAGTGCCGTACTGCCAGCCTGTTCCGGCATACTGGAACTGGGCGGTCCCGGTCCCAACAGCGTTATCGTTCACATCCGCGTTCTGCCAAACATTAGCGACCGTAATCGGCTGCCCCGTCCACACAGCAGGATCATTATGGGCATCCGTTGCGCGGATGGCGTAGGTATGGGTCCCGGCAGGCAGCTTCGTTGCCAGGATATAGTCCTTGCCGTCGGCGTATTGGAAGTCTCCGCGCTCCACCTCATCCATCGCGATAACCGTGGTATCATCCAGCACCAGTTGCACCGCAAACGGCGCATCATTATCCGGGTCCGTGTAGGTGGCCCGGAAGGTGAAGCGGGTATTTTCATCCCCGGAATTCTGGTCCACTCCTGTATTGCTAAGGGCTGCCGGCTGGCCTTCAGCAGGAGAAGTGCCCTTGATCTCGTCAATCAGAATTTCCCCGTATTGGCCTCCCGTCTGGCGGAGCCAGATGGAGAAGTGTATGCTCTTGCGGTTCAGTACCGGAAACTGGTCCAGATCAAAGTTGAAGGTGGTCCAGTCCTGGGGAACCGTGATCCAATCCCCGGACAGATTGTAGCTGTTGGTGCCGTCGGTAATACCGATGCGAATGCGGGCTCCCTCGTAGCCCGGATTTTTCATGACAAAGGTTATGTAGCGGTAACCATAGAAGTTGCCGTTGTCATGCTGGGGCTCGAACTTGGCCCAGGAGGAGGCAGTGGCCGGGGTTTGGGTGAATTTGCCCACGGCTCTGCTGTCTGCTGTCACCTTGGAATACGTGCCCGTTCCTCCAGCCTGGTTGTACCAGTTGGCCCAATTCTGCTTGAAGGTCCCGCCATTGGAAAAATCATCGTACACCATGGGCGTGTTGGGTCCGGGAAGCGGCGCAACGGCTCCCATCGCCATCAGTGGTGCGGACAAAAGCAGGACAAGTGCCAGCAATAGCGGCATCACCCTCCTTCCCATCCGGTTTCTGCTCCCGGGCAGAAATAAAACAAACATGTCATCTTCCTCCTTTGTAATCGTTTACATGTGTATATAAAAATCAGGGCACACTTCCCAGAGACTGCGATGCAGCTCATTTTTCCGGATGTGTGCCCTGATGTGTGCGTATGATGTGTATCTTGATGTATATCTTGTTGTGTACCTAAATGACTGCCTTATACAAATGACTGCTACAGCCCGGCCTTAAATTCCAGCTCAATCACCATAGGCTCTCCCGTCAGATTAAACCGGAGAAAGGCCAATTCGTCCTTGATGATCTTCACCTGCGCACCTTCCAACGAGCAGGAGGCCAACTGAAAGCTGGTCAGATCATCCCAATACACCAGTCCGAAGGGGATCGCTTTCCACTCCCCGATCTCATAGGTAAACCGGATGGACGTATCCGTCCGTTCATAATGGCGGACGAATACCGGCGGAGCCTCCTCGGCGTATTCCCTGGCGCTGTCCGCACTGCCGGTGTAGCTGCGGAGCAGTCGCGGTCTGCATTCCCCTTTGACAAAAACCATCTGGGCATCCTTGTCGTAGGTGAGGAAGGCATCAGGCCACGGCCCCAGCCCCACTCCGCCCAGCGTCAGGGTATATTCATTGATCTCCGGCCGGATAGGTTTGTCGCGGGTCAGCATGTAGACCGGCTCTGTTTCCCCATACCGCTCCCCGTACTCCCCCAACGCCTGGGGCAAGGTAGAGAGCGTCACGCCGAAGCCGGTAATGTACTGGAAGAACCGGTCCAGCATCCCCTCGCAGGCCTCCACATGGGACGCGGGAAACACCTGGAACTGCGGAGTGAATTCCATCTCATGGGCCTCCTGATGCTGCAGGAAATAAACCCGGTCATTATGTTCGGTGTTATCCAGGTACTCCTGAAATACTAGCTTCCAATACTCGATATCCTCTCCCGAGCATAATCCGGCACGCAGCACATCGTTGGGGTCGGTGGAATACAGCACGGGACTGCCGGTGCTCCAGGTTTGGTGCAAATCCCGGGCGGTCCATTCGCAGGCTACCACCTTGCCCTTCCCCGGATGGGGAGCCTTATACCGGGCCGGGTCCACGTACCAGGAGCCCCAGGGAATGCCCTTGTGGGTAATGCCGTCCCACCAGACCTGCTCCCAGCAGTAGCCCCACATGCCCCGGAAGTCCAGCTCCTCCAATACTTCGATCACTTCATTATATATTTTTCCACGGCCGGCAATTTTCACTTGCACCCAAGGGAAATGCTCCTGGACAAGCTGCCAGTCCTGCTCCAGCTTTTGCTTCAATACAGCCTTCGACCCGCCTGCCTCCTCCTCGAAAAAAGGGCATTGCAGAATCACGTCATCCCCATAAGCTTCGTGCCACTCCCTGATCCGGTCCGCCAACACGGGGATGGAACCCCGGTTGACGATCCAGGTGACAGGGATGCCGTAACGGTGGGCCAAGGCTGCGATTCTTTCCACACCTTCAACAGCCGTTCCTTTGCCCCAGGGTGTGTCATAATGGGAGGCATAGCTGACGAAGGTGTAGATCAGACGTTCCGGTTTCAATGTTTTCCGCCTCCTGAGAAAATCTTTATTTCTTCGACTCTACCAGCCACGCATCGATTTGGGTCTGCATTTCGGCCTGAACCTTCTCCAATCCGGCGGCCTTCAGCTTGGTATTGCGTTCATCCAGCATCTTGGACGGGTTGGGTAGGGCGCCGGTGCTGATAGCCTTATACTCATTGACCACGGTAGTCAGTTGAGCAATTTCATTCTTGACCTTGGTATCGTCGAAGGTAAAGCCCAGCAGCGGGAAACGGGTGGCTTCGTTGTTGAATTTTTTCCAGCTTTCATACAGATCATCCGGTTGTCCGGGCTTCAGGTAGTTCAGGAACTGGTTGCCCACCACCCAGAAAAGGGCGGTATCGCCATAGCCGGAATCCTTGATCGGCTCGATGCGGTTGGCGCTGAGCTTCTTGTAGTGTTTGCCCTCGATGCCGTTCACCAGCAGGTTGATCACATACGGATCAGTGTGCAGGTAGTTCAGCACCATCATCGCCCGTTCGGGATTCTTGGAGGTTCTGGAGATGGACATCATGGAGCCGGTAGCCAGATCGGTGGTGACAATCGGCTCTTCAATCACGTGGGACACCCAATCGAAATTATCGGCCAGCTTCAGCTCAATGTCCGCGCCAGGCTTCCACACGGTAGATTGCAGCCAGAGCTTGCCTTGTTTGCGGATATCGGCCACGTTGGTTGTCGTAGTAGCGGCGTCAGCGTTGATGTATCCCTTTTCATAATATTTGCGGAAAAGCTCTGCATCGGTTTTGTTCAGGGTAACGATGTCCTGATCCAGCACAGTCTTGACCTTCATGTCCTTGGATTTGTAATCCATGAAGAACATGGGGAGTTTGCCGGGAGTCGGGCCGATTGGACGGTAGTTGGAGCGGGTTTCGTACATCATGAAGCTGACCGGACCGCCTGCGACATACAGGTTAGTGAAGGTGGGCTCCTTTTCCTTGATGGTGGCGAAATACGGCTCCAGGTCCTCCATCTTGTTGATCTTATCAATCGGAATATTATATTTGTCCACGATATCCTTGCGGTACGTGAAGGCTTTGCCCTGGGTGATTTCCTTGTTAGTCGGAATGGCATACAGCTTGCCCTTATAACGGGGCGCCTCCAGGTAAAGAGGATGCAGCTCCTTCTTCAGGCCTTGGCCGTATTTTTCCACCAGGGAATCCAGCTCCACGAATGCGCCCTTGGTGACGTTGGAGGAAAAGCCCAGCCAGGAGGCGGTAAAGAGCAGGTCCATCTTCTCGCCGGTGTTCATCATCAGCTCGGTTTTCTTCTGGTAGTCGCTGGGGGCGATAGGCTGCAGGGACACGGTGGTGTTGATTTTTTCCTTCAAATATTCATTGAGCTTCTCTTGAATGACGGGGTCATCCTTCTGGGGCTTGCCGTAATAGATAATGGATACCTCGTACGGGTCCAGCTTGGCCGCTTGGGGGCTGGCTGCGGCGGCAGTGGTGCCGGCCGGTGCGCTGGGGGCGGTGCTGGGGGTGCTCTCCGTGCTGCTGCCGCAGCCGGCCAATGCGGTGGTTAATCCGACCGCCAATGCCACAGGTGCAAGTAATGCCGATTTTTTACGGTTCATTTTTTGTGACCCTCCCTGTAATGGATAATATGTCAAACGGCCGTCAAACTCAACACGCTGCTGATGTGGGGCGGCCGGTGAAGCACAGTATTGCGGCGGAAGATGGATTCGACCAGCGCATCCTTTGCCTAGAGATACGTATGCCATCAAACGTCTTTCAGCTATCCCTTGACGGCGCCTACGGTCAGACCCTTGACGAAGTATTTCTGGAAGAAGGGATACACTACCAGGATCGGCCCCATCCCGACTACGGCCATGGCCATCTGCAGGGATTCATTGGGCAAATCCTTCAACAGCTCGGGGTTTTGCATGGCAAGGGCCATATTTTCCCGGATATACTGCACATCCTTCAGCACCCGCATCATCAGGAACTGGAGGGGGTACATGGCCTCTTTATTAATGAAGAGCAGGGCGTTGAACCAGTCGTTCCAGTACAAAATGGTGGAAAACAGCGCCATGGTGGCCATTACCGGCAGGGACAAGGGCAGGATGATCTGGATGAAAATCCGCAGCTCCCCCGCTCCGTCGATTTTGGCGGACTCGATTAAGGCAGGATGGATGGTGGTCTGGAAAAAGGTCCGCATAATGATGACGTTAAACGGGATAATCAGCAGCGGCAAAATCAGGGACAGGTACGAGTCCTTCAGGCCCAGGGCCTGAGTGTAGACCATATACTTGCTCACCATCCCTCCGCTGAACAGCATGGTGAAGAACAGGAAGAAGGTAAAGAAGGAACGCAGCGGATAATCCCTGCGGGAGATCGGATACGCGAACATTGCCATCAATAGCACGCTCAAAATAGTTCCCGCCACGGTAATGCCGATGCTGACGCCGTATGCATTGAAGATGGTGGATGCATCGGTAAACATGGTCCGGTAGGCGGTCAAGGACCACTGGCTGGGCCAGAAGCTGTAGCCTTCGTTGATGAGGGCATCACCGTTGGTGAAGGATACGATAATGACCAGTACCACCGGAAGCACGCAGGCCAGGGACAAAAGAACAAATGCCAGATTCAGCATGAGGTTGGATACGGGTGAAATGCGGTTTTCCCGCCGGGCGGTTGTGGCTGCCACAGCATGTGCACCTCCTTGGATGAGAGCGGAATGGTTAGAACAAAGCCTGCTCCGAGTCGATTTTGCGGACAACGCCATTGGTGAAAATGACCATAATAAAGCCCAATACCGATTGCACCAACGCTGCTGCGGAGGACATGCCGATATCGTTCAGCTGGGTCATTACCCGGTATACATAGGTATCTACCGTATCCGTCACCGGATACAACATGCCGGAGTCCATGGTGACCTGGTAGAACAGGCCAAAGTCTGAGTTGAACACATGCCCCATATTCAGGATGGTCATGATGATGATAATCGGCCGGATGGAGGGCAGGGTGATGTGCCAGATCTGCCTCCACTTGTTGGCTCCGTCGATGACGGCGGCTTCATAATATTCCGGATCGATGCCGGAGATGGCGGCGATATACACCACCGCTCCCATGCCTACTCCCTTCCACGCGCTGACGATGGTCAGAATGAAGGGCCAATACTGCTTATCCATGTACCAGGAAATCGGCTCCTTGCCCAGCCATTCCAGGATGGAGGTATTGATAAACCCGCTGGTGGGATGCAGGAAGGCATACACCAGATAGCTCACCACCACCATGGACAAAAAATGGGGCATAATCAGGAACGTCTGATACGTGCGGGCGGCCAGGCGGCTGCGCAGCTCGTTGATGGCTACGGCGAGGGCTACGGATAACAGCAGGTTCAAAAACATAAAGGTCAAGCTGTACCCGACGGTGTTGCGGACGATCCGCCACAAGGAGCCGTTGTTGAACAGGAAGGTGAAATTCTCGAAGCCCACCCAGGGGCTATGCCAAATTCCGTCAATATAATTGATCTTCTTGAAGGCAATGAACAGCCCGAACATGGGCAGGTAATTGTTCAGGATCAGGACGGCTACCGTTGGCAGCACCATCAGCGTCAGATACCGGAACTTCCAGAATTGGCGCCATTTTTTGAGGCCTGCCCCAACGGCTCTCTCTTGCAGCGCAACCCTAGGCGGTGCGGCTGTTTCTCTCACATGCTCCACTCCTTTCTTCTGCATACTGTAAGTATAAAACGGGGGTGGTCCGATGACGATGATCTATCCTTGTTTCATCGTGATGGATTCTCGTGGGGTTTGTTGGGGGGCGGTATGTGCTGCTTGTGTCACCTCTGCTGCCCACCGTCTGCCGCTCGTCCCGTATCTGTCTCCATCTGCTCATCCCACCGCCCATCTCTCTCACCATCCGCGCTCGTCCCACCTGGCCCGCTTCCCTCACCATCCGCGCTCGTCCCACCTCGCCCATGATAGCGAACATCAAATGATCTCTATTAGTGAAATTTGCTGCATTTTAGCTAAATAGCATACATGAAATGTATCTTATTCCTCCAAAACACCCGATTTTTCCGCCGCATGAAGCCAATAGCAATCATTTTATGTATGCTATTCCGAGTTCCTGAGCCATTTTTGCTGAATAGCGATCATTGTTTGGCGCTTACATCAGCTGATGCCACAACGGACGAGCAGGCTGCAGCCAAAAGTCACTCAGACGGGTTGCCATCCGAAGCCGGGTTTGATACGATAGCCACATACGAGCTCCATTAAGCGTGAAGCACACGCCGCACATCCTTCGGGATGCTGCGGTTTTTTTATTTTCATCTGAGGAGAGGGTCCTAATGAGCTATGAGTGGGAGTATGCCGCCTTTATGGAAGATCAACAAAAAGGCCGCAGCGGCGAAAGCCTGCGCAGGCTGCAGGAAGGGCATGGTTACCTGGAGCAGCTGTTTCTTCAGCAGGTTTGGTGGCCCGCGGTGGGAAGCTTCGAGCATTTGTTTGCGGAAATATGAGGTGAACGGGGTGGTTCAAGGCTTCCGGTTCCTGGACTTTGCCTATTTGCGGCCACCCTACCGTCTTTGCTTCGAACTGGATGGCTTCGGCAGCCACGCCAAGGATCTGAACCGGTGGCAGTTCGCAGATCAGCTGCAGCGGCAAAACCATCTGATCTTCGAAGATTGGAAGGTATTCCGCTTCGCCCTTGACGACGTTAAGGAGAGGCCTCAGCGCTGCCAGTTATTTATTCAACAGCTGCTAGGCAAATATTACGGTTCTGCCTTGGGCACTCCCCATCTAAACGGGAAGGAGAAACAACTGCTGCAATTGTTCATCCATCATGGCAAACGGATAACTCCCTCTGAGGCTTCCCATTTGCTTGAAATCAGCCTGGTCCATACACGGCGGCTACTCTCCAGCCTGCACTCCAAAGGAATGATCGTTCCTTGCACCCCCGGCCAAAAACGCATACGCTCCTATATGTTGAATCCGGAAAATGGGCGGGTTGGATTATGAGGTTACTGGAATCCGGACACTGGACGGGTTGGATCATGAGGTTACTGGCACCCGGACGCCGGCGGGTTGGTCACTAAGGGTCACTGAATTAACAGCCGATTGAATCCCGCCCGGAAGTGGATTAACATAAGCAGAGGATGATTGTTACGGAAGGAGGTTACCGGATGGAACGCAATGATATCCTATCCAAACAAACCAGAGACTGCACGCATGTGCATATTGTGGTCGGCCACTCTTTTGCAGGGAGCATGAAGCTTGCATTAGGTCAGATGGAGGGTCCTGATTCCCATCAGCTGATTGTGCTGGCGGAGCATTATGCCGTTGGCCCCCTGGGCGGGCTGGATTCGCAGGAGGGCCGGGAGACGCGCCGCCAGTGGTTCTGGAACAATATTGCGGAGGCCCATGAGGCGTACAGCACATTCGAAGAGGAATTTTTGCTGCTTGTGGATCAAATTGCGCAGATTCCGCCCCAGGCCGAGGTCATTCTGTGGGCTGGTGACAGTGCCAACGAGCAGGCCGGGCTGCGGCATGCCCTTTATTTAATGCGCGGTAAGCCGAATGCTGTTTCGGTATATAATGCATGTACCATTTGCGAAAAGCGATTTAACCGTCCGGACGCCTTCATTCAATACAGGCACTCGGGCGAAATTCCGCCGGACAAGCTCCGCCACGCTCTGCGGGTCATTGATGGCAGCGGATGTCTGACCTTGGAGCAACGCAACAGTCTGGAGCAGGAATGGCTTGATTTGTCAGGACAAAAGGGGAATTTGCGCATTTGGGAGCAGGGGGCGGTCACAGAGGTCCCGGAGGATCACTTCGATCCTTACATTCTGGAGAAGCTGGACAGCTTGCGGCCTCCCGGGGATAAGGGATTTTTGAAGGCTGCCCGGCTGGTTGGAGAAGCGCTTGGCTATTGTGAGCAAAACATTCCGGACTATTACTTCGAATACCGGCTGCGGGAGCTGGTGTATGCCGGAGTGTTGGACATCCAAGGTGTGCCGGCGGCCATGCGGTATTACAGCGTCAGGCGGAAATCTGTTGAGCTGCAAACACGCGGCGACAATCTGGATGTGCAGCAACCCGGCTCACAGAGAGCTGAATATAGCATTGAAGCCGAAACGCAACATCAGCCGCTCCAGTTGAAAACTCCCCGGTTGCTCCTGAAGTCCGGCGATGATGTGACGGCCGAGGCGGTTCTGGATTATTTCCTGCGAAATAAGGAGTTTCTTGCCGAGTGGGAGGTGCTGCGGCAGCTGCAGTTTTACACGGTAAAGGCACAGAAGAAGATGCTGGCTGAGGATAAGGTGAATTCTGAGCGGGGACAGCTGGTCAAGCTGTGGCTGTGCAAGGCGGAGGAGCCGGACCGGGTGATCGGGTCAGTGGCCCTTTCCAACATTGTCAGAGGAGCCTTCCAATCCTGTCACCTGGGGTACCGGCTGGACGGCACGGAACAGGGAAAAGGCTATATGACCGAAGCCGTCAAAGAGCTCACTGCCTACGCTTTTCAAAAATTGAGCCTGCACCGCATCGAAGCGAACATCATGCCGCGCAATACGGCTTCCCTGAAGGTTACGGAGAAGCTGGGTTTTTATCATGAAGGATTGGCCCAGCAATACCTCAGGATCAATGGCAAGTGGGAGGATCACATCCATATGGTTTTGTTAAATGAGGATATAGAATAAAGCAGATGGGAGGCCCGCTAGCGATGACACGGATATTGATTCTGGCCCCGTACGCGGGGCTCAAGGAGCTGGCCGCAGCCGTGGCGGAGGAATATCCCGACGCCTATATCCAGGTGCACCGGGGCAATTATCTCAACGGACCGCAGCTTTTATTGGAGCTGAATGCGGCAGAGCACTTCGATGCGGTGATTACCCGTGGGGGAACGGTGGATGCCTGCCGCAGGGTATCTCCCATTCCTGTTATTGAAATGCCGGTGAACGCCTTTGATATGATCCGGGTAATCCAGCTGTCAGCGGGATACACAGGCCAAAAAGCGCTGCTGGCCTATCCCAATATTGTCCGCTCCTTCGCCCAATTAAGCGATTTGCTGGGGTATGCCGTACCTGCCTCCGCTTATCGAGAGCACCGGGAGGTCCCGGAGCTGGTCCACGGTCTGAAAAACGATGGCTGCGAGCTGGTAGTGGGGGATCAGATTGTCTACCAGACGGCTCAGGAGCTGGGGCTGCACAGCATCCTGCTTACCAGCGGGGCGGAAGCGATTCGGAGCGCTATTGAGGAGGCCATCCGGTGGACCACCGCAATATCCCATCAGAGGGAGGTATCTCCCTCCTTTACCCAACCTGTCAGGGTGATGGAAAATCCCAGTGCTTTTGCCGATGCTGCCATCCTTGTGGTGCCGAAGGAAGAACTGCTGCCAAGTGCGGTTCACACGGTGTTTCCACCTGAGGTAATGCTCCAATTGACGGAATGGAGTGATACCCCCCTGCCCACCATCATTACGGGAGAGGATGGCATGTGCAAGGATGACGCCGGGTTTTTGTGCTGCTGCTTCGGCTCCGCCAAGCGCAAGAGGCTGGTCCGCATCAGCTGCCGCTCCATAACAGATACCGGCGTATTCAGCCGGCTGGACGGGCTGCTGGAGGAGCTTTTGGCGGAAGGAGAGCTTACCCTATTTCTGGAGGACATCACCGGTTTATGGCCCGAAGGCCAACAACAGCTCCTGCCTCTGCTCAAAAGACTGTCCAAGGACAGCCGGGTCAAAATCATTTCCACAGCAGAGCTGCCTGTAGAAACAGCGGTGAAAAGCGGCAGACTGCTGCGGCAGCTTAAGCCCTATTTGGACGAGGTGAGGATTGAACTGAATTCTCTTGCTGCATATGCCTCGGATATCCCCAACATGGTGAGCATGTACCTGGCTGCTCTGGATGTGCGATGCGGCACCCGGGCCGTAGGTGTTAAGGAAAACGGCATCCGTCTGCTGCGCGAGTATCCTTGGCCGGGAAACCTGCGGCAGTTTATGCGGGTGGTCAATGAGTTGGCCCTTGGCTGCAAGGGCGCGTATATTCCGGAAAACCAGGTCCGCCTGGCCCTGGAGCAGGAGCACTGCCAATACTCCTATGCCTCGTTGGTCCCCATGAATGTAAGCGGCAGCCTAAAGGAAATTGAAGCCCGGATCATCCGCCAAGTGATGGAAGAAGAGGGCATGAACCAGGCCAAGGTGGAAAAAAGACTGGGGATAAGTCACAGCACCTTGTGGAGAAAGCTGAAATAGTTTCATTTTGAAACAAATTACTGCCAACCTCCGTTGAAGCTTCATCGTCAGATGGCTACAATATTCCTGACAAACGACGATGAAAGAAGTGTTGACACATGATCCGGGATATGACCAGCGGCAGTACGGCTAAACATCTGATCCATTTTTCCATTCCTTTTGTTCTGGGGAATATGCTGCAGCTGACCTACAATGCGGTGGATTCCATCATTATCGGCAGGTTCGCCGGGAAGGACGCCCTGGCTGCAGTGGGTACCTCCACCCCGATTATCAACATTCTGATTCTGGGCATTTCCGGGATTTGTATCGGCGCCTCGGTGCTGATGAGCGAGCTGTTCGGTGCGGGCAACCAGAAGGAGCTGAAGAAGGCCGTCTCCACCACCCTATTATTCGGCGGTATTTTCTCCGTTTTCATCATGACCCTTGGTCTGATCTTCGCCCCGGGCCTCCTCCGTCTTCTGGGTGTCCCTCAGGAAATTATGGAATCCTCCACTCTGTTTCTGCGCATCAGCCTAACTGCCACTCCCTTTATTTATTGGTACAATGCGGTTTCCGCAGCCATGCGAAGTGTTGGCGACTCCAAAACCCCCATCCGGTTCCTCGCCATTGCAGCGGTGCTCAATGCTTGTCTGGATCTGCTGTTTGTGGCGGTGCTGGACTGGGGAGTGGCTGGTGCTGCTTTGGGGACCAATATTGCCGAAGCCTGCTCGGCTATATTTTGTATGGTGTATATTTACCGGAAGGTGCCGCTGCTCCGTTTGGGGAAGGCGGATTTCCGCTTCGACCGGAGCATGCTGAACCGGATTCTCCGCCACGGCAGCGTAACGGCCCTGCAGCAGTCCGCCCAGCCCATCGGCAAGCTGATTATTCAGGGTGTGGTCAATCCACTGGGAGTCGATGCTATTGCCGCGTTTAATGCGGTGAACCGTGTGGATGATTTTGCATTTACCCCGCAGCAGAGTATTTCCCATGGAATGATGACCTTTGTGGCCCAAAACCGCGGCGCGAAAAAGAGGGACCGGGTATTGGCCGGCCTGAAGGTTGGCCTGAAGCTGGAGTTCTGCTATTGGATTCTGATCGGCGTGCTGGCCTTCAGCCTGAAGGAGCCGATTATGCGGCTGTTTGTGAAGGCGGAGGACGTTTCCACCATCCAGCTGGGGGTGGATTATTTGAATTGGATGGCGCTTTTCTACCTGTTCCCGGCGTTCACTAATGGGATTCAGGGATTCTTCCGGGGGATGGGCAATATGAAGATTACCCTGGTATCCACCCTGATCCAAATCACCACCCGGGTGATATTTGTATTGATTCTGGTCCCCCACGTGGGCCTCAACGGCACCGTTTACGCCAACGCCATCGGCTGGACGCTGATGCTGGCTTATGAGGTGCCGTATTATTTCCGGTTCAAAAAGCAGCATGCACTGCTGCAGGGAAGTTGAGGCGCGCGGCGGGAAGGGGAGCTGTTCCGGCATTTACAGCGCCGGTGCTGGCGATGGCCACGCTGGAGCAGGGGAACATGTAAACGAAAACGCTGCGTATACCCCAGCATTTTCATCCCTGGCGATGGCCGTTGGGCCGTGGGCGATTCTAACGGCGGTGAGCGCCGCTATTTGGGCCAAAAATAGCCTTCCCGGAATCTAACGGAAGTGAGAGCCTCTATTTGCCCTGAAACAGGGGGATTTCCCCGCGGCGAAGGCAAATAAGGGCTCCTGCTTCCGTTAGATTTTTTGAAGGGTCATTTTGCGCGAAATAAGGGCGCTCACTTCCGTTAGAACAGCAGGCGGGTTATGCGGTGGAGAAGGAGTCACCGCACCAAAAAAAGCCCGTCCCGCGGAGCATTTCCGCTAAGGACGGGCTTTTTGCGCTGGGCCGCATGTGCTGCCGAGTCAGCTGCGCTGCTGGATGCCAGCCACGCTGCTGCAAACCAGCAAGTGCTGGTTTTTTATTGGGCCGGGATCAGAAGCTGCTGGCCGATGTGGATCAGGTTCGGGTTGGCCAGTTTGTTGTAGGAGGCCAGCTTCTGCCAGGTGGTTTGGTACTTGATGCCGATGGCCCACAGGGTGTCACCCTTGACCACGGTGTAGACGGCATCCGCGGCGGCTTCAGGCTGCGGCGCAGCCGGGGCCGGGGCGGGAGGCGCCGGAGCAACCGGAGCCGGAGCGGGTACAGTTGGAGCCGGCACCGGAGCAGGTGCTTCCGGAGCAGGCACAGGGGCCGGAGCTGCAGGTGCTCCCGGTGCGGCAGCGCCTTCGGCGGCCAGCTTCAGTTGGTACTCGGCGTAGCCGTCGGCGGTGCTGCCCACATACACCAGCGAATCGATGCCGTCGGAGAAGCTTTTGGAATCCGGCGAGGTTTTGAAGCTTACATCGGCGCTGCCGATGGTGGGAGCCAACGACCAGTTGCCGTCCGCGGTGGGGTTGATGGTTTTGTACTCGCGGATGTAATCAATGACCGCTTGACGGTTTTCATCCGGGGAAGCCAGGATGATGCGTTTGCCGTCCGGATTGGCGAATTTGCTGCTGGACGCCCGGTAGTTATTGGAGGCCACTACGAACTTTTGCGCCGGGTCGATCGCCTTGCCTTCAAACTGCAGGTTCACAATCCGGCTGGACTGCGGGTTCAACGCTTCACCGGTTGCCTTGTACTTGGCAGGCTGGGTCACATCGATCTGGTAGCTGACGCCGTCGATGACGTCGAAGTTGTAGGTCGGGAAGTCATTGTTGATCAGCTCCTGCTTGGCTGTGCTGGAGGGATCTACCTGATTGAACTGGCCGGCAGACCATTCCAGCCATTCCTTCAGCTCGGCGCCGCTTACCAGCACCGCATTCACCGTGTTGGAATACAGGTACAGGTCAGCCACATTCTTGATGGCAATATCGCCGGTAGGAATATTGGTGTAATAGTTCGGGCCTTGGCGTCCGCCGGCCTTGAAGGGAGCGCCTGCGGAGAGAACAGGAATGCCCTCGTATTCGGTGCCTTGAAGATGCTTTTCCACGTACCACTTCTGGGCATTGGTGACAATTTGGATGGAAGGATCATCCTGGATCAATGCAAACCAGCTGTTGATGGGAGCCGTGGTGGTGCCTACCGGCCCGCGCACATAGTCCAGCGTATGCTGGTGGTCTTCCTTGACCGCATCCAGCACCTCCTGGTCCGCATCTACCAAGGATTTTTTGGCTGCAGCATCATAAATCGGCTGAACGGTTACGGCCGAATCGGTAACCGACCACTTGCCGCCCGCCAAGGTCAGCTTCAGGTCGATGATGCCCAGATTGTTGCCCCAGTAGCCGGGTTCAACAGAAGGCACACCGTTGATGGTTCCCTTGGCCAGATCCACTCCCGGCTGGTCCTTGAAGGCGGCACTCGGGAATACCTTATGGGCGTGGCCGAACAGAATGGCGTTAATATCCTTCACCTTGCTCAGGTACAGCACGGAGTTTTCCATTTTGTCCGCCTGCGGAATATTCTCGAAGCCGGAATGGGGAATAGCAACTACAATGTCCGCGCCCTTGACCTTCATTTCGGGCACAAACTTCTCGGCGGTTTTGACGATATCCTTCACTACCACCTTGCCCTCCAGCTTAGCCTTGTCCCATTGAACAATCTGCGGAGGCACAAAGCCGATCACACCCACCTTCAGCGTATGCTTGGCGCCGCTGTTGTCGGTGACCTCTTTATCCAGAATCAGATACGGGGTGAACAGGTTCTTGTCATTGGATTCATCCTGGTCCTGATCATCCACATAGACATTGGCATTCACATAAGGAAAATTGGAGCCTGCGAGAGAGGTATCAAGGAAGTCCAGGCCATAGTTGAACTCGTGGTTGCCCAGGTTGCCGGCATCATAATCCAGCAGATTCATCGCCTTGTAAACCGGGTGGGTTTCGCCCTGCTGAAGGGGGTCCACCGTAGCCACATAGTCGCCCAACGGATTGCCCTGGATCAGGTCGCCGTTATCGAACAGCAGGCTGTTTTTGGCCGCTTGACGGGCTTTTTTGATCAGTGAGGCGGTTTTGGCAAAGCCGTATTCATCTGTAGGCTTGTCCGCAAAATAATCATAGTTGACCATGTTTACATGCAGATCCGTGGTTTCCATAATCCGCAGGTCTACCGTTACCGCCCCGTCCTGGGCAGCTGCGGGAAGTACAGCGGGCAGGGTCAGCAGACTGGCTGCCACCGTGGCCGATAGGACTTTTTTCCAAGCTGAAAACCTGTTTGTACCTGACAAATGGAGTTCCTCCTCTATTCTCTCTAGTTATGTATGCCAAAATAACCACACAATAATCATTCTAAAATAGAGTTAGACAAATGTCACGATAATTTTTTGTAAATTTATCCAATGAAACCATAAGCATTTACTCTTTGATCTGCACGGGCACCACGATGGAAGCGATGAGGCCTCCATCCGGCCGGAGCCGGTACTCCAGACCGTAGGCTTCGCCGTAATGAAGCTGGATACGCTGATGCACATTGCGGATGCCATAGCCCTTGTCCCGGAGCGTGCCGTCCACGATCTGGCGCAGCTTGTCCAAATCCACCGGAATAAAGCCGTTGTCCTCCACCAGAATGTGCAGCTCCTCCCCTTGGCGCTTCACCCGGAGCCACAGCTGGCCCTCCCCGTCCATACTCTGGACTCCGTGAAAAATCGCATTTTCCACCAGCGGCTGAATCACCACCTTGGGGACCATACAGTTCTCCACCCCCTCCTCCATATCCCAAAATACCTCGAAAACACCGGGATACCGCTTCATCTGAAGACGGATGTAGGCCTGTACATGCTCCAGCTCCTCGCTGACGGTAATGATGCTTTTTCCCTTGCTTAATCCGATGCGCAGCAGCTTGGACAGATCCTTCACCATACTCCCCACATCCTGATTGCCGCTGCCCAGGGCATACCAATAGATGGAATCCAGGGTATTGTACAAAAGATGGGGTGTAATCTGGGAGTGCAGCGCCGACAGCTCCTGCTCCTTCTGCTTGATCTGCATACCGTAGTTTTCCTCAATGGATTGGTCCAAACGCTGGGTCATCCGGATGAAGGCCTGGTACAGCAATCCGAATTCGTCCGTCCGCTGCCGCGGCAGAGAGGTGTCGAAGGGCAGCCGCTGGCCCGGCTCATACACCCGGGTGAACATCACCAGCTTGCCCAGGGGTTTGATAATATCCCGGATGAGATACAGCACAAACAGCAGCACGAATAGCAGATACACCCCCAGCATAACCGTAATGGTCCGCTGGAATTGGGTCTGGTTGCCGGTGATGGAGGCTAGCGGAATCTTGTACACCAGCCGGGTTCCAAAGCCGTTTTCATAGGAGACCGCGTACAAATGGGCGTGGCTGCCTCTTGCATAGGAATACCCGGATTCCTGATTTCCCAAGGAAGCAGGAAGCTCCCCCTGAAGCAGCGTTCCCTCCCCGTATTGCATCAACAGCTCACCCCGGCTGTCATAGAGGAAGATGGCCGCATCCTTGGGAAGCTGCACGGCGATCATATTCTTCATCAGAAGCACCTCCAGCTTGGACACGGCCAAAAAACCCAAGGTCTCCTCATACTTCTCGGGATGGAGAATGGTCCTGGTGAAGGAAACTGTAGGCAGCCCGCTGCTGGTGCTGGCCAGCCGGACCACTCCCGCTCCTTTTTCCGTCAAGGTCGCCTCCGCCCAGGGGGGATACTCCTCCTCGTTCCCGCTTAAGTAGATAATCCCCTTGCTTTTGGTGGTGGCATCCACCGGAAGCGCATTCTCCTCCTTCAGGTATAAGGCATACTCCGTCCCGTCGGAGGACCAGCGCCCGAGTATGGCGTCCGCCTCGGTCAGCTCCCCCATGGTGCTGATGTTCGTCCAGAAGGCCAGCTGTGAAGGATTGCTGAAGAAGTAATTGTCCAAAAAGGTGATGGTTTTATCCCGCACAGAAATCAGCGTATTTTCCATCATGGCATGATTCTGCTTCACCAGCTGGAGCATGGTTTTCCCTACCTCGTCCTGGATGGTGGCGGAGGTTTTGGAGGAGGAAATCCAGCCCACAGCGAGAAAAGGCCCGATAATCAGCAGGCAAAACGCCAGGATGACCTTATGTTGGAGTCTCAGATTAATTCCCCCTGAACGCCTTGCGGTAATCCGCCGGCGTAATGCCCGTCAACCTTTTGAACATACGGCTGAAATGCTCCGGCGATTGGTAGCCCACCTGGTAGGAGATTTCATAACGTTTCCGGTCCGTCCCGGCCAGAAGCCGTTTGGCCTCCTCCATCCGCACCTCCGACACATAGTCCCAGACGTTGACGCCGGTTTCTTTTTTGAACAAATAGCTGATATAGGCTGGGCTAAAATGGACCTCGCCAGCGATATCCTGGATTTTCAGCTCATGATTGCCGTATCGGCTCTGGATAAAGGTTTTGATCCGGGTCACCACCGTCTGATCCCGCTCACTGATGCAGGCCTTCAATAATACCGACAGCTCCTGCATATAACGGGCCAGCGCCTGGGACTTGACTCCGGGGTCCATTCCCCGAAAGTACAGATCCGGGTCCAACCGGCGGAAGGCGTCGCTTTTGTCAACCCCATAGTCGAACAGAAGGCCATACAGGCGGTACACCAGAATGCCGAAGCAGCTGTGGAAAAGCCCCTCCGACCCGGTAAGCCCGTCCAGCATCATCAGCATGGCTTGCAGCTCATCCTTGGGCCCAAGAACCGGCTTCCGCTCGTAGGAACCATTCTCCTCCTCCCCTCCGGACTGGTCCTCCTCCTTCAGCTTCTGTACCAGAACCTCCACCTTGGCCACCCAGTCCATCATCCGCAGGCTGCCCAGCGATGCCATATCTGCATAATAGAGAATGCGGTTGTCCGGGTGCAGCTTCCGCCATTCGATGGCCGCCTCCGCCTCCTCCATCAGCTTGGGCAGCATGGACAGGCTGGCGCTTAGGGAGCTTAAGCCCACCGTCGCGGTTACGTTCAGGTACTGCTTGAGATTCATCACGATGGTCTGGCCGATCAAATTCAACCGGGAGTTCAGATGCAGCGGGGTTCCGGCGGCCTCCTCCGCCTCCAGCTGAATCACGCAAACCAGCTGGTTGCCGAAGCCGTTGAAGGCGACGCCGCACCAGTCAGACAGACTCTCCTCCAGAATATTAATGGAGGCATATTTCAGAAGCTTCCGGTCACGCAGGGTAATCTCCTGCTGGCTGAAGCCGCCCTTGCTCAAATCCAGATGCACAATGGCAATGCCGCAGCTGGCCCCCTGGTCCTTCAGGGTTCCTCCGATATCCTGGAGCAGCTCCCGGTAGTCCTTCTCCTGCAGCTCCCGGGCCGTCACCAGCTCCATCAGCGCCTCCTGCCGTTTAGCCTTCTGCAGCTGCTCGCCGCTATCCTTGGGGGCAGACTCTCGCAGGGTCAGCAGTCCAGCCTCCTCCTTCTCCCGGAGCACCCGTCCCACCACCTGAGTCAGCTCCTCCAGCTCCACCGGCTTGATTAGATAGTCCTTGGCGCCGAGGCGGAGAGACATCTTGGCAAAATCGAATTTTTCATGGGCGGAAATCACGATCACCGGCAGGTGGGGCTGCTCCAGCAGGATGGCCTCCATCAGCTCTATGCCGTTCATCATCCCCATCTGGATGTCGGTCATCACCAGATCATAAGCATCCATCCGCAGGCAGTCCAAGGCCTCGAATCCGTTGGAAGCGGTTTCCACATCGCTAATCTGAAGCGGGCCGCTTAACAGATAATCCTTAATTCCGGCGCACACCCGAGGTTCATCATCGACTACAAGCACTCTGTACACCGCACATCATCCTTTGCTCCGGCCATTGTCCGCCAGCTTCTTTTACTCCCATGTTAGCATGGGCAGCAGGGCGGCTTATGATGTATTCCTGTATTTTGGTGATCTATTTTGCGGGATTCCAAAAGCGGCAATGTTCACCGTCTGTCCTGCCTTCAGTGTAGAGCAAAAAAGCATCCGATGCCAGAGGAGGTTCTCCCGCAACTGCCCGCACAACAACAAAAAACCTTCCGGGATATCCCGGAAGGCTTGAGTTACTACGCCAGCTTTATTTGGTCTTGCTCTTCAGAAACGCTTCAATTTGCGTCCGGTATTCCGCCAGTACCTTCTCGGAGCCCGCCTTCAGGCGTTTGTCCAGGAACTGGGGCAAATATTTGTCGGGATCGACGGTGCCGGTTTCGATAACCTTGCGGAACTCGTTCTCCACCGCCTTCAGGTTGGCCATTTCGGACTTTACCGGTTCGCTATTGAACTTGAAGCCGTACAGATAGGGCTTCTTCGCGGAATCATTGGCTTTTTTGGTCCGCTCCCAGGTATCTGCAGCCTGGCCGTCCATCAGGTAGCCGATGGTCACATTGCCCATCACCCAGTTCATGTTGGGGGCGTAGCCGCCGCCGGTAATATCCTTAATCGTGTTGGTGCCGGTTTTGGTATAATGCTTGTTCTCGATGCCGAAGGACAGCAGATTGTAGAGCGCAGGATCCGTGTTTACCAGCTCCAGCAGCATCATGGCCCGGTCCGGGTTCTTGGAGGTGCGGCTGATCGCCGAAATCGTAGCGGTCACGCCGGTAAACTCCGGCTCCATCAGAGGTACAAACACCACATCATTGCCGCCGTTGCCTGCCTTGGCAGCGGCTTCCCCGCCGGGCTTCTGGGTATAGTCGAAGGTGGTGGCATACACGCCTTTTTTCTCCACATCGGCCTTATTCTTAAGGGTAGCGGCATCCTCGTTGATATACCCCTTCTTGTACCAGTCGTAGGCCATAGCCACATGCTGCTTATATTCGGGAGTGGCAAAATAATCCTCCACCGTCACCTTGTCGCCGTTCACTCTGTAGGCGATGACATTGCCGTGGCTGCTGACGCCGTAGACAGAGGGAGAGTAGAAATCATTGTTAAGGCCGAAGGGGATAATGCCCGGTTCATTCTTTTTGATTTGCTCAAAAAAAGGCTCGATATCTTTGTACGATTTGATCTTGGAGACGTCCAGGCTATACTTGTCCGCAAACCGCTTCTGGACCACAAAGCCTGCGGATTTGGCGGCAATCTGGTAGTTGGGTACCCCGTAGGTTTTCCCGCCAATCCTCACATCCTCCCAGGCGGAGGCGGGCAGGCTGGCCTTCAGCTTGGAGCCATTTTTGTCCAGCAGGGCATCCAGCTCCAGGAAGGCGCCCTTCTGGGCATTGTTGCTGAAATTAAACCTCCAGTCCGAGGTCCAGACAATGTCGAAGGCTTCCCCCGCCGCCAGAATGGTATTCATCTTCTGCTCATAATCCGCGCCGGCGATGGGCTTCAGCTTCACAGTGGCATTGAGCTTGGGCTTGATGTATTTGTTGACCTCGGTCTCCACAGAGGCCAGATCCGGCTGGGCGGTGCCGTCCAGATAATACCAGACCAGATCCACCGGCGGCAGGGTGCTGGCAGAGGGTGACGCCGATGAAGGTGCGGCGGAGCCTGACGTGGCAGCCGGGCTGCTGCTGCTGTTACTGTTGCCCCCGCAGCCTGTCAGGGCCAGACCGGCGGCGAGAATGCCGAAGAACACGCGTTTTTGGAGTAAACTCATGGAAAACAACCTCCCCTTATTATCATTCTACTTGTTGCGGGCCTACATGATCCAGCCTAAGTTGCAGCGTGCATCACTCCCTTCGGAAATGGGCGTTCCATAGTGCCTGCCACTCACCCAGCCAGCCGCTCTAACCCTTCAGGGAACCAACCGTCAGTCCTTGTACGAAATACCGCTGGAAGAACGGGAACACCAGCAGCATAGGGCCTGCAGCGAGAATCACCATGGCCATCCGGGCGGACAACGCCGGGAAATCCTTGGGTGTGCTGCCCATCTGCGACAGCATCTGCTCGTTCTGGGTCATAAATTCGATGCTGTCCATAATCCGCACCAGCATCAGCTGTAGGGTGACCAGATTGGGGTTGTCAATATAAAGCATGGCGGGGAACCAGGAGTTCCAGAAGCCGAAGGAGATAAACAGGCCGATGGTGGCCAAGGCCGGCAGCGCCAACGGAAGAATAATCCGGAAGAAAATCGTCAGCTCCCGCGCGCCGTCCACCTTGGCGGATTCGATGATTTCCCCGGGAATTTTGCCCAGAAACCCCTTCATGACCATAATGTTAAAAGGTGTCAGCATCCCGGACAGAATCAGCGCCCAGAGGGTATCCTTCAGATGAAGCACCTGGGTCATCAGAATGTAGGAGGGCACCAGTCCGCCGTTAAACAGCATGGTGAAAAAAATAATGAAGGTGCCGATCCGGTTGTACCGGAAGTCCTGCCGGGAGATCACATACGCCGTCATGGCCGTCAGCAACAGCCCGAAGCAGGTTCCCGCGATGGTCACCGTTCCGGTAACGCCGTATGCCTGGAGAATGGCCTTCGGCGCCTGCAGCACCAGGCTGTAGGCTTCGGTGCTGAATGCCCGGGGAAACAGCGAATAGCCGTTTTGGAGCAAATCCGCTTCTGAGCTCAAGGATATGGACACCACCAGCAGAAAGGGCAGCACCATGGACAAGGTAACCAGGATAAACAGAAGATGAATGACAGCCTGCGAGCTTCGGCTGGGTTTCATAGAATTGTGCATGTTGACCCCCTTTCTACCAGAGTGAATTTTCCTTATCCAGCCTGCGGACCACGGAGTTGGCGGCCACCACCAGAATCAGGCCGACGATGGATTGATACAGCCCCACCGCTGCCGACATACCCACATCCCCTACGTTACGCAGTGCCCGGTACACGTAGGTATCGATAATATCCGTGGTGGGATAGGTCAAGCCTGCATTGTTGGGGATAAAATAGTGCAGCCCGAAGTCTCCGTTGAAAATCCCGCCTACTGACAGAATCAAGAGAATCGTAATCAGCGGCGCAAGCAGCGGCAGTGTAATTTTCACCGCCATCTGGAAGCGGTTGGCCCCGTCGATCCGGGCCGCCTCGTAATATTCCTGGTTGAGGCCCATAATGCCGGCGTAATACACCAGCGCGGAGAACCCTACCTTTTTCCACAGACTGACCACATTCAGAATAATCGGCCACGGCTCCTTTTCGAGAAACCACTTATGCGGCTCCATCCCGAACCAGCCCAGAATGGTGTTCAGATACCCCGTCTGATGGTCCAAAAACGCATAGGTGATATAGCTGACGACCACCCACGACAGGAAATACGGAAAGAATAGCGCCGTCTGATACACCTTGGTGCTTTTGCGGCTAATTTCATTGAGGAGAATCGCGAACAGCAGCGCAAACGATGTGGTCAGAAGAATGTAGCCCAGCTCGTAGGACACCGTGTTCCGGGTAATCCGCCAGGCATCCTCGGACACGAAGAAAAATTTGAAGTTCTGGAAACCCACCCAATCGCTGCCCCAGATGCCTTTGTCAAACCGGTACTGCTTAAAGGCCAGCACGATTCCGAACATGGGCAGGTAGGAGAAGATAATAATGTACAGAAGACCGGGAGAGATCAAACCGATCATCTCCAGATTTCGCTTCAGATGCTTCCACTCCCGGGCCAGCCGCGACACCTTCTTCGGGGTTACGGCTGCTTCCGGCTTTTCCGTGTTTGATTGCAGTATACGTTCCATGTTGTCCCCCCTTCCCTTTTGCTCCTTGCACCCTTATCATGCCAAGGAAACCCGGCTCACGGAAAGTCCGAAAACTCAGCCTTTGTATGAAATCCGGAGGAAGGGGGTGTGCGAAAAATAGGGAAAGCTCATTAAGGCTGGACGCCTGCCAGAGAATGCACGGTGCTCCACTCCGTCCAGGGCAGCTCCACAAAGCCTAAGCCAAAGGCGGGAGAGCCTGCTTGCAGCTTGTAGTTGTTGGAGGACACACTGGTGAACAGCGGGTCGGCCACCAGAGAGCTGGCATCCTTGCCGCTTTGCTTGGGCACCTGGTACAGCAGATTATAGTCGCTGGAATAGGTTCCGCCGGTGAAGAAGTCCAGATACTTGGGCCAGGAGGCGGTTTTGGAATAGATGATGTTCCTCTCTATCACCGTATTGGCGGGCACATGCTGGGTGGTTCCCCATTCCAGCCGGACGAATTTGTCCTTGCCGTCCTCATGCCCCAGCCCCTTCCAGATGCTCCGTCCGATAATTCCCACATTGTTGCGGATGATGTTGTTCTCGCCGCCGTGGACGAATACCGCCGCCCGGCTGTGGTCCTTGATAAAGTTCCCCATGACCTCCACCCCGCTGGTTTCGTCATCCAGGTAGATGCCGTCTGCGCCATAGGGATATTGGAAAACCGGATTGGTCCAGTCGCTCATCCGCCCGCCGGTATCCTCGATATAGTTGTAGCGCAGGATGGTGTTCGTATCATTGCCTCCCCGGCCCAGCATTTCAATAGCACCGGTATCCTGGGTTTCCCGGTTGGTGAAGCGGATCTTGTTATATTCCACTGTATTGCCGGTGTGGATGGTGGCGATGTCCCAGCGTTTGATGGAAATGCCGTAGCGTGCGGTATACTCGATCCGGTTATGGTCAATCCGGTTGTTCTTGACGCCATAGGCCATGACGGCGCCGCCGCTTTTTTTGACCAGGCCGATATGATGCATGTAGTTCCAGTTCACCGCGTTGGAGTCCGCGCCGTAAGCCAGCTCCACTCCGGTGGTGCCGATCTGAGCCATTTCGTTATGGTTGACATTGTTGCTGCTGGAGCCGGTCAGCATGATGCCCTTGCCTACGTTAAGGAAGCGGTTGTTGTAAAAGCCGTTGCCGTTGGCCCCGTTCTTCAGCTCAATGGCAGGTTGGCTGTAGGGGGTATCGGCGAAGGTCAGCCGCTCCACCACCACCTGGCCGGCGCCGTCCAGAGACAGAATGGTTCTCCGGGGCACCACCGCTCCTTGGCTCAGAAGCTTGGCGCTGTCCGCAGGTTTGAACAACAGCTTGCTGTCGGAGGCCCGGTAGGCGAATTCGCCGGTTTCATCCAGATACGCCGGGTTGTTCAGCAGCCGGTAGGTGCCGTTGGTGGAGATGACGTAACGGACGTTACCGGAGAGGTTCAAAAGATTATTGGCCGCATCAATGGAGGTGACGTTCAGAAGATCATTCTCCCAGCGGCGGACAGCGAAGGTTTCCACCTTCAGACCGGATACGTAGTCGGAGGCTGACACCTCCCCAGCCTTGAATTTCACCTTGTTCATAGCGGTTTGAGCGTCGGCGAAATAATGCCCGTAGGTATACGGATTAGCCGCGTCATAAGCTTTTTTCTCGGCGATGCGCTGGCGGGTGCCGTCGAAGATCAGCTCCATGTCCGTGGGCGTGGCCAAGGAGGCGGAATAGATGCCGCTGCCCTCCGCCGCAAATCCGGTCACCCGGTCTCCGCCGCTTAAGGTTACCGTTTCCCCGTCATAGGCCTTGTATCGGGTGCCGCTGTCCGCTGACGTCAGCACAAGCGTGGAGGACATGGAATAGGTGCCCGCCCGGATCAGGGTGGTTTTGACCGTGCCCGTCCGCATGGCATCCCTTGCTTTGGTGAGGGTGCGGAAAGGACCATCCGTTCCTGCGCTGTTCGGAGCCTCCAGGGTTCCTGACCAGCTGTCATTGCCATTCAGCGCCACATAATAATTACCCGCTGCCTGCACGGCAGGGGGAACAATCGACACTCCAACCGACCACAAGAGCAAAACAGCAATCCACAAACGACCCGCCTTTCCCCACATCATCTTCATCACTTTGATCACTCCCTTTTGAGATATCGCGGCAGCCCCAGATGTAATGTAAGCGCTTTATTTTCCGCGTAAAGCAATCATGCCCCATTTCGGTGCAGGGGGCACAGTGTGAAAAACATGTTTTTGTCTATATAGGCATATGAATCATGTACAAATGTATGGGAAAAGGCAGGCCGGCGGCACATCGCTGCGCCAATAGGCCTGCCTCCGTATAATCGGGCACCCAGCCGTTTGCGCTGACGCTGCCGGGAGCTAATAAATCACCTTTTTCAGACGGTATTCGTTGGGTGTCACCCCGAACTTGTTCTTGAACAGCTTGTAGAAATTGCTCCGGTTGATAAAGCCCACCCGCTCCATCACGTCGGATACGCTCCGGTCCGTCGTCTCCAACAGCCGCACCGTGTGGGCCAGCCGGATTTCCGTAATATACTCGGCCACGGATAACCCCTCGCTTTGCTTAAACAGCTTGCCGACGTGGGCGGAGGACATCTTCAGCATGGAAGCGATGCCCTGCAGGCTCAGATTCGGGTCCTCATAGCGGTCCTCGATATATTCCTTGATCGTATCGAATAAAATCCGGTTTTTCCCGGCATCCCCATCCTCCTGCTGCTTCTGCAGCTCCCGGAACAGCGCGGCTAGCTCCTCCGCCATGGCGTCCAGAGTCTCCTTCTCCAAAAGCTGCTTCTGCAGTTGGTTCCAGTCCACGGACAAGGGCTTTAGCTTGTTGGTGTTCATCTCCCCCACCGCCTGCTTGACGGCGGCCAGCACCAGCAGCACCGCATGGTAAATATTATCCGGGTGCAGCCTGCCCATAAACTGGAACAGCTTCTGCACCGTTTCTTCAAAGGCAGAGGCATTGCCTGATTTAATGGCCTCCGCCAGCCGTTTTTCCAGCTCCTGCGGCAGATTGAAATCCCGGTTATCCAGCCGGGCCTTCACCATTTCATACGGAATGATGGAGCGCGGTCCGTACACCATCCGGTACTCCAGCACCTGCTGGGCCAGCTCGTAGCTTTTGGACATATCTTCGTGGCCTGCAAACACCGGTCCCAAAGCAACGGACAGGCTGATGCGGTAATACGCCTCCACAATCCCGATAATTTCCCGCATGGCCTCCCCGATTTTTTCCCCGAAGCCCTCCGGCTCGAAGCCGCTGATAATCATCACAAAATGACCGCTCCGCATATCCACGCTTTCGCAGCGGTAGCGCCTGGACAGCACCTCCTCGGCAATGTTCATGACCGCGAAGGCATACAGCCGCTTCTCCGCCTTGGAGGCAGATTGGTCGAACTGGCGGTAATGATCGATGGACAGAATGGCCACCATCATGGGCGAATCCGTCTCCAGATTCAGGCCGTGCTCCCGGATTTGCTCCTGAAGCTCCGCCCGGGAAACCGCGCCGCTGTCCGCCAGCAGCCCCCGCAGATTGTAGTTGCGGATCAGGCGCAGATCCGTCTCCGCCAGCTTGGGGTCCGCCGCCGCTTCCTTAATCTCCAGCATCCGGGTATAGGTTTCGGACAAAATCGCCAGATCATCCTTGGGAGTGGACGGGTCCTCTCCCAGCACACCGCCGCTGACCCGGATCTGCCGGACCAAATTGCGGATGGGGCCGTACAGCCTGTGGGACACCAGCACGGAAAGCACCAGGGACGCCAGGAAAAAGCTGGCGGTCAGCGCCAACATTGTCGTTTTCCAACGGGCTAGCGCACCAAAAAGGGTGTCATAGGGCTGGAGGCTGACAATGGTCCAACGGAACATATCTGTGGGCATGTAGGTGACCAGCTGCTTCTCCCCACCCAGCTCCAGAGAAAACAGTCCGGGTTTACCGTCCTCCTTCCCCCGGCTTTCCCCGATTGCTTGGGCCAATGCCGGGTCCAGCTCCTGGGGCTTCAAGTCGCCTCCGAAAGCGCTGCCATATTTTCCAATAACAAGAAGCTTGCCCGCCTGCTCCGTCCCGATATTATTCAGCCGCTGGATGTTATCGAACACCCAATCCGGCTTCACATTCACAATCAGCGCGCTGCTGCCGGGTTTGTAGGCCGTGTTGGACTCATGCAGCATATAGCTGAATACATTGTGCTCGGGGTTGGCAGCGGTTTTCAGGCTCATGGGCACCAGTTCCGCCTTGGATACCCGGTCCGGCTGGGAGAGGTATTGGCGGAGCTGGGCCGTCAAGGCCGTTTCGTATTGAATATCCAGATTACCTCCGGCATAAAAACCGTCGATTCTGGCATTGTACAGGATAACCGAATCAATATATGTGTTGCTGTTGACCCATTTGTCCAGCTTATACTGCTTGTTGGCCTGCTCGAAGGCATCCAGGGGCGCACCGTAGAGCATCGTGATGATATCATGGTCCACAAACAGATTGAAGGCTTGGGTATCAATCATTTTCCCCAAAAGGCCAATGTTGGAGTTCACTTGGGAAAGCACCTTCATATTGGCGTCATATTGGGTTTCCCGGACGGTTTTCTCCGAATACCGGTACAGGGTCAAGGCGGTGAGGGATAACGTGAGCGTGATCAGGAGCGAAATGGACAGCAGAATCCGCTGCAGATACTTTCTCGAACGGTAGACAGATAACAGCCTCATCTGACTCCCTCCATCTGGTTAGTGAGAACCGATTAGTGTGAACCGATTATATCACGCCTGTTCCAGCTGCGCATCAGCCGCCTCCACCCGGAGGGAAAGCGGCCCGTGGCCATGGGTGTACAAAGCGATATGCAGCCCCTCCTGCTCGGTAACCGGCATGAGCCGTCCGTCTGCGAAAACCCGGACCGGCCGGTCAAAGGCGATCTCCCCGCCCGTACCCGGTGTGCCTGCCGCCTCCCAGAGGGTATAGCCGTCATCCAGCGGCACCAGCTCGCTGGTGCAATAAACCAGCTCGGCATAGGGCAGGCGCACGCCCACAGGCATCATCCGAGCAGTAAGGGGGGCAATGTACAGCACGGATTGTTTGGGAAAATCCAGATAACCGCCTTCCTCCGTGCGCAGCCGGATACGGTCGCACCGCTCTACGCCTGTCATGTTGACGGCCGTCACCAAGGAAAAGCCTTCCTTACCACGGACAACGGTGTGATAAATGCCATGCTCCGCATGGACCGCCCTGCCCTGCGGCAGCATGGGCAGCAGCAGCAGCTTCAGCGACTCCACATTGTCCACTCCGGTAAACTGCGGGGCGAAGCCCAGAACCAGCGCCTCTCCGCTGCCGAAGGCATGCCGGTATCCGGCGGTTTCGCCCTCGTAGGTAATGAGGCAGCTGCCTTCACCAGGAAGCTCCAGCGTGTTCAATTGGTCCGCCGGGATGCCGTCCAGCTCCTTCATCCGCATGAAGCGGCGGCCGATGTCCCCAGCGGTAAGCCCGAAGCGGGGAATCTCCCGGCGGAGGCGGAAGCCGGTTGCCTGGGCAAGCAGGGGAAGGTCAAGACCATCCGGCGTCCGCACGGGAACCTCGGGATAAAAGACCACTCTGCCCCCTTTTTCCCCGTGCTGCATCACATACTTCATGGCCTCCGCGGACAAGGTGCCGTCGTTGGGGATAATCAGGAGCTGCGGAAACCCCGGCTCCCGGTTGGGCACATCCAGGTCCATCAGCCCAAACTGGATGTTGCTCATGGTGAGCATCTTGGCGAGGGCATCAATGCTGTCCACCACCTGCTTGGAGCGGTTGGCCGACAGGGTGGAGGCGCCGGAGGAATGATCCTCGAAAACCGCCAGCTCGCTGCCCGCATACTGCGCCAGCAGGTAGAGCTCCTGGGACAGCCCGATCACGGCGTCATAGGTTTTGGCAGAGCCGGCCAGCTCCCGCTCCCACCCGGCGGCAAACCGGTTGAACTCCCCCGTCATCCGGTAGACGGTATTCTCCTCGCCGGAGGCGGATACCGGATCGGCGAAGAGATCATACGCATCCGTCACGTAAGTGCGGCTGAACCCCTTTTCCCCGGAGGCAAAAATAAAGTAGTTGTACCCGTCCATCCCGTGGCCCAGCAGCGTGCGCAGATGCACCGGGTAATTCAGGTGGTTGGGCACCTGATCCAGGGTCATCCACCCGGCCCCCACCTCGATGGCGATAGCGGGACTGTCCGGCGCCTGCATCTTCAGCGCCTCCAGCCGAAAGACAATTTTGGGCAGCCCGTTGGCATCCATATGATACCCGTACTTGAGATAGGAGTGGCAGGTGGTAAGAATCTCCTCCCCCTGCTCCTTCATATAAGCGGCGAAGGAGGCGTGATTGCCCGGTCCGCGAAAAAAACCGTTGATGGGCTCATTGTAGGTATTGGGCACCTGCAGGCCATACTTGCGGCTCCAGCGGGCCAGCAGGGCGGCATACCGGTAGACATATTCCGTGCGGAACTGCATCCAGTCCAGGTAAAGCCGCTTATTGCCCAGGGCATCCGTCCCCTGCAGCTTGGGATGAATGGCGGCCAGACTTGCAGCGCGGATACCGTAACGCCGGTTCAGCGCCTCCAGGCTGCCGAACCGCTCCAGCAGGCTATGCTGAAACAATCCTGGAGCTTCCCCGTCCCCCAATACGGTCGGGTCATACAGGGAACCGTCCGGGTCAAGTCCGGTAAACAGCAGGTTCATTTCGTTATCCGGCTGATGGAGGATGATAGGGCCGCCGTTTTCGATGGAAAACCGCTTGAGCAGCGGGATTACCCGGGCGTACCAGCGCTCCGCCAGCTCCAGGAACCGGGTGCCCAGCTGCTGAGGCACATGATTGCCCTGCCCCACCCAAAAAGCGGGACTGCCATCCGGCTTGGCGCTGACTGTCTCGGGGTATTGCTGGTACATCCAGCGGGGATGCCCCCCGTCTACATATTCGGCATTGATGAAGGGGCCCGGTTTGGCTATGACGTACAGGCCCATGGATGAGGCCAATTCCAGGAAACCCGCCACATCCCGTTCGGGAAGGGTTTCCCCGGTAAAGTCGAACCGCCCCTCCTCAGGCTCATGAAAATCCCAAGGAATGTAGGTGGCGATGGTATTCAAATGATTGTCCCGGGCTTTCGCCAGCATGGTTCTCCAGCGGCTCTTGCAAATCCGGAAATAGTGGATCTCTCCGGAGCGCAGAACCACCTCCTTGCCGTCGATGCGGATACTGCGGCCTTCGATGCGGATCGTTCCCATGTATGCTCCCCCGTTTTGGTCGGTGACCGCCGGTTTTGTTCCGGCTGTGCCGTTTTTCTTTATTGTCCTTGATGGGGCGGGGAGGGGGAAGTGCTGAAGTTCGACAATTGTGCGGGAGGGGTGTGTGATTTTTGCACATTTGTCTCCAATAAAACACACTCGGCAAGCTGCACTCCCTCCCGATTTACACGTGAACACGAAAATTCGTATATAAATTGGTCGGACCAGGTTTAAAGGGAGGGTTAAACACGATTTTTCAGCTATAAATCCGGTTGTAGGAGCGGAATGGGCCTAATAGATATGAAAAACCGAGTATAAACGGTTGTTTTATGATCAAAAGGAAATTTATATATGGTTTTTCGAGTTCAGCTCCACTGTTAAAAAACTGCGCAAAAAGCACAGTACCCTTATAGGCAGCAGTCAGCCCACTGGAGGACGTTCTGAAGAAAACACAAAAAAGCTGGCGGATAAACTTTACGTTTCTCCGCCAGCTTTGTTATGCCAGGGCTTTGGGAACAGTCCTTTCGAGGTTTAAATGAAAGGTTCCTTATTGTCCTGCCTGCTTATCCAACAACCGGTACAACACGGCGGCTGCTTCCGCTCTGGTGGCCGTGTCCAGCGGCGTAAACCGATTGCCCGGTTGGCCGTTGATCAGTCCGGTCTGTTGCGCTTGAGCCACCGCTTCCTTGGCCCAAGAAGCAATCTCCCCGTTGTCCGCAAAAGGGGCGCCGCCAGCGCCAGCCTGACTGCTGTTGGGAGAACTCGCGATTTTCCCGTATACTCTCATGACGATCATGGCCATTTCCTGGCGGGTAATGCGTTCCAACGGACGAATGCCTTCCGCCGAACCCTCCAGTATGCCCTCCCGAACGGATGCGGCAATGATGTTGGCGTACCAGTCACCCGGGGCCACATCCACATAGCCCCCGGTATAAACCGTGGCGGGCAAACCCAGCAGCCGTGCGGCCATAGCGGCAAATTCGGCCCGGGTCACACTTGCCTCCGGAGAGAAATCCGTCTCCGTTACGCCGTCCAGCATATGTTTTGCCGCCATAATGCCGATGATCTCCGTGGCCCAATGAGTGGCGGGAACATCGGCAAAGCTGCGGTTGTAGACAAAAGCCGCATAGGACGTCTGGGAAGGCTCCGTGATGTCAAAGGCAATCATCGTTTTCTCCTTGTTGAGCTTGCCGCCGACGTAATCCCACTTTCCGCTTGTTGTGCTGTACATGTATAAGCCTGCCTTGCGCCAGTCACGTGTTTCCCCAAGCTTGACTGTTGCCTCCAACGGCTGATTCAGATTCACATCCTGGTCTCCTGCTGTAACGGAGAAGCTGAACACAGGGCTGAGTGCCGCCATTCCGGCCTGGATTCCCTTGGCATCACCATTATTGCCAATGGCCACCCGAATATTGCCTGTAATTCCATCCAGCTTCAACGAACCCGGGGGCAGCATAAGACGGGCGTCTCCGGCTTGAATCACTACTGCTTTGCCCTTTTGTTGCAGCTCGGACAAGGCTTCCCCCGGAATATCTACTGCCTTGGCAGAGGTTTGCCCCATGGTGCTTACATCAATGACAATCTCCCGTTCTCCCGGGCGGACAAGATTGTTGAGCTTCGCAGAGGATACGGTCAGGATGGTCATATCCCAGGAGGCTGCAACCGTTCCCAGCTCATGGCTGATGCTGCCGGTACCGACGCCAGATCCAGAATAGGTATAATCCGGACTGCCGGAATCCACAGGATCGGGCGGTGAAGTAGGGGGAGCCTCCAGACGGAAGCGGATCTCATACACCTTCACTGCACCGCCATGGGCGGTGACGGTCACCACGGCTGTGCCCTCCGGCCCGTTAGCCTGCACAATATCCACCTGTGACCGCGGGTCCAGCGGCTCAGCCGTTACCCGGGGAGCGGAGGCAGTGCCAAAGGGAAGCGAAACCTGATAGGCCGTTACCTCCGGCGAAAAATCCGGCACTGCGACCCCGCCTGCCAAAAGCCGCTGCAATTCCGCATTGCCGCCGGGCTCTTCCCACCGGAAGGAAATCTGATACTCAGCGGATTGCGCCTGGTCCGCGGACACAACGGACACCGTCGCAGTACCGGGAGCATATACCGCCTGGGTTACAGTAAGCGCTGCGGAAGGATCGAAGGCCTCAGCCGTTACTTCCGGCGCTGCCACCGTGCCATAAGGCAGAAACACTGTATAGTTGCCCGGCTCATATACGAAGCCGGTCACCGTCGATTCCCCTACCCGCAAATCCTTCAGGGTAACCGCGGAATAATAATCCTTGTAGATCTCGATGCCCTGCAGCATCGGGTCTCCCTTCACGTTCAGCAGCTCCACGGTCAGCTTGCCGTCTTGGACAACGGTGTCATACGGCCCGTACCTCACCGTATGGTTCCGCAGCTCGCTGCCCGCCATGGTAGCTGCCCGGCTGCCCTCCACATTGATATGGAAGGAACGGTTCCGGTCGGCAGAGGGCTCCATAAACCAGAGATATACTCGGTAGGTGTTAGAGGTGCCTTCGGTTACCGTCTGCTCCAGCTTCAGGGATTGCTTCGCTGCGCTCAAATTCGTATTCATCATATGCGTGAAGTCGTAGTCATCCAGAAAGGGCAGCGGGAAGCTGGCTGTTTTCCCCGCAGTCGGCGCTGCCCCGGCTTCCGTCACCGCCGTGAAGCCTTCCGCCTTGGCCGCATTGTAGGACTGCCAATTCCGGCCTTCAACCCCAACCGCCTCGCCGTTCAGGTTGATGCCCTTCCAGAAGACGGACCGGTCGGCATGAGGCCAAACCTGCACGGCCACTCCCGGCGACTCATTGCCGGAGCCGTCCATATTAACCAGCCGGAGGTTTACCGGCAAGCCGTTGGTCAACCCTTCCACCCGGGCCTTCTGCACTCCGCGCTCCACCTCTGCTATAACCTCTGTCCCGTTATAAATCCGCACCTTCACAATATCCGTATCCGCTGCATCCTTCCAGGTAATCATCGCCTCCCCGTCTCCGTTGGAAACCGCAGGCTCCGTCACGTCCCCGGGAGCAACCGAATCCGGCGGCAGAGCAATGGGCTCACCAGAATAGAATACGGTGATTTTGGGCCGCAGCGTTACACTAGAATATTGGGAGGAAGCAAAGGTCCGGGTGCCGTTTGCGGTAGAGGGGACATCCTCCAGCAGCACAACGCCGAAATTCTGCTCCGGATGGGCAATCCAATCCCTAGCCGCCGCCGTCACATCAAAATGATACCATCGCCCCGGCACATAGGAGGTGATGACGCTATCCAAGGACGTCTCCGAGCCGGTTTCCCAACTGGGCTTCGTATTCAGGCTCACCCCGGTAATCAGCTCACCGTCCACGACTGTGCCTACCGGATTGCCATCAATGTTGGTGCCGCCCCCATAGCCATTGCCCTCTTCCCAGGGGCTGGTGACCCGGTGCACATCCACTGTTTTGAAGTTCTCTGACGAAGCCCGTGTCTGGGTGTGGTACAGCTCAATAAACGCACCCGTTATGGTCCGGTCTGCCGGAATCTGTGTCAGATCGAAACGGACCAAAGCGTACTTGTCGTCCGTGCCCGCCCCGTTATAACGGGCCATTTCAAACTCAGGGTAGGCTCCGTTATTGTTGCCAACTCCCTGCCAATGGGACATCAGGCTGGCATCCGCCGCTCCGTCATACCCGTTCATCCCTTCCTGAAGCACCAGCTTGTTCCCTGGCAAGTTAGGCATAGGACCGTCACCGGGAATTTCCGGCGGCGCAGGAGGCACAGGCTGCCGGACCGGCAGGCGGACTCCATTTTCGATAAACACCGTATCCGTCCCAAAATCATAATACCGCTGCTCGGGTGTGCTCCCCGGCATCTGGACCTGGTTCTCACGCACAATGGTATACGCTGCTACAGGGCTGTCCAGCTTCACCTGCGTTTGTACGGTATTATGCTCCATCACGTTATACCGGATATTCGCCTTGGGCGCCGGGAAGAAATTAAGCCCACCGGATTCAATATAGAGGGACCGGACCGTATTATCCGTTATGACATTGCCCAGCGCGGCCACGGACCGGGGCGAATCGATGCGCAGCCCGCCGCCGAAGACCATGTACGCCCGGGAGCCCGCAGAATGTTTGATCACATTGTAATAGGAGGGGTGGAAGGTGGTCAGATTCCGGTCGAAGCTGTTAATCACCGTCCCGCCGTTGCCAGCTGTCGGCGAACCTCCGCTGCCCAGCTCAGAGCGGTTGTTGTCAAAAATATTGCCCAACGATTGCCCATACATCCGCATATCATTGCCCTTGTTATTGGAGGCGGTGTTGTCCGTCACAATATTCTTGTAGAAGAACCGGCTGATAGCCACACGGGAGGTGGTATCCGGCACAATGGTCCAGCTCCGGTCCACGGTTATGGTATCTGCCGTGTTTCCGGTGATGCGGCGGTATTGGCCCAGCCCTTTACCCTCCACAACCAGTACATACTCGTCCCTCAGCACATTGGCATCCCACTTCATACCCTTCACACTGGCGGAGGAAGCATCTGCGGCATACACATTGCCGTAGTGAAGAATTTTATTGCCGTCCCCCGTAAAATCCGTGTCCACATCCACCAGCGCATCAAATAACAGAATCTCCCCGTCGTTGGTAGGTGTGGTTTCGTTGCCGATATATTGCGTGTCATTGCGGGCGATATAATTCATCGCCGTGGGTTTGAAGCTGCCCCAGCGGGGATGCAGCGTAAAGTTAAAGCCCCGGGCGCCGCCGCGTTTGCCGTTATCATCCCGCCCGTCAATCCGGTTATCCATAAACAGGTTCTGGTACGAATTGGCGAAGTTGGCCGGCGTCCAGGCTTTGCCCAGGAAGGTGTTGCCGGAAATCCGGCTGTTGGACATCTTGTTCAGGGTAATGGCCCCACCGGATTCAATGATGCTGTCCAGGATTGCGATCCGACTGAAGCCGGCGTTGCCGCCATCCCCCCAGATACCGCCGAACATGGATTTTTTGGCCAGCCCAGGATACCAGGTCCGCAGCTCAATGTTGCGGATGGTCACATCCTGGAGGCTATCCTTCAGCACGATCCCCCTGTCCACACTGGCACTGCCTTCAATTCGCATTTCCTCGATGCCGGAGCCGGAGCCCGCTATACTGATCATCTCCGGGCCTTCCCCGTTGTCCTTGCCCCCGATGGGGCCGGTGTCCAGATACTTCAGAACGGTGGCTTCCGGCCCTTCCCCCTTCAGGGTTACCCCCGCCTTCAGCGTCAGTTTTTGCAGGCCCGTCTCCGGTTTAGCACCAACAACCAAAGAACCTGAGACTGTCCCGGTGAAAAATTCCAAATCGGCGATATAGCCTTTTTTGCCCTCGGCCGGAATATACCGCAGATAGCGGTAAACCCCGGGGTCATTCACCGCCACCACATTCCCGTTAAAAGAAGGCTTCGCCGGGATCGTATACAGGTCCGTATACGTTGTGCCGTCCATGGAGCCCTGGAACCGGCCGCCGATCATATCCGCATCAATGGTGGCATTGGTGGAGGGCCGCGGAAAGTAACGGATGGCTGTTACCTGCCGGGCGTTGCCGTCTCCCAAATCGATGCCCACATGGCCCGAGCCTGTGCCGTTATAATCATAGAAGGTGGTGCTGTTGGAATCGAAGGCGCGGAAATATTCCCGGTCCGTTCCATAGGAGGGGGTGCCTCCGAAAGTCTCTGCGGGAATCAGCTTCACCAGCCCCGCCGCCGGGGGAGCCTGCTCCTTATCCAGATGGAACAAACCTGCCGGCAGATGCACCGTGCCGCCTCCGGCAGCCGCCGCCGCATCAATGGCCGACTGGATGGCTTGTGTATCATCCAATCCGTCATCGGCTACAGCTCCGTAAGCCGTTGCCTCAAAAACACCGGCGAGTGCTGGTGTATTCACCAGACGAATGTCTGTTTTGTTCCAGCCGTATTCGCCACCGTGCCCGTTATGCACCCACACCTCGTCATATTGGCCTGCCGCCGCAGCCTGAGGGACCTGGAATCTCACCTCATAGGGTGAGGCGGAGTCAACCGTTACCTCCGCAAGCTCTGAGGTAGCCTTGCTGCGCAGCCACACCCGGCTGTCCCCGGGAAGGGTGCCGTTATTCCGGGTCAGATTGGTGCCGATGACTGTCACCTCACGGGATTTCGCCAGATTCAGCACATTGGGATACACATAGAGCACATCCGTTTTGTTAACGAATACCGGCGCACTGACCCCACCAGCGGGATTTTGCGCATACAGCGCATATTGGCCGTAGGAAACCCCCGCCGGAATAACAGCGGATGCCGCGGACGCATCCGTAAATATTGGCTGAATCAGCAGCCCCGTCCCGCCGGTCAAATCCAGCTCCGTCTTGGGCGAAAAAAGCTGGGCGGCCGTATTGATACCCGGATCCCGATCCTCCAGAAGCCGGAGGCCGACAATCGCCCCCTCCAGACCCTCGCCAATCAGCTGCACCGTACTGTTGGGCATCACATTCTCCGGCGATGCCTGGACAAGCACCGGAGCCGCCGCCGAAGCGGATGCCTGCGGAATTGGATAATTGTAAGCGCTTGCCAAAATCACCAGGCTAAGTGCCGCAGCCAACCCTTTGCGAAACCATTTCTCCACTATCCATCAACCTCCCTTTTTTTCATGGCTCACCATATCCCTGCAAAAAATATGATCCCCCCTCACAAAATTGGACCCTGTCCGGCCTCCAGTATACCTGCCGCATCCTCTCCTCCATTTTGTCGGAAACGCTGGCGTCTGCGCCAGTTTGCTTCCCGCAGATTTGTCCGCTCCCGCTGTATGATTTTTCCGAAAACGTCCCTCGGGAGCCCATAAAAAAAGAATGGCCTCTAAAAGCGCCCTTCCGGATCTGCCAATTCTCCTCTGTCCGCGCTAACGGAACTATATGACGCTTAGAAGTCTATATAAGTATATTAATTCCGCTAACGGAACCCAGAGACCCTTAGCAGGGAAAAAGGGAGGGTTATCCCCGTTTCTAACGCTCTAAGCGTCTCTCAGTTCCGTTAGCGCGGACTTATTCTCATTTTTGCCGGCTAAGAGTCGCAGAGTTCCGTTACAGAAAAAAGGAAGGAGCCCCACAGAATAGGGCCCCCTCCTTACTGCAGTACAGCTTCAATTACTCCGCTACATAATCAATTGCCGTATCAATGCCCACTGTGTTCAGCTTGCCGTCCCAGGTGACGCCGATATTAAAGGCTTTGGCGATATCCCGCAGCTTGAAGTAGTTGTTGCCGTTGATGTTGTAGGCGCCGAGCTCCAGCTTTTCGCCATTCAGAAGAAGAGCGGAGCTGCTGGGAACAGCTTGCTGCTCACCTGCTGCCCCGGAGGCTTCCAGTTCGCCGCCGACAGCGGTATACGCGGCTTCGGCTTTCAGGCTGATGGCATTACTGGCCGCATCAAAACCTACCTCGAATTGCTTTTTGGTGCCGTTGACCGCCTTGGCCAGGTCACGGAGCTTAAAGTAATTGTTGCCGTCGATGTTGTATGCCTCAAAAGCAACCTCCTTGCCGTTGACTACAACCTTGGAGGCAGTGGGAACCGCGGCGGCCGGCTTCAGCTCCGGTTTTTTCACGGGCTCCTGCACGGGTTCCTTCACTGGTTCCTTCGCCGGTTGTTCACTTGTTTCATCCGCCCAGGTCAGCTGTACAAAAAAGCTCTTTTTGTCGGCTCCCGGTTTGGCGGCATAAGCGATTTCATAAACGCCGTTCTGCTCCAGAACAGCAAAGTTGCCGGCGGACATAAAGTATTCACCGGATTCCGGAAGCTTAGTCGTATATTTCGGGAAATCATCGTCTGTTTTGACGACATAATACTTCTCCATGAATTCCAGCTCTTGGCCTTTGCCCAATTCAAGCTTCCCGTCCTTCAGCACAGCCTCCGGATAATAGGTGATGCCCTGATAACCATAATCGTCGTATCCGTCGAAGAAAATGGAGGTAGACGAGTTAATGTGAATAAGTTCCGCAGTTCCATTGACCTTTTCCTTGCCGACCACATGGTGAACCGTAATCTCCTGATTATCGGAAACGCTTACAACAGTGCTATCGTCCTCTGCAAAAGCAGGCACTACAGCAAATACTGACATCATTACCGCTACTAATAGGGACAACGACATTCGTTTCAGACTAAATCTCATTTCTCATCCTCCAAACGTAAATTTTTCCAATCCCTCAATCTCTCCTATTATATAAGAAAAATGTTAATCAATCTATATAAAAAATTCCATTTTGTTCATTTTTCCAACGCATTTCAACATAAACCCCCATCGCATTCGCCATTTCCAGACAAATCCAAAAAGACGCCGTTTGACGGCGTCTCCTGTTCGCAGCTATGTCTTAGACTTCGGGCTTCGGCTTTGGCTTTGGCCAGAAAAACCCCCGAAACAATACGCCCGCCACACCGATGGCGGCAATCACCAGCCCCAGGATGAAGAAGATGCGGGCCGGGCCTGCCAGCTGGACCATTCCCCCGCCCAGCAGAGGAGCTGCAATCATGACGAAGCCCAACACGGTGCTTTGGATGCCGAATACCCGTCCGGTCATATGTGACGGCGTTTCCTTCTGCAGACAATAATGGAAGGTAACCATAAACATGCCGTTGCCAAGTCCCAATACAAACCCCAAGACCAGTACAGGCAGGATCGAGCTGCCCTGTGGAAGCAAACCCAGCCCCCCGATTGACGAACCGATGAGCATATAGCCGCCGCCCAGCTTCCAGCCATAACCACCCGGACTATTGCGTTTGCTCAGAATGGTAATGATCAGAACGGCGCCTGCACCCGCTGCCGCCACCATCCAGCCCAGCATAGCCTCCTGGTTCGGGGCGATCATCCGGAACAGACTGGTGAATTGAAAATCCACCAATTGAATAGCCATCGATCCCGCCAAGCCGAACAGCATCGTAAACAACAGCAGCCTGCTCCTGAAAATATAGCTCCACCCTTCCTTCCACATGGCTTTCAGGGTTTGTTTTTCCGCAGTGGGATCATCTTCATTCTTCCCCGTGTGGGCCTGTGCAGCCTCCGCATTTCGGACGGTAAACAATAGGCCGTAGGAGCCAATCCGGAAGAAGGCGCAGAGCATGATGCACCAATGAGGGGACAAAAAGGACAACGCAAGTCCGCCAAGCAGCGGACCGGCCAGCTTCGACCCCTGATTGACAATGCCGTTCAGGGAGGTGGCCTGGAGCAGCTGGTCCTCCCTGACCAGTTGGCGGGTGAGAGCCTGCTGCGCCGGCACATTCATGGTAGAGACTGCCGCACGAAGTGCGATGATCGGAAGCAGCCACGCCATATTCGGCGCCAGCAGGACGAGCAGGGTCAGCACTGCCGTTATCAGATCACAGATCCGCATGAGCTTCAGCTTGTTCAATTTGTCTGCAGCCACACCTGCGGCAGAGCCCAGCAGAATGCCGGGCAAAGCGATGGCTACGGGAATCAGCGCCAGCATCAGCGGGCTTACCTGCCAGCGGTACCCCACCAGCACCTGGATGGCCAATACATCGAACCAATCGCCGAAGGTCGCCGCCGCGTATGCGCTGTATACCCGGACATACACCTTGTTGCGCAGCAGGCTTGCGGCCGGTCTCTCTTGCTGTAGAACCAATGACATCTCGTTTTCCTCCGCATCCCAATAAAATCATGTTCCCCAATGAATGAGGCTATGATCTTATCCTAACGGTGAAATGTCAGAGGAATATCAGAGAAGCCGAGGCCATTACCGCAAGGCTTGCTGCATGGCCGTTTCCAGGGTCTGAAGCAGCCCATTCCCCAAAAACTGCTCAAAAAAGGCTTGGTACAAGCCTTTGTATTTGGAACGGAGCTTTTCATCCCCCACTCTATCCACATAATGGACAATCCGGTGCAAAGCATGAAGCTGCAGCGGGACGAATCCGCTTTTCTCCAAAATTGCCAGCCCTTCATCCAGATAACGTTCGGCTTCCTGGTACTTATGCTGCCTCAGCCTCCACAATCCCGTCACAACCCGGAAGCCCCCCATTTCCCGCAAATACGGCCTTTCAACCAATATGGAGGTTTCCAATCGGGCTGCCAGCTGTTCAATGACAGCATCCCCGCTCTCTGCCGCCAAATGGGCAAACATGAGCGTAATGATTGCATATGGAAGAAAGGTGGAATAGTCCGGTTGTTCGGCAATGTATTGCTCCGTTTGCCTAAGCCGTTCCATAGCCTTCTCTAAGTATCCGTCCAAAATGTACAGATCCACAATATTGAGAATTTCCAGCTCCGTATGATGGTTTGCAGGCAGGAGCCCCCGCTCAAGCACCGTCTTGCAGTAATCCAGTCTTTGGCCCGAATCACCGGTATACATATAGAAGAGAAGCAGAAAATAATAGCGTGACTCCCAGGGGTACTCCTCTGTCCGGAGCAGCCATTCCACATCCCCCTGGACAAAATGGAGAAACACCGCATAAAACGGGTCCAGCTCATAACCCAATACATCCTGCTGTCTGGCCAGGATCATCATGGAGCGGCCTTGGCCGTACGTATGATACTTGCCGAATACATTCCGCATGGCCTGGTTCAAAGCCGGATCACGGGCGGCAGGAACCGCATCCTGCAACCCGGTTTGATCCTTCAAAACCAGACTGTAGCCCTGGCCTCGGACCGTCCGGATTTCCAGACTGTGCAGCGCGGACAGCTTCTTCCGCAGCCGGTATACATGGTCATCTACCGTCCGTTCTACCGGATACTCCATCGGCCAAACCTGATCCAGCAGCTGCTCCCTGGTGAAGGCGCGTCCCTGATGGGAATGAAGAAAAACCAGCAGCGCATATTCCTTGGGAAGCAGCCGGATGGTCAGGCCCTCCGCCGTTACTTGGTAATGGACTTCATCGAAGCTCAAATGCATGTTTGCACCTAAATTGCTGCCTCATAATCGTTGTTGAGTCTCCTTCGCGGCTATCAAAATGTCCCGGATTTCCTCCAATCGATTTCACAGCAACGAATAGAAGGGTTGATCCATACTCCATTATATCCAATTTTCACAGAAACGACAGGTGTGTTATTTCCCGGCCTTCTTCCGGTTGGCAATATCCAGCCACACGGCAAACACAAGAATACTGCCCTTCACCACATACTGCCAAAAGGACTCCAGGCCCATCAGCGACATTCCGTTGTCCAGAGACGTCATAACCAATGCGCCGATGATCGCCCCGGTAATTTTGCCCGAGCCGCCCATTAAGGAGGTGCCCCCGATCACACATGCGGCGATAGCATCCATCTCTGCCATGTTGCCTGCGGAAATGGTGGCCGACGACAGCCGGGAGGTCAATACAAGAGAAGCGATGGCTCCGAGCAGGCCGCTGAAGAGAAAAACAACAAGGGTCTTCGCTCTGATATTAATGCCGGACAGCCGCGCCGCCTCCAGATTGCCGCCGATGGCATAGATGTGACGGCCGAGGGTGGTTCTTGTGGCGATGAAGGAGAAGATCAAGGCCAGCGCAATGACGAAGATAATGGGAAAGGGAATACCCTTATAGCTGTTTACCACCAGCACAAAAGCGATGACTAGCAGGCTGGAGCCAGCCATTTTCAGCAGATCGATCTGCAAGGGAGCGACCTTAAAGCCGTACTTCTGCCGGGAGCTGCGCTTGCGCAGGGTAGACCAGACTACCCCGGCCACCGCGACTGCGGCTAACAGCCATCCGAAGCCTTTGGCAAAATAAGCATTGCCCATCATGGTAAAGTTGGTGTCGGATATCGAGATGGTCATGGAATGGGTAACCCCCATGAGTACACCCCGGAATACAAGCATACCGCCCAGTGTGACGATAAAAGCAGGAACCGACTTGTAGGCCACCAGCCAGCCCTGGAACATGCCCAGCACGGCGCCTGCAGCCAGAGTGCCGATAATCACCACCCCTGTAGGAAGCCCCCACCAATTGCTCAGGATAGCGGCAATGCCTCCGGTCAGCCCCACGATGGAGCCAACGGACAAATCGATATGGCCTGCCACAATCACCAGCACCATGCCGATGGCAAGGATGGCCGTCACGGACATTTGGGTAAACAGATTGGACAGATTCCGCGGTGTCAGAAAGGTATCATTCATCAGGCCGAACATCAGCCAGATCAGAACCAGGGCGCCCACCATGGTATAAGCGCGGACATCCATTTTGCCGAACAGCGGTCTCTTCTTGACGTGTTGGGTGACGGCGGACGGATCGGCCGTTTGGGTTATTGGTTGCATATTATTTTCCTCCTGTTGCAGCCAGCATAATCGTTTCCTGGGTTGCTTCCCTGTAATCCAGCTCCTGCACCAGCTGCCCCTCGCACATGACGAGAATTCTGTCGCTCATGCCAAGCACCTCCGGCAGCTCCGATGAAATCATAAGAATCGCCACCCCTTGCTCTACCAGGCGGTTCATCAGGTTGTAAATTTCGTATTTGGCCCCAACATCAATGCCCCGGGTCGGTTCGTCCATGATCAGGATGGTGGGATTGGACATCAGCCACTTGGCGATAACCACCTTCTGCTGATTGCCGCCGGACAAGGTGCCTGCCGGAGTTTCCAGCGAAGAAGTTTTGGTTTTCAGCTCCCGGACATACTGCTCTCCCCACCGGATCTCCTCGTTATCGTTAATAATCCCGAAGCGGGAAACCCTGCCCATGGTAGCCATGGTGGTATTGGTTTTCACGTCCATGGGCAGGACCAACCCCTGGCGTTTGCGGTCCTCTGAGACCAACGCCATACCAGCCGCTATAGCGTCTGCAACATTCCGGATCCGCGCCGGTTTGCCGTTGATCCGCACCTCTCCCTCCGCCCTGCCTTCATAAGCTCCGAAGAGACTGGAAACCAGCTCCGTCCGCCCCGCTCCCATCAAACCGGCGATCCCGAGAATTTCTCCGCGGCGCAGCTGGAAGCTGGCATCCCGGATCACCTTCTGATCCGCCTTTTCCTTATGCCATACGCTGTAATGGCTAACCTCCAGCACCACCTCCCCGGGATGATGGGGAACACGGGGATACCGTTCAGTCAGCTCTCTGCCTACCATCAGGGATACAATCTGGTCGTCATTGGTTTCGTTGCGGTCCAGCGTGGCGATGGTCTGCCCATCCCGCAGAACGGTGATAGAATCCGCCAGCCGGAACACCTCCGGCATTTTGTGGGAGATGTAGATGCAGGTTACCCCCTGGGACCGGAGCTGATGGAGAATGCCCGCCAGAATTTCCACCTCGCTTTCGGTGAGAGCGGCGGTGGGCTCATCCAGAATGAGAATCCGGGTATGCTTGGATAAGGCCTTGGCAATTTCCACCAGCTGCTGCTGTCCGATGCCCAAATTGCCGATGGGCGTATCCGGGCTCATATGCAGTCCGACGCGCTCCAGCCAATCCGCAGCCGCGCGGTACAGCTGATCCCATTGGATCACCCCCCGTTTGACCGGCTCGGAGCCGAGGAAGATGTTCTCCCCTATGGTCATTTCCTTGACCAGCGCCAGCTCCTGGTGGATGATGGCAATGCCCGCACGCTCCGCATCCGTAATGGAGGCGAAGGCCTTGGGCTCGCCGTCCACCTTGATTTCCCCCGTATAGGTGCCTGACGGGTACAAGCCGCTCAGCACCTTCATCAGCGTTGATTTGCCCGCCCCGTTTTCCCCGCATAGCGCATGAATCTCCCCCTGGCGAACCTTCAGGTTTACGCCGCTCAGGGCTTTGACGCCGGGGAATTCTTTGGTGATGTGATTCATCTCTAAGGCATACATGCTCCCAGCCCCTATCTGTAAAATGGGGGACGGCGGGATGTCCGCCGTCCCCCTGTATTGCCTGCTGTGGTTGCCCTGTTGTGATGCTGCTTCTGTGTGATGCTGCTTGTATGTGATGCCGCTCCACGCTTAGGATTACGGCTTCGGCCATTGGTCCTTCGGCACGTTTTTGTACACATCCTCAAGCTTATGGAAGCCGTCCTTGATGACGGTATCCGCCAGATTGGATTTGTCTACGGCGATGGGGTCCAGCAGGATGGACGGCACATCAATCTTGCCGTTGTTGACCTTTTTGCCTGCATCTGCCACCTTGCCGTCCTTGGCCAGAGCAACAGCCATCTCCGCCGCCTTGGTGGCGATGGACTTGATCGGCTTGTAAACCGTCATCGTCTGGGTTCCTTCAGCGATCCGTTGGACAGCCGCCAAGTCCGCATCCTGGCCGGATACGGGGATTTTGCCCGCCAGCCCTTGAGCGGCCAGTGCCTGGATGGCACCGCCTGCGGTGCCGTCGTTGGCCGCGACCACAGCCTGGATGTTGTTCTTATTGGCCGTCAGCGCATTCTCCATGTTCTTCAGCGCTTCCTCCGGCTTCCAGTCCTTGGAGAACTGGTCATACACGATCTTGATGTCGCCCTTATCCTTCAGCGGATTCAATACCTTCATGGCGCCTTCCTTGAACATATGGGCGTTGTTGTCTGTATCCGCACCGCCGATATACACGAAATTTCCTTTGCCAACCTTGGAGGTCACCGCTTGTGCCTGCATTTCGCCGACCCGCACATTGTCGAAGGAGATGTAATAGTCCACCTCGGAGTTTTTGATCAGCCGGTCATACGAAATGACCTTGATGCCCTCTTTGTGGGCTTTGTCCACAATGGGAGCGGTAGCCTCGGCATTATGGGGAATCACCACAAGCACATCCACGCCTTGGGAAATCAGCTGCTCCGCCTGGCTCATCTGGGTAGCGTCATCTCCGTTGGCGGCCAGCACCTTCACTTCACCGCCCATTTCCTTGACCTTGGCGGAGAAGATATCCCTGTCTTTCTGCCAACGCTCCTCCTTGAGCGTATCCATGGACATGCCAATGATCAGCTTGCCGTCATCCTTCTTGCCCGCCGTGGCCGGTTGGCCGGATGCCCCTGCCGCCGGTGAGGCTGCTGTTGACTTGGTGTCATTGCCATTGGTGACGGCGCCGCAGCCTGCCACCGATGCGCCCAGCAGCATCGCCGCCAAGGTGATGCCTGTGCCCTTGCTCCATTTGTTCATGAACGAGGTCTCCCCTTTTCATTATCGTCGCTTGACGGTTGGTTCCGCTTACATGTTCATTGTAGCAAGGGACATCGCGGGGGAATACATTGGCGGCCTGCACCCATTTGGTTTGCACCAGCATTGATTTATGATGTTTTGAAAGCGCATACAATAGATTTGCAGAGCAAGCACTATTTTGGCAGCTTTCAGCACAAATGTGTTGTTGGTCTCGGGGGCACGGAGCAGCGGCGGGTGTGCTCGGTTTGGTCCAACGGCCGCTAGTCAACACATTGTACTCGGTTTTTCATACATAAATGGTCGCGGGAGCCCCAATTCGGCGGTTTATACTCGGTTTTTCATATACGATTGGTCGCCGGAGCCCCAGTTAGGCGGTTTATACTCGTTTTTTCATATACGATTGGTCACTGGAGCACCAGTTAGGCAGTTTAAACTCGGTTTTTCATATATAAGTGGCAGCGGGGGCCCGGTTCAGTCGCAGGAACCCGGGTTTAATACGGGGCCCGGGTTCAGTCGCGAGACCTTGTGAGGCCGCAAAAAAATGCTCCCCCAGCCAGAACGGCTGCGCGGGAGCATTCCGAAACCATTATTCCGCCCCTTGCTGGCGGTATTCTGTCGGCGTCACGCCGGTGGTTTTTTTGAAGATGCGGCTGAAATAATTGGGGTCATTATACCCCACCTCGTAGCAAATCTCCTTGAAGCTAAGCTCCCCGTCCGCCAACAGACGCTTGGCCTCGTCAATCCGCAGCCGGGTCAGATAATCGGTGAAATTCTCACCCGTGTACTGCTTGAACACCTTGCTGAAATAATACGGGCTCAGATTCACCGATTCAGCCGTCTGCTCCATGGACACATCGGTTTTGTACCATTGCTCCATATACAGCTTGGCCCGCTCAATCACATGCTGCTGCCGCTGCTCCCGCTCTGCCGACATGGCGGCCAGCAGCTTCTCCACCTGCTCGGCCGCCGTATGCCGCAGCGCCTCCTCCCCCTCTGCCGCAGCCAGCTCCGTCAGCAGCTCCCGGGGCACCCGCACCGGCAGACGCCGGGCGGCAGACAGAAGCATGGCGCATAGCTCGTTGCGGCAGCGGATCATATCGCCCGGCGCTATGGCGAAGAGGCTATCCAGAATTTGGCTGATCCGCCAACGCGCCTCCTCGGCCTGCTGCCTTCTCATCGCCTCCAGAAGGCCCTGCTCCAGCTCAGCCGCCAGCTCCTGCTCCTCCGGCTGGCGCATATCCTCGGCATGCCTTATGCGCACCTGGGAGTCGGATGGCACTGCCGATGCCGATAAGGACGCCGCCCGGTACGAATCCCGAAGCCCGTGGACGCCCTCGGCAAGAGGGCCGATGCCGATAATGGGAGTCAACCCGAAGCGGTTATGCACATAATCGAGGAACTCCTCCCCCCGGCGCACGGCCTCCACCCGTTGAGTGAAGCCGGCTCCCCGCTCCGCCACCGGCACCATCACCGCAATTTTGTTGCCCAGAAGAGGACTGACCATACAGGCAAGCCGCGACTTGGCATACGACTTGAAGCTATTGTAGAGCTCCTGCCGAACCTGGCGGAAAACCTCCCATCCCGCCTCGCCCAGAGGGAACGCCAGCACCATAGCATAGCCGGTGCTCCACTGCAGCCCGGCCAGTCCCGTCAAATGGGACAGGTCCGTCTCCAGCACACAATCCGTCATCAGCATCAGGGTCAGCTCATTCTCCACCAACGGAAGCAGCCGGGACAGCTTCTCCCTCAGCAACAGCTCCTCCGCCCGCCGGCTCCGCTCCCCCTCCTTCTCAATCATCAAGCGGTGGAGCACCTCCAGCAGCTCCTCGCGTTTGGCAGGCTTCAGAATATATTCCTTCACCCCCAAGGAGACCGCCTCCTTGGCATAAGCAAAAAAATCATGCGCCGTCACCAGCACCACCCTGGCCTCCGGCTGGCGCTTGCGGATTTCCCGGATGGCATCCAGCCCCTGAATCCCCGGCATCTTGATATCCATGAAGATAAAATCCGGACGCTCCTCCTCCGCCAGCTGAATCGCCTTGCGGCCATTCTCCGCATGGACGTAGGTGAACATATCCGGCAGCATACGCCTTGTCATCATCTCCAGGCCCTCCCGCTCCAGCGCCTCGTCATCCGCGATCATAAGCTTATACATGGCTTTCCTCCCTTCCCGGGGAATGGGGCCGCACAGGCAGCTGAAACCGGACCGTCGTCCCCGCGCCCAGGCTGCTTTCGATATCAATCTGCTCCCCGCCGTCAAAGAATAAGTGCAGCCGTTTAAACACATTGGCCGTTCCCAGCCCGGTAGAGCCCGCCTTGCTGCCGAAGGGGACCGCAACATCCTCCGCCCAGGAATGGAGCAGCTTCATCCGCGTCTTTTCGTCCATTCCCGCCCCGTTATCCTTGATTTCAATCAGAACCCGGGAGCCGGAATTGGCGATGCGCAGCATAAGCGTGGCACCCTCCTCCATATTTTCCACACCATGAATCAGGGCATTCTCCAGAATCGGCTGCAGAGTCAGACAGGGCACCGCCTGATCCAGCACCCCCTCGTCAATCTCAGTCTCGAACCGGATCCGCTCCCGGAAGCGGGCCTTCTGAATGGCCATGTATTCCCCCGCATGCTCCATCTCTTCACGCAGGGTTACGGGATGATTCAGCTTCTGGAGATTATAACGGAGCAGCCGGGAAACAGAAACCGTCAGGTCGCTGGTTTTTTCCGCCCCCTCCAGATAGGCCAGCTTGGCAACAGCATTCAGGGTATTAAACAGGAAGTGGGGATTGATCTGACTCTGCAGCGTCTTCAGCTCCAGTTCCTTGACCAGCCGGTCCTTCTCCATACTTTTGACGTTCTTCTCCATTAGATCGCGGATATTATCCAGCATCTGATTGAAGGTTTGGCACAAAATCCCGATCTCGTCCCCCGTGTGCATATCTGGCGCCTTGGTATCCCATTTCCCCTTGGAAATCTGCTTGGCAGTCAGCACCAGACGGCGGATCGGCCCGCTGATGCTGGAGGACAGCCACAAGGAAATCACAACGCTCAGCACCGCCACCGTAAACACCAGATACACCCCGATCCGGTTGATGCGTTTGTTGGAGCCCATAATATCCTCGTAGAGCGGCCGGTAATGCTCCAGCTCCAGATCAACCAGCGCCTGCCCGTCCTCGGCAATATACCGGGAGGTCTGCTCCGCCTGAAGATACGCCACCGCCTTGGTTTTGGAATCCAGCTCCATACTGGTCAGAAGCTCCCATGTCTGATCGAGGAACGTATCCATCATATTCACATAATTCTCTACCTGGAGTATGTTGGAAACATTCTTCTCCATCTCTCCGATGTTTCCTCTTAGCTCCCGCAGCCCCTTAACATGCCGCTCCAGCTCCGGATAACTCTCGGCATCCAGCTGGATGACATAACGGTTCAGATAACGCATGACCTCCTTACTCTCCCGGGAAACCTGCTTGTAGAGCAGAAGGCGGTCCATCATCACCGAATAGGTCTCCTGAACATTGCGGCTGCTATTGAAGATAAAATAACTGACGAAGCTCATCAGCAGGGCCAGTAAGGGAATGAAGATGAACATTTTCTTATGAATGCTCATGGGGTTTTACCTCCGTCGGCCACCGGCGGGCTGCTGCGGTCCATCACATCTGCATTGGTATAACGAATATCCTGGAAGGGTTTCCCGTCAAAATGGTTCTTCAGCAGCTGCACCGACAGCTCTCCCATCCGGTAGGGCTGCTGAACAACAGTGGCCAAAATCTCCCCATTGCGGATGGCGTGAATCGTATCCGGCAGATCATCGAAGCCGATGATCTGTATGTCCTTACGCTTCAAGCTCCTGGCCGATTGGAGAATGCCCAAGGCATCTGTCGCGCTGGTCCCTACCATGACGGTAATTTCCGGGTGGCTTTGCAGCATCTCCGCAGCCTGTTGGATGGCCTCCATCATAGAGATATTAGAGGACCGGACATCCACAACGGTAAGCTCCGGGTATTCCCGGATCACACTTTTTATCCCTTCCAGCCGCTGGAGCTGGTTTTCCGCACTTTCGCTGCCGATAATAACGCCGATTTTTCCGATTCCCCCAGTGGCCTTCACCACCAGCTGCCCCAGCTTCCGGCCCGCCTCCAGATTATCTGTCCCGACAAAGGCCATCCGTTTGCTGTCCGGCGCATCCGTATCCACTGTAACCACCGGTATACCCCGCTCCACCGCCTTATTGATGACCGGGTTAAACTTGGCCTGGTTCAGCCCCTGCACGATAATGCCGTCCACCCGGGATGCGATGGCCTTCTCCAGCAGCTTCAGCTGCTCCTCCATATTGTTGCGGACCGGTCCGATACACTCGATGGCGATGTGTGCCTCCTCCGCGGCTTTAATGGCCCCTTGCTCCACCAATTGCCAATAAGGATGCCCCTGCTCCTGCTCGATCAGCACGATGTGCCGCTCCTGGCCCGCAGGCTGGCTGCCGCCCCGCAGCTGGTCCGTGATCCGGGTAATTTTGATGGTTTCCTGGGCGAAGCTGGTCATAAAATACGAAAAAACAGCCAGCACCACCAGGCTGCCGATCAGCCACTTTTTATCCGTCAAGCTTTTGTCCCCCTCAATTCGGCTGAAACACATTGTAAGCGATTTCATTTCTAGCAGCTATACGGTGAGCGTTCCACCTAACTTCCACTTTACTTCCACCTAAGTATATAGTACCGAAAAACCTGTGGATACGGGTAAAGGAAGCTAGCATTTTTTTGCTGGCGTCTAGCATCAGAACGCAGAAAAAGAGGGGCCCTTTTTACAGAGCACCTCTTGTCATTAGTTGCTAAACATTGAACCAGCATCAACCACTTGATTTAGCTGCTCGCGCTTTTGTAATGCCGGAGTCCAAAGCTCCAGAACCATAGCGCAATAAAAGTAAAGCATACCACTGCCAGCAGCCCGTACATGATACCGGCTGCTCCCAGCCTCCCGGCAATAAATTGGGTAGGCAGGGTTGACATGATTCCATACGGCAGCACGAAGTAGAACAGCACCTTGAATGCTCCCTTGAATAGGGTTCCTGGTACCTTCATGCATAGCTCCAGCAGCTCCTCCACCCTTGTGATGTTTCCCGCAGAGATAACAAAAAATGGAATAGTCCGCAGAATCAGCCCCACGTCATACCAAAGAACCGTCATCAACAGCACCAGCAGCGCATACCCCCCCATATTCCAAACCGTCATATCCACGGTTGTCTGTGACAGGCCATAGCCGATAATCCCCATACTCAGGAATAGTAAGGGAACGGAGCCGGGATTGATATTCTCAAAGGTAAGCCGCAGCAAGGGGTTCATAGGTTTGGTCAAATAGTGGTCCAGGTTGCCGTTGGCTATCTTGGCGGGAATACCGTTTATTCCGAAGAAGAACAGGACCATATTGAGCGCATTAATCAGGGAAAAGGTTCCGATAAAAATGTACATTTCTCCTTGGGTCCAGCCTCCTATGGAATCGACTTGCGAGTATATGGAAGTAAAGACCAGAAGCTGTACGACAAACAAGCTGCCGTCAACAAAGAACGCTCCGAAAAAAGACAGCCGAAATACCATCATGTGGGATAATTTCATTTTGAAAAGGATCAGAATGATGCGCAGTTGTTTACCCAGACTCATATACCCACCCCATCATACCGGATACGCAGCCGGTTATACGCCATCCGGTTAATCGGAATAAACAGCAGCACCCACACCGACAGCGTGATAAGTCCTGCTGCGATTTCATCATGATTCCTGCCAACAAGCAGCATAGAGGGGAGATAGGTTACGTAATAAAAGGGAAACAAGCGCATCCCCTCTTGTATGCCCGGCGGCAGCAGGCTCAGAGGCATCATGGTCCCGGTTATAAAAGCGACCATCATTCCTTTGATCATCAGAAACAAGCCGATATCCTGGAATTTAAAGGCCAGTATGCCCAGCAAAAAGTTCAGCTGAATCATAAATAGCAGACCCAGAACAACCATGATTACAGCAGAGACAATTGCGACAGGGCCCGCCGTCAGGACAAGCCTGATCCGGAATATCACAGTCCAAACCAGGGCCGCCGCCAGATTAAACAGCATATAGAAGGCAGCTGCCCCCACAGTTCGCGCGATAAAATTCCCCAATACCTGGGACGGGATAACCATATACTTGGAAAATGACCCGTCGCGGATGCGAGCGGAGATTTCACCGCTGACCCCGTTTGACATATCCAGTTGGGACAGAAACGAGCTGATCACATAATAGCTTAGCATCGTATTGTAGGTAAATCCGGCAACCTCATTTTTTTCTCCAAAAATTGCCCCCCACAGAATGTAAGCGAACAGGATCTTGGTGATGGTAAACAGCATATTAAAAGCAATATCAAACCGCCATGCCAGCTGGGCTTTGAAGATAATTTTGGAAATTTCAATATATTTCCTCATATGCATGGCCTTCCGCGGTCATTATAGATGCGTTCCACCACATTTCCGATATCCTCTTCCTCAACGGTTACATCACGGATGCTGTAGCGATTCATCAATTCCTTGAGGATGAACTGTGCCCGCTCTTTTCTGACCATAAACGAAAGCATAAACGGGTTTTGCTCCATGATGTCCACCTCCTCTTTTAGTTCAACCTCCGTCTCCTCCTCAAAGGCCACACTAATTTTTTTATGGGTTTGGTACTTTTCAAAAAGGGTCGTTGTATCGCCGTCATACAGCTTCGTACCCGCATTGATGACTACGCATCTTCTGCATAAGCTCAAGATGTCCTCCATGTAATGAGAGGTCAACAGCACCGTCGTGCCTTTTTCCGCATTAACTTCTTTCAGAAACCTGCGGATTTGCTTCTGGGCAACGGCATCCAACCCGATCGTTGGTTCATCCAGAAACAAAACCTTCGGATTATGAAGCAAGGCCGCTATCAGCTCCATCTTCATCCGCTCCCCCAGGGACAGCGTTCTTACCTGCACATTCAGATAGGCCTCCACACCGAACAGCTCCACAAAATAGCCCAGATTCCTGCGGTATTCCTGCTCCGGAATACTGTATAGCTCCTTGAACAGCAGAAACGTATCAGCCGCGGACAGCTCGAAGAACAGCTGGCTTTTTTGGCCCATGACCACGGCATACTGGCGCTTCAGCGCATTTTCCAGCTTGTTCGGGTGGAAGCCCAGCACAGATAGTTCACCAGATGTTTTGGCAATAATGCCGGTGAGCATTTTGATCAGGGTTGTTTTACCAGCACCGTTGGGACCGATCAATCCTACAAAATCCCCCTTCTCTACTTCAAGGTTGAAGTCAGCTACTGCGGTTTTGTCTACATACTGGCGGTGGAAAAGGCTTTTTACGCTACCAAGCAAACCTTCCTCCTTTTCAAAGCGGCGGTATGATTTCGTGAGATGGGCAGTTTGAATGATCATGCGTCATGATCCTCCTTGTAGGTGACGGTTAATCCGGGCTGATGCCCTTTTCCCATCCGGTGTCTTGCTTTGCGGTTCTCCACCGTGTCGAACACAATGGAAAAATCGTAGTCCTCGGGATACAGCTCGGTTGCCGGAACAAGCAGCTTCAGCCTTTTGTGCTTGATGAACTGCTTCTTTCCCTTTATTTGCACGCCGAGCATTCCTCTTTCATCCGAACGCTTAAAAATGATCCCGATTTCCTTTTGCGGATAAACCGTTACACTATCGCCGATTTGAAACTTTTGTCCGCCATGCTGGACACTTTTGGGAGGTGCATCCTTCTTCAGCTTGGGAACCGCCAGTCTCCCGGGCTTCGGGTCCATGATTGCGTTGGCGTCCAAACGCTGCACCGCTTCCGGCAAGGGCGTACCATTGGGCTTATAAGCCTCCGCATACGCACGCTTCAGCATGTGGGGCGGAAAGCCCAAACGCTCGGCGATGTGCAGGGCACAGCTTTCGCCGGCTTCTCCAATGCTCAGGCTGTACAGCGGCTTCAAGGTGTCCCTGTCGAATTCCATTCTGGCATTGATCAATCCCTTGGATTGCATGGCAAATTCCTTGACCTGAGGATAGTGGGTCGTCGCTACAAACAGGCAGTTCTTGCGCCTGAGCTCCTCCAGGATAGCGATAGCCAGCCCCATACCTTCGGCAGGATCGGTGCCGGAGCCCAATTCATCCAGGAGCACCAGAGTTTCATCTGTCGTATGCTCCAGAATCTGAATGATGCCTGTTAAGTGGGCGGAAAAGGTGGACAGGTTCTCCGTTATGCTCTGGCCATCTCCGATATCGCATAAAACGGCATTGTTCATGCCAAAGGAGGTTCCTTCAGCCGCGGGAACATGCAGACCGCTCTGCGCCATAAGCGACAATAACCCTACCGTTTTCAAGGCAACGGTTTTCCCGCCGGTGTTAGGCCCGGTTATAACAATCCCTTGAAATTCGCCGCCTAACTGAAAATCCAGCGGAATACAGGCCTCCTGCTTAAGCATTGGATGACGGCCCTGCCGGATGATGATCTGCCGGTCGGTGGTCAGCGGCACGGGAATCGCCTGCATCTGCGCGGAGAGTTTGGCTTTGGCAAAAATGAAATCCAGGGTTTCCATATGCCCCCGGTTCTGCTCGATTTCTGCGATTTGCTCTTCAACCAGCGCAGTAAGCGCACAGAGGATTTTTCTGATCTCATCCTCCTCCTCCAGCTGCAGGACGGTTATTTCATCCTGCAGCTTCCTGACCGACGCTGGCTCAATAAAGTACGTGCTGCCCGTACCCGATGCTTCGATAACCGTTCCATTCACCTGGTTTTTGTATTCCTTTTTCACCGGAAGCACGAACCGGCCTGAACGGGTGGTGACGTATCCGTCGGCGAACCATGCTTTATGGCTGCGGAGAATCTCGGCAAGCTTGGTTTTTACAGCTGCAGCAGCACTCTCCAGCTTTCGGCGGACGTGATGCAGGGCGGGGGACGCGCTGCTGTCAACGATGCCATTGCGGATGGAACGTTCAATCTCCGCATAGAGCTCGTTCAATTCATGGAGTGAGCCCCCATAGAAAGCAATATCCACGTTCAGAAATTCCGATTTTTTCAAATAAACCTTCATCCGTTTGCAGGAGCTTATAAACTGAGCGACATGCAAAAGCTGTTCGGCAGAAAGCATCGCCCCCTGATGCACCGAGCTTATAATCGGATCAAGCTCCTTCATCAGAGAAAGAGGTGGATTGCCAACGGCGTCCAGCATCTTCCTCGCTTCCGTCGTTTCGTGCATATTGTTTCGGCATTGGCTTTCGTGTAAGGACGGCTGCAGCGCAAGCAGCTTCTCTCTGGCACCCTCCGACATGGCCAATCCGGCCAGACGTTCAAGTATAGTATGAAACTCCAATGTATCCTTCTGATTCAATGAACAAACCTCCCTTGGTTAATGAGACGCAAAAAAACCGCACGAGAGACTGCCCCGGCTCTCAGAACAGATCTGAAAGCAGGCAGAATACTCCTGCGAAGCGCATCAGCCAGGCAAACAGCCGGTAGGCGGAATGAGGCCGGGAGATATAACTATTCGGAGGCATACAAAAAAGAGTACAACGGAAAAAGCCCATCGCACTCCGCAAAATCCCGGAAAAAACCGTTTCCCGGTCATTATGCTGTATAACTCAAATGGTTATCACGGAGTATTCTGTAAGGCGTCATTTCAAAAACGCGGCAAGCCGTACGCTTGAGCGTTCTTGGAAAGGCAGACTGAAACAAAGCAGGCGCTATCCTGCTTCTCCCCAGGCAAGCCTCTCTCAACTATTCAGTTGAAAATCACCATTACAGAAGATACCGACATGAAAACCATCCTTTCGAAACGTATTTGATCCCCATCATATAGGAGAGCCCTGGAAAAGTCAATCCGCGGCAATTCATTTGCTTAAATTGGGCCAATGCCCCATTTTGCCAGCAACTGATAAAGCCGGTTCACCGGCAGCCCCATCACACTGAAAAAATCACCGTCGATTTTTTCAATATACAACGCTCCCATCCCCTGCACACCGTATGCCCCCGCCTTGTCCATTGGCTCACCGGTACGGATGTACGACCATATTTCCTGTTCGGTCATCGGGCTGAAGGTAACCTGGCTGACGGTATGGCTGACTGCCGGAGGGTTGTCCTGCAAAGCGCCGCCAGGCAGACAGGCTACCCCGGTATACACCTCATGCTGCCGCCCCTGCAGGCTGAACAGCATCCGGAAGGCATCCTCTTGGTCCACAGGCTTGCCCAATACCTTGCCGTCCACCACCACAATGGTGTCCGAGCCTACGATCACCCAGGATTCAGGTGCAGGTTCAGCCCCCATCCCATCCGCAGCCAGGCTTTCCTCCGTAGCCCTTGCTTTGCGCAAGGACAGCTCCTCCACAATTTTCGCAGGCGCCCAGTCCTCCGGCACGGATTCATCCGCATGGCTTGCCTTCACGAGTACAGGCAGCTGCAAAAGCCCGATCAATTCCTGTCTTCTTGGCGAGGAGGATGCCAACACCAGCGCCAAACCGTTATGTTTTGCCACTTTACCCACTCCTGTTTTTTATCTTTTTGTTAATGAATTACAGCTTTCTATAAAGCCAGACGGCCGCAGCGAGGCCAATCAGGCTGAGGATATTCAGCTTCATTTGAATCGAAATATCGTATTTAATGAAGTTCAAATCTGCCGCCGGGTTCCAGCTTACACTGGTTGAGCGCAGAAAAAACGCCGCCGCATCCACCGGCTCCAGCAGGCGGGAAACAATGCTTGCCGCAATCAAACCCAGCAGCAGAAACAGCACAAGGGTTAATCCGTTCTTCTTCATCCGAAACACTCCATCCGATGGATAGTTATCCTTCCCTATTCTATAAAAAAAGCGGGGCGCCGTCTATTCGGGATTCTCGAATTATAGGGAGGTGCAGGCCAGTTTGTCGACACTTTATGCCAATTTGCAACTTTTTCCTCTTATCAACCGGTTCCCGGCCTAGTAATATAGAGGTTGGGAGGTGGGCCGGATTGCTCATGGGTTCAAAAAAAATGATTACGGGCCTTCTTATCCTGGGTTTCGCGGTTGCGCAACCAGCCCCGGCTTGCGCCGGAGCGGTTAAGATTGTACTTGACGCCGGACATGGCGGCTCTGATCCTGGAGCGGTGGGCGTCAACGGCTTGTATGAGAAAACGGTTAACTTCGATGTTGTGAATCGCTTGAAGGCGATTCTGGTAGGCCGCGGTTATGAGGTCGCTCTTACCCGGGATTCGGATATTTTCTTGTCCCTGGCGCAGCGGGTGGCGATAACCAACAGCCTGGCTCCGGATTTGTTCGTATCGGTGCATGCCAATGCCCATACCAATTCTTCCATTAACGGCAGCTTGGTGCTCTATTACGATAAAGATTATCCTCAAGCGGATTATCCGCCCAGCGATGCTATGGCGGCGCTTACGCCGGAAAGCAAACGACTGGCGCAGCTGGTGCAGGATGCCATGGTGAAAACCGCCGGCACCGTGGACCGGGGATTAGTCCCCTCCGCGGTTTATGTAGCCCGGATGGGCTCGGTTCCCAGTATCCTCGTGGAAACTGCCTTTCTGTCCAATGCCGGGGATGCTGCCAATCTGGCGGATGCAGACTTCCGGCAAAAGCTGGCCGCAGGCATTGCCGTCGGCATTGAAGCCTACAAACCCTTGGAGAAGCCGGGGGCTTTTGCGGATGTACCCTTATCCCACTGGGCCAATGAGGCTATCCTCAAATTGAAGAACAAGGGCATATTGGAGGGTGAAGCCGGTAAATACTACCCGGAGCGGGCTTTGACCCGGGCAGAGTTCGTGACTATGCTGGAGCGGCAATTTTCACTGCCGGAGCCTGCGGCTGCCGGAGGGGTCTCCCAAGGGAGCGCCACTGTAACGGGCAGCACATACAGCGGCAGCTTAAGCGGAAGCCAAAGTGCGGCTGTGGTGAAATTCAAGGACCTGCCCGCCAGCCACTGGGCGTATACCGTGATGCAAAAGGCTGCCGCTACCGGGATCTTATCCGGTTATGAGGACGGGACCATCCGGCCGGACCAGCCCTTGACCCGCGGTGAAGCCGCGGCGCTTATCGACCGGGTGATCTGGCCCGGCAGCAGCCAAAAGGCCACCGCCACCCTGTTCAAGGATGTGCCGGTGTCCCTGTGGTCAGCCGCTTCGATTAATCGCCTCAAGGAAAAAAGCATTGTGGAGGGTGCCACCGCCACCACGTTCGCTCCGGAACGGAGTATGACCCGGGCGGAAATGGCCGCATTATTGTCCCGGCTGATCCGGTAGTGTGGGGCTGACGGGAGCAGCGGGTGCAACAGTGCAGCGGTGCTGCACCAGGGATGCTGTGATATGCCCGCAATTCAGCGGTGATGTACCTGCGATACAGCGGTACGCTGTAACGGAACCAGGAGGCGCTTAGCGGCTGAAATTGGCCCAAAATGAAAAATAACGGAACTCTCAGGCTCTTAGAGGCCAAAATAGCTGCCGATTGGCTGCATTTTGCCCTCTAAGAGCTTTTAAGTTCCGTTATTCATCGGCCGGGCGGTTTACCGGCAGCTAAGCGCTTCTCCGTTCCGTTACAGGATCAAGGCTCCCGCCTGCTACAGGACCGGTGCCCCTACCAAACTCCCGATGCCATCAGCTTTGCCCGATTTTGGTGAGAAGCTCCTTCTCGGCGATGACGAATTGCAAAGTATAGGTTTGGGCCTGCCACAGCATGGCTGTGGACGGGTTCTTTTTGTACTCATCCAGGGAGGTTTTGGCCGAATTCAGAGCGTTGTTCATCCGCTGGAGAACGGCTTTGTTCTCCTCGCCCCCCTCTTGGGCAACAGTGGCGGACAGCTGGGACCAGGCAGTATGGGCGGTGGCGATGGATTGCATGGTGGAGGCATCCGGTGCTCCCGGGATGCTTCCCGCCTCCAGATTCATCACCGTCAGCCGGTTAATGGATTCCACCAGCTTGTCGGACTGCTGGAGATAGGATTTCAGCGTATCCCCGCTGCCGTTCCAACGAACCTTGCTGACGGCGGGAACGGCGTAGGCCTTCACATAAATGTCCAGCTTGCTTTTTTCCTTGAGCTGATTGCCCAGAGACACGGCGCTTTCTTTATCGGCTGCCATACCGGCGAATACATAATATTTGTCTGTTTGTTCACTGGCCGCGGCCAGACCTTTTTTCAGCAGGTCGCTTTTGGCCTGATCGGCCCCCTGCTGGGCGGAGAAGGTCCCGTTCTGGAGCAGCGAGTAGGTTTTGCCCGCATACGCCATGGCGATCTCCTTGCCGGAGGAAGCCGCTGCACCGGCTCCGGCTCCTGCTGCTGCAGTGCCCGCAGCATTCTGGACGCTGCCGCTCACCGGCAGCGCGTTCTGCGCCTGGCCGGCCGGATTCTGGGCCGTTTGGGTAGTGGCCCCGCCGCTTGTATCATCCGGGCCGTTGAACAGGGACAGCGCCAGAAAACCCAGCATCACCCCGGTCACTGCGGCTCCGGCGATGGCGGCGGTGATCTTCAGCCACGGGGTGCGGTTATGGCGCACATACCGGGGACCACTGACCTCCGGCCCATCCCAGCCCGGACCGCCCCAGGCAGGGCCGTCGGGATCGTTGCGGTCCTCCGTCTCCTGATCCCAGCGAACTGTCCGGCGCCGCACATAAGGTCCCTCCGGCTGACGGTCTCCGTCAAAGCCAGGAGCACCGTCCTCCCGCAGCCATTCCTCATCTGTTGGCAGATTCGCCGTTTCGCGCAGCTGCTGCTCCCGGTAAACCCGGCTGTCGTCGGCGTCAGACCGGCTCTCCGGCCTTCTGTAGCGGTAGCCGTCAGGCCGCCCCGAAATGGGGTCTCCCATAGGACGGCGGCCTTCCCGTTCATTGGACTCGCGGATCATGTCTTCAATCCGCTGGGTTTCCGCATCGAACGGGCTGCTCCACGCGCCAAAATCCGTCGTGTATTGGTTCAGGCTCTGATAGTCCCGGATTTCCCGCTGCTGGGAGGGACGGCCAGACCCGTTCTGCCGCCAGTAGTCCTCCTGACCTCCGGCAGCTCTCCCGTGTTCCGGATCCTTCTGCTCCTCCACCACCTGATATTCCTCCTGGAACAAAGGAATCACTCTGTTGGGCTCGCGTCCGTTCCCGGCATCATCTGCTCCGTCATTCCGCTTGTCCTTGTCCCCGTCAAACCGGTATGTGATTCTTGCTTTATTCATCCGTATCTCTCCTTGTCCAACTCATCGATAGTTTACTTTATGATAGAGATGGAAGAGTTAGAACAGGGAAATAGATGGTTCTGGGGGTGATTTACCGGAGCGTCAATACTTCTTCCACGACAAATCCAATACAAGGGATCTGCTCGGAAAACACCTTATCCTCCCGCCCGAACAGGTTAGCCAGGTTGTACGGCCGGCCCTCCTCAGCCTGCACATACTGCTCGATGGTCATATTGGCCGCATCCACAATCCAGTATTCGGGTACACCAAACCGGGCATAGGACTCCAGCTTCATGGTCCGGTCCCGCTTGGCGGTGCCGGGGGAGAGAATTTCTACCACCAGATCGGGAGGGCCCATAACCGCCCTTTCCTCGATGATGTAAGCCCGGCTGCGGTGTACCATCAGAATATCCGGCTGACGGGTTTCCCGCTCTCCCAGAATCACATCCACCGGGGCATGAATAATGATATGAGCGGACTCGCAAGCATCCGTCATCACCCGTTCCAACTGATGGCTAATCCGCTGATGGGTGGTAGAGGGAGCAGACAGCAGCTCCAGCCTGCCGTTCACCAGCTCGTACCGCACATTTTCCTCCTCCGGCAGCTGATAATACTCCTCTACGGTCCAGCCGGTCTCCTTGCTTTGGGGCGTAAGTCTGCGCTTGGGCTCGTACTGCATCCTGCATCCTCTCCTTCATGTATCATTCATCCATGAGGAATCCAAAACGCCCCGAAACCGCCTCACGTGGAGGGATTACGGGGCGCGCTTCGCCTTTTTTGTGATGTTATTATATCAAACAAACTGTGCTTCAGCAAAGCCAAATTATATCTAGCTTTGCCGGTCAGGGGCCTTTATACGAAACTACGATGCCAGCGCCGGGCATTTTCATTCCTGGTGATGGCCCGGCTGGGGCATAAGGGATTCTAACGAATCTCACAGCGCTTATTTAGCGAAAAAACGGCCGTTTGCCAACGTAAGGAATCTGAGCCACGCTATTGCTTGCGTTTAGGCTCCTTTCCGTGTCTCTGAGCCAGAATAGAACGTCTCAGATTCGTTACAACCGGAAGCAGGGCCATATGAGCAAAATAGAGTGGCTGAGATTCGTTAAAGATTCCATACCCCCGTTTTTCTACACACTGTCCGCTCACTCCCATTATACGAAAGTGCCGCGTCTGTCCCCGGCATTTTCATCCCTGGCGCTGGCCGCAAGGCCGTGCGGGATTCTAATGCAATAACCCGGGTGCTCCTGTTATTGCCCGCAGGTTTCCCCAGGCTCCCTCAATCTTCCTCAGGCTTCCTCGCCGTACCGGGCCCGCAGATCCTTGGCCAGCCGGTCGGCCACCTTCCAGATGTCGCCTGCGCCCATGGTAATGACCAAATCGCCGCTTGTTACCGTGCTCTGCAAATAGTCGAACACATCCTCCTTGGTGGGCAGATGCCGCACCTGCGGATTGCTGTTCTCCCGGATCAGGTCTGTCAGCCGGGCGGAGCTAATGCCTTCGATCTGCTGCTCACCTGCAGGGCTGTAGATATCCGTCAGCACCACTTCATCAGCTTCCGGGAACGCCCTGCTGAACTGGTCCAGCAGGAAAAAGGTCCGGGTGTAGCGCTGGGGCTGGAACACGGCTACAATCCGTTTGCCCGTTGCCTTGGCAGCGCTGATGGTAGCTTCAATCTCGGTCGGATGATGGGCATAATCATCAATCACCAGGATGCCGCCCGATTCACCCATCACCTGAAACCGGCGTTTGGCGCCGCGGAAGTCTACAATGGCCTCCGCAATCTGGCTGAAGCTTAAGCCTGCATCCAGACAGACAACCAGGGTTGCCAAAGCATTGTACACATTATGCTTGCCGGGAACGGACAGCTTCATGGTCCCCAGAATTTCGCCTTTATGATGAACCGTGAACTGGACTCTGCGGTCACCCAGAATCAGGTCATGGGCGGAATAATCCGCTCCTTCCCCCAACCCGTAGGTAACGGCCTTCTCGCCCAGCTCAGGAAGCATAGCCTCAATATAAGGATCGTCGGCGCATACCACCGCCTTGCCGTCCGACTTTACTTGGCTTAAAAACCGGGCATACGCGCTTTTAAGCTTTTCGAAATCCCCGTCGTAATGCTCCAGATGATCCGCTTCAATGTTGGTGACCACACCCAGATAGGGGTGGTACTGCAGGAAGGTGCCGTCGCTTTCATCCGCTTCGGCCACCACATAATCGCCCTTGCCCGCCTTGGCGTTGCTGCCAAGATTAAGGATTTCGCCCCCGATAATATACGTTGGATCCGTTCCGCACTGCTCCAGAACCAACGCGATCATGGAGGAGGTGGTGGTTTTGCCGTGGGCGCCTGCAACCGCAACGCCCTTCTTGGTATTCAAAAGCCGGGCCAGCATCTCCGAGCGGTGGATAATGGGAATATTCAGCTCTTCCGCACGTTTGATCTCCACATTATCCTTGGACAACGCTGTGGAATACACGACCAGGTCGGCCCCTTGCACATGCTCGGCTTCGTGGCCAATGAACACGTCGGCTCCCTTTTTGGCCAGCTTCTCCGTCAATTCCTGCTGTGCCAGGTCAGATCCCGACACATGGAAGCCCATTTCCAGCATAACTTTGGCGATGGCGCTCATCCCATAACCGCCAATTCCTATAAAATGAACGTGCTCCGAAGTGTTCACGCGCGTCTCACCAGCCCTTTTCAGAATCGGTATGATACAACATCCAGGTCCGAACGTCAGATATTAAGTACAATGTCCCCGATACAACCGCCAGGTCCTCAGGCGAAGTGAGAGCGGTAAGCCGCTCCAGCGCTTTTTTCCAATCGGGCTCTATGAGGATGGCTGGCTGCGGGGAGAGGCGGGACGCCAACGGCATGGCAAGCTCCGCCAGCTTGGCGGCATCCAGTTTTTTATGGAAATCCGGTTCCGTAAAGATCACAGTGTCTGCTATAGGCAGTATATGCTCCAGATAGCCCGTATGATTCTTGGTGGAAATCATGCCCATCATCAGATGAAGCTTCTGTCTGGCATAGGCAGGTCCCTCCAGTGCCCGGGCAAGGCTTTCCGCCCCTTCCGGGTTATGGGCGCCGTCCAGGAGAACCCGGGGATTAGAGGAGATCAGCTCCAGCCGTCCGGGCCAGCGCGCCTCCGCAAACCCGGCATACAAGGACTCCTCCTCCAGCACCAGCGCCTGATACTGCCGCAGGACCTCAATCACCATCATCGCTACCGAAGCATTCTTCAACTGGTGGGGCCCGTTCAGCCCAACAACCAGATTGTCATACCGGCAAAACGGACCGCTCCAATGAATGGTCTGCCGGTTCAGCTCCTCCGACTTCACTTCATAAGAGAATTGCCGGCCCAGCTCATACAAAGGCGCATGCAGTTCCTTCGTTTTGGCGCGGATCACCTCCAGCACGGGTGGCTGGTCACAGGCCGTCACCACCGGCACACCGGATTTGATAATCCCCGCCTTCTCCTCCGCCACCTTGGCCAGTGTGTCACCCAGAATTTCCATATGATCATGCCCTACATTGGTAATGACACAAATCACCGGGGTAACGATATTGGTGGAATCCAGCCTTCCCCCCAGCCCGGTTTCCCAAACCACATAATCCGGGTAGGTGACGGTGCCGTAATACATCAAAGCCAGCGCCGTGGAAACCTCGAACATCGTGGGGGATTCCAGCTCCGTAGCAGCGATTTCCTCCACAAGAGGCTTCAACTGCCGGCATAGGCGCAGCAGCTCCTCCTCCGGTATATCCAACCCGTTATATTGAATCCGGTTGGTATACTTTTCGATGTATGGGGAGGTAAAGGTGCCCACATCATAACCGTTGGCCAGCAGCACCTTGGTCAGATAGGCGCAGGTGGAGCCCTTGCCGTTGGTGCCTGCCACATGAATAAACTTCAGCCTGCGCTCCGGGTGGTCCAGCATGTCCATCAGCCGCTCCATACGCTTCAGCCCGGGTTTTATCCCCAGGGATACCAGCCCGGTGATCCATTCCACCGCTTCCCGGTAATTCCCCAGTCCGGCCTCCGCAAACTCCTCATGCTCTCCCGTCTCCGGCTTTACGCTGTGTTCCCGGTCCAAATCATTCCGATTGTCGATCCGATTCTCATGTACCATGAGCTCATCCCTTATCACTATATGATCGGCTGTCCCTTCGGATACAGCCATCTGTCACGCTTGCACCGGATAATTGGCGAAAATTAGAAAAAACTCCAGGGCGGATATATATTCATTCCTTATCGCACAAGCGAGCCAGCGCCTTCTTAAGACGCTGACTCCTCTGTGTCCTTTGCTTCAGTTAACCCTTCAGCTCCGCCAGGCGGGCTGCTACAATTTCACGTTTGGCGGAATAGTCGGCCATCTTGGCCTTCTCTTCCTCAATGACCTTGGCCGGCGCCTTGGCTACAAAACCTTGATTGGCCAGCTTCTTCTCAACACGCTCCACTTCGCTGTTAAGAGACTGAATTTCCTTCTCCAGACGAACCATTTCCTGGGCAATATCAATCAGGCCTGCCAGAGGCAAATACAGCTCGGCGCCCGTAACCACAGCAGTCATGGCCTTAGCCGGCACTTCCAGTGCGGTATTCACTTCAAGCAGCGAGGTGCCACAGAAACGCTTCAGGTATTCCGTGTTCCGCTCCAAGGCCGCTTGGGCCTGGCTGTCCGCAGGCTTCAGCAGAAGCTCGATTTTTTTGGACATGGGCACATTCACTTCGGCCCGGATATTCCGCACGGAACGAATCACATCCATCAGGAAAGCCATCTCGCCAACAGCCTCCGGCGCTTCCAAAGCCGGGTCATATTGCGGCCAATCCGACAGCATGATGGTTTCCCCTTCATGGGGCAGATGCTGCCAGATTTCTTCGCTGATGAACGGCATAAACGGATGGATCAGACGCAGCGTCCGGTCCAGTACATACGCGAGAACGGCTTGCGTGCTTGCCTTGGCTTCCATATCGGTGCCGTAGAGGGAGAGTTTGGCGAACTCGATGTACCAATCGCACAGGTCATCCCAGATAAAGTTATACAACAGCCGGCCGGTTTCACCGAACTCGTATTGATCCATCAGACGGGTAACATCCCGTACAGTTTCGTTCAAGCGGTGAAGAATCCAACGGTCGGAGGTGGACAACTTCCGGTTCAGATGAACGTCCGCCAGCTCCACACCCTCCAGGTTCATCAGTGCAAAGCGGGAGGCGTTCCAGATCTTGTTGGCAAAATTCCGGATCTGCTCCACCCGTTCCCACCGGAAGCGAAGGTCCTGGCCCTGCGTGCTGCTGGTAGAAATCATGAAGCGCATGGCATCTGCGCCGTACTTCTCAATAACCTCCAGCGGATCCACACCGTTGCCCAGGGACTTGGACATTTTGCGACCCTCAGAATCCCGCACCAAACCGTGGATCAGCACGTCCTTGAAGGGAATTTCATCCGTGAATTCCAAGCCCATGAAGATCATTCGGGACACCCAGAACGGAATAATGTCATAACCCGTTACCAGCACGCTGGTGGGATAGTACCGCTTCAGATCATCAGTGGCTTCCGGCCAGCCCAAGGTGGAGAACGGCCACAGCCCGGAGCTGAACCAGGTATCCAGCACATCCTCATCCTGGCGGATTTGGGTGCTTCCGCACTTGGCGCAGGCCGTCACTTCTTCTTCGGAAACATGCAGCTCGCCGCAAGCCTCGCAGTAATAGGCGGGAATCCGGTGGCCCCACCACAGCTGGCGGGAAATACACCAATCGCGGACATTTTCGATCCATTGCATATACGTCCGTTCAAAACGCTCTGTTACAAAATGGGTGCCTTGACCGCTCTTCTGGGCGGCAATCGCCCGTTCGGCCAGCGGCTTCATGGATACGAACCATTGCGTGGACAGATAAGGCTCAATCACGGCACCGCTGCGTTCGCTGTGGCCCACCTGATGCAGATGGTCCTCAATCTTCACCAGCACTCCCTGCTCCTTCAGATCAGCAACCAGCTGCTTGCGGCATTCGAAACGGTCCTGCCCGTTGTATTTGCCTGCGTTCTCATTCATCGTGCCGGTTTCGTCCATAACCAGAACCTGCGGAAGATTATGGCGTCTGCCTACCTCGAAGTCATTGGGGTCATGGGCAGGGGTAATCTTCACCGCACCGCTGCCGAACTCTTTTTCCACATAGTCGTCTGCAATAATCGGGATTTCCCGGCCTACAATCGGAAGCACCAATGTCTTGCCGATCAGATGGGTATAACGCTCATCCTTGGGATTAACCGCTACTGCCGTATCACCCAGCATGGTCTCCGGACGGGTCGTGGCCACGATAATGCTGCCGCTGCCATCCTTCAAGGGATACTCCAGGTGGTACAGATGTCCCTGCACTTCCTTATATTCCACTTCAATATCGGACAGGGCCGTACGGGCCGCCGGGTCCCAGTTGATGATATATTTGCCGCGGTAGATCAGGCCCTTCTCATACAGCTTAACGAACACCTGGCGGACCGCCTTGTTCAGGCCCTCATCCAGGGTAAACCGCTCCCGGGAATAGTCCAGCGCCAGGCCCATTTTGGCCCATTGGTCGCGGATAATGCCGTTGTAATGACCCTTCCATTCCCAAACCTTCTCCAGGAACTTCTCCCGGCCCAGATCATAGCGGGTGATGCCCTCCGCACGCAGCTTCTGCTCCACCTTGGTTTGGGTCGCGATTCCGGCATGGTCCGAACCCGGCAGCCACAGGGTGTCGTAGCCCTGCATCCGCTTCATCCGGGTGAGAATATCCTGCAGGGTAAAATCCAGCGCATGCCCGATATGCAGCATTCCCGTTACATTCGGGGGCGGGATCACGATCGTGAAGGTTTCCTTGTCCGGACGTTTGCCGGCTTCGAAATACCCGTTTTGCTTCCAGTATTCATACCACTTGGTTTCCGCTTCCTTCGGATCGTATGTGGTCGGCATGCCGCCAGCCGTTTTGGTCGTGTCGGTTGCGGCTGTCTCCAGCTCTTCTTCATGCAGGTCTGCCATGTGAATCCCCTCCGCCATTTCATTCAAAGTGAGTTTAAAGCCAACAAAAAAAGCCCTCCGTCCTCATAAAGGACGAAAGGCTAACGCTTCCGTGGTACCACCTTCATTCCGCGGCAAAACCCTAAGGGTACGCCTGCGGCACTCAAGAACGGATAACGGCCGTCTGCCGGCAAATTGTACGCGGCCCTCTCTTGGGTCCCTCCAATCTGCAGCTCCAGGGCGACTTCGTGGATGCTTGCTCCTCCGCGGAACCTTGCAGCCGTAACCGGCTCCGCTCTCTGTGAAGGAAACTTCCTCTACTACTCCCCATCCAAGCTTGTATGGAAAATTTATATATTCTATGATATACGACTGCCGCACGTGAGTCAACAGGCGGGCTTACGTTTAGTATGGGCAAGTTGTGAGGGTTGTATGCATAAGAGATTCCTCAATCCCGGAGCATATGGTAAAATATTCATATCTTACGCAGAATGGTGGGTAGCCGAAGATGCTGCAGCAGAAGGCGCTTCCGGAGGAACAGGGAATTATGGACCATGCGGTCATAATGCGGGTCAAACATTATATTGCCGCCAAACATCCCGGCTTCACCGCAGAACAGCGGGAGGCTGTATTGTCCAATGCCCTTCACCGGATGATTGATGTCCATCTGCCTGAATTCGAGGAGGGCACCAGAATTATACTCTGCCAGAGGCTGCTGGCACGTTTGGAACAGGGAGAGACGCCTTCTCTTTTGCCACGGGATGTGTTGGAGGTTTGCCTCTTGCTGGAGTTGGAGGAGTCTGCTCAGGCACAGCTTGAGGTATGGATGGGCAAGCATCAATTAACGGCTGCAGCTTCTCTCCCTTCAACCGCATCTGCCCGTACGGCTTCTTTTGCAAGCTTTCGCAGGCTCCGGCAATGGACGGGTGCTGTGGTGCTACTATTGCTTTTGTGGGCAGCAGGTGTTCCGGTTAATCCGGCGCTTCTCTCTGAGGACAGCACCGGCGCTTCCCTCTTTTCCCCGCCCTCTAACGCTATGCCCATGCCCGTTGTCTCGGATTCTCCGCTTCCCCTTGTATATACCTACCATCCTGTCGATACCCTGCAATTGAAGGATTGGCTTCAGGCCAGAAACTCTCTGTTAGCTGATGATCCCTACTTCTCTGCCATTCTTGAAGCAGCCGAAAGGAACAATCTGAATCCGCTGCTTCTTTTCGCCATTACCGGACAAGAACAGGGGTATGTGCCCAAGGAAAACAAGCAGGCCAAGAAAATTGCGAATAATCCCTTCAATGTGCACCACAGCTGGCAGTCTTATAACACCGGCATTGCGGATTCGGCTCATATCGCCTCCAAAACCATCCTTTCTATCAGCCGCACCCGACCCGAAGGTGCCCATCCTATCCAATGGTTGAACACCCGGTATGCGGAGGATCCTGAATGGTGGGTAGGTGTCAACTCCATTTTTGAAAAGCTGCGCCGGGAAATTCCTGTTTTGCATTGACCCCTACATCCTTCTAAATCCCCGGAGTTTCGAGCAAGCCTCCCCTTTTTCTCCTTGAACAGGAGTCCTACATCGCTTTTTCATGAATACATTGTAATAACTTCTAATATAGGTGCCTGTACACCATGTTTCACGAAACTGTTCGGCTTGCTTTATGACAATGGTCCGGTTAGGGTGTGCTTCCTTGGTAAGAGCCGAACCCTACTTGTTAAAAAAGGAGGTGCTGTATCTGACTCATCTTGTATAAACGCCACCGCTGGAAGTAGCGTCTCTCGGGTTGAGACCGGGGACAATACCTGGCGGTGCACTTTCACATGTTGCCAAAGCCACTGGGACCTAAAACAAACAGGAGTGGATGACTAAGGTGGCAATACAACTGAATAACCGTGTTCAAAACTACAGCTTTGAGCAAGGATTGACCAATTGGATAGCCGTCAATACTGTGATCAGTTCGGTATCCAAAAGCGGATTTCAAAGCGCCCGGCTGTTGGCCGGACTTCCCAACGCCTCCCTGCAGCAGGCTGTGCTTGCTTCTCCTGGAGAAGGACTTTATACGTCGGTGTCTATCTCGTTTCCGTTTACCGGAACAAGCCCGGTTGTGGTTCTGACGGTAAATTTCTTCAACGGCTCCGGTGTATATCTCGGCAATGGCTTCACTCTGGTAGTGCCCCCCGGTTTTTTCACCAACTCCCAATGGCAGGTGTTTGAAGGAGTTACTACATCTGCCCCCGCGGGAACCGCTTCTGCACAGATCTCCATCAGCCTGGCCCCGCAGCCTGCCACAAACAGCATTTTAATAGATGATGTCATTTTGATGAGTGCAGTAGACTTGACTGCCAGCGTAACTGGGCCCACCGGGGCGACGGGTGCAACAGGTGCTGACGGACAAACTGGTCCAACGGGACGCACGGGAGCTACGGGCGTGACGGGGGCTATTGGAGCCACTGGAGCTAATGGGGCGACTGGAGCTGGGAGCACGGGCCCCACGGGAGCCGCGGGCAGTTCCGGAGCCGCGGGGGCTACTGGTGCTACGGGCGTGACGGGTGGCACCGGATCAGCAGGAGCTACGGGAGCTACGGGCGACATTTCGACAGTAGAAATTGTTTCTATCGCAAATCGATACTTTCATTTCCCACCTGCAGATCTGGACTTATCTTCCTCTGTTACAATTCCTGCAGGGGAGTTCAGCGATGATGATGGAAACAGCGTTACTGAATTTGCTGGACTAGGCACAAACAGCTTCAATAATCTATTCATTAATGGTCTTGTGCAACCCGGCTATTTATATAGTGTTAGTCCCGGCATGTTGTTTTTTCCTGCGCAAAGCGGGGGCATATTTGCGGGTACACCAATCATTATTGAGACTGTACAATTTCACCTTCAAGTACAAGCTAAATAAAAATAGTTATAATCCCCGTTCCTTCGCCCTTACTACCTCTGAATCTACCACATATACTATTTTCAGGTAGGGAGGTGAGAAATCATGCCAATCGTAACCCCATATCAAAATAGTTTGAGATTCGCATCCACCTTTGGTGCAGGCACAGGAACGGGGGCAACATTCGCTATTGCTGCTACAGCATTTACTGACGACGGCGGCACGGCCGCCACTGCATTTCCGGGTTCGTTCAATTATTACAATCTGTATATTAACGGCATTTTGCAAACAGCGGATACGTCCACTGTTACAACGACTGCGATTACCATCCCGGGCGGCGATGTCCTGAATGACGGCACACCCCTTGTCGTTCAGTTCGTCGTGTCTTAAGGTGACTTGATCATTCCATAAAAAGATCTTTTTTCGGGGCTGTCCGAAAAGCCCGTCCAGGTGAATACCGATTCAGCAGGAGCCACCGGGAGGGAGCTTCGGAATCGGTATCCTGTGACGGATTGGACAGCCCTTATTTATTGGGCGTCTGAAGTGTTGTTCGAGAGCGTAGGGACGGTCTTGTGGGAGGTATTGCGAGTGATATTACGGGAAGTACTGCGAGTGATAGTGCGAGCGAATTGCTGTAACGGAACTGAGCGGCTCCTAGCCGGAACCGTACGGCCAATTTAGAACGTAAACGGAACTCAGCGGCTCTTACAGCTCCATTTGTCTGCTTTTCCCCCACTCCTTTGCCTCTAAGAGCCGGAGAGTTCCGTTAGAAAACCGCAGAGGGTATTTTGGCCGTTTAAGCGTCGCTGAGTTCCGATAAACCTTCACATATATGGATTCATCCGATTTGACTTTTTGGACAGCCCCGTTATTTTCGTCCATCCTTGTAAACACTCAGGGTGCTACACGCATCGCCTTTCCGGCGAATCTTATTGCCTTTCACTCATCGTGAAGGCTGATTGCAAAAATATACATAAACGGATTATCCGGCAGCCGTATGCTCTGAACAGGCTGGTCTTTCCGGAGGCTGACGGCATATTGCCAAACAGCGGTGGACTGCTCCATGAGGATATCCTGCCGGTGGTGATAGGGCATGAGAATGGCCAACTGCTCCCCGAAGGGATACTCGTTGTCCGGGAACTTGTCATGGTCGTACCAATCCATCAGATACAACCGTTTTTGCTCCGTGCTTCCATCCTTATAACCAACCGTCATCTCCTCGCTAAAGCTGCCGTTAACAGCCAGTCCCAATACCGACAGCCTCTGATACCCGTCTGCCGGAGCCAGATGAATCGTTTGCTCCTCACAGCACACCACATCCTCACGGCCCAGATCCGTTACCGGAAACCGGAAGGAAACCCGGTTTAGCTCCACCTCTGCCCCGTTGGGCAGGATAGGTCCGGGCAGACTGGAGAAGCTTTGGTCCATCCGGATGTCCATGTCTAGAGGCGGCCAGTTGACAATTTTCCAATTCAAATAGGGGGTTAGATCCACATGATAAACGCAAATGCCGGCTGCATTAGTCAAGCTGCTTCATCCTCCCTACCAGCCTCTCCATCTCATCGGCACATTGCCCCTCCAGATCAATGATCAGACGCAGCTTATCCTCAAATTTAGCCGGATCATACTGGGTCTTAATCTTGGTCAGCATAAGATGGTTCCGCAGTGTATTCCATGCGCTGATGTTCTTGTCGAATATATGGTTTAATAGAGAGGCATCCAACCCGTAATGGGGACTCCGCTCGTCCTGCTGGATAAAGGTCAGAAACTCGATGAACATCAGCCGAGAATCGGTCAAGCTCTTCAACTGCTTGTACCATGTATCCACATAATGCGCTCCATGCTCCCGGAGCTCCAGCATATCCTTCATAAACTGGGTGATTCCATGAATGCCTGTGGGAACCTCCCCATCCTTCGTTCCCCGTATTCTCTCCACACACTTCTCCATCTGGCTGGCAGCAAGACCCGCGGGCGGCTCGAAGGTATCCGGCTTCTCCAGCTCAAAGGCGTGTTTGCCATTGGATATGAACGAAATGTTGAAGGTGGTAAAATCAAACCAGCCTACGAATTCTGTAGGAAACAGGTCCACCAGGTACACCTGGTTGGTGGCAGCATCATAATCTTGGGCAACAATGAAGTGGGGCTCATGGGTTTTCTTGTGACTGGCCGACCAGGGGATGTACCAGCCGTCAATGACCACAATGAGACAACGGTCCGGACCACGGTCAACAGTGATCAGGTCGATGAGATCCTGATTGATGTAGGTAGTCTGGGGCTTCTTCAAGATCTGGTTGATGGAATCCTTCAGGGGATAGCGGACCGGTGTGAAATTGGTAAACAGGCCCAGCGGGGAAAAATAATAAAAGGACCAGTTGTCGGAAAACAACCACTGGTAGGGAATGTCCACCGATGCGTAAAAAGCGCTGACCAGTGTCTCATAACATTGCAGCACCTGATTGCCGTGATGGTACTTCTTCGGTATTTTCAATTCCAGAGCTTGGATCATGTTCCTTAAGCCTCCTCATGTGGTGAAACCATTGCCGGCTCCCCGATTAAACATATAAAAGGATGACGTTTGCCGCTTACGGGATGGGGAGGGATAAGGCTAACCGCTTCCACTTGAAGGTCCAGCTTGTCCACCAGCAGGCACTGCTTAAGCTGCAGCGCCAGCTTCTCTCCGATTTCCCGCCGCTTATCCTCATCCATATCTGCGGCTGCCAGGCGAAGCCGAAAGGAAGTGTAATCCTCCTGAACCATCTGGTACTGGCGCATGCCGATCTCTTCCGACAGCTGCTTGTAGAAGCGGTCCAGATAACGCAGCACCGAGGAACTCAGCACTCTGCCGGGAAGCCGGATTTGGGAGCCCCGGAACGGCAGCAGCTCGAGGGTTAACGAGCCCCTCTCTTCGTCGTGGACAAGCCTTCCCATATCCCCTGTCCGGTACCGGACAAAGGGCATATGCTTCAGCACCAGAGAGGTGACTACAAGCTCCCCATATTCACCGGGAGGTACGGGATGACCATTGTCCGGATCCACCGCTTCCACGTACACATGCTCCTGGTCCACCTCCAGCTTTCCCTCCCTGTTGGTGAATGCAATCATCCACAGCTCTTCCATGCCGTAATAGTCTACCAGAGGAACCCCGAAGGCCTCCTCAATGACCTTACGGTCGGAATCATAAATATGCTCGCCCCAGCTTTGCACAAAGCGCAGATTAGAGGGGACAGCCAGCCTTCGCTCCTGGAAGTGGCCCACCAAATTGGCCAGAATGGAGCTTCGTCCCTGTATCATATCAGGGGATGTCCGGACGATGTCCTGAGCGTACTTGGCAAGCATCTTGGGATGAATGCCGGCGGAGTTGCCAACCAGCACACTGCGGTAACGAAGCGGCAGTCCCCAGTTCATCCGTTTTCTCTGAATAGCAAGGGATAAGGCCATCAGCTCGCTTCTTGTTTTGAGACAGCGGAAGGGCTCTCCGGTGCTGCCGGAAGTGTAGGACTCTACGACATCTGGATCTGTTGCGGCTGGGACAAACAGCTCCCGGTGCCGGTTCATCATCCTTTTATCCATAAGGGGAAGTGACATAAAGTCCTCTGACCCGCTGCAGTAATGCTTGTAGAAGGGATGTTCTTGAAGAAGCAAGGCTGCCAGCTCCTGAAGTTTGGGTTCCGCCTGGTCAATCATCCTTCAGTCTCTCCTGTACAAATTCCAGCACCGTCCCCACAGAAAAAAACAGCTCGGGGCGGATATCCTCCACCTCCAGTCTTATAGGAAAACGGTCCTCCAACGACGCCAGCAGCTCCATAAACTGGATGGAGTCCAGCCCCAGGTCAAGGGTCAGACGGCTATCCACCGTAATTTCCTCCCGGGGCAGCTTGCTGATTGCAGCTAATAGCTCCATAATCGGTTCTTCAACGGATTCTACCTTCGGACACAATCCTCTCACACTCCATAGCCCAGATTCGTAGTGCAGCCCGGTCCAGTTTGCCGGAATTGGTAACGGGCAAACCGGAGACAATGCGGATTTCCTTGGGACGGTACATAGGACTCATTGTGCTGCGTACATAAGCATACAACTCCTCACACAGCTCCCCTGCTTCAACAGCACTTCCGTCCGCCTGTTCAACAAATGCAGCCAGCCGTTCCCCCTCCTCTGCCGTGTAGGAGGTAACGCCAACACTTCCAACAGCAGGATGGGCGGCGAGATCAGCTTCAATTTGTTCCGGATAAACTGTATGGCCTCCCGCATTCAGGGCAGTATCGCCACGGCCCGATACGTACAGGAAGCCCTCCTGATCCTTGCAGCCCAGGTCCCGGGTCCGCAAGCCCAGTGGAGTCAATGTCTCTCCTGTGCGTTCGGGCATATTGTAATAACCAAGCATCACGTTAGGACCGGTTACAAAAATTTCTCCCTGCTCTTCCGGGTCAGCCTCCCCGCCATCCAGTCTCCGCACCGTAATCTCAACCCCCGTCACCGGAATTCCTGCCGAACCCGGCCTTGACCAAAGCTCCTCAGCCGGCAGGTAGGAAACCCGCGGAGACGCCTCCGTTAGACCGTAGGAAGGCATAATATCCACCCAGGGAATGCGTTTTTTCAGCTCAAGCAGTGTATCCGGCGGTACCGCTCCTCCTACGATAATCATCCTCTCCAGAGTGGCCAGATCCTCTTTTTTCCATAGGGAGGATTTCATCCAGGGGATAACAGCAGAAGGCACTGTGCACATAAAGGTAATCCCATGGGCCTTAACCAGACGAATCAGCTCTAACGGATGCAGGACACCGTCGAATAAGAACAGATCCGCCCCTTTATCCAACGCCAGGAGCCATTCTCCGGTAATGGTCGAGCTGTACCCGAAGGACTTGGTCAGAAGGACACGGTCATCGGCCGTCAGACGGATATACTCCTGAATGGACCGGACATTGGACAGCATGTTGCGGTCGCTGAGCATGATTCCCTTGGGTTTGCCTGTAGAACCGGAGGACATGAAGATGACGGAGGTCTCGGGAGGAGGCGAATAGCTCCGGGTAATCATGGCCCGCAGGCCGTGCGGATGGAGCCGCTGCAGGACCCCGCATTCCCCGTCCATAACAGCCGCCGGATAAGGAATGTTCTCACTCAAACCACCACTGCTGTTGAACGCGGAGATGCGTTCACCCGGGACAATAACCAGCTCCGCCTCGAGAAACCGGCACAGCTCCCGGACCTCCTCCTTGGTTGCCCGGGGATGTACGGGTACAGCAATTCCACCTGCTAACAGAACCCCCATTAAGGCTTGCAAATAACCGGGGGACTGCTCCATCCAGATAACAGCCAGAAAGATCCCGGCGCCCCCCCGCTCTTCCTGCAGAATTTCGGATAAAGCAAAGGCCCCGGCATACATATCCGAATAATCCATCCGGACAAGCTTGCCTCCCTCCAGATACCAGACCCCTCTGCCGCTTCTGGCTGTTTCCCTGAACCATGAGCTCCAATTCTTGTCCATCGCTTAGCTCATCCCTCTCCCGCTCCTGCTGTTATTCACAGGTTCCCATTCCATCATGCGCAGGCACTCGTTCAAGCTCCCTCAGCCATTCCCGTTCTTCCTTCAAATAATGAAACGGCCGCTCCCCAAACCATTCCATGGATAAGCCATGCCTAACTCGCTGCTCCGACAAGTACCGGAGAAGCGGCTTATAGGAAATGGCCCCTTCCCCCAATGCCACAATGCCCTGCCGGGAGCCGAAGGGGGAATACACATTATTCGGCTCAAAGACCGGCAGATAGGACGCTGCCGTAATATTCTTCAGGTGGAGATGGTACACATCATCCTGCAAGGCATCATAAGCCTCCAACGGCGGTGTGCCGCTTTCCCAGAGATGCAGGATATCCAGGTTAATTCTCATATTGGGCATATCTACCTTCTGCAGCAGCCATTCGGTGGATTCCAGTGTATCCGCCAAGGTATCGGGATGGGTTTCAACGACCAGCACCATATCCTCCGCCATAAGTCCTTCCGCTGCCCGCTGAAGCATCCGGCAGGTACGCGTCATATACTCCTCCGTTGCTGTGGCGCTGGACTTGCCACCCGCAAAAATCCGTATATGGCGCGTACGGTACAATAGCCCCAATTGCAGCCATTCCGCAAGCTTCCGGTCCAGCTCCTTCTCATCAGCCTCCTCCGCACACCGGACAGCCTCCTCCGTATGGCCGCCTTCGGCCACCCGCAGGTAATCGCTGATCATGTTAATGGACAGCCCGCCGCCATACAGCTCCTCCACAAGAGCTGCCGCATGTTCCCGGGAGGCTTGCGCCATAGAGCGGGCATGGACTCCCCACAGCTCAATTCCCTGGTAACCCGTATCCTTGGCAAAACGGATCAGATCGCCAAAGCCGGCCAGCTCGTGCCGGAATGAAATGGTACACAGATAGCAGTTCATCACTATTTTCCTCCCAGCTCTGACAAACGGTATAGGAATGTACGTTCCGCTTGGACGATGTCCTCATTTTTAACCATTAGCGAGGCAAGCAGGTCCGGAGAAGGGTTTATTTTCAGCTTCACAAGGAGATAGTTAAACCGGGTCCATTGCTTCACGATATCATCGAATAAGCCGGAGACGTCCTGTTCGTCCTCCTCCGGTATAACGTTAAGCCGCTTCAAGGCCTCCCAAACCTTTTTTCTCATGGTAATGATGGAGGTCACCGTCAAAATATTCTGTCCGATCCATTCCGGGAGCCTGGGGGAGTTGTCCAGCAGCAGCACACCAATATCCCTGGTGAAGGAAAGAAGCGCATTGCGGCCGCTTCGGGCATCCTCCGTTTCGAAATAATCGCGGTTGTTTATGGCTGCATACCGAAACAGCTCCTGATGTGTATGCGTAGGAGCCGATTCCGAGAAATGCAGCATGTGCACGTAGAGCTGTCCTTTGTAGACACCCGCCTGCAAAAGGACCTCCTCCGGCACCCAGCCCTCATATCCGGCTACCGGGTCGGCTACCAGAAAGCATCTGTCCTCCTCCCGGAAGCCGCACAGCAGAATGGAGTGGGTAAATCCCGAGTCGTCGTAGCTTAGCATGGAGCTTGGAAAGAATGGCAGCCTGGAGGCCTTGCAGTCCAATAATGCCAGTCCTCCGGCGGCAAAACGGTGCGTAAGCTCTTCGGGGTTTGTTTTGCGGAAGGCCACCTCTACTCCGTAAATGGTCTTCAAATTTTTCAGGTTCATGCTTTTTTTGCTGGAAACCAGCACCTTGAAGAAGTAGTTGATATTCCAGTAATCCAGGAGGTACCATTCCGGCACTTGTCCCTTCATACCCAGAGCCGTCATGACGCAGGACGCGATGCATTCCATCGGCGCCAGCTGAATCAGTTGAAACTGGGGCTTATAAGCCAGTTCTGCGGCTTCTCCCATTCTATGCACCTCCCATACGTTCCCAGGAGTCTGTCTGACGGAGTTGTTTTGGTGAATAAATATTCACTGGCAACATTCACTACCGGGATAGGCTTGGCTTGGAAGCTCAAACACGTTTTGTCGGCTTTGATTGTATTAGATTATTAAGGTGTCAAAGCCGCCAAAAAACTCGCCCTCAAGCCAACCTATCCCTCCCGTTTCATGTTACTGAATATTTATTCACCATTTTCTTTCGTCGGACAGACTCCTAAGGTAGTTAAACCGGCACAGCCTGACTCTCATCATCATGGGCCGCCAGAAGGGACTGGTACAGCTCACAATGGCGTCCAAGCTCCTCATGGGTGCCCTTTCCCACAATTTTCCCGCTGTCCAGCACGAAGATCTGATCGGCATTGCGAATGGTATCCAGCAGATGGGTGGCCACAAGAATGGTTTTTCCCTTCATCATACTGCGCAGCTCCCGCAGCACCTCTTCCTCCGTAATGTTGTCCAGGGAGGAGGTTGGTTCATCCAGCACCAGAATATCCGGCTTCTTCAGGAGGACCCGGGCGATGGCAATACGCTGGCGCTGCCCGCCGGATAATTGGGCCCCCTTGTAATCCACAGGTGTATGGATGCCTTGGGGAAGCTGATCCATAAATTCCTTCAGGTTGGCGCTGCAGGCCGCTTCGTAAACTTCCTCCTCAGTGGCGTTCAGATTCCCGATGGCAATGTTCTCGAATAAGGTCCCCTTGAAGAGGAAGGTATCCTGGAATACAACACCAAACCGGGCGTTAATCTCGCTCCGGGATATGGAATCCAAGGAGCTGCCGTCAACAATAATCTCTCCTGCCTGCCTGTCCACCAGACCAAGAACGGCCTTGAACAGCGTGGTTTTGCCGGAGCCGCTGCGGCCTACGAATGCGGCGGTTTGCCCCTTGGGAATACGGAAGCCGACCTCATCCAGAATTACCTTCCCTTCGCTTGCCACATGCAGGTCCCACACTTGAACAGCATCCATCTCTACCTCTGCTGCTGCCGGTGTCCGGATCAGCTCTGCAGTCTGAGCGGAAGGCTGACTGGTGAAGCTTTTTTCCGGCGGTGTCTTCAGGAATTCCGTAATTCTGTCCGACGCCACCTCTGCCTTGCGGATATCCCCATAGGAATCTGCAATGGCACGGATGGGGTTCAAGACGTTATTCAGATACGAAATAGATGCGATCAGCACACCGATGGTGATGCTATCTCCAATCACCTGGCGTCCTCCCATATAATAGGTCAGCACAATAATGACACTGATAATCAGGGAGCTGACAGAATTCATAGAAGAGCGGAACAGTGTTTCCTTGGTGCTGCTGCTGACCAGCCCTTTGTACATCCGCCGGTTGCGCTCTGCCTCCCAGTTCTCCAGCCCGAATAAGCGGATTTCCTTGGAGCCGTCAATACATTCCACCAAATGCCCGCCTATGGTTTCGTTATGGTTGCGCACCTGCTCGGCATACCTCCGGATCAGGGAACGGAATACACGGGGAACGGTCATAATGAGAACGGTGCTTATTCCGGCCATCAAGGCCAATCTCCAATCCATCAGGCACAGAATCCCCAATGCCATTGCCATCATAAGAATATGGGATATCATGTCCACCATAGTTTTGTTCAGGAAAAAGGAGAGTGAGGCGGAATCGAACCCAAGAAGGGCCAGATAACGGCCCGACCCGTCCTTCTCAATATGGCGGATCGGAATTTGCCGGATATGGCGGGTAAGCGTCTCCCGGATATCCAGCGTATTGCGGATGTCCAGGTAGCTGAACAGGCTCCACCTTCCTACAGAGGACCCGGCGGAAGCGGCAGCCAGCACCAGTGACAGGATAAGCAGCGGCCACATTTCATTGTGATGGCCCTGAATCAGGACTCTGTCGATAAACCGGGCGAAAATAAGCGGCTGTATCAAGCTGAAGCCCAGATCTCCCAGCATACAGGCGAATCCGGCGATCCGGTGCCTGGGGCGGGAGGCAATCAGCGGCTTAATCGCTTTAATCATGGTATACAGAGACATTATCATAGCTCCCCGGAAAATGATGGATGATCGGCTTCGCCGCAGCAGCCCAACGCTCCCGGTCCATCCGGGTGCTGCGCAGCACGGTCAAAGGATTGCGGTTCAATAGCTCCGGCGCCCGAAGCTCCGAAAGGCGGTACATGTGCGGCTGTTCTCCGATAGGCCGGGTAAGAAGGTGCTCCGTATCTCTTGCAGATGGCAGGACAGCGGGATTGCCAGTGGTTAAAGCCCTGTCGAGAGCCTCCATCACCTTGGGCATGATCAGCTTGTAGCTGTAGCTCTTGGCATTCCATTGCGCCCGGGCTGACATAGAGCGGGCCAGCTCCCGGTCCTGGTACAGCCGGACAACCTGCTGGGCTGCTTCCATGTAATCAAAGACAGGCGTGTCACCGGACCACCGGCAGCTGATAAGCAATCCATCCTTCTCATGCTCCACCACCTCCCGTATCCCATCCCAGCCCGTACACACCACGGGAATGCCCTTGGTTTTGGCTTCAATAAGATTAAAGCCGAAGGTTTCCCCCGGATCGGTGGACAAATTGATCAACACATCCGCCTTCCGGAACAGCTCTTCCTTTTCCTCTCCCATAACCGGTCCTGTAAAGGAAACCGCTTCTTCTAGCCCCAGCCCGTGAACAAGGCTCTCGAGCTTCAGGCGGTACGCCGTGATCTCCGTATGATCGGTGCCGGTATAATCCCCTGCGACCAGCAGGCGGGCGGATGGAATATGCTGCCTCACCTCATGAAGCATCAGAAGCTGCTTGTCGATATTCTTCACCTGCTCCAGCCGTCCGATGGACAGCATATGAAAGGACGGATCATTCCACCTTCTCCTACCTAGCTCTTCCGCAGCAGTCACCGGACTGTCCTCCTCTACCCGGATGCACAGTGGAATGACGGGTGACGCCTCATAAACCGGAGACAGATTTGTCAACGCCTGCTTGGCTGAATGGGTGGCAGTCAGCACCACATCTCTGCTGCATAGAAGAGGGGTAATACTCAGCCAATGCCGCAGCCAGTGCTCCGATCCGACGGAATGGGCAATCATCAGAAAGCCCGTTGGAAGTCCGGCCAAACTCCGCGCTGCCAGCAGGTAGGGGGTCAAAGCAGGCAAATTGGCATAGATGGCATCCAGCTCATAGGCCCGAACCAGCTCCGTCAGCCCCTTCGCCGCCTCTCCCAGCCTTGCTGCCGACATATCCGGCCATGTATCAGGCGCTCCCCCCATCAGCTTGATCCAACGGATGGGAGGGATTTTTACCACATCTGCATAACTCCCTAAATATTCGATCCACTGTGTATCAATGGCCCGCTCGTTGATTCTGCCGGATTGGCCGCCTACGCATCCGATGCGCTGCCGCTTTATCCCCCTCATCCTGTCTTCTCCCGGCACTTATGGGACACAAGCTCCGCCAAGGTGGCAATCGTGGAGAAATAGGAGTGGTCCAGCTCCTCATCATCAAAGCAGATGCCATACTTTTGCTCCAACTGGACAATCAGGTTGATCATCAGCACGGAATCCACTCCCAGCTCCTTCAGATCAGCTGCTGGAGAAACCTCCGTTCCTTCAACCAGCTCGGCAATCAGCTCCTGAATCTCCTCTGTTATTTGCTTAAGCGTTGTATTTGAAGAACTCATATGCGTTTCACCCACCCGCTCCTAGATTTGCACCTTCCCCAGCACATCCCGGACAACAGCTGAGATTCCCGCTACATCCTCTTCTCTCAAGGCAATATTCATGGGCAAGGATAAGATTTCCCCTGCAAGCTCCTCTGATGCCGGGAAGTCTCCTGCCTGATAGCCGAGATGCGAGAAAGCCTTCATCCGGTGAATCGGCTCCGGGTACTGGATGGCTGTAAGAACCCCGTGCTTCTGCAGCTGCTTGCGGAGAGTATCCCGCCTCTCAGCTTCTATACGGATCACGTACAGGTGGTAAACATGGCTTTCATCGCCCCGGCTTCCGGGAAGCTTAACCCCAGAGCAGCTCCCCAGGTAGGACTCGTACATACCCGCAACCTCCCGGCGCTTCCGGGACCATTCGTCCAAGTAGGCCAGCTTCAGCTGGAGGGCCGCTGCCTGAATAGGGTCCAACCGGCTGTTCACACCGGGAAACTCATGCTGGTAACGAACCTCTCCCCCGTGGTTGCGCCATTTCCGCAAGCCGGTGGCAAGCTGAGGATCCGAGGTAATGACAGCTCCGCCGTCACCAAGGGCTCCCAGATTCTTATCGGGATAAAAGCTGAAGCAGCCTGCTGTCCCGGCGCTTCCTGCCCTCCTGCCCAAGAAGGATGCGCCGGCTGCCTGTGCGCTGTCCTCCACCACGGCAATGCCCCGCTCCTCCGCCCAAGGGAGAAGCTCGGTCAGGTCTACCATTTGTCCGTACAGATGGACGGGGATAATCGCTTTGGTCCTTGGTGTAACCAGGCGCTTCACCTGCTCCAGATCAATCAGGAAGGTATCCGGGTCACAATCGGCCAGAACCGGAAGAGCTCCCGTATGGTGAATGGCCTCAACAGTAGCGATAAAGGTGTTAGCCGCCGTAATGACCTCGTCCCCGGGACCGATATTCAATGCTTTCAGTGTCAGATAAATGGCGTCTGTTCCATTGGCAACGCCAATTCCATACTGAGCGCCGGAGTAGCTGGCGAAGGCCTCCTCGAACCGGGTAACCGGCACTCCCCCGACGAATACGCCCCGGGCCGCAATCTCCTCTACCTCCCGCAGCCATTCATCCCGGATTAGCGCAAACTCCGCCTGTGGCGAAGAAAAGGTTACTCTCATCTGGCTTATCAGCTCCCTCTTGTTCCGGCAGGAGCCTCCACGACCGTTGGCTCCGTGCCGCCCTGCCTGATCTGTTCCAATACGTCCATCACTTGAATCGCCTGCTCCAGCGTCACCTCAGGAACACCATCTCCTTTGATGGCTTGCACGAAGGAGGTATAGATCCGCTCGCCTGCGGAGCGGCTGTTGCTCTCTAGAGGAAGGAGAACCGGCTCATGCCCCTTTTCCAAGAGAACGGCCTCCTTATCACTGTTTACTTGAATGGTGGCTCTGTCTCCGCCGATGATCCACAGCGGAAGCTTGGCCAAAGAGGCAAAGTTCACCTCCATGAAGGCTGTAATTCCACTGTCGAACATCAGTTCCCCATGGACATAATCCTCCGTATCCCCTTTATTCCAGGAGAGGCGTTGGGAGAAGGAGCGGACTGACTTCACTTTTCCCAGGGGAAGCATAAGAAGCTGGTCGGCCACATGCACCCCCCAGTCCAGTATGGCGCCGCCGCCGGAGGATTGACGGTTCCGCCATTCGGGATCATAGGATTTCACACCGAATGAAGCCCCGGAGCCGAACATATGGTGCCGCCTTTCAATAAACAGCGTCTCCCCTGCCAGCTTTTCCTCCAAGGCACGGAGCACAAACAAGAAATCTGCATCGAACCTGCGGTTATGAAATATACTGACTACCCGCCCCACACTGTCAGCCAGCCGTTTTAGCTCCACGGCCTCACCCGTTGTTACGGTAACGGGCTTCTCCATAAGCACATGGGCCCCCGTCAGCAGGGCAAGCCGGGCAATCTCATAATGGGATACCGGAGGGGTAGCCACAAGCACGGCGTCCAACTCCTCCTCCAGAAGCTCCGGCAGGGAGGCAAATACCGGCAGTCCTCTTCTGGCAGCCAATGCAGCCCGCTCCGGCGTGATATCATAAATACCGGCCACACTGATGCCGCTCATTTTCTTTATGATGGGAAGATGAATCAGCTCTACAATACGTCCGAATCCGACAATACCTAAACGGATCACATCGCTCATAGACAGCTCCTAAGCAATCTTATCCTGGCGGAGTTCTTCAATGAAGGTAACCAGGGAGCCCAGGGTTTGGAAAACCGCAGGGTCCACATCCTCCTCCGGAACACTGATGCCGAACTCCTCCTCCACATATACAATCAGCTGCAAAACCATTATCGAATCAATGAACAGGTCCTGATAGACCCGGCTTGCCTCCGTCACATTCTCGGGCAGCTTAACCTCCAGGTTTTGCTGCATCAGTTCGCATAGGCTATTCATAATTTGCTCTCTTGTCATTGTTACACACGCTCCTTATTTTCTAATAAAGTCCGGCTAATCTTCCCCCGCTCGTTCCTGGGAATCTCCGCTGCGAACTCAATATGCCGCGGAATCTTGTAGGGTGCCAGCTTGTCCACACACCAGCTTTTGACCGTTTCCGGCGTCATCACGGTTTCCTCTGCTACAATCATGGCCTTGACCGCATCGCCCCAGACCGGATGCCTGGACCGGTAGACCACCACCTCCTTTATGCCTGGACAAGAGAGAATGACCTCCTCCACCTCTGAAGGAATCACCTTATAGCCCGATACATTAATAAGCTCGTCCGCCCTGCCGAGGATGTGAAGATGGTTGGCTTCATCCCAATACCCGCAATCATGGGTCCGGTACCACTGACCGCCAATTAAGGCGGCTACTTCTCCAGGGTCCTCCCCTGTTTTGGAAACGCTTAAATAAACATGCTTTAAGGGACTCCCTACATCCGTTGTGGCAGATGGGTTGAAGGACAAGGACAAGGCTCCGGTTTCCGTGGAGCCGTACTGCTGAAGAACTTGGACAGAGTTTCGCTTTAAACTCTCCAGCAAACCCTGGGTAAGCGGTGCGCCGGATGCGACCACCCGTTGGAAGGCAAGCTTCTCTCCCGACAGAGTAAGGAGCAGCTGCAGCATAAAGGGAACGGCATACACAATGTTCTGCGGAATGGATTTAATGACCTTAATGGCAAGCTTCGGGTTCTGGCCCGTTATAATAACCGGATCGGTGCCCCGTTCTATTGCGGCAAGAACACCTGTAATCAGCCCGAAGGAATGAGACAAGGGGACCAGCACAATAGGCGTTTCCCCCGGGCTTGCGCCCAGTGCGGCATTGTAATGAACAATCTCCTCCTGCACACCCTCCCAGGTTCTGCGGATCAGCTTGGGCGTGCCTGTTGTCCCGGAGGTGAACTGGTAGAGAGAGGCTTCCCCCCGGGCACGGTCACTTTTTAGTGGAACGATCTCCGGAGTACCGCCTGTCAGGAGCAGATGGGCTCCCGCATGCTGAGCCTGCATAAGCGCCGTTTGGGGTGGAGTATCCGAAGGTAAAAGAAGAACCGAGCCATCTGTGGACATCGCATGCAGAACAGCTCCTAAATAAACCATGGGATCATTGCTGCCAACTGCCACCAAACAACCGTCAAACCCTTTCATCATAGGACGGATACAGGCAAGTACATCCGCCCTTGTGATCAATTGATCATTGATCCGTATCATTATTCACGCTCCTTTGTCCGCTTTGTATTATTATAAAACACATCATTTTGGCTATATATACCTTATTTTTAATATTAACCCTAATTATTAAGTTTCTGTATAAATCATCTACAGAGCATTTATTTTCCGGACCGAATACGGCTGAGGCCTCCGGTGCTTCTGCCTGTATTGCACCGGTGTAAGCCCGGTGGATTGCCTGAGATGCAAGGCCAACGCATCCGGCTTGTTAATACCCACTTGACGGCAGATTTCCTTAATCGTGCAGCAGGTGGTTTCCAAAAGCTGGACGGCCGTCTTCAAACGGAGCAGCTTCAGATAGCGCATAGGAGTAACGCCCATGATGATCTTGAATTCCTCGCAGAAATAATTGGGATGATAGTTCACCGCCGCTGCAATCGAAGCAAGATCCAGATCCGCATTGGATAAGTGCGCCGTCATATAGCGGACTGCATAAATAATCGGCCTGCCTTTAATATCCGTAGAGGCTTCACGCTCCGGTTCGGGCTGTTCAGAACGGTCCTTATGCAGAACATACAGAATTTCCGTTATCAAGGTATAGAGTGCGGACGAATAAAGAAATTGCCCGTGCAGGTCATGAGGCTCGCCCATGTCCGCCCGGAAGGTTTCCAATGTACGCCGGATGGCTGAAGCCGGAGGGATAATAACTGGATGACGGAATTCATGAAGCGCTCTCCCCAGAAAAGGCGCGGCGCGGAAACGGATCATCCTTCCTTCGTTTTCCATGTGCATAAGGGGTACCTTCTTCGCAGCCGGTGGAACAAGGACTGCCTGATCGCGCTTCACCCGGATCTCCGTCTCTCCATAACGGAATACCATTTCCTGACTATTGGGATAAAGGAGCAAATACTCTCCCTGGACGGTGTTTACAGGCAATGTGAACGGACTGGAACCAATCAACGTAACCGGCAGCTCCAGCTTCAACGGAACATCCCTCCCAGCTCTGATTGTCGATAGGAAGTCATTCCCATCATCAAGTGGATTATACCAATAAAAGTTATTTCGCGCCGCATAAAAAGGGTACATATGGTATAAAAAAGGTACATGCTGACGAAATTCAGTAGAGAAAATACCTTTCCGTAACCAGGAAAAATTTCAAACAAAAAGAATTGCACATCCGCTCCATTCAGCAGATGTACAATTCTTTAGCGGTTTGGTAAAATTATACCAAGATTCTGAGGCTGCTGGATCAGTCAACAATTGGAGCAGATGAAAAGCCGGGTGCTGCTCCTGTACGGCTTCATGGAGCTTCATAACAAGCCCGGTTCAAGCATACATATTTCTATTTCCATACCCATGCGGGAGGTGCCGGACAATGGACTCAACCGTCAAAGCACTGGTCGTTGACGACCATCCCCTGCTTGCTCATGCTACACGGGACATGCTGCACAAAACAGGGGAAATTGACGTGGTAAGTGTTGTAGGAACAGGAGCGGACTGCCTGGAGCAGGTCCGGGTGCATGAGCCGGGGCTGATCTTCCTGGATTACCAGCTGCCGGATACCACTGGAACAGAACTGACCAAGATCATCAAGGCAGAATATCCGAGCATTCATATCATTATTTTCACCGGTGTGGACTACATGGAATTCTACGACCAGCTGGTGGAGGCCGGGGTGAGCGGCGTGCTGTCCAAGGAATCCGGCATCCGCACTATCCGGAATATGGTCTGGTGCGTGCTGGATAACCACACGATGCTGCCCATGCCCATGTACCATCAGCTGCGTCTGGGCAACCGGCATATGAACGATCCCCATTCCAAGCTGGATCAGGAGGAGCTGAACATTATGAATATGCTCCTCAAAGGCGCCACCTACGATCAGATTGCCGACAACATCCACATGAGCCGGCGCACGGTAGACAACTATATGAAGCGGATTTTCGAGAAGATGGGAGTCAAGAACCGGCTGGAGGCCATAGAGGCCTTTCTGGTCAAAGGAACCAAATCCCCATGAACCAGGAGACCGCCCAGGAAATGGCGCGTATAATCCGGTCACAGCCGTATGACGGCGAGTTCCGGGAGCTGCTGCTTTCATTCGTCTCGGAAAAAGCCAAGGAACGCGGCTCCTGGTCGGATATTGTCCGCTGTATACATACCTTATTCTCCGGAGCCAACCCCCGGATTGACACCATTGCCGCGGCAGCGGAATTAGCCGTATTGGCCTCAGATATTATGGACGATCTGCAGGATAACGACCAAACGGACAAGCTGTGGATGCAATGCCCCTCCGCCCATGCGCTGAATGCAATCGTGGCGCTGATGATGTGCTTCACCAGTGAGCTGGGCAGGTGCGGCTTGCCCTCTGAGGCCATTGCGGAAGCAGGCAGGATCATCTCCCGGTCCCTGCAGGGACAATACCGCGACATCCGGAATGCGGCGCAAACCCCCGACGAATATCTTCAACTGATACAGGAAAAGTCCGGCTCTCTCTTCCAGCTGGTGGTGCATCTGGGAAGCGCCGCAGCGGACGCCGGAGGCCTGCAGCGGGACCTGCTGATGGACTTGGCGGATTGTACAGGGATGATCCACCAGATTCAGAATGATCTCCGGGACATCAGCCGTCTGGGCCAAAAGAATGATGTTCTCCTCAAGCGCAAAACCTTGCCGGTTTTATATTTGCTCTCCTTAAATGAGGAATGGGAGTTCCGCCACTTCCAGCAATATTACCGCGGTGACATGGATTGGGAGGAGTTTCTGCAGCGGACAGGTGATTACGAGGCTTTTATTGACGGATCGGGATGCCTGGAATATTCATTGGTGGTTCAGGGCCTGTGCGTAGACCGTGCGGAGGAGCTGATGGAGAAGATGGATGCTCCCCCCTCCCGCAAAGTTCAGTTGAAGGAGATCATGTACGGAGCATTCGTGCGGGAATAAACGCTTACCGCTCCATTAATTTCGGCTTTTTGGAAATTTCCGGCATATCCCGGACAGCCTCTATCATAAGTTGATGATAGACCAGGCTGAAAAGGAGTGGAGCCAAGTTCATGCAGCAATGGTGGCGTAAAATTGAACGGTGGTGGCGGCAGACCCGCTATACCATCCGGGCAGTCATGTTCCCGCTGATCTGCATTCAGTTTGTCCGGACCCTGCTGTTTCCCAATCCGGTGGATGTATTTCTCCTGTTTGCCTTATTCTTGTTTTATCTGGGTTTCTTGTTTCAAGTCTATTAACAAAAGAGCCACCTGGCCGTTGATGGCCGGATGGCTCTTTGCTTTGTGTCGGTATCGGGCAGCGGTAGCTTACACCGGAATCAGGAGGGTTTTGCCTTCGGCAATCTCCACATCCTGAAGCCGGTTATACAGCTGGATTTCCTTGGGGTTCAGCCCGTAACGGGTGGCGATGTCCTCCAGCGTCTCCTCCTTCTGGACAATACACACCTTCAATTGGCGGACCCGCCGCACCTCCTCCGGGCTTCCGGAGAACAGCCGTTTCCACTCCAGCGCATCCGTGCGCGGTGTCGGGGACACCTCCTCCTCCGCTTGGGGCACAGCCCGGTAATCATGGGGACTGGTATGTATCAGCGACTGGAGATGATACGAGGTGTCGGTGGAGGGGGCTTTGCTGGTGAAGGCGACCTTCACCTCTTTTTTGTCCTCCTGAGGAGCGGCTTCCGCAGGCTCCTCCATGGCAGGCAGCTGCGTTGGAGCCTCGTTATACGGCATGTTCCCCATTGCACCTGGCGTCCATTCGGGAGCCTCCACATTTTCGGACGGATCAAAATAAACCTCTGCCTCTTCGTTTTCATCCACGGCCGCATTCGCCGCGGGTTCAGCCATAGGCTCTTCCGCACGGTGCTCCTCCACCTTCCGCTGCTGGAAGGGGGTCCATGCATAAGCGGGCATCTGCACAATTTCCTCCTCCGCATACACCAGGGCCGGCTCTGCCGAGGCAGGCGGGGCAAGCTCAGGCAGCTCGGGTGCACTATGCCGGGGCGCCTCATGGACGAAGATGGTCTCTTCCTCCTCATCCCATGCCGAATCGGGAAGCGACAGCATCTCAATGCCCTGGAGCGTAAGCACCCCCGTCACATTCAGACTGCGCGGCGACAAGATGTCCACATCGAAGTTATCGATGTTCACGGATACCTGGCTGACATCCTGAATACGGTTCAACGGCAGCGTAATTTCCACAGGAATAAGATGCTCCAGCGTCCGCCGCGCTTCACCCTCTGTTGCTTCATAGAGTCCCGTTAGATACAAATGCCCCTTCAGGAGCGCCTGCTCCTCCTCCGTATACACCTGTATATGGGGAACCAGCTCCACCTCGTCCAATTCTTTGACTGCTGCGGTGTCCTCGGATAGATGCACCCGTTCATAAATATCAAATCTAAGTCCGGATTGCTGCTCTGCCACAGTTTTATCCTCCCTTCTTGAATACCAGGAATGCTTGTTCGAAACAAGCCCTCTCTTCAATATATGGGAGGATTCCGCCCGCCATGCCATCTTTTTCACGGTTAGGGAGCAGCCCCTGCCAGCAGCGCGCTCCACAGCGCCGCCATATCCTCAGGCATAGGCACGGTCAACAGCATAGCCTCCCCTGACCACGGATGGGCAAATTCCAGCCTGTAGCCGTGAAGCGCCTGTCTGGGAAACAGCTTCACCGAACCCCCGTACAGCGCGTCCCCTACCAAAGGGGCTCCGGCAAACTGCAGATGCACCCGGATCTGGTGGGTCCGTCCTGTTTCCAGCTCCAGCTCCACCCATGCAGCCTCCTTGGCCTGCTCCACGGTCCTGTACCGGGTGCGGGCAGGCGCGCCGCCAGAGGACACCCGCCTCCGTTGGGAATGATGGCGGTCCTTGCCGATGGGACGGTCAATAATCCCTACAGGGGGCGTCAACCGCCCTTGGGCAATCGCCTGGTACGTCCGGCGGATTGCCTTCTCACGCATGGCCTGATCCAGCACCTGCTGGGCAAAGTCATTCTTCGCATACAGCACCAGACCTGTAGTATCGTTATCCAGCCGGTGGATATGCCGGAGCTTGCAATATTGCCCCGTGGTTTCATAATAATAGGCCACGGCATGGTCCAGGGTCCCTGCCTGTCCCGGCTGGGAAGGATGCACAGGCATCCCCGCAGGCTTCATCGCCACCAGGCAGAAGTCGTCCTCGTGGACAATCTGCACCTCCGCATATTCGCCCTCCAGCTGCGCCGTTTCCCTAGGGAACAGCCGGAGCCGGAGCTTGCCTGCCTGCCGCTCCACCCCACCGTCGCGCTCCAGCTTCTGCAGGAATGCGGCAGGAATACCGGGGCGGGCCATAAGGCTGGCCAGCCGCTCTTCATTGGAGAGCTCCGCACGGCCTGCCGGCAGCTCCAGCCATTCTCCTTTGCGCCGATAATCTGTCATATGGGTTCACCTTCTGTATGAGACATGTCCATATTTTACGCCAACAGAATTCTGTAGTCCATGTCTTATCGGGGCGCAGGTTCCATGATATAATTCACCTGGGAGAATAGTCTGATAGACGCATGAGACTTCCTGCCTACCAGCTAAAGGAGCGAAAAGTGATGCCGAAACGAACAAAATCCGTGGCACTGGCCCTCGGAATTTTCATGCTGATGATGCCTGCAGGTCCCTGGACCCAAGCCGCCCGGGCCGAAGCTGCCCCCAGTGTTATCGTGGACGGCTCCATATCCACATGGGGCAAGGAAACCATCGTGCGCGACGGAATCTATTATTTGCCGATGCGGAGCTTTTTTGAACAGCAGGATTATAGAGTCTCCTGGAATTCCTCCGCAGGCAGAATTATCGTGGAAAAACAGGGTCTGCACCGGCTGGAGCTGACGGCGGGAGATCCGTACATCGTGCTGGACGGCCAAAGCTTCCGGATCGATCCGCCTCCCGTATTGGTCGACGGCAGCGTATACATAGCAATGGAGGGCTACAGCATCCCGGAGCTGATGGGCTATGGGATGGAGACCAACCGCTACCGCGGCAAGCTTTACCTCTCCACCTCCATCTGGGATCAGATCAGAACCGCGCTAAACACCGGAAGCTACCGGCTGGAGGGTGTATACGGCGGCGTGTCCAGCACGAACCGGGATGCCAAGCTGTATCTGGGAGACGAGCTGGTTTATGAAGGCCAGTGGTCCGGCGGCGGAATGAACGGAGCGGGCATTCTGTACCGCAACGGGAAGGCCGTCTACAAGGGCGGATTGTCGAACAATTTGCCTGACGGCCCGGGTACCTTTTATGACATCGGAAACGAACGGTATGAAGGACTGTTTAAGCACGGGCGGCCCAACGGCAAAGGAAAGCTGTATACAGGCGATACGCTTTTTTATGAAGGGGACTGGAAGGAAGGCAGGATGTCAGGCAACGGCAAGCTGTACGGCGCGGAAGGGAAGGCCCTCTTCGAAGGGACCTTCGACGGCGGGCTCCGTTATGGCTATGGGGTGTTGTTTGATAAGGAAGGCAAGAAGGTGTATGAGGGCAACTGGGTTAAGGACCAGCGCTATGGCTACGGCAAATCCTATAGCCAGGACGGAAAGGTGCTGTATGCGGGCAATTGGCTGGAGGACCACGAGAACGGGAAAGGCCAGCTCCGCCGCTTCGGCAAAATTAAGCTGTACGAGCTTGACGGGGTAACCGCTGTGTCTGAGGAGGAGGTGGAGGTTGCTTACGTTTCCGATGTGGAGTACCGCAACGGCATCCTGTTTAAGCAAACGGAATCCGATCTGGTGTACCGCGGCGAATTCAATGAGGCAGGGGAGCTCCACGGCGAAGGGGAAGCAGGACGGATTGTGGGGACGGTTTCGTCTAGCGCCGGCGTATTGAATAAGTGGGAGCCGCTGTACAAAGGGCAATTCAAGAATGGCCAGATGACAGGCAGCGGTACATTGTTCACCGGCAATGGGACGAAGGAATACGACGGGCAGTTAAGCGGCGGTGTCCGGGACGGCAATGGCTTATCCTTTATGGCGAACGGGCAGATGCAATATTACGGTCCGTGGGTGAACGGCATCAGGAGCGGCAAGGGCTGGGTGTACAGCTATGGAACCCCCGACTCCTCCGTGGCCAACACCAGCTTTACCCTGACCGAGGCGGAATTCAGCCAGGGCTCGCAGATTTCCTCCGGCAATGTCTATCAGGTCTATACGGATGCGAAAAACGGCGTAGGCAAAAGCAAAGGCACCCAATACTGGACTTATGACGCGGCCAAAAAGGAAGACCTTACTGTTTTCAGCTCGTACGGGAACAAGGGACGGCTGGTCTACGAAGGAGATATGCTAAATGGGCTGCGCCATGGCTATGGGGAGGAAAAACTCACCAACGGCACATATAAAGGAAATTTCGCCTACAACAAATGGCATGGCAGCGGTGTGCTGGAAACGGTAAACGACTATGTCCAGGTCAAATATGAAGGCATCTTCGAGAACGGGCGCAAAACCGGCGCTGGAAAGCTCTACGTCAATAAGGTTCTTGTGTATGAAGGCCAATTCCTGAATGATGACCGTTCCGGTTACGGCATCAGCTATTATGACAACGGCAAAAAGGAATACGAGGGCAGCTTCGCCTACAACAACCGGCATGGCATCGGCACACTCTATGATTACCTGGGTAATGTGATCTACAAGGGAGAATTCCGCGACGGCCTGACCTTAACCCAATATAAGGAACGGTATCCGTGACAAAGCCATGAAAAACGCCGTTTCCTGGAGTTTGGAGGAACCCCAGGAAGCGGCATCCTATTACCATCCCGTTCGATTTATGCTAAAATGATAGAGTTATGTTAACTTACTAGAACGGGAGAGACATCCTTTGAACAAACCAAAAAAAGCCTTAAGCCGTGCCATGGCCCAGATGCGGGGCTGGAGCTGGCTGAAGCGGACTTATGCTGCCATATTTGCACTCGGCTTTATTATATCGAGCTTTCTGTTTTTGACACCCACGGGAGAAGCCTCCCGGGAATGGATGGCGCAGACGGTTATCACCACCCAGCACCGCTCCTGGGCCTGGATGTTCGTCGGCGGGGAGAAGCGGGACCGTATGGTATCCCAACTCCACCTGGACCGGGAGCTTATGGGCACCGAACGCCAGAATTTCGGCATGATCAATGTCGGAAACGGCCATAAAACGGTGAAGCGGTCGGCTGAAGAGCTGATCAAGGTGGAGGATATTTCCGCGCCTCTGTGGAAAGGCAAAAAAATGTACGTGTATGACCCCCGCGCCATCCGCGTGGTAGTGCCGTCCAAAAGCGGCGAAGGTGAACGCATCTCCTCCATGGTGGAGCGGACCGGCGCCTATGCAGGCATTAACGGCGGCGGATTTGTGGATCCCGACGGTCTGGGCAACGGATTTGCGCCCATCGGCTTCATTATTTCCGGCGGGGAGATTCTGTATACGGACCAGGACGGCAGTATTGCCCAGCACGTAGTGGGCTTCACCAAAGAAGGTGTGCTGGTCGTTGGCAAATATACCATTGACCAGCTTCTGGAGATGGGGATTTCCGAGGCTGTTATGTTTTACCCGCGGGTCATTGCCAACGGCAAAGGCCTGATTACCTCCGGTGACGGCGGCTGGGGCCGCGGCCCGCGGACGGCTATCGGCCAGAAGGAGGACGGCACCGTGTTGATTATGGTCATCGACGGCCGCCAGACTCACAGTGTGGGTGCTACTCTGAAGGAAATTCAGGATCTTATGCTGGAGGAGGGTGTGGTCAATGCCGGCTTCCTGGATGGCGGCGCCTCCTCGGAGCTGGTTACCCATACGGACGGGCTGATCACCAAACCCTCCAGCCGTTACGGGGAACGCAGACTCCCGTCGGCCTTGCTGGTCTTCGGCGATCCTGCCGACTATGTGCCGAACAATCCTTGGGATGGGGTAACCAAAATTGATCCGGGCGGCGCTTATGATCACCCGGATTTCCTGAAGGAGCAGGCGGAGAACAAGAACAAGCCCAAACCCTCCATCTCCCCTTCCGCTTCAACGTCGGCAACGCCGAAGCCGGATAAAAGTTTGGAGCCCGGTTCCTCGGCATCCGGCAAACCGGCTACGCCGGATACCTCCGGCTCACCCGGAGGAGCGGGCAAGCCTACGGGGAGCACACCCGCAGGCGGCGAAAGCAGCACGCCTGCATCGCCGCACAGCTCCGCCGGAGCTGGCACTGGCGGCGGCAGCAGCGCTAGCCCCGGCGCCAGTACAGGCGCGGGAGCAGGCGGCGCCACGCCCGGAACGGGCGCCAGTGCGACGCCGAAGCCGTCCTCTTCGGCGGGAGCCGGGGCAGGGGCGTCGGTGCAGCCTTCTGTGAAGGCGAACTCCACCGCGTCCCCCGGTGATGTGAAGCTGCCCGGCGCATCTGCTGGGCAGCAAAGCGATGCCGCCGGCGTCGCGAAGCCTACGGCGACGCCGGCCACCACAGGCGGCGCCGGCACGGGCGCAGCCGGCAGCGGCGGTTCCCCGGCGTCCGGGAACGCCGGGAGCGGTAGTTAAAGGCAACACCCCCATTCTCCTGCAGCTGCGGAGGATGGGGGTGTTGTTTTTGTTTGATGTGGGCGTATGTTGCCGTACGTTGGCTAGCGTTGGCTAATGCGCAGCCTAATCCGTTGGCGGATGCTAACGGACCCCACAGACGCTATTGTCGCCGGATCCGCCTGTTCCGTATTCTAACGGACTCCACAGACTCTATTCGTCCATTTGGAGCTCCGCCCAACCTGAAAACAACCAAATAGCGGCATCTGAGTCCGTTAGAATTGGAAAAGGCTCATTTTTGCCTAAATAAAGGCTCTCCCGTCCGTTAGACGCGGGAACGCCTACTATCCCCTTTGTCCTCAACTCTTCACTCGTTTCCTCTCCCCTTCCTCCTGCGTCCGTATGGTATAATGTCATCAAACGCATGTATACCGTCTGCCGGGAGGCCAACCATATCATGAACAATATAGGGGAATTTGAATTTCAGACATATCCCCCACATGCCCTAATGGACTTGAAGTTTTATTACTGCGGAACGGAGAACTGTGTGCCCGGCCACTCGGTGGGACCGATGCTGCGGGACTATTATAAGATTCACTATATCCACAGCGGAACGGGGATTTACTCCACTGGCGGCCAGACCTACAAAGTGGAGGCCGGACAGGGGTTTTTGGTGTTTCCGGAGGAGCTGTCCTATTATTGCGCGGACAAGGAGGAGCCTTGGACGTACTCCTGGGTCGCGTTCAACGGCCTGCAGGTGGAGCAGATTCTGAAGCAGTCCGCGCTGTCCGTAACTTGTCCCGTGTTCGATGCAGCCCATCATGATGACTATATCCGCAACTGCTTCATCGAAATGTTCAACGCCGACGAACCCGGCTTTAACCGGGAGCTGCGCCTCCAGGGAGCCCTCTATTCCTTCCTGGCTGCGATCTTAAGCCCGGACCGGAGCAGCCGGAGCCGGGAGGATATGCAGGCCCACTATATCAGCCGCGTCATCTCCCTCATCCAGCAAAACTACGCCACCCATGTGCATATTGAGACCATCGCCCACACCCTGGGCTTAAACCGCAAGTATCTGTCCAAGATGTTCAAGCAGGAGATGGGCATTACGCCCCAGCAGTACCTCATCCAGTTCCGGATGAACCGGGCCTGCGAGCTGCTGCTGAATCCGATCCTCACCGTCGGGGAGGTTGCGTCCAGTGTAGGGTACGAGGATCAGCTGCTTTTCTCGAAGATCTTCAAACGCACAATGGCGGTATCCCCCAGGGAATACCGCCATTCCAGATTAGCCGGGCAAAGCCCCGCCGCTTATTAGGACGAAATTGAGGGTATTAGCTGCTCCCCCCGGAGTTTTCAGACACACCTTAGCCCAACGCGCGTTCCAGCGCTTTTCCTTGGGCTTCAATGGTTTGTTCAATATCCTCGTCCGTATGGGCGGTGGAGACGAACATGCCCTCAAACTGCGAAGGCGCCAGGCTCACGCCCAAATCCAGCATTGCCGCAAAATAACGCCGGAACAGCTCCAGGTCAGAGGTTCGTGCAGTTTCGAAGTTGACCACGGGCTCCCGGGTAAAGAACGGACAAACCATGGAGCCGACCCGGTTGATGGTCACAGGCGCTCCCAGACGGGCTGCATTCTCCGTAAAGCCTGCCTCCAGCCGGGCCGCCTTCCGGTCCAGCTCGGCATATACCTCTGGCGTCAACAAAGACAGCGTGGTATAGCCTGCCGTCATAGCCAGCGGATTACCCGACAGGGTGCCTGCCTGGTAGATGGGGCCGGAGGGAGCCATCCGTTCCACAATCTCCCGTTTGCCGCCGTAAGCGCCAACAGGAAGTCCGCCGCCGATGACCTTGCCCATGCAGGTGATGTCCGGAGTGACGCCATAGAGCCCTTGTGCGCTATGATAGCCCACCCGGAAGCCTGTCATAACCTCGTCGAAAATCAGCAGGCTGCCGCTTGTTTCCGTCAGCTCCCGGAGCCCTTCCAGGAAGCCGGGCGCCGGCGGAACCACACCCATATTCCCCGCAATCGGCTCCACAATCACCGCCGCAATCTCGGACCCAAACTGGGCGAAAGCCATCTTGGCCGCTTCCAGATCGTTATACGGCACGGCAATGGTATTGGCCGCTACACTCTTGGGCACCCCCGGACTATCCGGCAGGCCCAGCGTGGCGACACCGGAGCCCGCCTTAATGAGCAGCGAATCCCCATGGCCGTGGTAGCTGCCCTCGAACTTGAGAATCTTGTCCCGTCCCGTGTAGCCCCGGGCCAGCCGCAAGGCGCTCATGGTAGCCTCCGTGCCGCTGTTCACCATCCGCACGATATCCACGGAAGGCATACGCTCCGCCACCAGCTCGGCCATCCGCACCTCCAGCTCCGTAGGCGCACCGAAGCTGGTGCCTCTCTCCGCAGCAGCCTTGATGGCTTCGATGACCTGAGGATGGGCATGACCGAGAATCAGCGGCCCCCAGGAGCAGATATAGTCGATGAAGCTGTTGCCGTCAATATCATAAATCCGGGAGCCTGCCGCCCGATCCACAAACACAGGGGTCAGCCCAACCGATTTGTAGGCCCGTACCGGGCTGTTTACACCCCCGGGAATTACCTGGCGCGCCTTTTCGAAGGCGGCTTTGGATTTCTCGTCAATTCTTGCCCGCTGCATAATCAACCTCTCCCTTTGCCGCCGCTGTTCCCGCTTCCCCCCGGCGGATAACCTCGTCCTCCCAGTCATCCATCTCCGGAGTGAAATAGGAAACGCGGGTTTTCTTGTATTCCTTGGTAGAATACAGCGTAATCCGCTGGGTAATGCCCGTCTCATCCTCAATCGCCTGCAGAATGGACTCGCATTCGTCCACGGACCGCCCGTGCACCATCGTGAATATATTGTACGGCCAATCCTCGTACACCGGCCGCAGATAACAGTGGCTGACCGCCTTGAACTCGGCCATCCGGTACCCGACCTCATCGGTCCGTTCCGGCGGCACCATCCACACACCCATTCCGTTGGCCGTATACCCCGCCTTCCGGTGGTTGAGCACAGCGGAATAGCGTCGCATTTGCTTTTTGTCCACAAAGGCCTTGGCGCCCTCCAGAAGCTCCTGCACCGTAACGCCCGCATTGGCAGCCCACTGGTCAAAGGGGCGTGGCACAACAGGCAGATCCTTCTGCAGCTCCCGGATCATCCGGATATCCTGCTCCGTGACTACACGGGAGGCCTGACTGCGGTCCTCCTCGCGGTATTGGGGGGCGGCTTTGGTTTTGGTCAGATCCTGCTTGCCGGACATATCCAGGTTAACTCCGATTTTGAAAAGCTTCAGCGTCGGCAGCATCCGGATGGCTTCCACCCCGGCCTGCTCACCCAGAATGCGCACCGTTTCCTCCAGCCCCAGTCTGGAATTCGGGGGCACGGCAAGGGTAAACCACAGATTGAAGCTGTGGTTGCGCTTGTAGTTATGCGTAACCCCGGGATGACGGTTAATGATGGCAGCCGCTTCATCCAGACGCTCCGGAGCGATGCGCGCCGCCACCAGACTGGAGGAATAACCCAAGGTCCGTGTATCGAAAATGGCGGAAATCTGCCGGATGGTGCCCTGCTTCAGCGCCGCAATGCGGGTCATAACCTCCTCCTCAGTCAAACCGGCCCGTTCCCCGATGGCCAGGTAAGGACGCTCCACCAGATCGATGCCTTCCTGCAAAATAGTCAAAATCGCAGCATCCAACTCGTCAATATTGCGTTGTGACATGTCCACCCCTCCTGTCTGGAAATAACTTCTCGGTTCTACGCCTTAAGCCACCGTGCCACATCCTTGGCGAAATAGGTGAGGATTACATCTGCTCCGGCCCGTTTCATGCCGGTCAGCATCTCCAGCACCACAGACCTCTCGTCGATCCAGCCCTGTGCGGCGGCGGCCTTCACCATGGAATATTCGCCGCTGACATTGTAAGCGACCACCGGCAGATCAAAGCTCTCCTTCAACAGCCGGATCACATCCATATACGCCAGCGCCGGCTTCACCATCAGGAAATCTGCACCCTCCACCACGTCGGACTCCGCTTCCCGCAAGGCTTCCCGGACATTGGCCGGGTCCATCTGGTAGGTCCGCCGGTCGCCGAATTGGGGAGCCGAATGGGCGGCCTCCCGGAAGGGACCGTAGAATGCAGAGGCGTACTTGACGGCGTAGGACATCACCGGCACATGACGGAAGCCCGCTTCATCGAGGCCTGTCCGAATCGCATGAACGAAGCCGTCCATCATATTGGACGGGGCAATAATGTCCGCTCCCGCTTGAGCCTGGGAAACAGCCGTTGCCACCAGAAGCTCCAGGCTGGCGTCATTGTCCACCTCTGCCTGGCCCAGCACTTCATTCTGGTGAACCACGCCGCAATGACCGTGGCTGGTAAACTGGCACAGGCACGTATCCGCAATGACCAGAAGCTGCGGGTGGCGCTGCTTAATATAACGGGTAGCTTCTTGCACAATTCCGTGTTCATGATAGGCTCCTGAGCCGCATTCATCCTTATGCTCCGGCACCCCGAACAGCAGAATGCCCTGAATGCCCAGCTCCACAATCTCATCCAGCTCACTAGTCAGCATATCCAATGACAGATGATATACACCCGGCATGGAAGGGATTTCCTCCCGGATGCCGGTTCCCGGAACGGCGAACAGCGGATAAATCAGATCATGTACCGAAAGCGCATGCTCGCGCACAAGATTGCGGATTGCCGTACTGCCGCGCAGCCGGCGGTTGCGGATCAAGGGAAAGCTCATCATGCAGGACTCCTTTTTTATATAAAATGAACGGTGAACTTCTCTAAAGTCTGGAAAGAGTGTCCACCAGCGAATCGATGGTGGCTTCGGCAGCCATGGCATCCACACGCAGGCCATACTTTCGGGCGGTATCCGCCGTCAAGGGACCGATGCATACAATAGCGGCTTTAGCGAATAAAGCGGCAGGCTCTGCAACACCCGCTTTTTGCAGGATGGTGAAGAGATTATCCACTGTAGAGGAGCTGGTAAAGGTAATCACATGGATCTCCCCGCTTCGGAGCTGCTCCAGCACCTCATCGGAACGGTCATCCTCCAGCACGGTTTCATACACATCCACCTCTGTAACGCCTAACCCTAACTCCTTCAGCTTCACAGGCAAATAATCCCGGGCAATGTCCGAACGGGGCAATAGCGCCTGCTGGCCCGCAGCCAGCTGGGGCAGGATCGCGTCCAGAAGCCCCTCGCCTTGGAACTTAGCCGGAAGGCGTTCCGCCATAATTCCCCGTTCCGCCAGCAGTTCCGCGGTTTTGGGTCCGACTGCCGCCACCTTGGCTTTATGCATGGTGCGGATATCCACACCCAGCTGCTGCAGCCGCCGGAAAAAGTAGCTGACCCCATTGGGGCTGGTGAACAGCACCCAATCGAAATCCCCCAGCCGGCCCAGCGCCTCATCCAGCGCCGCCCGGACCTCCGGGGCTTCCGGCTCCTGCAGACGGATCACCGGAAATTCCACCGCCTCGCCGCCCAGCTCGTCGATTTGCTCCGCCAACGCGCTGGATTGGCTGCGGGCCCGGGTGACCAGTACCCGTTTGCCGAACAGAGGCTTTTTCTCGTACCAGCTCAGGGTTTCCCGAAGCTTCACTACCTCGCCGACAATAATGATAGCAGGAGATTGAAAGTCCGCTTCCCTGGCCTGTTCTACAATGGTAGCGAGAGTTCCCGTGAGGGTTTGCTGCTCCGGCCGGGTTCCCCAGCGGATCAGCGCCACCGGAGTGTCCGCGGCACGTCCGTTGGTAACAAGGGACTCGCATATGTATGGAAGATTGGCGATACCCATCAGGAAGATGCTGGTGCCGGTTGCGGTGGCAAGCTTCTTCCAGTCATGGCTGCTTTCCGTCTTCGCCGGGTCCTCATGGCCGGTTATAATCGCCAGCGATGAGGTATAATCCCGGTGTGTGACAGGGATACCCGCATAAGCCGGGACCGCGATAGCCGAGGTAATGCCGGGCACAATCTCGAAGGGTACTCCCTCTGCGGCCAGCAGCTCCGCTTCCTCCCCTACCCGGCCGAAAATACTGGGGTCTCCCCCTTTGAGCCGGGCTACGGTTTTGCCCGTCAGGGCCAAATCCGCCAGCAGGCGGTTGATCTCCTCCTGGCGCAGGGTATGCCTGTCCGGCAGCTTGCCCACGTAGATCTTCTCCGCCCCCGGCTTCATATACCGCAAAAGACGGGGATTGGCAAGACGGTCATATACGACCGCGTCCGCCTTGGCAATACATTCCGCACCACGGACGGTAATCAGCTTGGGATCTCCCGGTCCGGCCCCGATGAGGTACACGGTACCCGGACTGCATACAGGCTGTTTCTTAATCATGCGCTTCACTCCTCACCTTCGCCAGAATCCGGTCGGCTCCCCGGCTGATCAATGCACCGGCTAACCGGCTGCCTATTGCTTCGGGATCATGACCCGTAAGGGTATCCTTGAGCAGTACGCTGCCGTCCGGCTCCCCCACCATACCCGTAAGGGAAAGCTGTCCATCGGGAAGAAAGGCGGCATATGCCCCAATAGGCACCTGACAGCCTCCCTGCAAGGTATCCAAAAAGCTGCGTTCGGCCGCTACCGCCCGGCGGGTCTCCTCATGGGTAACCGCAGCCAGCAGCTCCAGAATAAAGGTATCCCCGCTGCGGCATTCAATGGCCAAGGCTCCTTGGCCAACGGCAGGCAGACATAGCTCCGGCTCCAGATATTCGGAAATCCGGTGCTGCCAGTCCATGCGGTGCAGACCGGCTGCTGCCAGGATGACGGCATCCATCTCTCCGGTTTCCAGCCTGCGCAGCCGGGAATCGATGTTGCCGCGAAGCACCTCAATCACAAGATCGGGCCGGGCCGCCTTCAGCTGGCATGCCCGCCGCAGGCTGGAGGTACCCACCCGCGCACCGGCAGGCAAGGTCTCGAAGCCTCCACCGGTTCCGGTAATTAGGCAGTCCCTGGGATCCTCACGCGGGGGCACCCCTCCGATGACCAGCCCTTCCGGAAGCTCTGCGGGCATGTCTTTCATGCTATGTATAGCCAAATCAATCTCTTCCTCCAGAAGAGCATGTTCAATCTCCTTCACAAACAGGCCTTTGCCGCCAACCTTGGACAAGGAAACATCCAGAATCCGGTCGCCCTTGGTCACGATCTTCTTCAGCTCAAACTCGGCCTCCACTCCGGTCCTGCGGGCCGCTTCCCGCAGCAGCTCCACCACCTGTCCGCTTTGGGTCAACGCCAAGGCGCTCTGCCGGGTACCGATTACAATTTTGCGCATGCTTCTCCTCCGTCGGGAGAAACCGGTCCGGATGGAGGACAACCATCCATCTGGCTCATCACCCGGCTTCTCCAGTCTTCAAATTCGCCGTTTTTGATTTTCTCCAGCACATTCTCCTGCAGAACCGAACGGTACAGTTCCTGCCGCGCCCGGGTATCCTGCACCAGCTCCTGGGTGCGCAGGCGGAATTCGCTTAAGAAATCCAGGTAGGTCTCATACTCCTCACCGAAGCAAGCCTCAATCTGCCGCCTTACGGAAGCGGCAACAGAAGGACTGGCACCTAGAGTGGACACGGCAATGACAAGCTTGCCCCTGCGCACAACAGAGGGGACAATAAAGTCCCCCAGCTCCGGCCGTTCCACCATATTGACAGCACGGTTATGGCGGCGCGCCAGCTCCAGCACCGCGTCATTGACGCCGGCATCATCAGTGGCGGCCACAACCAAGTACATCCCTTCCTGGTCTCCTGGCAAATATGCCCGCTCCACCGCTTCCAGCATACCCTCTTCCGCCCATTGCCTAATGGCTCCGGTTATGCTCGGGCTGACTACCCTGACCTTCGCCTTCGCCTCCATCAGCGAGGCAATCCGCCGCTCCGCAACCGGACCCCCGCCTACAACCAGGCAGGGCTTGTCCTCCAGCCGCAGCAGCACGGGGAAATATCCTTCCATGCCGGCTCACATCCACATCCCATGATGAAAATCCCGTTTCCTCTTCGGTCCCTTGACTGCAGTTCAATGCGCTTCCAAATTAGGGAAAGTCCCATAATGGCAAAAGAAGCGGGTCCGCCTCACGAACCCGCCATTGCTTCCGTCCCGTTGCGTGCCAGCAGGGCCGGCATACTACCCAGCTCCTGGCTGCTCTTCCCTGCCATCCGCCCGGCAATGGTGCCGGAGGGCGCCTCGGCCTCCTCCTGCTCCGTAAGGATCCCTTCCAGAGCGAACAGCTCCGTAAACATTCCCAGCGCCTCTTCCCCGTAACGGCCTCCGGCCATTTCCTTCACCCTTAGAATGGGATCGCGCATCATCTGGTTGACAATGCTCTTGGCCAGCTTGCGGATCACCTTCTGCTCCCGCTCATCAAGGCCGGGCAGCTTCTTCATCATACTCTCCATGGTCTCTTCATAGATCCGGTTGGATTTCTCCTGGAGCGCCCGGATCACGGGGGTGACCTTCAGGGTCTTCATCCACTGCTGGAAGTCCGCAGCCTCCCGCTCAATCTCCGCCGTCAGCTTGTCCGCTTCCCGGCGCCGCCCCTCCAGATTGGACTCCACCAGGGACTCCAGATCATCGATATCAAAGAGGTGCACACCCGGCAGCTCTCCGATGGCCGGATCCAGGTTGCGGGGAACGGCAATGTCCACCATAAACAGCGGGCGGTTGGCTTCACGGTTCTGCAGTGTCTGGCGGACCTGCTCCTGGTCCAGAACAAACTCCTGGGAGCCGGAGGAGCTGATGACGATATCCGCCTCCGGCAGCAGCTCCAGCAGCTGCCCGTATGGATGGGCGGTTCCCTGGAAGCGGGAAGCCAGCTGCATGGCATTCTGAAGCGTACGGTTCACCACCATCAGGCCGTTGACGCCCGCTCCCTGGAGATGTTTGGCCGTCAGCTCACTCATTTTGCCGGCGCCGATGATCAACGCATTCTTATGCTCCAGACCGTGCAGGATCCGCTTGCCCAGCTCCACCGCAGCATAACTGACGGAAACCGGATTTTCACCGATAGAGGTTTCTGCATGGGCCCGTTTAGCGAAGGTCACCGCCTGTTTAAATAAGGTATTAAGGAGTGTTCCTGTGACCCCTTCCCGTTGGGACAGCAGGAATGCGTCCTTGACCTGGCCGAGAATCTGCGTTTCCCCGATAATCATGGAATCCAATCCGGATGCCACCCGAAACAGATGCTCCACAGCCAGATTATCTTCATATACATACAGATAGGGCTCGAATTCGCTCCGCGGAACCTGGAACCACTGCTCCAGGAAGCTCCGGAGGAAAAGCCCCGATTTATATTTGCGGTCAACAGCCGCGTACACTTCAGTGCGGTTACAGGTGCCCACGATGACACATTCCAGCACACTTTTGGTATCTTTAAGAACCTCCAGCGCATCGGGAAGCCGGTCGGGCGCAAAGGTGAATTTCTCCCGGATTTCAACAGGAGCGGTTCTATGATTAAGTCCCACCGTCACAATGTGCACATGTACACCCGCCTTCTCTTTGTCTGTGGATCTTACTCTATATGTTATTGCAAGACTAACACTTTGTTCAAATTATATCATACTTATTAGAATGATTCTTAAATAACTGTGTCCAAATCTTGAACAGGCTTACAGCAGGTGCCCACTATTTAGTTTGTCTTTCCAAGTTTGGAATCATCCGTCCACTGTTTATTTTAATTTCTTTTTGACCATTTCTGCAAGCTCTGCATTGGTTTTCTTCAGTTCGCTGCCTGCCGGCTCCGAAACACTGGAGCTGCCGTCCATCAGCCTTCCGTATGCCTCCACCAGCTTGCCGCAAAGCGGGGCGGCTTGCTTCAACAGCTCCGCCTCCTCCTTCACAAGAGGCCTCGCGCCTCCTACCTGCACTCTTATAATCCATTGCATCAGTGTTTCCAGCCCCTCCAGCTTCTCCGGTACGCTGCCGTGAACGGCGGTGCTTAACCGCTCATGGGTATAAGCCGCCGAGAACAGCGCCCGTCTCCACTCCTCCAGCTCCGCTGTGCCGGACGGGGCGCTTTTTTGAGCGATGGCGCTGCCCATCATTTCCATCTGGAACAAAGCAACCTGGTACAGCAGCACCACCGCCTCCTCCTTCTCCCGTTTGGCAGACCGCCAATCGGCCAGCTGCCACAGGGGCATGGCGGCGAACAGGACAAACAGCATCACAGCAAGCCAGAAGCCGGACCACCTTCTTCTCATCCCACTCTCTCCTTCCCATTTCCGATAGCCTGTATTTATTCTATGGCCGGAAAATGGGAAAAAGAGCAGGAAGCTCAAGGCTTCTTGCTCTTTGGACACTACAATTCATCAAGGCGCCTTAGGCGCTTGTTCCTCTTGCTCCGCCGGCAGACCTGCCTTCTCGCGGATAATCTCCCAAAGCTCCTCCCGGCCCTTGCCGGTTTCCGAGGAAAACACCACAAAGGAATCCCGCGGATCAAAACCGAGCTGGTCCTTGATGATTTTGGCATGTTTGGGCCAATGGCCCTTGGAGATCTTGTCCGCCTTGGTGCCGACTACACAAACGGTCAAGCCGATATGCTTGGACCATTCGTACATGGCAATATCGTCGGCGGTAGGGGGATGGCGCAGGTCAATGAGGTGGACCAGGAGCTTCAGCTCCTCCCGCTCTGTCAGATAACCTTCAATAAACTTGCCCCATTCCTCCCGTCTGGTTTTGGACACCTTGGCATAGCCGTAACCCGGAAGATCCACAAAGTATAACACATCATTAATGCGGTAATAGTTCAGGGTTTGGGTTTTGCCGGGCTGGGAGCTTGTCCGGGCCAGGTTCTTCCGGTTGATCAACCGGTTGATCAGGGAGCTTTTGCCGACATTGGAGCGCCCTGCCAGAGCAACCTCCGGCAGAGCGTCAAGAGGGTATTGTGCGGGGCTAACCGCGCTGATAATAAATTCTGCGTTCATAATCTTCAAAGGATTCAACCTCTCCAACTTGCTTTTATCCGGTGCTCCCCCAAACAAAGCCCCGGATTGGATTTCAGTGCTTCATCACGTTTGGGGAATGAGTTGTACAAGAGCGTGCTTCAAAACTTCATCCATATGCCCCACTGGAATAAAGGTCATGGCTTCCCGGATGCTCTCGGGGATTTCCTCCAGATCCTTCTCATTGTCCTTAGGCATCAGGACAGTCCGGATGCCGGCCCGGTGGGCGGCCAGGGACTTCTCCTTCAGCCCGCCGATAGGCAGCACCCGTCCGCGGAGGGTGATCTCCCCGGTCATAGCCACATGGCGGGAAACCGGCACGTTGGTCAAAGCGGAGATCAGAGCGGTCGCCATGGTGATGCCTGCGGAAGGCCCGTCCTTGGGGATAGCCCCTTCCGGAATATGGATATGAATATCATTTTTCTCGTGGAAATCGGCCGGGATGTTCAGCTCGTTCACCCGTGACCGGGTATAGCTGAAGGCCGCCTGTGCCGACTCCTTCATCACATCGCCCAGCTTGCCGGTTAGGGTCAGCTTGCCTGTGCCGGGCATCACCGTCACTTCAATAACCAGCGTATCTCCGCCAACCTCTGTCCAGGCCAGGCCGGTAACGGCTCCCACCTGGTCCTTCTCTTCGGCCATACCGTAGCGGAACTTGGCCGGACCCAGATATTCCTTCAGAAGCTCCCCGGTCATCACAACTTTTTTCTCGGGGTCCTTCACAATCTCCTTGGCGGCTTTCCGGCAGAGACTGGCCACCTGCTGCTCCAGATTCCGCACCCCTGCTTCCCGGGTGTATTCCCGGACCACCTGCAGGAGCGTATCCTCTCCGGCTTGCAGCTGCTCCTCCTCCAGGCCATGCTCCCGCTTCTGCTTGGGCAAGAGATACCGTTCGGCGATCTTCAGCTTCTCAATTTCCGTATAACCCGGAATATACAGCATCTCCATCCGGTCCAAGAGGGGCCGGGGGATATTATGCGCGGCGTTGGCCGTGGTAATGAACATCACCTTGGACAGGTCGAAGGGCAGCTCAATAAAATGATCACTGAAGGTATTGTTCTGCTCCGGGTCCAGCACCTCCAGCAAAGCGGACGCAGGATCGCCGCGGAAGTCCATAGCCATCTTGTCGATTTCGTCCAGCAGCACCACCGGATTCATCGTGCCTGCAGTTTTCATGCCTTGAATGATCCGTCCCGGCATCGCTCCCACATAGGTTCTGCGGTGGCCGCGGATTTCCGCTTCGTCCCGGACGCCGCCCAGGGAAAGCCGGATAAACTGCCGTCCCAAGGACCTGGCGATGGAACGGGCAATGGAGGTTTTACCAACACCCGGAGGCCCAACCAGACAAAGAATCGGTCCTTTCAGGCGCTTCACCAGCTTCTGCACCGCCAGATATTCCAGCACCCGTTCCTTGGGCTTCTCCAGCCCGTAATGATCCTCGTTCAGAATCTCTTCCGCACGGATAATGTCCAGATCATCCTCGGTCAGCTTGCCCCAGGGAAGGCCCAACAGCCAATCGATATAGTTGCGGATCACACCGCCCTCTGCGGAGGAGGCAGGCATTTTTTCCAGGCGGTCGATCTCCTTCTCCACCTTCTCCCGGACCTTCTCCGGCAGCTCCTTGCCCTCCAGTTGGCTCCGCAGCTCATCCACCTCGCCGGCCCGGCCTTCCTTCTCGCCCAGTTCCTTCTGGATGGCCTTCATCTGCTCCCGGAGATAATATTCCTTCTGGGTTTTCTCCATCTGCTTCTTGACCCGCTGGTTAATCTTCCGCTCCAGCTCCAGAACCTCACGCTCGTTATTCAGGAAATCCAGCAGCTTCTCCAGGCGCTGCCGCACATCCAGCGTTTCGAGAATATCCTGCTTATCCTTGATTTTAAGAGAAAGATGACTGCAGATCACATCCGCCAGCCTTCCCGGCTCGTCAATATCCGATACAGCCGCCAGCGTCTCCGGCGTAACCTTCTTGGACAGATTGATATAATGCTCAAACTGGCCCAGCACGGAGCGCATCAGCGCGTCGATTTCGGGATCCTCCACCGGCTTCTCGTGCCATTCCCGGATGGCCACCTCATAGAACTCGTCGTTGTTGACAAACTCCATAATCTCGGCCCGGTTGACCCCTTCCACCAGGACCCGAATGGTGCCGTTAGGCAGCTTCAGCATCTGGCGCACGCGGGAAACGGTACCCACGCGGTATATATCTTCTTTCGTCGGTTCCTCAATGTTCATCTCGGACTGGGAGCACAGGAGAATCAGACTGTCCTCCACCATGGCCTTTTCCAGTGCCTTGACGGATTTTTCCCGGCCCACGTCCAGATGCAGCACCATGCTGGGATAAACAAGCAGACCGCGCAAAGGCAAAAGGGGAATCTTGCGAAACTTCCCTTTATTGGCATTCGGCACCATTGCATGACACCTCCATTTGGTCAAAACAACAAACTCGTGACCCCATTGTATCAAATGTTATTTTAAAACACCAATTCCGCGGTACTCCCCCATTGCTCCCCTGTTATCTTACCCAAACAAAACAACCGGACGCACCGCCAAGGTTCGCAGCAGCACTCCGGTTCAAGGATAGACAGACATTCAATATGTTACGTTATTCCTTCGGTCCTGCATGGAAAAAGGGCGCCGGGGCCGCGGTGAGTATATCCGCCGAAAGGACGGAAGGGGCCGGAGCAGGCTCCTGGAACCGGATTCCAAGGGATTCCTGCAGCACCTCCTGGACGGTATCCACTGCCACCACCTTCAGCCCCTGAAGGCTGGCGAAGGTGTCCTGGTAGTTTTCCTTCGGCACCAGAACCTTCACAGCACCGGCCTGGAAGGCGGCCTCCACCTTGGCCACCACACCTCCCACCGGCTTGACGCGTCCGTGGATGCTGACCTCACCGGTCATGGCCAAACGGTTGTCCACCGGAATTTGGGTCAGTGCCGACGTGATGGCTGTCGCCATGGAAACGCCAGCCGACGGGCCGTCGATGGGAATGCCGCCGGGGAAGTTAATATGAAGATCGAAGTCGTAAGGACGGAAGCCGAGGCTGCGCAGCAGGGTCAGCACATTTTCCACCGAACCCCTGGCCATGCTTTTACGCCGCAGGGTTCTGGAGCCGCCGCCGATATCCTCCTCATCCACAACGCCGGTGATGGTGAAGGTGCCTTTGCCCGCCGGAGCAGGAATAGCCGTCACTTCAATTTCCAGCAGGGTGCCTAGATTGGGACCGTATACCGCCAAACCGTTCACAAACCCCACCTTGGGCTCCGCGGGCACCTTGCGCTCGGGCCGGGGAGGAATCTGGCTGCTGTTCACTACCCACTCCACATCCGTCGGCGATACCTCACTGCGGTTGTCCGTCATGGCCAGCCCTGCCGCCAATTGAATCACATTTACCGCTTCACGGCCATTGGTGGCGTACTTCTTGATCACCTCCACCGCCTGCGGATTCTCCGCATAGCCGATTTTCTTCAACGCGCCGGAGGCAATCTGGCCAATCTCATCGGGCAGCAGCGGTCGAAAGAAGATTTCCATACAACGGGAACGGATTGCAGGCGGAATCTCCTGAGGCGTTCTTGTGGTGGCTCCAACCAGCCGGAAGTCCGCGGGAAGGCCATTCTGGAAGATATCATGGATATATCCCGGAATGCCGTTATCCTCCGAATTATAATAGGCGGATTCGAGGAACACCTTCCGGTCCTCCAGCACCTTCAGCAGCTTGTTCATTTGGGTGGGGTGAAGCTCCCCGATTTCATCAATGAACAGAATGCCCCCGTGGGCTTTCGTGACGGCACCCGGCTTGGGCTGGGGAATGCCCGCTACCCCCATAGCCCCCGCTCCCTGATAGATGGGATCATGGACGGAGCCGATCAGCGGGTCGGCAATCCCCCGTTCGTCAAAACGGGCGGTTGTGGCGTCAATCTCCGTAAACTTGGCATCATTGCGGAAAGGGGAGGACTGGTTTTTCTTGGCCTCCTCCAGCACTACCCGGGCCGCAGCTGTTTTGCCTACTCCCGGAGGGCCGTAAATAATGACATGCTGGGGATTTGGCCCGCACAGCGCCGCCTTCAACGCCTTCAGCCCTTCCTTTTGCCCCACAATATCGGATAAGGACGATGGTCTTGTCTTTTCCGAAAGAGGCTTGGTCAAGGAAATGGAGCGCAGCTTCCTGAGCTTATCCAGCTCCTTCTTGGATTCCTTATCCACCGCTGACCGGTTGCTCTGCTGGGTACGCAGCAAATTCCAGAAGTACAAGCCGATTACCACGGCAAAAAACAGTTGAACAAACATCATTACCAGGCTTAATGTCATTTCCATCCCTCCGATGACTATTGCATATACATGGTAGTATTCCCCTCATTTCCGCCCTTAACCGCATCCGGTGAAGGAATTGCCCCAAAAAATGTATGAAGCCTGTCCGGATGCGGGAGACTATGCGGGAATTGGCTTCTGAGGAGGAAACCATATGCGCGTTTTTTGGGCGGGAGCTCTTGCAGCAGGGCTTCTGGCAGGCCCGGGCTCAGCCCCGGGGGTTCAACCGGAAGCTGCGTCCCCCTCCACACGCATTGTAATCGATGTTGGTCATGGGGGAGTGGACGGCGGAACCACCTACGGCAGGATTTTGGAAAAAGACATCAATCTGGCCGTAGGCTTGAAGCTGCATTCCGTGCTGCAAAGCCGCCGCGTGCCAACCTGCATTAACCGGACCAAGGATTACGCCTTAAGCGATGACAATCCGGGCAAAAACGGCGGCCGCCACCGCCGGGATCTGGCCCAACGGGTGGAGGTTGCCAATAAGCTAAAGCCGGCTTTTATGCTGAGCCTGCACGTAAATTGGACCTCCAATCCATCACGCAGCGGACCTCTGGTCATTTATTGCAAAAACCAGCAAGCCGGCAAACGTTTGGCCCTGAGGTTGCAGCAGGAGCTGAACCGGCTTTACGGTACCGACACAGAGCCCGTGGCAAGCAAAAGCTATTACGTGCTGACCCATAGCAGGGTCCCATCCGTAATTGTGGAGATGGGCTTCCTATCCAACAAAAAGGACAGGCAGCTGCTCTTATCCCCCCAGTTCCAGCAGAAGCTGGCCGATTCCATTGCCAAAGCCTCTATGGATGCATTGAAGGAGGACTTTCCCAGCTCCGCCGGAAGCAAAAAGAACCGCGCCGCTAAATAAACGGCCGGTTCTTCTTTTTTAAGCAGGTATACGGCTTAGGGCTGTGCCAGCTTCACCAAATCACGGACCAGGACAAACTCGGCTTTACCGTCCAGCTGTGGGATGATCTTCCGCAGGGCAAAAGCGGTTTTTTTGCCGGGAGGACCTACATGGCCAATGGCTATTAAAGTCTCATGCTTCTCCAGCTTCTTCTTGAACAGCTCGGCCTGCTTCATGATATGCTCCATCGTATACTGGTCATCGAAAAAAAGCCCGTTCGCCGCAGTCGGCACTCCCAGCTCCGCCGCAAGCTCCCCGATGACACTTTTGCCGGTGGTGCGGCTGTCCAGAAAATACAGCTGCCGTTCCTTGCAGACCTGCAGGATAATCCGCATGATCCGTTTGTCCGCAGTGACCTTGGAGCCCATATGGTTGTTCATCCCCACCGCATGGGGCACCTCATCCACCGCCGCCTCCACCCGCTTCCGAATTTCCGCATCGGATAAGTCTGTGGTTATGGCTCCGGGTCCCAGCCAGCTTTTTTTCCCCTTCACCGGCTCCATGGGCATATGGATGATGACATCCTTCCCCCGGCTGTGTGCCAGCTCCGCGTCCTCCTTGCTGGTTGGCAAAAAAGGCATCACCGCCACCGTAAACGGGATCGGCAGGTCCAGCATCTCTTGAGTCCCCTGCATCTGGTTGCCGAAATCGTCAATAACAATCGCCGCTTTTTTGGCAGCGGGTGGGGCCTCCGTTCCTTCTCCGTTTATTTGTGCCGCCGATAAGCCGGCCTCCGCTCCCACTGCTGTCCATCCTATCCAAAGGGCAAGCGCCGCGGCCATTATTTTAACCCGTCGAGCTCTCCACATCCTTGCCATCCTTCCCTTCTGTCAATGATGGTTCATAGTTGTTATGTGCCGTGAGGGAGGGTGCTATACACCCCAACGCCAAAAAACCTCCAGCGCCCACAGGCCTGGAGGTTCGATATTTAAGAATGGCAGAGTTGTGTTATACGGTGGTCGCCAGTCCGGATTGCCCGGCAGCATGCTGCTTGCGGCCCGGAATTTCACCAGTGCGTTCATATTCTTCTACGATAAGGTCAATTTCTTTCTTTAGCTCGTTCACCAGTTCTGCCTCCGGCACCTTCCGGATCATCTCGCCATAACGGAACAGCAGTCCTTCACCGCGGGCACCGGCAATGCCGATGTCGGCCTCCTTGGCTTCCCCGGGACCATTCACCGCACAACCTAAGACCGAAACCTTAATCGGCACCTTCAGCTTGGAGAGGTATTCCTCCACCTCATTGGCTACCTTGAACAGATCAATGTCCAGACGGCCGCAGGTAGGGCAGGAAATCAGCGTAGGTGCATCGGCAATCAGACCGAACACCTTCAGCAGCTCCCGGGCTACCTTGATTTCCTCTACGGGGTCGGCGCTCAAGGAAATCCGCACCGTATTGCCAATACCCATGGAAAGCAAGGCGCCGATGCCGGCAGAGCTTTTGATGGTGCCGGAGTAGAGGGTGCCTGACTCCGTAATGCCCAGATGAAGCGGATAAGAGAAGGCAGCGGAGGCCTTCCGGTACGCTTCGATGGCCATGGGCACATCCGAAGCCTTCAGGGATACGATAATATCCCGGAAGTCCAGCTCCTCCAGAATGCCGATATGAAACAAGGCGCTTTCCACCATAGCATCCGCTGTAGGATAACCGTACTTATCCAGCAGATGGCGCTCCAGGGAGCCGGCGTTAACCCCAATGCGGATGGGGATGCCCTTCTCCTTGCAGGCCTTGACAACGGCCTCCACCTTTTCGCGTTTGCCGATATTGCCGGGATTGATGCGGATCTTGTCCACCCCGTTTTCAATAGCTAACAACGCCAGGCGGTAATCAAAGTGGATATCGGCCACAAGCGGAATATGTATCCGTTGTTTAATGGCGGCGATGGCTTCCGCAGCCTCCTTGTTATTAACCGTTACCCGTACAATTTGACAGCCAGCTTCCTCCAGCCGGAGAATTTCGGCTACGGTTGCCTCCACATCTGCCGTTTTGGTCGTGCACATGCTTTGCACCACGACTTCATTATTGCCGCCGATGGTGATATTGCCTACACGAACCGGAACCGTTTGGGTGCGATGAAACATGGGAGATCCTCCTCTGAAATAACATAGGTCCTGCCTTTATCTATCATAACACGGTTCACCTTAAAAAAGCTTCCGCCCCCCGGGTGCAGTTGCACCTACCCGGGAGACGAAAGCTTCTACAAAACCGCGTATCCCTTCATGCGTGTCTGGATAGACATGCCTTACGCGCTTTCTTCCTTCTTTTTGGAGGACTTCTTGTCGTTGTTGTCCTTGTCCTTGGTTACAAGCTCCGGCACAATCTTCTGCTGGACCACTTCCTTGGTTACGGTGCAGCTGGCTACATCCGTACGGGAAGGAACCTCGAACATCACATCCAGCATAATGCCTTCGATGATGGAGCGCAGGCCGCGGGCGCCGGTGTTGCGTTTAATGGCTTCCTTGGCAATGGCATCCAGAGCGTCGGCTTCGAAGTTCAGCGCGACATTATCCATCTCCAGCATCTTCTGGTATTGCTTCACCAATGCATTCTTCGGCTCGGTCAGGATCCGTACCAGAGCAGCTTCATCCAGCGGCTCCAGTGTGGAGATAACCGGCAGACGGCCCACAAACTCGGGGATCAACCCGAACTTCAGGAGATCCTCGGGAAGAACCATGGACAGGTATTCACCCGGCTTCAGGTCCACCTTGTGCCCGTCGGTTCCGAAGCCGATCACCTTTTTGCCGATCCGGCGTTTGATGATGGATTCCAGCCCGTCAAAGGCACCGCCTACGATAAACAGAATGTTGGTGGTGTCAATTTGGATAAATTCTTGGTGCGGGTGCTTCCGTCCGCCTTGGGGAGGAACAGAGGCTACCGTACCTTCCAGAATCTTCAGCAAGGCCTGCTGCACACCTTCACCGGATACGTCACGGGTAATGGACGGGTTCTCGGATTTGCGTGCCACCTTATCGATTTCGTCAATGTAGATAATGCCGCGTTCGGCTTTTTCCACATCATAGTCTGCAGCTTGAATCAGCTTCAGCAGGATGTTCTCTACATCCTCACCTACGTAGCCGGCTTCCGTAAGGGAAGTGGCGTCAGCAATGGCGAAGGGGACGTTGAGAATCTTCGCAAGGGTTTGAGCCAGCAGGGTTTTGCCGCTGCCGGTAGGCCCAAGCATCAGAATGTTGGACTTCTGCAGCTCCACATCCTCCAGCTTGTTCTGGGAGTTGATCCGCTTGTAGTGATTGTACACCGCTACGGACATGGATTTTTTGGCTTGTTCCTGACCAATAACGTATTGATCGAGAATCCCGCGGATATCCTTGGGCTTCGGAACGTCCTTCAGATCCAGCTCTTCTTCATGGCCGAGCTCTTCCTCTACAATCTCGGTACACAGCTCAATGCATTCATCGCATATATAGACGCCCGGACCGGCTACCAACTTGCGCACCTGGTCTTGGGACTTGCCGCAGAAGGAGCATTTCAACTGACCCTTTTCATCATTAAACTTAAACATTCCATTCCTCCTCCTTTACGGTTCGAGAGAGATTTAACAGGCGAGGCCGTGTCTGAAAACTCAAGTTTTCCGACACGCCCTAGTGATCCGGTTCAGATGCCTACTTTCAGATCGGTCCGGGTAATCACTTCGTCGATAAGCCCGTATGCCTTAGCTTCTTCGGCGCTCATGAAATTATCCCTGTCCGTATCCTTTTCAATTTTTTCGTAGGGCTGGCCGGTGTGCTTCACATAAATCTCATTGAGATTTTTCTTGGTACGCAGAATCCAATCGGCATGAATTTTCATGTCGGAGGCCTGACCGCGAATACCGCCCAACGGCTGGTGGATCATCACTTCACTGTTGGGTAAGGCAAACCGTTTGCCCTTCGCCCCGCCGGTAAGCAACAAAGACCCCATGCTGGCCGCCATACCGAGGCAAATGGTGGAAACATCATTCTTAATAAACTGCATGGTATCATATATTCCCAATCCAGCCGTCACGGAACCGCCGGGAGAATTGATGTACATAAAAATATCCTTGTCAGGGTCTTGGGCGTTCAGAAACAAAAGCTGAGCAATTACGGTATTGGCCACGTCATCGTCAATCTCGCTGCCGAGGAAAATAATCCGGTCCTTCAACAGACGCGAGTAAATATCGTAGGATCTTTCACCGCGAGCTTCCTGCTCCACTACCATAGGTATCATCGTCATCTCGGCCACCCCTTTTACATAAACATACCCTTATTTTGAACCATTGTATCATGTTTGCGAATCAATGTCATTTTTTCGGATTCGAAAACAAGTAAACCCTTTTCAACAATGTGAAACAAAAAGGCACGTATGGAAACGTGCCTTGCTGATGCTTTCATTTAAGTTTACGCTACAGTAGCTTCGGTCTTGCTATTGTCAACCAAATATTGTACGGTTTTGCGGGTAACCAGGTCACTCTTCAGGGATTCCAGGTTGCCGTTGGCAGTCAGGATGGCACGCAGCTCATCCACTTCGCGCTGGTATTGCTTGGCCAGGTTGGAAAGCTCCTCTTCCAGCTCTTCATCGGAGGCTTCGATGCCTTCTGCTTGGGCAACAGCTTCCAGAACCAGGGATTGAAGCACGCGCTTCTCAGCGTCGCCCTGCATTTGTTCCTTCAGAGCTTCTTCATCTTGACCGGAGAATTGGAAGTACATCTCCAGGTTCATGCCTTGCATTTTCAAGCGGTTTTCGAAGTCGCCGAGCATACGCTCTACTTCATCACGGATCATGGCTTCCGGAATTTCTACCTCAGCAGCAGCGGATACCTTCTCCACAACGGCGTTTTCCAGGTCACGCTTGCCGGATTGCTCCTTGCGCTCAGCAATGCGCTTGGCGATGTCCTGCTTGTACTCTTCCAGGGTATCGAACTCGCTGACGTCCTTGGCGAACTCATCATCCAATTCAGGAAGATTCTTGCGCTTGATGTCATGCAGCTTAATTTTGAATACAACCGGCTTGCCCTTCAGCTCTTCGGACTGGTAGTTTTCCGGGAAGGTTACATCAATGTCCTTCTCTTCGCCCTTCGCCAGACCAACCAGCTGCTCTTCGAAACCGGGGATAAAGCTGCCGGAGCCGATTTCCAAGGAATACTTCTCGGCTTTGCCACCGTCGAACGGTACACCATCCGCAAATCCTTCGAAGTCGATTACAACAGTATCGCCGTTCTCAACGGTGCCTTCTTCCACAACTGTCAACTCAGCATGGCGCTGTTGAAGCTGCTTCAGTTCGTTCTCAATATCTTCTTCTGTTACTTCCAGCGATTGGGCAGGTACTTCTACGCCCTTATACTCACCCAGTTGAACTTCCGGCTTCACGGTCACCTTGGCGGTGAACTTCAGCTCTTGGCCCTTGCCTACTTGCTCAATGTCGATCTCCGGACGGTCAACAGGAATAATGCCGGCTTCGGCAACAGCTTCCATGTACGCTTCCGGGAGAAGAATATCAAGAGCATCCTGATACAGGCTCTCTACGCCGAAACGCTTTTCGAACATGCTGCGCGGTACTTTGCCCTTGCGGAAACCAGGCACGGTAACCTTGGTTACCACTTTCTTAAATGCTTTATCCAAAGCTGCGTCAACGCGGTCGGCCGCAACCTCGACAGTAAGAACCCCCAGGTTCTTCTCTATTTTTTCCCAATTCGCTGTCATGATATGCTTTTCCCCTCCAACAAAATTCCCTTTTGGCAAATTTCCCTAACAATATAACCATTTTATTATATCACAAACCTTCTTGATTTCAAGGATAAGCCGCCAGATGCTAGGTAATAGACGGAAAAATGGCCTTGGCGAAGTCCCGGAAAACCCGCAGCGCACGCTCCCATCTGGCTTCCAAGGCTTCCGTTATCCCATAAACCTCCTTGATTTCTTCCAGGGACGCATTGCCCTGTGACGTCAGCAGCAGCATATAATGGAAGGCCGCCGCCCATGCATCCCGGGACTCGGGCTTCTCCGCCAGAATTTCGATATAGACCGGCGTACCGAAGGCATAGGCCACAAACTCCGACCATGTTTCCTCGGCAAAGGCCTCCAGCGGAAAACCGTTGTTCATGTCCGAACGGATCACACGTTGGAAAATTTCCTTCAAGGCCCTCGGGTATTCATCACTGCCCGCCGGAACATCGGAGATATCCACCATATACCATTTGCTGCCGCGTTTGATTTTGATGGAGCCGCTCTCTCCCCGGGCCTTCAGAATCTGCATCGTCCGGAACTGGAGGATCGGCGGCAAGGGCTGGCTTTCCAGCCATTTGCGCAGCACATCCCGAAGCCGGGGATGCTGCAGATAACGGAGCTGCTCCAGAGCCAGCACCTGCTTGTCCCAGGAATCCGGCCGTTCGAATACCGCCAGAAGCTTCTCCACATACTCCGGCTCGCGTTCCGCCTTTTCCTTCATATGTATGTAAAACAATTCGTCCTCCGACAGATCCGGCTCCTGGCCCTCCGGAGGCGGAGGCATATGCAATTCCGGAATCATCGTCTGCATCCATTCCAGAAGCGACTGCCATTCATCCCGGGCCTTCAGATCCGAGGTGTCGCAGCTTAAGAGAAACTGCAGCATCTCCATAGTTTCCCGGTACCGTTCAAACTCCAGCAGCCGGGTTAATTCCTGCTGGTAATAGCCTATGGTTTGCGGAAGCAAATAAATTTTTTCCTGATTGTTGGCGGCCATAGGCACCTCTCCTCCACAAGCTTTCTTCTATGTAACAAGTCTCCTTGATTTTACCCTTCTGGAGAGTCATTATAACAATTTTTCCCGCAACCTGGTAGGCGAAGCGCCTCCTTCCTGAAGCCGCATCATCAATCTCTCCATTTTTTTCAAATGAAACCGTTGCACATTCCCCCTAGTATATGCTATTATAACAACTGTTCCCCATTTCATGCGGGTGTAGTTCAATGGCAGAACGTCAGCTTCCCAAGCTTGAGGCGAGGGTTCGATTCCCTTCACCCGCTTACCGAAAAACCCTTGCGCAGCAAGGGTTTTTTGCTTTCAGTAGAATTAAATTAGGGGGCGAAGTTTGTACCTGGGGGCGAATTGGGGGCGGAATTTGAAGGACGGCCTTATTGGGTTTATTCTAATGTAGAAAGAACGCAAAAAAGCCCCCAGCTACAAGCCAGCAAGGACTAATGCCAAGGAAACTGTTTCTAGTCTCACAACAGCCTCCTTCTGCGGGGGTTGCTGTTTTAATTACCTCATATTCATTTACTTCAGTTGTTTTTTACCTGTAGGAACTAAGCTCGAATCCCCAGGGGACTTCTACAGCTTTCTCCGCAGGAAATTTCCATTCAATTGAGGATGACTTGGATAAATTGGATAAAGATGATGGGCTGGAAGTATAAACGAAAGCAAAGAAATTGTATGACTTTATCATACAGTGATGATATAATGGACACAAAAGGAGCCATGCGGCTAACATGACTCCAGTGTAGCAACTAGAACCGCTTTAAGGGCGTTCGGCTTCTACCAAAGGATGATGGACAAAAAGTAGACCTGTTACCTTGGCATAGGCGGTCTACTTTTTGTTGTGGAATGACAATATAAGAACGACCAGTGTCGCAAATGAAATCATCAGCGTCAAGGTGTCTTTAATGTCCACAGGCATCACCTCCCTTCCGAGAGGTTAGCCGACCGCCCATATAAGCCTATCCATTGCTTGTTCGATTATATCATATTTTGACTGTGAGTGGCAGATTCCGCTACTCTTTTTAAATATTTCCGGACTGTATAGGGGATTACACCAATTTCCGCTATACAAAATTCAAGCATGTCCGGTTTATGGAGCAGGAAATCATTCCCTATTTGTCGAATATGGAGATGGATACGACAAAACCGGGGAGTGATTGGAATGGCAGGACTATTAGGCGGATTGCTGGGGAATTTCTCAGAGGTTTCAATTGAAGAGTTGAAGAAGCAATATGGCATGTATCTGATGGAGAATGAACAAATCCGGACAGGCTTTAAGCTGGTCCGAGACTCGTTTCTCGTGACGGATGAGCGGATCATTCTGGTGGACCATCAGGGCGTAACCGGCAAGAAAACGCGGGTGGCTTCCATTGAGCTGGATTCCATCTACGAGGTGACCATGGAAACAGCGGGAACCGGATTCGATGACAGCGAGCTGACCATCCATTACATCACATCCCCTTACTACAAAGCCAATGATGCCAAAACCGCCGCTTATAAATTTGAGTTCGGCAAAAAGTTTAATTTGCAGCCGATTTATGTCGCTCTGCTTACCATCGCCTCCCAAAATAAAAAGAAGCTGAATGGATAATTCAGCTCAGGAACTGTTATCTAATGCTTCATATAATATTTGCTTTTCAGGAAAATCTCCAGGGCTTGGGTTCGGCCTTTGACGCCCATCCTTTCGTACATCTTGCGGATCCAGTTGTCCACCGAGCGTTTGCTCATATGGATCTGCTCCGCAATTTGCTCAATGGTATATCCGCTTAGAATGTATCGCATCAGAGCCACTTCATTCTCGCTTAGCTCCACATCCACCATTTCCTCCTGGCCCAGCAGCCCGGCCTGCCAATCGGACGCCCGGGGAATCACGGCGAAGCCGTCAAGCACGCTGGATACGGCATGAACGATGGTATGCTGGGAATTTTCCTTGGACAGGATGCCGTCCACCTTCGCCATGAGCAATTCAGGAACCATGGAAGACACATCAATGGAGCTGAAGATCACGACTTTCACGGAAGGCCAGCACGTGGATACTCGCTCGGCCACATCTCTTCCCGTCATGTCGGGAAGCTTGTAATCCATTAGAATCAGATCCGGTTGTGATGCAGCGATGATCTCCAGACCCTGTTCTCCGTTTCGGGCTAAAGCATCTACCTTCACATCCAGCTCCTGCTCCAGCAGCTCTTTTGTGGCGTTTGCCATAAGCGGGTGGTCATCGATTATAACGACACTATGCATCACAATCTCTCCTCTCTTTGCACAATCATGCAATTCCATGCAACTATTTTGCGTACTTTCGCAATAACTATATCATAAATTTTGGAATCCACGATATAACAGAATTCGATATGGAATTCTGTTATTGACAAATTTATCAACATATGATAAACACCACCTAAAATGTGCACAGGGCCATTTCAGGTGGTGTTTTCGATTGCATGCTTTACCTTTGCATATCCGGCGCGGGAGCAAACCACCTTCTTGGTGGAGCCGGCGAAGCAAAAGAGCTGGCTGTACCCATCCTTTTCAAAATGACTGAAATGGTTGATGTTAACCATTACGCCACTGTCCACACGTATAAAACCAAATGGGGCAAACAGAATCTCCAGCGATTCAAGTGAACCCGTAATCTTAGATATATATTCATCATCCGCGGTTTGCATAATAATTTTGGGAACCTTCTTCTGATAAGCCAAGGAGATGTATAGCACCTTGTTCAACGAGATAACAGCGTCCAAGTGTGTCAGCGTTGTGCAGGGAATATTCAGATCCAACATAAGCGGCTATTTCTTTCCTGCCTTCGGAGGTATAGGTTTGTCACCAAGAGGGTATTTTTCGGTAATTGTAAAAATGGACGCGAACACACGCAGCACGAAGGATGCATACTTGGCAACGGACCGCTTCACGCATCTTCACCTCCTTTGTGGAATTAATGTCAGGCATTGCGCCGCAAAACCCAAAAAAAGGGGAGGATAAAGCAAAATCATGTTCAGTGACATCATCATCCCGAACACCATTTTTACCGGAATGGATGCGCTGGAGCGGAAGAATAACACAAGAATGAAAAGCGGAGTGAGGATGATCATCCACAAGGGGCTTATGGGAATGGCGGAGATTGCGTAGACAAGCAGGGTTGTTGCAAGAACGCATAAGGTCATGGATTTCAGATGGCAGCCCTTGAGCATGATTCTGCAGATAACGAAGGTAGCCAGCATCGCCGCGGTGGAAAATAAGGAATCCGTCGTATAGCCAAGCAGCAGAATAAAGCCGGTGGTCAGCAGGTTGTTAAGCAGAATGCTGAGGGTTGGACTCATTCGTTCCAGATCGTCCGTTTCCTCCGGGTTGGACCGTTTGATCCAACCCGCAGTTTTGAAGGCCACATAATCAATGGGGTCCGTCATATGGCATCCTGCTTCCGGGCAATATACAGCAAAAACAGCAGGGCGATAAACTCAAGCACCATGATGGCATTGATCCCGAAGGTTCCATAATTGATGGCCACATATACGGTAACAAAGATGCATACCACCGCCACGCAGCTGATGATCAGATTCATTTTCTCCTTGGGAGTGAAGCTTCTTTTGCTGTCGTGAGGCGGAACGGACACAAAGGAAAAACCGAGGTTGAGCTTGTACAGCAGGAAAGCAGCCAAGGCGGCAAGCAATTGAACGGATAGCTGCATCAAATATACGCCTGCGGACGTGGGGGTAGAGAAATCAAGCTCAATGTGAAACAGGGCAAACAGGTTATAGGTGATGTAAGCGATCTCGGAATAGAGGAATGAGCCGATCACCGATAACGTCAGGGCATAATAAAAATTGACCCTCAGCAGAACCCTCATCAATACCAGAATAATGATGTTCTGCAGGATCAGGTCCACCTCTGGTACTCCAAATACAATTCTCGACAAATAGGATTCCAGAGAACACAAAAACGCAATAATCAGGGTTTCCCGGGCATACTGCCGCAGCGGCCACCGGAACACCTTGAAAATCAGCGTAATTAACAGAAAAATATCCACGGTTCCCAAAAGCAAATAAATAATCGCATTCATAATATTGTCGTCACCTGTCGTCACCTTATGATGTATGTAGTTGATGACCAGATATTTCGACAGATAGAAAGAAAACTCCTGCTTGTTTTTTGCCAAACAAACAAAAAAGCTCCGGCTGTCCCCTCACGGGAGACATCGGAGCTTTTTGATGAACAACCATTACTTCACTTGAACCTTGCCTTCGGCGCCGTTCAATGCTTCAATCTTTCTGTGGGAATCGCAGGTTGCCAAACCATCCAGGACAATGCTGTCCGAACGGTTGCCGGTGGCCACCAGGAAGCGGTCATCGGACTCGGAGCCGCAGCCGCTCATCCGGGTAATACGCACATCGTTACATTGGTGCAGCTTCACCATCGGGCCTTCCTTGACTTGGATATCCACGTCAGTCAGAGCCAGGTTGGTTGCATTGGTGCATTCCACACCTCTGTCGGCAATCGCCTTGTAGCGGGTCAGAGTCAGACCCTCCATCGGCACTTCCACCAGACCCTTAATCAGGAATGCTACCTCTGCGCCAGTGCAGACGATGTCTTCCATATGCAGATTGCGGAAGACCGGAGTTTCATCGGTAATCGGATGTTTGTCCTCGGACAGGGTGCCGGAGCCTTCCTTGCCTTCATAGAACATGGAGAAGGAGATGGCTTCGCCGTCGATGTTGATCATCCGGATGTTCTTCATCAGGATATCCTCTACCACACCGCCGCGGCCGCGGGCCGTCTTGAAGCGGATGCCAATGTCGGTGCCCATAAACGTACAGTCGGAAACCTCCACGCAGCGTACGCCGCCGGACATTTCGCTGCCGACTACGAAGCCGCCGTGGCCATGGTACACGATACAGTTGCGGATCATGATATATTCGCTGGGGATGCCTCTTTCCCGGCCTTCCTTGTCCTTGCCGGACTTCATGCAGATGGCGTCGTCCCCTACGTCAAAGGTACAATTTTCAACCAGGGCATAGCGGCAGGATTCCAGATCCAGGCCGTCGCCGTTCTGACCGTACCACGGGTTGCGGATGGTCAGATTGCGCAGTGTAACATGCTCGGACGCCCAAGGATGCACGTTCCAGGCCGGGGAGTTCTGGAAGGTAGGCCCGTCCAGCAAAAGACGTTTGCAGCGGCGCAGGCTGAGCAGATTCGGACGCAGATAGTCTCTGGCCGGCTCGAATGCCTTGGGATCCTTCACGCCTTCACTGATCAGACGGTCAACCAGCTTGGCGCCGTTCAGCCCTTGCTCAGTCGGCCACCAGCTGTCTCCATCCACCACACCGGTTTTGGTCAGCTTATTCCATTGAAGCTCGGTAAGCTTCCACTTCTTCACATAACGCCATGCGTCACCGCCGCCGTCGAATACGCCCGCTCCGGTAATCGCAATATCCTCCAGCCCTTCCCCGTCCAAAGGCGAGGTGCAGCGTACGGTTTCCCAGCCCTCGTAAGTGGAGAGGATCAGCGGATAGTCGTCAAAATTGGTGCTGAACATGATGGTTGCACCTGCTTGGGCATGAAGCTCCAGACGGCTCGCCAAAATGATCGGGCCAGTCAGCCACAAGCCTGCGGGGATAATAACCTTACCGCCGCCAGCTTCCGTACAAGCGGCAATCGCTTTGCGGAATGCCTCGGTGTTGTCAGTTACTCCGTCTCCAACCGCACCAAAATCAGTAATGGTAAAGCTGTTGGACGGTATATTCGGAAGTTCGATTTCCGGCATAGTCCAGTTTCGTGTATTCGTTTCCTTGGTTATGTTCGTCATTTCCTTCACCTCGCCAATATCTTATCATATAATTATAAATTTTCGTTGATTTTTGTTGACTAATTCCTTGAAAGTTATACTTTCTTGATTTTTCATTCTAAAAACTGCATCCTCATGCTGCCGTTGACACTCCCCGTTTAGCATGTCCACCGTGTCTATCCTCAAATCCGCTTGCCGCGACAAAAGTCGGCTTGGGTGGTAAGATGACCCTACCCGGGTATACTGAGTGGACGGAGTATTCATGATTACGCAGACAGGAGAAGCTGCTATGACACCCGTTATTATTGTAGAAGGAAAAAACGACAAGAGCCGTCTCAGACGGCTTTTGAACGACGAGGTGCTGATTCTGTGCACCTTCGGAACCCCCAGCTCCGAGAAGCTGGCCGAGCTGGGCAAACGCGCCGCGGGCCGGGAGGTCTACATCTTCGCGGACAATGACAGCTCCGGCAAAAAAATCCGTTGGCTGGTTAACGAGGAGTTCCCCGATGCGGTGCAGATTTATACACGGAGGGGATACGCCGGAGTGGAGGGCACCCCGGACGAGTATCTGATCCAGCAATTAGAAAAGGCGGGGCTGGAGGACTATATCCTTTACCCGCCTGCAGAGTCGCTTTAAGGGATAAAGCGGAGGCAGTAGATTACGATGGTGACCGTGATGATGCTGAATACGGTGGATGCAAACACCGCCTGTCCGGCAAATTCCGGTTCATTGTCGAATTCTACAGAGAGCAGGACGCTGGACAGCGAGGTCGGTACGGCACAGGACAAAACCAGCGCCTGAGCCAGAAGTCCCTCCAGCCCCATGGCCATCACAATGCCGAAGCCGATCAGCGGACCGGCAATCAGCCGCAGACCATTGGAAATCAGCACATCCCAAAGCTGGTCGATTCTCCAGTGCATCTGAGCCAATTGAACCCCTAATGTCAGCAAGGACAAGGCCACATACCCGTTGGAGATATAAGTGATGGGTTCGTATACCGGCTTAGGCACCGGGATCTGAAAACCGTTCATAATCAAGGCCACCGCAATGACATAGATGGCAGGCATGCCCAGAATGGTTTTCATAATGTCTCTGGTGTTGCTTTTGTGGGCATTCACAGCGTAAACACCATAGGTATGGGGCAGCACACTCTGGAAAACCATGACGATCAATTGAACGGACATGGTAAAGGGATTGCCGGCGAATACCAGCTGGTTCAAGGGAATGGCGTAATTGGCGCTATTGTAAAAAAGCACACTGTTGCGCATGGCGCTTCTCATCCCGCCGCTTAACCCCCGAAGCCGGGCGACGCCGTCCACGATGGCATACAGCACCAGGAGAAAAAAGATGATGAAGCCTACGATCTGGAGCAGAATTCCTGCAGACAGCCGGGATTCATACAGCATCTTGAACAGCATGACCGGAGTGAACAGGTAGAAGATCAGCTTCGAGAAGGTGCGGATATCCAGTTTAAATTTGCGCTCCATCAACGCGCCGAGGCTGATCATTAAACACAAGGGAATCACGTTATGCGATAAAATATGCCACAAAAACATGGGGTAACAACCTTTCTGCCTTCAAGCAAGGGAGGATTTCCTATTAAAAATACACCAAATGGACTCGATCCGTCCATGTGTCTTTATAAATAACTGCTTTTCGGAACAGTAAGTCCGGCGTAAGCCTCTCGCTCCAGCTTGATCCGGACAGAGAATCCGTTATTTTTCCGGAATCGGCGTTTTTGTTCCTTTCGCGGACACAGAGGCCGTTATTTCAGCTAAAGTCCCCTTACAGGGGCAGCATTCGCCCAAATAACGGCTGCTGAGTCCGCAACAATCAGAAAAGACCGAATTTCCGCCAAGTAGCGGATTCTCAGTCCGTTAGGGCTGCCACATGCTGATGAGCTGTCCTTTTTTGGCTGAGCATTTTCTCCTTCCTGCGTCCAAATGCACAAACGGCACAGGATTTTTCCCATGCCGTTTCAGATTCGCGTTTATTTGGCTACAGTATCAATCACCATAATGATGAACAGAATGGTCAAATAGTTAATGGAATAAACGAATACTCCTTTGGACCATTGAATATCGTCCTTAGCCCTGAAGCCGCGGGCACATAACACCACCCAACCCACTCCCAGGATCAGGGAAGAAACCAGGTAGATCAGGCCCACATAATCATACGTATAAAGAAGAACCGAAACCGGCACCAGTGGGATGACGTACCGCATCATGCTGATTTTAGTGCGGCGGTTCCCTTTTACTACAGGCAGAAGCGGGTATCCGGCAGCACGGTATTCCTCTTTTCTGCGGATGCCCAACGCCCAGAAGTGAGGGGGCTGCCACAGAAGCAGAATCAGAAACAGAATCAGTGCGCCTTCATCTATTACGCCCATTACAGCAGTGTAGCCGATAACCGGAGGAACCGCACCGGAGATAGCCCCGACAGCCGTACTCCAGACCGAGGTCCGCTTCAGCCAGGCGGTATACACCCACACATAAACGAAAAATCCGAGAAAACCCAACCAGGCCGTCAGAGGATTCACCAGAAAGCCCAAAATATTCAACCCGGCCACAGCGAGCACGATGCCATATACCAGAACCACCTTCGGCATCAAAACACCGGCGGGAAGTCCTCTTTCCTTGGTGCGCTCCATCTTGGCGTCCATGTCCCGGTCCAGATAATTATTCAGCACACATCCGGCTGCCATAACCAAGGCTGTTCCCACCAAGGTCCACAGCATCAACAGCCAATCTATCTCCAGCTTGGATGCAATCCAGAAGCCCCCGAAGGTGGTAATTAAATTGGACATTAGAATGCCAGGTTTGGTAACTTGTACGAAATCCCGCCAACTTAGCTTGCGCGCCGCCGTACCGCCGGCCTTGGAAGCCTCTGCTGTTGCGGAGTCATAGCGGTCTTGCTTCTCTATCGCAGCTTGTTCCACGAAGCAACTTCCTCCCTTATGTCTTTCATTATAATGATTATAATAGCAATGCTCTGACCCTTTGACAACTAAACGGACCAACCAAGTCCAGGGAATGTCCAGGCACAGCTCCAGTTCTGCTCTTTTTTTCAAGTTTCCTCCGCTTCGGGTTTGTCCTCCATGAATGTTCCTGCGGGGCATGCGCATAGATTGAACAAGAGGCTGGTTTTTTGCGGCGGAAGGAGTGACGGCATGGCAGTTATCAAAACAAACTCGGAGCAGACCAAGCTTCTGGCCAGACTCATGCGTGCGGAGGCCGAGGGTGAAGGCGAGCTGGGAATGCTGATGGTGGGTAATGTAGGTGTTAACCGGGTTCTGGCCAATTGCCTGGATTTCAAGAATATCCGGGATTTGCAGCAGATGGTTTTCCAGCGGCCGGGCGGGTTTGAGGCAACAGTCAAGGGATACTTTTACCAGAAGGCCCGTGACCGGGACATCCGGCTGGCCGAGCGGGTAATCAGAGGGGAGCAGCAGCATCCGGCCTCCAATTCGCTATGGTTCTTCAGGCCCTCCGGAGGCTGTCCGCCCCAGTGGTACAATCAGCCGAACACAGGCAGATACAAAGCCCATTGTTTCTTTTCTCCCACAGCTGAGAACTGCCCGGCAGTTTACAGGTAGCTGCAGTTGTTCATACTTTTATCCATTAAAGGAGGTTTGTAAGTACAATGATGAACTATCCTTACGGCAAGCCCACCCCTTATCCGTATCCGGGTGCCATGCAGGCCCAAGGGGCAGCAATTCCCCCGTTGTATCCCTCTTCCGGCTCTGTAATCCCGGGTGCACCCACAGCAGCCGCACCGGGCAGCCTTGTTCCCGGACAACTGCCGCTTGAGCAATCCTACATTGAAAATATCCTGCGGCTGAATCTTGGAAAAGTGGCAACCTTGTACATGACCTACGAAAACAACCGGGAATGGAATGCCAAGATCTTCAAGGGCAAGCTGGAGGCCGCCGGCCGGGACCACATTATCATCAGTGACCCGCAAACCGGTATGCGTTTCCTGCTCCTGATGGTGAATCTGGATTACATCACCTTCGACGAGCCGCTGAATTACTATTATCCGCTTCAACCGGGCCAAACCCAGGCTCCGGCGCAGCCGCGGTAAGCATATCCGAATATCAGAAAAAATAACGGGCTTCCGGATATCCGGAGGGCCCGTTTTTGCTAGTCCTTTATAATGAGGCCGAAGAGCGGAGCCAATAATCCCGCTTGGGAGGCATCAATTACACAGCCCCTCAGATCCTCCGGCTCTGCCGATAAGGACAGGAAATCACAGCTGCTCAGGTCAATGCCCGAAAGGCTGGTTCCCGACAAAACCGTCTGTTCAAGCTTCATCCCCTCCAGCTGGGTATGCTGCCAGGAGGAATGGTAACAGTCCGCATTAGCCATAGAGCTGTTCTTGAGCTGCACATGCCGCCAGTCATTAAAACGGAGAACGGCATAGCTCATATTACACTCCTCTGCGGTTACATCCCGCCATACAGAATCGGTAAAATTGGTGCCCAACAGCTTGCAATGACGGAAGGACACACGGTGAAGCGCCCCCTCCTGAAAATTGGTATTGGATAAATCGCAGTTTTCAAACACCACGTCCAGAAATTCGGCATTTTGCAAGGCCGCCCCACTGAAGGACACATTGCGGAACAGAACACCGTCAAACCTTACCTTGCGGGCCTGCCAGTGCCTCAGCTCCATATCCGCAAATTCAGCGGTTTCCACCAGCTGCCCATCCTCCGGCTCAGGGAAATCCTCCTCCACTTTGGTAAGCGCAGACGGCAGCGTCGGAGCCGACGGGCCGGGAATCTTCTTTTTGGTTGCCACTTTGTTGCCTCCTTGTCTCCTTTGAGGAAAAAAGGACACCCTTCGGCGTCCTGATGATACGTATGTATGTTCTACCCTCTACTAAAGTCATTGTAGCAAAATGGGGCGGGTTTGAAAAGATAGCCTCAGCTGCCCAGAAAAGCAATCAGCAGGATGCCTGAAAGGACAATAGCCGAGGCCGTTAGCCGCCTGGCTGGAAAGCTCTCCTTCAACAAAGCTAATCCCAGCACCGTGCCGAACACAATCCCGATCTCCCGCAAAGGAGCCAGCGGCGCCACTTCAGCTCCACGGATGGCGAAGAGAAACAGCAGATAGGAACCCGGGGAGAGGATAGCTCCGAGAAGAATCCTGCCCCAACCGGAGACTAGAATCCGCTTCATCTTCCGCCCTTGCCGCACCACTGCAGGTGTCAGCCCCAGCACAAAGCCGATATTCGTCACTTCGAGAAGCGCAACCGGCGAAAGATGCTGCAAATTCCATTTATCCATCAGGGTGTAACATGTGATGGTGAGGCCAACCCCGAGAGCCATAACCACGGGATGTGTCCACATAGAGGAAGTACCGGAGACTTCCGGTCCGTGGGCTGCTTCGGAATAGCGGCTGCCTATTCCCATGACAGCAAAGCCTGCCAGCATCAGCCCAATCCCCAGCCACCCCCACGGAGTAAGACGCTCCCCCATGAAAAAAACGCCCGCCAGCGGGATCAGCAAAGTGGGGGTTCCCCGCATCACCGGATACACCTGGGACAGGTCTCCCCGCCTGTACGTATGCGATAACAGCCAGGCATAAAAGGCCTGCAAAGCGGCGGAGCAAACAAGCAGCCCCACTGCTGCGGGAGAGAGGGCTGCCCGGCTCATCTCACCTGCCAGAACGGGCAGTAAGAGGAGTGTGGACGGCATAAAGATGCACCACAAAAAAACAGCCTTATCCGAGCTGCTTTTGGTGAACAAATTCCATACCGCATGGGCCAGACCGGAGCATATAACCAGGAATAGGGAGAATGACATCGGTGATCCACATCCTTTTATTCGCATTGTGTTTTTGAAGCTTCTCCAGAATCGTCTGATGCCCCTGCTGGGCAAGCATATGACGTTCCATTTTCCGCATGCCGGTAAATGTCTGTTATTTCTGGCTGCAGAGCCTATTTTACTCTCCCATTCTGCAAAAGTGCAGTTATTTCTGGCTTCAAGCCTTCATTGGGTGAATTCTGCTGGAAACAAATCCCTTTTGCGGGTTGTTGGCAGGTCCGTTAGATTTCCGCACAGCCCAAATTTTGCTCCTAAGCGCTTTATAGTTCCGTTAGACGGTGGGTGATATGAGCTGACGGTGAGATGGCGAAGTTGCCCTGTGGCGCAGAAACAGCAGATTAGAGTTTGAGTTTGAGTTTGGCAGGCAGCATCGGAGGCTGTAGAGAGTACAACAGCATGCACCCTTCCACTGCACAAGCCGTAACCCGCAGCTCCTCAAAAAAGGCATCCCCCACAAGGAGAATGCCTTTTCACGCCTATGATGTTGAGTTTTACGTTCTGCAACGCTTCCCACAAAACCCCCGACGCGTCGGCTACCATCCATAACATAGCAACCTCAGCACATCACACAGCAAGCTCTCACCCTGCGCAGCGCGCAGTCTGGTCCGCATGAGGCTGTCCAACATCTGCAGCTTACCGCTCTCCCGCAGCAGCAGTCGCCGCTTCGGCTCCTCTGTCCTTGTACTGCAGCTCATACAGGCGGTAATAATAGCCCTGCTTCGCCAGCAGCTCGAAGTGGTTGCCCTTCTCCCGTACCTTGCCCTTGTGCATGACAATGATCTGGTCCGCATGCTGGATGGTGGACAGCCGGTGAGCCACGATCAGCGTGGTACGGCCCTTGGAGATGGTGTACAGCGCATCCTGCACCGCCAGCTCCGTCTCCGTATCAATATTGGAGGTCGCTTCGTCCAGGATCAGAATCTGCGGCCGGAAGGCGATGGATCTGGCGAAGGACAGAAGTTGGCGCTCACCCAGGGAGAGAGTGACTCCCCGTTCCCCCAGCATAGTACCATACCCCTGGGGCAGCCGGGAGATCCATTCGTCCATATTCACCATAGCAGCCGCTTCCCGAACCTGCTGGTCGGTAATGCTCTCGTTGTTCAGGCGGATATTATGGGCAATATCCCCCGTGAACAGGAACACGTCCTGCTGCACCACACTGATGGTCCGGCGGAGATCCGCCACCGGAATCTCCCGGATATCCACACCGTCCAGCTTGATGGAGCCCTTCTGGATATCGTAGAAACGGTTGATCAGCTGGATAATCGAGCTTTTGCCCGCCCCGGTGGCGCCTACAAAAGCTACCGTCTGGCCGGGGGCGATGGTGAAGCTCACATCCTTCAGCACCCATTCCTCGCCCGTATAGGCAAACCACACGTTCTCGAACCGGATTTCCCCTCGCACTGCTGCGGGCAGCGGCTGCGGCTTTTCCGCATCCACAATAGCCGGCTCCTCGTTCAGCATATCCACAATCCGTTCCGCGCCAACCATGGCCGTCTGGATCTGATTATACTTCTCCGCAAGACTCTGCAGGGGCTGGAAGAACTGCCGGATGTAATGGGTGAAGGCGTAAAGCACACCGAAGGTAATGCCGCCCTCCAGCACCTTGGCACCGCCGTACCAGAGCAGAAGCGCGATGGAGACATTGCCCAGGAACCCAATCACTGGCTGAAAAATAGAGTTGACCACCGTCCCCTTCATGCCAGCCCGGTAATAAGCCGTGTTCAGACCGTCAAACTGCTCACGCTGCCGGTCCTCCCGGATAAACAGCTGGGTGATGCGGATGCCGGAGAGGTTCTCGGCCAGGAAGGAATTCAGCCGGGACAGGATCAGCCGGCTCTGCCGTTGGGCCTCCCGGACCAGCCTCCGGTAGTAGAAGGTGATGACCGCCAGAAACGGCAGCACCGCAAAGGCAATCAGCGACAGCTTCACGGACAGCTGGAGCATAATAGCCAGGATGCCGACGATGACAATCACGTCTTTAACAAGATTGACCAGCACCTGGGAGTACAGCTGGTTCAGCGACTCCGTGTCCTGGGTAACCCGCACCACCAAACGGCCAACCGGATTCCGGTCAAAAAAGGACATGGACATCCGCGACAGATGGTTAAACAGCTGTTGCCGGATATTGAAGATAATGTGCTGTCCGGTGTATTGGAGCAGATTGCTCTGCCAATAATTCAGCAGCGCTCCCCCCGCTACCACCACAAGGAATAATAACCCCAGCTTCAGAAACCCGCTGTAATCCCCAGCTCTGAAATCCTTCAGGGTGTCGCTGCTCATGATTTCGGCCTCGTACGTCTCCCGGTCGGTCACCAGCTTGGCGCCATCCGTCCCGGAAGCGGCAACGGCCTCCAGCTTGCCGGCATTATCCTCCTCGGTCAGCCAGCCGCGGACCAGAAGCGAGGAGCCCGACGCATCCACAATCTGCGCCTTTTCCACACCGCTCTCTGCCTGTTGGGCTGCCGCGGCCTCCGAACCGGCGTTGATCCGCACATAGATGCGGTCTCCGCTTTCAATAATATCTCCCCACCGGGACAGCTCCTCCCGCGCATCAGGTGCATTGGCGCTGGCAGCCAGCATGGGTTTGGACAATCCGCCGATATGGTCGTCAATGGCGATCTTCAGCAGATAAGGCCGGGCCAAATCCGCCACTACAATCAAAAAAGCAAGGAACAGACAAAACAAAAGCGATTTCCAATACGGCAATGCATACGCGGTCATCCGCTTCAGCAGCTGGCTGTCCTTGATGCCAACCTTCTCTTTTTCCTGATGAATGCTGCTCACAGCGCCAATCCCCCCTTGAGCTTCATACCCGGCTTCTGCTGCTCTCCGCATTCCTCCGCCGGCAGCCCCTCTGCGGCTTCATCCAGCTGCTGCTTGCGGTACAGATCGGCATAGATGCCGTTTTTGGCAAGCAGGCCTTCGTGGCTGCCCCGCTCGGCAATCACGCCCTCCTCCAGCACAATAATCTGGTCGGCGTGACGGACCGACGAAATCCGGTGCCCGATGATGATGGTGGTACGGTCGTTCATCACCGAATGAAGGCCCTCCAGGATCAGATCCTCCGTCACCGTATCCACCGCGGATAAGCTGTCATCGAAGATAAGAATCGAAGGTTTCTTAATCACAGCCCGGGCAATACTGACCCGCTGGCGCTGGCCGCCGGACAGGGAAACGCCCCGTTCCCCCAAAGTGGTTTCAAATTGGTCAGGGAATTCTATAATATTATCGTACACCTGCGCTAACCGGGCGGCCTCCAGCACATCCTCCTCGGAATGGGGACAGGGGTCGAAGGCGATGTTCTCCCGGATGGTGGACGAAAACAGGAACGGATCCTGGGGGACGATCCCCACCTGCCCACGCAGGGTTTTCAAGGGAATTTCATGGATATCATGCCCGTCGATAAAAACCGTTCCTTTGGGCGGATTGTACAGACGGACCAGAAGATGAACCAGGGTGCTTTTGCCGCTGCCTACCCGCCCTACAATAGCAAGGCTGGTTCCTTTGGGAACAGACAGGCTGATGTTCTGCAGGGCAGGCTCAGGCGCTTCGGGATAAAAGAAGGTCAAATTCTTGATATCCACCCGGCCGTCCAGCTGTTCGATGCTCTCCACCGCCTCGGTGTCATCCACCACATCCGGCTCGGTCATGAAGATCGCCAACAGCCGGTCCTCCGAGGCTCTGCCGCGCTGGAGCTGGTTCACCACCTTGCCCAGATTCTCCACAGGGCCCATCAACAGGGACAGATACGTATTGAAGGCAACGAAGCTGCCCAGGGTAATCGTACCGTTCAAAACCAGCACACCACCGAAGACGACGGAGATGAGGAAGCTCAGCCCCACCACCGCGGAGCTTAATGCGCCGAACAGGGAGTTGGACCGGGCGAACTGCCGGTTCTTCTCCACCGCATCCTGATTATCACGGGTAAAAAAGTCCACCTCCGCCTTCTCCTGCACATACGCCTTCACCACACGGATACCTGCTACAAATTCCTGTACCCGGCTGGTAAGCGTGGCCACCGCCTCCTGCACCTCCGTGGATTGGCGCTGGATCCGCCGGTTGAAGGTATAAGCCAGGACACTAAGCAGGGGCAGGGGCAGCATCGTAAACAAGGTCAGCCACGGGTTAACCGTGATCACCATAGCCGTCACCGTTGCCGTAATCAGCACCGCGGCTTCCATCACCATGAATGCACCGCCCATGGTCACCTCGCGGATCACCCCTACGTCGCTGATGGCATGGGACATCAGGTCCCCGATCCGCTGGTTATTGAAGTATTGGGCCGACAGGCGCTCCCAATGGGCGAACAGCTTGCTGCGGACCTCCATCTCCAGCACCCGGGCCAGCCGGAATATGTACGTTCTGCTGACAGAACGAAAAAAAGCGACTCCGAAGCCTGCCGCCGTAACCAGCAGCGCGTACCGGACCGCTTGGTGGTAGGTAAGCTCGTGACCCTTCAGCTTGTCTGTGAATTGTCCCATATATTCGGGAATCAAAAGCTGCAGCAAGCAAGAAATGGACAATAATGCAAAACCAAAAAAATAGGGTCTTCGTTTATTGACAAAGTATTCTCGAAAAATAGTGGCCTTTTGCACGGAAATTCCTCCTGTCAGCGGGGTCATGTATTAGGTTACACTGAAAACACAACCCAAGACCATGGATTTCCTTGCCGGAAAACATGGACAATCGCGCTTTTTGCTGACTCAAGTCACACAACCCTAATAAAAAAAGCTTGAGGGTGACGTAAGGTCACCTTATACAATACATTCAGGCAGGCAAAACGCCGCAATCATGGAGGAGCTTGCATATGCAGCAGCAAGGACTGGGAATGACAGCAGGCCAATTCGCCAAAAAAGCGGGGGTGACAATCCGGACAGTCCGCTTCTACGACAAGGTAGGTCTGCTGCCGCCGAGCCACAGAGCAGACAACGGCTACCGCTATTATGAAATGCAGGATCTGGCGCGACTTCAGAGAATCCTGACCTTAAAATACATCGGTTTATCCATCGATGAGATTAAGAAGGTGATCCGCAGGGACGGACAGGAGGAGGACTTACGGGAATCCCTGCGGGTGCAGGATACCATTATCCGGCGCAAAATGGAGCATCTCCGCCTTGTCCGCAAGGCTGTTGCGGAAACACTCACAGAGCTGGAGGCACGTGATGCGGAACAGCCGGCAGATCACGGCAAGTCCCAAATTGGACAATCTGAAGAAAAGGAGCTTGCCGGGAACAACGGGTCGTGGGAGCTCTTCACCTCCATTATCCGCGTCGTGACACAGGAGGAGCAATGGGTGGAGCAGTATCACAATGCGTCCAATCTTCATACCCGAATCAGACTGCATGACGGCTTCAGTGTCAATCCCTGCAGCTGGCATCAATGGCTGTTCGACTGCTTGGAGCTGCCAGCTTCCAGCCGCATTCTGGAATTGGGCTGCGGGGACGGGAGCCTATGGCAGCGTAATATGGACCGCATCCCGGAGCATTGGGATATTACGCTGACGGATTTCTCGGAAGGCATGCTGCAGGATGCCAAGGACAGGCTAACGGAAGATGGATCTCCCCGCACCTTCCGTTTCATGCAGGCAGATGTACGGGCCATTCCTTTTCCGGACGGCAGCTTCGATGCAGTGCTGGCCAATCACATGCTGTATCATGTCAACAGCAGACATGAGGCGCTGCAAGAAATATACCGGGTGCTAAAGCCTGGAGGACGCTTCTATGCCTCCACCATAGGACGCAACCACTTACGAGAAATGAAGGAGCTGCTGAGGGGCTTCAACCCGGAGCTGGTCCTCTCTGAAAAGGATTTTGCCGACGAGTTTGGACTGGAGAACGGTGAAGTGCAGTTGGAGGCGGCGGGATTCCGCCATATTGTACTTAAACGCTACGAGGATTCTCTTCGGATTACGGAGGCGGAGCCGCTGATTGCTTATATCTGTTCGACCACCGGGAATAGCAGAAGCGCACTATCCGGAAGCAGCCTGGATAAATTCAGAATCCGTGTGGAGAGTCTTCTGCACCGTAAGGGCTTCATTGGTATTACGAAGGATTCCGGACTGTTCACCGGATATAAATGAAGGGAGATGTTTATCCATGAAAATTCTAATTACAGGCGGGGCCGGCTTTATTGGCTCTCATGTGGCGGAGGCATATTTGGCAGAGGGGCATGAGGTGGTTATTGTAGACGACTTAAGCACGGGACGGCGTGAGCAGCTCCCGGCGCAGGCTGTTTTTTACAAGCTGGATATCCGTTCAGACGGAATGGATGCCATATTGGAAAAGGAACGGCCGGACGTGGTAAGCCACCACGCCGCCCAGAAATCCATTCCCAAGTCTGTAGCAGATCCTCTCCATGATTCCGATGTGAATATTACCGGGACACTCAGGCTCTTGGACGCCTGTGTCCGTTACGGGGTCAAGCGAATCATCTTCGCCTCAACAGGCGGTGCCCTAGCCGGAGATTCCGCGGCTATTCCCACACCGGAATCCGCTCCCCCCATGCTGATGTCGCCTTATGCCGTGAGCAAATACGCCATAGAGCAATATCTGCGTCTCTACCAGCTGAGCCACGGCTTGGAATTTATTGCACTGCGGTATGCCAATGTGTATGGGCCCCGCCAGATGCCGGATGGAGAATGCGGTGTTATTCCCATCTTCATGAGAAATGCTGCGGCAGGAATACCTTCAACTCTCTACAGCTACCCGGATATGCCGAAGGGGACAACAAGAGATTATGTGTACATCCGGGATGTATGCCGGGCTAACGTGTCAGCCCTGTCCTGTGAAGCCGGGCAGGTCGTGAATATCGGCAGCGGCCAGGAGCTGTTCATTGCGGATATCTATGAAGCGGTATGCCAAGCCATGAAGCTAAGTCTGCCGCTTAAGCGAGCAGGCGTCCGTGCCGGTGATCTGCGCAGAAGTGCTCTGGACTGCTCCAAGGCAGCCAGCCTCCTCCACTGGTCGGCAGAAACGCAGCTCCCGGATGGACTTCAGGAAACCGCCGCATGGTTTTATGCCTCTTAGAAGCGGAGCAATACAGTACATTACTTAAGAAGCCAATAAAACAAGATTCTTACTGTAGAAATCTTCGAAATACGTTATGTAACATACGGCTTCAGATATTCCAATACGGACGGGAAAAGCGGACGATTTACTCAAAGAGTGGCGATTGCCGCTCTTTTAATTTTGTTTTAAATCTGCGCCGCTGGTACTTATTTTATGGTTTTTGGAGTATGTGAGATTCAACGGCGCCATACATAGAAAAACCACAGACAAGGTTAATCGCCTGTGGTGCCTATATCACTATTTCTTCTCTTGTTGCTTCAATTGGTCATAATCTTTTTTTAAGCTCTCATCTTTCTTTTTATTTAATTCAATAAAGTGTTTATAGGCTTGCACATCATACTCAGGTAAAATTTTGAAAGTGTTTAAGATCGCTTCCTTATTATTAAACAACTCAAAGTAGGCATTTGAATCATCTTTATATTTCTCATTTTTGTCGTCATACGGAATTCCTGTAGGTGACACTGTGGTATATACAACAGAATCTCTTTTTCCTAACTGCTTCATAAAACCAACAAAAGCTTCGTCGATGGCATACTGTATTTCTGTAGTTAATGAAATTTGAAATAATGATGCATTATCTGTATTTCTTGCTTTATATAATACATCTACTCCCCAATCTGTCTCGTTACATAAGTATTTTCCATTCCATGATTCCGGAAATGATATTGAAAACCCTAACTTCTTATTGCTATATGTTAAGGTTTCATTTTTATTTAGCGGCTGTACCGATACTGAAGTATTGCCCTGCAATGATGTAACATCTTCGTTAATTAAATTTATTTGCTTTTCCGGTGTAGCTTTATTAATATTCGAAGACGCAATATTATTAGTTATTGGTTCACTTGGCTCCGGATTTTGAGTTACTTTAGTAACTTTTTCTGAGCCACATGCAATTAGAACACATAGCATAAAAAGTGCGGTTAACATAAAAAGCCATTTTTTCATTCAATCATCCTCCAAATTGGGGAGTGTTATTAAATTAATATAAATCATTCATTAACCATTATTAAAATGGACCGAGACAAATCCTGCTGCAGTTGACCGTCTGTTACCCAGACCGCGTAAAGGTCCGCTAAAGCGACTTGAGTGGGCGGATCTGGTAGGCTGCTGACCAGGGCGAGAACAGCCCTCGGCCCCCTTCCGCCCATCGCGCGTGCACCGGAACCGCCAGAGGATCCAGGTCAAGTCGCGGCTCAACCCTTGCTAGATTCTGGTTTCAAAGGTTACACCTTTTACTTGCAGTCTCACCCCTGTCCAGTACAGGAATCATCTTTTATGCGCGGCCTAACTCTTTTTTCAAAGTGTCTGGGTTACAATTTATTTAAAGAGTGGCGATACCGCTCTTTTTATTTTGGAATATTCGCCACTGGTATGTTTTATATGTTTTAGACTCAGCGAGATGCAGCGGTGAAAAAAGAAACCACAAGCGAGAATTAGTCGCATGTGGCTCATAAAAAACAGCATAAAAACATAGATTCATGAAAAAATTATGACAAACGCAATCATGAAAATACATATTGATGCAATTGTGGTGCAAATCAAAATAATTCTGTTTTTTTCAGGATCATCCTTTGTTTTTAAATATCCTCCTACAAATAGTAAAGGTAATCCAATAACTCCCACAAGAGGTGATGATTCAATTAAATTCAGGTGCCATTTAATATTTAACAAATAAAAAACTCTAACGATACCAGCAAGTATTGATGAAATGGACAATAATATTATTCCTGCACTAACTAGAATGGAATACTTTTTCGAATTCCTTAAAAAATATTGCACCAAAAATGTGCCCAAACCTATTGAGATAAGCAGATAAATGGGCCAAGGTAAGCTATTATAAAAACTTATCATAAACTATATGCACCTCATTTCGTTACTACATCTTTGACATAATCAGCTACGAATCCTAGACCAACTCCAACCCCAAAACCCACAGCGACCGGTACCCATACTTCAGCAGTTAATGTTCCAACGATTACAGTTGCGGCTATTCCAATGCCTGAGGCACCCAAATCAACAACTGCAGCTTTAGCTACATTCCAACCATCATATTCTTGGAAATCAGCATAAATATCAATTCCAGTAGAAGCAATAGTTGCTATTCCTAAAGCTTTTGAAACTGGCTTTAATACATCGACGACTGGTCGAAACCTTACTCCTTGAATAGCATTGGAACTGAATGAAAGTTCCTTTCTATCAGACATATTAGATATTATTCTCCCTGCTATTGAATCGCCTGCTCCTGTTAATATATTCTTTACTACCTCTTCAGTTAAGGTTGTGCCATTGGACGAATCATTCATATCCAAGTCTTCTGCCAAAAGTGTTTGTCCACGTCTTTCACCTTTCCAAATTTCCTTTTCACCGATATGTTTCGAATCAGGTGTCCATATAGACCCGTTAACATTACTTTTTACGCTATCACCTTCCCCACCACCATCACACCCACCTGGATGAGAATATTTACCATCCGCAGAAGTACACCAATTACCGGTAGGATCTGAATAAATGAGTGGATTATTATGAACATACGTATACAAATTCAAACTCAGCGGATTCGTTATATCCCCTTCATACGTATCCTCATTGATAAAACGCCCAATACTCGGATCATAATATCGAGCACGCAAATAATATAAGCCTGTCTCTTCATCGTATACTTCCCCTGCATATTTAAAGCTGTTTACCACTGTTTCTTGATTTACGAGAAGCTTGCCCCACTCATCATATTGATACTGGTTCACAACGGCTCCGTTCGTATCCACCATCATGACGACATCGCCGTGGCCGTTATACAAGTAATAATACGATTTACCCGAAGCCTTTTCCTTCTTCACTAACAATCTGTCGCCCCGGATATAATTGGCTTGGATACTATTGCCGGCGTTACTCTCCGCAATGACCTGCCCGGTGGCGTTATAGTGATATTGGGTCGTCTGACTTGCATTTTCTTTCTTGTATCTCAGCCCATCTGCTGAATAGGAGAAAGAAGTTGTAGTTCCCCCTTTTGTGACGCCAGTCAAGCGGTTATACAAATCATAGCTGTTAGTGGTATCCTCCAAAGACAGGAACTGCGGCCTGGTATCCTGCTGCGTTACCCGATTGCCTTTTAAATCATACGTGTAGCGGACATTGGTTCCATCCGAACGGGAGATGGTCTCCAATCGGTTTAATTTATCATACGTACATGTGCTGCGTTTACTTTCCAAAGAAGTTGCTTCTGTTACAACAGTGATATTGCCATTATTGTCGTACTCGTAGCTGTAACTAGACAAAACCGCTCCGCCTCTGGTATTTACCATTGTCTTCAACCTGCCCAATGCGTCATACGTGTACTTACTGGAGATGATGGTGCCATCCGATAGGGGCGGATACGAGACGGTATCCAATTGACCATTGGGATAATACCTATACTTCACATTCGACGCATCACTGGTATCCAGGGCTGATTGACCATTCACCTGCACTTTATCCAAACGGTTTCGATCATATTGGACATTCACTGTCCAGCCAGTGGTACTGCTGTATTGCCTGGTTATCTGGTTGTTTGCATTATATGTCAAGGAAAGGGAGGAATAATAATTCGTCGCGCTTTGGCTAACAGATGTGATTCTCTTTTTCGTATCCATCCCTGTTGTCATGGTGGCTGTATTCGCGCCATTCAGGAAGGTTTGGATGGTATCATACAATATCCCACTACTGCCGATGTTGGTTTTGATCTCCTGACTAACGCCATTGTAATGGATGCTGCTAGCCGTGGTCCGTCCATGGGCATCGTATTGTGCAGTCGTAATCGCTCCCTTACGGTCCTTTGCACGGGTTAATTGCCCCAATCCATTATAGGCGTATGTCTCTGTAGCCCCAGCCGCATCCGCCTTGCTCATAAGACTCCCAATCTCATTGTATTGTTTACTGTTCAGTTCTACAACTGCTGCCCCATCATTGCTTTGCATGTATATCCGGCTTACTTTTCCCAAAGCATTATACTCCATGTTGGTTAATTGCCCCGCTGCATCTCTAATTTTGATGGGACGATTTAAAGGATCATACTCATAGGTTTTGGTAACTCCGTCAGCATTCCGATTTTTATTTGGGTCAACATACGTTTTCAGATTCCCCACAATATCGTATTGATATTCTTCTGTGATAGGCTGCGCGGCAGTCGGCCAATCTGTATATGCCCTCACTGTAAGGGTATGTCCCCATTGATCAATCTCCTGTTCTACATATTGAGACTTAAGGTCAGCACGCAAGGGATTAGTCCGATAAGCCTCTACCTGCGCCGCGGCGACAAAATAACGGATACTGCGACGTGCCTTCAATTGTTGCTCCATTTTATAGAGATTACCAAATGAATCGAAGACTTCATCCTGATTGCCCCAACCATCATAGGAGGCAGTGGAGACATTTCCCATCAAATCACGGCTATATGTGATCCGCCCCTGATCATCAAAATGATTTCGCGCTTCCTTCCACGTGTACGACTGTGGATCATATTGAGAAATTCTACGCAGATTTCCTATTCCGTCATAGTATTCATACTGTTGATTAAAAGTGGTCAAAACGTTGTTGGACAATCTTGTGTACTTTCGATAGGAGTAGACTCGCAAATCATACAAACCAGTATTTTCAGAATCCTCTGCTTCTGATGTGCTATCATAAACTCTATCATACTGAAATATATCCGAAACCGCGTATCGTTCTCCGGCCATATTCAAAAACTCCGGATAGGTGATGGTTAGTATTCTTCCTAATACATCATACGTATAAGTGGTTTTGTTATTGCTTCCGTCTACTTCCTCCTTCAACAAGCCCGTCCCCAAGTCATAAGTCATTGTTTTTTTGAGTATCTGGGTTATCGGTTGCCCATTGCCATCTGCTGTGGTAAAAGTCGTCGTCACTTCTCCCGGATAAGCATACTGAGTATCCGAAAAATATTGGGCGACAGTTCGAGAAGTTTTTCCTTCTTCTATAGGTTTGGAGGTAGTAATCTTCCGAACCTTTCCTATCAAAGGTAGCGTCGGCTGATCGGTATTATTCATCACGTTACCATTAGTATCAATAGTTTCGTACCAGGTGGTTGTTACTTCTCCTTTTGGATTTTGATAGGTTCGCAATCGACCATTAGCATCATACGTATAGAATTCAGATAATAGGGTAGCATCATTTTGATACATCTTCCTGGATTGGATTTGATGAAAATTCGGTTCATACGTGAGAGTCGTGGTATATTTGCTCTTGATGTTGGGATCATTCCTCTGACTCTCGGTCAGAGGTTTTGTCTCTGTCTGAACAGCGCCCCAATCGGTGTAGGCTTTGTCAACAAACAATTTGTTTGCAGTGGTATCCGAATCGCCAGTCCCATAGTCAGACAATTGGATACTGGTAGGCAATTGAGTAAAGACAGCATGATAAGCCAAATAGTAAGTTGCTTTGCGCTCGCCAGCAGTTGTTCTGGTTTCTTTGGCAGTCGGTTGCTGTATTCCGTTATAAGTAGACATGCTGGTTAATCCACTGGTACGAGTATTGCTTTGTAAAACGGATTGGCTAGAAAACGTGTAATCGACTGGAAGGGCATTTGGATTCCAATGATTAGGGTAGCCTGTATAATCATTGGTATAGGAATAATTGATATGTTGATAATCTCCGGTTGCTCCTGTGTTTTTCTTCAACTGAGTAAATCGTTGGACTATCCGGAAATCCTCACCAATTCCATAGGGCCCAAGATTTCTACTTGTCACATCGTACTGGTAATTAAATATTGAATTCGTTCCAGATATTTGTTTAAGCAACCTATAACTGTTGTGTCCTGAATACTCATACGATTTATTCGTATGATCAAATCGGCCTGGCTTACCCTCATATTCAAAATACGTATAGTCCGATTTTTGGTTTTGAATAGACCATAGATAGGGTGCATATCCATCTGGATTGCCGTCATAAGTCCATGAATTGCGCCATTTTGTATATGTAACAGACTCTACAAAATTTCCAGAAGGGTTTTTAACGGTTACCGTAATTTTCTCTCCATTTGCATTAGCGAATTCCTCATCTGTAGCCGTTTGCAAATTGGTTGTATATGAAAAGGTAATGGTACGGCCAACGGAATCCTTGATGGAGGAAATCACTTTATTGGTTTGTCCATCATACGTGGCCCGATCTTCATGTTGAAATGTTAATGAATTCCCATAGCGGTCCACAATGCCAAGTAATCGTCCATCTGCGGCAAAGTATTCACGTTTTTTGCTGGCATATTCCAGATAATAGGCGGAAGATGCCTGCCCGTTATGAAAGGTTCCTTTAGGATCTGAATTAAATTGCACATCTTTGCCTTGATACCCTATGAGATGCGTGTAGCTGTCGGCAGCGCCTGATGCTGCAAAGTCTACACGATAAATCGGTCCTTCTCCTGTATGGTAATAGGTATATCCATCCGCTAGTTGGACAGAAGGAAAACGAAATGACCAGCCCAATCCCAAATCGTAGCGGGTAATGAGGTAATTATATTTTTTCAAACCGCCTGGACTATTATAGTTACGCATAGACCTAAAAGCATAGTTGGACTGGTACATGATCCCAATATCTAAATCTAATCCCTCTACACCCGACAAATGGATTTGACTCGATTTCCACGACAACGAACCAGTCACTTCATCGATATTTTCATTTCCAGTGCGATCCGCGTATTGAGACTTGTTGGTCTGGTTAATGGCTTCCTGGGTAAACAGTCCATTGATAACATTATCATCACCATATACTGCTGCATGGGCTAAAGAAGAGATTGTCAGAGAAATCACAATAGCAAAGAAAATGGTCCCAAATAAACGTAAACCTTTATTCACGGGATGCCCCCCTTTCTCCGGCTTCATACAATTGCTTCAGTCCTTCTTGTCCGTTCAATTTATAGGAATCCATGACCTGATCCGTTGAAAGTTCATGGTTCTCCCTCAATTGTTTAAGAATCGCAAGTCTTTCGGCTTTGTTGGGCACTTGTTTGTTAAGCTGATCATTTCGAATCCTCACAGTTGCGGTTAGTTCCGACAATTCCTCATCAACCTGCTTCTCAACCTCTGTTTCTAAGACATCCCATGATATTTTTTTCTTTTCCTTCTGCTCCAGTAATGTGCGAGGATCTATTAACCAATCATTTCCGATCTGATCCGATACGTAGATATCCTCCAAGGACACACCCTTTAACATCAATTCCTCTACGTCCTTTTGCTGATAGTTAAACTGGTCTTCTTTGAATAAACGATTATTTCTTTTTTCTGCCGCCTGCCTTTTTAGCAAAGAAACAGAGTCTGGTTTTATCATGTTTCCTTCTGCAACGCTTTCTGTCAATGCTTGTGGATCTGAAACTTGAAGCGGTTGCTCCTGAAACAACTCCAGAGACAAATCTTGCTCAACGGGGACCGGTGCCATGCCCTCCATTTCCAAAAGCTGCCGTTGAAACTCCTCGTCCATGGGGGATTGATTGGGCTGGTTGGTAACAATCTCCTGTTCCGGTTGCGGTTGTGTCCCTGCGGCTGATATTGTTTGAGGACTTTGATTCCGGCTGGCCCATGCTGGAATAGATGTTCCTATGAATAATAAGGTGACTAGCAGCAGAAGAAAGCTGCGATTAAATGTGAATGTTTTTTTCACAGTGATTTTCCTCCTTTATACATTATGGTGTAACAATACTTGTGGTATTTCCATTCGTATCATTCGAATATAATATGATTTGTCCCGTAGGCAGTTTTACGCCTGATATCCTTCCCCTAACATCATAAATATAGGTAACATTTCCTATTAAGTAGATAAATTTAACTGGATTGCTTGAATTCGATCGGTTTCCCGCAGCGTCTCTGGCTCTCACAGTGAGTGTATACAAAGTATTGGGCGCTAAGCCAACCGCTTTATAGGTCAAAAAACTTTCAGGCAATGTAACCACTAAAGTAGAGTTTTGGTAAACCTCATAAAAAGTTACTCCAGTATCATCAGTTGAGGGATTCCATCGTAATGAAACAGTGTTCGCTGTGTGATTAGTTATGACAACCTTTGGAATTGAGGGAAGATTTGTATCTACGGCTTGAATTGCCAACCGAGCTCGAACACTTACGGTGTTATAACCACATAGGACAATATAATATTTCTTTCCTGCATCCAACTCAAATGAAATCATGGAAAAATGGCTTTCATTATCATCGTTATAATCTGCTAGTTGTAATAGCTCTTTATCACGATATAAATAGAGCATAGTGTCATTCGACTCACTTGCTCCACCATATGGTGACGTGAAAATGTTAAATATTGTGGATTCAGTCGGTGTAAACGAAAATAAACCAGCCGTTAAAGAAGGGTAAATAAGGTCTACAGGTACGTTTAACGTTAATTCATTAAAATTATTGAAAACATGATAAATACCTAAGTTTGCATTGATACTTTGCCCATCGTATCCTGAAACGACAATATAAATCGTACTATTCGGCTTTAATGTAATGGTTAAAGAGGACAATCGACCACTATCATAATCATCATTAAAATCAATCAACTTCATGTGTTCCTTATCTGAATACACAAATATCATCGTATCGCTATGAGGATCATATTCCCCTAAAAACTCTGTCCGTATGGTAACCGTTTCAAATTGACTGCCAGATTCGAAAAGGTAACTTGACATTTCTCCTTCAGCAAGATCAAAGTGAACAGAAGTATTTAATTGTAAGGTATGGCTCTCCACTTCTGTAATCCAAATTGTGAAACCTACTGAGAAATAATAAGGAGCCGAAGAATCGTCACAATTCATCACCAATCGGTATTCGCCAGGGATTAGAGATGGACTGGTACTCCATGCATAACGCGGATTAGTCATATCACTGTCATCATAGTCAACTGTATCTGTAAAAGAATAGTTCGGCCCTGAAATAGTTACTGTTGCATGGTTTACGCGCAGGTTCATATTCGTTTCAAATGATACTGAGGCTAACTCTCCGGGATGGATGACTTGGCCATCCCCCATTAAATTCTGAAAAGGATCAGGCCTTGAACTTTGCGTCACAAATTCTCCCTTTTCTCCATCATTCAACAACAAGAGTATTTGATCTCTTTTCTCCTGATAGACCTCGATTAAATCATGAAGGGGTTCCTTTTGAAATTCAGCATATTGGCTCAACTGAGTGGTATTTTGATACACAGATTGTGTAACTGAAGAATTTACATACACAGGTTTTCCCTCAGGAGAGGCTTTTGGCCTTGTAAGCTTCTCTGGATCTTGCTTAAGCATATTAGACTCAATTTTTAGTCGATTATAAGTAGCATATATATCTTTGCCTAGTTGCATTTGGTTTTGCTCTATTGCCTTCCTTTGGAAGTTCAGCAATGATCTCAGCAGTTTCTGCACTTCAGCATCTTGACTGTTATTCATAGAAGAAGGAAGGGTTGCATTAAACTCGTTATTACCTATAACTTGGACCATTCCCACCCCGTATTCCAGTTGGTCACCCAAGGGGATAGCCTGACGGATCAACTGCGCTCGCACCTGATTTACACTCTGTTGTGGCTCTGTTGCCCAGATTAACGCAGCTGCTCCTGCTACATAGGGAGCAGCCAAGGAGGTCCCGGAACGCAACCCATATTCTCCATGAACCGTGGTGCTCCAAATCTGCTCACCCGGAGCCACTAGATCCAGTGCTCTTCCTGTGCTGGAGAATGGAGAGCGTTGATTCGACTCATTCACCGAACCGACAGATAAAACTTCTGAGTAACGGGCTGGATAGGTTTCTGTTTCCAATCCCGCACCATTATTACCTGCCGCTGCCACAAACAATATGCCGTGGTCAGCTGTAGCCTCCTGTATAACCTGATGTAGAATTTCACTGTCTTCCATTCCGCCAAAGCTCATGGTAACAATTTGAATCTCATTTTGGATACACCATTCAATCGCTTGGATAACTGAACTGTAATAACCCATTCCCGAAGCATCCATAACCTTTAGTGCGTAGATTTCCGCCTCCGGAGCCATTCCGATTACCCCATATCCATTGGGAAGTCCATTAATAATTCCAGTTACTTGAGTACCATGCCCTTGTTGATCCTCATATGTCTCCTCCCCTTCAACAAAAGAATAGCCGCCTGCGATTCGCAAATCGGGATGAGAGGAATCTACGCCTGTATCTAGAACCGCAATCTTGATTCCTTGTCCTGCTATCCCTTTCTGATGAGCATATACAGCTTGGGTAGCCGTAATACCCCATGGAGTAGTTTCAAATTGTTTGCTAGGTTTCATCTCAAAACCATACGTAGCTTGATTTATTGTTTGGTGGCCATCCTCAGCAAACAACTGAAACGTGTAATCCTTCTCGATTAGTGTTACTTCTGCATCCAATTGCATTTTTCTTACTTCATCAGCATTTAGTTGAAGCATTAAAGTTCTGGAGCTGGCATTTACTTTTTTAAGTAATTGGGAAGAGAAACCTTTCTTGTATGACCATTGCATGGCATCGGATTGACTTATCAAATGAATGATATAACGTTCCTTTAAAGGATTTGAATCCGCTTTCAAAAAGGGCGGCCACGATCCAATACTTAAGATGATTGCTAATAAACCAAACAACAACTTGACAAGCCTTCGCTTCCAATAGTCCTTCCCCATCATGTTCCAGCATCTCCCTTTTTGTAACAAATTTCCTACATTGAGAGAATACTTGTATTAATAAATAATGTAAATGTACGAAATTAAGTTTTTTTTGTACTGGATTATAAATCTAACAGCTATCCACAACCAAGATTTTAGATATATACAATTACTTCCCAAGGAGATAATGGACTTGTTATATAGGGATACCGCGGCAATAGGAACTTCCTCATTCCTAAATGCTCCTGCCTATAAAGTTATTCATCGAAAAGAACGGTTCATTTTTAGAATACAGGGCAATGCTAAAAGTGTTCTGAAGTGATTCAAATACACACACAACTGGAGGTAACAAGCGGGCCTTCCTAAATAGTATGGTTAAAACCCGTGCATAAAATGTAAGCGTGAGCAGTTTTGTGAGTAAAGCTTTTTCTGAGGGAAATCACCCTTATTTTTATGGATGTTAACAATTTCATCATAATACCCACACAAATTTGTGACTTCTGCCGATTTATTTTGAATGGTTATTTGTTACACTATAACTATCAAGAATGATTCTAATGGAGGTTATGCCAGTTCATGGATACCGGAACACATCTTGTCTTCGGTCTTGGCCTTGCCGGTCTGGCCCATATTGATCCTGTCGTCGCCCAAAACTCTACTGTCGCATTCGCTGTTTTGTTGGGAACCGTACTCGGGCAGCAGGCTCCTGACCTGGACACCCTGTTTCGTTTGAAGGGAAATGCCATATACATCCGCCAGCACCGCGGGACCTCCCATTCGATTCCGGTGCTGCTCTTATGGGCCCTGCTGATCACCACTGCTATCGGCTTGGTTATTCCAGGCCTGCCGCTCCTGCACGTGGGGTTATGGACGCTGTTAGCCGTTGTGGTCCACGTGGCCACCGACCTGTTCAACACCTACGGAACGCAAGCCGTCAAACCGTTCTCACGAAAGTGGATATCGTGGAACATTATCCATATTTTTGACCCGTTTATCTTCGTCTCCCATCTGACTGCTATTTTCCTGTGGGCCTTCAAGCTGGCGGAGCCGCAGACCATTTTCCCCGTGTTGTACAGTCTCATTATCCTGTATTACATCTGGCGGACCCTGCACCACTTCTTCCTGGAGCGCAGCCTGCACATCAAGGACACAGACTATAGACCGGGAGACCGGTATTACCTGATTCCGACCATTAACCTGTACGCGTGGAACGTGATGAAGCAGCATGCGGACGGCTCTTACACGATTGGCGAATTGAAGCAAAAGCGTCTGATCTGGCTGGATACCGCCCAATGTGCCTGCCATCCTGCCGTGGAGGCCTCCAAGTCCCATCCGGATGTGGCCGCCTTCCTGTATTTCTCCTCCTTTGCCTGTGCGGAGCTGAAGGAGCATGAGTGGGGCTATGAGGTCCGGTGGGCCGATGTACGGTACCGACACCGCAAGCAATATCCCTTTGTGGCTGCCGTTCTGCTGGACCGGGATATGAATCCCATTGATTCCTATGTAGGCTGGCTTTCCGAATCCCGGCTGTACAAGAAGCTGCGTCTGGAAACCCCCTGAATCGGTCGGTTACCAAATATGCTGTTCAAAATAAACCCGGAGCCTGCGAGCGTAAGCTGTTCGCCGGTCCGGGTTTTTTGCTTCCTTTTTACGAATTTATGTTATAATCATTCTAATAAATAAAGCAAAAGCAGCTCCCCACTAAAGGAGAGCTGCCCGCTTATTCCGGTTAAGCATCAACAAAAGCGCTTTGCGCTTAATTAAAACTTGCCTGCAAGAGATTGCTCCGCGATTTGTACCAAACGACGGGTGATGTGGCCGCCGATTGCGCCAGTATCGCGCGTAGCCATGAATCCATAGTAACCGTCTTGAGGAATTTGGATGCCCAACTCTTGGGCTACCTCATATTTCAGCTGATCCAAAGCTTGGCTTGCTTGAGGAACCACCAGAGTGTTGCTGTTGCGAGATTGTCCAGTACCCATTGCGTAAGCACTCCTTTCAATCTGGTTATCTTAGTTGGATTAGCAAGCTCTCTTTCAAGCTTGCAAACTTATTATGGCACGTTAGCCGGACAATATTCATGAAAGCTCAACATTTTTTTGGGGCGGGAAACTCCCTGCAGAACAGTTCATCACGCTTTCAATACGAGGGGGAAAAGAGATGCCGCGGTGGATGGCTCTGTTGTTCGCAAGTATCGGAATTTTACTTCTGGTGGGTGTCAGCTTCTTCATCAGTTTGCGCAATCCTTGGGGGGTTGTCCTGTGCAGTGTGGCGGCTTTCCTGTGGATCGGCTTCGGCTTTGGGATGAAGGCCAAAGTAAGACGGAAGCAGGAAGCACTGGGCAGGCAATCTTAACCGGGCATCTTAGCCCGGACAGTCCTAGCCTGAGCACTTCCCCGCACTACCAAAAGACCCGTTGAAGCCTTGAGGGCTCCAGCGGGTCTTTTTGAGTAGTTGCATATGCACCTGTCCTTAAGGGAGCAGGAAGCCCATCTTTTCCTTGACCGCATTGACCATGGGCGCTGCTTTGGCCGATGCCTTCTCTGCACCAGAGCGGAGAATGGCAGGGATCTCGCCGCTTTCCCGGATGGCCTTGTAGCGCTCCTGCATAGGGGCAAGCGCCTCCACTACCACCTCGGCCAAATCCTTCTTGAAGGCGCCATACCCCTGGCCCTCGTACCGTGCCTCCACGTCCTTAAGAGTCAGGCCCGAGCATTGAGTGTATATACTCATCAGGTTGGAAACCTCCGGTTTTTCCGCCGGATCAAACCGCACCTCACGGCCGGAGTCGGTAACCGCCCGGGAGAGCTTCTTGCGGATTTCGTCCGGGGCATCCAGAAGGGCAATATAGCTGGCTGGATTGGGATTGCTTTTGCTCATCTTTTTCGAGGCGTCGTCCAGGGACATGATCCGTGCGCCTACCTGGGGAATATACGGATCCGGTACGGTGAAGGTTTGTCCGTAGCGCTGGTTGAAGCGCTGGGCCAAATCCCGGGTCAGCTCCAGATGCTGCTTCTGGTCCTCGCCTACCGGCACCAGATCGGCATTGTACAGAAGAATGTCCGCCGCCATTAGGGACGGATATACAAACAACCCCGCTCCTACCGAATCCTTGCCTGCCGCCTTGTCCTTAAATTGGGTCATCCGCTCCAGCTCGCCCATATAGGTCAGGGTGGTCATCAGCCAGCCCAGCTCCGCGTGCTCCTTCACATGGGACTGCATGAAGATGGCCGCCTTATCCGGATTAATGCCGGCTGCCACATACAGCGCCACGATCATCTCCGTCTGTTCACGAAGCGCCGCGGGATCCTGGGGAACGGTAACAGCATGGAGATCGACGCCCATAAAGAAGCAGTTATAATCCTCCTGCAGCGCCACATAGTTCTTAATGGCTCCGATGTAATTGCCGATGGTCAGCTTGCCGCTGGGTTGAATGCCGGAAAGCACAGTTTTCATGGGAATTGCCCCTCCTCGTCTTCACTTCAATACGCTTATTTTCAACACAAAAAGGCCTGCCGCCGCAAGGGACGATAGACCGTGGTGCCACCCTCATTCGTTTGCCCGGGCCGTACGGCCGGAAACAAACCTTTGAACGTTCCGCTAACGGGGAACAGCCGGCTGGGGCTCTCCCGGCCTGCGGGAGAAGCAATCTGCTCAAGGACCCATTCGTCTGGCGCGCTCCACCGGTTTCCAGCAACCACCGGCTCTCTGAAGAAGCGAAATCCGACTACTTTTTCCTTTCATCGCATCCAGTATACCTATGCCTCTGAATGAAGCTATTTTATACCGTGTTGCCGCATAAAGTCAATCACCGCCTGCATAGGCTTAAACAAGCCCGTAAGCCTGTCTCAAGGAGGTAACCTGCCATGCAAGCCGCATTTCTGCGCTGGGCACCGCCGGCCATGGGCCTGGGCAGCTGCATGCTGTTGATTCTGATTGCAGCCACCAGACCACTGCCCGGCTGGTCCGTCCTGCTGCCGGTTCTCACCGGTCCCTTCGGCACCATCTTCCTCGGCATCATCCTCGACGCCCTGCCTTTTATGCTGATGGGGGTGATTCTTTCCTCCATCCTTCATCTGGCTGTGCCCGAGCATGTGATCCGCCGGATGATCCCGAAGAATCCCGTTCTCGCCATTGTATTCGCCTGCTCCCTCGGACTCCTGTTTCCCGTATGCGAATGCGGCATGGTGCCCATTGTACGACGGCTGATGAATAAGGGGATGCCCGTTTATATGGCAGCCGTTTTTTTGCTGGCCGGCCCGGTGCTGAATCCTGTCGCCTTTGCCTCTACCCTCATGGCCTTCGGGTCCATGCCCGAAATGGCTTACGCCCGGATGGGGCTTGCCTTTGCAGTTGCAGCCTTCACGGGGCTTTGTTTGTACCGCTACGCCGTGCGCTCTCCCCTCCGCCATTCTCTGGCCGGGCAGCGCGGGGAGCATGTCCATACCCACAGAAGCTTTTTGGAGGGAATACTGCGGCACGGGTCCGATGAGTTTTTCGAGATGGGCAAATATCTGATTCTGGGAGCCGGAGCCACAGCCCTTGTGCAAACGCTGGTCAGTCCCTCCAGCCTGTCCTCCATCGGCCATAGCGGGATGACTGCCCATTTTTTTATGGCCGGATTGGCGTATGCCCTGTCCCTTTGCTCCTCGTCCGATGCCTTTGTAGCCGCATCCTTTGTACCCGCCTTTTCCAAAAGCTCGCTGCTGACCTTTCTGGTGCTTGGCCCCATGATCGATTTCAAAGGCACCCTGATGCTGCTCTCTGTGTTCAAGGTTCGTTTCGTGCTGATTCTGTCGCTGATTGCCGGAGCAGCCATCATCGGCGGCGCGGTAGGACTGGGCTGGCTCATTCCCGGCTTTTAGTAAAGGAGGACCTATGAACAACAGAACCGATCATCTCGCCCGTACTGTTCATTACGGCTGCCGCACGGCTATTCTGGCCGGCTTCGCTACGTATATCCTGCTTCTTGTCCGCCATGGCGGTTTAGGGGAGAAGGTGGAGCCGGGCATGTCGGTCATCGTTAAGCTTTCCGCCATAGGGCTGTATGCTTTGGCAATCTGCCAGCTGCTTCTGCTGGTGGAATCCGCCTGGGGAGGTTACGGAAGTCAGGAAGAGGATTGCGGCTGTGAGGAAAGTCCCCCCGCCGGTCCGGGAGCCTGGCTGAAATACGGCATTTTCCTGCTGCCTCTGGCCATCGGAATGCTGGAGCTGTGGAGACTCTGAAACAACAGCAATCCCGCAGGAACAAATTGGAAATTACTTTGTATGCATGATTTCCTCCGCTGCGACCATACTAGCATCAAACGGAGGTGATAATAATGGGTGCAGGACAAAGTCGTTCCAGCAATACACTCGTAGTGCCTCAAGCCAGCAAGGCATTGGATCAAATGAAATATGAGGTAGCGCAAGAACTGGGCATTCAAATTCCTCAAGACGGATACTACGGCTTCATGGCTACTCGTGACACAGGCGCCATTGGTGGTCATATTACCCGCAAGCTCGTGCAAATCGCCGAGCAACAGCTCTCCGGCAACGCCCGCTAATCCGGGATTCCGCCGCAGCAGCACAACATAAAGAAGGGCCGGGATCACTCCCGGTCCTTCTTTATGTGCGAGGCGGCAGAGCGCCCGGATGGGGCGGCGTCTTCACCGGAGGCTGCACAGACTCCGGAATGGGACAGACATACCCCTCCAATCCGCCCCGCCTGCGCAGCTCCTCCTTGGCCTCCCGGAGAATACCGGGTTGGGCCAGCAGCCCTGCGCCTGTGGCAGCCAGCACCTTGGCCGCATGGAGCATGCCGGTATGGGCCGCCGTTAGCCTGCCCTGGGCAACCATCTGCCAGGAATGGAACGGCGTATCCCCGGCGAAGCACACCGTCTCCAACTGAGCGGTGGGCACCACCCAGCTCACATCGGCCACATCCGTGGAGCCCAGCATCTGCCCCTCATCGGGATGATAGGGGTCCAGGGTGGAGGGCAATGCACCCGGATCTGCAATGGCATTGCTGCCTGAGGCTCCTGCCTGCTCCAGGGTGAGCCGGAAGCCCTTGGCGGCCTCCTCCTCCGCAGCGGTGAAGGAGGGAGGGCCAAACCCGGCGAACACCTCATACATCGCCCGCTCCAGCGTCACATTGGGAAGCAGGTTGGAGCAGGCCTTCTCGAATACCGCCTCCACCTCCGTGCCCGTCATCAGGGCAGCGCCTTGGGCTACGTTAGTGATGCGGGCGTATACCTCCTTCACCTGCCGGATATCCGGGGCACGGATCAGATACACCACCTCAGCCGATGCCTGCACCACATTAGGCGAAAAACCGCCGGTATCGGTGACCGCATAATGGAACTGAACGTTCCTCCCCACATGCTCGCGCAAATAGTTGGCCCCAACATTCATCAGCTCCACGGCATCCAGCGCGCTTCTTCCCGTATGGGGGCTGGCCGCCGCATGGGAGCTGGTCCCGGTGAAGCGGAAGCGGACCTGATAGTTGGCGGAGGAGGTATGGGAGACCACAGCATTGCCATAACCCGGATGCCAGGTCAGCGCCGCATCCACATCCCCGAACACCTTCGCCCGGACCAGGAAGGTTTTGCCGGAGCCGCCTTCCTCCGCCGGGCACCCGTAATAGCGGAGGGTGCCGGCAAGCCCGTGCTGCTCCATCACGGTCTTCAATAGAATAGCGGCGGCAAGAGAACCGGTGCCCAAGAGATGATGGCCGCAGCCGTGTCCGTTCCCTCCCTGCTCCACCGTCTGCCGGACAGCCACACCCGCCTGCTGGCTGAGCCCCGGCAGTGCATCATACTCTCCCAGAAGAGCGATTACCGGGCCATCCTCAGCATGAAGGGAAAATGAAGCCACAAACGCAGTCGGCAGCCCGCCGATGCCCCGTTCCACGCGAAATCCCTCCTGCTCCAGCCGGGAGGCAAGCAGCTCTGCAGAGGCGAACTCCTCAAACCTGGTTTCTGCCAGCCCCCAGATCCTGTCGCTCAGCTCCGCCATGGACAGCCGCAGCCCGTCCGCCATCATGCCAATCTCCCGCCAAAGCCTCTGCCTGTCTGTCATCATACGCTCCATTCGGCTTAGCGGCTAAGCGCCAGCACATCCTCCGTGGTGATGTTGGCCCCCGTCTGCAGATATTCCATGTTCTTCAAGGCCATATTGTGGGCCTGGCGGCTGGTGCCCACAACCGCATCGGAGACCACATGGAAGTGGTAATCATGCTGGTGGGCGTCCACAGCTGTGAACCGGACGCAGATGTCCGTCATTCCCCCAACCAGATACAGCCTCTTCACTCCCAGACAGCGGAGCAGCAGGTCCAGCTCAGTGGCGAAGAAGGCGCTGTACCGGCGTTTCGTGATGATGTACTCCCCTTCGATAGGAGCGGTGAGAGGGTGGAATTCCTCCGCCGGCGTCCCTTCCAGACAATGCACCTTCTCCACCCCGTCTAATTCCCGGCCGAAGTCGCTGAAGTCTGCCCGGTGCAGCTCCCGGATCTGGATCACCGGCATCCCCAGCTTGCGGAAATGCCCGATCACCTTGGGCGAATTCAGCATGCAGGTTCCTCCCTCCATCACCGGAATGGCGTCGCTTTCCACATCATTTTGAATATCGATTACAAGCAATGCGCTGTTTTCGGGAATAGTGGCCATGATTCAAGCTCCTTCCTTTAATGGGTTTAACAGAACAGATCCTCTACAGAGATGACCGAGCCGGTTTGGAAATATTCAATATTGTCCAGCGCAGCCTGAGCCACCTCCTCGCTGCTGGGTGTGCCGCAGGCTTCCTTGAACACATGGACATGGTAGTTGTATTGGTGGGCATCAATAGCCGTGTAATGGACACAGATATCTGTCATGCCTCCCACCAGGAACAGGTGCTCCGCCTTCAAGCCGCGCAGCAGAATTTCCAGATCTGTCCCGAAGAAGGCGCTGTAGCGACGTTTGTCCACAGTGTATTCCCCTTCAATGGGGGCCGTGGGCTCATAATACGTCGCCTCCGGATTGCCCTCCACGCAGTGGATGTTCTCTGCGCCGTCCAGCTCACGGCCGAAGTCCACCAGATCCTTGCGGTGAATCTCCCGGATATGGACAATGGGCACATCGCCGCGGCTGCGGAAATAGTCCGTCACCCGCTCCACATTCTTCAGATAAGCCAGCCGCCGCTCCGTTAACCCCCGGGGATGTTTGGCCGGGTCGGAATTTTGCACATCAATCAGAATAAACACACTGTTTTGCGGAATGGTAATCATGGTTGAATCGCCTCCACACATGCAGAATTTTGGGGGAACCGGGTCTTACCACAAGAAGTCCTTGGATACCAGCTGCTTCACATCAAAAGGCTTTTTGATAATCCCGATGGACGAATAGAATTGGACCACATCATCCATGGTGCTGTACAGCCAGCCGCCGTCCTTCATGCCCTCATGGTTGTCGGACAGGGTATACAGATGGACGGTTGGATACATCGCCTTCACTTCCTCGGCGCTGACCTTCAGATCGTCTGCCGTCAATTTGGCGGCGTCATCCAGATCCTTATTCACATATTGCGTGGCATCCTCCACCGCCTTTAAGGTGTTGGCCAGCCATTCCGGCTTGTCCTTGGCATTTTTGGCGGAGACCACAACCACGTCCAGAATCGTATTGTTCAAGGCAGCATCTGCCGTGGAGATAATGATTTTGCCCTTGCGGGAGGTGGTGCCTTGGGAGAGATACGGCTCGAAGGTGGTAGCGGCCTCCACACTGCCTGCCACGAAGGCGGCTCCGCCCTTGCCCGGGCTCATGTCAACCAGGTTGACATCACTGATGCTAAGACCCGCAGTGGACAAGGCCTTGGCCAGCATATAATGGGTAACCTCCCCATACTGCGCGGTTACCTTCTTTCCCTTCAGACCCACCACCGACTGAATGCTGGCGTCGCCTACAATCCCGTCCGCCCCTGTAGACGCATTATGCAGATAGACAATCCGGGGCAGGGTAGATATATCCGAACCCTCCTCCACCAAAGCATTTACAGAAACCAGATAGGACTGCAGCGTGGTAAACGCAATGTCCACATCTCCGGTCATGATGCTCATTAAGGGGGAGGTGGCTCCGAAGGCGCCGATTTTCAAATCCACATTATGGTCCAGGTCAATTTTTTTGCGGTCCAGCGCATACACGCCGATGCCGCCGATAAAGGGGGCGTATGCGGTTTTGACCTCCACCGGAGCATTTGGCTTGGAGCCTGATGCGGAGGAAGCATTCCCGGAGGCCGTTTCGTTGGCGCCGCAGCCGGCCAGGCCAAACATCAGAACCGCACCCGCCAGCAGCACAGCGCCGCTTTGTTTCCACTTCAATCCCTTTTGTCCCATCATGATTCCACTCGCCTCCATTTGGTTTCTTTGTATGATTGATCAAAATCCGGCAAGTTAGCTCACCAGATTGCGGATCCACTTGTCACTCCGTATACGCAGCCGGACCAGTACATATTTGCAGATGTCATCCAGGATGACGAACAGGAACACCGCTTCGATTCCGAAGCCCAGGGCATATCCGGTCAGGAAGGTCAGGGGCAAAGACAGGCACCAGAGGGTGACATTGTCGATCACCATGCACATCTTCGTATCGCCTCCCGCCCGCAGCGTCCCCATAATGTGGACGAAGTTCATACCCTTGACCGGCATAATCAGGGCCATATAGAACAGAAGCAGGAGCACATATTCCTTCACCTGCGGAGAAATTCCCTGGTACAGCAGGAGAATCAGCGGGGAGAGCCCGATGAGCAGAAGACCAATGAGAATACCGAACATAGCCGTATAGGCTTCCATCCGTTTGACGTAATAGGGCGCCTTGTCCCGGTTGCCCTCCCCGATGGTCTGTCCCAGCAGAATGGCGGAGGCATGCCCGGTGCCGATAAAAAAAGCAATCAGCAGCTGCTCCAGCACCTTGGCGATGCCCACTGCCGCCCCCACCTCGTAGCCCATATGGTAAAAAACCACACTGTACAACGCATAGCCGATGCTCCATATGGTTTCGTTCAGGATAACCGGGAAGGAGGTTTTGAAGATCAGGGCAAAAAACGGCTTGCGGATGGCCAGCAGATGGGACAGCCTCGGAGCGAATTCCCTGCAGCGGAAGTACAGCATGTACACCATAATAAGCATTTCCACAAGCCGTGCCGCCACAAGGGCGTAAGCGGCCCCGTTGATTCCCAGCTCCGGCAGACCCAGCTTGCCAAAAATCAGCACATAGCCGAGAGCGACATTCACCACGATGGTGAACAAGGTGACCCGCAGGGGAAAGCCGGGACGGCCAATGTTGCGGAATACCATGGTACACGCAAGGGAGATACCCGTAGGCAAGTAGCTCAGACATACAATGTTCAGGTAACGGGCAGCCGGCTCCACCACAGCCGCTTCCTTGGAGAACAGGTACAGCACCTGCTCGGGAACCAACAGCCCGATAGCGGTAAACAAGACGCTGGCACCCACAATAAACGAAAAACCCAGGGCGGACGCGCGGTTCAGGCTCTCCTTATCCCCCTTGCCGTAGAACTGGGCCAGGAAGATGGTCACTCCGCTGACAATCCCTACAATAACGAGGCTCAGAATAAAGAATACCTGCCCTGCCAGGCTGGTGGCGGATACATGCAAATCCCCGAGCTGGCCTACCATCAGGGAGCTGATGGCGTTGGTGATGCTGGTGACCATACTCTGGAGGCCGATGGGCAGCGACAACAGAAGGAAGCTTTTGAGAAAGGGCATATCCTCCCGGAAGGTGGCGAGGAGCTTAGGCTTCCGCATAAGAGGCATTCCCGAAATCACCGGAGTGGAGCAGGCTGTGAATTTTTTTGCGGATGCGGATAAATTCGGGTGTGTCCTTCAGCTCCAATTCCCGCTTGGCTGGAAGATCCACCGGTATGTCAGCGATGATCCGTCCGGGCCGTGCACTCATCACATACACCCGCTGGGACAGAAAAACTGCTTCTTCAATATCATGGGTGATAAAAATGACCGTATGCTTCTCCTTCTCCCACAGCTCCCGCAGCTGCAGCTGCATATTTCCCTTCGTATCGGGGTCCAGAGCCCCGAAGGGTTCGTCCATCAGGAGCACCTCAGGACTGTTGGCCAAGGCTCTGGCAATAGCCACCCGCTGCTTCATCCCCCCCGACAGCACCTTGGGCAGCCGGTTCCGGAAATCGGTCAGGCCCACCAGATGTAGATATTTGTCCACAATCCGGTCCGCCTCCTCCTTGGGCAGCTTCTTCAGCTTCAGCCCGAAGCGGATATTCGCCTCCACGGTCAGCCAGGGAAACAGGGTATACGCCTGGAACACCATCCCCCGGTCCGCTCCCGGTCCAGTCATAATCCGGTTGTCCAGCATGATATCCCCGGAGGTGGCCTCATCCAGTCCGGCGAAGATCCGCAACAAAGTGGATTTGCCGCAGCCTGAGGGCCCGACCACACAGATGAATTCATTGTCGGCAATGTCCATGTTGATATCCTGCAGCGCGAAGGTTTCCATACGTTTGGACCGGTAGATTTTGTTCAGTTGCTTGCAGGAAATTTTGGCTGTTGATGCTTGCAGCGCCATGTGGCCCGCCCCCTTATATGATGTCCGGGTGGACTATACATCCTCCGCCCAGTGGAACAGAAGCTTGTTGATGTAGGCAAACAGACGGTCGAAGAGCAGGCCCAGGAGACCGATGACGAAGATGCCGGAGAAAATGACATAGGTTTTCATGAAACGCTCGGCAATCATGATGCTGTAGCCCAGACCGGAGCTGGAGGCAAGCATCTCCGCCATAATCAGATAGGTCCATGCCCAGCCCATCACCATCCGCATGGTATCCATCACATTCGGCATAATCGCCGGAATAATGACGCTGCGGATCACCTGGCCTTGGGAGGCGCCCAGGGTATAGGCGGTATTGATCAGGTCAATCTGGATGTTCTTCACAATGTCGGTAATCATGGCGGTCATGGAGAATACGGCACCGATGACAATGATGGTGATTTTGGCTTTTTCGCCAACACCGGTCCAGACCATAATGAGGGGAATCAGGGCGGAAACGGGAAGATAACGGAAGAATTCAATCAACGGCTTCAAGACTGCATTCACCAGCTTATAAGCGCCGGATAAAAGCCCCAGAGGAACACCGATGGCCACGGCAATCAGAAATCCCATAAAAACCCGGTAGCAGCTGATGGCCACATCATTCCACAGGGTGCCGCTTTTCATAATTTTGAACAAATAGCTGAAGGTGGCCTGAGGGGTAGGCAGAAAAATCGGGTTAATACCGGAAAAATTGCTGCCCACATACCAAAGCGCTATCAGCATCAGAAAGGTTACCACCATAATGGAGTTATACAATCGTGGTGGAACCTCCCGGCGTATCCGGAACAGCATCCGCAGCGGATTTTGATGATTCATACAGTTCTCCCCCTTGGAAGCTGCGCGCAAAAACCGCCGCAGCCTCAATTTGCGTTATTCGCCCATTTCATAAATCTTGAGGCCCAGCTGCAGCTTAAGCCGCACCTCCGGATCGTCAAACGAAATGCCAAGCAGCGATTTTACCTTCTCAATGCGGTACACTATCGTGTTGTAGTGGGTGAACATGGCACCTGCGGTCAGCTTCATGTTGCAGCCTGTTTCGAAGTAGCTTTTCATGGTTTTCACCAGGCTGGAATGATGGGCTTCATCATACCGGACCAAGGGCATCACATAACGGTTGAGGAATTTGTCCACGATGGCATGTTTGGGCAAAAGACTCAGTACGGAGTAGATCCCCAATTCATCCCAGGTGATAACCCTGCCGTTTTTGTTGGTGATGCAGGAGGCCGTGTACAGGCTTTCCGCATCGATATATCCCTCCCGCAAGGCCAGAGGCCCGCTCTCCTCTCCGATACAGAGGGAAAAATCCGCTGTGTCGCTTGTCGCCGCAATGATGTCCAACAGTGAATCAAATCCGTTCTGATCGAAAGCAGTGTTGGGAGCTTGCGGCAGAATCGCGGCCAGCTTGCCGCCGATGCTGGTAAACAAAGCGCTGCTGGAGGCCATTTGATTCAACTCCGCCAGCATGGCCCCATCAGGGACAGGCGGGGAAGCAGCATGAAACTTCACGATGGCTACCCGGTAACGGGCCCCGGATAGATTGCAGCAGTCATAAAGTCGGCCCTTGATATCCAGGTCCTCTGTGCTGGGAATCACGCCCGTAAGCCAATCCTTCAGGAAATCATCAAAATATTTGGCCTTAACCAGCTTGTAGGTGTTTTCCCCGCTCAGCCGGATATTCACAAGCGGCAGGATGCGGGATACGGTAGACAGATCAATCTCGGTGCAGATTCCGTCCTTCTCCGCTACCACCACAAAAATCGGATCCTTTTCCGTCTCCCACAGGTTGAACAGGTGAAGCTGAAGCTCCCGGCTGCCGGAAGCCTCGGCAGGGACGGCCCGCTTGATGTGTCTGGGGGAGGAACGGGAATCAAAATCTCCCATAAACCGGTGAATGGCTTGGAAAAAGTCCACATGCGCCTGGGAGGTGATAAGGCGTCCTCCGGCATCAACGATACAAATCGGATTGCCGATCATATCCTCGATGGTTTCCAGAATCTGCGGCATCTTGCCGCCGTGCAGCATCAGCTCCGATACCTGCTCCAGCCGCTGCTGCAGCAGGAGCACATTTCGGGTTTCAAGGGTGATGACCTTCTCCATTACCTCCCGCACCACATTGGAGAAAATGGTGGATTCCGGCAGCTCGAACAAAGGCAAGCCGTTGGCTTCGGCACATGCAATAATCGGCTCGGGGATATCCGCGATGAACCGTTTGGGCTTGATCCCCAAGGCGGCCACCTTCCGTTCCACAAGCTTCGGGATGATCTCCAGGAAAGCGTCCATATTGTATTGGTGGGAGTAGCCGGTGGTCACCAGAAATTCATGGGCCTGAGCCCAATTCTCAATATCGGGCACCTCCATAATGTTGACCCGGCTGATGACATTGCCGACATTCCCTTCACCGGCCAACAGCTTCAAGTCAGGCAGAGACTGCATATGGAACAAATCCTTGCACCGGAAGGCCAACGGGTCCTGCTCCGGCGCTGCTGCAGCAGCCGGTTCCTGCTTCATCGCTTCCCCCCCTTTGTTCACCGCTGCAGATTCGGATCAACATCCGGCATAGCCGAAGCGTCAGCCGGTAACCGTTCTTTCGCCCAAGCGGGCCGCTTCTGCGGCTGCCCAGCCTCCGTAGCGGGTAATATCCTCACTGCTCTGCTCCACATAAGGCTCACATAAGAAGCCGGTGATTTCTTCGCCGTTTTGCAGCCGGATTTTGCCAAGGCCCAAAGGAGCGGGCACCATGCGGATAAATTCGCCCAGCCGGTGCACCGGAATCCGCCACACCTCCAGCTCGATGGAGCCTCCTTGCCCGGAGCGGATCAAACCCGGTTTGGACGGATGTGTATCCAGCCGCAGAAGCCGGTAGGAGGGATCTGTCCAATCCTGGCGGATGAAGGCTGCCCCGCAATCGAGAAGCTGGCGCTCCAGGGGAAAGCCCCTCATATGCAAGCCGCATACGGCAAGCTCCATGGAATCGGTCTGCATAAACTGGACGGCCGCGCCCTTCAAGAGGCTGTCCTGCCCCCGCAGGGCGAACATGGTGATGCCGAAGGGAAGCTGGATATCCGCATAATCGGAGGGCAGGGCAATGGCCGACAAATCCAGCAGGTTGCAGTGGTTGGTATAGATCCCCATATCACTGTTGGCTGCTATCGGGGAGGCAGCTACGTCCTCCCGAGTGTAGGTTCCGCCACAGGTAGGCATTACAAGTACCGCCCCCTGCAGCAGGGCATCGGATTGCTTCTTGTATTCACGCAGCTGATGCTGGGCGGTGAATACCGAAGCTGCATCATATCCCTTCTCCTGGGAGGAACGGAGGATGGTCTCCGTGACCGGGAAAATCTCACCGGGATGAGCGTCCACAAAAGCGCCCAAATCAGACCACCGTTCCGCAATCCACGGACCGTCATACAGAATAGACGACACTTCATTAAACAGGGTGCAATTGATGTATTCCAGCGGAATTCCGCATTGCTCCAGCCGTTTGACCGCCTTGACCCAGGCGCTGCGGTACATCTCCTTGTATGGCCCGTAAAACACCAGCGGCTCCCGGGGCAGCAGCAGCTTCAGCGGCTTAACCGCCGGAATGGCCTGGCGGATGGGATTGCTGCCACCCTCCCGGATATCCCTGCGGATGACGGAATCCACCAGATACGCATCGTCGAGGGAATTGGCGAACACCGTGACACAATCCAGGCTGGCGCAGGCGGGCACAACACCATCTACGGGCCAGTCTCCGATGGAGGACTTGTAGCCCACCAAATTATTCAGCGCAGCGGGAACCCTGCCGGAGCCGGCGGTATCTGTGCCCAAGGAGAAAACCGCCTGCCCCCTGGCAACAGAAACCGCAGAGCCGGAGCTGGAGCCCCCGCTGATCAGCTCCGGCTTCAGAGCATTCCCGGTTTCTCCGTAGGGGCTGCGGGTACCCACCAGCCCGGTGGCGAACTGGTCCAGGTTGGTTTTGCCTAACGGGATGGCTCCCGCTTCAATGAGCCGCTCCACGATTCCGGCGCTCCGGTCCGGGATATACGTAAAAGCCGGACAGGCTGCCGTTGTGGGCACACCGGCCAGATCGATATTGTCCTTAATTGCAAACGGGATTCCCCATAAGGGATGATCACCGGGAGCCTTGTGCGCCAGCGCATCCAGATAAGGCTGAATGAAATCCATTGACGGGGGCGTAATCCAGATATGGAAGGCACTGTCCCGCTCCGTCTTTTCAATGATCCCCTGGATCAATGCGTGAGGAGTGATCTTTTTGCTCCGGTACATGGCGTGCAATGTTGCGACGGTCAGCTTGTCCAAAGGGTAACCCCTCCTCTCATCCTCATGCAGGCAAGAAAATAAATAAATTAGATAACATACGAGGTCATATTATCAAAGAATTCGCTGCGTTCGTGTTATGATATATGACACAGTAATCTTGTTCCCTATTATCATCCTCCTGTCGAAGCCTGTCAATAATCCACAAATAAACATTTTATTTTTTATAAACTCCTTACAAAACAGCCCCTTAGACGGCCTATCGATTTGTGATACGGTCCCAAATTCATTTTTTGCCGGTTGACACTCTCGTTTAACCCTTGTTATGTTATCTAACATAATAAATGAAAACCCTGCATCCGTACCCGAAGGATGCCAGACGAAGGAGTGAAGAGCATGAGTGTAATCTGGAAGGAAATTCTGCCGCCGGGAGGCAAATGGTCCGGTATCATCGGACGGGGGAAGCTGATCCGGTTTTCGGCAATGGAGGATGGGGCGAATGTGTCCATGCTGCTGTTTCATGCACGCGACCTGACTGAACGATACAATATGCCGGACACCCTGAAGGCCCAGCATACGGCCCATCTGACCCGCGGCAATGTGTTAATGAGCGACAACGGACGGGCTATCGCCAGCATCGTCCAGGACGATCTCGGCTGGCATGATCCCCTGGGCGGTTACTCCACCCGGGAAGCTACGGACGCCAAATACGGGCAAAGCCTGTATCAGGAGGTCCGCAACGGCTGGCTGAGAAGCGGACAGGAAAATCTGGCTGTGGAGCTTACGCGCAACGGCCTGACCGGGCGGGACCTCTCACCGGTAATTAACCTCTTCTCCAAGGTGGCCTGCGACTTGGAGGGAAATTTGAAGTTCGACACCAGCCACAGTAAGGCGGGGCAGATGATTACCCTGCGTACCGAGATGGATCTGCTGGTGGTGCTGTCCAACACGCCCCATCCATTGGACCCCCGCACCGCATATCCTTCCGTACCGGTCAAGGTTGAGCTTCTGCCTGCCCTTCTAGTGGATTCCCAGGATTATTGCGTCAATTCCCGTCCCGAAAACCGCCGGGCCTTCGATAATACATGGGCGTATTACGCCCTGCAAAACTAGAATCTGTCCGCCGCAGTCCTCACAATAAAAAGGAGGCTTTTGAAACATGCAAGCATTCTACCGGGTAGAAAGTCCTCGCCTTGCCGAGGCAGCCGTTTATGACAGAATCATCCCCGCCGGCCAAGGCTGGATGCATGAGCTCAAGCCAGGCCAGGTGCTGCGGATTGTGGATCTGGAGGGAAATCAAGCCGCGGATACGCTGCTTTATGATGCGGATCATCCCGAGGATCATTACAGCGCCATCCGGACCATTACCGCCCAGGAGAATATATATTTGACCACCGGCTCCCGTTTGTTAGCGGAATCCGGCAAGGAGCTGGGCAGGATCGTGGCCGACACCTGCGGGCGGCATGATACGCTGGGCGGCGCCTGCTCCTCCCAGAGCAACACCGTCCGATATGCCCATGAGAAGCGGAGCATGCACAACTGCCGCGATACGTTCATGCTGGAGCTGTCCAATCATCCTGAAGGCCATCGGTACGGCAAACGGGATCTGTCCCCTAACATTAATTTCTTCATGAATGTGCCGGTTACTCCCGAAGGCGGGTTAACCTTCGAGGACGGGGTATCCGGTCCGGGATGTTATGTGGAAATGGAATCTGCCTGCCGGTCCATGGTGCTCATCAGCAATTGCCCGCAGCTGAACAACCCCTGCAATGCCTATAATCCCACACCTGTCCGGGTGCTTATCTGGAACGAATAACGCCGCACAACAAAAAGACCGTCCCAAGCAGCCGCTTCAGGCTGTCGGGACGGTCTTCTTCTTCAAAAATAAGGGTCTTTCGCCTCATGCTATCGGTTCCATCTGAAGTGACTCCAACGGGTGACAGGTAACGCCTTATCTGGAGAACGGTGTAAATTCCTCGCTGCCCAGTTCCAGCAGCTTAGCGACGGGAATCCCCGTCTTGGCGTGCGCATCCATAACGGTGCTCTGCGGATGGCTCCTTACGTAGTCCCGCAGCTTCATGTACATCCGGTCATGAGAAGTTTGGCACTCGCTGCAATAGTCGCTTTTCCCTCTTAAGAACAATATTCCGCAATGCTTGCAGTTCGCAAGTGTCATCCCTTTTCACCCCGCTATCCCTAAATTCCGCCAAACATGAAAATCCTTGATACTACAAGGTTAGCCCATATTCAACAGGTGCGGAAGTGTGGAAAGAACTAACGGAAAGAACTAGTTCGACTTTAAGCTTGCGCAGGATCTGTCAGTTCCAGGAACTCCTCGATGTCCTTCAAGGACAGCTCAATAGCCTGCATCCAGAAATCCGGCTTGCTCAGGTCCACATTCAGATGTTTGGCCGCCAGATTCTCCACGCTCATGCTGCCGGTATCCCGCAGGAGGTCCACATAACGCTCCGCGAATTCCTCACCCTCTGCCTGTGCATGGGCATAGATGCCGGAGCTGAAGAGGAAGCCGAAGGTGTACGGGAAATTGTAGAAGGGAACATCCGTAATATAGAAGTGAAGCTTCGATGCCCAAAAATGCGGGTGGTATTCCGACAGCATTCCGCAATAAGCTTCCTTCTGCGCCTCCAGCATCAGCTCGTTTAAGCGCTCCACGGATACAAGGCCCTTCTTCCGCTCCTCATAAAAGCGCGTTTCAAAAATAAACCGGGCATGAATATTCATCATAAACGCCACCGTGTTCTGGATTTTTTGCTCCAGCAGGGCGATTTTCTCTTCCTTGTCCTCCGCCAGCTTCAGCGCCGCATCGCTGACGATCATCTCGGCAAAGGTCGAGGCGGTTTCGGCCACGTTCATGGCATATTCCTGGGCCAGCGCAGGCATATCGTTCATCACATGCTGGTGGTACGCATGGCCCAGCTCATGGGCAAGGGTAGAAACATTGTCCATCGTGCCGCTGTAGGTCATGAAAATCCGGGTTTCCTGCTTCAACGGGAAAGACGTGCAGAAGCCTCCCGGGCGTTTGCCTGGACGGTCCTCTCCCTCAATCCAGCTTTCCTCCAGCGCGGTCCGGGCAAAATCGGCCATCTTCGGGCTGAAGCGTCCGAATTGCTCTACAATCAGTTGGGCGCCTTCATCATAGGAAATATGCTTGGCGGTTTCGCCCAAAGGGGCAGGCACATCATGCCAGGCCAGCCGGTCCAGTCCCAGAATCTGTGCTTTGCGTTCCAGATAACGCTTCACCGGCTCCTTGCTGCGGGAAACGGCACCCCACATGGCATCCAGGGTTTCCGGCTTCATCCGGCACACGGACAGGGGCTCCTTCAGAATAGAATCCCAACCGCGGTGGCGGTACAGCTGCAGCCGGAAGCCGCCGAGACGGTTCAGGGCGTCGGCGCAAAAATCCGCCTTCTCTCCCCATGCTTCCTCCCACTTGCGGAACAGCTCCGCCCGAACCTTGCGGTCACCGGTATGCAGCTTGTTAAAGGCTTGTCCGGCGGACAGCTTCTGCTCCTTGCCATCCTCCTGATGCTGGATGGAGAAGTGGCTGACTACGGTATCATACATACTGCTCCAGCCATGATAACCGTCCACGGCCAAATCAGCAGCCAAGGCCTCCTGCTCCGGCGGAAGCTTCTCCCGCGCGGCAGTTCTGCGCTCATCCAGATTGAAGGCGATGTGATCCCATTCCGGAATTCCCTTCAGCTCGGCCCATACATCATCCTCGATGCCCTTCAGAATCCGGTCCAGCTGGGTCAGCGCCGATTGATAGGCGGCCAGTTGGGTTTTGATCCGGCCGTCCAGCTGCAGCGCTTTTTTGTCCGAGGTGTTGGCCGCAGCCAAACAGCCTACGAAGGATTCCGATTCCCGGACGCGGAACAGGATGGTTTGCATCAGCGAAACGGCTTCCATCAGCCCCCATGCACCCTCCTTGCTGGCAGGCGGCTCTCCGCCCTTCAGCTTGCGGGCCAGCTCGGCCACCAGTTCGTCGGTTTCCTCCACGAATGCGCCGAACTCGGAGGAGGCGCTGCCTCCTTCAAAAATGCGGTCCATATTCCAGACTTGCGGCAATGGCATTTTCATCGTATGTACACCTTTCCTTCGGTTAAAATAGGGTAAAACTGCAATACCTTCATTAAACCACATTCCCGCTTCCATTGCGAAGAGGATCCAGGGTAAAAATGGGTTATACCCAAGCTTTCCGGCAGCCTTCCAGTCCGGTTGAAACCGGCGGATTCGGGTATGGTAATGGTAAGAGGGCAATTTCACGCGGATGCCGGGGAATGATGGAAAAGCTTGCGGCTTTGTCACCTCTTATGCTTAAATGAAAACAACTCTTTGTGTCTGCTGAACCGACACAGTTTAATTCCTCCGAATGGGATGGTGAGAGAGATGCCGGATAAAAGCGCAAAAGCGACGCGCATTGCCGTTATCGGCACTGGCGCCGTAGGCTCCACAACTGCGTACACCCTGCTGTTGCACAAGCGGATGTCCGAGCTGGTGCTGATCGATGTGAACAAGGACAAAGCCCGCGGCGACGCCTTGGACATGAACCACGGCCTTCCCTTTGTGGGCAATGTGCGGGTATGGGCGGGAGATTATGAGGATTGCAAGGATGCCGACATCATCGTCGTCACAGCCGGAGCCGCCCAGAAACCAGGTGAAACCCGCCAGGATCTTCTGAAGCGCAACGTGCAGATTTTCGAAAGCATCATTGAGAATGTCACCAAATTCAATACAAACGGGATTCTCCTGATCGCCACCAATCCGGTGGATGTCCTTTCTTATTTCTCGTGGAAAAAATCCGGCTGGCCGGCTAACCGGGTAATCGGCTCAGGAACGCTCTTGGACAGCGCCCGCTTCCGGTATCTGATTGCCGAGGAGCTGAACATCGACCCCCGCAGCGTACACGCCCATATTATCGGGGAGCATGGAGACTCAGAGCTTCCGGTGTGGAGCCGGGCCAATGTAGCCGGCCTCCAGGTGGATATTCCCCGAGCCAAGCAAGAGGAGATCTTCCAGAATACCCGGGACGCGGCTTACGAGATCATCAGCGCCAAAGGCGCCACCTTCTACGCCATCGCCTTGGCATTGGACCGGATTTGCGCAGCGATTCTCCGCAACGAGCAGTCCGTATTGACGGTGTCCACCCTGATCTCCGGGCATTATGATCTGGAAGAGGTTTACCTGGGTGTGCCTTGTATTGTAGACCACAGCGGCGTCCGGGAGATTCTTGACCTGGAGCTGAGTGCGGAGGAGCAGGAGCTCCTCCGGAAATCTGCACGCACGCTGAAAAGCCATATTGATGAAATCTCCGTGGGGAAGGATGCGGATGCTCCGTGAAACCCTTGCAAATCTCGCCTGAAACCGCCGTTAAGCTGTCCCAAATGCTGAAGGTGCCGCTGGAGCATCTGATGCATATGCCCCAGCATATTCTATTGCAGAAGCTGGCCGAGCTGGCCAAACAACAGGACCAGGAGGCGGACGGCACCGCCTCCGCGGCTCCGGAACCGGAAGTGCCTCCGCAATGATTCCTTTTTCCCATACATGGCCCTACGAAACCCTCCGCCAGGATGTCTATGTGGACAGTTGCCCCTTCTGCAGCGCGGAGCGGGTCATTCTTCCCCTGAAGGTCAAGGATCTGCTGCCGATCCATGAGGGCCGCAAACGGCTGCTGGTTTTCCCCTGCTGCCACGGCTCGTTCACTGTTGTGGATACGGACCGCGATTATTTACTGGCTGACCGGAAGCTCCGGTAAAGCCGCTCAAACAAAAACAGCCTGCCGCCCCTTTTTGCGAGGGATGCGTCAGGCTGTTTGTTTTTTCGGTATGGGACGCAAGCTGTATCACTTGCCGTTCTGCATTTCCTCCGGCAGCTCCATGCGTGCGTTCAGCATATCCTCGCGGGTGACCACCCATTGCTCCCGGCTGGCACGGATCATGGCCGAGTCCATGATGCTCTTGTCGTTGATAACCCTGGAGAACCATCTTACTGCCTCGTGGTAATTGTTCAGCCGCCGGTTCAGCTCCCCGATCAGGTACATGAGCCGGGCGTTGTTGATTTCCTTTTCCGTTTCGTAAACCTGTATGTATGAATCCAGCGCAAATTGGAGGAACCGCCGTTCCTGCTCCACATCCTTCTTTTCCCGGTAGAGCCATGCAATATGGTGCAAAAGGCCCGATATGAGCCTGACCTTCTCTTCCTTAATTTGTGCGCACAAAAGAGCCAGCTTGTAAGACTGCAGCGCATCCTCCCATGTCCGTTCCCCGCCGTAATCCCTTTCAACCCAGTTGATCCGCACCCGGTTTTCGAACTCCTCCCGCTGTGCCGGAGTCAGCTTGTCGCTGAAGCTTTCGGTGGTGGCGAAGCCGCATTGGGGACATACCCGGACTACATAATACTCAGGATTGGTGACTTTATACAGAATGTTAAAATCCGTTTCCGTACCCGCCGATTTCTTGAAGCTTGGCCGGACTCTGGAGGTCATGAACACATGCCCGCAGCAGATGCAGGATACCTTGATTTGAAAAAGAGGACTTACACCTTCCATTCCGTTACGTTCCCCCTTGCTGACAAATTTGCAGCATTCTTGAACTACTTTTGAATTATTGTACCATACTCCTGCCCAAATCACCTCTGCCTTCGGACATGTCTTTTGTTGATCTTTCATAAACATAAAGTATCCTGTACATGCTTGGAGGCTTTGTATGCGCCGTTTCGTTCCCTGGAATCCCCTGGTTGCAGCCGCTCTGTTTATTATTCCGTTTCTGGCCATGCTGCTGGCTTACCCCAATGAGGTGATCAGCGCCTCCATGCGGGGCATTCTGATCTGGTGGGATGTGCTGTTCCCTTCCCTTTTCCCGTTTCTGGTTCTGGCGGAGCTGATGCTGGGCTTCGGCATCGTTCATTTTTTCGGTTCGCTGCTGGACCCGCTGATGCGTCCGTTATTCCGGGTTCCCGGCATCGGCGGTTTTGTCATGACCATGGGCTTTGCCTCCGGCTACCCCATGACAGCCAAGCTGACGGCCAAGCTGTGGGAGGATAAGCTGATCAATCGGGAGGAGGGCGAACGGCTGGTATCCTTCGCCACCACCTCCGACCCTATTTTCCTCATCGGCGCTGTGTCCATAGGTTTTTTCCATGATGCCCGCCTGGCGCTGGTGCTGGGGACCGCCCATTACGGCACGGCCATTCTCCTGGGGCTCCTGATGCGGTTCCACAGCGGAGGACGGATGTCTCCGCCTGCACCGGTCCAAGGGAGAGGGAGGATCCTAACCCGCTCCTTCCGGGCTATGCACGAGGCGCGGTTAATGGACGGGCGGCCCTTCGGGATTATGCTCCAAGAGGCGATTCGCGCCGCCATCCAGCTGATCTTCGTTATTGGAGGTTTGGTGGTGTTCGCTTCCACCATTCTGGAGGTGCTGACCATCGCGCAGGTGCTCCGGTTTATCCAGGATACCTTCGGCAGCCTGCTGGGGCTGGCGGGTGTTCCCCGGGAGCTGTCCCAATCGCTGGTGGACGGGAGCTTCGAGGTTACCCTGGGGGCCAAAGCGGCAGGCGGCGCCTCCGCATCCATCCCGCTGGTATACAAGGCAGCCTGCGGCGCCTTTGTCCTGGCCTGGGCCGGCTTGTCGGTGCATGCCCAGATTATCAGCCTGCTGCACAAGACCAATCTCCGCTACGGCCCCTTTCTCCTGGCACGGCTGGCCCACGGTCTCCTCTCCTTCGCCGCCGTTCTGCTGCTGTGGAGCTGGCTTAAGCCGGAGCCGGCTCCCGCCCTGGCCCGGCTTGCGGCGCCCGGTAGCGTCCGCTGGCTGGAGCCCGCCCCCTGGCCCGGGTTGATCTGGCAAACCGGGTACGCCATTGCAGGTGCGCTGCTTGTGTATCTGCTGGCCGTCCGTTTCGTACGGCGCCGCTCCCGTTGAAATTCATTAAAGAAGAAATTTCCTCCACCCCTGTGGTAAAATGGAGAAAGCTTCCGTTTGACAAACCAAAGAGAGGTGGCAATCATGACCCCATATTCCGCTCTGTTGCCCGAACGCTTATCCCGTCTGGAGGAACTCGCCTACAACTTATGGTTCAGCTGGAATGAAGAAGCTCAGGAGCTGTTCCGCTCCATTCATCCAGTGAAATGGGAGACAGTTTACCACAGCCCCGTTCGGATGCTGCTCGAAACATCTCCAGAGGATTGGGCCAGATTGGCCGGTGACGAGGCGTTTACCGCCCTCTACGAAAAAGTGATTGTTTCCTGGGATGCCTATACCGGGCGCAAGGCCTGGTTCCAGGAAACCTATCCCCAGCACGCAGGACGGCATATTGCCTACTTCTCCGCGGAATTCGGCTTCCATGAGTCCCTGCCCATTTATTCAGGCGGCCTGGGCGTACTCGCCGGGGACCACTGCAAATCTGCCAGCGATTTGGGACTTCCCCTGGTGGCGGTGGGCCTTCTTTACAAACGCGGCTATTTCAACCAAAAAATCGATCATCAAGGCACGCAAATTTCCGAGCAGGTTACCTATGATTTCAACAAATTGGCGGTGCGTCCGGCCATCCGGAATAACGAGGAGGTCCATGTTTACGTGGAGCTGCCCGGCCGGGCCGTACGGCTGAAGGTTTGGGAGGTCCGGGTTGGCAACGTACCCGTGTATCTGTTGGATGCGGATGTAGACGGCAACAGCTATGATGACCGCTCCCTCACCGCCCAGCTTTATGGGGGCAATCAGGATACCCGGATCCAGCAGGAAATCATTTTGGGTATGGGCGGAATTCTGGCCCTCCGCGCTTTGGAGCTTTATCCATATGTCTACCATATTAATGAAGGCCACGCTGCTTTCCTGTCCTTAGAACGCATCCGGGAGCATATCCGGGGCGGGCTGCCCTTCTCCGCGGCATTGGAGATGGTGCGGGCCAGCACGATTTTCACTACCCACACGCCGGTTCCCGCCGGGCATGATGCATTCCCTGTGGGGATGTTCGAGCATTATCTGGGCGAGCTGCTGACTTCCTTAAACGCCGACCGGCAGGCCATTATCGAGTTGGGATTGGACCGCAGCAAAAATGTGTTCAACATGACCTATCTGGCCATGAACTCTGCTACTATGCGCAACGGGGTAAGCGAGCTGCACGGCGCTGTTTCCCGGGATATGTTCAAGGGCTTCCACGGCAATCTGAACGCCTCGGAAATTCCCATCGGGCATGTGACCAACGGGGTTCACCTGCGCACCTGGATGGCCCGGGAGTGGAAGGAGCTGTTGGACCGTTATCTGCCGGAGAACTGGCGGACTCACCAAAGCGGCCGGGAGCAATGGGCTGCCCTGACTGATGCGCCGGAGGAAACTCTGTGGGATATCAGGCAGCGCCTGAAGGAGCGTCTTATCCTGTTTGCCAAAACCAATGTGGAGGAGCAGCGGCGGCGCAACGGCCAGCCCGATGACAGCGGAAGTGTCTTTTTACGCCCGGATGTGCTGACCATCGGCTTTGCCCGGCGCTTCGCCACGTACAAACGGGCGACGCTGATCTTCCGAGATCAGGAGCGGCTGGACCGGCTGGTGAATGATCCCGAACGGCCCGTGCAGTTTATCTTCGCCGGGAAGGCTCACCCCGCGGATATTCCCGGGCAGAAGCTGCTGCGCGATATTCATCAGCTGTCGCAGACGGACCGCTTCCGCGGCAAGATTGTGCTGCTGGAGAATTACGATATGAATATGGCCCGCTACCTGGTGCAAGGGGTGGATGTCTGGCTCAATAACCCGAAGCGGCCCTATGAGGCCAGCGGTACCAGCGGCGAAAAAGCCGCCTTGAACGGTGTGCTGAATTTTAGCGTACTGGATGGCTGGTGGCAGGAAGGATACGACGGGGAAAACGGCTGGTCCATCGATGCCGACAACCGGGCGGACGAGGAAACGCAGGACAAGGAGAACCAGGAGTCGCTGTACAGCGTGCTGGAGGAGAAAATTGTGCCTCTTTACTATAACCGCAAGGACCGGGCTGCTGTTCCAGTTCAATGGGTTAAGCGGATGGTCCATTCCATCGAAACACTGGCGCCGCAGTATAATACGGACCGGATGGTGCAGGACTACACCAATCTGTACTACACCAAAATTATGGACCGCTCCCTACATTTCAGCGCAGATAATTACGCGGCGGCCACCCGGATGGCGGATTACAAACAGTTTATCCGCACCAAGTGGTGGGCAGTGAAAATCGTCGGCGTTGAGGACCCCTCCCCCCCTGTCAGCTTCGCCGAGTCTTTGGGAAAACGTCTGATGAAAACCATCGGCGTGATCGTCCACCTGGGTGAGATCTGGTATAAGGACGTAGCGGTGGAGGCTCTGTATTGGGAGGAGCAGGAGAACGGCGCATGGGTCCCGGTGGTGGCGCCCTTCTCCCTGTTCGGGGAAGCTGTTTCCCCCGGCACCTACAAGTTCGAGGGCCGGCTCCCGGCGCATCTGCGCCACGGGCCGCACTTCCAGCTCCGGGTACGCCCCATCAGCCCGGACTTCGCCCATGATTTCGAGATGAACGAAGTAACGATGCTGTAGCCGGGTGGTCCTGCGGATATAACGCTGGCGACGGTAGAGCGGTTGATAACGGCCGTCTGGTACGGCCTATGGAACGGATGTCTCTGATGGATCATCATCAGGGCATCCGTTTTTTTGCGGGCGTGGGGAGCGTGGCATGGGCCAGGTAGCATGTAGAGGGTCTTAGATGAGAAGGTGGCGCGGGAGCGTCTAGAGGGCGTCTAGAGGGCATGTAGAGGAAAAGATTCGCGGGAGTGTGTGGCATCTGAGAGAACGGGTGCGTGGGCGTGCGGGGTTAAGTAGGCGTATGACTTTGCGGCATGGGTTATGTGAGCGTGGGGGGGGATCGCTGAGGGCGGATGGACAGCTGACTAGTGAGTTAGTTAGTGGTGGGGTTTTCCAGGAATTGGGCTGCGTCAGCCCGCACCGGAATTTTAACGGAACTCAACAACGCTTAGACGGCGGATTCGGGCAATTTTGAATTTTAACGGAACTCAGCGACCGTTAGACTTCCTCAAGTAACCAATTTGGGCTCAAATCTTCTTCTAAGTCACTTTAAGTTCCGTTAGCGCCTGCAGCTGACCATTTTCGCCGGCTAACAGTCGCTGAGTTCCGTTACACCATCGTGTCAATATGCGGCAAGCTGAGCCTGTTCTGCAGCAACACCGGCATTCTGTTGGGGAAGGGAATTTCAACGGAACTGCATTGCTTGGCGGAGGCAAAAAGCTTATGATGAGTTTACGGCTTTGCCTGGAGGCAAAACCCTTAGCCTATGCTTACGATGCTGGTTTTGCCTGGAGGCAAAACCCTGGCCTATGCTTACGATGCTGGCTTTCCTGGCGGAAAGCCCTTAGGAGGTACTGTTTTGAATTACTTTGTTGTCAACCGGGGCGATGAGGAGTCATGCAAGCTGGTGAAGGAGTTTCATCTTCTGGCAGCCGCTCATGGCATGACCGAAAGCCGACATGAGCCGGATTTTGTAGTGTCCATCGGGGGCGATGGGACCATGCTGCAGGCATTCCACCAATTCCGCGGGAATCTGGCCACAGCCTCCTTTGTGGGGATTCATACGGGACATCTGGGTTTTTTTGCCGACTGGATGCCCGGCGAAATCAGCCAGCTGATTACCCTGATGAATGCCCCTCCACAAGCAAGCAAGCTCCGGCTGGTCACCTATCCGCTGGTGGAAGTGGAGGTCGTCAAGGCTGCAGGGGAAATCCATTCCTTCATGGCCCTCAATGAGTTCACCATCAAAGGAATCGACTCTACGCTGGTTGCCCAACTGAACATAAATGATGAGCCGTTCGAAACCTTCCGCGGGGATGGCATCTGCATCTCCACACCCTGCGGCAGCACCGCCTACAACAAAAGCCTTGGCGGCGCCATCCTACACCCCTCACTGGAGGCTCTGCAAATCGCTGAAATCTCCTCCATCAACAACCGGGTGTACAGGACACTGGGCTCCTCCATGATCCTGCCCAAGCACCACCATTGCGACATCTACCCGAAATCAGAGGGACGGTTCCTGATTACGCTGGACCACCTGTCCTTTCAGGAGAATCAGATTACTTCCATCCGGTGCCAGGTGTCCAAGGAAACCATCCATTTCGCCCGCTTTCGTCCGTTCCCTTTCTGGAGCCGGGTTCGGGAGGCCTTTATTGGGCATGACTTCAACTAGGGGCCTCCTCAGCCAGGTTTCTGTACGGAGAAACCTCGGGTAGGCTTGCACCACTTCCATCCGGACTGAGGAGCCGCTATTTTCTCAAAATAGCCGGTTTTCCAACTTTCGCGGACACACGGTACGCTATTTGCTTCACTAAACAACCAAACCGGCGGTGTTGCACCAATTAACGGCTGCAGGGTCCGTTAGATCAACAAAACAGTGATTTCCCGGCATATAGGGTCTCCTGAGTCCGTTAGCATCTGCGGCTAACACCCTTCCAACCGGAATTGCCATTTTACCGATAAAAGATAGGCACAATTCCCTGCTCATCCGTCAATCCCTGCTTAGGTCGGGTTTGCAAACACGACCTAGCATGCGCCTAAATCAAAAAGCCCAAGACTCCGAAGGCTCCTCCGCCTTCTGTCTTGGGCTTCTGTACATTTCCCGGGCAATGACACGGCACCGGATAGATGAGACGAAGCTAACCGTTATACCAAGGGCTCAGCCCGCCCCTTTTCCCGGTCGCGGTCGTTGCGCTTCTCCCGGTCCTTCTCGCGGTTGCGTTGATGCTCACCGCTTCCGCTGTTTCCGCCATTTCCGCCGCCTCCACCACCGGGTTTGTTCCGGGGAGGATGCTGCTTGCCCTTTTCCCCTTGGTTCTGCTGTCCCTGCTGCTTCCGCTCGCCGGAATGCTGGTCCCGGTTGGGGCGGTTCTGCTGCTCCCGGGGGCGGGAGTCCTGCTGGTTTTCACGGCGGCGGCCGTCCTGCTCCCGCTGCCTGCCGCCTTCACCCTCGCGGCCGCTGTTCTCCCGCTCGCGCGGTTTGCCGCCGCCGAACTCCCGTTGGCGGCTGCCTTCGCCTTCACCCCGGGGTTTGCCACCGCCGCCGTGGTCGCGGTTGTTGCGCGGACCATCCTGGCCGCGGCGGTTGTCCGGACTCTTTTGCCCGCTGCGGAAATCCCGTTCGCCGTCCCGTCGGCCTCCGCCCTCTTGGTTGCCGGATTTGCGCCCGCTGTCCCCCACAGCATGAACCGTAGCAGTGGACTTCTCCTGACCACCACGCTGCCGGGCTTCAGCAGGCTCCTGCTGCTTGCGCTGGTATTGGTGCCGGGGCTTCAGCTCATACTCCCGGGGACGCTCCGCCTCATACGGCTTTTCCCCATCCCCCTCGGAATCATCGCCGTCCTCGCGGCCTTCAGCGTTTTTACGGGAGGCCAGCTTTTCAATAATAAAGTAGGCGCATCCAAAATTGCAGTATTCGTTCAAATAATCATGGAGCAGCGTAATGGATGCATCCTTGCTGCCCTTGTTGTTGGGTTCCTTGAAAAAACCCTTCAAGCGCAGCTGATTGTAGCCCCAATCCCCCACTATAAAATCATACCGGTCCAGCACCTCGCTGTACCTGTCCCGAAAAACCTCATAGTTCCATCCGTTCTTATGGTCCAAGACCACTGAATAGGTATTGCCCCCGATATGATACAAGACCGCTGCCTCCTTCACCATCTCTTGCTATTACGCTATGTCAAACACACCGGAAGCCCCATGATGCAGCCCCGCTGTGCACGAATATGTTAACCAGCCTTCCAAAAGGCGGACTTTTCTTATTATAACACGAAAAGGAATTTTCCACCTGCATCAGATTTGGCCCGCCAAAATCCTGCCTGCAACACCCCCGCTCCAACAGACATGACACCGATTGTATGCTAAAATAGAAATCTGAACCTGCTTTAGATACAGATCATACCAGAACCAGAATCATAAACCGGCTTTCTAGAGAGAAGCCGTTATTAGATCGGAGGGAATCGAAAGTGGAAAAAGCTTTGTCAATCGAGGAGAAAAACGCCCTGCTTGGCGATATCCTGCGTGATATGGGACGCATTCTGGTGGCTTTTTCCGGCGGGGTGGACAGCACGTTTCTGCTGAAGAGAGCCCAGCAGGAAATCGGAGACCAGGTGTTGGCGGTAACCGCCGCTTCCGAAACCTTCCCCAGCCGTGAATTCGATGCGGCCGTGGCACTGGCGGAGGAGATGGGTGTGCGTCTCATCAAAACCGAGGTGAAGGAATTCGAGAATGAGAAATTCGTCGCCAACAATCCGGATCGGTGCTACCATTGTAAAACAGGGCTGTTTAGCCATCTGCAGCAGCTGGCCAAGGATCAGGGCTACAGCTATATTGTGGATGGATCCAATATGGACGATCTGGGAGACTACCGTCCCGGCCTCCAGGCCAAAAATGAACGTGGCGTCCGCAGCCCCCTGCAGGAAGCCGGCATGACCAAGGCGGACATCCGCCAGCTGTCCAAGGAGCTGGGGCTGACAACCTGGAATAAACCCTCCTTCGCCTGCCTGTCCTCCCGGATTCCGTACGGGACCAAAATCGAACGCTACAAAATAGACCAACTGGATGTAGCCGAGGCTTATCTGGCCGAGCTGGGCTTCTATCAGGTCAGAGTGCGCCATCATGATAAAATCGCCCGTATTGAAGTGCTTCCGGAGGAAATCATGAAGGTTATGGAGCATAAGGAGGCCATCCATCAAAAGCTGACCTCTTTGGGCTTCTCCTATGTGACGCTGGATCTGGCGGGATACCGGACCGGCAGCATGAACGAGGTGCTGTCCCCGTCCCTGAAGCAGCAAAGAAAGGAAGTCGCCAAGTAATGGATATTGATCAGTTGCTGAAGCTGGTCCATACCGGGGATTTGAATCCGGAGGAGGCCAAGGTCCACATGAAGGAGCTGCTGAAGGCCAAGGAACCCGACGGCACGGCGGACATGGGCTTCGCCCGGCTGGATGTGCACCGGGAGCGCCGGACCGGGTTTCCCGAGGTTATTTTCGGTCAAGGCAAAACACCGGAGCAGCTTCGGGCTATTTTTGTGAAGCTGATGGAGCATGTGGACCGGGTGCTGGCCACCCGTGTTAATCAGGAGCAGGCGGAACTGGTGCTGCAGGAGGTACCGGCCGCCCGTTATGATCCGGTTAGCCGCACCATCTCCTGGCGCCAAAAGCCCTTCGTTCCCTCCAAAAACGGCTACGTAGCCGTAGCCTGTGCAGGCACCTCGGATCTTCCCGTAGCGGAGGAGGCTGCCATCACTGCAGAAATGCTGGGCAGCCGGGTGGAGCGCATCTACGATGTGGGCGTGGCAGGGATTCACCGCCTGTTCGAACGGATCAGCGTCCTGCGTGAAGCCGACGCCATTGTGGTGGCGGCAGGTATGGAGGGGGCTCTGGCCAGTGTGGTGGGCGGACTGGTGTCCAAGCCGATTATCGCCGTTCCCACCAGCATCGGCTACGGCGCCAGCCTGAATGGCATTGCCGCCATGCTGGCGATGCTCAATTCCTGCGCCCCGGGTGTCACCGTGGTAAATATCGACAACGGCTTTGGCGCAGGATATGCAGCCGGAGTCATCCAACAAAATCTGGAGAAGAAGGCGAAATCACCTTTATGAAAATCGTTTATCTGGATTGTTTTTCAGGCATTGCCGGGGACATGACCCTGGCAGCGCTGGTGGATGCGGGTGCGGACAAGGATTATGTGGAGCAGGAGCTGGCCAAGCTGCCGGTAGATTCCTTCTCCCTCCGTTGGACCCGGGTGACCAAACGGGGTGTTTCCGCCCTGAAGCTGGATGTGCTCCTGGATGAGGCCAACCCGCCCAAGCAGCACCGCCATTACAAGGAAATCGTGGAGATGATCGTCCAGGCCGGCTTCAGCGAAAAAGCCACCGCGCTGGCACTCTCCATCTTCGAGAAAATTGCCGTAGCGGAGGCCAAAATCCATGATGTGCCGGTGGAGCGTGTGCACTTCCACGAAGTAGGAGCCATCGACTCCATTGTGGACGTAATCGGGGTTGCGCTGGCCCTGGATTCCCTGGAGGCGGATAAAATTATCAGCTCTCCGATCCCATTGGGATCCGGCTCCATCCGCATCGATCACGGCTTGTATCCTGTTCCGGCTCCAGCCACCCTGGAGATGATGAGGGGAATTCCCGTTGCCGAAAGCCGTCTGCGGATGGAGCTGACCACGCCTACAGGCGCAGGCATCATTGCCGGTGCGGCTACCGGTTTCCTCATGTCCCTGCCGTCTATGATCGTGGACAGCATCGGCTATGGGGCAGGTACCCGCGATCTGGCCGATCAGCCCAATGTGCTTCGGGTGGTGATCGGGCATACGGAGCCGTACCTGGATAAGTGGCATACCCAGCATGAGCTGCATCATGTGGAACATGTCCACGAGCATGCCCATCACCATCACCACCACGGCGATTCACATGAGCATGTCCACCACCATCATCATGGGGACGATGATGAACATGGGCATGGACATCATCACCATCACGGTGATGACCATCACGGGCATACACATGCTCATGAGGACGACCATACTCATGAACATCATCACGGCGGCCATTCCCACTCTCACTCCCATACACATGAACAGGAGACCCTGAGCGGGGAAGCCTCCTGCGATACCAAGCACTAACCTGCCGTGCGGCAGCATAGAATACAAATAAAGTGAATGCATCTTCCGCAGGGGCCGTTGGTACGGTCGCCGCGGGACATCCATTCACTTTTTTGTTTGTATAATCCGTCAGACCAGCGGTCCCGCCATATTCCGGTAGCTGCTTCTCACCTCTTCATATACTTCCTTCAGGGGCACCTTGTGACGCCGCGCGGCTTCCTCACATTCCCGGAACTCGGGGGCGAACTGCACTATCTTCCCTTGGTGAACCCCCACCTTCACCGTCATGGGGCCGAAGCGGGTCTCCACCCGGACAAACTCCCGGCCAAGCCGGTGGCACTCCGCACGTATGTACCGCAGCCCCAGTGTGGTGGTTTCCGCAAAAATCACCCGCTCCATTGCGGCAATCCTTTCTTCATCCACCAATACATTCAGCATGATGCCGGGCCTGCCCTTTTTCATAATAATTGGGATCCAGTATACATCGTTGGCCCCCGCATCCAGTAAAAGATCGGTTATATAAGATGTAAATTCCGGATTCATATCATCCAGGTTGGCCTGAATGACCACCATTCCCCCGTCGGTGTGCTCTTGTCTGTGCGAATGCTCCAAGGCCGGCGCCTCCCATCAGGATAAAATTCGACTCCCTTAAACATGCTAAGTATAGCACATCACACATGGCGTACATGCCAAATTGGCGTAAACCAGGAGCGGGAGGACGATCTTATGGGACGGCGGCACCGATACGGCGGTCTCGCGGCAGCAGCGGCCTTCGTCTGGCTGACCGGAGCAGGGCTTGCAGCTGCGGAACCGGCAGGGGCAGAGGCGGAGGTTTCGGCTCCCCCGGCCGCTGCGGCGGCCGATCAGACCTATGGGGAACGCAAGACCCTGTTTGAGGAAACCAGCACCATTACAGGCATCAGGTGGTTTGATTTGGCCGCGGCCGATCAATATGAACGCACCATGAACTTTGTGAAGAAGCGCACACCGGGCGACGGGCTGGTGGCCGTTTATTTCTCCCCGGAGGATTGGGCGGGGTTGGCCAATCCGGACCGGACGGATACCAGTCCGTCAGGGATTGCGGCATTCGGCGGCAAAGGGTTGGACGGAAACGGAGATGGGCAGGCGGACCGGAACAGCGATCTGGACAGGCTGGCCGCCTTCGCACGGCAGATCACCAAATTCGGGACGGATGAGGAAAGCTTCCGGATCGGGTTATGGGAATATTACCAGAATAACCGGGCGGTCGAACGGATTCTCCAGTTCTCCAAAATTTATGCCGCCAACGGCACGCTGGACTTGTTTACTCATGCGTTTCCTCTTCCCTTGGGGGCGGATTATTCGTACCGGGATACCTGGGGGGCAAGCCGCGGGTGGGGAGGCGACCGGATTCATGAGGGAACTGATCTGTTTGCCCACCACGGTGTACCGGTCCGCAGCACCTGCTACGGGATTATCGAGGTAATGGGCTGGAATCCCTTCGGCGGATGGAGAATAGGCATTCGGGACCTGAATAATGTGTACCATTATTACGCTCATCTCTCCGGCTTCAACAAGGAGATCAAAACCGGCGATGTGGTCAAGCCTGCGCAGGTGATCGGCTGGGTGGGAAGCTCCGGCTACGGCAAACCCGGCACCTCCGGCAAATTCCCTCCGCATCTTCATTTTGGCCTCTACCGGGACAATGGCTTGGCTGAATGGTCCTTCGACCCCTATTCCCACCTCAAAAAATGGGAGCGGGAGGAACGGGCTGCAGGCCGCAAAAAGAAATAAAAAACACCGGAGGATTCGCTCCTCCGGTGTTTGCTGTTTATTAGTAGCTCTTAGCGGCAACATACTTGCTGCTGTCCTTGGCGAAGGCGGCGCTTCCGCTGCCTGCATCCACGGTGGTATCCACGGTTACCCATGCCCCGTTCAGAAGCACTTCATTCCAGGCGTGATATACGTTGACGTACTCCGATGTGCCCATCATCAGCTTGGTGGGAACGCCTACGCTGCGGGTCATGGCGGCGAAGAGGGAGGAATAGTCGTAGCAGATGCCTGTCCCGTCTACCAATACTTGGCTCAGGTTAGGAATGTACCCGCTAGCAACATTGGCAGCCAGCTCATAATCATAGGTTACAGAACCGATAATATAGTCATAGATGGCCTTGACCTTGGCTTCGTCGGTATTCAAGCCTGCAGTCAACTCCTTGGCCTTCGCCACAACTTCCGGAGCGGCGGCCCAGTTCACATTTTGGGTGGAGTTCAGGTAAACGGCGTTGACATCGGCCAGCACAACATCCTTGGTAGCCGAGTACACATTTTTGTACTTGTTGCCGGTGGTATTCTCCAGTACGGCAATTTTGTAGGTTCCATCGCCCAGCTGGAGCGGGAAGCTTTCTTCGGTTCCGTTATTCTTCAAATCGTAGGTGTAGCTTGTCCCGTCCTTGGTAACCATGACTTTTACCCGGGCACCGGAATCTGCTTGGTATTGGACGCCGATGGAACCGGCTGAAAGCTTGCTGTCGTTCAACCAGGATGCGGCAGATGCGGCGGATGCATATGCGAAAAGCATGCTTGCTGCAACAATAGACGTGATGAACTTCCGCATACAAAAAACCTCCTTCGGGAGCTGGCTGCCATTCTTCTGACGAAGGGAAGGCCCTTTAGCTTTGCGTCCCTGCTTTTCAACAGGTTTGCCGTTTATCGGTGTAGGCTCGGGTGATACATGAACAATGAAAAAAGCCAATTGCATTCGGTAGCTGGCTGCCATCCTTCTTGAGAAGGGAAGACCCTGTAGCTTTGCGTCCCGGCCTTTCGGCAGGTTTGCCATTTATCGTGTATTGCCTTTGGTTTTAATCTATCAGAAATTCGACATTTTTTCAATAGAATTGTAGAAAAATATGCTAGTACCTATAGCCTGTCCTTCACAGGAAAGACATTATTTTGAATGACAAAAAAAGCTGCCGGATTCTCTGTCCGGCAGCTTTCTTTCGCTTGCGATTTGCGTTACCGCTTCAAACGGAATCTCCGCAGGGAAATCCCTGCAACCAGCAGACCGATTCCTGTCAATTGCCACAGCAATCTCCGCTCCTCGCCGGTTTTGGGTAAGGTGGCTACCTCCGGCGCAGGCAAACCTCCCAGGGGGACCTCCTCCACATCGATTTCGATGAGCAGATCTTCCCCGTTTCCATCCTTGTCCACAATATTGACTGTAAAGGAATCCTTCCCGGTATATCCAGGGTCAGGTGTATACAGCCATTTGCCGGTATCGTCCAGGCTTAATGTGCCATGCCCCGGGGGTTTGGCAATATCTACCTTTCCTCCCTCCGGTACCGGCAGGGAGCCTCCCTTAGGCGTGTCCTGATCCGTAATCTCGGTTATAGGCGTCGGCGACGGGGACGGCGTCAGTGTGGGCTCCGGTGTTCCAGGCTCCGGCGTGGTGCTGGGTGTCGGGCTAACCGAAGGCTCCGTGCTGGCTTGCGGTGTCGGACTGGCCGTCACGTCAGGTGTCGGGCTAACGCTGGGGCTAACAGTGGGACTGGGAGACGGAGTGCTTGGTTCCTCCCCTGACCCGCCTGAATTACCATCAGACGTTGGCGTTGGTGTTGGTGTAGCCGTTGGCGTTGGTGTAGCCGTTGGCGTTGCCGTCGGCGTCGGTGTTGCCGTTGGCGTTGCCGTCGGTGTTGGTGTCGGTGTTGCTGTTGGCGTTGACGTCGGTGTTGCTGTTGGCGTTGACGCCGGTGTTGCTGTCGGTGTTGCTGTTGGTGTCGCTGTTGGTGTTGGAGTCGGTGTTGAAAGCTTCTCATTGGTCAGCACCGTAGTAGCCGCGGCGGTATTGATGGTGATATTGCGGACCGTCGAGTCCAAACGGTACCCTGCCGGCGCCTTAACCTCCTTCAACACATAGCTCCCCCCGTACAAACGGGTGAACACAATTTCGCCCTGAGCATCCGTCGTTCCGCTGGCCACATAAATCTCACCGGAGCTGGACTTGCGGTACAGATCGAATTCCGCGCCGGCAAGCCGCGCATTGGAATCAGCCGCGTCCTTTTTCACAACAGTAAGCTTGGCATTGGTGATGCCGCCGCTTCCGGTTCCTTCCCCGGAGGAAAATTTAACCACCACATTCGAGGTATTGCTGGTTTTGGTGCTGGTCACATTGGTGCCGGACAACAGAGCGGTATTCGATACCGTTTCATTGTTATTCGCAACAACCAAAGTCTGGTATTCGAGAATATACGGTACAGTGATGGTATTCAGGAAGGTCAGCACAAAGACAGGCTTACCATTCTGGTCCTGGCTGTATTCAAGGGTGTAGTCCGTTCCCTTCTGCAGAAGGGTGCCCGCTTTGGTCACATTGACCTTGGTGGGATCGGAGGAATTCTGGGTGACCACCGTGTTGTACACCTTGAAGGAATCCTGCACAAACATTTGGTTGGCAGATCCTGTATCCCTAATAACGGCATTTTCGATGGTAGACTGGTTGCGGTTAATATTGATGGTCCAATTGATCCGGTCCCCGCTTTGGGCTCCCGACTTGGTGACATATTCATTCGTATAGGGAATGTTCACCGATGCAGTCAGGTTTTCCGACTTGGGCACCGCTCCGTCGTACAGGTTGGCGGTATCCGCAGCATTGGTGTCCACCAGCACATTCTCCAGGCTTGTTTTGTATACCAGGTAATAGCCTTTGGTAATCGGTTGGTCAAATGCCACTGTGAGTGTATGTCCGTTGGCGGCATCAGGCAGGGTAATGGTGAACCCACTGGTGATCTCCGCACCTTTGGTTGTGTTGCCATCCGGCGCAATGGTCATAGCGTAAACCTTTACAGATTGATCAACAAGCTTCTGGGGCGCTTCGATTACGTCCCGGACCACCGCATTCTGGAGCGTCCACAGGTTGTAGTTGAAGCCAACCGACCAGTTCAGCTCCTTCTTCACGGCGTCATAGCTGCCGTTTTTGAAGCCGTTGTTCTTGGTGTACGCATTGGGGTCAAAGGGCTGGGATACCGCCTGCTCATGCGGTGTGCTGTTCTCCGTCCAGGCTACATGGGCGGCGTTGGGGAATATTTTGCCCCCGGCGGTTTGGTTGGCCAGATCGAATCCTGTGTTGTAGGCGATGGTGCAAGGACCTGTCAGGTCCACTGCAAATACAAGCACAAATCCATTGGCATAGTCGCCGTCCTTAGGAGCCAGAGTGAAATCCGTTCCTTTAACCAGGGTCTTGTTATTATTCCCCTTAACCACAAGACTGCCTTCATCAAAGGACAGGCCCTGGAGGGAGAAGGTATCCGTCACCACAGCGTTTTGCATGGTGTAATAGGTGCCGTCGGGCTTTTTGTCATTGTTTACGGTAATCTTCCAGCCGACGGTTTTGGTGTTATAGTCCCTTGTGGTGATGCTTTTGGTCAAAATGCTGGAATCCAGCTTTTTGGAGGCATTTTTTTCGGTTCCGTTAAAATAGACCGTATTGGTAACCGTTTGGCTGCTGTCCGTGTCGCTGTCCGCATACACCCGGCCACTTGCTTTGGTCTTGTAGACGATGTTGTACGCTTTGTCGATGGAGCCGGTGAAGGTGATCCGAAACCCGGCTTGTCCGGGACGGGCGGGGTCGCTCAATGGACCCGTTAACGTATAATCCGTTCCTGCAGTCAGCGCGGTTCCCTGCTTAGGCCCGCTGCCATTAGCATTGGGGAAGGTTACCGGGTATACCTTAACCGTGGACACGTCCAGCGTCTGGTTGGCGCTGAACCAATCCTCCACCTGTGTTCCCGCTGAGGTTCGTTCATCATAGTTGACCTTCACGGTCCATTCCACACTCTGCTCGTTCTGGCTTCCGGCAGACTTTTCCAGCTGCGCCCCCCGGGCAGGCTTTACGGTATCTGTAGCACTTTTGGGCAGAGACGGTCCTGTGCCTGTCAGGGTCGCTTTATTTTCAAAGGAGGTTTTGGTGAAGTCCGTGATAGGTGTAGTAAAAGTAATCCGGTAAGCCGAGTCAATGGGATTCAAAAACGCGACATTGGCCGTTCTCAAGGCGGTATCGTAGCTGTAGGAGTAATACACTCCCTCGGTTACAGTCTCCCCCAGAGTGCCGGCGGTTCCGCCCATGGTGACATTCAGCTTGTTGACCTTAACATCCTGGGGAGCTCCTAATCCTGCAGGAATCACATCCGCTACCGCTGCTCCGGCAATCGAGGCCATGGAGGTATTCACATCCACGGTCCATCTGATGTCCTTGGCATTGTAGCCCTGCACCTCGCCCTTCTTGGCGATCACTGCCCCTCCCTTAGGCTGGAAAACGAGACTCACTGTCTCCATAACGCCGTTAATGGGCAGCTTGATCTCTTGAACAGATTGTTCGGTAACGGCATATTCCTTGAATTCCGTCTTAAAGGCCAGCGTGCCGTGCACCCCGTAATTCTGCTCTATGTAATCATTGAAGGTCATAACAACCTTATGATTGCTCTGATACGCGGTGAAGGTTCCCACATTGCCGTCCACATCCGGCATTTTCAATTGGCCGGTCACATCATTGTAGAGCTTGAAGGCATCCGGCAGATCAAAGGTGAAGGTATCCCCGGCCTTGTAGCCATGACCGTCGGGAAGCTCCCAATTATAGTTCAGAAGGACCTTGGACTGCTGCTTGTACACTGTTCCGGTAACCGGCTCGGTGTATTGGTCGTCATTGTAGACCGCCATAGTGGCCGTGGTCAAAATATTCATTTGATTGCTTATTTCCGCTGCCGCTTGGGCTGCATAAGCCGTAATGCCGTAAAGCACCTGGGCGCTTAATAGCACGGCTGTCATGAACATACCGATTCGTTTTTTCCACATTCTGGCGCGGTAATGACTTACAAAACGGGATTTTCTCACTGTAAGGACCTCCATTCAAAGAAGATGTATAATGGACAAGCATTATTTACCCATCATAGCTCCCTTATCTGAACAGATTCTGAACAGAGAATAATCCTAATGTAGCCCGCCTTTTAGGCACATCAATCCGCTTTGGCCTGGACAATCAGCCGGTGGGTAGCGTTGACCACAGGATCGCAAGTAATGAGCGTCAGCACCTTATCCTTTTTGTTCCCCCGCAAAACAGACACATCCGTGGGCTCCACGAGGAAGGTTTTGTACACGGTGTACACGGTGCGCTCCCCTTTTTGATCCACGACAATCTGGTCACCCTCTTCCAGCTCATCCAGCCGGTTGAACAGCCGGCCCTTGGTCAGCGCCCTGTGGGCGGCAATGGCGGCGTTTCCCGTTTGGCCCAGTGGGGTAGTCTCCACCATATGGCCGGCGGCCAGCTTCATATTCTCCTCCGTTGCCCCTTCCAGCACCGGCAGCTTCAGATTGATCTTCTCAATGGTCAAAATGGCAATGGCCGGTTTGGGCGTAGGGGTTGGTTTGGGTGTGGCTGCAGGTGCCTCCGCTGCGGTGGAGGCCGTGGATGAGGCACCATCCGCTGGAAGCGCCGCTTCGGCGGATGGCTCTTCGCCAGGCAGCACCTGCGCCTCCCGCTGCATCAGCTGGGACAACTCCCGGTAGGCTGCCTCCCGGGCCGCTTCCGCCGCGGGGTCCTCCGCTTGATACATCTGCCGCTCCATCTCGCTGAGCAGCCGTTCCTGCCGCCAGTCATAGTACCACTCCCGCGCAAAGGGGAACAGCATCACCAGCAGGCCGGCCAATATGAGAACGTAGGATAATTTTTTTGTCATGTGGTTCTCCTCTCCGTCAGGCTCCTATCTCCACTATAACGGTTTCTCCCTTCTGTTACATCTCCAAGCGGGGAAAAGTTGAAGGGGCGGCTAACGGACACCAGCGCTCTTATTTGCCTAGTTGCGCTCGATTTGAATTTCTAACGGACCCAGCGGCACTTATTCCTTGATTTTGATGTCTCCTCGGCCCCGTTTCCTTCAAATAAAGGCGCTGGGGTCCGTTAGATTTTAGAATGGTGTGTTTTGGACCAAATAGCGTCTCCCATGTCCGTTAGCTCAGGGAGATCGGCGCCGCCATGTGCGGCACAACATGAAGGAGTCGCTTTGCTACAGCAAAGAGGCTCCTTTGTGCTTGGCGGTTCGTCCCGCTGGAGCCCTCTCCACCGCGCAGAAGCTGCTTCGCACTGTGGTCGCGCCATAGACCTGTCGGCGAACGGATATCTGCAGCGGGGTGGGCGGACAAAGCAAAAACCGCCGGGAAAACTCCCGGCGGTTCCGCAGCCTTATATCGACCAGCAACGTTCTGCTGCTCCATGCTTACTTCTTGTGGCCTACAGCTTGCGGCGCCGTCTGTGCACCAGCAGACCCAGGCAAAGCAGTCCGAAGCCGGTGAGCTCCCAAACCAGTCTGCTGTCTTCACCGGTGACCGGCAGACTGCCTGCCGTATTACCACCGGTGCCTGGCGCACCTAACGGGGACTCATCGTCGCCCAGGATCACCTCATCCCCCCCACCCGAACCCGGGCTGGAGCCGGGAGTAGGAGCGGGTGAGCCGCTACTTGCGGCCGGCGTCGGAGTCGGGGTCGGACTGGAGCTGACACCTGCTGTTGGTGTCGGAGCCGGGCTTGAAGTTACTCCAGGAGTCGGCGTCGGTCCGCCCAAAGGCGGCGTTTCTTCATCAATGTCCGTCTCCGGCGAACCCGAAGGAGTCGGGGTTGGCGAAGGCGTTCCGCCAGTGCCTGATGTAGGCTCGCTAGTCGGTTCACTTGTCGGCTCCGACGTAGGTGTCGGAGTTGGCGTCCCTGTCGGCGTAGGTGTTGGTGTTGCCGTCGATGTTGGTGTCGGTGTTGGCGTTGGTGTTGCGGTTGGTGTTGCGGTTGGTGTCGGAGTCGGCGTTACGGCGGGCGTTGGGGTTGGACCTCCATTGCCCTTCACCGGAATGGTATGGGTATCACTGCCCCGCACCGTTTCTTCCGGCTTGGCGGTCACTGTATTCACCAACTCGCTGCCGGCCATGTCCGCACTGGACACGATATAGCTGTAATCCAGCGTATACACTTCTCCCGGCTCCAGCTTCGGAATCACCGGAAGATTCGCCACCTTGGTATCCGTCAGCTTCACCTGATGAAGCGGAATGGAACCGGTGTTGGTTACCGTAACTGTGTACTTAACAGCATTTCCAGCCTGGGTGACCTCCGCAGCATCCCCGGTTTTTTCCACGCGGATAGCAGCGATGGGAAGCTCTGCTGAAGCCTTCAGCGGCTCCGCCGCCTCATTATAGTAGACCGTAGCCTCATTGGCCAGCGGCGTACCGTCCGCATCCGCCGCGGCAACCGTGTATTGCCCCTCCAGCCGGATGGTCTTGCCCGGGTCGAGGCTGCGCACAGTCACATAGGGCTCTGCCACAGTCCCATCATTATTGAGTATGCTGATAAATTCCGGATGAGCATGCCCGTTGCCGTTCAATGCGGCTTCCTGGCCATCATAGATCAGCTTGGTAAAGACGAACCCGCTTTGCCCCCGGTCCAGCCGGTCGGCAAGCTTGATATTATGCAGCACCACGGAGGAGGTATTGGTGAAGGTAATGGCATATTTCACCACATTGCCTTCCGTTGCATATGCCGTGCCTGCCGGAGCATCTGCTGCACTGCCCTGCTCCACGCCGGTAATTTCCTTCGTGAGCTTCGCAGTGGGATAACCCGACCGGTCTGCCTCCACCAGACCCAAATCAATGGTCCGGTTCTTCTCCGCCTCGCCCAGAGTGATCCAATCCGTGCGGTAGGTTGTCACCCCTCCGGATGAACCCCGTTTCACCGTCAGATTGGAATCATTGCCGTTGGTATGGGACGGATCCGGCCCTTCCGCATTGGCCACCGTCAAATCATAAGCATCAGGGACCAGGAATTCCACTGTATATTTCCCCGCTGCAAGTCCCTGGAACAGGTAATAACCCGGATTGCCGCTGCTGTCATAGCCTGTTTTGCTGGATTTGAAGGGTCCTTCAACTCCATCCCGGTACAAATTCACCGTAATGCCGTTGATCCCGGATTTTTGCGGATCACCGTCAAACCGTTCATTTTGCAGCCCGTTTCGGTCACTGTCAAACCAGACAAAGTCGCCGATTTCGCCCAGCGGCAGATGTGCATCCGAGGGGTCGATGATAAAGCCGACCTTATTGGGCGCAGTGGGAAGCATCTTCAGACCATTGTTGATTTCCTGAGCTTGGATGGCAAAGGAGTTCCAGGCGATTTTGCCCTTAGGTGCACCGACCGGGGCATCCATCTTCCAATCCAGCACAATGTAATCTCCGGCCTTCAAACCCGGGCCGCCATCACTGCCGGTAATGCTGCTGATCTCGAAATACAGAGACCGGATATCCGACAAATCGCTGCTGGCAAAATCAGCTTGAGGAACCCAGCCGGTTTTGCCGCCGGAGGCGTTGGTGAAATTGACCACCTTATCCTGGTCCGTGGATTTGCTGTAGAAGGTGTTCAGATTGAACTGAACCATTTTGCTTCCGGTGGCCTCGGATGACGTAAAGGTCTTCATCCCGGAGGGGGGCACCTCCGCCAGATTGGGCCGCCATTGGGAACCACGGGGGCTAAGTCCCGTACCCGATACCCGAAGCGCCGCATCGCCCACATAGGGAAGAATATCCAGCACATCAATTTTGCCCAGACGGGTATTGCCGCTGTTGCGGATGACTACCTTGTAGTCGGCTGTACCTCCCTCGAAGCTCACGCTGTAGCGCGGGAACTCCGTATAGGGCGGCGTTACCGGGGTATCCACGGGAAGCACCGGCACGGCAGGAGCTCCCACATAGGAGGGATTGTCGTTGGCTACAAACACCGGATCCAGATCCCCTCTGTTCCACTTGGTGGACTGAACCAGCGCCACCTTCACAATCGGAACCCGCGCCTGGTCATGCACATAAAATCCGTAATTGCTGCCGGAGGGCAGATTGGGATTGGCAATGGCTCCGTGCACCTGCTCCCAGCGCTCCCGGTCATTAGGACCGCCCTGCACCGGACCATCCAGATCGGGATCGCCGTTATACCAGAACGTAGCCGGTTGGGCCGTAGTAATAAAGACATCATTGGCGTACCCCATGCTGTTCTGCTCGGTACCCGCTTTGACCTTGGCGGTATAGGTCAGCTGGAAGCTTTCGCCCGGATTCAGCTTTACCGGTTCATCCCAATACCACTTCACAAGGGTTCTGCCCGCATAAACGGAGGACGCAGGAGCGGGAGGCAGAATCTCCAGCTTGGGCTTCGCCAGCCCTGCCGGAGCGCCTACCAGCTTGTAGGACTGGGCCAGGGCAGCTGCCGGATCGGCAATCAGCGGATCAGTGTAATATTCGAATTCGGCAGGCAGCACATCATAGATAACCGGATTATGATAAGGGCCGGTAGCCTTCAGATCATTGCCCACCTTGATGGTATAGGGGACATGATTCAGAGGTCCGTACGTCATATTGGTGGCGAAGGTTTTGTTAACCGTCAGCCAGGGTTTAGGCTCGTTAATCTTGAAGCTGGCGCTGGCGGTTTTCTGTTCTCCCTGCAGCACCGTGCCGGGGTTCACCGGATCCAGCAGCTTATAATCCAGCAAAGCATGGTTGGTTACCGTTGTACCGTGAACGATGGGAGCCGAGGTTTTGGGGTTGCGCTCCCGCACCTTGCCCTCCAGGGTGATGGGAGCGATAGTTTTACCCGCCTCCAGCTTGGCGAAGGTCCACTTCAAGCCGGTGAGATATTCATCTCCCGTCAAGCGGATGGGGCTGCCCACACCGGGGCCGATAGAGATTGCCCTGGCCGCACCGTTAGGATTGATGCCTGTGGCAGGCTTCCAGACCCCGGGTGCCGTACTGGTTTCGAATTCAAGGATGCTCAAGCCCGCAGGCACTGTAACGGAGGTGAGATCCATTTCCGCAGGCACACGATCCACCAGCACCACATCGGTCAAGGCACTGTTGGCGTTCGCCACCACATTGGCAATGCCGCTGATGGTGTAGGTTTGCCATTGGCCGGGATAGCGGAAATCGTATTGCACGGACTTGGACAAGGAAGGAGCCGCCGCTACCGGAGGACCGAATTTGGCCGTAACGGAGCTGGTAGTCCCGCCAACCGTACCGTTTCCGGTAACGCTGTAGGTGGCCAGGGTAACGGTGTTGACCTGATCCACAGGAGAATACACCGCGTAGCCGTAATAATCCGGGAAATTCACCTGAATCGTATCCTCGAAGGTCTGGCCTGCGTTTAAGCTGTATACACTCCACGTCACCGTGTTGGCTGTTTCATCGTACACACGGGTGCTGCCTCCGGGAGCCGCATTGGGGAAGGTGACCTTCACGTCCGGCGGCAGAGTCCAGGGCAATTGATCCACCAGCTGGATATCCTTCAGAGTACCGGAGGCGTTGGTGCCTGCCGTACCTTTGATTCCCACCTTATATGTAACGGGTCCGCCGATAATCGGAACGGAAGGATCATAGCCTGTAAATTGGGTTTTGAAGGTTTCCCACCGGCTGTAGGTTGCCTCCACAGGAGTAGGAGACGGGGTGGGTGTTGGGGTGGACGGGGTGGGATCCGCCTTAATTACAACGGATGCGCTTGCCTCCGTACGGTGTCCCGGCTCGGTCAAATCCGTAGCCACTACCGTGTTGACTGCCGTTACCGGAGAGGCCTTGCCCGTGGGCCGAACCTTCACCTTAAACTGGTGGACGGCACTGGAGCCGGATTCCAGGCGGAAGGAATAGCTGGGGCCTACGTAGGTTGTAAGCGTCTGCCCATTTGTGGTCCAGCCGGGGGGCGGTGAAATTAGCTGGAGCTCGGGCGGCAGAACATCCTCAATCTTGATATCCTTGCCTACGGCGGTGGGGCTGTCGGCCTGGAAGGAGATGGTGTAATAAAACTCCTCCCCTACCTGGACCTCCGTTTTATCCGCCGTTTTGAACATACTGAAGCCCTCAATGGGCTCCGCCGCCTCCGCAAAGCTGAAGCCGGAGAAGGGCTGCAGCATCATCTGAAGCAGCATCATGCAGATCATCGTTAAGGAAACCCGGCTGATTCGTTCTGATTTTCGTTTCTGTCTCAAGCTAGTATTCACTCCTTTCTAATAGTAACAACAATATGCATTTATGTACAAAAAAAGGCACTAGGAACAGAAATATTCCATATGCCAAAGAAGAAGCTGCTACCCTGAAATAACATGGTCCGAGCCTCAGGCCGGATGTGTTATGGAAGCCTCGAAACCGACAGAGACGGTTTGAGGGCCTTCTCCGACATTTCATCCGTCTTCGGTGCAGCGGGTACCGCAGCATAGCTGTCTATTTAATTCTAACACAATATGTATCATTGCGAAACATTTTTTGCTCCAAAATGTCGCAAATTTTTAATCATGCTCTGATTGACCTTTTCCGCCTGCTCATGATTAATCCCGTGCCCCGTGTCCGGCAGAATCTCGTGGGGAATCCCCAGCTCCTCCAAAACCTGCCCGCAGCCCGGATAGTAGGCGATCCGGTCCTTATCTCCCACCAGGAACAGAGCCCTGTCCCTGAGAATGGCAGCCTCCTCAGCCGTAAACCGTTTGCGTGGATGTTTGGCCATGGCCATCTTGTTGGAGTGGCGCAGCAGTTGCCCGTAGTGGCGCATAAGCAGTTCATTATCTGTGAATACCGAGGCGTTCGCGCCGGACATCTTCAGCAGCAGTTTTCGGGTATTGTTCTCGGTGGGGAACAAGGCTTCCGGCAAAAATACCGTCATTGCCTTTAGCGAAAAGCTCTTCAATCCGGGATGAACCGGCAGCCCTGCCATTCCGACGATCCCCTTGATCCTGTCCGGCCATGCAATCAGCAGAGTCTGCACCAGAAGGCAGCCCATGGAAACACCGGCGGCATACGCCTGCTCCACCCCCAAACCGTCCAGCAGCTCCCCGAACCAGAGCTTATGGTCCATTCCCTGCCGCTTGTAGCGTTCATTGGGGCGGCTTTTGCCCGGGCCCCCAATGGTATCCACGGCAATAAGATGAAAGTGCTCCGCCAGCTCCCGGGCATTGTACACCCACATCAGCGCCGAGTTATCCCCCACGCCGTGAAACAGAAGCAATGGCGGCAGGTCGCGGCTGCCCGTCCGAATAATATGGGTGCTCCCGAAGGAGGTCTCCAGGTCCTCTTCCTCCACCTCGACACCCCACTGCTTTAACAGTTTGTCATAAGATTCCCATACCTGCTGCCGGCCCGTTTCCGATTTAAATACTTTCATTCCCCATCCACGCCCCTTTCGGCTGCCATTGACTCCATCGCGCGGCTTAAGGCCGGACTCCACCGCTTCTCCGGCACTCCCAGCCCGCCGAAGCAAAAGGCCGCTACCGCTCCGGCCGCTTCCGCCATACCGCTGTCCTCACGCTGGGAGGAGGATTGCTGACCCGGCTCTGACCCGCCAATCATCCGGGTAAACTGGAACAGATTGGCCACATAGACCGTCCAGAAGCAGTTGGCGGCAAATACCGGATCCACCTGGCGGATTTCTCCCAACTCCACACCTTTGCTAATGGCAGCAGCAATCGCCTCCAGATGAACGGCGGAGCGTTTCATCCCCTCCTGCCACTGGTCAGGGCCGAATACTGCATGTGCGTCGAAGGGCAGCCGCATGGAAAACTGAATCACCCGGGGATCACTTCCCGCCAGCCCGAACATCCGCCAGGTATACGCGGCCAGCCAATCCACAGGACCTAACCCGGCGCATTCCGCAGCAAACCGGTGATGAGACGCCATGGCCTTCTCCATTACCTCCTCGAACATGGCCCGGAACAGCTCCCGCTTGGTTTTGAAGTAATAATACATCAGCCCCTTGGCCAACCCGGCCTCCGCAGCCACGATATCCATATCCGTACCGTTATACCCCAGGCGCACATAAACGCTTAGGGCCGCATCCAGAATTTCCTGCTTCCGCGCCTGGCGCACCTGCTCATTCTGCTCTTTTTTCCGCGGTGACATAGGCTGCTCCCTTCTCATTCAATTTTTGACTTAATTTTAAGTCAATTATAAAGGCGGCATAAGCCCGCTGTCAATCCCGCTAATCCCCGCAAAAACAGGCCAAACCAGGAATTGCCCGGTTTAGCCTGCACCCGCAGGGATTCTTTTCTGGAAGGCCCGCTGTTCTCTGAATATCTGGTAAATGTCCTCCGTCATAATCAAATCGCTTCTGTTATTGGCATAGTAGCTGCGGTACCACTCATCCACATGGCTCCCGCCGGCTTGCTTCCACATCTCCTCCGCCTCCCGGCGGGCTTCAAGGGTTGAGAAATTCGGGGTCAGAATGGCCTTCATCCAGATATCCCCGTCTACACTCACATGCCTGCTGGTTTGGTCTAGGATGGCCTGGATCTCCTGGGGGGGCTGCGGCAGCTGCTCCGCATGAGTGGGGCCAGCCACCTCCAGATTGAAGTTCACATAGTCCGAGTTTCGCTCGAACATCTGTTTCACATACCGCTGCAGCGGCTCTTTGTCGTCCAGCTTCTCCTTGCTGTAATAACAGCCTCCCGAAAGAGTCGGAGAGGTCAGCATCCCGAAATCCCCAGCGCCAAAATTAAATTCCTTGCGCAATTTGTCCATATCCGTTATCTTGGGGCAGCCGCTGGCCTGCGTTTGGCGGTGGATTCCCTCAATGCCGAAATACATGGTCTTCATAAATTCCTCCGATGAGGCAAAGTCCACATATTTCATCACCGCCTCCGGATTTTGGGTTTGGGCATTGACCACTGCGGTCATCTGGATCGGGTTGACGAAGATGGGATTGAATTGCCCTACCGGCGTGACCGGATAAGGAATAACATCGATTTGGGCGTCCGGCACATTTTTTTTGAGCGGCAGATAAAAATCCGTATAGAAGGCGAACGGGACATTGAACTGATCCAGATAAATGCCGATTTTTCCATTCAGAAAATCCTGCTTGGCCCTGTATCCGCTTTTATCGTTCCAAAATTCCCGGTCCGCCAGTCCTTCGTCATAGATGCGCTTCTTAAAGGCGGTTACCGCCTCGATATTGTCCCAGCCGTGGACCAGCTTCCCGTCGCGGTTCACATAGTCCGGATAGGTGACTCCGAACATCTCATTAAGGATCGCCCCGGAGTTGCCGGACAGGGCAAGCCCGTAGGTATCCCGTTTGCCGTTGTCGTCCGGATCCAGCTCCGTGAAGGCTTTGGCCGCCAGATACAGCTCCTCCGTCGTCCGCGGAATGTCCAAATGCAGCTTCTCCAGCCAATCGGTGCGGATAAACAATCCCCGCATGGGAATGGTTTCATTGATCCGGCCAAACTGATACAGTCTGCCGTCCTTCCCGGTTCCCTTCTTCCGCAGGATGGGATGCCGCTTCAGAATTTCCTTGTAGGTGGTGCTGTATTGCTCAATCATATCGTCGATGGGACGAAGCAGCTTTTGGTCGATGAACGTATTCTTGATTTGCGGCGCATATTCCAGAATCAGGTCCGGTGCTTCCCCCGCGGCAAATAAGGCATTCAGCTTTTGCTCGGATTGGTTCCGGGTCACCGGGATAAAACGCACATTCACCGGTCCTGCTTCATTGATCCAGCGGGTGATTTTGTTGTTGCTGACGGAGCCCTCACTGGAGGGAACATTGGCCCGGTCATAGGCCGTAACGGTAATCTTCGGCTTCACTGCCGCTTTGCGTGAATCCCGGCCCATCCCGCCGCAGGAGGCCGTTCCTGCCACCAGCAGGAACACAGCAGCAGCCACAGCCGCTCCGTAATAGAGCCGGCGACGCTTCGAGTGCCGTTTATCCAATCCGCTCCCCCCCCTTCTTCTCGCGTATCCCCTGACAGTCCGCTTACATCTGATGCCGCTTCCGGTATTCCTTGGGGGTCAACCCGCTGAACTGCTTGAACAGCTTGGCAAAATAATTCGGCAAATCGTATCCGACGTTCCCCGCCACCTCCGTCACGTTCAAGCCCGTATTGGCCAGAAGCTGCTTGGCCTTCTCCATCCGCAGCTCAATCAGGAAGGTGACGAAGCTGCTGCCGGTTTCCTTCTTAAACAGATGGCTGAAATAAGCCGGGCTTAAATGGGCTTGGAGAGCCACATCCGTCAGAGTCAGCTGCTCGGCATAATGCTCCTCCATGTAGCGGACGGCGGCAGCAATGGAGCTTCCACCGTATTTCTGCTGCCATTCCGCCAAAGCCGCAAGGAAACGCCCCGTCTCCTCGGCCAGCCACTCCCGGAGCTCCGGTAATCCTCCGCATTCATGAAGCTGACCGATCCGGGCAGTGACGGAGCGGGGCTCATACTCCGCTTCCAGGTGGCGGCGGGCGGTTTCGTGCAGGGCGAAGGCCAAGGATAACGCCTCCATCTTCCACTCCTCCCTGCGGGAGCCGCATACCTCTCCGGTCAGTTGTTCCAGACAGCTCTTCACCCCTTCCGTCTCCCCGCTGCGGATCAAAGAGGATAACTGGGCAGAAATCATCTGCTGCCTGATTCTGCTGGCCGTCCCGTCCGGAAGAGGCGCATCCTCCCGTGCCCCCTCCGGCGAAGCAGCGCTGCCATGCTTTCCACTGCTGCTCCGGACGCCAAACAGCTCCTCATACAGATCGGGAAGCTGGCCAAGGGAGCTCACGGTAACAGCTTCCTGAGGCTCCACCTGTAAACCAAGGAAGTTCAATACGCTTTCGGTGATGGCGCGGCGCAGCAGCTGTTCTTGCCGGCTGTCCAACTGCTGTGCGAACAGAGCGAACCGTCCCGCCTCAATAATAAGCAGATCTCCCGCAATCCCGTATACCTCCGCCAATTCGCCGATGATATTCAGCACGGCAAACTGCAAAAGCGGCATGTCCTTCTTCAGATACTGCTTATGAGCAGGAAAATAATCGGCAATCCGCAGCAGGATCAGCTTGCTTCCCGCGACCTCCCGCTCCAGGGCAGCCGCCGTCTCAGGACGGCAGGGCAGCCGCAGAAACAGCTCCCGCAGAGCATTCTCCTTGCGCCGGCTCTGTTCCCGCTGCTCCCGGCGGCGCTGCTCCAGCTTTTGGGCCACCACAGCCTCCGCCTTGTCCAGCACCAGGCAAATATCCTGCTTGCTGCAGGGCTTCACCAGAAGATCCAAAGCCCCGCTCCGCAGCGCAGACTGGGCATATTGGAAATCCTGATAGCCGGTAATCACAATCACGGCCACGTCAGGATGACCTGTTTTCACCCGTTTCAGAAGCTCCAGACCGTCCATCAAGGGCATTCGGATGTCCGTAATAATCAGATCCGGGCGCAGCTGCTCCACTAGCTGCTCCGCCTCTTCCCCGTTTTCGGCTTCGCCGCATACCTCCCAGCCCGTCCCCAAACCGCCGATCATCTTGGCCAGCCCCTTGCGGAACATGGGCTCATCCTCCACCAGCAGAATCCGCATCCTGCTCACCTTCCTTCTTTTCCGGCTCCGTGAGAAACGGCAGCCTCAGACTCATCCGCGTCCCTTGCAGGAGAGGATGAATTTCCAGCCCGTACGCGCCGCCGTGCACCAAATAAATCCGTCTGATCACATTGCGGATGCCAATGCTCTCCCGTTCCCTGCTTTCATTATGACAAACCTGGTCAGTCAGCAGCCGGCGCACCGTTCCGGCCGGTATGCCGCAGCCGTTATCCTCAATATCTATCCGCAGATCCCCGCCCTCCCGATAAGCGCGGATGGACAGCAGCTTCTCTCCGGTCATATCGCGGAAGGCATGAATGAATACATTCTCCACCAGCGGCTGCAGCAGCAGCCGCTGCATACCGCCCTCCTCCAGTCCCTCCTCCATGCTGATATGAACATGGAGATCGCTTCCGTAGCGGGCCTCCTGGATCGTAATATAGTTGCGGATCTGGGCCAGCTCCTCCTGCAGGGTGCTGGGTGTGGTAACCGGCTCCAACGAATATTTCAGCAGATCGGACAGGCTGGTGACCAGAGAGGCCGTTTCCTCGTCATCGTAGAGCAGGATGATTTTCCAGTAGATTGTATTTAAGGTGTTATGCAAAAAATGGGGATTCAGCTGGGCCTGCAGCGCCTTCAGCTCCGCTTCCTTCTCGCTGAGCTTGCTGACGTACACCTCCTGGATGAGCGTATCGATATTGGACATCATCCGGTTGAAGCTGTCCGTCAGGAAGCCGAATTCATCGGTGGAGGCCTTGGGGATGGCCACCTGCAGATTCCCCTCCCGCACCCGGTGCATCGCCTTCACCAGCACCTGCAGAGGCTTGAGCATTTTGCCACCCAAAAAAGAAACGCTTGCGGTCATCAGCAGAATGCTGATAAACCCGGATATAAGTGCCAGCTTGTAGACACTGCGGCTTTTCTTCTGGATGTCGGACAGAGAGACGCCGCTGAGCAGCTTAAACGCCCGGGGCTCATATACACTGGTAACGGCGAGATAATCGGTGGTACTGTTGCTCTGGATGAAGGTGCCCTCCCCCTCCTCCAGCTCCGGACGGAATACCGGGGACCCCGGGGGCTCTCTGCTGTAGAGCAGGCGGTTATACTGGTCGTATAGATAGGCCCCCATGGCCTGGTCGGTAAGCAGCGGGTCCAGGGATTCCCCAAAGAAGGCTTCGTCGATAATGAGAATGACCGTACCATATAAGGTGTGCTGCTTGGTGGATTTCAGCTTCCGGGCTGCTACCAGGTAGCTTTTTTCCCCGGTGGGATCCAGCCCGTCCCGAAGCATCAGCCGCTGCCACACAATCTCGGCCGAGGAATTGAGCATGCCTTTTTCTACCTGCTTGTAGAAATCCGGGAACTGGGGGGGAAGCGATATATTGGCTTGGCTATAGTATAAATTATTGCCGCGCACGTCCGTAATGTACACCGCCCGGATATGCGTGGTTTCACTCTTGATGGGAAGCAGCACATCGGCCAGCTCCCGCTCCAGCAGGTAATTGCGGTACGCCGCACTTTCATGCTCCCGGGCTTCGGCCTGCATGTTGAGAATCAGCTGCTCCACATACGGGTGAAAAAAAATGAAATCCGTAATCCGGTAGATGTCCTGGATCTTGTACCCGATCTGAACCATGGTTTGCCCGCTGGTTTTCAGGTACTGGTTGCTCAGCTCCCCTTGGAACAGATTTAAATTGATCCGGTAGGAAATGTAACCGGTTACCATCGAACAGACTGTAATAATCACAGATAAGCTGATAATCAGCTTCATCTTGAAATGCTGCCGGATGTACTGGAGTAAAGGACGCCGTTTTATAATCATGGGAACCTCCGGATAGCGAAAAGGCGAAAAAGCTGCTTTAAGGAGCTGCGAGGAAATTAGTACCCGCTTTTGCTGACAAAATCTTCACGGTTTTGGGAGTTTTGTCAGAAAATTAGCGGTACTTTATTTCGTCGCAGTCTCTTAGCTCCTTCGCCAAATACAGTTATAATTATTGTAGCACCGTCTGCCGTGAATTAAACAGCAAAAATTTAACTGCAAACGGATAAAATCTTACGATTTTCTCCAAGACCAGGAAAACTGGTCATTCGCTTCGCAGCTCCAGCACGGAGGTATATTCCACTGCCGCCTCCGCATGCAGGAGGGTGCACAGAGGACTTCCATCCGTTGGGAATAAAGGCGGCACATCCATGTAGACGGGGTCCGATGCGCACAGCGGATACACAATCACCTTGAGCTCCGCCCCGGGCAGCCGGTCTGCGAAGCGCCTCAGCCCAATCTCCCAGGTTTCTCCGTTGTAGAACCAGTCCGCTGCTTTTGCCCCGTTGATGAGAAAATCCGCCCGGTCCCCTGCAAAATTGATCCGCAGGAAGCAGTCCTGGACCGCTTCACCCGCTAACGGGTCGGAGTCCAGCTCCAGCAGGTAGGTTTTGCTCCCGTCGGCAGCCGCTTGCGCCTCGCGGACGGCAAGCTTCGGCTGCTTCTGCGGGAAGCGGACCGTGAAGTCCGCAAAGGCGGGATGCGCTGCAGCATGGGAGCCGGCTAGTATAAGCTCTCCTGCCCCCTCCACTACTGCGGCGGCGGACGGCGGATAAACCGCCGCACTGAGGCTGGCGCTCCGCGACGAAACCTGTGCTGTTCCCTGCCGGATGGATACCCAGTCTCCCCCGCACAAAACCAGATGCTCTCCCCCGTCAGCCGTCTGCTGCTTCCATGCGTTGGCGGCGTCCTCCCGGTTTAGTGTTACGACGTGAACCGTTTCCCCGCTGGCGGTGGTGATTACCGTGACCTGCCGGCTGGCCCCTTCCTTCAAACGAACGGTCCAGCCGGCATCCCCTTCCGCAACCTCTCCGCCCTCATGGGAGATGGAGGCGATACCCTCCCGGGCATACCGGTACTCCGGGCGGTTGCCGTCCAGGGTGAAGAAAACGTAGGCGGTCGGTTCTCCGCTACCGCCGACGAGGCACAGCGGCTGCACATTGGCCGTGTGCAACAGCACTTCCGCCCCCAGCCGCAAACGCAGGGGCATGAAGAGAAAGGACTGCCCCGGCAGGTTCAGCGCCGGGAAGCGGCAGGTGTCCCCGCCGGGCAGGGACACCGCCAGCTCTAGCCCGTGCTTCGCCGTCATGGGCGCGAAGCGCTGGTAGTTGCCGGCGAATATGTAGCCGGCTCCGTCTTCGCCGATGCGCAGCGAATAGCGCAGCGCATCCGGGTCCTCCGGCGACTGGGCGGAGTCCGCCGGGAAGATACAGGCCGTGGCGGCCAGCCCCTGGCCGAAGTCCGCCGCGAACAGACCCAGCCGCTTCAGATGGCGGTACGCGGCGGAGATTTGCCCATACTCCCGGATGGGCGCCTGGAAGTCATAGGACAGCTCCGGCACGTCGTTGGGGTACCCGGTAGCACGGGATTCCTGCAGCGTGGTCAGCTTGCCCGCCGGATTGGTGCCCCCGTGATACATGTAGTACCCCAAGAGATTGGCGCCGGAGGCCAGCTTGGTGAAGGCCAGCGCTTCCGTATCGTCCGCAGCCAATAGAGGCCGGCGGTGGCCGGTCACCTGGATGCCCCCGCCCAGCTCGGCGGTCAGATACGGCTGGGTCCGCACATCATAGGAATATTCTCCCGGCGACAGCGGCTTCACCAGATCCGTGCCGATATCCGAATCCAGGAATACCGGGCGGATGAGATATTCCACCGTCGGCTTCAAGGGCTCCACGTTCCGGGTCCACGGCGCATCGGCGTAGCCGCCAAGTACGGGCAGGGTCTCTCCCTCCACCACAACCCCGTTTCCCCAGCCGGTAGAGGTGTAGAAGGGCGCCTCCAGGCCCAGCCGGATAGCCAGCTCCTTCAGGGCCAGCATATGCGCCTTGCCGGCTTCGCCGTTCAGGCCGCCGGCATGGCCGTATTCATTCTCCAATTGAATGCCCAGCACGGGGCCGCCATCCTTGAACATCAAACCCTGGGTTTGCTTGCGGATTTCGGCCCAGAGCCGCTCCACATGCGCCATATACACCGGATCATTGCTGCGGTGGGCGATATCCTCCGCCACCAGCCAATCCGGGAACCCTCCGTTGCGGACCTCCCCGTGGCACCAGGGGCCAATGCGCAGCACCAAAGGAAGCTTGTACGCTGCACACAGCTCTATAAACCGGCGCAGATTCCGCTGCCCGCTCCAGTCGAATTCCCCGCGGACTTCCTCATGGTGAATCCAGAATACATAGGTGGCGAGAAGCGTCACACCGCCGGCGATTACCTTACGGATAGACTCCTCCCACTGCGCCTCCGGGTAACGGCTGTAATGGAACTCTCCCATGATAGGCATCCAGGGAGCCCCGTCCTTCAGGAGATATTGGGTATTAACCGCAAACTCCCCCCATGCAGGATGGCTTCCTCCGAAACCCACCATCCGCTCATCCGCCACCTGGGGCAGCTTGTCCACCACTATTTGCTTTTTCATCCCCTAATCCCTGCCTCTCCCTGTATCCATGGTTCAGTTCACGGCTGCCCGGTCTCTCCTCAGCCTGAACAATCCTGATTGCCCCCAGTATAGCATCCCCCTCCGGCGACTAGAATGCAGGAAGTAAGGAATGTCATGGAGGATTTGGGGATGCGGCGGCTTATCTGCGACACAGTAATAACGGAAGGCAGGCTTCCGTTAAGGATTCTGTTCTTAACAGGCCTTCATTGGCAACACGAAGCAATTTGACAAACCGGAGCTAACTCTGTGCCTCACATCTCACGGTCTCAAAACCGGCAGCTTGATATGGCTGGGATATTCCCGGTTATGGTAGACTGTCTGGCGCACGATCAGCGGCTCCTCGTCTGCATACGGCTCGTTGCCCGTATTGGTGTTGGGGAAAGCCACGAACTTGCTGGAGGAGGTAACGGTGACTCTGATCCGGTGGCCAACCGGGAAGGTGTGGGCAATATTCTGCAGGAATATATCGTACTTCTCCACCTTGCCGGGCTCCAGCAGCTGCGGGTGCTCCAAGCCGTGGCGGTATCTGGCTCTGACGATATAGTTGGACAGCCGGATGGAGTCGCCGTTGGGGTGGACATCGCTCAGGGTCACCACCCAGTCCGTGTCCTTGCCTGTGCTGGCCGCATACAGCACCGCCGACAGCTCGCCCGCCACTGTCAGCTCCTCCGCCAAGGGTTCGCCGGTATACGCCAGAATATCGCTGCGCAGCTCATGCCTGCGCATATTCTCCGGCTCCCGCTCCCCCTTGTCCGCCACCGGATCAGCGGGATTGTAGATGTAGCTGTCTGCGATAGACAGCTCCTCCGGCTCCGCCGCCAGCCTGCCGTCCCCCAGGGAGGAGTTGGCACGCCCGTCTCCGCCCAAATAAAACGGCGTCACCACCGCCTCTGCCGGAGTCCAGTCCGCCGAGGTCCGCCAACGGTTTTCGCCGACCACGTAATAAGAGGCCCGCGGCTCCCGGTCGATACCGTTATCAATCTCTTTAAGGAAACGGTCAAACCAGCGCAGCACCGATACGTCATAGTCATAGACAATGGCATCATTGCCCAAGACCACATTGGCCAGGTCCCTGGCCCGGTTAGGGTTATGCTCCCAGGCGCCCAGCCGGATTTTGCGGTGGGGAACATCATGCTCCGTCAGCATCCGCCAGGTTTCCGACACTCCGGGGCTATCCCCGTCATACCACCCCGAAATCACGTACACCGGCGCCTTCACCTGATGGCCCAGCTCGCTGTAGGTACAGTTTTTCCAGAAAGCATCATAATCCGGATGCTGGCTCCACAGCTCCCAGGGCCCTGACTCCTTGCCGATCATCTGCCGGGGAATGTCCCGGATAGGCCGGGCCTCCACCGCTGCTTCAGGGTTCACAGTCACTCCGCCGAATATATCAAAATCCGTCCGTGTCCCCACTGATTGGGCCAGAGTCCAGGAGAGAAGGGGCCAGGAGCAGAGGGTTCCGCCCTTGCGGGCCGTATCCGTAAAAGGTGAGCCCACATTCACCTCATCCACCACCGCCAGCAGATTGGGATGCCCGCTGGTGGCGGCTGCTGTCACTACATAGCCCAGATACGAGGCGCCCCACATGCCGACCCTGGCATTGCTCCACTCCTGGGAAATGATCCAGTCGATGGTGTCGGAGCCGTCATCCCGCTCGTAGTAAAAAGGCACAAGCTCCCCCTCCGAATCCGCCCGTCCCCGCACATCCTGGTTGACTACGGCGTATCCCTTGTTGGCCCAGCGTTGGAACAGCTCCTTACGGCCATTCCTGTCATAGCAGGTCCGCACCAGAATAGCGGGCCACCTCGTCCCGGCTGGCGCTCCCTCCGGCAGGTACACATCCGTGGCCAGTCTGACGCCGTCCCGCATAGGTACCAGGTACGTCCCTAGGTCATTGATGCCGTATTCCGGCTTGGACAACAGCGGCTCCTCATATACCCGCAGAGGAGTCAGCCTCTCGCAGCCCGCCTTGACGATCAGCTCCAGGCCATAGCGGTTGGGAGCCAAAAAGGCAATGATCTCCCCGTCCAAGGTAACCACATCCAACGCTGTACCACCGCGCATGGCCCACACCTGTGAGGTCTGCTCCGCACCGGCCTCATCCGCCGCTGTATATTCCACATGCCGCTGATACACCGTGCCATGCTCCAGGACAACCTCTTCCCCCGTCCACTCCGCACGGGCATAAGCCTCTAACTGCTCCCCAATACGGGCCAGCGGCAGGGCATACTTGACCTGCGGGTCCAACACATGCTCCTGCATCTGTGTCCGTCTGCGGGGATCCACCTTGGCGTGAAGCACCCCTTTTTCCGTAAACCGGATTTTACCGCTATATATTCCCGCACAATAGAAATGAAAGACTGTGTGATGCAGATAAGCTGCCATTGTGCAATCTCCCCTTCCTTGAAAATTAGCCGTACAGGCGTGCCTATCCCCAAACCTGTTCGAATACCCGCAGCCAGTTGCCGCCCATGATCTTGGCAATGTCCTCATCGTTATACCCCCGGGCCACCAGTCCTCTGGTGAAGTTGCCGAAGCGGCCGTAGGTTTCCAGACCCTTCACCGTTTCGGTGGAGGGGCCATCCCCTTTGGCAAAACCCAGCCGCGGCGCAATATGCTCCTTGAAGTAGATGAGGGACCATTCTACGTCGCTCATAGGCCAATCCGTGCCGATGCCCACATGCTCCACTCCGGCCAGCCGGACCACATAATCGATATGATCCAGCACATGATCGATGGTCGTGTTCGCAGGGTCCCCATGGACAAACCACGGCATGGCAAAAATCCCCACCACACCTCCGGTTCCGGCCACCGCCAGAAGCTCCTCGTCGCTTTTGCAGCGCATATGAGGGTACAGGCGCTCCACTCCCGTATGGGAGGCGATCACAGGTGCAGAGGATACCCGGCAGGCATCCAGAGTGGTTTGTTTGCCGCAATGGCCCGTATCCACCACAATCCCCAATTGGTTCAGCCGATCCACAAACCGGATTCCGTAATTGGACAAACCTCCGTTAGCCGCCTCCGCACAGCCGGAGCCCACAAGATTCTGGTTATTATACGTAAGCTGGAGCACCCGCAGCCCAAACTGGTACAGCGTCTCCAGCAGTCCCAAATCCCGGCCTAGCCCGTCCGTCTCCTGAGCGGTGACAATTCCGGCTTTCCGGCCGCTCCGTTTGGCTGCCCGGATATCCTCCGCCTTCCTGGCTTTAACGAGCCAGTCCGCTGAAGCATCAAACTGCAGCTGTACCTGGCCCATGCTGTCCAGAATGGACTCCATTTCATTTAAGTGAAGCTCCCGGTTGCCCGCCGTAATGCCGGACCGGTACCACTCCTCCTTGTACTGGGGCAGCTCTCCGGCTGCCGCCATCTTAACCAGCAGCTTGGCGGGCATATGGCTGTACACCATGGGCTCATCCCTGTAAGGCTCACATAGCTCCCTCAACCGCTGAGCCACCGCTTCGGGAATAGCCTTGGGAGACAAAGGCCCCTGGAACAGCAGGTCGATGTTGATGTTCTCCTCATGCAGCCGGGCCGCCCGCTTTTCCTGTTCCCCTGTCAGGCCGAAATCATACCGTCCTTCTTGCTCCTTCATTTCCATACCGCCTGCCCCTTCCGTTACCATGGGATGTCCACACCCTTTTGCCGCAGCACCGCCTGATTGTATATATAATGGGCTGCCGCCAGATCCTCAATGGCCAAGCCCAGACTTTTGAAAAGCGTAATCTTGCCGTTATCTGTCCTGCCTTCGATCCGTCCCTCCAGCAGCTCACCCAATTCGCCGACAATATGCGTATCCGGGATAACCCCTTCCTGAAGCGGAATCAAATAGTCACCGGCCTCGTTCCGTGCGGATTCCTTCCGGTCCACATAGAGTCTGGAGGCTGCAACCAGCGCCGAATCCAGCTCCCGGTCAGGTGCACGGCATGCACCAACAGCGTTAATATGAGCCCCGGCCTGCACCCACTCTCCCCGTAAAACCGGCTCCGTGCTGGCTGTTACGGTACAGATGATATCTGCCCCCTCCACTGCTTCACGGACAGAGGCGGCAGCCGACGTTTCAACTCCTCGCAGGACCCCAGTTTGCTCTTCTATGAAGCGTTGAGCCTTGCCGGTTGTGCGGCTCCATACCCGAACCTGACGGATGGGACGCACCTGAAGCATGGCCTCCAGATGGCTGGCTGCCTGCTCCCCTGTACCGAGAATTGCCAGAACAGCACTTTCCTCCCTTGCCAATGCCCGGGTTGCCACCGCGCTGACCGCCGCCGTACGGACTGCCGTAATAGCCCGGCCGTCCACCACTGCCAACAATGTCCCTGTTTGGGTATCAAACAGTGCAACTGCTCCTTGATGGGAGGGGCTGCCTGACACGTGGTTATGGGGAAACACGCTGATCAGCTTCGCTCCCGCCACCCCGTTCTTCCGCAGAACCCCTGGCATCAGCCCCAACAGATTGGGCTTGTCCAAAGGCACCACCTGCCGCAGGCTCATCTCCGCCCGGCCAGCTGACAAATCGGCCAGAACCTCCTCCATTACCGGAATACACGCTTCCATGGTCAAAAGCTCAGACGCCGTTTTGTAATCGATCACCCGCATATGTCCACGCCCCTTCAGGAAACCGGAATTTCTTTTTCCATTACATAGTCATCCATAACGTACCCGTTCCCGATATCCGCCACCTGCTCGCGGATGGTCCGGAAGCCCTTTTTGCGGTATACCCCAATGCTGGATTCGTTATGCCGGTTGACCGTCAGCCAGATATGGCTTATGCCCTTTTCTCTGCACAGCTGCTCCAGGAAGGCCATGGCTTGGCTGGCATACCCCTTACCCCTGTTTTCCTTGCTCACATAAAACTTGCTCAGGAACAGCTTCCCGTCCTCTTCCTTTACCGAAAGATATCCGGCTATGCCTCCCTCGTCAACCATCACGTAATATGCGTAGCCTTGATTTTCAATCTGCTCTTGAACCGCCTGGGCGGATTGGTATTTCCCGATCATATAATCAATCTGATCCATAGTAATGATGGAAATATAATATTCCTGCCAAATTTCCGCTGCTGTCCGGGCAAGCTCCGTAACGCCCTCCGAGTTGTCCGCCTGTAAACGTATGATATCCATGTTTTCTTCCGCCCTTCTATATCCGTGACTTATTCTTGTAAAGAAGAATACCACGAAATTCGCGTCAAGGGTCAGTTGATTTTAATCAAAATGTACATAGAAGCTGCCGGTCCCACCTTGTTACAATGGAAAAAAGTAACGTGCAGGAGGTTGTCCTTATATGAAAAGAATCGTGCAGCACATCAATGAAACCTACGATCTCCAAATCTGCCAAATGAACATGCACCGGGAGCTCATCGGCCAGGTTTACATGCTCCGGTCCGGGCAGCAGCGATATGTTCTCAAGGTGTTTCCCCGCCACAAAACGGCGGATGCCTTACATGCTCTGGGCATACTCGAATTTCTGGAAGAGCAGGAATATCCGGTGGTTTCCATCATCCGAACCCGGGAACAAACCAGCCATACCCTGCTTCCCGGCGACGGCCGCGTGGCCGTTTTGTTCCATTATGTGGAAGGTGCCGATGTGGACGGGAGCCTGGAGGCAGAATCCATCGGTGAGCAGACTGCCCGGCTGCACAAGCTGATGGAGACGTATCCTGGTACGCTTCTGCACAGAACCAAAGCGGAATATATCGATGACTTTATCTCCATCATGAAGCAGAAGGACTGTGAAGCCAGTGTTATCAGCGATTTGGAGCAATACGGCAATGAGCTGTGGAGCCGCATTACCCTGTTGCCCAAAAGCTTTTGCCACGGTGACCTGCATACGGGCAATATGATCAAACGGGAGGGGACCTATATTCTTTTGGATTTTGACGATACGTCGGGAGATTGCCCGAGTATGGATGCAGCCTATCTTTCGGATGCCACCCACTTCAATCTGTTTCATGCTTCCTTATACGATGCAACCCTGAGACAGTTTGAGCGCTTCTACAGGGGATACAGCCGGGTCCGCAGTTTAAATGACAGGGAGTGTGGTGCTATTTCCGATTGGATAGCCGTACGGCATTTCCAGATTACAGCGAGAATCGTCGGCTGTCAGGGATTGGGAAGTGTCTCCCTTCGTTTCTTCGAGGAGCAGCACCGCTGGCTGATGGATTGGAGAGAGCTATGTGCAAACAGGTCTAACATCTAGCTTCCTAAGACTCCGGAATCCAAACAAAGAGCCTCCTCGGAAATGAGGGGCTCTCTAAGGCATCTTTTTGGGGTAATCGCCTGAATATATTCTTGATCCTGTACCACAGCCAATCCACAGTGGCATCTATTATGGTGATCTGGCCGGAGATATAAGCGGTGGAGGCCAGATTGTAGCTGCCGTTAATAACGGTGACATCCCCCTCCACATTGCCGTCGATCTGGATTTTACCGCGTTTCACCTTCAGATTGCCGTAGACGGTGACTCCCTCGGGAACTATGAGCGTATTACCGCTGATGAATAATTGGTCAAGCGCACCTTGAACCTCCATATCCCGGTCCGAATAAACGCTTGATGTATAATGAGCCAGCATAATCACCAAAATGGCGCAGGCTATGACGGCGATGGGGTGTTGCTTCAGCATTTGCCCCCAACGGTTCCGTTTTGCGGGCTGCGGCAATGCGCTCATGATGCTCTCTGTCAGTCCAACCGGGGGGGCGCTCCTGACCGGGACCCGAAGCATCGCCTCCGTGCTTTCCATCTGTTTAAACAGGTGGCGGCAGGACGGGCAGGCTTTCAGATGCGTTTTGAGGGCAATAGTAGCTGCAGCATCCGCCTCCCCGTCAAAATATTCATGCATGACAGTGATAGCCTCCGAACAGTTCATGTCCGTCACTCCTTTCTTAGGGGTGTATGCAAACCCGCTAAAAGGCACATCAATACCTCTTACGGATTGTGACGGCCATTGGTTTCGTTTTTTATGGACATGTGCTAGATTATAGACAAACAGGTAACGTTCAGGAGGGTTTGACCCGTGGAAACACATGTCTTTCAAACCAAGGATGGGTTAATGATTGAATACTCCATACGGGGAGCGGGAAGGCCTGTCCTTGTATTCCATGGCGGACATTCCAATTGCCGGGAGGAATTCGGCTATGACGAGCTTCTGGGGAGCGGTTATTCCCTGCTTACTCCCTCCAGGGCGGGATATGGACAGACCTCAGCCGGAATAGGGAAGGATCTGGGAACGGCCTGCCAAGCCTATGCGGAGCTGCTGGATCACTTGGGTATGGATAGAATAGATGTTATTGCCGTCTCCGCCGGAGGTGCCACCGGTATTTATTGGGCTTCGCATTATCCGCAACGGGTCCGAAGTCTTACTCTGCAAAGCGCTGTATCAGGAAGATGGCACTCTCCTCAGGATAAAATCTACAAGGTCTCACAGCTCCTGTTCGGTGCCTCCATGGAAAAATATACGTGGGGCGCCGTTAAGTTCATGAGCAACCGGTTCCCCCGTTTTATGTTCAGGCAAATGATCTCTTCCTTCAGCACCCTTCCTTCTTCTGAGGTACTGGCCCGTACAAGGGAGGACGATATCCTGGCCTTCTGCAAAATGAACAGCAGACAGCGGTCCGGCCACGGCTTTCTCCTGGATCTGCCCCAAATTAACTCGATCACGGATTCCGACCTGAACAATATCCGGTGCCCTGCTCTTATCCAGCACAGTCTTCATGATGCAACAGTGCCCGTTGAACATGCCCGCCGTGCCCATCAGCATATTGCCGGCTCCAAGCTGCAGCTGCTTGATACCTGGGGCCATCTGATATGGCTGGGCGAGGGTTCGGAAGCCCTGCATCCCGAGCTGCTGGCGTTTCTGGCACAGACTTAATCCTCACCGGGAAGCCTGTTATCCTGCAGCCCCCGATTGACCTTGATATATTCCCGCGGCTTAAAGGAATTCTGCCTATCCTCCATGTGCAAGGCACGGCTTTGCAGAGTGTCGCCGGGTGGCGGCTTTGCCGCATTCCGGTCCGTTTCCGGAATCAGCATGGTATTCAAAAACCATCCCGCGGCCAGCCCGGCCAGAAATACACCTGCACACACCGCAATCTTAAATTTGAGCATCCTAACGCACCTCCTTCCTATACATGAAGTGATCTCCAGATCCGCGGGGGCTTATACGCCCGCTTCACCGGGAATGACTTTACATAACGGAACGAAGACGCTATAATGAACAAGGAATTTTATATGGATGAACCCGGAGGAGCCTGCCAAAAGCGGGCTCTTTTTGTCTTTTTCCGGCTTCCAGAAAAAGTCATGGACTTTATAGGATATGGGGGAAGCTATAAGCAAGGCATTACGCAAAGGAGGTTATAGCTTGTCTTTCCTGCACGCTGCAATTCTTATTCCGTTTGTATTCTGCGTTCTTGTGCTGCTGGTTCACCGCTGGGCGCCCCGGCTGCATACAGGCTGGGCTGTACTGCCGGCTTCATTGATGTTGCTCGTCTATTTCATCCTGCAGGTTCCCGGCATTCAGGCAGGGGAGGCGGTTGCCGCCTCTGTCCCATGGATTCCCTCTCTGGGAATCCGCCTCCAGCTTTATCTGGACGGGCTGGCGCTGTTGTTTGCGCTTCTGATCACAGGCGTGGGAACGCTTGTGACGGTATATTCCATTTTTTATTTGGATAAGACCAAGGAAGCTCTGCATCTCTTCTATGTTTACCTGCTTTTGTTTATGGGTGCCATGCTGGGCGTTGTGCTGTCCGACAACCTGATGGTGCTGTACGGATTTTGGGAGCTGACCAGCATCTCCTCCTTCCTGCTGATCGCTTTCTGGAATCACCGGGGAAAATCCGTGTACGGCGCGCAAAAGTCTCTGCTGATCACAGTGTTCGGCGGCTTCGCCATGTTCGGGGGATTTCTTCTGCTGTATGTTTTGACCGGAAGCTTCAGCATCCGGGAAATCATCAGTCAAGTAGGCACCATCTCCAGCCACAGTCTTTTTATTCCCGCCATGGTCCTGATCCTGCTGGGGGCCTTCACCAAGTCGGCCCAATTTCCCTTCCACATCTGGCTTCCCGATGCCATGGAGGCGCCCACTCCGGTCAGTGCGTATCTGCATTCCGCCACAATGGTCAAGGCCGGGCTGTATCTGGTGGCCCGCTTCACACCGTTGTTTGCCGGACAGGGAGCATGGTTATGGATCGTCGCTTCCGTGGGGCTGATCACTCTGCTCTACGGTGCTGTGAAGGCCATCCGGCAGACGGATCTGAAGGCGCTGCTTGCTTATTCCACCATCAGCCAACTGGGGCTGATCATGTGCCTCTTGGGCTTAGGCTCCGCCTCCGCCTTCTATGCGGACCCGGACCAGGCGGCTTTCTTCTCCAAAGCAGCCGTTGCCGCGATCTTCCATCTCTTGAATCATGCCATGTTCAAGGGTGCGCTGTTTATGGTGGTGGGCATTATCGACCACGAAACCGGCACACGGGATATCCGCAATCTGGGCGGGCTTATGACGGTTATGCCGATAACCTTCACGGTGGCGGTCATCGGCGCGTTTTCCATGGCAGGACTGCCGCCGTTCAGCGGCTTCCTGAGTAAGGAAATGTTCTTTACGGCCGTGCTGGATATCCGCAGCATGAATATGCTCGGTTTGGCCCAATGGGGAACGCTCTTCCCTGTGATTGCCTGGCTGGCCAGCATCTTTACCTTTGTGTACAGCATGATTGTGGTATTCAAAAGCTTCGGCGGAAGGCTGCAAAAGGAAAAGCTGGAGAGGACGCCTCACGAAGCTCCTCTGGGTTTGCTGCTGCCTCCGGTTATTCTGGCCTCAGGAACGGTGATTTTCGGATTTTTCCCGAATGTGCTGTCCCGCTATCTGATCGAACCGGCGCTTGCAGCCATACTCCCGGCAATGGGCGGGAGCTACCATGTGCACATCTCCTTCTGGCACGGATGGACGCCGGAGGTATGGATGACCTTGGGCGTGATTGCTGCCGGAACGGCGGTTTACCTGCTGCACAGATATATGAAACGCTGGCAGTCTCCCGGCTCCCCCCGGTTTTCGTTGAATCAGCTCTACGACAGCGGACTGGAGGGTTTGGAGCGTTATTCCAACAGGCTGACCGGGTTCTACATGACCGGCTCTGTCCGGCATTACCTGATTTATATATTCGCCTTTCTGATTGCCGCCTCTGGCGCGGCGCTGTTCACCTCGGATTCGGTCAGCTTCCGCATTCCCACTCTGGCCAACGTCTCGTTCTATGAGGTGCTGCTGGTGCTGGCTATGCTGACGGCAGCGGTTGCCGTACCCCTGGCCCGCTCCCGCATGTCGGCTATTATCTTCACCGGGGCCGTAGGATATCTGGCCACCTTGTTTTTCGTCTTATTCCGGGCGCCGGATCTGGCCTTGACCCAAATCATTGTGGAGACCGTGTCCGTTACCTTGTTCCTGCTGTGCTTCTACCACCTGCCGGAGCTCAAGAAGGAAAGCTTCAAGCTTCCCTTCAAGCTGACCAATTTCCTGATCGCAGCCGGAGTCGGTGTGGTGGTAACGCTGATTGCCCTGGCAGCCGGGGGAAGCAGTCCTTTCCCGTCCATTGCAGAGTATTATCTGAAGGAAAGCCATAACCTGGGCGGCGGCGACAATGTAGTCAATGTCATTCTGGTGGACTTCAGAGGCTTCGATACCATGCTGGAAATTTCGGTGCTGGGGATTGCCTCCTTGGGCATCTACGCGCTGATCAAGCTCCGGCTGCAGCCGGGAATGGTGCGGAAAACGGCAGAGCTTGTCCGTTCACGGCTCCCCCTGGTCAAAAGCAATGACGTCATTCTCCAAACCATAACCAAAACGTTGGTGTATATCATCCTGACCTTCTCGCTGTTCCTGTTCCTGGCCGGACACAACAATCCGGGAGGCGGGTTCATCGGGGGGCTGATGACCTCAGCTGCGTTGGTTTTGCTGGCAATCGCCTTCGGAATGAAGAATGTCACCCGGACCGTACCCTTGGATTTCCGCAAGGTAACGGCCATCGGTCTTTTGACCGCCTTTTTGACCGGGACCGGCTCCTTTTTGTTTGACGTTCCCTTTATGACCCATAGCTTCGGGTATTTCAATTTGCCCATCCTGGGAAAAACAGAGCTGGCCACGGCTGTGCTCTTTGACCTGGGCGTCTATATGGCCGTCGTGGGTGTAACCATGACGATTCTTTTCACAATAGGGAGGGACAACTAATGGAGGTGCTTATGGCGTTGACCATCGGCATGCTGTTTGCCGTTGGTGTGTATCAGCTTCTCTCCAAAAGTCTTCTGCGCATTATTCTGGGTACGGCGCTGCTCACCCACGGGGTGCATCTGCTGCTCTTGACCATGTCCGGCCTGAAAACAGGGGCTGCACCCTTCCTGGGCCAAGCGGCAGAGGCCTATACGGATCCCCTGCCCCAAGCCCTGATTCTGACCTCTATCGTCATCAGCTTTGGGGTCACGGCCTTCTTCTTCGTTCTGGCATACCGTGCCTACCAAACTCTGGGAACCGACAACATGGAAGAGCTGAGGGGGAATACGGATGAATAACTGGCTGGTATTACCCTTGTTATTGCCCCTGTTCACCGCTGTGGCGCTGATTTTCCTGAAGGAACGGATCCGGCTGCAGCGGACCATCAGCCTCGCAAGCGCTCTGGTGAACATTGCGGTATCGGCGGGTCTGGTGTACCAGGTCCAACAAAACGGAATCCAAACCCTGTTTATGGGCGGCTGGCTGCCTCCATACGGCATCGTGTTTGCGGCGGATATGCTGGCGGCCTTGCTGGTGCTCAGCACGGCAGTGGTCAGCGCCGCCTGCCTGGTATATTCCTTCGGCAGTATCGGGGAGGAGCGGGAACGGAATTATTTTTATCCGTTCTTTCAATTTTTGCTGGCGGGTGTGTCCGGCTCCTTCCTCACGGGAGATATCTTCAACCTGTTTGTCTGCTTCGAGGTGATGCTCATCGCCTCCTATGCCTTGATCGTCCTTGGCGGAACCAAACAACAGCTGCGGGAAACTCTGAAATATATCCTGATCAACATCGTTTCCTCCACCCTGTTTGTCGCTTCGGTGGCGTATCTGTATGCGGCAACAGGCACCCTGAACATGGCCCATCTTTCCGTCCGGATCGCTGAGGCTGGCCCCGGCGGAGTGCTGACGGTGGTGAGCGTCCTGTTCCTGACCGTATTTTCTCTGAAGGCCGGCTTATTCCTGTTCTTCTGGCTGCCCGGCTCCTACGGGGCGCCGCCTGCGGCGATCGGAGCCTTGTTCGGAGCGCTGCTGACCAAGGTTGGGCTGTACGCTCTTATCCGGACATTCACGCTGATTTTCTATCAGGAAACGTTAAGCAGCCACACGCTGATGGGCTGGATGGGTGCGGCCACCATGATCCTGGGCGCCGCGGGCGCCGTGGCGTACCGGGATGTCCCGCGGATCTTGAACTACAACGTGGTGATCAGCATCGGCTTTACCGCCTTCGGCATTGCAGTGGCCACTGGAGATGCCTTAAACGGAGTGGTGCTGTATCTGATGCACGATATGGCCGCCAAAGCTCTGATGTTTATGCTGGGCGGGATGATCATCCAAGCGGCGGGAACCGGACGGATTACCGAAATGGGCGGACTTATGCGCAAGCGGCCCCTGCTGGGCTGGATGTTCTTCATTCTGTCCCTGGCGGTGGCCGGAGTTCCGCCTTTAAGCGGTTTTGCGGGGAAACTCCTGATCCTCCGCGGCGGTCTGGACGCCGGAATGTATCTGTTTACCGCCATAAGTCTGGCCACCAGCCTCATCGTGCTGTACTCCATGCTGCGGATTTTCATGTTTGCCTTCTGGGGGGAGGAGAAAACACCTCTCCCCGCCAAGGCTCACAACGAGACGGCCATGATGGTTGCTGCGGGCAGTCTGTTCTGCCTGATCATTCTGATGGGCATCGGCTCCGAATGGCTGTATGCGTTAGCCTCTCGAGCAGGGGATATCCTTCTTCAGCCGGAGCTATATATTGAAGCGGTATTAGGGCCTGTCTTCAACCCCACTTGAGGGCATCTTTCACCGCCTTTTCGCCCCTTGCTATCGTTACTTCCGTTTGACGTACCCCCGGTACGCCTTCACGAAAGTGCCTTGCCTGGAACGAAAATTCGCCAAAATCTGCTCCCCTCGGAGTTTAAAGACAGACCCTTAGGAGGTAACCGGCATGGGCTCACAATTTAGTTTGAATATCGTGATTGCGGTTGTGTGGATGTTTTTGTTTAATGAAATGTCCGCTCTGCAATTTTTCATCGGCTTCACAGTAGGCGCCCTGATCATTCTGGCATTAAGGCGATTCCGGCCGGCGGGTTTTTATCTAACCCGGTTGTGGGCGGTGCTGAAGCTGCTGGGGATCTTCATCCGGGAGCTGTTCATCTCCAGCCTCACCGTTGCGCGTCATTTGCTCCGGCCTAAGCTTACGATCCGCCCCGCCATTTTTGCCTATGAAACGACACTTCGGTCCGACTGGGAAATCACCCTGTTGGCCTGTCTTATCTGTCTGACTCCGGGCACGTTGACCTTGGAGGTCTCTCCGGACAAAAGCACCTTATACATCCATGCCATGGATATGGAGGATGTGGACGAAGCCGTTGACCAAATCAGAAGCACATTCGAAAAAGCCATTATGGAGGTGACAAGGCCTTGACCGATTTCCTGCTGCTTGTTTCGCTTTCGATTCTGGCCTTGGCCATTCTGGGCTGCACCTACCGCTTGATCAAGGGACCGTCCATGCCGGACCGGATTGCCGCGCTGGATGCTATCGGCATTAACCTGCTGGCGATTATCGCCATTGTCAGTCTTTTACTGGACACCCAGGTGTTCATCGATATTATTCTGGTGATCGGCATTCTTACGTTTATCGGGACCACCGCATTTGCGAAATATATTGAAAGAGGGGTGGTGATGGAGCATGGAGATGATAACGAAGGGAATTGAGCTGCTCGCTGTAGTGGTGATCCTGATCGGGGCTTTGTTCGGGGCATTAGGCGCCTTCGGGCTGATCCGGCTGCCGGATGTGTATCTCCGCTCCCATGCCGCCACCAAAAGCGCAACCTTAGGGGTACTGTTGGTGCTGACCGGCGCTTTCCTGTACCTGTTGATCAAAGACGGCCATGTCAGCGTCAAGCTGCTTCTGGGAATTGTATTCGTGTTTATCACCTCTCCGGTTGCGGGGCATCTCAACGGGCGGGCCGCTTACCGTTCCGGTGTGCCCCTTGATCAAAGCACCGTGAGAGACGACTTGAAGCATGCCGGCAGTCCCGGGGTTACAGGAGAGGCCGGGAACGGCGGGGAGGTTGCGAAGGAGCAGTAATGCCGGAGAAGCGCTAACCAATTGGGACCCATTTGAAACCTAACGGACCTGTGATACGCTACCAGAAATAACATGGCCCGGCCGCAGGCTACTTGACTGCGATAGGTTTCATTTGAAACCTAACGAATCTGAGCCACTCTATTTGGGCGAATAGAGGCATGTTGGAAATCTAACGAATCCTAGCCACGCTATTGGTCCGAAGGAGCGCCGAAATGGCCTCTAAACCGGAGAATAGCGTGGCTCAGATTCGTTAGATTTTTGTTTGTGGCTTTTTTCGCGAAATAGCGTGGCTCAGATTCGTTAGAGAGCAGACTCCGAAGCAGGCCCCCAAGCCGGCTTCGCCGATTCAGAGGCCTCTAATCAAACCGTACGATTCCGGGAAGCCCCCCAGCCGCACAGAAACAGCAAGCCGGTGACAACAAGCAGCAGCAATAGCGGAATGCTCCAGCCTCCCGACACATCGTGAAGCCAACCAAACAGGGTCGGCCCGCTTGCGGCTAGCAAATACCCCACCGCTTGGGACATGCCGGACAGCGAAGCCGCGTCCTGGGCATCCTTCGTCCGCAGCGTAAGGAAAATCATGGCCAAGGCAAAGGAGGTTCCGCCGCCAATGCCGAGGAGGATGATCCACAGCGGGATAAGACTGTTGCCGCCTATGTCCAGATACATCCCCCCTAATGAAGCAAGCATAAGTACCGCCATGACGATCACCAACAGACGCTGATTTTTCATACGGCCTGCAAGGATCGGCACCAGGAAGGTGACCGGCAATTGGGACAGCTGCAGCAGGGAAATCATCCAGCCTGCACTGCTGTCGCTTAACCCCCGGCTAACGAACAAATCTGGGAACCACGAAATGGTTACATAAAAAACCAGAGACTGCATCCCCATAAAAAGAGCCACTGTCCATGCCAGCGGCGAACGCCACAGACTTCTCCGCTTCAGTGCTCCCGGCATTGACCCGGCTGCCGTGCGGCCGGACCGGATTCGCAGGAACCAGAATAACGCCGTAATGGGAACCAGCACTCCCCATATCCCCAATGCGCCATTCCAGCCCAAACCGCGTGCCAACGGAACGCTTGTCCCCGAGGCCAACGCCCCGCACAAGTTCATGCTTACCGTATAAACACCCGTCATGATCCCCACCTGCAGGGGGAAATCCCGCTTCACCAGACTGGGAAGCAGCACATTGAAGACTGCGATGGCCAATCCGATCAGAACCGTGCCTCCAATTAAAGGAACGGTTGCGGGCATCAGGCGGACGGCAAACCCGGCCATCAGCACAAACAAGGAATAAAGCAGAACCTTTTCCAAGCCAAATTGCCGTGCCAGTCCCGGCGCAAACGGGGAAAGCGCGCAAAAGGCCAATAAGGGCAAGGCTGTGATCAAGCCTGCCACCGTATTCGTTAAGCCAAGCGCCTCGCGGATGGAGGATAATAACGGGCCCACCGAGGTGAGGGGAGAGCGCATGGTCAGGGAAATCAGAATAATGCCGACTACCATCGTCCATCCCGCGGTCACGGACAGCTTCGATTCTCCCGGCAAGGAGCTGCTGGATGTCATCTTGCCCATGTTGCCTTGCATACTCATGAACGGTCTCCTTTGTCAGTTATGATAAGAGTTTTGGATTCTAAAATATAACGCTGAACCGCCGCTACGGCCTGGTTGCTGTCCTGTGCCACAATTCCCTCCACCAGCTGCCGGTGGATCTCGATGAATGTTGGCTTGACCTCACTGCGGGTCAGGCTTGCAATGGAATCATGCAGCGCTTCTACAATATGATCGTACAATTCGATCAGGATGTTATTGTGGGATGCCCGGAGAATCATCTGGTGGAGACGGATATCCTCCGTCACGTATGCATCCAGATCGCCGAGCTTCGCGGCCGCCTCCCAGCGTTCGAAATGAAGCAGCAATGCCTGTGCTTCATCCCCAGTCCTGCGTTGGGCGGCCAAAAATGCCCCCTCCCGCTCCAGCGCATGCCGGACCTCTAAAGTATCCATCGTATCGGTGCGGACAATACGCTTCTGCAGCACAGCGCCCAATGCGCTCGACGAACAGACATAGGTGCCGTCGCCTTGTCTGGTTTTTAATAATCCCGCATGGGTTAACGCCCGGATGGCCTCCCGCAAGGTATTGCGGCTGACGTTCAGGTCCGCCATTAGCTCCGGCTCAGCGGGAATCCGCATCCCCACCGCCCATTGACCCGATTCGATCAGCCCTTCGATCTGTAGGGCAACTTGCTCCACCAGTGTCAGCCGGTTGGTTTTTTGAAGCATAGGCACTCCTCCACGCTATCTATTCAAACGTAGGATGTTTGGTTTATTGGCTATATTAACACATCAATATGTGAAAAGGAAGCAAATTCGAACAAGCCTTTATCCGTTAGTTTCAATTCCGGGATTACGGGCAGCGTGAGGAAAGCCAGCGCCAGGAAAGGATTAAAGGCTTTCGGCGAACCGATACGGTCCAGTCCTTCATGTAAAGCATGTAACGATTGATTAACGGATAGGTAATCCCGGTCCGACATCAAGCCTGCAACAGGCAGAGCCAATGAGGCAGCAACCTGGCCTTCATCCACCACCACTAAGCCCCCATTCATGCCTTGAACCTGGCGGATCGCTGCCAGGATATCCTCATCCGAGGTGCCAACCGCCACGATATTATGGGAATCATGCGCCACGGTGCTTGCGATAGCCCCCCGCTTGAGCTGAAATCCCTTCACAATAGCCGCTCCGACATTTCCGGTAGCATGATGCCGTTCCACCACGATTAATTTCAAGAGGTCGCGTTCTATGGAAGGCTGAAAAACACCCTTTAGGATATCAACATGCTCCTTAAGGTGACGGGTAACCAGGCTGTTAGGGACCAGCCCGATCACATTGCACAATGTGGATGTCAACGGAATGTGCAGGTCGTTTGGTGCCACATCCTTAGCGTTGATAGTGGGCAGAGGCGGCCGATCGGCATGACCCGTCAAGGACGCAGGGAATTCCGAATGCACAAGCTGTCCCTTGTGGACGATGCACCTGCCTTTTTTGTACACCTGATGAATGGAAACGTCATTGAGGTTATCCAGCAGCAGCAGATCCGCCTGATAACCGGGCGCAACAGCCCCCAGATGGCGCAATCCGAAGCATTCGGCTGCATTAAGGGTAGCCATTTGAATGGCGGTGACAGGGTCCAAGCCTCTGCCAATAGCCAGCCGGACAATATGGTCGACGCTTCCTTCTTCAATTAAATCATCCAGATGTTTGTCATCGGTCACGAACAGGCATCTCCTGGAATTCTGCGGGGTGACGGCGGGAAGCAGAGCCTCCAAATCCTTGGCTACAGTGCCTTCCCGGATCATCAGATACATTCCCAGCTCCAGACGGTCCTTGGCTTCGGGGCTGTTAATACTCTCGTGATCGGTGCGGATACCTGCCGACAGATAGATGTTTAAGTCCTCCCGGCCGAGTCCCGCGGCATGACCGTCAATGACACCGCCGTTCCGCTGTGCCATCCATAGCTTGTCCATTATTCCCCGATCCGCACGGGCAACAGCCGGAAAATCCATCACCTCCGCCAGACCCAGAACCCGGGGGTCCGCCATAAAGGGAGCAAGCTGCTCAGCCGTAAGCGCTGCTCCATTGCTCTCAAAGGACGTAGCGGGTACACAGGAGGGCAGCATGACGAAAATATCCAAGGGTACTCCCGCGGCATCATCCAGCATGTATTGAATCCCGTTTTCCCCTGCCACATTGGCAATTTCATGGGGATCGGTGATCACCGTGGTTACGCCGTGCTGAAGTACTACCTTGGCAAATTCGCCGGGCAAAAGCATGGAGCTTTCGATATGGACATGCCCGTCGATGAATCCCGGGACGATCATTTTCCCCCTGGCATCCACCACCTCAAGGCCTTCGTAGGAACCAATACCGGCGATGATTCCATCCACAATGGCAATGTCCCCTTCCATAAGCTCACCCGTAAACACATTCACGATAGTCCCGTGTTTGATCACCAGATCAGCGGGGATTTGTTTGCCTGCTACTTGAATTCGTTTGATTAATGCCGAGGATTGGATGGACATAAGCTCTGCTCCTTTTATTGGAATTTCATATGTAGATAAATAAAAAAATCCTGATTACAAATAACATACACACCAATAGTGTGCATCTTACTGTAATCAGGATTTTACGGTTCCTGGTAGAGACCCTTATACCATATCTATAAGGTTATACGATGAATATGGAATTTTTTATATTCAGGAATTATAACAGCACCCTGCCTAAAGCGCAATAGTTCAATTCCTGCTGCATGAAATGAATAATCCGCCTGCTTTTAGCTGAAATTTCAGATATACCGTTGACATTCTGAGCATACGGGAATATACTTCGGATATAACAAATGAATGAATGCTCATATGTTTTAGTAATCATAAAAGAGAAGGTGACTTTCATGGAACTGGCTAAAAAAGAGCTATTGCTGGAAGGCCTGGATTGCGCCAACTGTGCAATGAAAATTGAAAATGAAGTCAAAAAGATTAATGGAGTTACCTCCTGCACCGTAAACTTTGCTACAACGATGATGCACATTGAAACCGCGGCCGGCAATGAAGTTCCCGTTATGGAGGAAGCCATCAAACGGGTCAATAAGCTGGAGCCCCACATCAAGGTGAAGGAATTCAAGAAGAAAGTGTCCAGAGGTTCGGCAAGAGCCCGGCTGGAGGCGGCAGCAGCACAAAGCAGCACAAGCACCGGCTCCCACGGGAGTCATACCCACGGGGAGGGCGAGGCTTGCTGCGGTCACGATCATGCCGAGGCTAACCACAGCCATGACCATGCCGGACACACTCATGATCATGCCGGTCACGGTCATGAGGACGCCCATAAGCACGGACACGAGCATGGTGAAGATGAGGACGATGACGGCCATGGCCATTCCCACGGGAATGAAAACACCACCAGGATGGTAGCCCGCCTGCTGACCTCCGGAGCCGTCCTCGCTGCCGGCATACTGGCCCCGGTTTCGGGACTGGCGGAGCTGGCAATCTTCGTAGCAGCGTATGTGATTATCGGCGGAGATATCGTATGGCGGGCACTCCGGAATATTGTCCATGGCCGCGTGTTCGATGAAAACTTTCTGATGGCTATTGCAACAATCGGAGCCTTTGCCACCCAACAATATTCGGAAGGCGTTGCGGTCATGCTGTTCTATCAGATCGGCGAGCTCTTCCAGGGTATTGCCGTGAACCGCTCCCGCAAATCCATCAAATCCTTGTTGGACATCCGCCCCGATTACGCCAACCTGAAAAGCGGCAATGAGACTATCCGCGTTTCACCTGAGGAAGTAGAAATCGGAGATATCATTGTGGTCCGCCCCGGCGAAAAGGTTCCGCTGGACGGCCATGTGGTGGAGGGTGCCTCCGCCATGGACACCTCCGCTCTGACCGGCGAATCCGTGCCGCGGGAGGTTGAACCGGGCAGCGAGGTGCTAAGCGGCTTCATTAACAAAAACGGCGTCCTGACCATCGAGGTTACGAAGGATTTTGGGGAATCCACCGTATCCAAAATTTTGGACCTGGTGCAAAATGCCAGCAACAAAAAGGCGCCTACAGAGAATTTCATTACCAAGTTCGCCAGATACTATACCCCTGCCGTTGTGATTATCGCGCTTCTTCTGGCTCTTATACCGCCCCTTGTTCTGGCGGATGCCAGCTTCAGTGATTGGATTTACCGGGCGCTGGTGTTCCTTGTGATCTCGTGTCCTTGCGCGCTGGTGGTCTCCATCCCGCTTGGGTTCTTCGGGGGGATCGGCGCCGCCTCCAAAAACGGCATTCTGGTGAAGGGCAGCAACTATCTGGAGGCGCTGAATGATGTAAAATATGTGGTTTTTGATAAAACGGGCACACTCACCAAAGGCGCTTTTACGGTAACCGGCATCCACCCCGAAGGGGGCTTTACGGAAAACGAGCTGCTGGAATATGCCGCCTTCGCGGAAATCCACTCCAGTCACCCCATTGCCGTATCCGTTCGTACTGCTTATGGCAAGGACATTCCCGAGACCGCCATTAAAGACTACAATGAAATCTCCGGGCATGGCATCCGGGTGCTGGTGAACGGGAACGAGGTTCTGGCCGGCAACAGCAAGCTGATGAAGGCTGAGCAGATCAGCTTTGGCCAGCCGGATGTGACAGGCACCCTGGTGCATGTGGCGGTAAATAAACAATACGCAGGTTACCTGGTGATCTCCGATGAGCCCAAGGCCGACTCGGCCAAAGCTATCCGCCAGCTCAAATCCATGGGCATCAAACGCACCGTCATGCTTACAGGCGATGCCAAGCCTGTAGCGGAAGCCGTCGGTAAGCAGCTGGGTCTTGATGAGGTTCACGCCGAGCTTCTTCCCCAGCACAAGGTGGAGCAAATCGAGCGTCTGGGCCTCCTGAAGAGCCCCAAGGAGAAGATTGCCTTTATCGGCGACGGCATCAACGATACCCCCGTATTGGCCCAGGCAGATGTGGGGATTGCCATGGGCGGGCTGGGATCGGATGCAGCTATCGAAGCAGCCGACATCGTCATTATGACCGATGAACCCTCCAAGGTAGGCGAAGCTATCCACATCGCCAAACGGACCCGGACGATTGTCTGGCAGAATATCTTTTTCGCCATGGGCGTGAAGATCATCTTCCTCAGCTTGGGCGCCTTCGGAATTGCCACCATGTGGGAAGCCGTATTCGCCGATGTGGGGGTTACCCTCCTCGCGGTTCTCAATGCCATGCGGGTGATGAAGGTCAAATCCAATACCGCGGCGTAAGGGTTCCAGCTCTTCAACAAAAAGCAGCCACTCCATAAAGGAATGGCTGCTTTTTTCTATTCTACTTCCGCTTCCACTGTCCCATGGTTATGGGCGATATGGATAAGCGTTTGGGCAAGAATTTGCTCCACATGGCCATCGTCCAGGGAATAAAATGCGGTTTTTCCCGCCTTGCGCCTTTTGACAATCCGCATATCCCGAAGATAACGCAGCTGGTGGGAGATGGCAGATTGATTCATGTCTGTTAGGGCGGACAGGTCCGTCACGTTTAATTCCTTCTGCAGCAAGAGACTAATCAGCTTGAGCCGGGTCACATCCCCAAAGGCCTTAAACCAATCGGCCGCTTCAACTGCTATATGTTCCTCAATCATGTTTTTGCGAATCTGACTCAACTCTTGCTCCGAGCATGTTCCCGCTTGGTCCTGCTTAAGCTCATTTTTTGGATCCAACCCTCACCATCTCCATCCCCTGTGTACCATTCCCGTGTAAAAATTACTCTTAACGAGTTCATGTACCCAGTGTAATGCATTTGGCGTTTGAATTCAAAACAACCCCAAGCGAACGCAAGTTTCAGAATCTGCTCCGGTTCAGGGGAGCTTAAACAATCCTCAAAAAACGGACGAAATCAGGTTGTCCGGAACCTTTTCAAAAACCGTTTGACCGATTCTTACAATATCCTGATTTCGCCAATTTATTGAATATTCCATGCAATAGATGGAAAACACTTAATTCTCCCGCACTAGTGCTTCAATTATCCTCACTTTATTCAGCCTGCGCATAGGCTGAAGTGTTGCGGCAAGCGTAGTGATCATTGCACCTGCAAATGCGATGCCAATGCTGTCCCATGGAACGGTCCAGACGATTTCAACAGCATCCATGAACAGACGGTGTATGCCATAACTTACAGCCGTGCCTATAGCAGCGCCGTAAAATCCAGCAATCACCCCATAACAAACACCCTCTAAAATGATCATCCTGCTCATTTGCCTTTGTGTCATACCGATCGCTTTAAGAACAGCAAATTCTTTAGATCGTAGAATAAGATTGGTGCTCACTGTGTTAACAATATTCAAAAATGAGATTAGAGCAATGACACCCATAAAACCGTAAAGAAAGATACTGGCAATCATAGCATCATTCTTGGCCTGCTCCAGCTCCGCCACCCGATCGGTATAATTATAGCCCCCATCATACTTGGTTAATGCTTGAAGGTAATTTGTAATAGGCTTATTCGGACGGTCAGAATAGGCAAGAATAAATATTCTTGAGAAGTTATCATTGCCAATGATCTTCTCATAAACAGCTGGCGTCGTAATAAAGCCAAGAATAGCACTTTCACTAGGACTGGAGGATAATAAATCCTGTTCGGTGATACCGGCTACCGTAACGGTTTTGTAGCCTTGCTTGTTGGATTCCATACTGCGAATTTTGATCTTATCCCCAACCTTGAAGGTGGTCTGGTCGATAATGAGCCGTTTGCCTTGATCCGTTATCGTGCTTGTTTTTTGAACAACAATTACACCATTCTCCCGTTCCATGCTCTCTTTATTAATGGTTCCGGAGGTCAGCTTCGCCTGCAATGCCTCCAAGCTGTTATCGCCATAGGACGAAACAAAATTGTTGCTTGTCCGGTATCCTCCTTCTTCCTCCACACTATAGCTCTGTTCGGAGAGTTCGGAGTACCTGGGGTTTATTTTCTCTTTCGGGATAACAGCCATCACTTGACTATTGTAGAAATTATAGGCATGCTCAACAGCCTCAAGCTTGAGAATATCCTGATAGACAGAATCCTCTATCCGTTTGGAGGGGCCATCATACATAAGAGAATACGAATATTGACTGCCCGATAGCTGCGTGGTTTGCTTTATGAAATCAATCAGCCCATTGCAAACAATAAACAATACAATGCTGATCACCATGGAAAATGCCGTTATGCGGAAACGCTTCTTGTTCCGCTTCAGATTCCGCACTGCAAACAGCCCTTCCATGCCAAGCAGCTTTTGGGCAAGCACGAATTGTTTACCCCTTGCAGCTTTGTCCGTCTTGGAGGCATCATTCTTCTGGACCGCTTCAAGAGGAGATACCCGTGCTGCCGTTCTGGCGGGTCCAATGGCTGAAAAATAGACACTGGCCAATCCCAATACTCCAGCCAAGACTAACACCGGATAAGAAATGATCATCCTCATGCCATTTAAGAAACCCAGCTGCAAAAAACCGATATAGGAAAATAGAAGCTTCATAAACACAGTCCCTGTAAAAATCCCTACAGGTATACCAATGGAGCTTAGAATTGCAGCCTCTTTCATGACAATACTGCGGATTTGTGCTGGAGTAGCTCCGATACAACGTAACATACCAAATTGAGAAATACGCTCCACTACAGAAATGTGAAAGGTATTATAAATCACTGCTATGGTGCAAATCATGATGAATCCGACAACAGCGGCATACGCCAGTATAAGGCTTTTATTCACACCCTCGTAGGTGCTTTTCCCATACAGCTTCAGGAGCTCGTTATTGTACTCTACTCTGATACTATCAACGCTGGATTCCCAGTGTAACTGTTTGGCGGAATCCTCCGTAACATTACTGACACGCAGGGAAGACAAGATCGATTCAGTCTTCTCTTTTATTTGATCCATCGTTTTCATTTTCGCGTAAACAAAGTATTTTTTCGTCCCGTCAAACGTCTTATTATCGTTATGCGTAACGGCCGGGAGTATGAAGGTGGAGGACCAGCTGCCGCGGCCGGTCTCCTTCATAAATCCGACTACCGTATATTCATGCTGGACTTGGGCTTCGAAGATCTCATCCAGATCCCAGCCAAAATCGCCCAATCCATTAATCTTCTTCGCCTCGCCGCCTGTGGATGCTATCTTGCGTATACCCAGGTTCAGCTTTATCCGTTCGCCGATTTGGGGAGTTATAGCAAAGTGGCTCAGGCTTCTTGAAGACAGGATAATTTCATCCGGATTCTCCGGCAGTCTGCCTGCTTCCAGCTGTACCTGGAGCATCTCCATGGCTTCAGTATCATAACCCTTGATATTCAGGTACCGGTAAGGCGCGGCATGGGGATTTTCCCTAATTTCCTTTTGGCTTGTTTCTTTAATGACAGCATAACCTTCCCGGCTGATGACTCCCGTACTTTTAACCGATGCATTGGACGTAACCTTGGGAACAGCTTCTGCTGGAATACCGTTAAAGGATACATGGTAATCTCCGTAATCCTGGATAGTATGCCTGATTAATTGGTCTCTATAGCTCACCCCAATGGTTCCGATGGCCGTAAATAACGTCACGGACAAAACGATGCCCAATACCGTCAACAACGATCTTTTTTTCTGACCTTTTAAATATTTTAGGGTAAGGCCAGTATAGCTGTTCACTGTTCACTCACCTCCTCTTGCACGAGTGAGCCGTCTTTAATCTTTACTACACGGTCGGCACGCTCGGCTATATTCAAATCATGTGTGATCATAATCAGCGTTTGATTATATTTCTTCACCGAATAGGTAAGCAGGTCAACAATTTCTTTACTGTGTTTACTGTCAAGATTGCCTGTTGGCTCATCTGCCAAAATAATCGAAGGTTTATTGATTAATGCCCGTCCAATAGCCGTTCTCTGCTGCTGTCCGCCAGATAACTCAGAGGGCAGATGATGTCTTCTTTCTTGAAGTCCCAATACCTCCAGCAGCTCATTAACATATGTTCCATCTGCCTTTTTATTTTCCAGCAGCATAGGCAGCTTGATGTTCTCTTCCGTTGTAAGGACTGGAATCAAATTATAAGCTTGAAAAATAAACCCGATCTTACGTCTTCTGAAGATGGCCAGCTCGTTTTCACTTTTGGTATACAGCTCTGATCCATCGATGATAACCTGTCCGCTTGTTGGTCTGTCCACTCCCCCAAGCAAATGCAGTAAGGAGCTCTTTCCGGAGCCGCTTGCGCCTACAATGGCAACAAACTCTCCCTGTTCCACGGATATATTTACATTTTTCAGAGCCTCAACTTTGGCATCTGCATCTCCATAGCTTTTACTTAAATCAATCGTTTTAAGGATTTCCATTGTTTTACCTCCAACGCTGTTATTCCCTGCTTGATTGTAATTGTAAGCGCCGGATCTTACGTTACAGTGAAGAGGAAGCTTACATATTCGTAAGCTTCCTCTTCATCAGCTATCTTTAAGGAACATAATCCGGAACTGCGTTCCCTCTCCACGTTTGCTTGTAACGGTAATTTGCCCACCCTGTCCTTCAATAAGCACTTTGGACAAGGATAATCCGATACCGATGCCTTGAGTCTTCGTCTTACTTTTGCCTCTATAAAACCGTTTGAAAATATGGGGCAAATCCTCAGGGAGGATTCCTTCCCCGTAATCTTGAATAACCACCGTGCAGAACAAGGAGTGGTCCTCGAGACGAACATCAATCTCTCCTCCATGAGGCGTATGCTCAATAGCATTCTTCAGCAGGTTAATGAATGCCTCCTTCATCCATTCCTCATCGCCCTGGATGAGCAAATCCTCATCACCATGGATATGGATAGTCTGCCCATTCTGTTCGGATAGTACCTGCAGGGAATGGACAGCATCTTCGATCAAACCCCTGATTCCAAGCGCATTTTTGCGAAAAAGAATAGAGCCCGCTTCAATTCGTGCCAGCTTGAGCAAACTGACAATCAGCCATTCCATTCGGTCCAGCTGCTGCCGGCTGCGCTCCAAGAAGGAGGCTTTCATGTCCTCCTTCATCTTCGGATTATGTAGCATATTATCGTTATAAATGATAAGCGAGGAGAGAGGTGTTTTGAGCTGGTGAGATATATCCGAAAGCAAATTCTGCAGGAATGCCTTCTCCGCTTGAAGCAGCTGCAGTGTATTGTTCAAACGCCCGGCCATGGCATTGAAGCTTCGGCCTAAAGCGCCAAATGCCCCTTCATCATGCTCAGGGAGAGGTTCGTTAAATTGCCCTTCTACGATCTGCTCTGCTGCATGGGTGATACCTTGAATTCTTCCGAACATCTTGCGGTATTCCCACAGCAACAGCAGTATGGCAGGGATTATAAACAACAGGACCTGCACAGCTGCCTTCATGGGTAAGGCCAAACCGGAGAGAGCAGGCTGGTCCTCAATGGACATATCCATATTGTATCCATATGTCCCCAGAATTCGCTTTCCTTCATCTATGTCCGTCTGTGGCACTCCATGAGTGATGTAGGGTATAAGCTCTTGTTCAAGCAGGGGGTCTTTCTTCAACATATAGCCGATTATTGTGGCATTCTGTTCAACAAGGGTCTGATTAATCCGGCCTGCCTGATGGGTCATATAGAAAAACATGAGCATAGATAACAATAGCTGCAAGACAATAAATTTGATGGCGGCAGATTTCCATTGCGGATTGCGGATGACTTCAAACATGGCTTATCTTCCAGATACATCGATGTTCCATTTGTATCCAACTCCTCGAATGGTGACAATATATTGAGGCGCAGCAGGCACATCCTCCACCTTTTCTCTTAACCTTCGGATATGCACGGAAAGCGTATTGTCATCAATGTACTCCCCTGACATGTCCCACAGGTTATGAAGTATCGCACCGCGGCTGCAGATTTGTTTGGGGTGCGAAATCAACATAAGCAGCAGCTTGTACTCCAGTCCTGTCAGAATGATTTCCTGCCTGTTTTTATATACTGATCCTTCAAGAACCCGTACCTCAATATCCTGCGAATGCCACACGTTCAATTCCTGCTTCTGCTTTATGTTGCGCCTCATGACGGCTTTGATTCTCGAGACAAGCTCCTTGGTCCGGATGGGCTTAGTCATATAATCGTCAGCCCCCAAATCAAGCCCAGCCACCACATTAGCCTCCTCATCCAGAGCAGTCAAAAAAATGACAGGAATCTGCGAAGAAGCCCGGATTTCCCTGCATAATTCATAACCTGAGCCGTCAGGCAAATTAATGTCCAATAAAATAAGCTCCACCGAGCCAGCCGCTAACTGCATCCTTGCTTCCTCTAAGGTACCAGCAACTCTGACCGTGTACCCTTCACTGGATAAGGTATATTCAATTCCAAATGCCAAATTGGCATCATCTTCAACCAGCAGAATCTGTGTCATTGGTTTCCTCATCTCAAATACCTGTTTGATTTATCTTATCAAACAGGTATTGCTTAAACAAACTGTGACTAATCCGGACAAAGCTAATTGAAACGAATTGACTGCAGGATAACATCAGTCGCCCATTTTTTGCCCACCCCGCACCAACATATGCTGCCCTTCATATGATGGATTTGACTGTATCCCTATACCTTGTATCCGACAACTACCCAGGCAAGGAGGGGTGACTACATTGAAGGTGTGCTTGTGTGAATTTCACCTGTTCCTACTTGTTCTCTTTTTATCCTACTTAATCTTGTTTTTGCCCGTAAATACAGGCTCCTTGCATCAAGCCGGGACTGGCTATTTTCCCTTCTACTACCTTACTATCATTTCTCTTTCTATCAAATCCTATCTCGATTTGCATCACTTTTTGCATCAGAGAAGAAACAATAGTTGTCCTCAAACCTGCGCCAGATAAAGAAAAAGCAGCGGTCTATTGTCAGTCCGCTGCAAACATGTTCTCGATTATGTTTTTTTACCCTGGAGCCAATCCACGAATCCTTCTTTGGGAATTTTGAAGATGCGCCCAATTTTGATGACACGAAACTGATTGGATTTTACGAGATCATATGACGCTGTCTTCCCTATGCCTAAAAACGCTTGAATGTGATAAGGCTCCATGATTTCCGGCAAGTCCTCGATTTTTATACCGCCATTCATGCGAAATCACCTCTAGTTCTGTATATTCTTAGATGTATTTGTCCAATGCCTTTAATTATGCAAGGCCATCTTCGAGATGATCTCATTCCGTATCGTGTTTGCCCATTGTCGGGAGATTTCCATCCGCAGCGCAATCTCCTTAACTGGCAGCCCCGCCAGCAGTCCCTTCAACACCTCTCGTTCCCGCGGATCGTTAACGGCCTCGGACGCCTGGTCCACTCGCGCTACCCGTTCCCGCAGATCCGCCAACCGATTTCGCAGGCGTAGGTAGCGCTCCTCATCATCGTCCTCGGGTGCCGTGCTCTTGGCCAGCGTTGCCTCCACGCCGTACCGGGCCACCATGTTTGTCCCCTGCGGGCTGCAGTCCGTATCCATCCGGCGCAGCTGCATCTCAAGGTCCAGGATCGTCTGCCGGTTCCAGGCGTACCCTCGGATGTCCGCCTCCATCTGCTGCAAGGCTTGGGAGACCAGCAGCACGTCTCGGCGCAAGCTGCGCTCCTCGTGGATGTCCCACTCATGGCAATGCGCAATCAAGCCGATGGAGCAGCCATGGATCCGGCAAATGGAGTGCTTGCCCCAGAGGCTCCCCGGGCAGTCGGCGCATATATCACGTTTGTCTGTCAGTTCCCCCATGATGTCTCAGCTCCCTATGCAAACTCCTCTAGCGGCCGTACCGCCATCCCAAGCCTGCGCGCAATCGACGCCTCCAGGGTGGCGCCCCGGGACTGCTCCCAGCCGGGCAGCAGGGCTACCGCCTCGCAATCCATCAGCAGCTTAAGGTCCTCCCGCATGTACTGCTCCCAGGTGGCCCCCGGGCCTAACTTCACCTCAGCCGGATTCATCGGCTCATACCCGCGGTCCCGTAATTGATCGGCAGCAGCGGCAAAAGCCGGCTTGTTCCAATCCGGGTACCCGGTCATGGGGCCAGAAATATACACCCGCATCACAACCCCAGTACCTTGGCCTGCATCTTTGCCAGGTGCCGCTGGTTGTGCTGCTCAAAATACTGCTGAGTGGCCAGGTCCGGATCCGGTACCAGTAGCTCCTGGAAGGACTTGCGAATCAGCCCGACAAAGGACTGGCCGGCATCAAACAACTCGGCAGCTGTCCGGGACAGATTGATATTCGCGGTTTCAATCTCGGCGCTGTACTCGTCTGCTTCCTCGATGCATTTGGTGCGCTGGCTGATTCGGTCCCCGCCGAAATCCCGAAGCGCATAAGTGAGGGTGACCACCTGGGGAGGCATATTGGCGGCAGGGCTGGGAGAATCCGCAGCCAGCTCGATGGTCTGCAACAGGATGGCCTTCTCCTCCCGCTCAGCAGCAAGTTTAGTTTCCAACTCGGTGATCTGTGCCTCCAAACCGCCGGCCCAATCTTTTGCTCGCCTCAATTCGATTTCGCGATACTCATCTCTTTGCTGCCATTGCTGCTCGTCGCGTTCATGTGCTTCCGATAAATTCCGCAGCTGGTCTTCTAGGTCTTGAACACACATATCTGCATGTGATCGAATTCCATTAACGGATTCTCGAAGAGTCATGGTTACTTTTTTCTCCTCCACCAAGGCATCCTGCAGGCATTGATTTTCCGTCTCCAGATCCATCACCCGGGCCTGAAGGGCTGCCGTATCTGCCTGCCTGCTTTCATCCTCTTGGCTTTGGGCTTTCCTCTGCACCTCCAATTCACGGGTTTCTTCCTCAATCCGCTTCAAGCGTTTGATTTCTTCGTCAGCTGAATGGGGAGACTCTGCCGATTTCAAAGCTTTCTCCCGTAGCAAGGCTATCTCAGTCCCCGATTGTGCCGCAGCTACGTTTGCCGCCGCCTGCTCCTTAGCCTGCTCCACCATGGTGGCAGCCTGTTCCGGTTTGATGCCTTGCAGTCCCCACTTCTTGACCCAATACGGCAGGGTGTTGTATTTCATTTTCCACGCCTTTTCGATGCTGCCCACCGTTTCACCGGAAGCCAGTTGCTCCAGTAAAATCTCTTTCGTTAAGCCATTCCCCGGATTATCTTTGCTGTTGTTCCCCATGTTGGATTGCGCCTCCTGGTGTTGGTCTGGGATGTTTTTGCGCTGCTGGTGCTGCTCATTGACGGTCTTGATCTGTTGCTTTGCCTTAACCGGCTTGGGCAAGGATTTGTAATAGGCCTCTTCCTCTGGTGTCCACTGCCGGGACTCACACTTACTTGGTCCCTTAGCGGTTCGCATCTCAATTTCCCGGCTCGGGATAGACGTCCGCATCGGCTCGCTGCTCTTAGCTGCCATGGGGCACCTCCTGCGCCAGGATGGCCCGGGCCTGCTCCGGAGTAATTCCGACCAGCTGCCACTTTCTAATCCAGGTGTACAAACGCCCCTTATTTACTCCCATGCTATTCTCGATCCCCCGGATCGTCTCGCCGGCAGCAATCCGCTGGAGGATGGTCCGTTTATCGGGTTCGGGAATAGTCTTCCGCCCCGGTTGCTCCCGCCGTTGCATCCTAGCCAATCCTTCACCGGGTGCATTTGGCCGCTTCGAATCTCGGACCGGCAGCCGTTTCAACGGCTTCCCGTACTGCTGAATCACCACCTGCAGCTCCTCGGACGTCAGCACCCGGCTATTGACTGGCCCGGCACCGGTGAACTCCCGGGAGAGATCCCGCCGGGGGACGGGGGTGGGTTGTGAAATGCCCCTCGTGATATCTATGCCTCTCATGTTGTCACCCCATGTTGGTGGATTTGCCGCAGTGCGGGCAGGTGGCAGGCATGCCGGTCAGATGATCCACCGACACCTCGATCACCACCTCGTTCATGCCGTCCCACTCGGTCCGGATCTGGTACGCCTTGGACTCAACTTCCTCGATCATCCGCTTGCTGATTCGCGGGTGACATGCCATAGCCTCCTGCAGATGTTTTTGGCCAGCCTGATATGCCCCGAAGTGGATCGCGTTCATGTAGTCCCAAAATTGCTTGTCGCTGCAGCTCTGCATCCGCTGACGCATCTTCCGACGCTGAATTTCATTCACAGGGATCAATCCTCCTCGGCGTACTTCCCGGCCTCCACCATCTCCGCCGGAAAGCCTACGGTTTTGGTCCACCAGGTCTCCAGTAAGCCGGTGACGGCTGCTGCCGCCAGGAACACATACACCCAGGTCACGCCCCGGGGACCATACACATACAACGCGGTCAGGAACCCGCCGATCCACACGCTGGCGCACCAAGGGCAGTTCAGTACCTTGCCAATAAACCGCCGCAGCCGGCCGCCCTGCAGGGTGTAGCGGATAAAGGGCTCTCCAAAATAGTTCCGAACCTCCCGCCGGACAAACAGATTCCGGACCGGCTCAAAGATTTTATCAAACACTACCAGATGGGTAATCCGGTAGGTAGCCAGCGCAATCAAGAATACAACGGTCATGCGTGTTCAGCTCCTTTTTGTGGATTCCAGCTGACGCCCCGGTACCATCCCGGCACGGATAAAATCTCCCGGGCTCGCAGCAGCTGCTCTTTATCAAACCAACCAAAGTGACATTCCCGGTGTGGGATTCCCATCACATTGGCCAAACGGCCATAAGCTTGCTCCCGCTTGATATGACTGTTCAATTTCCACACGGGATCAAAGAGGGCATGGCATTCTTTTTTCAACTCCCGAAGCTCATGGTTGGCCAAGCGCCCCAAGGGAATCTGGGTTCCGGTATGCACGCCGACATAAGCATCGCAATTGGTGCAGGCATAACAGCGTCCATTCCCGTATTCCCGCCCATAAATGCGGGCATTACTCATATAGACCACCGTGCAGCCACAATACGGGCACTGGATCGGTACAGGGTAAGCGTCAATCATTGGGGCTTCCTCCTCTCGTGGTACACTTCCTCCAGCCAATCCACCAGCATCATCATTTGTTTGATGGCCAGCCGGTGGTTCTGGTATTTCACGCATATCCCGCTGGAGGACTCCGCTACCCAGGCCCAGAACGCCGGATTCTCCATACCACCGAAATGGGGCACCGCTAGGTTAACCTGTTCCGTCCACTGACAAACGTCCCAGAAAAACGCCTTGTAGTCCATCGACTACAACTCCTCGATTTTGATGTAAATGCCGGGGCGATTCGCCCAAAACTTTTCGATGATCTCGCTGGCCACGATGGCATCGTCCGTCCAAAATCCCAGATTAGTCATAATATCGAATGGCAGTTTATTCATGTTGTGGGTGTCGGGCACAGTGATTTTCCATTCCCCGTCGTAATGTCCGCTGCCTTCTTTGATGGGGAACAGCCATTTCACTATGACCCGGAGTGCTGTGGAATACTTCTTCGCAGGGACATGCTTGCCCAGATGTGCCGTCAGTTTCGCTCGGGCCGCTTTCAGGTCGGCCGGCTCGTAAAAGACTGGCTTGCCGTTCCGCGTTGTCACCTGCTTTTCTTGATGGGTGGCCGTAGGCGGTTCCATTGCCATGAAGAATTCAGTCGGCATCGATGAGCTCATACCTTTTGGAAAAACAATCTGGGCAGGCTATATATTCTTCACCATGAGGGCAGAGAGCAGTTTTCGCTTCCTCAACTGTTTTTTGTTCATGCAGTTCTTCCATTTGATCACCTTCCATTTTTTTACTGTACGGCGGCGCGCTTTAAATATTAGGGGAGGGGGACGGGGATCTTAATACCCCGTCCCTTATCCTTATATATATTTATATATATAGGTTCCCCGCTGCCCGGCGGCGGCGACTAGGACGTACCACAATCCCCGCAATTTATCCGCCGCACGGCGTAGACCACAAAAACGTATATCCACCCGGCGGCGTAGACTATAAAAAAGATGTAATCCCCGCCGCTAGGCGGATTTTGCGGCGGCGGTTTTTCCTAGTCTTCGCCGCCGCTCTTGACGACGATATTGCCTTTGTTTTTGTCGATGACATACCCATGCTTCGAAATCCAGTCCCGCATGGTACGCTCGGCAACCGGCTTACCGGAGTTCGAGAACCAGTCGCAGAGGTCCTTGACGGTTGGCGGCTCCCCCATATTGCAGTTGTTGACAGCGTCCTCAAACTCCTCTGCCTTGGTCCGCCGGCCCTCTTTGGCGTTCGTCTTGCGCTTGCCGATGGCCTTCTTCCATGGTGGACTGCCCTCGCCTTCCGGCTCAATATCTTTCAGGCTGCCCACCTGATCCACACGGTGGACCGGATATTGAAACCACATATTAACCGGTGCAAACTTGGAATATTCCCGAAGGGTGCCTTCCACCCGCCAAGCTGACTGTAAACGAACTGCCTCCAGAACCCGCTGGAGCTCTGCTGTTGCAGCCTTTTGCTCGGTATCATAGAGCGCTCGCTTGGCATGATCCTCCATAGCCCGAGCGCTCAATTCGTCGTCCTGGGAGACGGAGCTCTGGAGGTAAGCCGGGTTGTATTGCTGCAGGAACCATTTATACACGGCGCAAGTGGCCTTGTTTTCCTCCTGCTTCAACAACGCCTCCGTCACCTCCAGCTCCACGAGGTCAATGAGTGCATCCGGGTCCCGGGCAAACACGCCAGAGCCGGATGCCCGATCCATGGACTTCTTGCCGCCCTGGCTCCCCTTGCTGTGATGATGGCAGTAGATAACGCTGGCGCCCAGCTCCGTGGCGATCTTGTCGAATTGGTTGGTGAAGTGGGCCATCTGGTCCGCGCTGTTCTCGTCGCCTGTTAACACCTTGTAAATGGGGTCAATGATAACGGCGATGTAGCCCCTTTTTTGCGCTCTGCGGATCAACTTCGGGGACAACCTATCCATCGGTACTGACTTGCCCCGCAGGTTCCAAATGTCGATGTTTCCGATATGCCTGCCGGTAAGGCCCAGCGCCGTATATACGTCCTTGAAACGATGCAAGCAGCTGGCGCTATCCAACTCCAGGTTAACGTAGAGAACGCGGCCCTGAGCGCATTGCCAGGCAAGCCACTTTATACCCTCAGCAATGGCGATACTAAGCTCGATTAACATAAAGCTCTTGCCTGCTTTGGAGGGACCAGCTGCCAACATTTTATGGCCTTGCCGGAGCACGCCATGGATCAAAGGTGGCGCCAGATCAGGCATGTTATCCCAAGAGGTAGCCAAGCTTTCGGGATCAGGCAGCTCATCATTTACGCCCTCAATCCACTCATGCCATTCGGCCCAGCTCGCCTTGCCCAGGTCAGTATCCACGATATATTGCTTCTTGCCGTTGCGCTCTACCCCGGGCATACGAGAGAGCCGGGAAGGATTCCGGTTCTGGTTGTCGATAGCCAGGCCGTTTTTCTTGCAAACATTGTAGAGATAGTCCACCCGCTTGCGGTATTCATCATAATTGGCTGCCTCCACACGGACGATGGCATGGAGGCTCTTCCCGCCACTGTAAATCATGACGACAATCGGCAGCTCCAGCTCCCGCATAATGGCGTTTTGCTTGGCCACATCCATGGTGTCGGACTCGACCAGGGCATACCGGTACTCGGTCACATTTTCATTTTTAACGCCCTTGCCGTCCAGGGGGTTAAACCGGATCCACGCACCGGCTTCGCGGTTATAGTCCCCGATCACCGCACAGATGTCGCCCTCACACATGTGCAGAAGCTCAATGAGGTCGCCCGCCGTCCGGTCATACGCTCCCTTGGTCGGCAGATATTTGCCATCCTCGTTTTGCCAGGTCTCCGTGACATACCCGACGTTTTCGGAAGCCTCGAACAGTTTCTGCAGGTACGTGGTGAGCTGCTGCACCGGGTTCCAGACGGCGGGCTCATGGATCTCCCGGCCCTCGATCCAATTCCGGTCAATGACCACGTAATCCCCGCCGGAGATTTCGTCGTCCCAGCTCAGCTCCCGGTCCTCTTCCCGCTCATACATGGACCGGGGCTTCCAACCGCTATCCTTAGCCATCTGGGTGATGGTGGCACCGGTGACGGGAGTGGCCGTCCCCTCGAAGGTGGTCCACTTCCGGAAACACTCCCCGGGTTTGTAACGGCCGGAGTCCCGCCGGCTCCACTCCTCCCAATCGCTGGCCGTGTAGCCTTCATACTTCAGTGCCATGCCGACATTGACCCATTCCTGGTAGCTCACGTAGGCCGGATCCACATGGGCCAGCAAGGCGATGAGGTCCAGTTTATGTTCCATTAGTCCTACCCCTTTACGAATCTAGCAATCTATGGTAATATTTCATTATTACGGGGTGGCAGAGTGGTCGATTGCAATCGACTTAAAATCGATCGACGGATAAAACCGTTCAGGGGTTCGAATCCCCTCCCCTCCGTACCCTATATAAATATCAAGCACCTTCTCATAGAGGTGTTTTTTTATTACCCACGGTACTCTTTCGGATTGATCCCCTCCGGCACCCGCCAACCATTCCCCGCGATCCGGTCGATCAGATGCTTGGCCGTGTCAAATTGCCAGGTCCCCACATGCTGAAAGCCGCGGTTTTCCAAGAAGCGAATCTGCTTCGGCGTCGTGAGTCCCTCCACCCGCCGTTTATCCAAGCGCTCCAGCAGCAGGGAAGCCTTGCCGGCATTGTCGATGGCTTCCGGGAATATCCCCAGTTTCTCAAGCGTCTTGACCTGGGCGTCACTGGGCGGCGCCATCTCCCACCCGAATGCAGGCACATAGCTGGCCAAATCTTCCGCCTGAATGCTCATCTCAAATTGCAGCGGATCTACCAAGGCCCGCTTGCGCTTCTTCATTTCCTCCAGTTGCTTTGCGAGCGCCTCCTCGCGGGCGGAGACCACATCTTCAGCCGCCTGCTTCTCCACAACCTCCAGATCCAGCGGGATGTCCGCCTCCTCAATCTGCTTGGTCATGGCCTGGGCGATTTCCTCGCTTTCGGCGATAAGGTGGGCCGGATGACAGAGTTCATGGCGCTCGGTGTGCCACAGGAAGTCCAGGAGCAGCAGGTTCTGTTTTCCCGGGAAGAGCCGGGTGCCTCGTCCCACCATCTGGCTATAAAGGCTACGGACCTTGGTTGGCCGCAGGACCAGGACACAGTCCACGCTGGGGCAATCCCACCCCTCTGTCAGGAGCATGCTGTTGCATAGCACGTTGTATTTGCCGGCATCAAAGTCCGCCAGTACCTCTGCCCGGTCCTGGGACTCCCCATTGACTTCCGCAGCCCGGAAGCCAATGCCGTTCAGAATCTGCGTAAACTTCTGGCTGGTTTTGACCAAGGGGAGGAAAACGACAATCTTCCGGTCATGGGCTACCTTCCACATCTCGGCCGCGATCTGGTCCAGGTACGGGTCCAGCGCCGTACCCAAGTCAGAATTTTTGAAATCTCCCGCCTGCTGGCCCACCGCGGACAAGTCCAATTTCAGGGGAATGGTCATCGCCTTAATCGGGCTGAGATACCCCTCCTTGATGGCCTTGGGCAGCGAATATTCATAGGCCAGGCTCTCAAAATAACTTCCCAGGTTGCGCATATCCCCGCGGTCCGGAGTAGCTGTTACACCCAGCACATGCGCCTGGGAGAAATACTGCAGCACTCGCTGATAGCTGTCGGACAAGCAGTGATGTGCCTCATCGATGATGATGGTGTCAAAGTGGTCAGGGGCAAATTGGTCCAGACGCTTTTCCCGCATCATGGTTTGAACGCTGCCGACCACCACGCGGTACCAACTGCCAATAGAGGTTTGCTCTGCCTTTTCCGTGGCGCAGCCGAGACCCGTGGACTTTGCCAATTTGTCGGCGGCCTGATCCAGCAGTTCCCCCCGGTGGGCCAGGACAAGCACACGCTCGCCCAGGATGACCCGGTCCTCAATCACCTTGGAAAATACAATGGTCTTCCCGCAGCCGGTGGGCAGGACGAGCAGCGTCCGCTGCACGCCCTTTTCCCATTGCGACTGGATGGAGACCCGGGCTTCTTGTTGATAGCCTCTCAGCTCCATTACCGCTTTACCTCCGCTGATATGTCTTGGATGCGATGCTGGGAACCAACAAATGAGGATGGAATTAAATTCCCCCTGCATATGGGGCATTTCCCGTCACTCGGGTCATATCCCCACTTAAGTCCGCAGCCAGGGATGTCTCTCCATTTTTTGAAAAGTCCATGTGCTGGTCTCCCAATACAGGTATAGCTCATTTAAAAATTGCCCTGCGACCAACCGCCGCCCTGTTGCGGTGGAGCCCCGGCTCCCGGGAATGGTTGCTGATAGCCCTGCTGTTGCGGAGGCGGAGTCTGCGGATATTGCGGCGGATACTGCTGCTGGTTTTGAGGAGGCTGCTGATACTGATTTTGTTGGTACTGCTGCTGCGGTGCTTGGCCGAATACCTCCTCATATGGATAGAAGGTATCTACTTTATTACCGGTGTAGTTTTTATAAGTGTCGATGAACAATTTCGCCCTTCCACGAGAACCAACGACCGTATTCCAATTCATTTTTAGTTTTTCACCCTTCCGCTTCTGGCCAATGCCTGCAAAAAAGTTCGATAACAATCCTTCCGTCTTGGTGTGAAGCAGAAGGGTATGAATAATGATTACATCGCCTTGGTCAGACTTAAAGGTCAGTTCAACCTTAGCCTGATTGCATGCTGGCATTTTTGCAGACCCATTAAAGCGGCCCCGTTCAAATTTGGTGACGATGAAATCGTAATCCCCCTCGGGAAGGATCACAAAATTACTATCTTTCTCAATTGTGTCTTCCCATCCAAACTCACGTTCCACTTCCTGACTCATAGATGAAAACCTCCTAAGATGTTATGAAAACGGGATTTCCCGGGCTTGCTGAATCATACCGAAAACTTGCGGCCAGGCCGTCACCAGCACCCCATTGATAAAATCGGGGGCGTAATTGGTGATGGGAGTGGCCACCGGATAATATCCCTTTTGGCCAACGGCTCGCTGAATCTCATATTCCGTTACCTGGTGCTGGATCATCAGCTCCCGCAGCGCAGCCGGAATATTGGGGTTCGGGGCCTTGTCGAATAGATCAGGCTCCCTCTGTTGTCCCGGAGGTGCTACAAGTGGCGCTGTCTGCGGAGGTGGCGTTACCGGGGCCTGTTGCGCAGGCGGGTATTGCATCGGCGGGGTAACTGCCGGCGGAGCAACCGGAGCAACCGGTGGCATCATGGGTGAGCTTGCCTGCGGACCATTAACGGCAAAGATATGTGCGATCCGACCATAGTCCAGCGGGAATTCATCCGGCAGCCCGTGCCGGTTCTTGGCATCCCACGCCGGGTGATGCGTGGCGTAAATGGTCCGGGTACCGCCTTGGGCCTTATTCTTTTTGCCTTCTTTGTCGGCGGCCACGCTGAACGTTTTGTAATTGATGAAGAGGACCATGTCTGCCCATTCCTTGACCAGTGCTGCTGTTCGGCTGCCCGTCTTGGCCCCAAGCTTGAGCTGATACCGGTCATAAGCCCCCATTTCATCCGGCTGCTCAAATTTAACAATTTGGGAGTGAGCAGTAAGTACCACATGAATGCCTGCCTCCACTACGTCACTCAACAAATTCAAGAAGCGACCAATTTCTTCAGCCACATACACATATCCCTTGCCGTAGCCGAAGTCTTCAACGCCTTTTTTCTGATGTTCTGAGCACAGACTCTCCACACAAAACATTTCAGCCCAATCCACGGTATCAATAATTAAAGTCCCATAGGTTGCTTTTTGCTGTTTCATCCAGGTAACTTGTTGCTTGAGCATTTCCCAACTGGATGCCTTTTTCAGACGCTTTACATTCAAATTTTTCGTTGATCCTTCAGTGTCAATAAAAACAGGATTAGGAAACATGGAGGCAAGAGACGATTTCCCAACTCCTTCAGGTCCGTACAGTACGACTTTTTGGGCTGTTTGAATGAATCCACTTTCACCTTCGTACATTAGAATTCACCTGCTTTCCAAGTCTGTGAGGCAGCAGGAGCGTCCCAGCCTTCCCCGGGATCAAGTTCGCCTGGAGGATCTTGCAGCTGGATATCCTCCTGCCCGGCGACATAACCGTCCTCAATGATGATGGAACACTCCTCCCCGGTGCTCACCCGGGTGGCAATGGCCTGCAGGCCCTCCTGCTCCAGCCAGGCACCGAACTCCTGCAGAGTGTCCATGTCCATCTGCTCCAGCTTGTCGAGGAGGACAAACCCGCATTCCGGTTTCAATTTCCGCACAATGGACGCGGAAACGATAAGCTGGTCGGCGCCGCTCATGCTATCCCACTGTTTCCGGTTATAGAGGAGCTCCCCGTTTTCGACGGTGAGCCCGGGCAGGGGCAGGGGGGCATTGGCCAGAAGATCGGTCTTTTGCTGCCGGATGGTGTTGATCTCCACGGTGAGCTGATCGTATTGGATCCGGTACTCACCGGCATCGGTCTCCGCCTTATCCTTGTCCAGGTTCGCCCGCACCTTCCGGTTAATCCGGTCGATCTGTTGAATATTGGCCTCCAGTTCCTGAGTGGACTCATCGAGCAGATCCAGTGCATCCGTTTGGGCAATGCCAAGGTCCTCCTGCAGCTGTGCATACTTGGCCTGAGCCTCATTGAGCATGGCAGTCAGGCGATTTACCTCTCGGCCTTGCTGGTCAAACGCCGACTGAATTTCCCGGACTCGCTGCCGCTTGCGCTGGTTTTCGCCATTAACGGCCAGGATAGCCTGCTGTTGCCGGATCAACTCTGATGCGGAAACAGGCTCCTTCGGGGCATCTGGGAAATACGGCTGCTCCTTGGCAAACTTGAGTTTCTGATCCGCGATCTGCCCAATGGTATGCCGGCGATTGTAAACCTCCTGCTCCTTTACCTCCAGCTCGTGGAGCTGCTGGCCCACTCCGATGATCCGGAGCAGAATGGCCGCCTTTTCCTTGCTGGAAGCATTCATAAACTTGGGCAGGTTGATGGCCAACTCCTCGACAAAACTATCCAGGAGCTGCTGCCCGCCCTTCTGGCCGTTCGGATCAATGACCTTCAGATCACTGTTTTTCCCCTTCCGCTCCACGATGAGGCCGTTATTGAGGACAAGACGGAGAAACGGAGGGATGGTAGACCCTTCTCGCTCGGCTTGGCTGGGCCGATATTTGTTCCCGCCCAACCCCCACGCGATGGCGTCCAGGACGCTGGTCTTGCCCTGTCGGTTCTTCCCGCCCAGGATGGTCAGGCCGGAGCTGGTCGGCTCGATCTTCACGGCCTTGACCCGCTTAACGTTCTCGATTTCCAATTTGTTGATTTTGATCATGGTTATCTGGCGCTCCCTTTGATGTGGATGGCCCCAAGCAGGCAAGGAGCCTGCCCGGGGAAACGATGAAGAGGGCTTACGCAATGATGACAATCAGCTCGGCGTCGATAAAAGATTGCAATTCCTCTTTCAAATATCCCTTGATGTTCTGCATAGCAGCAATCTTCCAGGCCCCACCGTCTGCTTCGTATAAAGCGCCGTAAGGGGTTGGTGAACCGCTCTTCATGCGGAAAATGAACTCACTCTCCGGCTGCTCCACTTCCACGAATGTCCGGAAGGGTTGAAGTACAACCGGATTGGGCACCTTTACCGTCTCCACCGCGGTCACGCCCGTTTTGGCGGTGACTTGCTGGCTCACGCCGTCATCCCCAAATTGCTGGACGTTTTCTTCCTTGATATTACCCACAATTTTGAGGAGATCATTGCGATGCTCGGTCGGGACAAACGCCGCCTGCAGGCTGATAATGAATTGCTCGGTCCCAATAAACGAACCGAATTCGATACGTGGCAGCAGCGCTTCTGCCTTGATAAGTACCTCACGGTTCTTGTCGCTATTGAAGGAAGTGAAGGCTACCACCTCCGTAGGGCTGGTGACGTGAACCATGAGCTTGAGCTTGCCGTCGAACTGAGATCGAATGTATTGAACGAAGCCCGACAGGCTCCGAACTTGGAGTGCAGCAGGAACCGGCTCCCTAATCAGGTTCAGCGGGTACCGGGTATAGGTTTGGCCATTCAGGACTTCAATTTCGTTCGCACCGTTTTCTTCAATCAGATATTCCAATGCTTCCTTGGTCAGATCCATGGATTATTTGCCCCCCTGAATTTTGTTGAAGCCCACAACCTTCTGGCCGCGATCATCGGCCAGTTCTCCATCGTTGTCCATCATGAATTGATTTTTGGCACCGGATACCAATTCCGCGCCGACCACCTTACCGTCCCGATCCTTGCCGATGGTAAATTTAGTGCCCACCGACTTAGCCGGAGCCAGCGTGACCTTGGTGGAGATATCCACCAGAATCACATCCCGGTTGTCATCCCCCTGAAGGGATAACGTGACCGCAATACTCCGTTTCTTGCTCGCGTCCGTATTCGGGTCCGCAATGTTGGCCAGGACCTTCTGCAACTCAATTCCGAACCGCTCGGCCACAGCCCCGCCAGCCAGCTCTTCCAGCCTGATTCTGTCTTGCCCCATGCTGCAACTCTCCTTTGATGTCAATTTTCAGCGGGCAAGGAGTCTCACCTCACCCGCATTGATTTAGATGTTGGGATACTGGTCCCATAGCTTTCCGTCAAGCAACCGTCCGGCCTTATCTCGGCCAACCCTGTAGAATCTGCTGCCGCTGATCTCCATGCATTTTTCGGGAGGGGAGCTGAATTCATACGATTGACGATCCGGGTGGACCATCAGCCACTCACCCCACTGCTTAAAGAAAAACGGCACTCCTGCAGCCTGACACTGATCCTGCAGGCTCCGCGCCCAATCTGGATGCATGTGACGGGCCTTGCTTCCTGACTCACCACTGCATACTACCCAATCAATATGCTCATTAGTCGGCTCTGCATCGGGATAGCTATGGATATTGTCCGGGTCGTAGTAGCTCGGTGTCCAACCAGGAGTAAGCAGCCATTGTCCGAGATCCACCGGACCTATCATCGGCTCCACGCTGAGCCATCGGACCGCTGCCGGTATCTGGAGTAGCAGGGGAATGCGCTCGTCCGCTGCCTGCTGATTTTCCACAGTGACGCCAAACCACACATTAGGGAGTGTTTCCTCGACTCCCCAAGACTGCGCCCGCATCCACTGGAAGAATTCCAATGCCCGCTGCGGGCGCTTGGTAAGCACCTGAAAAGTGTGATGACGAGCCAGAGCCATCGTCGTCCACACTGCCCGGATGAAGTCAAAGGGGACATCCGGGTGAAACAGGTCACTCAGGCTGTTAACGAATATCTTCCGGGGTCGTTTCCAGCGCAGGGGCTGCTCCAGCCGATTCGGGAAAAGCTGAATCTCGCTGAAGGGCTTGGCGTACTGCTCGGGGAGTTGCTTGCCCTCTTGCTTGGCCTTATGCCTCATCGTGTGCAGGTCAAAGGCATAGCAGTTGAGGCAGCCTTCCGATATCTTGGAGCAACCCACAACCGGGTTCCAGGTCGCATCCGCCCATTGGATTTTGGTCTTGTCTCCCATGCTTTTCCTCCACTCTTCATGTCATCAAGCTGCGGTTTACATTTCTTTTATGCTATTTGCGTCCGCTTCTTTCAACATGCGGTCATACGTGGCGTAGGCAACGTTCCAATCATCGAAGGTTTTATCATAGGCCGTAACGGTATCCCAACCTGAGCCACCGAATGTGGTACTGTCCCAAAATTCCTTATCCATAACAATCCTTGCCGGTTGGGGCATTTTATCGCCCGTGCGTTGGATACGCAGATAGAACTTAATTCCGTCCTTTTTGAACGAACATCGTTTTATTGGCTTTGCTCCCATGGCGCCACTCCTTTCTGATTAGCCATATCGTCGTACTACGCGATAGCTAAGTGCAAAATCTGTCTCTATCATCGGTCATATTTCCGATTTTCACGGCAGTTGGTATCCAGAAAAATCGTCCGTCATTCTCAGTTACATCCGTGATCCACTTGAACCCATCTTCAAAATCATCGGATGCAAGTAAATATCCGCCTCCGCAGTATTCTATACTGCAAACGATTTTTTCTTCCTGATAAATCATCTCGATGAGGTCGCCTTCATACAGTTCATTTTCATCCTCATCATCGTGTATCCCAATGTATTGCCCAACCGTTTCAGGATCGACATCAGACGTTATATATTTACCGTCTCCAAGATATGTGATCGTTGTTTTTCCTCCATGATTCTGCCTTAGATCACCGCATACCCAACCATTGTCTCGCACCGACTTGCCGCGAAACTTAATTTCCCACATTAGCCTTCCCTCCCTTTACCGCGGACTGGAGAGCAGCCGTTAGTGCGCCCGAGTTGAATCTGTTGAGTGTATCGGGAATGATTTGGTCAATGATAACGTTAAGCTTATTAGCTACTTTTATGATCTTATCGAATGAAGGCCTATTTTTATCCCAGTTACGAATAGTACCTCTACCGAAGCCAAGCTCCCTTTCCAGGCCTATAAGGGTGGTGCCTTTTTCCTTGCAGATAGCGCCTATCCTCTCCACAATGCCTGTCAAACCCTGCCTCCTCTCACAATTTCGAATACTGCCAGCTCCACCGCCGCCAGGCCGCCGGGTGGACAATCTCTTCCTCAATCGCCCGGATGATGACCGCCCGGTTCGGCGCTGTGATCCGCACCTCGGGGAAGAGGCGCTTCTGGACCACGACATAATTCCAGGCGGCTCGGATATCCGGCAGCGGGATCGGCGGGGAGACCGGGCGGCCGTTGACTTTGGCCATGCAGGTACCGTAGAGCATGGGGTCACTCCTCAGTTTCATTAAATTCCATCACTTGCTGGAAGCAGGATAACCGCCGCTCTGATTTACGGGCCATGTCGGCATCCTTTTCAATGGCTATTGGGTTCCTGCCGGTCCTGAGTGCCGCCAGGGAGATAGAGGCGCTGCCTGAGCAGTTATCCAGAACCGTGTCCCCTGTGTTGGTATAAGTTCTGATCATGTACTCACAGAGCGGAACTGGCTTTTGGTTAGGGTGGATACGTTCCGGGTCATCGTTATTGACAACCGGGATGTGCAGGACGCTGCGCGGATGACGATCCGTTTTTCCGGCCTCCGTTGACCAGCTCACGCCGCCGCCATACACCGGGGAATTATGGTTATTGGTTGCCGCGTTCATGGGTTTGTGCCCCTGGGACATTTGCGGATAGTAGGTGGGCTGCTCTTTGTAAAAGACCATTAGCAGCTCATGTGCCTGCATGGGCATGTGTCCAGCATTCAGGTGCCCGCTGGCCTTATTCTTTTCCCAAACCCAGTCATACCGGTATAATTCCGGCTTGCTGTTGTACAGGATTTTGTCAAAGGGGGGCTTGGCAAACAGGACGATTGCTCCGTTTGGCTTGATGATCCGTTCGTATTGCTCCCATAGTCGTCCAAATGGGATAATGATGTCCCATGGGCTTCGGGTGGTGCCATACGGAAGATCGCAAAAGATCATGTCCACCGATTCCGTTTTTATTTGCGGCATGACGTCCAGACAATCTCCGATGATAACCATGGCCTTATCCCTTCCAGGGCACGATGAACTCCGCCTTAAAATAATCCGTCACGAATTGCACACCCCACGGCGCCCGGAAATTATGCTTGACCTTGATCCGGCCTTTGGGGGTGACGCCCTGGTAGGTGGCTTCATATAGCTTCCGCTTTAGGTGCTGCACCGGCTGGCCGATGCGGAAGTCGGGAACCGGTTCAATGGAGGATCTATTGTTGTCGCCACCAAAAAGTGCTTTTTCTCTATCTTTGGTCATAGGAGTCACTCCTTAAATAGAAAGAGACAATTGCCCCTCACATTGGTTATACCGTTCAAAACTCAACATTTTACCTGACCCCGTGCACATCTCCGGGGCATTTGCGCGGGCAAGCGCCTCAGCCATAGCAGGCACAACACTGTTGCCGCAGCGGTTGACTTGATCCTCCTGGGTTACCCGCTTACCGTCCTTATAGCGATCGATGATATACTCCGGCGGAAATCCCTGTGCAGCGAATAGTTCATGTGCTTGCAGCATCCGCATGCGGATGTCCACTATTTGATAATCGACGCCCTCAATGGTCACCAGTCCAAACGTGTCCCGGCTCACGATGGTGTCCAAGGGTTTGTCAATCTCCTGGCCGGTTCCGGTACCGTAATACTTGATCAGAAATGACCGAACCTCTCCAACGTGGAGTCCGCCTGCCGTGATGGTAGGCATAGGCTCCGTGACCTCCTGGCCGTCCTGGCAAGTCCCCCGCAGCTTGATTAAGTGACTGGTGACTAGAGCGTTATGGTCAACCGTGGTCACAGTGGGCAGGGGTTGCTCCACATCCGCCCCGGGTCCTTTGTATCCGCCGCCGTAATGCTTTGCCAAGAAAGCAGCCGCCAGTTGGGACTTACCGCCTCCGCCAGCTGTTACCGTACCAAGGGGAGCATCGGCAGCATGACCGATAGACTGGCCAAACTCACGGGAGACATATGCAGCAGCTATTGCAAATTTATTGCCGCCCGCCGTTACGGTGCCCAATGGCTTTTCAATATCCAAAGCCCGGGGTTCTTGGCCTTCACGCTCACCATATCCCATTTGGATCAGTGTCGGTGCTACCAGCAGATGTTCCGCCTTGGTGGTGACTGTCGTTACTGGGCTCTCCGCGCTGTAGCAGAGATTGTCACCGCCGAAGCCGGTCTGCCCGATGCGGGCAATATATGGGGTCACGATGCCGTAGCCGTTTTTGGCGGTAACCGTCTGCAGTGGTTCATCTATTTCTTGACCCCTGAATTCTTCACCAGCATGATTTACCTTGATGATGAAGGGCTTGGGGTTGTTAATGACGAACCGTTCAATGCCTCGGGCTATTCGCCGCAGCGTGTTTTCAGCTAACGGTTTCGTGCGTCCGAAAATTGAACGGCACGGAATGGACCAGTCAATGATTTCCGCTGCCGTCCGCCAGGGCTTCAGCTTTCCGGATTTTACTTCCTGACTGGCTGGTTCGCCATGGGTGGGCTCCGGCCACACAATAGGCTTCCCGTCACATCGTGCCGCCAAGAACAAGCGCTTGCGGCTGGTAGGTGCGCCAAAGTCACAGGCTCGCAACTCACGCCATTCCACATCGTATCCCTGACGACGCAAAGCATTGACAAAGGCCTTGAATGTCCGTCCCTTTTGCTTGGGATCTGGATACCAGTTCCCGTCGGCATCCTGGATCAACGGCCCCCAGGTCTTAAACTCTTCCACATTTTCGAGGAAAATGATCCTGGGCTTAACCGTTCCTGCCCACCGGAGCACTACCCAAGCCAACCCCCGAATGCTTTTATCTACGGGAGTACCACCCTTAGCTTTGGAAAAATGCTTACAGTCTGGTGAAAACCATGCGATCCCGACTGGGCGCCCTTGTGTAATCTCATATGGATCAACATCCCACACACTTTCGCAGTAATGCCGGGTCTCTGGGTGATTCATTTCATGCATCCCAATTGCCCGAAAGTCATGGTTAACAGCTGCGTCCACACTGTGACCTGTTGCAAATTCCAAACCCGTACTGGCCCCGCCGCCCCCGGCAAAATTATCAATGACCAATTGACGCTCACCGCTCTGATCAACGGCTTGCCAGTACCGGATAATTTCTTGGCGGTTGGCGGATGGATATCCTCGCCGTCTCGGCACAAGCATTTTGAACCGGGTTTGCTTTACCAAAGTGTCACCGCCTTACTTACTGGCCAGCTCAGTCCGGCAGTTGGAGCACACCAGCTTACCCTTGAAATGCTCCGCCCCGTCAATGCTATTGCAGAACACACAAGCCGGCTGATATTTCTTGAGCATGATGGTCTGACCATCCACATAAATCTCCAGGGCATCGCCCTCTTGGATGTCCATTGTGCGGCGCAGCTCGATGGGGATTACCACCCGGCCCAATTCGTCTACCTTTCGTACAATTCCGGTTGCTTTCATCATGGATAATTCCTCCTGCTATTTGGCAATTTTTAAATTCCAAGCGGCTTGCAGTTTGATGCCGATCTTTTTCAAGATTCGGTTAACAGTCATCTGGGACACGTTCAATTGCTTAGCGATCTCCATTTGGGACAGGCCATCCATCCGGAGGCAGACCACTATCCGATACAGCGGGCTTAATGTGGCCAAGAATTCGGCTACCGCCGCACCAGAGAAATCCGTGTCCTCGCCAACATACTGCGATATGGAGTCTCCCTCCTCACTAAGGGGAGAGTCCAAGGTGTACAAATTTGAAGCTTGGATATACTGCAAGGCCTTGGAGGCGTCTTCAGCGGAACAATTGAGTTCACCTGCGATTTCATCCAACGGGGCTCCCAGCAATTTCTTTTGAAGAATACGACCACCGAGTTCATACTTGGGTCGATGAATTTTAATGAGCGGTGCCTTACGAGCCAAGTAATTCTGGATGTACCCACGCACATAGGGGCTGGCGAAGGACTGGAACTGGGTATTAAACTGGGCTGGATCATAGCGGCGGATAGCTTTGATCAAGCCGATGGTGCCTTCGCTGACCAGGTCCTCATAATCGACTTGCCCGCGTAGAACCGCCCATTTGTACTGATTGGCTATGGAGAATACCAGCCGCTGATATTGTTGAATGAGTGCCATTTCCTGATCCATGCTTCCCGTCCTCCTACATGCGTGATATAATGAAGCAACATCTTTTATCAAAGCGCAGCTCTGCCGGATCCGACTCCGGGCAGGGCTGTTTTACTGTGCGCGGGGAAACGCCACGACCACATTGCCGCCCCGGGCAGCCTGAGCCGTATGCGCATCGGCGATCTCCCGGTCAATCTCCTCGATCTGGCCAAGGATCCACCAGCTCCAGGTGGCATCGTCTTCGTGCTGCCGTTTCATAGCTCGGTAGGTTTCCACCAATTTGTCCCGCCGGGCCCGTGCCGCGTTGAAATCGAATGCTTGATCCATACTTACCACCTCCATATAAGAACGATGACTGCCGCGATGGCCGCCTCCATGAGCAGCCCATTAATTACACCCCGTAAAAGCTGCCTATCATCCCGGCGTTTCAGGCGGACCACCTCCCCGCAGAATCGCGCGACCATCCCGAATCCCGTCCCGGACCAGCTTGACGAATTCATCGAGGACAAACTCCGTCAAACCATCCGGTGCATTCGGCCCGCCCAGATGGGCGATGATGATGCCAGATTGATAACCCAGGCCGCCGAGCAGCTCGGATTCGTGGCTGGCGTCCGGTGTCTCCTGATATTGCTTCATGATCAAGTTGGCTAATTTGGTATGAATAGCGTGCATGGGACACCTCCTTTCAGCAGTAATAATCCAGGCTTTTAAAATGCTCAAGACGGCCGTCATGTTGCAATTCCAAGAATTTGTTCTGAACTATACGTTCAGGTCGACCAAGGGCATACGATATGGAACGGCGTCCGTCAAACTTATAAAATTTAGCCAGGTAGCATAGTTCCTCTTCGCTGAACCGTCTTCCACGAAGGTCATGGAAATCAGGATGATATTTCATCCGGCCCACCTTGTCATACTCAATACCGTCCGGATCGGGGCGTGGAGCTGGATCACGCTGTTTATGTGTCGTGCTCACCTTAACAATCACAGCGATTACCTCCCGTCCTGGTTACTTCCCGTTGTAATAAGGCTTGAACGGTACCTGCGCTTCCTTGGCCAGCGCCCAGCGTTCCCGGCGGGACAAGATGGCGCCATAGTCCTCGCTGATGGCCACAGATACGCTGGATACCATGCCATTGCCCGGGACATAAGCCGCCTTACGGAGAGTCATGGCCTTTTTCTTCGGCTGCCGGTTAGCCTTGGCCACGGCGAGGCTATGGGCCCGGCCTGCTTGGAGAGCAGCGCGGAGCATGGATGCTTTGTCAGTAAACCACTTGGATACGTTAATCTTGGACATGGGATGATTCCTCCTTGGATGGGGTATTGGATTGTTCAGCCGGCTTCAGCTCGAAGCCCGTGGTGCTCTCCAGCCAGCTCAGCAGATCGGTTGCAGATGGGAACGGGTCCCCCATAGGCTGATTGAAATAGTCCCGAATGCCCTGCACGATGTTACGCAGGCGATAGAGTTCCTCTGTGATGGGTGTTCCCTCCGGCAACAGGCCGTTCAGGTACTTCTGCAAGCCGACAGCATTGATTTCACTGATGCACTTGGCAGGACGATAAGCGCCTTTTAAAGTAACCGTATCTTCCTCAAAAATCGTAATCATACCGCCCAATGTGGCTGAATCTAACACAGCGACATGGCCACCTTTCAATACTGTGGATGATGTTTTCATAACGCTTCTCCTTTGTACAATCTCTGACTTAAGTCTGTTTCCAGTACCTTAATTCGTTCCCCCAGCTCAGCCTGCCATGTAATGTCATTGATCAGGTATGCCTGAAAGGAGAGTTCCTTGAGCTCATCCAATTTGTGGATCAGTTGATAATTCTGGCGCAGGAGCTGAAAAGCCAACTTCATTTCCGGTTCACCGAAGGTGGTGTTCCCTTGCTGATCTGTGCACAGGTGGACCAGCCGTGCCATTTGCCGGTGGATGTCATGGATACCGATAACCACACCCTCTACCACAGTTGCCACCACCCGATGCAGGCAATTACTCCGATGAGGATTACGCCCCAGGCTGCCGCATCCGATACCGGCTCCACCACTTCAATTCGTTTGGCCTGGATCGTCTCCTGGCCGTTGATCTTCACGATCATGGTCATCATCCTCCTCAAATATCATTTGAATGATTTCCTGACGAGAAGGAGCTTCACAACCGAGCTGATTCATTGCAGTTTTGAGAGCGCCGCATAATTCTTTGATATAGCTGTTCATGCTACCCCTCCAGAAAATAATGTTCGATTTTCCCTCTGTTATGAAAATATTATTTTCATTGTGGGCATACTGAAGATAACTCCATCGGAAAAACAATGAGTTTTACGAATAAATGTTCTGTATTGCGCTAATAATATTTGCGTAGTATACTGATCTTGAAAGAAATACTTTCATCGGACATGCAATGGAGCCAGACAATTGTTCAGATAATTCTTTGCTTCTTCGACCACATCAGGAAATAGTTCATATACGCTACTCCCCAGGTATTCTGCAATAACGAAAGCCACCATAAAACTTGGGTCGCCTTGGCCAGATTCGATCCGCCGAATAGACCACTCAGTCATATTCAAATCAAATGCCATTCGCTTTTGAGTACCGGCGATTTGATGCCTGAGTTCAACAACTTTATACCTCTTCTTGGGAATGCGAGAGGAAACAGTTGTTTTTCTTCCGGTGTTTGGCCTTGTCATGTGTGTTTCACCACCTTCCGTATTTCTGTAAACTGAATATAACACTTGAATAATATTTGCGCAATACATTTTTGCGCAAATATTATTATTATTTTTAGGGTGAGGAGTGTTACCGTGTCCATTTTGAGTGAGCGAATTAAAGAAACCCGTGTTAAACGTGGCCTACAACAGGATGAAATTGCAGAAGCACTTGGTATTACCCGCGCGGCATATTCCACTTATGAAACCGGAAAAGCAGCTCCGCCGCCGGAGCGTTTGAGTCAGCTTGCCGATGTTTTGAAAGTTTCGGTTGATTATCTTTTGGGGCGTACTGACGCTCCGTATGAAATGTATTCCAATGTTGAAGGGTTAACGGGAGAGGATAATCAAAAGAGGAAGGATTTCCTGATAAAAGTTGAGACGCTTTTGCGCGAGGCTGGCAGTACAGATGAGGCAAAACTTGAAAGTGGCCTGCACTTCTTCGAATACCTGTTTGCAAAGAATAATCAAAACGGGAAGAAATAATTTACATCTCCACCTTGTTTCGACAAATTTATTATGAGATAGATGTTATTCTAATAACACCCATGTAACATTATCCCATTTATAGTCACAAATTGTACACAAAATGGTCCGTTACATCTGAATTGCTGGTGCTGTCTATAATACAGGAGGATTATCCGCCTGTGGCGGTACCCGTGGAATCTCAAGTAAACTCCGGAGTTTACTATCGGCTAGGATAAACCAAGATCGTTTATCCGTTAGTGCCGTCGTTTTTCCCTCGGCTCTGACGCTCTTTTGGGAACCAATACATACAAGTCGCGGATATTACATCCAATTGCTTCAGCCATAGAAATAGCCGTAGCCAACGCCATCGATTTCTTTACCATGTTGGCCCAATTGGATATTTCTTGCTTGGTGTATCCTGTTTTGTCCGCTAACTCTTGCGTAGTAATATTGGCTTCGAGCATGAGCTCGGTTAAACGACAGTCGCCGAGAATATATCTCCCCACGAGCTGCCTCCAATGCTTTATTGAGATTCTGTATCCATCCTATCAAATTTTAAACGATTTTAAAACTTTTGGGGAGAGTGAGAATGTGAACGGAGAAGTCCAGCGTCGGATGGAAGAATTATACGAACTAATAGGCGAACGTTGTCCGTCACAGTTGGCAGTTCATTTGGGTATTGAAGTAGACGGAATAACCGATCTGGAAGATTGCATTAGCGGCATTTATCTTAGTCCTTCTTCAGCAACGACTGCTATTGTTTTGAATTCATCCATGAGTTTGGAGCAGCAAGAGAAGGCCTTGATTATGCTCATTGCTCATCATCTTTCACATGAAGGGATCTGGTATGTATTAAAGCGAGAAACTCTAGAGAAGGAAATGCGCCGGTTTCATTCAAAAGTGTTTTTCGAAATCAAGTCTCTGTTAAGAAATTTAGAAGGTTCCATACAAGCACAATGAATAAACGGGCCCCCTCACAAAAAGGGAGCCCGTTTCATTTATTTCAATTCTTCGGGAACTTCAGGCCGGTGGCAGAAAACGATGCAATCTCCTTTTGCCATCCGGTCAGCTCTCCAATTTAAAAGCTTATCGAGGAATTTCAACAACAATATCACCTCCATTAAATTTTATAGCGGTTTAGGGCTACCTGTAGCCACGGAATCGTGGTTACAGCCTGGATGAAAAAAACCTTACTGAGCAGAGGACTGCATACAAAAAAATTAGCGGAAACAATCAAAACCGAGACAACCTTAAACTTGTTATGTAATTCCTTTGGAGCATGACTTCCGCTTGGTGCAAAAATGCAAATAAACATGAAAGAAATAGCATTTAATATAAGTCCATTATACCAATAATTGATAGGAGTGTATATTGAAAATAAAATCATCGAAGCGGAAGCAATAGTGCATCTTTTACTCGTAGATAAATGTATTCCACCGCTGTATCTTCGTAATAGAGAGAACATAATAGGTGCGATCAGTGATTCGCTAAAATGCCCTGATATTGTACCAACCAGCACGACACTTAAGTAAAATAACATGTAGTTTATCAGGTCATTAAGAGCATATCTTAATACATTAACCGGTGTTTTCCCAACATTTTTATGTATGTAATTAGCCATAAAAAGCGAAACTTTATCGACCCAAACCATTTGATTCCCCCTTCTTTTTTGAGCCGTTTGGAAAGCGTATTTTCATTATTTTCTTATTTTCACGATAGGTATAGATTATACCAAAAATGCAAAACAATCCGAGTGCTATTAGATTGTAAATCTTTAACGAACTGGATATTCCAAACTGTACCGTCAAAAGCCCTGAAATAAGAATAGCCGCCCAAATATAGTTATTCTTTCTGAGTGCAAACTTACCATGAAACCGGCTCACGATAAAGCTTGTCCCCCAATTTCTCCAACGAAATACTAAGGCCACAAGTGAACATGCAACAGCTGCCGCGGCGTTTGAGAGAGGATAGAAGATGTTGGAGTCCAGTAGTTCTTGCAGCGTAAGGTCGTTAATTATCATGATCTGATATGTAATAAGTTCGTCAATAAAAGATCCCAGTGCGTAGCCGGTCAGAGATACAAGAATACTATACGCTATTGGATACCCCCTTAAGAACATGAGCGCTACTACAAAAACAACCAGTGATGCAGGCAAGAACATTGAGGATTCCAATTGAAATCTGATTAAATAATTGCAACCACCAACAAGTATCGCAAGAATAGCAATTTGTCTATGGTGTTTTATTAGTGGAATCTTAAATAGTGAAAAAGTCATCATAATCAACGAAGCGTGTACAATCACCGTACATAATAACCTTACAATTTCTAGCATTAGACATCCTCCTTAGTTTTTGCGGGAACTTTACGAGAATTGTTAAATTCGATGATTTCGCTTTCGATCCAAAGAGGTCGTTTTTTCTTATAACCTATGTATAGTGCTGGCTCAGGCAAGTCCTTTATTTTCACAACATTTTGCTTTGCAACCCCGAGAAGTTCGGCTACTTCAGTTACTCCGCAAAGGGGTGGAATTGGGTGCCTTCTTCTCATATGAATCTCCTTTCACAAACTTAATTATCATGATAAGATTATATTACAAAGTAATAAATTGTTCCACAACTATTTTATTACTTTGTAATACTTTTTCCGGAGCTGATCCCCGCTGACACACATCATCGTCCTTCTTATCATTTTTGCTGCACCGGTCTCCACCTTTTATCTGCACCGGTATCTCCGGGAACACCCGTCGGAGAGGATCAAGGAACTCTGCTATTGTGGCGTATATCTCATCTACGGGTTGATCGCCTGGTTCGTGATGGCCTCCCGCCCGCTCTCCGACTCTATCCAGGCTCCGGCCATGGATCTGCCCTGGTGGCTGATCGTGCTGGGATGTGTCTACTTAGCTTACATATTGCTGATCGAAGGGTACTCCATCTTCCGGATCCACACCAATCTGGAATATCGGGATAAGGTGCGCGAGGTATATGCGGATAAGGCTTGGCTATTCCCACGAGGACGTCGGCAGGTGGCTATGTTTTACGGCATTGCGGTTATTGTGGGGATCGTGGAGGAGCTCTTTTATCGGGGGTTCTTGACGCGGTATCTGATGGATCCTCCCTTCGGCTTCTCCTGGCCGTGGGCAGCGGTGATCCTAGGCGTGGTGTTCGGGGTTGGTCACTTTCCGCAGGGGTGGCGAGCTGTGATCTCCATTAGCCTGCATGGGCTGCTGTTCTGGTTTCTGTACGCTTGGACAGGCAGCATATGGCCAGCGGTGGTACTGCATGTGTTTTATGATGCTCGGATTGCCTACGTGAGCAATGTTATAGCCAATAAGTCCCGATTATAGTAAAATCAACTTAATAAGGTGATATCGGGGGGGCGAAGGTATTGCTTGGTGCTAATTTGTTATTCGGCTTTTTTACTGGTATGATCTTGGGGCTATTTTTTGGGCTCCTCATCTTACTTATTGGGGTGTATAAAAAACGGGTCGATTTGGGGGTAAGCGGCCTCGTCTCCTGCGTCGTGTTCGGATTTTTCTTCAGTTATTTTGCCATTCTTCCCATCACAGCAATCTTCCTATATTGGATCATCAAGAATAAAGAGTTTAAGGCAAAAGAAAAGCCAGCTGCCCAAACGCAACCAGCTAAACAAACGACCAACCCACAGAACAACACAAGGTATACTTTAAAGGACTGATAATGAGCAGCTCACCTGGGCTGCTCTTTTTTATACGACAAACTCCACAAACTCCGGGCTCCACAGCATCCACGGGCTGCTCCGGGCTCCATTTGACATAACCCTTATCTGCCAGTCCCTGCAATACTTTACGAAGCCCGGCCTCATCCCGGCCCGTTTTGGCCTGTAGGAGGTGCAATGACGGCACACGGTGCTTGCTTGTGGAGTTATTACGCAAAATGGCCAGCAGTTTGCGCTCCGGATCGGACAGATGCATCATGTCCCGATCACCACCTTGACATAGGAGCCTAGCCGCAGACTCATCTCCGTCCGCAGAGCCTCCCGCATCACACCGAAGCGATCCTGATAACCGCGGCACGTATAATTAAAATAGAGGATGTCGTCTTGTCGGTCTTCAGCTGTAATTTTGATTTTCCGCTGCCGCATATCCTGGTGGATCAGACGCAGATCGGCATTAATCCGATTGAGGATCAGCTGCGTGACAGCGATATACAACTTGGTAAACAGGTAGGAGCTGCCCTTAATCTCCTGCAGGTTACGCTCTACAACGATAACCAGGTTATTTAAAACTGCTTTGTCCCGCACAAGGGTGATGTCCTCAGTGGTTGGCATATTGGTGACGGCACTCATAATAATCCCTCCCATAAAAGAGAACCTATGTTCTTATTATAAACACGAATATGCGTTCTTATGCAATGGATTTTTACTGGAAAACAAAAGAGCAGGAGGAGTAAATCCCTCACTGCTCTTTTGTTTGTATCAAGATCCCCCGTTACCTGGATGAAGCTGATGCTTCTTTCTCTTGAATATCGTTCAACTTTCTTAGGATATCCTTTTCAATGTATTCCCTATTTTCAGATTCAACAGATGAGAATGTGCAAACAAGCCTGCATCTTCTTGTCATGATTTTAACCTTTATCGAATCTGAGCCCTTTACTCCAATAACTGAACGTGCAATCCTCCCAGCAAATTCTTCAGGTGAATCTGCCGGTCCCATCCTCAAAAAATCTTTTTCTTTTTCGATTATTCCTTGTTCACTCGAATAACAACCAATTAGTGTCACATCCAATTTCATATGCTCACTCCCCCTTCGCTTTTTCCACAATCAAGTTGACGATCACACTGACCGTGCTCTTTTGCTCCTCTGCTTTTTCTTGAAGCCACTCTAGTAATTCAGGTTCAAAGTATATGGCCTCGCGTATTTTCTTATCTTGTTTGGGTGGTCTTCCTGCCATGAAATCAACTCCTCACAGCTATTTTACAGCATTTAAAATACTTTTACAACACTCAAAATAACTATTTACACAGCATTTAAAATGCTGTAAAATAGAAAATGTAAGGAGGTGACAACAGCATATGAAAGATTGGGTACTCTTACTTACGGCCATCATCAATATGATTACCGCAGCCATTAACCTGCGGAAGGGCCGTAAAAAAGAAAAAGGAACCCCACGGCGCAAGCTTCGACGGCGGCGCACCAAGTAAGGTTCCAGAGGAGGCGGCTTATACAGCGCCTTCTCTCCCCCAATCTTAACATAGATGGTTTGGCATATACAATCTGCCGGCGGGCTTACGCGGGAGGGATGCGGCATATGGAAGGAAGCAGACTGTATCAATTGGAGAAGCAATTGGAATTGGCGGATATGGTAATCAAGTTGACAAGTAGCCACATGTGGAACATGTTCGCTGAAAGGACTGTAAATGAAGCTCTGGTTATGAAAGCGGCCATTAAAAAGGAAATCTATAAGGAAATGAACGCATAACACCGGGGCCTCCGGGCCCCTTATAAGGGAGGAAATGAAATGGAAAAGGCAAAATATGTTGTCACAGAAAATAAGGCTCATTGGTCTTCCCATGATGCTTATAACATGAAAGATGTCCACGCTATCGTGTCAGGAATCATGCGTGATGCTAAAGAAGAAGGGCGGAAAACCATTATCCTCACAATTGAAATAAAGGAGGAATAGCCCCTTGAACACCCTCATATGGTCTATCATCATAGCAGGCTTGGCCGTGGCCCTGGTGGCCCTCTGGCGGGCGCTGAGGAGGCGGTAGCTTGAAAACCAAGAACGGACATAACCTGAAGGAACTGCTTCGGGAAGCATTGGAGTCAGCGGAGATACTGGAGAGGTCCAGGGTTGAGATTGATTATGAGGAAGGGTTCGTCTGGACCCGCCGAGCTGACGGCGAATCCCGGTTCGAGACCGGCTTGGATGATGGGGAACGGATCGCTGTGGGAAGCATTCATACTTTCGATGACCGTCCTTATGAGGTTACTAGCATTGCCAGCATCGACTATTCGGGGATATACCCGATTGTCATTGGAATGCATAAGCCCGCAAAAAGACCGCCTGATGCTGGGGGAGCCTGAAGGCTCCTGTGCTATAATTGGGAAAAGGAGGATGGTCGAAATTGTGGATTAGTTCAGTCTTTTTGACCCGTTGCGAGGTATGTGGTGGAAATGAGAATCTGGCTGTTTACGAGTATCATGATCCTAAGCAGCATCCAACCTATCTGTATGACGGGGTTTTGTGCACCAGCTGCTACAAGGATGCCATTAAAGACACCTATTTCAAGCTTACCATCAAGCCCCGTGACAAATGACCGCCTGATGAGCGCATACGCGCCTATGGGCCGGAGGGATACCGGCCGAAACTCCCCGCGGGGGAGTCGCGGAGATCCGCACCGAGCTGGCCCGGCCGGGCTGGCCTTTACATAGATTCTCTTTGAAAATAAAATAGCCCGCCAGCCGAAGCCAGCGGGGTTCTTTGTCATTCCGTCAATGCCTTGGCGATAAGCCGGGCGATAAATTCTGCGCCCAGGTCGCTGGGATGCACAACATCAGCTCCGGAAGCTCCGGTAAAATCATTGGGATAGGTAGATAACAGACCTTTGGCAACTGCGTCCGCATATGACCCAAACGCTGCGGCACCGTCAATATAGCCGGTCCCCAGCGTACCAGCCAGCGTCTTGATGGCCGCCACATAATTGGGCCACGCCGTCGCACCGACTCCCCAGGACGGCCCAGGCTGGTGCATGATATAAAAGACTGCCTTGGTATCCGCATCCGCAAATCGATTGTACAGGGTGGTCAGGTTGGTGGTAAAGGTGCTGGGATCATTGTCCTTGCTGTCATTGGTTCCCAGGGCAATGATGACGATATCCTGCGGGTACAGGTCAAATGCTGCTTTCGTGGTGCGGTTAGCCCAGTCTGCGGTCTTCCACGCTTCCCGTCCGGACCGGTTTACCACGATCCCCGGTTTATCATCCTCCACAATGAGCCCCACCATGTTAAAGTTACCAGATGTGGTCCGGACTTTAATCACATGATTCCCATAATCCAGGTTGTAGGTCACGCTGCGCGGTGTATCTGTCGATACAGTATTATCACCTAAGTTGGATTGCAAGACCGTACTGCCATCCAATACAGAGGCCTTGCCGCCCGCCCCGCCGGCTGCGTCCATGTAGAGGAGTGTGATTTTGCTCCCCCGCACCCGGAAACGAATTTCCTTGGCGTTGCCCATCCGAACATATTCCCCGGCAAAACCGCCCTGGTTGAGCATACCCGTTACACCGCTGGTATCGGAATAAACTGTATCTGCCTGGGCCGCAGTGTTATAAGAGACACGCTTGATCCCTCCGTTTAGCCCAGATAGCGTCTGCCAGCTTGTGACGCCGGATCCATACCAACCCTCACGGGCAGCAATAAAACCGCCAGAAGCTCCCCACAAAGTAGCCAATTGAGCTGCAAAGGACTTGGTTGTCTCATCACTGGTATACTCCCCTCGACCGATGGAGTCACCTTCTATCAACACACGCACCTTACGGGTATTGTTAGCGGCCAGGATCGCTTTAATGGCTGTCAGGGTGGTTGCATCCCCGCCGTATACGTTAGGAATGGTCAGCGGGAAGCGCTCTTCCTTGGTTGGGCCCCACCAGGCCCAAATGCCGCTTGCCGTCGTTCCTGCCCTGATGATCCGCTGGAAGGGAAACTCCCGAATTGTACCCACTGGCAGCAGGCTTGAAGGGATCGTTACCATATCCCCGTCCATCGTCTCCACCACCACATTACCAGTTGTGCCAGTAACGGCCAGGGCGGTTCCTGGCTTTACAAAGTCCCCGATAACTAAATTAACCGGACCGTACCCGGACACGTTACTCGTGACCCGCTGGGAGCCGTCGGCGTTGATCCCGTCCGCTTCATTCACAGCCGTTCCATCCTCCCGGATGACACGCCCGGATCGGGAACTAAATTGATTGATGTTGTACGACATGGTTATCCCCTCCGTTAATTACCCGCCTGTTTCCGCCGTCTATCGTCAACCAGAACCTTCAGCAGCAGCAGGTCGGCATAGGTCAGCGTCCGGTCCCGTGCGGCCTGTACCCACTTCCAATCGGTGAGGATGCCCTCGTTGTAAGCATCCCCCAGCCAGGTGTCCAGTTCATTCCATGCCCAATCCTCATATGCAAGTACCTTGTCCATTTCGTTTCCTTCCTCCTTTGCCAATTCGGCATACAGCCGCGCCCATGGGAACTTAGGCCCCGGGCAGTTGGGTTTATTGATTTTATCGATCTGGAAATGACCGATCACATGGTAATCATCGAATGGTATCTCATACCCCCATTCCTGCTTTACATAATCCCGGATATACTGGTGCAGCCAGACGGATGACTGGAACTGAGCCTCCGTCAGGTCCCCGTACGTGCCCTCATGCTCAATGGAAACACTGTACAGATTGGGATTCACTTTTTTATCAAAGACAATGGGCGCTGACGCCGCGCGGAGGTTGTCCATCCTTAATCCGTTGGCCCAGGCCATGCGCTCAATCTTGACGTACTGGTGTATCCTCCCATCCTTAGCTACCCCGAAGTGTGCGGAGCTGACTTGGTTGCCGGAGTTGGTGAACCAGTTATCCATGCTCCCCATCGTTCCGGCTGAGATATGGTTAACGATACAAACCGGGACGATGTCGCCCCGGTCGCTGCTGTTGGTATGCTCATTTCCTTTCCAGATGATATTCGGCATTACGCCGCCCCCCTGTTCTTGGCATCCAGCTCCGTCCACGCTTTCTGAACGGCAGCGGTCACATCCTTGCTGGTTAACCCGATCTTATCCGCATGGAGCCGCTGCAGCACATACTGCACCGCTGCATCCAGTTTGACCTGGCCATCCTCCCCGCCATACTGCCGCTCGGCATAGGCGTAGGCTTCTGCGGCCAGCTTGTGCAGCAGCTCCCGCTGGGCGGCGCTAGTCCGGGCGGTCAGCCAGGCCTCCACCTGCGTCCGCAGGCGGGCTACAAAAGCCAGCACCACGGCGGCCAACAGGCTGATCAGGGCGGTGGCAATGGCATACAGGTAGGGCTGTGCAATCTCCAAAATAGTAGTCATAGATTAATAGCCTCCTCAGATAAATTTGAAAAATAGCCCGGTGACACCCAGCACCAGGGTGACGGTGATCCCAATCAGCCAACGCTGCCCAGACTCCATGCTGTCCAGGCGTTTGTGGGCGGACTTGGCCACCTCGGACATCTGTGTGGCCAGTCTCTCCATGGCCTCCAGCCGGCTGTCTTGAGCCTCCAGGCGCCGGTTGATATCCGCTATAGCCCGCATTTCTGTCACCACGCCCCGCATCTCCAACCTCAAATTGGTCAACTCCTTGATGGTGTCCTTCAACTCGTCACACGGGGCAAGCAGTTTGCATTCATCCCTTGTCATCCCCTCCGGCTCCTCTCCTTAGAAAAAGAATAGCCCCCGGATACCTATCCAGGGGCATAAAAAATGCGCCTAAATGGCGCTCCCGACTTCTTGCGTATTGCGTTAAGCATTTTCCGCCTTAACAATGTTGTATTCTTCCAACAATGAGTCAGGCACATCTGCTTCCTGCTTACGGCCAGCTTTTACAAGCTCCAACCATGCCTTTGCCAGCATTCTTTTATTGATAGCCATTACTTATTCACCTCCCATAATAAGATCGTACAGAGCCACAATCAATTCTTTGTTGTCAAGGTCGGCAGCGATAAGCTCATCGTTTTTTTGCTCAAGAAGTTTAACTCTAGCCAATGTAGGATTTTCAGGAGGCTGTTGCATGGCGCTTTTTGCAGCCTCATACACTTCCTCATCTATCTCCATAACATCAGGGTGGTTAGTTTCGTTTTGTCCGTTGTAAAAGAAGTATGCTTTGTTAAATTCGGCAAGGTGAATAAAGGAGCCAGACTGTATGTTGTAGATATCGAGCCCTTTGTAGTGGGCCTGGCCAGCACTGTCCAACAGGTTTTCTACACAGATGTACATAAATACACACCCCTAAACAAAGTATTTTTTAACAAAACCAATAATTACGTTTTGGAAGTTACCGATGCCCCCGTTTACGGCACTCCATGTGCCATAGGTTGCGGAAGCTGACATGCCATCAGTACCTAGTGTTACCTCAAGTACACCAGCATTATGACTGCTATTTGATACTGCTAGCTCTGCGAATAGCTTAGTATCCGCTATTTGAAACCAAGAGGATCTTCTTACATATCCGTATTGTCCACCGCCCTGGTTACGAATATAAACATTGCTACCCAGGTTTATGACTGTAAGGGGTACACCGTTTCTAGCCCACACGCCTACAGTGTTATACTGACCTGACACATATATACCCTGCTTAGTCATGTATCCATAATACAGCTGCGCATAACCCGGCCCAGATATTGTAGGATAAGCAATATCACCTGTATCATATATTAGCGCACCTGCAAGGGTATAGCTTATAATACGTGTGCCATATAATGCCCCATCTTCCGTGTTGTACTTGAACACTAGCACAGACTCTCTAAATACATATGGAGCCCAATAAAAACCTTCACCTGGTGCAGGCAGATAAGCCAACACCTCCGAACTAACTAAAGAACCGTTAGAATAGTTAAGTAAAGCCCTCCTGATGTAGTATCCATTACCATCGGCGCTTATATCAAATCCGTAATAGTATGTGCTGTTATTGGGTATTGGCGTAGCAAACTCATTACCCAGGGTAGACCATGTGATACCATTGGTAAAATTAGGCCCTTCTACCAGAGTACCCGTCTTGCCGAATATGGAGGTTCCCTTGCGAATATTACTTGGCTGCCAGTTCGGTTCCTCTAGCCATATTTTGTTGTAGGTAGAGTAGTAACCGTTGTATGGAATGTGGAAATGAAGGTTGTTGCCATTTATAGAGGAACCTGCCGCTACGTGGTACTCGCTACCCGATCGATTAGGCATAGTCCCTGTTCGTTTTCCACCTTGATAAAATGTTTTTTCTGCCAACACCTCACCAGCGGTTGCACTAGCGTCGCTCGAAATCTGGCTCACTTTTGTAGCCATTTGAGCAAAAGTGTCGGTTCCTGCCGCTGCTTGTCCCATGCCAGTGATCGCGGCAGCGATTGCGGTTTTCCCGTCACTGGCTTGCGTAAAAGCCTGATCGGCACGGCTATATGCGTTATCTGCTTTTGTTTGAGCTGTAGCCGCCGCCGATACGCCCGCACTACCTCGGTCATAGGCATCTTTCACAGCCTTTGGCGTAGCTGCCAATGCTTCGGAGGTGCTATTTGTCGCGCTGGATAGCTGCACCTTGCCTTTGGCGGTCAGAGTGGCGTCCGGGATTGTTGCTCCAGCTATTGCCGTATCCACGTAACCCTTGTTGGCAATGTCGGCGGCAGCGGATGGAGTGACTACCTGTGCCCGCCCGGAGGCGTCCCGCTTCATCAGTGTGGATGCTGTGGCGGCGTTGGTTGCCCCGCTAAGGTCCATATTAAAATTGCGGATATACGCCTCATCCAGAAGGAGCCGCCCGTTTTGGATATTGTCGATGGTGTTGTTGTCGGCCATCTGCTTGACAGTCTCTGATAGAACGCCTGCCAGGTTGTTTTTGTACTCTAATGCTCCCTCTGCTACTGGAGCAGTAATGGCATACTTGTCCATTGCAAGGTAGGTAATGGTATATTCAGCGCTTGTGTCAAATACAGCAGGATCAATTGACACATTATTAAATGTAGTGAGTGTCCACCCGTTGTTTTTTTCACTATTTTTATACACCTGATAAAACTTGGATATTGAAAATAGTGTTCTGGCTAATCCCCATCCAGGATCTTTTCGTGTCTCCGCATTGCCTATAATGAGGTATTTTCCAGAGCTAAGACGCGGGACTACCTTTTCCCGCACAATCACGCCCTCACTTACCTCATACAGGTTTGCTCCTACATGGTTGGCAAGACTTCCCTCTACCGGCACGACCTCCGTCACTGGTGTGGCGAGCTGGTAGGAGAGCTTATAGGGGGTGTATCCCTCTGCCATTGTGGTGGGAACCGTAGTCACGGCTCCTGTGTTGCTGGTGGCGTCCCAGCGCGTCCAGGTCTTGGTGCCGGTGCCGTTGTAGGCGGTCCCGAAGGTACCGTTATTCATACGCCAGCCGTAAAAATAAGCGGACATTTCTACGACCGTTGGAGTGTAGGTTTCTCCCCAACCCGTAAGTGCATCTTCGATATTGAGGAAGAGGGAGTACGCTCCAACGTCTGAGGTAACGATAGCCCGACCGGGAATTCCCGTTGCAAACATTGTACCAATTGGCATACCTCTATGGTCTGTGCCTACACAAACACCCGCAGACAATGCGGATGGATTGAAATTATTGATTCGGACCGATTTGCTACCCGCATAATCACTGCTAAACTGCCATGTGGATGATCCATCTACGGTTATTTCCTTCATCCGCCGTAGTGCCGTTGCTTCCGTACCCCTAACCGTCAGCACATCCTTGACGTCACCAATGCCTATTAGTGTGGTTAGGGCATAGAGGTAATCATCGTTACGGGGTTCAAAAATCAACTCAGTGTATGCCCCGATAGCAACAATAAAATCTCTCCAGACAAATGTTCCGCTTGTGCTGGATTCGCTTGAAAAATATAGCCGAAGCGTTGTCTTGGCACCGGAATTAAACTGCCTTACTCCCGTTCCGTAGCCAAGGTATCCAACAACACTACCGTTGTCAGCAATTGCGTATCGCATATTGTTGGGCACAAACACGGTACATACCGTATTTGTTGGAACCGAAAATTCAAAGTAGGCATCCTGCATGGCCCCCGTTGCATTTAGGGTAACTTCATACGGCCCTGTTACCTTAGCGTTGGGATGCATCCCTGTTGGATACGGTCCGATCAAGTTTTTCCCAACCTTGGTTATGACCGGATTGGTGATGTGCTTTACTCCATCTGAGACAAAGGGAATCCGAGCTGCAAGCTTTTCACCAATATAATTGGGGTCCCCAGTCCCCATTTTCTGATACTCCTCGGCTGTAATTTCGTTTAGGGATACCTCGTCCACATATGCAACCTGTTGGCCTTGTGCCCCACATCCAATTAAGAGCCGGAGTCCGGTCCCGGCAAGAGTGTTATTGGCCGGAATTCTTATGGATACATATTGCCATGCACCTACGGTATTGGCACTGGCCCCTGTTTGGTATCGGACGCTGAAGGTTCCAATATCCCGTAAGCTTATTTCAGGGGGCGACACCCCCGCTGCTATGGATTCAATGTACATCCAACCGGAAAGGAGGTAATACTTGGACTTATCCAGTATTAAATTGGATAGGTCTTGATAGATATAACTGTTTGTGGTAGCTGATGGAGAAAAGGAGAAAGAGCTTCCCGACCTCGCTGGAGAGGTAGCTATTCCCTTTATCCCGCTGGACCCCGTATAACCACTGAGACTTTCTCCGCTTCCCAGGTTGCCAAGTAGGTTGACCACTGTGTTACCTTTTATGGTCACCGCTACTGGTCCCGCCTCACTGGCTGTGATTAGGTTCTGGCCCCGCGTCAAAGGTGTGGTTTGGGTGTTGGCATCCGTCAGTTTTGCAGACAGGCTATCCAAGCTCTGCTTGGCCGTCTCCAGGCTCATGGCCGGAGCTGTCCGCCAGTTGGACTTCCCGGTTATGGCCTTGATCATGTTGGCAAGCCAACCGAATAGGTTTGTGACCGTTCCAGTGTCTCCCGTGGGGGCTGTGGCGTCATTCACCGTGCGGTTGCCAATTATGGTATCCGTGGCAGCTCCATCAGCTAATTGGCCGCTTCCAACCGCTTTATCTGCAATTTTATCTTGGGAGACACCCTTCATGGCTATAGTAATCGTCCGATCCTGCGACAAATCCCCACCACCTGCCAGACCTGCTCCGGCAATGATTTTGCGCGTGTTGGGTGTCAAAACGAGGGATTCGTTAATAACAGCACTGACATTGGCAGCGTTTTGGACGATGACGATGGTATTAATGTATTTTTCAACAATATCCGGACCGCCGCCGGCAGGGATGTATTCCGCTGTAGCGCCGGCATTCGCGTAACAATACAGGATTTCACCGACATCCGGATCATTAGCAAATACTCCAAACTCCCTAAAGAAGAATCCCGTGGTCAACGCCGAATTAGATAGGTAAGCTCCAATCGTAGCTTTTCCGTCAAATTGAGTTAACCGAGTGATGCTAAGGGAGAGTTTTTGACTAATAAGGCCATTCAAGGTGGGAATGGATTGCCCACCAAGATTCCCATCTCCCATCTTGATAGCCGTAAACTGCAATGCAGCGCCCGTCTGAGCTTTGGCTTGCAGCACACGCCCTTTGTTGGTCAATATCATTTGGCCAAATGCCGCCATGATTTACACCGCCTGTTCTATGTTCATATGGTCGCCGATGTGTACAATTCCGCCAAAATATAAGTCCATGACTGCCTCTGTCGTGATCTGGATCGCTTCAAGTCGGCTCCTGATATTTTTGACAGAGTTGACCGCAGCAACAAACTGCTGGGCCCGCTCAGTTGTCGCATCCGGGTCACTGGTCACCACTCTGAAGTGATACGGGTCGCCGCCATACCCCCACCATTCTTCCACTTTTCCACTGCCAAAGACGGTTGCCACCAGTTCCTCCACGGCAGAAGGGGTTCCCTTCCTGCGGTGCCACTGGTAGCTGTTTCGGACCAATTCCCGCCGCTGTTCTAACGGTAGAGAGGAATCGTAAAAGTCCACATGGTACTGCCAAGCATATTCGTCTGTTTCTTCGCCCGTCAGATTGTCCCACCGGTTAAAATGGGTTAAATATTGGGTCAGTTCCATCAGTTGCTGCAGCTCACTTTCTATCACCTGAGCTGCAGCTGATACCGTGGCGTCAGAACGCAAATTGTAGGGTAGCAGATCTAACAGGCTCACCGTTTTCAGGTTAATCATCAGTCAGACCTCCATAATTCACGGTCACTTCATCCGCGATGGCCACTCCCGTCACTCCCACCGCGGCATATACCGGGGATGATACGTTCACTCTGTAGGCTCCGGCAGCCATAACCCGGCGGATCAGCTCGGAGGGATTGATAGGACGGCCAAGCTTACTTTTCTGCCACAGTACATAGGCTTCCAAGGCCGCCAAGACAGCGGCTTGGATTGCCGTGGCTCTTGCGGCTTGGTCCTGATTGATCCAATAGGTGAGATTAATATCGTAGCTGACCTCTTCCGGCGCCTGAACAATGACTTGATCCGTTAAAGGCCGCACTGTCTTGCTGTTGCAAATGTCGTTTACCGCATCCAAAATTTCAGTACCAGGGATTTCACCGCCCACCAAGAGTGGAACAATCAACACCTGGCCGGGTGAGGGAGAACTCACCGATACATCCACAATACGAGAGCTTGCTGTTTTGGCCCAGAAACGATAGGCGCCTTCCGGACCTGCCACACTGTACGATTCCGGCACTGTGCGGATCCGCTCCCGGTAAGCATCATCCGTCTCCACATCATCTCCGCCGGCACTCTCCGTCAAATTGGCAGAACTTGAGATATAAGCGATGGGATCCACCAAGTTTTTAATCTGTCCCGGTAAAAGCCCATTGCCCTGCTCGCCAGCCTCTGTGCATTGAGCCGCAAGATCCACGGTTAAGGCGCCGGGTGCAACCTCGCCGTATGCTATGGTGGCAAAGTTTCTTTGTGGTGTTGTGGAGGTGCTGACCCGGGTCCCTGCCGGGATAGCAACGGCAAACGTTTGAGGGGCGGACAGCGTAAAGCGAATGGTGGTAGATGCAGCCACTGCCGGAAGACGGGATGCGCCTGCAAACGATCCGAGGTGATCCAATACCGGCCCCGCCGCATATCGCAATAGCTCTGATTTGGCCGTCTGGTTGATCACCACCCGTTGCTGAATAATGATCTGCGCAATGGAAAGTAAAAACAGCCGCACCGGATCCGCCGGATACAAGGTGCGTCCGCTGATGGCTTCATACCCACTGATGATGGATGTAACAATAGGGTCAGCAGCCGTATCTACAAATTGGATGTCAGGTAATTGATTGAGACTCACATCATCCCTCCTCTACACGGATTCTAACGATCGGCAGTAATCGACCGTTTTGATCATCCGATTTGAATGTAACCTGCACCACGGTTGCTCTCGGCTCAAAAGCCTTGATCCCGGAGATTATCCGGGCACCAGCTTTCGCCTTCTGGATGGGTATAGGGTCATCCAACGGAGGTGTCCAAGCGAAATCCCGAAACAGTGGGCATGAAAAAGCCGGGGTAAACAAGATCATTTTGACATTTTGGATAATTTCTGCGGTTCGGGAAGGGTTAAAATCGATAGCCGACATCTCAAAAATGGTGTATTCCGCCATCAGAGATACTCCTCCAATTCCACGTCCAGTGCAGCGCGGAGCAAATTCCCTTGATTGTCCACGACCTTCCAGGACTGACGCAAGTTCGTTATTTTCCATTTCCCTGCTCCCAAGTCCTTACCACCTACAGTTAAATCATTGACCTGCCCATTCCGACTCATATCCAGAATGTGTTCCATCTCCTTTCTGGGATTCGTCCCATGAGCAGCATCAAAAACCATGCTGAAGCTTACACGGTCCAGCCCAGGTCCCATAAATTCGGAAACCGGCTTTAGTCCAATAAGGGAATGCGTCTCCCAGCGCTCCGATGATGTCCGCGACAAACCATCAAAGGTTCGAACTCGATCAGCCGATACTTCAAAGACCACATCCCCAAACACACCAAGAACGGCCATACTCATTCCCCTCCTGGTGGATTACTCTCGCTGTAATAGGAGCCCAAAATAACACCCCGTTGATTGCCTGTCGGATAAAAGAGGCATACCACCGGATCCCCGACTTGCAGGGGCCACGCCAGCCGCATTACCGGCAACTCCGGAGAGACGATGTCCACATTGGAAAATGTCACCCGAGCCATCCCGGATGCTTCATTTATGCTACTTATAACTCCTGATCGGATCATTAATATCCCTCCAAACATTTGCGGAGCTGCAGCCTGGATTCAAAACCTCCCTGTTGGCCACGCGTGACTTGCACAATGATATACTTTCCATCAAACCATCCGAACCCGCTCAAATTCAGGGTTTGACTCGCCGCGTACATCGTCTCACCCACCAAAGTCAGAGAGTAGGTTACGGCATCTTTATTGGCTTCCCGCAGCCGCTTCCTGGCCAGAATCTGCGCCTGTGCCGTGGAGTCTACATGCTCATTAATAAAAAGAACCCGACTTGTATTTGGGGGCACAGGGGCCAAGAATCTGCCAATGATAGTGGTATTTTTGACGCTGTCGCGGTACTGGACCCGACATGATTGATAGACGCCATTAAGAGTACGGCGTCCGCTGTGGGATTTGATCCGCCGGTCAGTTTTGACTATCGTGTCCACTGGCTCGGCAGCCTCATATTTAGCTTCATCAAAAATGACAATGGATTCGTCCGATACCTTCAAGGCAAGGCCATCGTTTGTGCAAAGTCTCTTTAAAAAGGCCAGATCCGTCTCCCCGCTTTGCTCTATCCGGTCATAATCCGGATCATCGTTGGTGTCATAAAAAAACTGGAGCCCCGCACCGGAGGCAATGTCCTTAGCCACCAATGAGAGGCGTGTTGTTTCCCAAGCCCGATATTTTTCCTGGCCCCGGAGCGCAGATGATTCGGGGACCGAAAGAGCTTTTATTGTAATAGTGGACGGAGGACCGCCGATTTCCACCTCGTCAACATCAAAACTGCCCAGTGTGGTGGAATCATTTGTTCCTTCCTCATCCCAGTTATATCGCACAATCCGTGCCCAAATGGTCGCACCTTCTTCCGGCATCCAATCTGATGACCAAAGGTGGTCCCGATCCTCTAAGGTAATCTGGAGGTCATCTGCCTGCCCGCTCATATTGTCGGTATGCGACCAACTAATCAGGTGGGGGGTAATATCATCCGTTATATCGATGCCATTGTATATGGCTCCCAGCCAAGCCCGCCGGCTGTTCATGTTCCGGTCCCTCGCTTCCAAGGAGGCAGAGAGGAGGAAATAGTGGTCTTCATCGCCGGGATAGATAGTGTAATGCCGGCGGAAAAAATCACCGTCTGCATGTAAGCAATGTTCGCCTCAATGAGCTGCGAAATATAGGATTCGCTGCCCATCGTTTTCTTGGCGATCAAGTCCCAGGTATCCCCCTGCAAAGTCACATAGCTATTCAAGTGCCACCCTCCTCTGCTGATGGACTGCCTGCCGTAACTGGTCAATGAATGATTTCTGTTGTGCTTGCAATTCGGGCAATATCTCTTCTTTGCTCATACCGTTCAGGACTGGCGCAAAGGTAATTTGGTAAGTATCCCCGCTACCTGATGCTGCTCCTTTAAGCCGCTGCCAATCCTTGTTTTCCTCTGCGGTGAGCACACCTTCTCCCCGATGGAGCTCCGCCCGGTACCCGTCAAAAGGGACATAGGACAGACCACTAAAGTGAGAGCCGTCTGTAAAGGCGGAAAGGGGGGAACTCCTATCGCCCGAAGAAAGCCAATCCACTCCGCGCCTTATCGCACCGCCCAGGTATTTGTCATTAAAGTCAAGCACCTTTTCTGCGACCCCAGTCTTTTGATAGGCTCCGACGGTTGCATCCATAGCCGCTTGACCTGTTGCAGCGGTTCCCACGGTCATGGCAGCCGCTGCCTTGACCTGCGGTGATCCAGGAGTGGCGATGTAAGCCATAAAAGCAGCCATCATCGGGTTACCCTTTGCATATTCCTTCAAGCCGGAGAGCATACCGCCTGCGACAGATGACCCAAGCTTCGCACCTATTTTGGCCAGTTTCTCCGTAGATCCACCTAATGCGTCGGTGACAAAATTGACAAGCTTATCAGTGGAATCTGAAATCTGCTTGTTCCCGCCCCCCTCATACCAGGTGTCGAACATTTTTACAAAATCATCATAAATAAATTTTACCTTGCTCTGAATATCGGGCAGATTTTGAAACTCCGGATTATTAATAAAATGGGTATTCAAAAACTGTTTCGAGCTATTTATTGCACTTTCCACAGACTTCTCAATTTTCGGTGTCCACCTCTCGATTACATCTCCGGCTTCGGAAAACACCCGTTTAATGATCGGGAGGGTGGGGCGGAGAGCTCGAATCTGGAGGGTTTCCCATGCTCCCCGAAATTGCTCGATGCTGCCGGCTGCTGTGTCCATTTTCTTTTTGGCCACATCCAAGGCGGATACATCAGCCATTTGCTTGTACATGTTCTGGATGCCCGCCGCTCCCTCTTTGTAGAGGATCGTGGCCGCTCGGACGGCGTCCGAACCGAACAGGTTGAAAAAGACATCTGCCCGCTGCTGTTCATTGAGGTCTTTAAATTTTTCCTGAAGGATGCCGGCAACATCAGCCATGTCCTTGAGTCGGCCATTAGCAAAGAAAATGTTATTAGCCCCATTAGCCGCGGACAAGCCGTATTTTTCAAACAGCGCTGTGGCTTCTTTGGTCTGGGGCTGCACATTGGAGAGAAACGTTTTTAAACTTGTACCGGCATCGCTTCCTTTTAGCATGTTGTTGCTAAAAGCGGCGAGTGTGGCGTTGACCGTTTTAAAGCTTGCCCCAATGCCATCTGCAACCGGACCGATTTGAGAGAGGCCCTGGGCCAGCTGACTCACATCAGTGCTGGATGCGTTGGCAGCCCCCGCCAGAATGTTGGCCACATCTGCTGCGGACATCCCGTCCTTTTTAAATCCGTTCAACGCATCGGACAAGGTTTCCGCTGCTTCCGTAAGCTGCAATTCTCCGGCCGTTGCCAGATTCAATGAGGCTTCCAGGGCGCCCGCTTGCACTGCCGCAGGAGTCAAGCCGGCTTTCAGCAGTTCCTCTATTCCTTGTGCGGCTTCCAAAGCGCTATACTTGGTATCTGCCCCCATCTTAAGCGCCAACGTATCCATTTTCGCCAGCTCGTCATTGGAGATATCTGTTAAAGCCTGGATGCTGGCGAGCTGGGACTCATACTCCATGGCTTTGGTCAACGATGACCCGAGGATAAACCCGCCCGCCCCAATAGCTGCAGCCCCCCCATACACTCCCATGGTAAGGACGTTTCGGACGGAGCTGGCAGCGATGTTCGTTAGCCCATTGGAGAGATTGGTCGCTCCTTTCCCCAGGATGGAGCTTGTGCGCGAAAGGAGCGAGGCACGCTGCTGCTGGTCATTCAGCTTTTCCAATGATCGCCGGGCGGTATCCACAGCCCGGGATTCCTTCATCATCTCTGCCGTGATTTCTTTGTGCTTGGCTTCAAAAGTGGCGGCATCGATTTTGCCTCTTTTATACGCAAATCCGATATCTTGGATGTCCAGTTTTAGCCGATCCATTTTGGCGGAGGCAGAGCTGAAGGTGTTGGTAAAAGTGTTTGCCAGCTCGCCATTAATTTCAAACGCAACCTCATAGACTTTTTTAGCCAACATCAATCACCTGCCTTTGCCTCATCGATCATCGTGGTCAGCCAATTTCCAATGTGATATAATGACATCTTCAAAAAATCGGTTAGGGGCGTATAGGAATACCGGGCCATGCTTAAGAGCTTTGCTCGGAAATTTCCAACGGCATCAGGCTCGGCAAGACCCACCCGTACAAAAAATTGCTCACCAGAGTGGTGATCATAAGGAAGTCTTGCACGGAAAGACCGATAATGTCATCGGAAATGTACCCGCATGCCCGCGCTGCGATGATGGCATTTCCCAAAGAAGAGAAAAGCGGATTCGGGCTGGTTTCGCCCCGCATACGAGCTTCCGCCTCCGCCGCCAAGATGTCATGGCCCGTCAAACTATCCAGATTCAAGGTCAGTTCAGTAACAATAACCCCGTCCTTCTTGAACGGGGTTTTCAGCGTGATTTTCATGTGGTTCCTCCTACAGGCCGAGTGCGGCCCGGATTCCAGCGAGCTGGTCTTCTCCGTTAACGATAAAGATGAAATTGAGCTTATCGAACTCAATGACCGTTTGGCCGTCAAATTCAACTTTCAGATACATGACTTCAATGTCAGCGGTATTACCGATGGCCGTTCCTTGCTCAAACTTTCCAAGGTCAGCCTTCAAACAGGGGCCTTGAACCGTTACCTTCACCTGTTTAAACACCTGTTTGCCTTGTGCGCTGTCATACTCCTGCAACGCTCCACGGCAATCCAGCTTTTGAGATTTCAGTTTAAGCAACCCGAAAAAATTTTTCGTTAGCGTCCGGCCGTTCAACGTTAGCTTTTGGCTGCCAAAGTTTCCGATAGTGGGGGATTCGTACTCGCCCGCAATCCCTGCTCCCTTCATCGTTTCCTTTATGGCTTCGAAGCTGGGTAGTTTGATGTCCGTCAAGCCTTGCAGTTCATTTGTTCCATCCAGATAAACCCGGAACGAGTGCAACCGCTCAGGGATCGTATTGATTGCCATAGATTATCCCTCCCCTTACACCGTCAAGGCGCTCAGATATGTGGTGTCAAACTCCAAAACAAAGGACAGATTTTCGCCGGGTACAGGGGATGCCTGGAACAGATGAAATGTGATCTTGCCGGCCAAAAGATCGGTGGTGCTGTTTTCAGAGGATCGGAATTCTACCCGGCCACCCAGCAAAGCGCCTCTTGCGGTCAGACCGTTCAGCCAAATATTGAGCTCATCAACTACAGAATCAATCAACCGACGATTGGTAGGGCCGTCCACTCTCCCCCAGTAGGTCAAGATAATGGTGTTGGCGATCCAGTTATTCATACGCCGATTCGGGATAAAGGCATCCTTGACGTCACTTGTCCCTGGATAGGCACCGGTACGGTTCCCCCAGGACTTCCAGCCACCCACAAAATTCAGCGCAGTGACGATCCCCTCGCCGTTCAGATAAGCCGCCTGCGCCGGGTCCAGGGTTACCTCAGTTCCGGAAGCAACCACGGCTGCCGAAGCCTGCAGCGCCTTGTTGGACGGACTGACATACGGAATCCCGTCGTTTGCCGCATCGGTTTGACAGATCAATCCTGCCAATTGGGTAGACAGGTGATAGGTGTCGCCCAGCTTAATTTTGGGCCAGCAGACAATCTCATAAGGAGAGGTGTAGCTGTTGGTATTCTTCCATGCTGGCGCCTCCGAGTAGAGATCCGCGCCGGTGGAGGTTGTATCAATATCCGTAAGCGCCATGGCTTTAAACAAGCCATTCACGCTCGCAGCCTTCGCTTTCATAACAGCGGCCACTGTCGGGTCCTTGCTCCACCCGGGCGCGACAATTTGCCCTGGAACCAACCGGAACAAGGGGAAGACCTTATTCACCAGTTCCAACCCCGTATAGGCTCCGGTTGTACCGTTGACACCTCCGATGATCGTGGTAGCGGTGACTGCTCCAGGATTCAATTGGTCAAAACCAAGGACCAGGGATGCGGTATCCGTCGTAATGGCCCCGCCAGAAATGCGGGTGATCACAACCTTTCCCTCTGCGTTATAGGCAGCGGTATAATCCGTGCCCTTCACATAGGTAACGGTTTTGCCTGTGTTCTGGACCTTTAGGGTGGACAAGATGATTTCGGATTGCGTCAGGGTAATGGTACCCCCAACCAACGCCGTCGCCACGTCTGCAACTGCGGTCTTGTGGACCGCCGGATCCAGTACGTTGATAAAGACCACCGGCGCAACCGCGAACAGCTGAAAATGGGATTTCATGAATTCGCACAGGGTGTATTTCGTCCAATCCGACGAATACCCCAGCGCAGCCACCGCTTCCTCATATGTGTATGCCAAAAAAGGCTTGTTCACGTAAGAAAGGTCTGTAGCCAAATGGACGGGAGCCGTGCCGACAACCACCGGCAGCCCTGCCAGTGATTCCACCGGAGGGCTCACCGAAGTGGGGACTTCTTGGATATATACACCGTGTTGGTAAGCCAAGGATTATACACCTCCCTGAATATAAGCTGTGATTTCAGCAGCCCATGTGTGTTCTGCGCTGCCCTTTTCCTGCATTCGTGCCAGCGTCACATTCAGCTTTTCCACCGGCACGATAAGCCGCTGAATGGCAGGGCATGCTTTGATGGTTGCTTGCAAGTATGCCGGCATGCCTTGATAAACGGCGAATTGCATCAGGACGCCTCCAGGCAAGGTCGGCCCGCAATAAATAACGGGGCCTTCCGGCGCCGTGACGGATTCTTCTGCAGTTGCTTGCTGCTTCCCTTTCTTCGGGGCTTCTTCATTCTCCATTCCAAATTCCCTCCTGTACAACCTGCGGAGCCCGCAGGGTAATGGTCAAAAGCGCGATCCAAACCGGAAACGGTTGTTCTTCCGGCAATTCTCGTTTGATGGATAACACTTGATACGCGCCAAAAAATTCCCTCTTTTCCACTTCCATTTTGATCCGGGTCGCCATATTCAGGGTGTCCCGCCACCCGTGGGTTTCTTCCTTGCTATACGTGGCCGTAATCACACGTACCTTGGCGAGTTCCCCCTCCTCCTCATTGTCATCTTCCAGGTAACGGACGATGACATGAGGAATGTCCGGAGGGTCCTGCTTTTCATTGGGCTTCTTCTCCGGGAGGTATCCTGCTATCACCTGCGGAGCTTTGGGTTCTGCGCCGGGTACATTGGTTCCCAGGCAAAACTCGGACACACGATTTTTCAGGAAATCAACCAGCATATCCACTAAAGCGATGGGTGTCATGGTCACCCTCCTATCAGCCGATTTATTTCGTGCTCAAGCCGTTTATCCAACATCTCCTGAGCACGCTGCTCGACGGATTCCCGCACATGTTGGGAGCCTGCCAGCTCCGATGTGGAGGGACCATATTTGATATGCAGGGGATAGCGATCCCGTCCAACCCGCTTTAGTACCCAGGGCAAGCCGGTCTTTTTCCCCTTGGCCACGAACGCACCCGGATAAGGCTTCATGCCGGTGTCCTTCCGGACCGCAACCATCAGCACAGCAGGACGCCTCCCTCCGGGCTGCGGCGCATTGGGCGAAACCTTGAACTGAATCAAAGGGCGACGTGTATCGTATACCTTCAACGTCGCTTTGATGATCTTGGCTCCGGGGCTCGCCCGTTTGATTCGGATTGCTGAATGCATGGTTCCATACTTGGCATGATAGGTCTCCCGGACCTTCCGGACAAGTTCCGTCCGTGCGGCTTCCGCCGCTCGATTCGTGGCGTTGGCAACGGCAATCGGGACGGTCTTGGGCATGTGCGATAACAACCTTTGCGCCTTTGCTAATTGGTCCGCCTTGACTCTGATCATGCGTCATTCACTTCCAGGTCAATTTTGTACATGCCCTCCACATCTGCACAGGCCACAACTTGATAAAAAGCTCCGTCCACATCAAAATGACCGCCTACCACGGGCCTGTCCTCCAGGAGAAAGGCCCGAATGTAGATGGTCATGGATGCTTTATTGACGCCATTTGCAGCATTATACAGTTCAACAGGTTGTCGTTCCCGCTCAGATGTTTCGTCCTCAGCGATAATAACCGAAAGCAAAACCCCGTTTATCAGGTGCTTCTCTGCAAACTCTTCCAAGTTAAAAAAGGTCGTATCCAAATCCCGGGCCACCTGCTCCTTAAAATTCACTCCGCATCGCCACCTGGATTAACGAGCAACCAGGCTTCATATTGCGCTTGACGCTGCTCCTTATTGGATTCAGGATCGATCCCCAGCAGGTGCAGTCGTTCTTTTTGCTTATCCGCCCCCAGAGTGGCAAAAGCAGCAGCATTTATTGGACCGGCCGACTCCTCTAAGGATACTTCTCCTTCAATCACATCCAAATCCACTAAACGCCGAGCTTCTCTTTCAGTCAACCCTAGTACCGTATCGCCGACGGCGTACTCGTTGCCATTATGCAAAATAAAACCTTTAGCGATATATGCCATTTACAATCATCCTCCTCTCTTAAAGTACCTTTGCGACAACCCAGCCCGCTACGTTAGCAGGTACAGGTAGGGGACGAGACAACATTTGCAACCAACGTTGCGCCGGCTCAACCGTCACCCATGATTGCGGGATCACTTTACCGACCGCTTTGACAAACTGCTCCGTCTTGGGATCCATGATGATATTTGCTCCATAGTGGAATGTGAATTTATCTCTGGAAGACAGAAGAGCAATAGTGCCAGCAGGAACGAATGGAACGTCTTGACCGGCATCGTTAGTGTACGTACCGGAGTAGCTGAATACGTCCAAGCCCACATCATTCAAGTGACCATGATACGTAACTCCATTAGGAAGCAGTTTTGTATCCAGGTTGCCTACGGTCACACCCTTGTTGTCTGCAAGCTTCAATATCTTGGGATGACGCATGAGAGCGGTGGCAGACGCATAATCCCCTAGGATTATATCCGGTGTCGGGGCATTGGCGGAAATGATCTGCTGACGTTTCCCTGCTAGAAAAGCAATGGGATCCGAAGCCTCATTACTCCACAAATCGGTCCCGGAGAGCGTTACGATATTGGTAAAATCATAATCAATGACTTGGCTGACTCCCTCACCGATTTGAGTCACTTTGCCGGTAAACATGAGCTCTGCCGCTTGCTGGACAAGTCGACGGACAATGGTATCATTCAGATCGATGATATCCTTAGCCAAGAGTTTACGGGCCCGTGCTTCCGGTTGGTCTGGATTGTACAAATCCTCGCCGGCAGCACGTACTTTCAGATCGATGGCTGTGATGGGGCGAGCAGGTTTAATTAAAGCCGGCTTGTATTGCTTGGCTTGAAACCCAGTACGCAGGATCACTTTACCAGGGAGCATTTCCGAGATATATGGAGCAATCGGTTTGTTCCCCTTCAAGGTTTGGACCTCGACCCACTCGGTTTCAAACGATTCACCGTCCTGAAAAAAGGTATCCAGGATATAAGTGACTGGGCGAGGCAACTGACCGACTACTTTAATCAGTGTCGGTAATGCATAAATGTCTTTAACGGCCATGGGCTTAATTCCCTCCTACTACGCGTCTGGTGTGCAGTTTCGCGTTATTCAGTGCAGCTTCATGTGTTGCAATCGTATCGGTTCCGCCAAATAGTAGAGCAGCTCGGTTAAATTCGCCGCTGCTGAATACAACCGCACGCTGCGTCGCCGTCCGTGCATCTACTTCAACGTCGGCCAAAATAGCCACGGGCACTTTTTCCAAAGCAGGGGTAGCTGCAGAGTTCACGATGGTGCAAATCCATGTCCCATCCGCAGAAAATCCTGTACGTGCTAACACGGTGCCACGGGTATATAAAGCAGCTGCTCCTTGGCTGATGATGACGGGCTGAGTCACGAAGCTCTCCACCATGCCGGCGATCAAGTTATCGTATGGAACGCTATCATATGCTGGCATCTTACTTCACCCCCATTTGTCTTTTAATTTCAGCGGCCAGTGCGTCAGCCTCTACTTGAGCAACAGCCTCCGTGCTTGGCGGTGCAGGAGGTGCCGCGGGCGGAACGGCAGCTACCGGAGCAGCATCTTCCATTCGATTTTGTGCCTCTGTTGTTAAACGCTCTGTTGATGCTTTGACAATATCCAACGCTGCTTCTCCCGCTGTTTTTCCGTCGGTGATGGCCTTGGCCACAATAGCAGCTGCTCCAGGTGCTCCGGCCAGGGCGTTCAGCTCCGTAATACGAGCTCGCTCAGCCGTTTGGCCGGCAGTAATCACCTGGTTGTACAGGTCCGGGTACTTTTCCTTCAATTCATTCAGATCCTTCACGGTCTCGTCTCCTTTCGCGCTGGGCGCTGGTTCTGGTTTTTCGGGTTCTTCTTCCTTTTCTTCCGGCAGAGAAGGGATGGAGGCAAATGCACGCATATCAAATCTCTGGGTACCAAACGTGGCAATACCATTCTTGATGGACGCCGATACCTTGGTTTGGCGGTCCACCTCGTCGGCAAAACCCAATGCTACCGCCTCATCGGCTGTAAGCCAGGTAGTCGCGTCCATCATGGCCTTAAGTTCGTCCCCGGTTTTCCCCGTTCGCTCCTCATACACACTGATGAGTGATGTCTGAATCTTGTCCAACATGTCAGCAGCTTCCCGGAAGTCCTTGGCTTCCCCCATCGCGACCATCCAAGGGTTATGGGTCATGACCATGGCACCGGTTCCCATGATAATGGTGTCTCCAGCCATCATGATGACAGATGCCGCCGACGCTGCCAGGCCATCCACCTTAACAGTGATTTTGGCCTTGTGGTCCTTCAACGTTTGGTAAATGGCCAATCCTGCAAAAACGCTGCCGCCGGGGCTGTTGATCCGGACCACAACCTCATCCACATTGCCCAAGTTCTTCAGCGCCCGCCTCACTCCTTTTGGGGAGACGGAATCATACCACCAGGACTCTTCATCCTCTATGGGAGCATAGATGGTCATTTCCGCGGTGCTGTTGGATACCTTTTTGGCGTTAAATATCGGAGTCGTTTTCCTCATCATTGTCATTCTTTTCTTCACCCCCTCTCCCCGTTGAGGCTTCACCTGGTTCAGACAGTCCGTATTGTTCACGGAGCCGCTTCTCATAGGCCAATGCTTGCACATTACTTTCATAATCCGCGCCGAGCTCCGCAGACTCCCGCTGCCGGTTGCTCAACCCATTATCAATCCGGATTACAGCAGCGTTGGCTTCCTTAACCGGATCCAGATGTCCCTGAGAGGGTCCATGCCATTCCGATTTGGTGTAAGCTTTGAACAACAAGGGGTCATCAAAAATACCAGGGGCATCAATTCGGCCTTTAATCACAGCTTCTGCGAACCATTCCTCATAAATAGGCTGGCAAAAGTCCGCAGACATCCACGCCCGCCGCATCCGGAACATCTTCCAGGCTTCCAGTAAGGCCGCCCGGGAAGCAGAATAGGAGGAGGTGAAATGCCTCAACAGCAGTTCGTAAGGAATTTCAAGCGATGCTCCTACCTGGCGTAGAATGGATGTGACAAAGGGGTCGAACTGCGCATTTGGGCGCCCCGGCTCTGCAAAGCTTGCTTTCTCCCCCGGTTCGAGGAACTGTACGGCGCCATTTCCTAAGCGCAAATCATCAGTTGGATGGGGTAATGGTTCACCCGTGGGATTGGGATACGAAGATGAGTCTGGTCTCATTCCGAATTGATCCGGATCTGTAGTTGGTGTTTCAATAAATACCGTGAACATCCCGCTGATAACCGCGGCCATGAGCTCCGCTTCCGTGTAGCGCTCAAGCTGCTTTAGCGATTCAATTACCGGTGCCAAAATCGGAACACCCCGGCGTTGCTCCGGCCGCTCAGCCTCCATAAGGTGCAGCACATTGCGACGGCCGCTCTTTTCACCGACTGCTTTTACCCGCTGCCATTTCATAGGCAGTGCCATATAATCCCCAGGATGACGATCCGAAAAATGGTACGCCACAACCATGCTATCCGCATCCACCTCAACGCCAGACTGGATTTTACCACCGATTGTACCGTCCTGCATGCTGGGGGTACTGCATCGATCTGCCTCCAACAAGCGGACGCGAAGATCATATACCGCATGATCACGGGGTAAAATGGGCAGAAGTACGAAAGCATCGCCACTCATCATCCAGGACAGGTAAGCAAGCTGCTGCAGCTCGTAAAAATTGTGTTGGCCGGCAGCATCGCAGTCCTTGGATTCAGCCCACAACGAAAACTCCCGATCAATCTGCCGACGAAGTTGGCGTGACTGAATCTCATCGAGACGCAAAAAATCCGCATCGAATGACGGCTTAAGCCGTAATCCTGTGCCAATTATGTTTGTCCGCAAGTTTTTCAGAGCGCCATTCGCCAAACTTCCGCCCATGTACAAATCACGGGCACGTGGCCGAAGCGTCTCCAGGTTTTGGTGAATATCCTCTTCAGCGTTCCCAGCCACCGGGTTCCAGGAAGTCAGCGACTTCTTGCGCCGACTAGCGCCGTGGTCCCCATATCCCTGGTTAAACACCTTTTGCATAGTCTGTTGTCGAGCAATCTCAGTCTTAGCCTTTTCACGCTCAACGGACCGGGCTAAACTTACATCATGACGCCGAATCATAAATCCATTGGTACATACCGTCGGATTCTACTGCGCCTGCCACCATTCGTGATGATCTCCACCTGCTGTTGCCAATAGCGAATCTGCTGCATGACTTCAGTCAAGTTAGCCCGCGTCAAGGATCGGTTGGCAATGGTATATGACTGTCCAGTGGAGATAGCCATTTCGGCCGCCAGCCAGGCATTCAGATGCTCTTGCGCTACCTCTATCGTATATTGGGGCATGTCCCGTCACCTCCTTTCGTTATACACTGCTGGGCGTTCCCCTCCGGCGTTGCTTGGCAGCTGGTGCTCCTGGTACCGCAAGTGGGATATCCGGCGGTGGCAGTTCCTGGTCCAAATCGGGCTTTAATATTTCTATAGCTGCTTGGTTATACACGGCCAAGTCAAACGGCTCATTGCGATTCTTAACCTTAACCCAAACATAATACGCCGAGCCCATTTTCATCCGTTTGCGCATTTCTTCGGCGGTTAACCCTTCAAAATACGGCTTGTTGTACCCCCGATTTCGCTGCGGTGTTGTCAAGGGAAAGTGACAATACCCTTGATTACGATTGCCTGCTTCATCAACAGGAGGTAACGCCAGGGAGCTCATGACCTTGGCTTTTCCCTCATCCACACCCAATCTGACCACAGTAGCTTTATAGCGGTTATTTGTGCTGGTCCCAGCCACCAGGGGAAGATAAGTGCCGTCTCCAGGGCTTTCACCCTTGATGGCAAACAACTTCCTAGTGAAACGTGCTTTACAAAACTGATACACTTCGTTGGTAAAGTGGCCTCCAGAATCCATACAGGTGATGGCAATCCGGAACGTTCGGCCATGTGCATCTTTCCAACCGCGCCGAAGATATTCGTCTAACTCTGACCATACTCTGGGCTGTTTCAGATCTCCATAAATCGTATGGTACTCAATACGCCAATTTTCATGGCCAGCGCCCCAGCCTTGCACGTCGATTTCAAAGCGGTTATCCTGGGTGTCCACCGCTGCGGTCAAAACTTTTACACCATCAGGCACGTCAGCATGGTACATTTCAGCCCGGGCGGCAAGAGTATCTTCATCCAGTTTCTCGCCTTCTTCTTCCCAGGTCTCCCCCAGTGAAGTGTTCGTCCAAACTTTGAGCAATTGTGCGCCACCTCTAGTGGCTGCCTGGAACTCTTCAACAATTCCCTCCCAACGTGACCAGGGAGATGCCAATTCGTTCAGGTGAAAGCCTCGAACCTTGGCGTTTTCCTTACGAGCAATCCACTTTCCGGCGCCCGCCTTCCACTCATGTTCCCCGTGAAGGGCACCGCAAGCAAGGCAGGCCTGATGAACAGCAACGCATTTTCTACTGGCGTAATTGTAATCAAACTTGATCTGTTTCCAAGAAAGTGGCTGCTCTTCTCCACAGCTCGGACATGGCAGACACCACCTCTCCATGGTACTTTCCTCATAAGCTGTCTCGATCCGGCTAGCCCCCTTCACTGTCGGGGTGGACATGAGCAGCCACTTTTTATTGGCGATAAATGTTGTGCTTCGCTTCTTCGCCAGGGAGACAGGATCACCTTCTTCCCCAGCTGACGCCGGATAGCGGTCTACTTCGTCACAAAGAACAATTCGAATCGGTCGGCTTGCTAATGATGCAGGAGAATTTGCACCCGCCATGGTGATATGACCGCCTGGGAACGTCTTGTGAAGCATCGTATTTCCACTGTCACGACTCTTTGCATCCTTGACCTTGTCCCGGAGCGCAGGTGAATCACGAAGCATAGGCGCCAACCGATCTTTGGAAAATGCTTGGGCCAGCTCTAACGTTGGTTGCAGCAACAATACCGGTGTAGGATCCTGATGGATGTAATAGCCGATACTATTCAGCAAGATTTCCGTCTTGCCTACCTGCGCTGATGACATCATGACAATGCCCTCAATCAACGGATCGCTGATAGCATCCATAATGCCCCGCTGATATGGCGCTCTGTCAGTTCGCCACTGCCCCGGCTCCGCCGCACCTTTACTGATACGGCGGTATGCATCTGCCCATTCAGAGACTGTCAGCTCCGGCGGCGGAGCTGCAAGTATCGCAATCCCCCGAAAGAGCGAAAGGGTATGCTCCGGGACATTAACCAGTTGAGTCATCGGGACCAGTCCCGGTTTTATAATCCTTGCTACGGGCATAAAAGACGGCCGGATCATAGTCCGAGAGTTCCGTCAGAGCCTCTCGACATTCCCGGTCCAGCACGCTCCGGACTGCCGCCAAATCCGTTAATCCAATGAGCTGTGGGGCGATTTTGGGCGGCATCACCAGGATTCGGCTACGGAATGCAGCGATCATATCATTCATGACCAGTTTGACATCCTCAGATCTGTGCATTTCACCCTTCATGGCGGCCAGTTCCATCTCGGCCATTTCCCGCTTAACTGCCTCATGCAGCGCCTTTTCCCGATTCAAATTGACCTCTCCGGCCCCTTCCGGCCGCTTCTGGAGGCTGTCCACGTACCGCTGAACATTCTCCGCAAGGGCATATTTCCCGCGGCCGGACTGCACAAAGACGCCGTCATGGGTCTGCATGTTCACCCAGCGAGCCGTTTTTCCAAACACCTCCGCCAGTTGGGAAGTGGTCAAGATTATCGTTTCTGGTTGTCCCACAAAATCACCCCTTTCAGCACAAAAACCGGAAGCAGCCCCTTCTGGATCGACCAGGGAGACAATTTCCGGTTATTGGTGGTAATTTCTATTATTTCATCTGGATCAAATGCAATTTGAAACAGAAACGGAAATGAAAATTTTTCATTGTGCCTAGCGCGGTTTCGGGGTCGGCCGCACCCGCATGGTGCCGGACCCCTGGAAGGACCCACTTATCCACAAGTTATACACAAGTTATCAACACGATATCCACAGGTCACACCTCTCGAATGTGTACAATTTTCAAACTGCATTTACTGCATTAATTCCAAGATAAAGCGTGTCCATCACAAAATATTGTGGTATAAAACATGCATTGCACACAACATATAGGTATGGTAATATATCCCTGTAGAGGAAATGGGGTGAGCACAGATGGCAAACAAACCAAGCGAGAATAAGTCAACCAGCAATAAGGTTGCATCAACGGCTTCCAAAATCCTGAACGACAATCGTTACAGCGATAAATCCAAATCCGTTGCAGGAAGCGCATTGGCCCAAGCCAAGGGCAAGAAAGGTAAATAAAACTATGGATTCATTTTTTTAAACCACTTACGAGTGCGAGTCGTGGGTGGTTTTTTCTTTGCGCTTTTTCAAGCTCAGGTCCATCCCTTGCAAAAGCCGCCTGCGTCAGGATCTGATTGCCCTTGATGGGCGTCACGGCAATGGTCTCCGCCATTCAGCAGCCCCCTTTACATGAAATCCAAAACATGGTAAAGTATATCCATCAGCGGAAGCACCGCGATAAAGAGAAGCCCACCGGACGCGCCGGGGGCTTTTTTCGTTTTTACACCATCCATAAGCGCTGGGCCATCTCATACAAAAAGCGTCGGCGCCAACGGCGGTAAGTCTCCGGGCTGGCATCTATGGGGTAGTGCCCTTCATCCTGGGTGATCCATATCACGCCGCGGCGATATTCCTGCGGGATTGTATTCAGGGCCTGCTCAATAGCATCGCAGCGCTCCTGCAAGTGTGCCCGTCGGATAGCCTTCTGGCCAGTAGGATCATGCTGCCCAGCCTGATCATGCAGGATATCTTGTACCTCTTGCTTCAGCCGGTCATAATCCCGGACCGCATACAGGCATTGCATATAAACGTTGTGGGGCAGCTGATAGGGATTCTTGTTCTTCGGCTGATAATGGCGCATTGTTGCATCCCCCTTAGTCCAAATCCAGGAAAGCAAAAAAGACGCGGGTCACACTCCGGAGAGTGCTTGCGCGTCTTGTATTTGTCCACACCACTTACGTGGTTAGTTTACCATAAAAAAATCGGCAAAGTCAAATCGTGTCAAGTTACATCCTCGATGTCCATCATGGTCCCCATTTTTCGCATGGCTTCACCCTGCAAACCAGGCAGCAAATGCGAATACCGGTCCATCGTAATGCTGATCGTAGAGTGTCCCAAAATCTCCGAGACGATCTTGGGATGCTCCCCTTGCTTCAGCAAAATCGAGGCGAACGTATGGCGCAGATCATGAAAGGTAATCTCCGCGGCACCTTCCGGCTTAAACTTATCCCGCATCGCATGCCAAGCCCTATTTACCAGATTGGTGAAAGCTGGCTTCCCGTTGGAAGCAGGAATTACCAAATCATAATTGTGATAGCGGTCCCCCAAGGCATTTTTCTCGATCTCGAACTTTTCCTTCTGCTCCTTCAGCATCTCCACGATCTGAGGAGAAATCGCGATAGCACGCCGACTCTTTAAGGTCTTGAGATCATCAAAGGTCTTGGAGTTCTTGTTATAATTGCGGATTACCTGAATCACGCCATTATCAAAATCTATATCAGACCATTTCAGACCAAGAATTTCACCCTGCCGCATACCGGTCATAACGGCAAGGTAAACGGCAATCCAGTACCGACTGTACCCTCTCGATGCTTTCAAAAACTCCTTCACTGTCTCGTCACTCCACACTTGCCGTTCTTGACGATTAACCCTCGGTTTCTCAATCCTGTTAGCAGGATTAGTGAGAATTGTACCCTTCTTCACTGCAGCATTTAAAGCCGTATGTACAACGGAGTATACACGCTTGACCATTTCCTCGGAGAGTCCCTTTTTTTGAACTGCGTTCACCAAAGCATCGATATCATCGGGAGAAATTTTTGACAAGGGGATAGATCCGATGACCGAGGCAATGTGAATACGATAATAGGAGTCATACATCTTTTGGGTGGAGATAGACAATGATTTCTTAGCCTTTGATCGAGTAGCCAGCCAGTCCTCAAAATATTTACCGAATGGGGTTTTGGAAGGAGATATCCGGTTTCCCTTGCTCAGTTCGGTCATGATTTCCGCTCTCGCCTTCTTGGCTTCCCCCTTGGTTGAGAAGCCGCGGCGGGTTTGCCGCACGCCATCGACCATTACCTGAAACCAATAACTCGTTTTTCCGCTGGCCAATTTCGTTTCGTAAATGTAATCCTTCGGCTTCTTCTTTTTTTCCTTTAATTCACTTGTAGTCACGTGTATTCCACCACCGTCACTAAGATAGATTCATCTTAGCATAAACGAATGTAATTTGCATCAAATTTGCATCAAACATAAATAATCCCTTATATAATGCGGTATTTTAACCATATTACCACACATTGAAGGGCATCGATCACAAGAGCAAGTTCATCCTTACCCACCGCGAGCGCGAAGTATTCGAACTGTTGGTTCAGGACAAAACCACCAAAGATATCGCGCAGCAGCTTTTCATCAGCGAAAAGACTGTCAGGAACCACATCTCTAACGTTATGCAAAAATTAAACGTTAAAGGCCGCTCGCAAGCGGTCGTGGAACTGATCAAGCTTGGGGAATTAAAAATCTGATAGACCATCCGCATACCCCATCCTTGGGCCTGTTGCCCGCCTTCATCATGAAGGCGGGTAGGGGCTTTTTTATTTGGGTAACAAAAAGGAAATGTCCTCCAACAGGGCGAATGTTACCCTGCACGGCAAATGGAGGAGGTTATGGGCGTATGATTACCATTTATGATTGGTTTGGTTATGAGCTGCCGATTCAGGAGCGGTATCGTTCTATAAAGAAAGCCGGATTTGACGGGGTTTTATTATGGTGGAGTGAGGGTTTTGGCCGCAACGATTACCGCAAGGGGCCGCAGCTGGTGCGGGAGGCCGGGTTGATCATCGAGAATATCCACACTCCGGTCCAACAGCAAAACAGCCTCTGGCTGGACAATCTGGACGGTGAAGCCTTACGCGATTGTTATATGCAATGTGTGGCCGATTGCGCCGAATTTGATATCCCGACTATGGTGGTGCACCTGCCCAACGATAGAAGACCCTATAATGCTCTTGGACTGGATAGAGTCAAGAAAATCGCAGAAAAGGCCGAGAAGTTAGGCGTGAATGTGGCACTGGAGAATTTGGAGAACCTGGCCAATGTGTCCTATATGCTGGAGCAGGTAGATTCCCCTCACCTCGGATTCTGTTACGACTCCTGTCATCACATTAACTACAACCCGGACAAGGATCTATTGGCCATGTACGGTTCCCGGCTGATGGCCCTGCATTTGCACGATAACGGCGGCAGCCGTGACCAGCATCAGCTTCCCTTCGACGGACGAATTGATTGGTCTGTCACCATGAGGAAAATTGCAGAAACCAACTATGCAGGGGCAATTGCGTTAGAGCCCATGAATTGGGACTATATGGATATTTCGGTAGAGGAGTTTTTACATATGGCATTTGAGAAAGCCAAGCGACTCGAAGCATTGAAGCGGAGTCTTCCGGCTGCCCTGAAATAGTCTGTGAAATAACACAATCCGCCTCCATCGATTTGTCCAATATGACAATAGATGTCGTATTCCCGGCCTATAATAGAAGTAAGAACAAGGCGAAGGGAAGCGAGGCGGCAGAATGAAACCATTATCCGGAAAAGTAGCATTGGTGGCCGGGGGTACCCGGGGGGCAGGCAGAGGAATAGCCATGGAGCTGGGTGCAGCTGGGGCAACGGTGTACGTCACCGGACGCACCACGCGGGCAGGACGTTCAGAATACAACCGGCCGGAAACCATTGAGGAGACCGCTGAATTGGTGGAACAGGCAGGGGGCAAGGGAATTGCGGTGCAGGTGGATCATCTCGACCCCCTTCAGGTTCAGGCGCTGATTGCCCGGATTGAACGGGAGCAGGGGCAGCTGGACATATTGGTCAATGATATCTGGGGCGGCGAATATATGGTGGAGTGGAATGTTCCCGTGTGGGAGCATTCGCTGGAGAAGGGCCTGCGTATGCTGCGCCTGGCCGTTGACACCCACATTATTACAAGCCACTATGCGCTGCCGCTCTTGATCCGCAAGCCGCACGGCCTGGTTCTGGAGATTACCGACGGCACCCAAGCGTATAATGAGGAGCATTACCGGCTGTCGCTGTTTTATGATTTGGCGAAAACCTCTATTCTGCGGATGGCCAAGTCCTTGGCCCATGAGCTCGCCCCTTATCAAGGAACGGCGGTTGCCGTTTCCCCCGGATGGATGCGTTCCGAGATTATGCTGGAGACCTTCGGGGTAACCGAAGCCAATTGGCGGGAGGCGCTGGTACGGGAGCCGCATTTTGCCATCTCGGAAACCCCGCGTTTTATTGGCCGCGGCATCGCCGTATTGGCCAGTGATCCGGACGCCGCCCGGTGGAACGGGCTATCCACCTCAAGCGGTGAGCTTGCCCAGGTATACGGCGTTACCGATCTGGACGGCTCCCGGCCGGATGCCTGGCGTTACATGGTAGAGGTACAGGACAAGGGAAAACCCGCCAATGTGGAGGGGTACAGGTAACCGCAGTCCGGCTAACGAATCTGGTACACGCTATTTCGCGCAAACTGGCATGATCAAAAACAGGCCCGTACTTAGCCAAATAGCGTTGCTCAGATTCGTTAGCGTTCACGAGGAAAGTAGCCTCGCTTTTTTTACATTGAATAAGACAAACGCCTCCGCTCATACCTTGTGAAGATAAGGCTTATGGGGGTGGCATTATGGATCGGATTCATCAGCCCAAGATGATCTTCATTGCTATAGAAAAATCGACGCTGCAAAAAATCCTGCTCATCGATATCATCATCGGGTCGGGGCTGTATGCTATCATTAAGCTCATTTCCTCCAGTCTGCTCCTTGCAACCATCGGCAGTTTGGCGGGCACCGAAGGGATCAAAACCATTCAACGCCCCGCCGCATCCAAAATAAAAACTTAAATGGGGTATGTTCAAGCAGCTGAAGGAGGAATCCTTGGCTGCTTTTGCATGAGCGCGGGAATACTGGAAAATTGTTCAGGACAGAATAGAGGCATGTTTCTATGGAAGAGGCTGTTTTGGGACCGTTCCAAGGGAGAAAGGAGCATACGAGCTGCAGTGGATGAACAACGATACGAAGGCTTGAAGCAAGGTGAACGCGGGGCGGTTATCAGCATTTTTGCCTATATTCTTCTGTCCGGACTGAAGCTGGCTGTTGGCTATTTCGCAGGGTCTGAAGCGCTCAGAGCTGACGGCCTAAACAATGCCACCGATATTGTTGCTTCCGTTGCGGTGCTGATCGGCTTACGGCTGGCCCAAAAGCCTGCGGACCGGGATCATCAGTATGGGCATTGGAAAGCGGAAACCATTGCTTCCTTGGTGGCTTCCTTTATTATGATGGCGGTTGGTCTTCAAGTGCTATATGCGGCGGTTACAGCAATGCTGCATAAGGGCGGAGAAACACCTGAGCTTATTGCCGCATGGACGGGAGTGTTCTGTGCCGTAGTCATGTATTTCGTATACCGCTACAACAAGCGGCTGGCGGTCAAAATAAACAGCCAGGCGGTAATGGCCGCCGCCAAGGATAATTTCTCCGACGCGGTCGTCAGTATAGGCACCGTGATCGGGATCGTGGGTTCGCAGCTTGGGCTTCCTTGGCTTGACCCGCTTACTGCTGTAATTGTCGGCCTGATCATTATAAAAACCGCATGGGATATTTTCCGGGATGCCTCCCATTATCTGTCCGACGGGTTTAATGAGGAAACGATACAAGCCTTCCAGGAAATCATTATGGCCGTGGACGGCGTCATCGGTGTGAAGAAGATCAAAGCAAGAAACTATGGGAGCAATGCGGTGGTAGATGTTACACTGCTGCTGGAAGCGGACATGGGCTTCCGTGAAGCCCACGATGTAGCTACACAGGTGGAGCAGGCATTAAAGAGCTACTCGGACGAGGTTTATGACGTCCTTGTCCATTATGAGCCAGTGAAAGGCAGCGGTGTGAAGTCGGCGGGAAGGAGCTAACCTGCAGAATAACGGAACCACATTCCCTATGCCCCACTTTCCCTCTCCCGCCTGCTTCCCGGCACCGCCTCTAACGCCCTGTCTTTACCGCAGCAGCCGCAGTCCGCTCAGAATCACCAACAGGGTGCTGCCCTCATGTCCTACAACCCCGGAGGGCAGATTGATGCCGCCCAAAAAGTTGGACACCACCAGCACCAGTACCACGCCGATGGCAAAGGCCAGATTTTGCTTGATCACCCGAGCCGTTCGACGGCCAAGGGAAATGGCATAGGAGATTTTGGACAGATCATCCGCCATCAGGACCACATTCGCTGTTTCCAGCGCCACATCCGTTCCCGCAGCACCCATGGCGATGCCCACTGAGGATACGGCCAAGGCCGGAGCATCATTCACGCCATCCCCGATCATGGCCACCTTTCCGGTCACGGACAGTTTTTTGACAATAGCGACTTTATCCTCCGGCAGCAAATCCCCATAGACCTGATCGACTCCGAGCTGCCTGCCAATAGCCTGAGCCGTTGCCTCCCGGTCCCCCGTCAGCATCACCACCTGCATCCCCATCTGCTTTAATGCCGCTACCGCAGCTTTGGCACCTGGCCGCACTACGTCCTGAATGGCCAGGATACCCACCAACAGCTGATCCGCCTCCACATAAAGAACGGTTTTCCCTTCACTCTCCAGCCGTTTGGCAATACCTGCCTCTAGCTCGGTAAGCACCGGGTTATGCAAAAGTCCGATTTTGCCCACCTTGCACATAACGCCGTTCACACTGCCCCTTACCCCAACGCCTGGAATGGCGGTTAAGGCTTGCGCAGTCTCCAGCACCAACCCCTTATCCTTGGCCTGGTGGACAATTACCTTGGCAATGGGATGTTCGGACAGGTTCTCAATAGACGCTGTCAGCCTAAGAAGGGCTTCCTCCGTATAATCCAGCAAGGGCACAATATCGGTCAGCTTGGGCTTCCCTTCCGTCAACGTTCCTGTTTTGTCAAAAGCTACCGTATTCACATGCCCGATATGCTCCAGATGCACACCGCCCTTAAACAACACACCCTTCCGGGCGGCATTGGAGATTCCCGACAGAATGGCGGGCATAATCGACGAAACCAAGGCGCATGGCGAAGCGACCACCAGGAAGATCATCGCCCGGTAGATGGTTTTATCCCAATCCCAGCCCAGGATGAAGGGCGGCAGGGTCATCAGCAATACGGCGGCTGCAACAACGATTTTGGCGTAAATGCCCTCGAACCGCTCCACAAACAATTGACTGGGAGGCATTTCATGTTTGGCTTCCCGCACCATATGTATAATCCGGGACAGCAGTGTTTCCTCTGCCGGCTTGGAGACCTGAATCTTCAGCGCTCCCTGACCGTTGATGGTCCCCGCAAAAACCTCGTCCCCCGCCAGCTTGTCCACAGGAATGGATTCTCCGGTAATGGAGGCCTGGTCTACGGCGGACTGTCCCTCCACCACGTGACCGTCTGACGGAATCCGCTCCCCGGGACGCACCAGCACCACATCCCCCGGTTGAAGCCGCTCCACCTTCACCCTCCGTTCTGCTCCCCCGTCCAGGACCACCGCTTCCTCAGGGCGCAGCTTCATAATGGATTGGATATCCTGGTTGGTCTTCTCCATGGTGAAGTCCTCCAGCGTGCCGCTCAAGCAGAAGATGAAGATCAGGATAGCTCCATCCATCCAATACCCGATGCTTGCTGCCCCCACTGCAGCCACAACCATCAGAAGATCCACGTCCAGATCCTTTTCCTTGAACAGGGTTTCCAGTCCTTCGATAGCCTTACGGTGCCCGCCAATCCCATACGCCAGCACATACAATGCCACTTCCGCGCCGGACCACCCGTTCCGCCCCATGACCCAGGCCAGTAAAATGAACAACAAACACAGAATCGTTATCACAATCGAGCCGTATTTTCCCCAAAAGGTACGGAATAAGTCCGGTTTTGCTTTGTCCGAGCCAACAGCCTGCTCCATGGTTCCCACGTCTCCCTTATCACATATACGGTATACCCCTATATGGTATGGCAGGTGAGAATTATTGTCAATGGTCCAAAAATGAAAAAATCTTGACAGCAGCCTGTGCCGTCAAGATTCGTGGTTTACGATTGTATAACTATATCTTAATATGCTCATCTTATTACCCCGGATTTCCCTGTCTTACCCCATCCGTGAAAAATGCTCTACTGCTTTGGCAAAATCGGCAATGGTTTTTTCCGGATCCCCATGCTCAATGCCCTCACGTACACAATGCTGCAGATGCCCCTCGAGAATCACCTGGCCCACCTTGTGCAAAGCCGCTTTGGCCGCATTAATCTGCACCAGAATCTCCTCGCAGGGAACGTCCTTTCCCGCCATATCCGAGATGCCCCGCACCTGTCCTTCGATCCGCTTCAGCCTCGCCTGCACCTTGGTTACATCCATGCATTGTTTCATCTTCTGCTCTCCAATCCTTTACGATAACTTCATGGTGGTCACACAGGTACGGTCGTTTTCGTTGGTGGTCAAAAGCTCCTCCGAGGATTTCCCGTCGTAATCCACCTTCACCTTCACCTTTTCTCCCCGCGGCACCCAGAGGTCCAGGAATCCGTTCTGGTAGGTTTGTACTTCCTTGTCCACCAGCACCTTGCCGGAAGCATCCTTCACATTCACATGCACGGTTTTGTTCGCCAGCTCACCCTTGCAGGTAGCCAAATTGTGGTTATAGCAGTTGTGCGTATGCTCCACAAAGGGGGCGATAGAGAGATAAAACTCATCCTTGGGCATGGGATAGGTGGTTTGAGAGCCGTCATTTTCTGCAACTACAAGCTCAGACGTTTTGGCGGATACGGACTTGGCCGTACGTTTGGCTGAACTGAATTCCTCTATCATCTGTTTGGTTTTTTCGCCGTTGGGGGAAGCCGGAGCAGCAGCCGGATCACTCTTGCTAGAGCATGCCGCCGCAAATACGAGAACGAGCAATATGAAACTTTTTTTCAAAGGAACCACCTTTCCAATACCAATTATTCGGATTTATATTCTACTCATTCAGTTTACAGCCGTTTACGAGCGGCATCAAGCTTCATATTCGATCCATTGGAAAAGCAAATTCATAACCCTTGGCTGCCGCCCATGCAAAAATCCGGTCCAGCTTCGTTTCCATGTCCGCATTCCAGCACTGCTCATGGGTGAACAACACCAGTGACTGCAGCCCTCCAGCATAAACCGGATCTGCGGACCAGACAAACAGGTCTGCAGCCGGATCGGGCCAGTTTTCCAGCCGCGGCATGGTTTTGAGAAAATATAAGTCTTCCTTCTCATCGTAATAAGCGCCCTCTTGCTTCAACGTTTCCCGCTGAGTTTCATCCAGATACATATCCAGCTTCCTGCCGTCGTCACTGGCCAGAAACCCCTTGGCGCCGGGGGAGCTATCCCGCCACACCCTAACGTTAGCCAGGTTGCCCGAGTTATAATGTGTTCTTCCCAAGGTATCGATATTGCTATCCGTTGCAAAGGTTCGGAAGGCTTCCATGGCATTGTGGTAGTGAAACCGAGCCTCCTCAACTGTACGTTCGTTATAGTTGTCCTGCCGGGTGTTGGCATGGAAGGCCAGCCGCAGCCAGTGGGCATGAGCGGCAAACTCCTCCTTAAACCGGGTCGTCATCTGCCCCAGGTTCCATGTAACCGGCTCATCGGAATAGAAGCAATTGAAGGTAACCACTGCCCCGTACCGGTCATGGAATGATTTCAGACATGCCAGCCGCGGATGGTCAAAAATAGAGTTATACGCTTCCCCTTGGCTGTCGATTTCCCGCAGCCACAGATACACATCATCGATGGAAAAATGAAGATATTTATGGTCTCTACTGGTCAAAAGCTCTCAGATCCTTTCTGAACCTTCATAAAATAATCGTTATCCATCATAAGTTACGCATTTCAGTAGAGTCACAGCGGTTATACTCCTGGAAGCGGGCAATGCCTGCAAGGATCCGGTCCATCACACCCGCGCCGCCGTCCACACCATCCTGCAGCCAGATCCGGTTGACCACAAGCAGGTTCCGTTTCGGGTCAGTCTCCATCTCCAGACGTCCCACCAGCTCACTGCCGCACAGGACCGGCAGTACATAATAACCATACTTCCGCTGGGCGGCGGGAGTGTACACCTCCCATTTGTATTCGAAGCCGAACAGGTCTGCAATAAGCTTCCGGTCCCACAGCAGGTTATCCAAGGGCGCAAGAATTCTGGCACAGCCGGTTGTGTCGGAGGGCTGGACAGCTGCGGCTTGCAGCAAATCCAGATTTTCAGCGGTTATATATAAGGGTTGTTTGATTCCGTCAACGTCAACCCTTACGATTGCGCCCTCATCCAGCAGGGTTTGGAAGGCCTGGCTGCGCTCCTTGCTTTTGAGGCCGTTTATCCCCAGCCATGCATCACTGGGTTTGTTCCACAATAGACCGACGGCATTCATCCTGCGCAGCACACCCCACTTGAAATATTCCGCGTCTGTCCGGTAAGGTGGCGCCATGCTGAAGTATTCTGCGGGGATACACTTCTCGGCCAGAGCGTAATATCGGCGGGTGCCCTTCTTATGATGGACCACAGCCAACCCCGCATAACACATAGCCTCCAGCGCAGCCTTGGCCAGCCGTTGGGGACCATAATGCCAGTCCACCTTCACATCATGGGCAAAATCCGACGAACAAGCGGATTCATGCTGCTGCAGATAGTCTGTGATTTCGTCTATGACTGCCTGATGCTCCCGGCACCACAACAGGAAGCGCCTGCGGAACCGCTCAAATGAGGACCAATCCGCCACAGTGCTGATGGACATATTCTTGTCCCACACGTCGAACAGCACCCTGTCCTGATACAGAAGCGGCTCGATATCCCCCTTGCGGTAGGAGCGGCACCTGGCCTGCAGCACCAGATCGGGATTCCTGCCCACCACATCCAGCGGGTCGTACTGGATACATCCGGTTTTGCGGATATAATCTGTAATATCCCCTCCATCCTGGAGAGCCGAGTCGTCGCTCAGATGATGGTACCTCATCAGATATCTGCGTATCTGTTCCTTGTCATAACGTTGGGTAGGGATGGGAATCGCCCGCCTTTTTTGAAGGGATGAACAGCTTCAGCTTCATTATACCAATGAAATGCGACAACAGGCTGTCGCATATAAATGGATAATCATCTATAATGATTCTAATTAGATCGAAAGGAGGGCATTTATGGCATTGCCGATTCTTAGCGAAGATATGGCCAAGCGTATCATTCAATCTGAAGTCCACTATTTCACCTCCAGAATCAGCTCTATCGGCGAAAGAGCCGGGAATCCGGAAGGGGTGGAAATCAGGGCCTTCGGGGAAACCGCAGCTTTTTATATCAAAACCATGCCTTGGGGGCTATTCAACTCGGTTAAGGGCTTCACCGGGGACGACACCGGCAGCCTGGAAGAGATTATAGCCTTCTACCGGGAGCGGAACCGGTCCTTTCAGTTGGACATTGATCCGCCTGGGGCGGGCCCCGAATGTCTGAAGATATTGGCCGAACACGGGCTGTACCAAATTGGCTTCCACTCTGTCCTCTATGGTTTGCCCGTCTCTGTGCCTCCTAAACTCCCTTCCTCCATCAAAATAATAGAAATTGTGCGGGAGGCGGACTTTGACCTCTATGCAGGAGTGCATTGTGTCGGATCCGGAATGGATATCGCCCACAAACACCACTTTGCCAATAATAACATCGGCCTGCTGAACCGCCCCGGCTGGAAGCTCCTTCTGGCTTTATGGGATGGGGTGCCTGCTGCAGTCGCCATGATGCATACCGCCAATAACATCGCTTCGTTCACATTGGCAACAACCGCCCCTGATTATAGACGGAAAGGCCTGCATGCGGCCTTATTGCAATGGCGGCTGCACGAAGCGTATAAGGCCGGCTGTGAGCTTGTGGTGGCACAGGCAAGCTTCGGAAGCTCAAGCCAGCATAATATGGAGCGGGCCGGTTTGCAATTGGCCTGGACCCGGGCCGTTTGGGCGCCTCTCACCACTTAATCAGCAGCAAAAAAGCCCATCCTGGGCTCCACTAGGGTGGGTTTGCAAACTCTGAGGGGAGCAGCTAATACCCAAATTTTCGTTCCAGGCAAGGCACTTTCGTGAAGGCGTACCGGGGGTACGTCGCTAACGAATCTCACAACGCTTATTTTCCATAAAAGCAGCCGAATCCCATTCTAACGAATGTGACACACGTTATTCGCAACGAACAGGCCCAATAGAGCCCGTTCCGGAGCTAATAAGCTTCGTCAGATTCGTTACAATCCGCAAACCCGCCAAATTGGCAAAATAGAGTGGCTCAGATTCGTTAGAATCACCTATGGCTCAATGAGCCAGCGCGGGGGCAGCGGGGGCAGCGCTTGCAACGCTGCAATGGGCAGCGCTTGAAAAGCAAACGCCACTTCGTAAGCATCCGCTTATTTCCCCGCAGTCCCTTACGGCACATTGCAGCGAATATCCCTCCAACCGCCCCATCATCCCAACTGATGCATCATCAAGGCCACCGCAATACCGATCAGCGCCCCTACGAACACCTGGAAGGAGGTATGGCCGACGAATTCCTTGAGGATGACCTGCGGGGAGGGCTGGCTCCCGTGACTGTGGAGAAGCTTGCTTAGCTCGTTCAGAATCTTGGCATGCTCCCCCGCCTCCCGTCTGACTCCCCGGGCATCATGCATCACAATAATGGCCAGAACAGCGCTGATGGCGAACGCGAAGGAGTCAAAACCATACTGGATTCCCGCCGCTGTGGCAAGGGCCGTTACGGAAGCGGAGTGTGAGCTGGGCATTCCCCCTGCTCCCACCAGACGCTCCGCGCTGAACCGTTTATGAAGGATCAAATGAATAACCGTCTTCAAAACCTGGGCGACTAACCACCCCATAAACACATTCACCAATACGAAATTATTCAGTATATCGTGGATCATATCCGTTCCGTCACCTTCTTCTCTGTCGGGCTGCATAGCTTACACTCTCTATCATAACGAATTGACCGAAGAACCTGCAAATGTTACACAAAAAAGCAAAAACACCGCTCCTCCCGAAGAAGAAGCGGTGATCATTCGTGATAAGCTAGGACCTGTCTGAAAATCCGCTTGAGGGCATCCTACCGCGGCTTTCCCGCCCTTACCCTTTGACTCCGCCTACCATCATACCCTTCACAAAATACTTCTGCAGGAAGGGGTAGACCATGATGATGGGCACCGAAGCGACCATGGTCATGGTGGCGCGGACGGACAGCGGTGTAATCCGGTTCTGCTGGGCTCCGGTGGAGCCCGAGATCATCCCTTCCATGCTGGACTGTCCCGAGGTGGTGTTGGAGTTCTGCAGAATTTTCTGCAGCTCGTACTGCAGCGTACTCAGCTTGATGTGGGAGGAATTGTACAGGAACACATCAAACCAGGAGTTCCATTGGAATACCCCGGAGAACAAGGCAACGGTAGCCAACACGGGAGTAGTAAGGGGAAGCACAATTCTGGTAAAGGTAACAAAATCTCCCGCTCCATCAATTCGTCCCGCCTCCAGAATGCTGTCAGGCAGATTCTCAATGAAGGAACGGATAATAATCAGATTAAATACACCGATAAGTCCCGGCCAGATATAGACCTGAAAGCTGCCGATCATACCCAAATCCCGGATCAGTAGATAGGTAGGAATAAGTCCGCCGTTAAAATACATGGTCAGGATGAAGGCCATGGTAATGAATTTGCGCAGCACATAATCCTGCCGGGTGATGGTGTATGCCACCATAGCAGAGCAGAACACGGTCAGAACCGTACCGATAATCGTCCGCAGAACGGAGATATACGCCGCATGGAAGATCGTTGCTTCCTTAAAGACATACTCATAGTTATCCAGTGTCCACTTCCGGGGCCAGAGATAGATGCCGCCCTTCAGCGAATCCTGGGCATTGTTCAAGGAAACCGCCAGCACATTGGCGAACGGGTACAGCGTAATGATCATCAGGCAGATCAGGAATATCGTATTGCAGATATCGAAGGTCCTGTCGCTGATGGAGGCTTTGATTTTATACCGCCGTTTGGGTTTCCCGGCTTCAGCCGCTTTGGCACTCATGCGTATCCCTCCCTCTTCTAGAATAGTCTGGATTCACCCATACGCTTGGCGAGGGTATTCGCCGAGAACAGAAGGATGAAGCTGACGACGGTTTTGAACATCCCTGCTGCTATGGAGAGGGAGAAATTGCTCTGCGCTATGCCGTACTTAAGGACGAATATGTCAATGTTCTCGGAAAAATCCACATTCATGCCGTTGCCCAAGAGGTACTGTGGCTCGAATCCCGATTCCAGCAGATAGCCGATATTCATGATTAACAGCACGATGACAACCGGTTTAATGCCGGGCAGCGTAATGTAGAACATTTTCTGCAGCCGGCTGGCCCCGTCGATGTCTGCCGATTCATACTGGGACGGATCAATGGTGGTCATCGCCGCCAGATACACAATGGTGTTCCAGCCGATATCCTTCCAAACAGAGCTCGCTCCGAAGATTCCCCAGAAATATTCCGGGACGCCCAAAAACAGAATTTCGTTTCCCTTCTCAATTGCACCGGACCAGATCAGCATCTGATTGATGATTCCATCAGGGGACAGTGTCGATTGAATGATGCTCGCCGCCACTACCCAGGAGATGAAGTGGGGCAGATAGCTGACGGTTTGCACCACCCGCTTAAAGGCTACATTCTTCACCTCATTCAACAGCAGCGCCAGCGTAATCGCTGTGGTAAAGCCTAATACCAGATTGATTGAGCTCATGGCTAACGTATTGCGCAGCACCCGCAAAAACCGTTCATCGCCGAACAGAAATTTGAAGTGGTCGAAGCCTATCCAGGTTTGATCCCAAAAACCCAATGCCGGCTTATAATTCTGGAAAGCGATGGTCCAGCCCCATAGGGGCACATACTTGAAAATAATCAACCAAATGAGAAAAGGCACGGACATACATACCAGCACACGCTGCTGGACCAGCTTCGCAAAAAACAGCTTGATTCCCTTGGGCTTATCCGTTAAAGCCAGCGGGGTGCTTTCGATTACAGTCGTTTTCTCCATATCCGGATCTCTCTCCTTCCGGTGCCGCATCATCGCAGAATAGCGCCGGGAGGGCCGGCCAAGTCCTGTGAAGTCCGGCCCTCCCGTATGCGCTCTATTTACCGCCCTTGGCGATGTCGATCAGCTTCTTGACTTCCGTCGTTGTCCATTTTTCATAACCCGCTGTATCCAGCTTGTTGAACTCCTTGGTAAATTCGTCCCAGACGGAATCGAACTTATCAGGCGTGGAGAGCACCAGCTTGGGGAAATATTTCTTCGTGATTTCTTCCTTCTTGGTTTCCCAAATCAGCTCAGGCGAGTTCTGGCCCTTGGTGAAGCCCCAGGCCGGGAACCACGGACGGTCAACCGGTGAAGCGAACAGATCGGAATAGGTTTTGATATTGTATTTGCCCAGAATTTCCTTATCCTTGGCGGTCAGCTCCAGCTCGAACACCTCCGGCTGGTTGCCCGGTGCTCTGGCATTGCCGTTGGCAAGAGTAGAGGTGGTGTTGTACATCGGCCAGTTCCAGTTGAAATACTTAAAGCCGAACTTCTCGTTGAAGGCTTCCGTCAGCTTGGTAATTTGCTCCGGGGTCCGGTAGTACCGCCCCTTGTCGTTCACCTCATAGGTTTCGCCCTTGAGGCCCCAGCCCAGCATGGTCTGGTTTTCTTCCGTCAGCATGTTATCGAAGTATTGGATAATGCGAACCGGGTCCTTGGCCTTGGTGGTAATACCAATACCGCGGTTGGTTGCCAGTCCGGGAGGATCGATGTAGGCATCCTTAATATTCTCGCTCATGGTCACCGGCAGCTTGAAGTACCGGTAGCCGTCCAGGGTGGGGTCCTTTCTGGCTTCATCCTTCAACACATTGGTGGCATTGGCCACCTGCCAGCCGTAATCGAAGAAACCCAGTACCTTATGGGACGACAACTTGGCAATATACTGGTCATAGTTATCCACGAAGGAGGCTTTATCGAACAGCCCGTCCGCATTCAGCTGGTTCAGCGTTTTCAGCCAGGTTTTGGTGGCATCGTTGGCCGCATAGGTTTTGGCCTCGAAGGTTTTCAGGTCAACGGTCACGTTGCCGTCATTAGGATATCCCATCAAGTGCATGGGAGGGTTGGCGGTGACGAAGAATCTCCAGTCATGGGTCAGGGAAACCATGCCTGTCAGATCCTCGCTTTTGTGCTTCTCCCGGTAATCCTTAATGAGCTTGATATATTGGTCCAGGGTTTTGATGGTGGGATAACCGGCTTCCTCCAGCACCCGGCGCTGCACCCAGAAGGCGCCGTGGCCGCCGTCCGGCTCGGGGATAAACTTGCCTACCTGTACGGCAATGGGAAGATAATAGATTTTGCCGTCCTTGGCCTTCATCCGGTTGAAGAAGTCGCCATAGACGCGCTTGATGTTGGGGCCATACTTGTCGATGAGTTCATCCAGCGGAATAAAGGCGCCGGCGTTCATCACCTCCTCAATGGCTGCGTCCGGGATCAGCACCTCCGGATAATCGCCGGAAGCGATCATGGTGCCGATTTTGGTTTTCAGATCCCCCACCAGAAACTCCAGCTTGAAGTTTACGCCGGTTTGGTCCTCAAGAACCTTGCCCAACGCCGTCTGGTTCGTATTCACATCCTTGGAGCCGGCCACGCCGTTAAAGATCGTGTACGTAACCTTGTCCTTGGCGGCGGTTCCCTGAGTGGCTGCGGCGGTACTGGTGGCCGCCTTGTCAGGCTCATTGCTTTTCGAGCAGGCGGTTGCCAGAGAGGTCAGCATCACAGCTGTTAGACCAAGGAGCAGTGTTTTCCTCATTTTTCCCTTTCCCCTTTCCCATTCCTCTATTTGCAAGCACTTTCAGTATAAAAGTCAAAGGGGAATTTGATTACCCGTCAAACTATAGGGTCTACTTAGGAAACTAAATATCCTGCTCCATAATGGGGATCCGCAGCCGGATCAAGGTGCCTTCCCCGGGATGGCTGTCCACCATAAATTCAAACCGGTCCCCGTAAATCATCTGCGCCCGGTAGAGCACATTCTGCACCCCGATCCGGTCGCCCATAATTTCGTCCATATTCAGATAGCTGTAGAGCCGGTCCACCTTCTCCTTCTCCATGCCAATCCCGTTGTCCTGAACTGAAAACATCAATTCGTCCCCTGCCGTCAGGATGCGGATATGAATGACACCGCCGTTCTTAAGCGGCTCAATGCCATGAATGCTGGCGTTCTCCACAAAAGGCAGGAACAGCATCTTGGGGACCGTGCAGGCATACGATTCGGGAGAAACGTCGATGTGGTACTCCAGCTTGCTGCCGAACCGGTATTTCTGGATCTCCAGGAAACAATGGATAAACTCCAGCTCCTCCTTTACCGTTACCCGGTCCTTGTTCCAGGTCAGGGAGCTGCGGAAGATTTTACCCATATTGTGGATGATCTTGGCCGTTTCCGTCTCCTGCTTCAGAATGCTCCTCATGCGGATGGTTTCCAGAGCGTTGAAGAGAAAGTGGGGATTGATCTGGCTTTGCAGGGCGTTCAGCTGGGCTTTCCTGCGCTCCAGCTCCAGGCTTTTCTTCTGGATATCCGCCTTGTACACATCGTTGATCAGGGTGTTGATCTGATGGATCATCCGGTTGAATTCCACGGTCAGCTGGCCGATTTCGTCTCTGGCATCCACATTCCGGACCATCTCGAAGTTCTGGTTTTTGACCTTCTTCATATGCTTCAGAATTTGAATAATCCGGGTATTCATGGACCGGGTAATCAGCAGAATCACAACCGAGGGCAGGACCATCATCACACAGGCGGACCACAGGATGAATTTCCGGGATTTCTCCACCTCTCTGACAATTTCATTTTCATTAATCGTGCCAACCACAGACCATCCTTCCAGATAACTGACGCCTGAATACATGGTTTTGAACAGAACCAGATGATTGGGCCGCTGCAGAGAGTCAAAATAGGCCCTTTCGCCGTTTTGCCAGTCCACCTCCGGGTCTGTGGTAAATTCCACCTTTCCTTCCCCGTTCAGCAGATACATGCTCCCCTGCACATTCAGATTCATAAAAATATCGCTTAACGTTGAGGTTTTAAAATCAATTTTCACCATTTTTTCCCTAAATTGGCGGTCGGCATAATAATCCATCTTCCGGATCAGAGAGAATCCGGTGAAGGCGCCGTTCTGCTCCTCGGTGCGGATAAAAACAGGCAGGGAACGGGAATTGGAGGCACCTGCCTTGTACCATTCCGTTTCTCTTACCTTGTTGTTCAGATATCCGACATTGCCCGAATGCAGCAGGGTAGCGTTGTCCGCATACACGGTAATATTCTGGAGAGACAGGGCTACAGGCGTGTAATTGTTCAGCATCCGCCGGAGATAGGAGTCGTACGCCTCCACATATTCCTCGGTACGAAGGAAATCCCTGTCCAGAATTTCATTGGTGGTATAATCCGCATAGAAGAAGGAGGACAAGCTAACCGCATCATCCACCTGGGAGCGGAAATCGTTCTTGATCTGCTCAATGGCCAAGCGGATGTCCTTCACCTTCTGGTTCCTGACATTATTCGAGATAACGGTATAGAATATGGCATTGGTTAGAATCGTGGGAAGAAACACACACAGCGCATATACGAGAAGCATTTTGTTCCGCAGCCGGATATTGTTCAGCAACCGGTTCATCCCTATCCCCCTAACGCTCCATGATTCGGTTTCGGTATTCCGTCGGTGTCATCCGCTCCATTTTCTCAAATTGGGTCACGAAATAATCTGCATTGTTAAAACCCACCTGCTCGGCGATTTCATACACCCGCTTATCCGTTTGCCGGAGCAGCTTTTTGGCTTCGCTGATCCGCAGCTGCTGCACATGGTCGTTGAAATAGATGCCGTAGGTTTTTTTGAACAGCTGGCCCAAGTACACCGGATTCATAAAAAATTTGGCCGCGATGCTCTTTAAGTTCATATTTTTTTGGAAGTTGGCGTCTACATACTGCTTGATTTTATGAATGTTTCCCTTGGTGAAGGTTTTGCGCAGCCTGGCAAGGGCTTCCGAGGATTCGGTGGCAAATTGCAGCAGGAGCTTCTCCAGCTCCTCCAGGGTAATGCTGTAGTCATGCCAGCCGATCATCGGCTCGAGGCTTTTCAGGGCTTTTTCGTCCCCGTCCATGCTGCGGATGGATTGGACAATCCCGGCGACGACCCTGTCCACCGCTGTTTTCATGGCCTCCGGCGACACATGCTTCTCCACCAGCGACTGGAGAAACTGCCGGATGCAGGAGGGCAGGTCATGCCCCTCTCCTTCCTCCACAGCCTGGATCAGCTCCCGGGTGCATCCATCCTCCAGATGAATATAGTTCAGAACAGCATCCTCCACGTCCCCGTAAGCAATGACACGTTCGTTATGCTTAATGAATTTGTACTGCATGGCCTGTTTTGCACTAGTATAAGCGTCCCTCAGGCTGCGAAGCTCCTTAACGGGCTTGCCTGCATAGAGCCGCAGCTCCACCGGATACAGGCTGGCCAGCCGGTTCCCCAGCTCCCTGGCGAAATCCCGCGGGATGCCGAAGTCCTCCGCATAATAAATATCGGGGGCGATGAAGCCGTAGGCCCGGTGGTGCGCATACATGAATATATGCTCCAAGCTCCGGCCGATCATAGATTGAAGCGCTTTCTTCATGTCCTCCTCAAGCTGTTCCCTGGTAGGAGCGGCAGCCTCATTCCATGGGGTTGCATTATTGATTTCCACCAATATGTACGAAAATTCCCGGACCCCCGCATCCCGCCAATAGCCGCTCCATGCTTCAATGGCCGTCCCGCTTAAATCTCCGCGGATCAGCGCTTCGATCAGCTTCTCTCCCGCATCCGCCGATTTCCCCGCCTGCACCTGGGTTTGCCGGACCAGCTTCTCCCGGAGCTTGGCAAGTGTGTTGACGATGTCGTCCTGGTCCACCGGCTTGAGCACATAATCCAATACCCCGTACCGGACGGCCTGCTGGGCATATCGGAAATCATTGTATCCGCTGATAATGATGAAATTCGTGTCCAATCCCTCCCCGGCGACAGCCTGGATCAGTCCGATGCCGTCCAGCACGGGCATACGAATATCGGTAATCACCAGATGCGGCTTGCTCTCCCGGATCAGTGCCAACGCATCCTCCCCATTGTCCGCCTCACCCGTGATTTGAAACCCGTTTCCTTCCCAGTCGATCATCTCAATCAGGCCTTTGCGGACGAAGAACTCGTCATCAACGATAATTGCGGAATACACGGCAGCAGCCCTCTCCCCTGAGTAAATTTGGTAATTATCCTTACAATACCATAGCATAACAGGAATTTCTTGCATGTACACGAATGGATTTGCGCGGCGGCGATCCGTCGAAAATCAATCTATACTTTTCGAAGTAAGTGCTTTATTTTCCAAAGCGAGCCGGGGATCGACCCTGTGTTATACTGTGGGCATTATTACCTTCACGACAAATATACGGAGGAGAATATACATGGAGAAGGACGGGCAAGGCGCCTTTTATACCGGACAATACCGGAATGTGTTTACGGAAATGGGATACAGCGAGGAGGCGGTGGGAAGCAGGCTGGAGGAGATCTGGCAGGAGCTGTTCCACGGAAGCCGGGAGGTTCGGCTTTACCACCCCATGGATGGGGACAAGGGGTATATGGTGGATACGGGGAATGATGACGCGCGTACGGAGGGTATGTCCTACGGTATGATGTTTGCGGTCCAGCTGGACAAGAAGGACGAGTTCGACCGGCTGTGGAATTTCTCCAAAACCTTCATGCAGCACCGGGAGGGCCGGTACAAGGATTATTTCGCCTGGCATTGCAGCCTGGATGGAACGAAGCTGTCCCCCGGTCCCGCCCCCGACGGGGAGGAGTTCTATGCCATGGCCCTGTTCTTTGCCTCCGCCCGCTGGGGGGACGGGCCTGAGCCTTATGATTATTCGGTGCAGGCCAGGCAGATCCTCAGAGCCTGCCTGCATCAGGGCGAGGAGGGGCCAGGGGACCCCATGTGGGATGTGGCTACCAAGCTGATCAAGTTCGTACCGGAGAGTCCCTTCAGCGACCCCTCTTATCATCTGCCTCATTTCTACGAGCTGTTCGCCCTGCTGGCGGATGAGCAGGACCGTCCGTTCTGGAAGGAAGCGGCTGCCGCCAGCCGGGCTTATTTGCATACGGCCTGCCATCCGGATACCGGGCTTTCCGCCGAATATGCCAACTTCGACGGCACACCCGCTCCCCCGCAGCCCCATGGGGATTACCGTTATTTCTACAGCGACGCCTACCGGGTTGCCGGGAACATCGCCGTGGACTGGGAATGGTTCCGCGCGGATCCCTGGCAGGTGGAGCAGTCCAACCGGCTGCAGGCCTTCTTCCGTGACAAGGAGGTCTCCGATTACCGCCGGTACCATCTGGACGGCACTCCCTTCGACGAGCCGGCGCTCCACCCCATCGGCCTGCTGGCCACCAACGCCATGGCTTCTCTGGCGGCAGACGGCCCGGATGCGGCGGCCTTCGCGGAGCTGTTCTGGAACACGCCGCTGCGCACCGGGAAACGCCGGTATTACGACAACTGCCTATACCTCTTCGCATTCCTGGCCTTAAGCGGCAACTACCGGATTTATCTGCCGGAGGGCAGGAGCTTGTAAGGCTGACGTTTGAACCTCCTTTAACTGGAAATGGCAGAGCGGACGGATTCCCGATATAATGCACTCAAGGGGGAATCCACCATGGATTTTGAAACGGTTATGCAGGAGCTTGAAGCGCTGGGCAAGGAGCGTCTGAAGAAGCAATATATCTCCAACGGCGCACATGAACCGCTGTTCGGAGTGGCTACGGGCGCCATGAAGCCCATTGCCAAACAAATCAAAATCAATCAGCCTTTAGCGGAGCAGCTTTATGCCACGGGGAATTACGATGTTATGTATTTTGCCGGCATTATTGCCGATCCGAAGGCGATGACCGAGGCGGATTTTGATCGTTGGATGGACGACGCCTATTTTTATATGCTATCGGATTACGTGGTAGCGGTGACATTAGCGGAAACGGACATTGCCCAGGAAGTGGCGGATAAGTGGATCGGTAGCGGGGAGGAGCTGCGGATGTCTGCGGGCTGGAGCTGTTATTGCTGGCTCTTGGGAAGCCGTCCGGATGCGGAATTTGATCAGGACAAAATGGCCTCCATGCTGGAGCTGGTGAAAAAGACAATTCATCATTCTCCTGCACGCACCCAGGCATCGATGAGCAATTTCTTGTACACCACTGCGGTGTCCTACCTGCCTCTCCATAACATGGCGGTGGAGACTGCCAAGGCGATAGGCCCTGTAGAAATGAAACGGGACAACATAAAAAGCAGCATTCTGCTGGCCTCCGACAATATCCAGAAGGCTGTGGACAAGCAGCGGCTCGGCTTTAAGCGCAAATATGTGCGGTGTTAGGCTCTAACGAATCTGAGCACCGCTATTTGACCGTTTATGGGGAAATAAAAAATCTAACGAATCCTATCCACGCTATTTGTCCGAATGGGCGCCGAATTACTCCCAAGCGGTCAAATAGCGTGTTACAGATTCGTTAGATTTTTTCCCTGCCCCTTTTTCGCGAAATAGCGTGTTACAGATTCGTTAGCCGACGCCGCAACTCTCAGGCGGGGGCTTCCGCTATGTTTATCACTGTCCCCTGGGGGCAAAACGGAAGGTTTTACGCAGGGAGGAACGCACCTGCTGCCGGCCCCCGGGCTTCCCCGCGGCAATGAAGACGCTGACCAGCACCAGCGCGGCGCCGACATAACCTTGGACGGAAAGAATCTCCTGCAGGAAGATAAAGGCAAGCAGCGCGGAAAACACCGGCTCCAACGCAAACAATAACCCGGTCCGTTCCGGTGTGGTGTAGGTCTGGGCAATGGGCTGCATCACAAAGCCGAATGCGCTGCATACCAGCGCCAGCCCCAGTACCGCCCCCCACTGCACCGTGCCGGCGGGCAAAGAGGGAGCTTCAACGAGAAAGCTCGCCACCCATCCGTAGAAGCCGGCAAATCCAAGCTGCAGAATTCCCAGCAGCAGTCCCTCCGACTTTTGGGTGAAGCGGTCCGTCAAAATAATATGGCCAGCATAGATCAGAGCACCCGTTAAGCAGAATACCGCTCCCCGGTTCAAGGCCAGAGAATCCTGGACGGTCATAAGCCCAATCCCCACAACAGTGAGGATGACCCCGGCAATGATTCTGCCTTGAGGCTTTTTCCGGGTGATGATCATTTGCAGGATGGGCACAAACACCACGGTGGTGCTGGTCAGAAATCCGGCGGTGGAGGCTGTGGTGGATTGCAGGCCAACCATCAGGAAGCTGAACATTCCGAAGAGAGTCAAGCCTAAGATAGCCCCTCTGCCGATAACGGGAAGAGTGGCTTTCCGCAGCCTTTTATGAAAGATCAGCGCCGTCACTAAGAATGCAATGCCGAAGCGCAGTCCGATCAGATTAAAGGGACCCAGTCCGTCCAGACCGGCCTTCATCAGCAGATACGAAGCCCCCCAAGCCATGGAAATCAAAGCGATGCAGCTATCCGCCCGCTGCTGTGTCCAGCCCGTTTTCACCGTTGTATGAAGCGTATTGTGGGCAATCATCATGTTCTCCCCCAGGGGCGCAAGGTCCGTTTGTTTTTATTTCCATTCATTATTATAGTGAAGACCCGCCATTTGGGAAGAGAATGTTGTTCATCCCTTCCATGAGAGTATGTAATGTCTGAGGAGCAGCATAAAACCTGTCATGGCTCCTTGCCCCGGAATTGAATATAATAGAGGTAATGCAGCAGCGGCCGGGATGGCAGGAGGTCAGAAATGAATAAAGAGGATCAAGTGATCACGGGCTTCAGGGACGTGTTTAATAAGATGGTTTGGCTGAATAAGCTTAAGATGGAGGACTGCCTGGAGGGGTACAAACCCTCGGAGGTCCATTGCATCGAATACATTGGGAAGAATCCGGACTCCAACGTGACCAGGCTTGCGGAGACCTTTTATATGACGAGAAGTGCCATCAGTAAAATAATGAAGAAGCTCATGGATAAGGGCTGTATCGAAAGCTACCAGAAGCCGGAGAACAAGAAGGAAATTTACTTCCGGTTGACGGAGAAAGGGCTGGAGGTTTATAACATCCACGAAGAGCTGCATAGGGAGTTTCAAAAGCGGGATCAAGCCGTATTTGCTCAGGTGACCGAGGCACAATTTGACCATATGCTTGGCTTTATGGAACGGTACAGCCGGCATTTGGACGGAGAAATCAAGAAGTTAGGCATCGATTTGAATGATACAGATAAACCTGAATAAGGTCATGGAACCACAAGCAGCCCTCTCCAAGGAGAAGAGGCTGCTTTTTATTTGCCGCAATTTTTGTTGACGAGGAAACAAAATGGTGATACCATTATTTTGATTCCAAGGAAACAAAATAAAACCCGTTGAAGGGAGCATTCATATGTTCCATAACCAATCTAAACACATATTCTTGTTTGGCCTTATCTCCGTATTTCTATGTGGAATCGGCTTCAGTATTGTAGCCCCTGTTGTTCCTTTTTTGGTGCAGCCTTATATCAGCAGCCCGGAGGATCAAGCTGTCGCTGTGACGCTTTTGACCTCCGTTTATGCAGCCTGCGTGTTTTTAGCAGCTCCCGCACTTGGAGCCTTGAGCGACAGATTTGGACGACGGCCGCTGCTGCTGATCTGCCTATTGGGCTCCGCAGCCGGGTATATCGTTTTTGGCATAGGGGGTGCCTTGTGGGTGCTTTTTGCAGGCCGTATTATAGAAGGGATTACCGGAGGCAGTATCAGCACGATCTTCGCCTATTTTGCCGACATCACTCCTCCTGAAGAACGGACCAAAACCTTCGGATGGGTTAGTGCGGTTGCAGGCGCAGGAGCCATCATCGGCCCGTCTCTGGGGGGATTGCTTGCCGGGTTTGGTTATGCTGTGCCTATGTATTTTGGAGCTGTCATCACCATATTGAATGTCGTGTACGGATTTGTGTATATGCCGGAGAGTCTGGAGAAGAATAACAGACCGGACAGAATCTCCATGGCAAGACTGAATCCATTCTCACAGCTGGCTGGCATCCTGTCCATGAAACATGTAAAGAGGCTGTTTCTCTCCGCATTTTTGCTGTGGATACCCAACGGCTCATTGCAGGCAGTGTTTTCGCAGTTTACCCTGGATGTGTTCGGCTGGGAGCCGGCACGAATCGGGCTGATGTTTTCCATCATGGGCATTCAGGATATTCTCTCCCAAGGCTTCATCATGCCGAAGCTTCTGAAAACCCGCAGCGATAGACAGATTGCCATTGCCGGAATGGTGTCGGAGGCGGCAGGCTACAGCCTGATTGCAGCATCGGCATTACTGTCGTTCTATCCCCTTTTTATTGCGGGAATGTTTATCTTCGGCTTCGGTGATTCGGTCTTCGGGCCTTCGTTCAACGGGATGGTATCCAAATCTGCGGATGCCCGTGAACAAGGGAGGCTTCAAGGAGGCAGCCAATCGATTCAGGCTTTGGCCAGAATGCTCGGACCGATTGCGGGAGGCCAGCTTTATGTCTCCTTCGGTCATGCGGCACCGGCGGTTATGGGCATCCTCCTCATAATTACAGCCATTGCTGTGCTGAAATAACGCACCGCTCCTCTTGTTTTTGCCTCCAACTCTTCTTATAGTGAAGATATTCTATCCGGGAGGTTGTCCCTTATACATGAACGGAAACCGTTATGAAATTTTCCTGAAGGTTGTGGAGCTGGGGAACATCACACGAGCCGCAGAGGCGCTGAATTATACCCAGTCCGGGGTCAGCCATGCCATCGCGGCTCTGGAGAAGGAAACCGGCTTTGCCTTATTCAGACGAAGCAGCAATGGCGTCACCCTCACAGATAATGGCAAGCAGATCCTGGAGCGGGTCCAAAGCCTGGTCAACCAGCAGCGAAGCTTGGCCCAGACCATCGCGAATATCAATCATAACGTCGCCGGAACCATCCGGGTGGGAACCTTCACCAGCGTCTCCTCCCAATGGCTGCCCGGCATCATCCGCTCCTTTCAAGAGCGTTATCCGCTGGTGGACTTTGAACTGCTGGACGGCAACTACGATGACATTATGGAATGGATCACACAGGGCAAAATTGATTGCGGTTTCCTCACCGCTCCGGTACCGGATAGCCTTTCCTTCCTCCCCCTGAAGCAGGACCCGCTGTTGGTGCTGATGGAGCCGGGGCATCCCTTAACCCGAATGGAAACCCTGTCCCTGGAGGACATTCTCAAAGAACCCTTCATTATGCCCATGAAGGGCTCAGATAATGATATACGGGCGGTGCTGAAGGATACCGGCTCCCCGCCAAAGGTAAAGTATACGCTGAATGACGATATATCGGTTATGGCGATGGTGGCCAACGGCTTTGGCATCAGCATCATGCCCGAGCTGATCATCCGCAATGTTACCTTCCCCATGGCCAGGAGGCCCTTGGACCCGCCCCAATACCGGAACATCGGGATCGTGTCGCTGCCTGTAAGCGCGGTGACTATTGTAGCCCGGGCCTTCCTGCAATATCTGAGCGGGACAGATGTGGTACAGTTTGAATCGAAGCCGGATAATTCCGGGAATCAGTGGCATACTGATGTTGTTCCCTAAATATGGTAACCGCGTGGAGGTCAGATTGTATGGCTGGGTTTATTAACTGGACCGTTTTGGTATTATCGATCGGGACCATGTTTTATGTCTTTACCAAACCTCCGGTTAAGGACTGGATTATTGTTTTTTTTCTAAAAGGCTTTTTATCCATCCTGTGTGATACCTATTTTGTTGCCAAGGGATGGTTAAGCTATCCGGACCGGTTATTCCCCACTATTTTCCAAACCACCATCGTATTTGCTATGCTGGCATATCCCTTGCTTTGTGTCCTGTACAACCAAACCTCTTACAGATCCGGCCTCGGCGGGATCCTGAGGCAAGCGGTATTGTACAGTATCCCGCCAACCCTCTTTGAATGGTGGGCATCGGAAAACACACGGCTGGTAGCCTTCCACAACTGGAGCTGGTACTACTCGTTCCTTTTCTTCCTGGGCACCTTCTTGGCCGTCCGGGGCACCATGGCGCTGATCCGGTCCTATTCCGATCACAAGGGCTCCCCCTCACCCGCCTGAGCCTTCCGCCTATACTTGTATTTCCTTCCAAAAGTCCTGATGGATCGGATGATCCGTCGGGATTTTTTCTGTTTTCAGCCGTTTGCAGCGGCTTCGCAAGCCTTGCACTTTTTTGATTTCAGCCCAAAATGCTGTTTTTAGGCCCGAACAAGAATCTCCGATTGTTGTCAGACTGCGGGTTCAACCATAATCAACATATAACCGCTCAAGAAAAGCGATAGACAACCCGGAGGTGATGGGGAGTGGAGCAGGCAGCCGCGGATGAGTTGACTGTTGTACCGAGTACCCGGAAGAGCAAATGGAATCTGATCAGTAAAAGATTGAGACGGGACAAGTGGCTGTACCTGCTGATTACACCCGGATTGCTGTATTTCTTGGTTTTCAAATATGCACCCATGTGGGGCATCCTGCTGGCCTTTAAGAATTACCAGCCTTTCCTCGGATTTTTCAAGAGTGACTGGGTAGGCCTGGACCACTTCAACATGTTCTTCCAGAATATCGAGTTTGGCATGCTGCTGCGCAATACCCTGGTTTTATCCTTATACAGTCTGGTATTTTCCTTCCCTGCCCCGATCCTGCTGGCACTTCTGCTGAACGAAGTCAGGATCTCCTGGTACAAGCGGTCTGTTCAGACCCTGGTGTATGTGCCCCACTTTATCTCCATGGTTATCGTGGCCAGCTTAACCTACATCCTGTTGACCACAGAGGGCGGAACCATCAATGAATTTATCTTTGGATTAACGGGTGAAAAAATCTCCTTCCTCACTGACCCCGAATGGTTCAGACCGCTGATCATTATCCAGACCATCTGGAAGGAATGCGGCTGGGGAACGGTTATCTTCCTGGCAGCGTTGGCCGGCGTGGATGTGGAGCAATACGAAGCGGCCATCATGGACGGCGCCAACCGCTGGAAACAAACCTGGCATATTACGCTGCCCTCTATCCGCAGCACCATTGTCATCCTGCTGATTCTCCGGATGGGGAATATCATGGACAACGGCTTTGAACAAATTTACCTGATGATGAATGCGCTTAACCGCGAGGTTGCCGAGGTTTTCGACACCTACGTCTATACCGTCGGGATTACCCAAGGGGCATTCAGCTACAGTACGGCAGTCGGCCTCTTCAAGTCCGTCATCGGCGTCACGCTGGTGCTGGGAAGCAACTGGCTGGCCAAAAAATTCGGGCAAGCCGGACTTTACTAAGGGAGGTTTTTAGATGGCCAAGCAATACAAAACTGCCGGCGGTACGGTCTTCGACATATCCAACTACCTCTTTTTGGGAGCAGCCGGGATTCTTGCCATTCTGCCGTTCATCATTATTATCGCAGGCTCCTTCGCCTCTGATGCGGAGATTACCCAGCGCGCGGTATTCCTGATTCCGGAAACCTTCACGCTGAATGCATACAAATTCATTTTCTCCACAGATTCCATTATGAGAAGCATTGGGGTTTCCGTATATGTCACCGTGGTCGGCACCATCGTCAACCTGTTCTTCACCATCACCATGGCGTACCCCCTTGCCCGGCGCAGTCTGATGGGCCGCAATCTATTCTTGAACATGGTCATCTTCACCATGCTGTTTGGCGGCGGAATGATCCCTACCTATCTGGTGATCCGCGAGCTGAACATGCTGGATTCCTTCAACGCCCTGATTTTCCCCGGCGCCATCAGCGCCTTCAACCTGATTATCGTAAAGAACTTCTTCCAGGAGCTGCCTCCAGAAATTGAAGAAGCGGCCCGGATCGACGGCTGTCAGGAGCTGAGTCTTCTGTGGAGAATCGTGCTGCCCCTGTCCATGCCGGTTATCGCCACCTTCACGCTGTTCTATGCGGTGGGCCATTGGAACAATTTCTTCTCGGCGCTGTTGTATATCAACGATCCAAGCAAATGGCCGCTGCAGGTGATGCTCCGCCAAATCGTTATGCTGTCCCAGGCTGCCGGCGACATCAGCTCCATGGACCCCAACTTCGTGAAGCCTCCGGAGCAGTCCATCAAGATGGCGGTTATCGTGGTCGGTACGATCCCGATCCTGTGTGTATATCCGTTCCTGCAGAAGCATTTTGCCAAGGGTGTTATGATCGGCTCCGTAAAGGGTTAATGCGTACGGACCAAGGTTTTATCCGGGTTGCGGATCACTCCAGCCGGAGTTATTCCATACATGAACCATCATTTTTTCAAAACAGCTCGACCATTACAAGGAGGGTACAAAATGAAAAGAAAAGCAAGCAGCATGAAACGTTTTGTTGCAGTGGTTTCAGTAGGAACCATTGCCGCCGGTACACTTGCAGGCTGCGGCGGCAGCGATAGCGGAAGCTCCGCTTCCCCTTCCGCCGGCGCGTCAACCGCCCCTTCGGCAGCGGCAAGTGTGGCGCCCACCCAGCAGCCGCCTGTTGATCTGAACATTATGCTTCCGATTTTCAAGACCAACTTTCCCAAGGATGACAGTCCGGTTGCCGCAGAAATCGAAAAGCTCGCCAATGCTAATATCCACTTCGAGTGGGTGCCCAATTCCTCCTACACCGATAAGTTCAACATTACGCTGGCCTCCGGCAAGCTGCCCCACATTATTGCCGTTCTGGATACCAAATCCTCCAGCTTCGTCAACGCCGCCCGATCAGGAGCCTTCTGGGATCTGACCAACCAGCTGAAGGATTACAAAAACCTGTCCGGCGCCAATAAAACCGTATTGAACAATACCTCTATCGACGGTAAGGTTTTCGGTATCTACCGCGGCCGTGACCTGGGCCGAAACGGCTATTATTACCGCAAGGATTGGCTGGAGGCCGTGGGTCTGCAGGAGCCCAAAACCATCGACGATTTCTACAACATGTTGAAAGCGTTTAAGGAGAAGGACCCGGACAAAAACGGCAAGGCCGATACCTACGGTATGGTGCTGGTGAAGTGGACCGGCGGCTGGGCCAGCGGCTTCGATATTATGAAGCTCTGGTTTGGCGCCCCCAACAAATGGGGCATCAAGGACGGCAAACTGGTGCCGGAGCATCAATATGAGGAATATATTGACGGCCTGAAGTTCATGAAAAAGCTGTATGACGAAAAACTGATCAACTCCGACTTCGCCGTATTCGACAGCGCCAAATGGGTGGACCCGCTTGTGAATAACCAAGCCGGAGTGATCGTGGACGTTGTGGATGGCGGAGCGCGGGTGGAGGATAAAATTCACGCCGCACTGGCCAAGGACGGCAAGGATGATCCCAACAAGCAATATATGGATGTATCCAGCGGTGTAGTGGGCAAGGATGGCAAGCTGCGCACGCTGCCTACCTCCGGTTATGCGGGGATGCTGGCGGTCCCGAAATCCTCCGTGAAAACGGAAGCCGAACTGAAGCGTGTCCTGACCTTCATCGACCGTTTGAATGAACCGGACCTGCAAACCATGCTGAGCTATGGCTTGGAAGGCAAACACTATACGCTGGACGCCGAAAAGAATGTAACTGTAAGCAAGGATACCGTTCTGATGGAATCCGAGGTGGAAGGTTTGAACCAAATGCTTTCCTTCCTGCCGGAAAACAAATCTTTGTCGGTGAAGCAAACGCCGCTCCGCAAGAAACAAGTAGACACCATTAAGAAGAATGTGGATTATATCGTATCCAATCCGGCCGAGCCGCTGATCTCCAGCGTTTACAGTCAAAAGGGTCCCCAGTTGGAAAACATCATCAATGATGCCCGTATCAAATTCATTGTCGGACAGCTGGACGAAGCCGGCATGCGCACCGCATTCGAAACCTGGAAGAAATCCGGCGGTGACGAGCTGGTGAAGGAAATGAACGAGCTGTACACCGCAGCCCAAAAGAAATAATCTGACAGAGCAAGCATGTGATAAAAGAAGGGGATGTGCGGCTGCACATCCCCTCTTGCTTTTTTACGCGTCCATTCTATTCCCCGGACTCCATTCCCTTCCCGCGGCTGAACTCCTTGTATTGGGTCGGATTCATACCCTCCATTTTCTTGAATATCCGGTGAAAGTTGCTGTGCTGGAACCCCGATTGCTCCGCCACGTCGCTGATCAGAAGATCCGTATCCCGGAGCAATTCCTTGGCCTTATTCATCCGGACCTCCATCAGGTAGTCCAAGAAATATTTGCCCGTAACCTGCTTGAAGGCTCTGCTCAGAAAAAAGAGGGTGGTGCCCGTATGCTCCGCACAGCTCTCCGGCGAGATATCCCTCATGTAATAGTGCCGGATATAGTCCACCGCTTGTTCGGCAGCCCGTTTGGTCTGAACATCCGTCCGCCGCACAGTTTCCTGAAGATACGGCTTTACAATTTTCTCCCGGAACCACTCCAGAATAAGCCGGGGCTCACGGATTTGGGACAGAGACTCATATAAATTCACCCCTTTGAATAACCGGCCGGGATGGATTCCCGCTGTCATTACCGCATGCTGGATGCTTCCCAGCAACTGCAGCATCCCTAGCTGCACCTCGATCTCCTTAGCCCCCTCCACTGTAAGCGCCGTTAGAAAGGATTCCAGAAGCTGGCAGGTAAGCTCCTCCTGTCCGCTCTGCAGCGCCTGAATCAGCTCCCTCTCCAGGACTAACGGATATTGGACCTCCTCAACCGCAGGGGTATCCGTACTGCCGTCCATGTAGATAACCTGATTACCGCCTAAGATATTGCGGAAGGCGGCCAACTGCCGGGCTCCCTCGAAGACCGCAGGAATCTCCGTAATCCAGCTGACAGGCTGGCTTACCACCATGGTCACATGCATGTTCAGAACCTGGTTGAAGGTTTGGGTCAGCTCCTCCGAAAAAGCCTGGAGCTTGCCGGACGGAGGCTCATGATTAGGAGCCAGAATAAGCAGCGCAGCTTTGAGGTTATGGAAGTTGACAGCATTATGCTGTTCAAAATACTGCCCTGCCAATTCACCGATAATGTTCACAGCAGCAAAGGTTGCCAAACCCTCATCGCCGAACCTGAATTTGCCCTCGCGGTTCGTGATTCCCGTCAACTGCATATAAACCACAACAAATTGCCTGTTGCGGATTTCCCACCTGAAGCTCTCCATCCGGCGCTTCAGGTCTTCCTCCGAATACGCATAATAGTAGCCCTGGATCAGCTGGCGCAGGAAGCTCTCCCTGACATGGGGCAGCTGTCCGGATAACCGGCTGCGCATCTCATCGCTTTGTTCATGGAGCAGGCTCCACCTTTTTTCAATAACCGCAAATTCATCCTCCTTGTTATAGGACATATGCTGGTCTCCTGCCAGATGCCGGGCCAGACGTTTCACGGGAGAATAGATGCGGTGGGAGGCAAACCAGGAGAGCAGCCCCGCCAGCACCAGAGCAACAATGCTGAGTGTGAAGATAAGCTTGGAGATAAACAGCACAGGCAGGGTAATGCTTGGAACAGGTGAGGCGGAAACATAGGTCCAGTTGGAGGCAATTCTGCTGAAGTTCCCGTAAGATACCGTATAGGTGACACCCTGCCAATCGTAAAAAAAGGACCGTTTGGACGGCTCCTCCCCGATTTTCTCCAGCAGAGCCTTCACCAGAGGAGCCTCCGCACTCGCCCCACTGGCCGAAAAATAAAGATCTCCCGTATCCTGGATCAAGAAGCTCTCCTCTTCGTTATAGGGCATCAGCGATTTCAGCATACTGGCGATTTTGTCTGAATCCAGCCGCAGCAATAAGGCGCCGAAGGGCTGGGAGCTGCCTCCCGGAATACGCTGCACCAGAGTAAGGTCCTTTTCACCCGGAAAATCGGGATCGAACGCCCACTGGGTCCAGTAAGAAAGTCTGTTCGGTTTCAGCAGGTCTTCATAAACCCGCTTAAATGTATCCTCGCTGATGGGGGAATATTGGGGATCGAACAAAACAGCCGCAGGTTTAACCAGACTCAGCTCCACCCGCTTGGTTAAGGTATTGGAGCCCTCCATCACCAGAAGGGTCTGGGTAATATCCTTCACCCGGTCATAATTTTTGTGGAAATCCACTTCCGCAAGTGTGTAATCGAATTGGTTATCGGAAGCCCAGTGGGACAGCATCACCTCCAGATTGGTCAGCTGCTGGTCCATATTGCGGGCGCCCTGTTCAATCTGTAACTGATGAAGATGGAGCAGCTCGCTTTCCAGACGGCTGCCCCCCATCCAGTACACCAACGCGGCAATAATAAAGCCGGGGATGCTGGAAATGGTGAGAATAATTGCGAGACTCTTCCTATAAGAATGCTTCAAGGATGTTCACCACTGGTTTTAAGTCGTCATCAAATGATTATTATTCAATTGTATACGCTTCCATGACATCATACAATGTAATAATATTCAATTTTATATAAAAATATTAAGATATCCAGGCGATTCCTACCATTATTATATGGAATTGGCGATAAAAAAAGGAAATTGTCGAAGAACAGAGAATATTAAAATTTGGCAGGTCTAAAAAAATGTAGAATCCCATACGTTGGCACATGCAGGAGGGAAATCGTCGATGCGGTATACGAAGAAGCTTATGCACGTTTTGCTCTGTCTTTTGGTGGCACTGCCTTGTTTCATGATCGCTCAGCCAAAAGCCGAAGCGGCATCCTATTCTTCCTATTGGTATCCCAAAGGAAAGGTCGGCATCAAAAAACCGACTATCGTTTTTGAGTTTATGTCCAGCGATATAACACCCGATTTCAGAAGCTATACCATGAAAATCGACAAGGTCAAGGTGGATGCCCAGTGGAGCTTGGGCAGAATGGTGCTGTCCTATACGCCGACAGAAGATCTGCAGCCGGGAGAGCATACCGTGGATATTGTATTGGAGCTGAAGGATACCGACTATTTGCCGCTTGAGAAAAGCTGGACCTTCCGGGTTGATGAAAAAGCGGTTTCCGACCCGCCTTCATCACCAACAACCGAACAAGCCGAGGGCATCAAGGCCATTAATGATTACCGGGCGGTCCACGGATTAAAGCCCCTAACCTTCAATAAGAATTTGACCTACGCGGCCAAGCTTCACGCCCAATACCTGAATATGAACAAGGTGGCTCAGACTGATGCCTCCATGCACGAAGAAGATAACAAGCTTCCCGGTTATATCGGCAGCAAGCTGTCTGAGCGAGGTATGTATGCCGGGTATGCCGGGAACTTCTCGGAGGATGTGTCTTACAACGGAAGTGCGCAAGCCAATATTTCCCATGCTATCGACAGCCTCTTTGACGCCCCTTACCACCGGATGCCGTTCTTAACCCTTGATGCTGTTGAGATTGGTCTGGATAAACAAGGCGGCTATACGGTAATTGAGTTTGGTTTAACGAATGAATGGGACTCGCAGCTCGTGGTTTCTCCAGCCCCCGGTGACCCTTATGCTCCCGTTGATTTTGACGGTCATGAGATTCCCGACCCGGTCCGGAAGCATACCGGCGCCAAATATCCGGTCGGTTATCCGATTATGGCCCAGCTCTCAGGAAGATTCGTAAGAGATGTGAAGTTGGTGGATTCCAAGCTAACGGACAGCACCGGCAAGCAGTTGGACCTATTCGTGAATACACCGGCAGACGATGATCATTTGCAGAATGAGGTTATGCTTATTCCGGCCAAACCTCTCGCCCCGGATACGGTCTACACCGCCTATGTGAAATTATCCGTCATTGAAGACAATCAACCCAAAGTCTATGAAAAAAAGTGGAATTTCCGTACGGAGCCCGTGGACTATCTGGGCAAGACGAAGCTGCATCAGGATTCCGCCGCGTATGTGAAGAAAATGAATCCTACCGGCGAGATGAAGCATGTGGTATCCTTCGGGCTGACTGATGATGAGTTTATTCTGGATGATATCCGCGTGCCCATGAAGCAAACACCCATCATTAAGGACGGGAGCTCATATCTATGGATACGGGATTTAGCCAAGGCGCTTGGGGCATCTGTAACATGGGATGATGAACAGAAAGCAGCCATTTACACCAAACAAGACCGAGTTGTCACCCTCTATACCACCAAAAATGCTTACGCGCTGAATGGTGTGGAGGTGGAGACGGATTCCCCTGCAGTATTGGATCATGATACCACGATCATTCCGGTGAGGCTCCTCTCCGAGGTGCTTGGCGCAAAAGTGAATTATGTGGACGCAGCGCGGATGGTTATCATTAGCTACTAACCGCAGAAATAACGGCAAAAAAACAGCTCCTGCAGGAGGATCTTCTTCTGCAAGAGCTGTTTTTTGATTCATTAATTTACGGTCACATAGGTGGTAGTCCGTTCACCGTTAAATAGGATAGCGTTCAGCTCAAAGGAGGTAACAGTCCCGGTTAAGGTGACGGTGCCGTCCTGGCTGACAGAAACACTGCCGCCGCCTTCAACAGCGGTCACGGTAAACATGGTTCCCAGGGCAAAGTTGTATTTCTTAATTTCGCCCTTCTCGTATTTCGTGCCGTAGTTATCCGTAACGGTCAACCCCATGGCTTCAAAAGCATCAAAATGAGTGGAACTCGAAAGTGTGTGCTTGTAAGTGGAATCTTCGGCTTTTACGGTTGCCGCAGCTACACGGTCACCCTTTACGGTTACGGTGGTTTGGATTACCTTGGTGTCCCCGTTTACCGCTTGGAAGGTAAGGGTAAGGGTTGCGGACCCGGTTTTGAGTCCGAGGGCGTAGCCGCGGTGATCAGCGGAAACTCCAGTTTTGACAATGCTGGCATCGGACGAAACCACGCTTTGGATAATTCCGGGGGTGGCAACCTCGTCTCCACCGGAGGTCAGCTTAATCTTGATTTCCTTGGCCAGCTTGCTGACTGTGGGGTCCTCGGCATTGGCCCGTGTCTCCAGGCCATTGGCGCCGGTGGCGGCTTCAGTTACACCGCTGTCTACCACATTCGCCAGCTCGTATGCTTGCGGAATACTGTACGTCATATTCCCGATGGTGACCGAACCGAAGGATACGGATGGCTGGATGGTGAATGTTGCTGTTGCCTTCTTGATTTGCGAAGCCTCCAGACCACCCAAGGTAACAGTGTAATCACCAGCGGTCAGAGCGGAGCCTGCTGTCAGAGTAGCGGTTTTCTTGTCGGCGGACCATTGGGTCTGAACAGAAACCGCCGCGGTGCCTTTATTCAGCGAAAGTGTGGCCTTGGCCGTATCCACTGCCGCATCGAAGGTCACCTGAACCTTCAGGTTATCGCTGGCCGGCTGGGCCGAAACAACAGACACAGGAGCTTCCACGGGAGGAGTGACCGGCTTGTCCACCAGCTGCTTCACGGTGTAGGAGCTGTTCACCAGATCGGCGCGGTTAGCCGCAGCGTCGCCAGCCTTGCCCGCCGGATGGAAACCAAGCTCGCCGGCTTGCTTCACCGCATCGGCATACCATACGGCTCCGGTGGTATTCACGTATTTGCCAAGCCCTCTCAGCAGGATGGCATCCAATTGGCCTGCTGTTACCTGTTCGCCGGGAGCGAAGGTTGTATCTGTCACGCCGTCAATCAATCCAGCCTTACGGGCTGCTTCAACATAAGGGATAGCCCAGCCGTTGGCGGGATCCTCCGCACGGACATCAGAGAAGCCCGAAGCAGTAACAGATGTATCCAAAGGAAGCTTATACAGAAGTACCGCTACCTTGGCAAATTGAGCCCGGGTCATATTCTGGTCAATGCCGAAGGTGTCGTTGGACACACCCTCGAAAATATTGGCAGCCAGCATAGCGTCTACCTTGGCCTTCAAAGCAGGATCAGCATTCTGCAGGTCCTTAAAGCTCTCAGCCGTAAGTGTGGCCGCGAAGGATGTTCCTACAGGTTGTGTAAGTGCAGCACCTGTATACAAGGAAACTGCCATGGTGCCGGTTGCAAGCAAAGCTACTATTTTTTTCATGATACCTCCATAAAAAGAAAATAGAATAGGATAATACTAACTATACATTGCTATAGACGGGCTGTCATTGTCAAATTGTTGCAGTCGGAAGCAAAAAGGTTTTCCCATTCAAGATAATCCCTTCCAATGCCGTTTGCAATGGAAGAAATACTTCTACATAAAAAATCGTGTATATGGATAAGCCCCAAAAGAAAAACCTGCAAAAATTTGGTTAACAGGAAATGGATATGGTAGACTTTCAACCATACACGGATTGAAGTCACACGCAAGGAGGAATAGAATGCCTATGATGTTTGGAAAAACGGCGATGGTAAACCTTCTGGAGAACTGGAGACCGGTAGGCTGGTTTAACTTGGATCTGGCACTTTATATCATCTACGCCGTTATTCTCGCCAGCCTGCTTCTTATTCTGCGACTTCAGATAAGGCGAAGACGGAGGAGCCTTCCGCTGCGCGGGAAAGGCCTGGCGACCACTATCGGGGTTTTATTGCTGGTGGAATTTGTGGCAGGCAGCTTTTTTCTGGTGGTCTTTAATGCCGCGGGCAGATCAGTAAGCATTGAGCTGGACTCTCCAGCTTTAATAGCCGGGGAGGAGGGGCATCCGCTAACCATCAATAAAATCCGCATGAAAATCCCCAATGGCCAATCCAACGGGATTTCCACAAGCATCTCCCACTTCGAGCTGATAGCGGTAGATGTTAATACGGGACAAACCGCCTGGAACCGGAAATCCTATTGGCAGGAGTATGTGATTGGCCATACTAGTCAAGGCATCCTTACGGTCAATGCCAAGAAGAAAAAGCTGCAATTCATTGATGCGCTAACTGGCAAAACGGCATTAACGGAAAAGGAGCTGGTTGCGCAATTCCCCGTATTGGCGGATAATCTGAGCTACTCCTTCACGGATTACCATGTGGCCTCGCCAGACGAATTGTACCTGTATGCACTGGATGGCAGCTATTACAAGGTGGATTTTGCCGGAAGGAAGGCAGCGGCCTCGCCGGAATATAAAGAGTTCATCAAACCATCCTTTGCCAACAAAACAGGCTTGGGGATATCCGCCGAAGAGGTGCGGGCCGTCGGAGACCAATTGAAGAAGCTGTACCCCGACCTTCTGGAGACGGTTCTGCTGCATGCCGATTCCAGCGGCACGACCGCACTTGTTGGCTATCACGAAAAGCGCAACGAAAAAACCTGGACCCTTTCCCTCGTTTCCCTGCAGGAGCATAATCTGCTGTGGAAATCCAAGGTGGAAGCTCCGGCGAGCGGCATATCGGGCAGCACTTTTGCGGCCATCAGAATCGGCAATGCGGCCATCATTATGACTAATGGCAAACAATACAAGCTGGATTGGGAAACAGGCAAAATCGTATACGAATACATCTACCGTTGGAACAAATCGGTTAAACGAAGCGGTTGAAAAAGGCATAAGGGTGCTCCAACTGGATTCGTTGTCACCCACTGCGTATCCGGACTGAGGAGCCGTTATTCCCCCAAAATATGCGCTTCTGATCATTTCGCGGACACAGAGTACGTTATTTCCTCACAAAACCGTCCCAATTGACCTTTTTCCGGCATATAACGGATCCTGGGTCCATTCAGGTGAAAAAGCAGCGTCTTTTCTCTCAATAGCGGATCCTGAGTCCGTAAGCAGCGGCAGCTTTGGGTGGCCCATATCCCGGGTGCCGCTGCTTTTTTGTCTTCCTGCCAAACCTCTGCCTCCTTAGGATGTCAAATAGAAGTGTTCACATAAACAGCGTACACAGCGCTATGTTCAGGTTGAAGCTTTCTTTTTTCAATTCAAGAAACACCTCCTCTTTGCTTCATTCATAGTACGAATGCTGGTATGGAGTATGTTAGGTCACAGCCCAGCAATTTAAAAAAGGTGCATACTTAACTTTAACAAGATAAACTACTATAATAAATTTAGGAGGGAAGAACATGACACATTTATTGAGCCCATACAGCTTGAAAAGCCTGGAGTTAAAAAACCGGATCGTAATGCCTCCCATGTGCCAATTTTCTGCAGCAGGCAAGGATGGCGCGGCAACGGACTGGCATTTTGTGCACTATGTGAGCAGAGCGGTTGGCGGAGCGGGTTTGGTCATCATCGAGATGACCAATGTGGAGCCGGACGGACGGATCACCGACTTCGATCTGGGGTTATGGTCGGATGAACAAATCCCTGCCCTGAAGCGGATTGTGGAAGCCTGCCATACCTATGGCGCGAAGGTTGCCATCCAGATCGCTCATGCGGGACGGAAGGCTGTGGACGCAGCTGTGCCTGTAGCCCCTTCTGAGATCCCCTATGACGATAAATCCAAAACACCCCGGGCCCTGTCTACGGTTGAGACTCAAGAGATGGTAGAGAAATTCCGGCAAGCGGTACAGCGCGCTGTGAAAGCGGGATTCGATGCCATTGAGCTCCATGGCGCCCACGGCTATTTGATTCATCAATTCCTTTCCCCCATCACCAATAGAAGAGAAGATGAGTACGGCAAGGACCGCACGAGGTTCGGCCGGGACATCATTAAAGCGGCGAAAGCGGAAATGCCGGAGGACATGCCTTTACTCATGCGGATTTCCGCCCGGGAATATATGGAGGGCGGGTACGGGCTTCAGGAAAGCATTACATTCTCCAAGGCCTTCAAGGAAGCAGGCGTGGACATCTTCCACATCTCCACCGGCGGGGAAGGACCTCTTGGTGTATTTGAAAAGCCGGGCTCCCACGCGGCGTACCAGGTTTCCTTTGCCAGAGAAATCAAACAAGCAGTAGAGGTTCCGGTAATCGCGGTTGGAAGACTGGATGATCCTATACTGGCCAATGCCGTCATCGGTAATGAAGAGGCGGATCTGGTAGCTGTAGGCCGGGGCATGCTGAGAAATCCCCACTGGGCGCTGGAGGCGGCAGCTGTGCTGAAGCAGCCTGTCAATCCTCCTAGACAATACAATCCAGGGTTTTAAAATAGCCCTAAAAAAAGCGGCAGCCTCGGACGGAAATTCCCGGGCTGCCGCTTCTGTTTAGGAGCATTCGTGGGATACGTCCCGAATGAGAGGCTCCAACTGGTTCCGCCAGATCCACTCCGGATTGCAGCACTGACGAACCAGGGTTTTTGCATGCAGCACCGGATTCTGCTTCATTCGTTCCACAATATTCCGCGCATGCTCCTTTAGATACTCAGCTTCGGACGGATGATAGCTCTCCCTCGTATCATACCCCATATTGCGGGCATCCCACCGCATAAAGTATGCACCCAGCCTGGTGCCAAGCTCCTCCAGCGCGGGAACCGCCTGATTTAAAACGAGAAAATTGCCGCCGCTGGCCGCCTCCAGCACAATTAAACCGAAGGATTCGGAAAAGGATGAGCAAATAAACAGATTGCTGAGCCGGAATAGTTCCAATACTCCTTTATGAGGAAAACCGTCTCTCCACCCGATATCGGAAGTGAATACCACATCCTCATCCGTTAACCCCTGCTGGATTCCCGCTTCTCTGATGAAGGCTTTATAACGGCTTTGGTTCGTATCTAACGATGGAAAATCGCAGCAGATCAAACGTACAGTACCGCCGGATACCGTGCGGATGGCACCTGCAAGAGCGGCTGCTTTCTCGAATTGTTTGCCTGAGGAGAGACGACCGGGATAGATGATAAGGAAATCCGGCGACAGCAGGTCAGTTTTTTCGGCCAGCAATTGCACGTCCTTGCTTGCTTCCGCCAACAGATCGAAGCTGTTGCTCACACACCTGCAGGCTTCAGCCCCCGCATTATATTGTTGGGACAGAGCCCCCAGGCCGGCCTCCGTTGGATAAATGAACGTGGTATTGGGCATAGGGGTGAATCTGCCGGAAAAGGGCCAATGTGTCTCCAGCGGACGGTTCAACGGCAGGGAATGGGTGAAGGCCAGGAATTTCACATGCGGCAAAAAAGGCTGCACTTTCCGGATGGCCACATTATGCACCAGATGCCAGCCTTGATATAGGATATCATGCAGAATACAAACGTTTACGTCTCCTAAATGGCGGAGATAATCTCCGGCAATGGTATCTGCCTCCACAAAAAAAGTATCATGTACGGTTCCTGCGGCAATGGAATAATCCCGCCAATGAATTTGCTCACCGGCAAACCGGTTGACGACTTTCACCCATTGGATGCGTTCATCCTTGTAAACCCCATAACGCTCCTCCTCAGGACAATCCTGACAAACCAGCATCTTCACTTCCATTCCGGCCCGAAGCAGCATGCCCAGTTGCTCCTCCACAACATTCACTAATGAATAGGTCTTGGATAAACCATTGAACATGGTTAAAAGGGCTACTTTCACAGGCTCCCCTTCCTTACTTTATGAAGTCGTTTTAAGATTCTATTTTATATGCGGGACACCATAACGAAATACATATTTTATCCAGTCTTCCTATATGATGTAGCATTGATCTTCAAGGAATGGGAGGATTCTTGAATGCCATGTGGTAATTTGGGTATTGCAAATGAATTTAATCTGTTTATTTTTAATGATCATACGCAATCTTCCGTTGACTCGGAAGGGCGTGTAGCGGTTGGCGGCACAGCCACCTATGCGAATTACGGTGTGGGGGATACGTTGCCCGTATCCACAACCAGACCGGACCTGATTATCCAGGGTAACGTGAATATTACCGGAGGCACAAACTTCGCCGGGAATACGGTGATTTACCCGGACAGTACGATTATTGCTTACACCATGACCAATAATAACCGCGTTCCGGATCAGCCGCTCCGGGGAACCCCCGTCGATTTCGAAGCAGCAGAGCGCAGTTTAACTGAAACTGCCATCAACTTGGCCGCAATCAGCCCTAATGGGACTGTAGAAAACAATTTTGGGCAAATTGTTTTGACGGGGGTGGCGCCGGATCTGAATGTATTCACCATTAACGGGAACAATGTGGACGGCGAAGGTTTGACCCTGGACAATGCCAACGGCATTAACATTGTTGCTCCTGCAGGCTCCACGATCCTCATTAATGTGGGCGGCAACAATACCGGCTTTGGAAGCTACGCCATTTTCCGCAACGGCATTACGGCCACCAGAGCGGATGCCACCCTCATTATCTGGAACTTCTTTCAGGCCTCCAGGGCCTTTAATCAAAATATAAATATTTCAGGCTCGGTTCTCGCGCCGAATGCAGATTGGTCGGCCATCGGGTTCGGAAATATAGACGGCACGTTAGTCGCCAATTCCCTTACGAATGTTACAGGGTCACTTGAGGCCCATAATGTTCCATTTACCGGATGTTTGCCTGATTTCATTGCGGATCTGAATACAACAACTACAACAAGCACAACGACAACGACGACAACAACAACCACTCCGGTTCCGGAGACGGCTACGACAACCACCAGCACTACAACCCCTGTCCCCACGACCACAACGACAACTCCGGTACCTACCACATCTACAACCACTACCAGTACAACTCCCGTTCCTCCCACCACAACCACCAGCACAACAACGCCTGTACCGGCAACAACCACAAGCACCACAACCACCGTTTCCCCCGCACTGCAGGCAGCCCAAATTACAGCCATCAAAACAGCCAATCTTTCCCAGGCAAGCTTGGGGGATGTGATTACCTTTACCATTACTATCACCAATACAGGTAATACACCGGGAGATATTGTGCTCAGCGAGCGGCTGCCCCGGGGTGTCATCTATTTGCCCAACACCTTACGGGTGGATGGCGGTCCCTACGAGGGCATTGATCTGGGGGAAGACGTACTGCTGGGAATTATCAACCCGGGCCAAATTATCGTTGCACAGTTTGACGTAATTGTAATCTCCCTGCCTCCCGGAGGACAGATTACCAACCAGGGCAATATCATTGCCGTCAGTCCGGGCAGCTTGCCCAGAACCTGCAATTTGGGAGAACGGGTTGTATTCGCCAATGATACCGCTTTGCCCAATTTCGGCCAAGGAGTATCCGTGCTGCTTGTATTTAAGCCCGGTATAACCCCCCTTGCCACCTCCGCTTCCCAAGGTCCAATGGTACTGGATAACGGGAGAATCATACTGAACCGCCAAATCCCGATACCCGGGGTTACACTGCCGCCGCTTCTTGGGTTAACCATCCCGCTTATTCCAGGTGTACCTTCACCCATTGTATCACCTGCCAATGTGCGGATTCCGGTCCCCACCCCCCAGCCTCAACCTAATTTAGTCGTGGTCCAGCGTATATTCCGAAGACTGGTGTTCCTTGGACAACGGCTCACCTACAGCGTATATATTATTAACTCAACTTTCGCAGCTCAATTCTCCAAACAAACCCTTGATATAGCTGGGTAAACCGGAGATCCATTCCTGTAGTTGACAAAATACAGCTGTTTTGTTCTTCTTGGTTTTTGCCTGGAA
>JAEWGW010000036.1 GCA_023388055.1 Bacillota bacterium | reverse complement strand
GGTTTGGTGACATTTCATTCCCTGCCTTCATTCGGTTTTCCTTTCATCATACCGGCTTCCACTGTACCTGAATACCCCCTTTTGAGTTATCCCTTTTTCTGTAAATGTTGTGGGTAAAGCTTAGATCCTGTGTCCGTTAGGGTGGGGGGAGGGAGGTGCTGTATAAGGAAGAAGGTGTAGTTGAGAAGATGCAGTTGGTATCGGGGAGCATAAGGAGTCTTTTGTGAAAAATGATTAGGTGTAGCTGAAAGGAGCCGAGTCCTGCTAGGGGGCTGAATAGCGGCTTCAGCAGCCGGCAACCCCCTGCGAGACATCAAAAAACCCGACGATCACCCGCCGGGTAAAATAAACAAAAAATAGGTTGCATCACAAAATACACAGTGCTATAATCAATAACGATCTGTCAAATCCGATTTTTCGCATAGTAAGGCCAATTATGTATTCTTTTTTATACTCTAATTGTATCAAGTTGGTTTCGGATTGTCAAGGGTTTTGATTTTTTGCTGATTTTTACCTTCTGAGGGGAGCGTGCTGCAACGATGATGAAGCCGGAGGATTGGAAACAGGAGCAAGCCTATCTGGAGCAGGTGAAGGGGATGCTGCAGGAGGGCATCCGCCAGCTGGAGCCCGAAGTGGAGAGGCTGGGGGGCCAGGCTACGGAGATCCGCAAGCGGTTCTGGGAGGAAGTAACGGTGAACACGGCTTCGGATGAGGACTTCGAGGAGACGTTCCACAGCATCCGGCAGCAGGAAATGCTGTTGTCCGAGCGGGAGCGCAGCTACCGGGTCCGGTTGCGCCAGTGGACAAACATGAACCGGCTTTTGGCTTCTCCTTATTTCGGCCGGATCGATTTCCGCGAGGATGGGGAAAGTGCCGAAGAACGGATCTACATCGGTGTTTCCTCCTTTGCCGACGAGGACGGTTTGACCTTTCTAGTCTATGACTGGCGCACACCTATTGCTGGAATGTATTACGATTATCCTCCCGGCAAAGCCTCTTTCCATGCACCGGGCGGGGAGATCACCGGAACCATCCCGCTCAAGCGGCAGTACCAGATTGCAGGCGGCCAACTGGAGAATGTGTTCGATACCAGCCTGACCATCGGCGATGAGCTTCTGCAGCAGGTGCTGGGCAAAGGCGCGGATTCCCAGATGAGGAGCATTGTGGCGACCATTCAGAAGGAGCAAAATGCCATCATCCGCGACGATACCAGCCGTATGGTGCTGGTGGACGGTGTGGCCGGCAGCGGCAAAACCTCAGCCGCCCTCCAGCGGGTGGCTTATCTGCTCTACAAACACCGGGAGCAGCTGAAGGCCGACCAGATCGTCCTGTTTTCCCCGAATCCCGTCTTCAACAGCTATGTATCGGCGGTTCTGCCTGAGCTGGGCGAGGAAAACATGCAGCAGGCGACTTTTCAGGAGTATCTGGAGCAGGCTTTACGGGCGGAGTGGTCCTTGGAGGACCCTTTCGACCAGATCGAATATGCTTTGACGATGTCGGGTACGACAGCCTACGAGGCCCGGGTGGAAGGAATGGCGTACAAAGCCTCGGCGGAATTCCTGCAGGCGCTTCATCACTATGGGCAATGGTTGAACCGGGAGGGGATGCAATTCAACAGCGTCTGCTTCCGCGGCCGTGAACTGATTACGGAGGAAGAAATGCGGGTGCAATTTTACAGCTATGATCCGGGAATCCGCCTGCCCAACAGGGTGGAGCTGCTTCTGGAATGGCTGCTGCGCCGGTTAACCGTGCTGGAGCGGGAGGAACGGGGAGAAGCCTGGGTAGGGGAGGAGCTGAACTATCTGGACAAGGAGGAATACGCCGAAGCCTTCGGGAAGCTGCACCGGGTTCAGGGAGTATTCGATTTTGCCGAACAGTATGAGGCCGTCCATGAGAAGCAGCAGAATATCACCTGGGGCAAGGAGGATGATTTCGACTTCGCCGGCCGGGAGGAGGATATCCTCCGGCAGGTGGTGGTGAAGGAGAACTTCAAGCCGCTGCGCAAAAGTGTCAAACGGTTCTCGTTCATCAACACCCGCGCACTATATGCCCAGTTATTCCAGGGGCGGGAGACGTTCTCCCGTATGACCGGAGCAGCTGATTTGCCTGCCCGTTGGGAGGAAATCTGCATGTTAACCCGGGAGCAGCTCGACCGGCAGCGGTTGTTTTATGAGGATGCCACACCGTATCTGTATGTGAAGGAGCTGGTGGAGGGAGTCGGGATCAATACGGAGGTCCGGCATGTGTTCGTGGATGAAGGCCAGGACTATTCGGTGTTCCAGTATGAGTTTCTTGCGAAGCTGTTTCCGAGAGCGCGGATGACGGTGCTGGGCGACTCCAGTCAGGCGATCTTCACACAAGCATCTGAGCTCCGCGGCACAGGCTCGCCGCTGGTCAAGCTCTTCGGTGAAGCCCATACCCGGCTGTTCCGTCTGGCCAAGAGCTACCGCTCCACCCGGGAGATCGCCGAGTTCACCAAGTCGCTTTTGCCCGGAGGCAAGGAAATCGAAACCTTCCATAGAAGCGGGGAGAAGCCGGTATTAACCCGGGTGGAGAGCAAGGAGCGGCTGGCAGCAGTGATCCGCCGGGATGTGATGGACCTGCTTGAACAGGGTTATGCTTCTGCAGCCGTGATTACGAAAACTGCGGCTGAAAGTGTGGAGGCTTACAAGCTGTTGGCGGAACAGGGGCTCACGGATGCGAAGCTGGTGACAAAAACCTCTGCCGAGTTCGGCAAGGGAATCCTGATTATTCCCGCTTATCTGGCCAAAGGAGTGGAGTTCGACGCCGTTCTTCTATATGATGCCTCCGCAGAGGTATACGGGCAGGAGGCTCAGCGCAAGTTGTTCTATACGGCGTGCACCCGGGCCATGCACCGGCTGATGCTTTATTCCACGGGGGAATGGACACCGTTTCTGCTGGAGACGAATCCTTCTCTTTATGAAAAAGAATAATAAATTGATAAGAATTTGTTCAGTTTCTTTTCAGTTTAAAATGATGTAATATAGTTAGGTGGCTAACAGTTTGATGACTAACTAATGGTACAAAAGAGATGATAAGTGCCTGCTTAAGGCATAACGCCATTGCCAGGGAGGTGGGATGGAATCTTGTTTCATAAAGGGACAAATTCCTTGTACCAGTTGTTCCATCAAGTGATCCGACTACATTTCCAACGGGTGCACGCCACCCTGGAGCCGCTGGGGCTCCATCCGGGCCAACCGCCGGTGCTGTTTGCGCTGGCCCACAGAGGAGGACTGAAGCAGCGGGAGCTGGCCGAGCAGCTTCATATTCAGCCGGCTACGCTGACGGTTATGCTGAAGCGGATGGAGGCCAGCGGATATATCACCCGCCGTCCCGACCCCATGGACCTGCGGGTGTCCCGTGTTTTTCTGACGGAGGAGGGTAAGGAGCTCTGCCTTCGGGTTAAGAAGGCCCTTGCCAAGATGGAGCAGGAGGATTTCGGTGCATTGACTTCCGGGGACAGGGAGAAAATGAAGGAGGGATTCACCCTTGTGCGCGACTGTCTGCTTACGGCGGGAGGCAATGAGGCTGGCGAAAAAAAACTCAATTGTGAATAAACGACATTTTTATGACCGAAGGGTGTGTCTGAAAGCTCCCTCAAGCGGTGTTTTGAAGACACTCCCCAGATAGATGTGATTACAGGATAATTGGAGATGATGAGACCGTGTTGAAGCTTTTTCGTTACTTGAAGCCGTACAGCTGGCTGCTTGTATTCACTGTGGTGCTTCTGTTCATCCAGGCCATGTCTGATCTGTATCTGCCAACGCTGATGGCGGATATTGTGGATAAGGGCATTGTACAGAAGGATACCGGCTATATCTGGACCACCGGCGGCTGGATGCTCCTGATCGCCTTCGGGGGCACGATTTGCTCCGTGATTGCCATGTATCTTTCCTCCCGTACCGCCATCGGCTTTGGCCGCGACCTGCGGAGCAAGGTATTCCATCATGTGGGCAAATTCACTCTCCGGGAATTCGATTCGGTGGGCACTGCGTCCCTGATTACCCGGACCACCAACGATGTGCAGCAGATGCAGCAGGTGTCGATCATGATGCTGCGGATGATGATTTCCGCTCCCATCATGGGAATTGGCGGCCTGATTATGGCCTACCGCCGGGATCATGTCCTGACCTGGATACTGGCCGTATCCCTGCCGGTGATGGGGTTGACCATCTGGTTTATCGCCTCCAAGGGTATGCCTTATTTCAAAATTATGCAGAAGCGCATCGACAAGCTGAACCTGGTGCTGCGGGAGTTTCTGGTAGGCATCCGCGTGGTTCGTGCCTTCAACCGCGATGAGCATGAAAACGAACGTTTTACCAGCGCCAACTGGGAGCTGACAGATACCGGTATCCGGGTGAATAAGCTGATGGCGTTTTTTATGCCGGCGATGCTATTGATCATGCAGTTTACCGTGATCGCCGTGACCTGGTTTGCCGCCAAACGGATTGATATCGGCGAGATGATGGTAGGCGACATGATGGCCTTCGTCCAATATGTATTCCAAATTATGTTCTCCTTCCTTATGGCTTCCTTTATGTTCGTGATGATTCCGCGGGCACAGGCATCCGCCGTGCGTATTAATGAAGTATTGGCAATGGAGCCGGAGTTCGACGATCCCGCCTCCCCCAAAACCGCCAAGGGCCAAAAAGGCTACGTGGAGTTCAAGGACGTGTCCTTCCGTTATCCGGGCGCTGAACAGCCTGTGCTCTCCGGGATTACCTTCCGTGCTGAGCCGGGAGAGGTGACGGCGATTATCGGCGGCACAGGTTCGGGCAAATCCACCCTGATCCAGCTGATCCCCCGTTTTTATGATGTGGAGAACGGCCAGGTGCTGGTTGACGGGGTGGATGTGCGGGAGATGACCCAGGAGGCTTTGCGGCAAAAAATCGGGTTTGTTCCTCAGCAGGCAGTGCTGTTTACAGGTACGGCTGCTGATAATATCCGCTTCGGCAAGGAGGATGCCACTGACGAGGATCTCCGCCATGCCGCCTCTACCGCGCAAGCTCTGGATTTCATCCAGGAGATGGAGCAGGGCTTCGATTCGATGATTTCCCAAGGGGGCAGCAATCTGTCAGGCGGGCAAAAGCAGCGTCTGTCCATTGCCCGGGCCCTGGTCCGGAAGCCCGAGGTGTATATCTTCGACGACAGCTTCTCTGCTCTGGATTATAAGACGGACGCCCGCCTGCGGGCCGCCCTGCGCCATGAGACCGGTGATGCCACAGTCCTGATTGTGGCGCAACGGGTCAGCACCGTGGTAGATGCGGACCGGATTATTGTGCTGGAGGATGGACGTATTGCCGGTATGGGTACGCACAAGGAGCTGCTTACTACCTGCGGCGTTTACCGCGAAATTGTGGCGTCCCAGCTTTCCGAGGAGGAGATCGCATGAGTGAACGTGATAAGAACCAACCAAAGCGCGGCCATGGCGGCGGACCCGGTGGGCCCGGCGGACCGGGCGGCTTCGGGCGTCCGGTAGAGAAGGCCAAGGATGCCAAGGGCACCTTCAAGCGCCTGGTTCAATATATGTCCCCTTACCGGGGCAAGCTGCTTGCCATCTTTCTGGTGGCCATTCTGTCTACAGTCTTTTCTATCGTCAGTCCGAAGATTATGGGCAAGGCGACCACCGTCCTCTTGGAGGGGGCAATGGCCAAGTTTGTAGCCAAGATACCGGGTGCAGCCATTGATTTCGACTATATCGCCCGAATCTGTCTGATTCTGGTGGGATTGTATCTGCTAAGTGCCTTTTTCACGTACATCACTCAATATATTATGGCGGACGTGGCCCAGAAGGCGATGTATGATCTTCGCCAAAAGGTGAAGGATAAGCTTACCCGGCTGCCGCTCAGCTACTACGATGCCCGGAAGCACGGCGAAATTCTAAGCCGCGTCACCAACGATATCGATACCATCAGCACCACCCTGCAGCAAAGCTTGACCCAACTGATTACCTCGGTGGTCACCATTGTCGGAATTCTGGTGATGATGCTCACCATCAGCCCGGTGATGACCCTGATCGCTCTGGTGACACTTCCCCTCAGCGCTGTCATTACCCAAGTCATCGCCAAGCGATCCCAGAGCCATTTTATCGCCCAGGCCCGGTCCTTGGGTGAGCTGAACGGTCACATTGAGGAAATGTACACGGGGCATAAAATCGTCAAGGCCTTCGGCCGCGAGGAAGTCTCTGCTAAGAAATTCGAAGAAATCAACGAGAAGCTGTATGAGGCGGGCTACAAGGCCAATTTTGTCTCCGGTATCATTATGCCGGTGCTGAACTTCGTTAATAATATCGGGTATGTGCTGATTTGTGTGGTGGGCGGACTGTTCGTTGCCCGTGACCGGATGAATATCGGTGATGTCCAGGCGTTTATCTCTTATATGCGCCAGTTCACCCAGCCGATTGTGCAAACGGCCAATATCGCTAACGTGCTGCAGGCTACTATTGCATCTGCGGAGCGGGTCTTCGAGATTCTCGATGAGCAGGAAGAGGAGCCCGATGCTCCGGCAGCCCTTGCTATTGCCGGCAGCGTTCAAGGGACTGTCCGGTTCGAGCAAGTGAACTTCGGCTATAAGGCGGATGCCCCTCTGATTGAGGATATGAATATTGAGGTGCACCCCGGCCAGACCGTAGCTATTGTCGGACCTACCGGTGCCGGTAAAACAACCCTGGTGAACCTGCTGATGCGCTTCTATGAGGTAGGCGAGGGCGGCATTACCGTCGACGGCCGTAATATCCGGGATTGGAAGCGGGGAAGCCTGCGCAGTCTGTTCGGTATGGTGCTTCAGGATACCTGGCTGTTTAACGGAACCATCCGTGACAATATCGCCTACGGACGCAAGGATGCTACAGAGGAGGAGATTGTCGCGGCGGCCAAGGCGGCTCATGCGGACCGCTTCATCCGGACGCTGCCCGACGGGTACAAGACGATTTTGAATGAGGATGCCTCCAATATTTCGCAAGGCCAACGCCAGCTGCTGACCATCGCCCGGGCCATTCTGGCTGATCCGGCCATCCTCATTCTGGATGAGGCCACCAGCAGCGTGGATACACGCACTGAGGTATACATCCAGAAGGCCATGAACCGGCTGATGCAGGGCCGGACCAGCTTCGTCATTGCCCACCGGCTGTCCACTATCCGGGATGCGGATCTGATTCTAGTCATGAACCACGGCAAGGTCATCGAGCAAGGAACCCACCAGGAGCTGCTGGCTGCGGGAGGCTTCTATGCCGATCTGTATAACAGCCAGTTCACCACCGCCGGAGCCGGCGGCGAGGTGGAAGTGGGGTAAGATAATAAGAGCCAACGTTTTGTAAGCCCGCGTGGCGCCTTCGGTAAGGAGGCCGCCATGCGGTTTTTTTGTGCGGCTTCTGCATGTAGCCCACTACATTTGCTCGTTCGCAGCGCGTTCCCCCCAGGCCGCAACTTGCAAAAACACACCGCCTGATCCCAAAAAGGGACAAACGGTGTGTGTATTACAATTAGTTTCGAACCGCTTGTGCCACATCCTGATCATTTCGCTGCTTCAGCCACTCCGACAATTTGCCGGTTTCAATACCCGCCAGCAGCACAATTCCGATCCCGTGGGTATCGTTGGTTACCGCATTCAGCTCATGCTTGTAATAGTCCGGTGTGAAGGAATAGGAGGAGCCGCGGCACACGCCGTGCACATTCCCGAACCGGTCGATGCCGTATCGGGTCAGGGCCAACCAGCCCCGGTTCACGGCCGTTACCGCCTTCTGCTCCAGGTCCTCCCGGACCCAGCCCAACCGGATGCCCCGGGACAAGCCGTACACAAACATACTGGTGCAGGAGGTTTCTGCATAGGAATCCGGATGGGTCAGCACCTGATGCCATAAACCGGTTTCTCCCTGCAGGGCCATATATCCTTCGGCAAGCTCGTTGTAGAAGGCCAGCAGAGTGGCCCGCTCTGCGTGGGCTTCCGGCATCACCTCCAGCAGCTCCGACAGGGAGAAGAACACCCAGCCGTTGCCCCGGCCCCAGGGAACCTGGGTTGCTTTGTTATGCTGGAAGTCGTACACATGGGACATAATTTTGTATTCAGGTATAAACAAGTATTTCTTAAATTGAATGAACTGTTTTGCGGCGTCATCCAGATAGCGGGGATCTCCCGTCAGCTTATAATAACGGACCAAAAACGGGGTGCTCATATACAGGTCGTCGGCCCACATGGTATGGCCACGCAGAGGATTGCTGCTGAGCCGGAAGAAGGCTCCGTCCTCACGCCGTTCCTGATTATGCGCCATATGGTTGGCAATCTGCTCCACTACATAAGGAGTATGGGGGTCCTGGGAATCCCGGTACGCTTCCAGCACAGCGGAGCCGAAGGAGCCGCAATCGTCCAGCATATCCATCTCAACCAGCTGATTGTCGACGGAGGGGTAGCCGTATTGCTCTGCATCCCACCTGGCATACCGGTAAATCCGGGTACATTCCGTAATATGGCTGATGGCATAATCGAGAATTCCCCGCTTCTCCAACAGTCTGCCTGTCTGCAGCAGCCCGTACAGCGTAACCCCCAGGGGATAATTCCACTTGGCGAACAGCCCGTTGTCCAGATAAGGGCGTACCCAGGTGTTAGGCAGGTCCAGCCGCCAGAAGAATGAGCTGTCTCCTTGCTCGAACAAACGGTACAGGGAGCAGATGCTGTCGGCGGATTCCTCCAACGGTTGATCCAAGGGCCCCAGATACAGCCAGGGTCCATTGCTTCCTTTCACACCCCGGGGAATGGACAGCGCGGCGCTTGCCCCATCCACGGTAAAGTCAAGGCTGTACTCCCAGCCATTGGCTGTGGCACACAGCTCCACCAGCAGCTCATGTTTCCCCGGGTGCAGCTTAAATTCCGCCTTGTCCGCCGTGTTCAATACTCCTGCAAAGACCACCTGACCATCCAGCCAGATTCTCAGTTTGCCTGCAGAATGGCCCTCCAGCCTGCAGACCTGTGTGCCGGCGCCGGAATGCCAAAGCTCCGACCACAGATAGGCTACCTTGCCGGGAGTCTGACCGAAAATCCGGGTACATGAATTCTGCGCCGATTGCTCCGCATCCCAGGAAAGCTCCGGATACCAGCCCATACCGGATAACGTCTCCAGCCCTGTATAGTCCGGAAGCTCCGTTTCACTGAAGCTGTCCGCATCCATAACATCCGAATAGACCCAGCCGGCCTGGCCTTTTCGTTCCTGGAAGGGGGACATAAACTCCATGGGATTCCACTTGGTGTTCTGAGTGCCGAAAACCCCGCCAAAGCCTGTAGGCGCCTTCACAAATTTGATGCAGACCGCATTCCAGCCCTTTTGCAGCTTGGCCCGGATGCCCTTCACCATCTTGGGATTCACTTCTTCGCCGATATCGGCTCTGTACAGAAACTCCCGGTTCAAATAAACCGAAGCAGGACCATAACAGCTCAAGCCAAAATCCGTCCACCCGTCATGGTTGCTCCACAGCAGGCCAAATGCATACGCATACTGGCCCAGCTTGGCCTCCGGCAGCCTTTCCTCCAAATTCATGTCATATCTGCCGTTGTTTTTCTTCATAAAGCCGTCCCGGGAAAAGCCGCGGAACTCAAACGGCAGCGCAGGATTCCTTCCGATGTAGGCATTGGCTATGGTTTCGAGAACGTCATCCGTACGGTCATACAGCTTCGTATAAATACTTTCCTGCTCATCAAAATAGGGCTTCATCATAGCAGCTCCTTTATGAAGTATTCTACGATTTATGTTAGCATACGTTGAGTTATTAAGGGATGAATGATATGATTAGATTTGTAATATATCCTGATTATATGGTGGTGTGATGCCTTGAAGACAACCGAGGTGCTAAACGCCATGGTTCCCCATTTTATCCTGGCTATCAAACGGTATGCGACGCCTTCCTGGAAGATTCCCCATGGTGTTTTTCCCCACCACAATCTGATGCTGGTTTTTGACGGCGAAGCCAATCTGCTCTGCAATGATGCAGAGTTTACAGCCGTCAGCGGAGATATTGTATATTTCCAGCCCGGCGACATAAGAAGGGGGGACACCAACCCGGATTCTCTTGTGAAATGCTATACGGTTGATTTTCAGTATGCCTGCCCGGTATTGGAGAACGGCAGCTGGGTGCATGTGGACGCTGCGCTTCCGTTTCCTTCTCATACCCACATTCAGGACCGGTATCTGTTCCGCCGCTTGAAGGAATTATTCGAGGAATTTATGCGTCATTGGTCATCAGGGCATGAGGACCGGATCTTCCGGTGCCGTGCCGATTTTATGGAGATTCTTCTTCTGATTTCGAATTACCTGGAAAAGGACACCGTCAATTACAGCGCGATTCATAAGGTGGAGAAGGTCATCAACTATATTGCCGCCAACTATACCCGGAAGCTGACGCTGGACGAGCTGGCCAACAGCATCGATATCAGCCCTTCCCATCTGGGGCATATCTTCAAGGAAACCACAGGAGAAACCCCCTTCGAGTTTATTATTAAATACCGGATCGCCCGGGCCAAGGAGTTTCTGGAGATGGGGTATTCGGTGACCGATACGGCAGGGCTGGTCGGTTTTGGCGACATGTTTTATTTCAGCAGATACTTTAAGAAAATAGAGGGGATCTCCCCGACAAAATATACCGGGTTATAGTCCCCGGCAGCAAAAAAGCCCTTCCCGCAGCTTTCGCGAAAAGGGTTTTTTCTTATCCCGCTAACCTTTGAGCGCGCCGACCATAACGCCCTTCACAAAATATTTCTGCAGGAACGGATAAGCCGCCAGGATGGGGAGGGTAGCCACCATAATGGTGGCATATTTGATGGTTTCCCCAATGGATGCCCGGTCCTGGGCTGCGGTGCCGGTCATCATCTCGTCGGTGCTGTTGGAGATCAGGATTTCCCGCAGAGCCAGCTGCAAGGGCCATAATTCCCGCTTCCGCAAATAAATCATGGCGCTGAACCAGGAGTTCCAGTGGCCTACCCCATAATACAGCACCATTACGGCAATGGTGGGCAGGGCCAGCGGGATAATGATTTTGAACAGAATGATAAAATCATGTGCACCGTCCAGGTGGGCGGATTCGATGAGACTGTCCGGAATGGCTTGAAACGATGTCCGCATAATGATCAGATTCCAGGTGCCGATGGCCCCGGGAACAATCAAGGCCCATATGGAATTCATTAAACCCAGATCCTTCACCAGCAGGAAGCTGGGAATCAGGCCGCCACCGAAGAACATAGTGAACACAATCATAATGGTAATCGGTTTTCGCCAGAAAAAGTCCTTCCGGGAGAGAACGAAGGCGCCCATAGCGGTCATAATAATGTTATAGGCTGTACCTACGACGACAATAAAGAGGGTATTCTTATAGCCGGTATAAATAATCGGGTTTTTTAAGACGGCCTTATACGCATCCAGGCTGAAATCCAAGGGTCTAAGCAGGAGCCCGCTGTGGGCGGTAAGATGGTCTGCGCTGCTTAAGGAGGCAAATACCACATAAATAAAGGGATAAGCCGTGATCAGAGCCAGTCCGGCCAATAAAAGCACATTGAGTGTATCAAACACATAATCGCCGAATGTCTTTTTGATTACCATATATATTCCACCCCCTTACCACAAGCTGGTTTCATTCACCTTGCGGCTAGTGTAGTTTGCTGTCACGATCAGGATCAGATTGACGATGGAGTTGAACAGCCCCACGGCCGCACTGAAGCTGTAATTGGCCTCTACCAACCCGCGCCGGTATACATAGGACGAAATGATATCCGCCGTTTCATAGGTGCTGGGATTATAGAGCAGGATGATTTTCTCATATCCCTCACTCATCATACGGCCAATATTCATGATCAGTAGGATCACAATGGTGGGGGCAATGCCCGGCAGGGTAATATGGATAAATTGCTTCCATCTCCCGGCCCCGTCGATGGTGACCGCCTCATAGAGCTCCGTGTCGATTGCGGTTAGGGCAGCCAGATAAATAATTGATCCCCAGCCGATGCCCTGCCAGATGCCGGTGCCTACATAGATGGTCCGGAACCATCCTGATTCCACCAGGAACATGGTGCGTGAGCCGCCGAAGAAGGCGATGATATCATTAATCAGACCACCTTTGGCAAAAAAGTCGATAATCATCCCGCAGATGACCACGGTGGACACGAAGTGGGGCAAATAGGTAACGGTTTGGATCGTCTTTTTGAAGGCCTTGTTCTTGATTTCATTCAGCAATAAGGCCAGAATAATCGGCGCCGGGAATCCGAAGATCAGCTGATAGAAATTGATGACTAATGTATTGCGGATGACTCTCCATGCAGAGATGCTGTTGAAGAAATCGTGGAAATGCTGGAGCCCTACCCACGGGCTGCCCCAGATGCCCTTCATAGGGCTGAATTGCTTGAAGCCGATGATGACCCCGTACATGGGCACGTAGTGGAACAGAATATACCAGGCGACTACGGGCAGGGCCATGAGGATCAGCCATTTATTTTTCTTGTAGTCCTTGACAATGGCCTTTATTAAACCAGGCTTTTTGTATACCGCATGCTGTGGCTGCGTTGTGATCTCCGGCAAGGCGGGAACCTCCTTTGTATGGTGAAATGGGGGAATTGCTTCCCCCATCCCAGCCGTACTATTTGTAGACGTCGCTGATATTGAAGGATTGCGGGTTTAATGCCTGCGGGAATTTTTTGATGAAGCGGTCATAGGCGTTCTGTCTGATTTTATTGATATCCTCAATGCCCAGCTTCTTGATCTGCTCGACGTATTTGTCCCAAGTGGCATCCACATCCTCCTTGCCCATCAGCCACTTGAGGAACATTTCATCCTTATAGGTGTTGATTTCATTCTGCTTGGAGGTGATCTGCGATACCTCCTCCGGCGTCAGGTTTCCTCTGAATGTCTTGTTGGCCTTGGTCACCTGCTCCGCATATTTGGTCCAGACCTTCAGAGACTCCTGCTGCTGCGGCAGGGCCATGTACTGCTCGAAATATCTCTTGTCCTGTACGAAAGGGCCGTCCTTAAAGGCGCGGGTATACATCTGTCCCATGGTTGCAATCGGCTGTCCGTTGGGGTTGTTGGTCACCAGGTCCGTATATTTCGGATAACCGTTCTCCATCTTGTAGCTGACGCCCTCAATGCCGAAGTTATAGAGCATGGAGCCTTCCTTGGTGTACCCGTAATTCAGGAATGCCAGGGCTTCCGGAATATTCTTGCAGGAGCTGGTAATGTTCCAGGCTCCATTGTTTACAACAGGTCCGTCCTTGGGCATAAACGGGTTGAAATCACCCTTCTTTTGCACCATATACGGGGCAGCCACAAGGTCGAATTTGGGATCCTTCTTGGCCATCAGCGGCAAATATTTGCCCAGGCCCGAGCCGGTATTGCCGAGGGTTGCGCCGGATTGGTTGCTGGTAAATTTGGCATCGATGGTTTTGGCGTTATTCGTTGCTATTTCGGGATCCAGAATGCCGTCCTTGTACCATTTCACCATGGTTTTGGTATAATCCTTAAACCTCGGGTCAATCGCCCCATATACCACCTTGCCGTTCTCGATGAAGTGATCCTGATTGATTCCCCATGCGCCGGTGAAATAGTTGTTCTTGATATTGCTGACGCTTCCTGTCAACGGAGCCGTTGCGCCCTTCTTTTCCTTGAAGGTCTTCAGAACGGTATACATCTCGTCGATGGTTTCCGGTACCTGCAGACCCAGATCATTCAACCAATCCTTACGCATGAAACCGCCAAAGAAGGTGTAGATGCTCTGGTCTCCCTTGAGGAACGGGGCACCGAACTGGCGGCCCTCCTCGGTCTCCACATCCATTAGCAGATCCGGGTAGGTCTCATATATTTTGGCCAGGTCCGGCGCATACTTGGGGATTTCATTCTTGATGTCCACCAGAATGCCGTCATCGAAGGCCTTTTGTCTGCCCCCGGGATAATCGTTGAAGGTGCCCACAATAAAGTCGGGGATATCGCCGGAGGTGAGCATCAGATTAAACTGCTCCTTGGCCGAACCTTCTGTCGGATGGATATATTCAATGGTTACATTCAGCCGCTTCTGCAGTTCTTTATTGAATTCGGACTCGGCGTAGTTCTGCATAATCGGAAGAGCTGTGCTCATCAGAGGATCCCAGACGCGGAACTTAACCGGTTTTTCAAAAGGAACCTTAATGGCGGTGTTGGATGAAGCGGAAGGAGCCGGTTCGGCCTCATCGGTTCCGCACCCTGTCAAAGCCGCAGATGATAAAAGCGCTATCATAATGGAGCATGCCGTGACCTTGGAAAACATCTTTTTACTTGTAATCATTTTTTCCTCCCCTTTTTTGCTTGTTTTATCCTTCGTGATGTGTGGTAAGCACGATCTAGCGCCAGTATAGGATTTCTAAGTGCTTAAATCAATCTCCATCGGCCGGAAACCGTACTCAAAATCCCAACTGAGGTATATCAAATATGGCAAACGCATCATCAAAAAAGCAAAAAGCAGCCCTTTTCCGCCCCTTTTTATCCGTAAAAGTGTAGTATAATATGGGAAGCTAACATGCCGAGGGTGATTTCATGAATGTAAAGGGAGTCATAAAGACTAGAAACAGCATCATCGTTCCGCAGATTTTATCGTATATCCTGATTCTGCTTATCCCGATTATTTTCACGGGGGTTGTTTATTTTGTTACGGTGGGGACCATTGAGCAGGAAACCAACCGGGCCAATCTTGCCATGCTGAAGCAGGTTCAGCTGAATATGGACAACATCTTGAAGGATGCCGAACGCCTGAGCTTTGATATTGCCTTCAATCCGGATATTCAGCTGCTGGCCACGTCGCAGGAAACCAACTGGAATAACAAGCAGTACGAGGTGTCCCAGATCGTCAAGGATTTCAAACGGATGAACATCACCAACGGCTATATCCACGATTTTTATGTCTATCTGCGAAGCTTGGATGGTGTGATTTCCTCTACGGCCGCTTCGCGAAGTCATTATATGTATCCGATTCTCGCCAGTCATGACATCGGCTATGACGAATGGATCGATGTGCACCAGAGGGCATACAGCGGCAGATACATCTCCATCGGGGGTCAACCCGCCTCGGACGAGGGTTCGGGTGCACTGGCTTATATGCGTTCTATCCCGTTTTCCAATTCGGAGAAGTCCCAGGCTACCATTGTGATCCAGTTTAACAAGGAACGGTTTACGGAGATGATTCAAAACATCCAATCGGCGCAATACGGAAGTATTTTTATTCTGGATACAGATAACAGTATACTCACGTCCACGGCAACCTTCCCCATAACGGATATTCTCCGGGTAGAGGAGATGAACGAAAGCGATCATATGATGGTGAAGGGGCAAGGCGGGGATTCCTACATCATCTCCTACACCAAATCCGATGTATCGAAGCTGAAGTATGTGTCCATTGTCCGGCGGGAAATTGTGATGGAAAAAAGCGAGTTTACGGAAAAATTGATGATTGCCAGCATCATTCTCTGCCTGATTCTGGGGGGAGCTCTATCGGTACTGCTCGCCTGGCGCAACTATAATCCGGTCCGCAATCTCATCCGCATCATCCAGAACGGGAAAAGCAGGCATCCGGATGAACGGTCCGGCAATGAGTACCAGTTTATTTATGAGGCGATCCAGGAGACGCTCCGGGAGAAGGAGAAGATCAACCTGAAGCTGAAGCAGCAAAGCAGTGTGGTGAAGGCGGATTTTTTGCATAAGCTGCTTAAAGGGAAGTTCGGCAATATCTCGGTTCACCATAATGCGTTTTCGGCGATGGGCATGGAGTTTGTCTCCGATGGTTTTGTGGTGATGCTTCTGTCGATTGAGGATAAGGGCAAGCTGCTTTCCTTGGGGACCGGCGATGATGTTGAAGCCAAGTCGAAGCTGCCCAGCTTTGTCATCACCAATGTATTCGAGGAGCTGCTGGGGCAGCGGTATAAGAATTTTGTGACGGAGATGGACGAAAAAATCGTATTCATCGTGAACCTGCAGGACCCGGAGGCGGCGGAGCCTGTGCAGGACTTGGTTAACATCACAGACGAGCTCCAGCGTTTTTTTGAAACATATTACGGCATGGTGCTTACGGTTTCGGTCAGCGATGCCCATACGGGTATACATGGGATGCAGGAGGCTTACCAGGAGGCGGCGGAGGCCCTGGAATACAAAATGATTGCCGGCGCCGGTACGATTATCAGCTTCCAGAGCTTAAAGCATAATGTCCGGGAGTATTTCTACCCTCTGGAGAAAGAGCAGAAGTTAGTCAACTGCATCAAGTCCGGCGAGTTTGAAAAGGGGAAACAGCTGCTGAATGACATTATCCGCTCCAACTTTATGGACGGCACCCCCACTGCGGAGATGACCCGGTTTTTTATGTTTGACCTGGCCAGCACCGTGGTGAAGACGGTCAAGGAAATTTCGGCTGAGGAGCCGGTGGAGAAGCTGTTCGGCTGTGAAACCGTAGCGGAGCTGCAGGAGGAGATTACGCAAATTCTGTCAGTGGTATGTAAACGCATACAATCCAAATCGGGCAACCGCTCTTATGAATTGAGCCGGAGCATTACGGAGTTTGTGAACGGCCATTATGGGGACGTTAATCTGAATGTGGCGATGATTGCGGAGCATCTGGGGATTACGCCGAGCTACATGTCCAAGCTCTTCAAGGAGCAAACCGGGGAAACCCTGCCGGATTATATCAACAAGGTGCGGCTGGAGCAGGCCAAGGTGCTGCTGCGGGATGACAAGCTCAGCATCTCCGACGCGGCCGTCCGGGTGGGGTACGTCAACAGCAACGCGCTGATCCGCAGCTTCAAGAAGTACGAGGGTGTGACGCCGGGCAAGTATAAGGAGTGAGGGGAGGGTGGCGAACCATGGAAGAAGGTATGTCGTGGTCGAGTCCAGGCCCGAACCCGAACCCGAACCCCAGCGGCTACCTCCCGCTGGGACGGTGGCTAACGAAGGGGGACCCAGCGGCACTTCCGTAACCCTCGGCGCGCTAACGGAACTCAGAGCACCTTAGAGGACAAATTTGGCGCTTTTTGAATTGTAACGGAACCTAGAGGCCGTTAGCTGGAGATGAGGGCCGCTTTTCTCTCATTTTCAACCGCTAACGGCGTCTCAGTTCCGTTATTTTTTTGAAAGGCGCAGCTTCCGGCTGTAAGGGTCGTTGAGTTCCGTTAACCCGTACAACCGGTATCGTTGTTGGCGGTTGGTAATCTCCGCGAGCCCCAAGGCCATCAAATGCTGCAGCAGCTGGCGGGCATACCGCTCCGTGACCTGCAGATGGGACGCCAGCTCTCGTGCAGGGAAAGGACGCATCACACGCCTGGCATAACGCAGGGTTTCTACCTCGAGGGCCGCCAACTGACCGGACGAATCCGGTGAAATAAATCGCCCGATAAACGCCAGCACCAGCTGCCGGCAGCGTTCGGGCTCTTCCTGGATAGAGGGGAAGGCGATGGGGAGGAACGTCCAGCCATCAAGAGCCAGCAGGCAATGCCGCCAGCACAAATCCTTGAACCGGCGCACATCCAGATCGCGGGCATGGGGGCCGTAGCCCTGAATTTCGATGCCGCCCTTCATACCTCCGGGCATATAAGCCAAATCCACGTACCGGTATCCGTTGTGGAAATCCCGGACCTCCCATTCCGGGTAGAGGAAGTCGAAGTTTTTTACCGTGGGATACCAGATGGTCCGCAAAAACTCCACCGTTCCATGCCCCAGTCCCTTCTCCAGCAGCTCACGCCTGCGCGGATTTGTCTCCGCCGCCAATTGCCCCTCCAGCCAAATCGTATACTGCTGCTCAAAAACCGTCATGTTCTCACTCTCCCCGTTTTGCCTGTGAACGCAAAAACACCGCCAGATCCCAATAGGGACCCAAGCGGTGTGTGCTTCACAACCAGTTATACCGTCATTATAACCCGCGGCGCATGTTGCGGCAACGGGAATCTGAGTGGAGCGATCGGCCAGAGCTGTAACGGAACTGAGCGACGCTTAGAAGGCAAAATTGGTTTGTTTGATGCGCTAACGGAACTGAGCGACTCTTAGCAGGGGAAAGCGGTGGTGGAAGCATGGTTTTGAGCAGCTAAGGGCGTCTGAGTTCCGTTACAGCTCCGAAAGTGGCAAAATGGGGCGCTAACGGTCGCTGAGTTCCGTTAGAGCGGCGGCGAAGGTGCGAGAGCCTGTCGGATGTTCGTTAGAGCGGCGGCGAAGGTGCGAGAGCCTGTCGGATGTCCGTTAGAACGGCGGCGAGGGTGCGAGAACCTGGCGGATGTCCGTTAGCGCGGCGGCGGAGGCGAGTGAGAGTCATGCGGAGATCCGTCCGCGTCCGCGCAGGAACCGGACCGGTGAGCGCAGCAAGACGCAGGTCGGGAGCGTCCGCGTCTGTGCTCACCCCTCCGCTCCCTACTCCATCCGCTTGCGGAAGTCCGACGGGGTCATGCCCGTCTCCCGCTTGAACAAACGGTTGAAGGAGCGGTAATTCTCCATGCCCACCGCGTCGGCGATTTCGAAGGTTTTCTGGTCCGTGGTCAGGAGCAGCAGCTTGGCCTTTTCGATGCGCAGGCGGGTCAGGTACTGAATGAAGCTTTCGCCGGTGGTTTTTTTGAACATGCTGCTGAAGTAAGGGATGCTGTAGTTGATGGACGCCGCCAGCTCCTCCTGTCGGAAGGGATACCCCACATCCTCATGCATCCGCTGCACAATCCGGGCAATGGAGGCATCGATCTTCTTCGTGTCGCTGTGCAGCTGCTGCAGCTTGTGGAACTGCAGGAAGGTGGCGTTATGCACCGCCAGGAACGTCTGGCAATGGGCCAGACGGCTGCGCAGCTCCGCCCCTAGGTCCGTCCCGGCCCCGGCCTCCGGCTTAAAGTGGCTGATATCCAGGAACGCCCGCAGATACAGGGACTTGATCTGCTCCGGGTCCCAGCGGTGCTCCGCCGCCTGCCGCAGGAAGGAGTCCCGCTCCTTCTCAAGCGCAGCCTCCCCCGCGTGGGGCTCCAGCAGCGCCTGGCGCACCACCCGCATCCAGAAGCGGCCGTGCTGCTCATCCACCGGGGCGAAGCGGTTGGCATCCTCCCACTCCCGGGCCTTCACCGTAGTACTGCTGCGGTAGAAGAACGGATAGGGGACTCCGGCCATTTTCTTCACCAGCGGCAGCTGCTTGGCCAACCCCGGCTCGAACAGGCATTGCAGTACGATGCAGTTCATTTTGAGAAAGGAGTTGAAGCTGTCCACCACCTTCTCCGGCATCAGTCCCCCGTCCCGTTCGGACACATAAAAAGCAATAAACCGCCCCTTGTCCAAAGCGACCACCTTGTTCGGACCCATCCCCTCCAGCAGCTCCTTTAGCACATTGACTCCGGCGAACTGCCACAGCTTCAGCTCCTCCAGCTGGTCCATAGAGAACCGCAGGGAGCCGCGATCCAGCTCCAGCAGCAGAAACCGGAAGGGCGCATCCTCCGCCGGAATTCCCGCAGCCTCCAGACTCTCCAGCCAAAGCCCCTCGGCAGCCGGATTACGCAGCATGTCCAGGAACAGATTTTGCTCAATCTCCACCTCATTGGAGCGGACCTTCTGCTCCAGCTGCCGCTGCTTCTCCCGGTTCTGGTCATGCAGATCCACCTTCTCGGCCAGCCCCTCCAGGGTGCGGACCAGCAGCTCCGGGTCGGACAGGCAATCGTCCTTAATCAGGTAAGACGCCGCCTTCAGCTGAATCGCCTGCTGGGCGTAGTGAAAATCCTGGTGGCAGGTGAGAATTACCGTCTGGGGCAAAGCCAGGCCCTTGCGCTCCAGCTCATGGAGCATCTCCAGGCCGGTCATCCGCGGCATGGTAATATCCGTCACGATGAGATGAGGACGGTGGGCCTCCGCCAGTGCCAGCCCGTCCAGCCCATCCTCCGCCTCTCCGGCCAGCTCGAACAGCTCGCTCCGGGCTTCAATCATCTGCCGGAACACCATCCGGGCGGGAATCTCATCCTCCACCAGAAGCACCTTATATTTGCTCACCGGAACTCTCCTCCTCTCTTACCTGCATCGTATCTGCGGGGAACAAAAACCGGATGGTCATCCCTTGCCCGGGGCGGCTGTCCAACTGGACCTCTGCGGACTTGCCGAACATGAGCCGCAGGCGCATCCATACATTCTTCAGGCCGATATTCTCATTGGATTCCTCGCGCAGCAGATGCACCCGCAGATGCTCCAGCTCCCGCTCCTCCAGCCCCACGCCGTCATCCTTAACCTCCAGCACCACAAGATGGTCGGGGGCAGGCAGGGTATACAACCGCACCCGGATATGTCCTTCCTCCGCCTTCTTCGGCAGAATGCCGTGGAAAACCGCATTCTCAATCAGCGGCTGCAGGCTGAGCTTCGGGATCAGGAGTCCCTCCAGCGGCCCCTCCACCTCTGCATGGAGGACAATCCGGCATTTGTAGCGCATATTCAACAGCTCCGCATAATCCTCCAGGTAGGCGAATTCCTGCTTAAACCGGACGGTCTGCTCATAGTTTTCCATAGAATACCGCAGCAGGGAAACCAGTCTGCCCATCAGGGTGTTGATTTTTTCATAATCCTTGAGCATGGCGAACATACGAATAGTGTTCAGGGTGTTGTACATAAAGTGGGGATTGATCTGGGACTGCAAGGCCCGGATTTCCAGGCGGCGCTTCAGCTCCTCCGAATCCTGAAGATCCCCCAGCAAATCCTCAATGCGCACCGCCATGGAATTTAGCATCCGTCCCAGCTCGCCGATTTCATTATTGGCAAAATGGGTCACCCGGGCGTCAAAATGTCCTTTTTTGATGGCATCCACCTGTCTCCTTACCGCCTGAAGAGGGCGGTACAGCTGATAGCCGAAGGCAATGATGGCGATGACACCCAAGCCGATCAGGAACAGCAGGAAATAACCGACGGTTTTGCGGATAATGTCCGTGCTTTGGGTCAGCTCCCGGGAGGGAATCTCCGAGATGACGATCCAGCCGTCATAGGTGGAGGTCTGCTTCACGGAGATAATGGAGGAATCCATCTGGAACTGGTTGGGCATATTCTGCCCATGCCAATGCGCGAGTATCTGCGCCAGACGCTCCTGGTCCTCCCCGGCAGGAAGCCGGCTGGTGGTAGCTACGGTGAGGCCATTGCGGGTGACCAGGGAAACAGAGCCCTTGCCGCCCAACTGGATATTCTCAATCTGCTGCTGGAACTGGTTGGTGTTCATGGAGATCAGCAGGGCGCCGGTCATCTCCTCGAAGCGGTCGGAGGGAATCCGGCTGATATAATAAACCGCGTTCCGCAGCAGCGTCAGGGACTCCTCTTCGGCCAATGCCTCCCTGTCCAGAAACAGGCTTGTCCCCTTCACATCCAGGAAACGCTGGATCAGAGGGCGGTACGGCGAATCCTGCAGCCGGGCAGGCACCTCATAGGAGGACAGGATTTCTCCTGTAACGGCGGAATACACCTGAAGCCCCTGCACGTTGCCGATGACTGCTGAGGCGGTGCTTAAGAGCGCAATCAGCTCCTTCTTGCGGGTCACCTCTTCGAAGTACAGGGCCTCCGGCGGCACCAGCGCGGTCTGGATGGAGCCGATGCGGGAATATTGGTCGCTGAGCTCCCGGAACCGGGACATGGTCAGCTCCACCCGGTCCACTACCTGGTTGACCAACTGCTCGTTCAGGCGGTTCACCTGATCTTCCACAGTTCCGGTGGACACGCGGATGGAAATCCAGGACAGCAGGACTAACGGAATGACCGAAACACCCAGCATAATCAGGATCATGCGTATATAGAAGCTTTTCTTGAGAAAGCTGAAAAAGTTGGATTTCACCTGCTGTCTCCTTGTCTTCCGACTGGTAAAATTGCACCCGGCGGGATATGGCTATATTATAGTACAACGCTTACACGAACAGCATCCGTTTTTCGAAAAATCTGAAAAAAGGTGACACTTTCCCTTGATCCCGACATGTAAACGCTTCTATTGATCCTCTATAATCCAAAGTGTAAGGCGTAACGGCATCAAAAGGTGACTATATCGAAACGGGGGATGAAAATGAAAGCAAAGCAAATATGGCTGCCGGTTCTGGCAGCGACGCTTTCCATGGGCACAGTGCTGGCGGGCTGCGGCAAGGATAATGCGGCGGACAATACCGCCACGCAGCAGCCGGGAGCAACCGGTCAAGCCGGGCAATCGCCTGCGGCCAACGCAGCACCTACCAGCATCAAGGCAATGACCATTCTATTCGGCGATCCGCCTGTAACGGATAACAACAAAGCCAAGGAGGATATGGAGAAACGGGGTAATGTGAAGCTGGATATTACCTTCGTCCCTTCGGAGGCTTATATGGATAAGCTGTCGGTGGCCATCTCCTCGGGTGATTCCTATGACCTAATGCTCATGGCCGGCGGCAAGGACGACAAGTTCACCAGCCTGGTGAAGATGGGGGCGTTCCATGATCTGACCCCCTATCTCAAGAATGCCGACAACATCAACAAGCTGGACCAGAATGTTTGGAACAATGTGAAGGTTCAAGGAAAAATTTACGGCATTCCGCGGCCGCGGGGACTGTACGGCGGCGGTGAGGCCAATGTTATTATCCGCAAGGACTGGCTGGATAAATACGGCTTGGCCGTTCCGAAGACCATAGACGAATTCACCAAGGCGCTGGAGGTCTTCAAGAAGAATGACCCGGCAGGGGGAGGCAGAACCGTACCGCTCACCCTGTATGCAACAGATTTGATTGGCGGACCGAACCCCTTTGGCGGTACGATGCCCATGTCCTTTGCCTTTGAAGTCCCGCAAAACTGGAAGCTGGAGGGCGGCAAAGCCATTAGAGACTTCCAGACTCCGGAGTACAAGAACTACATGGATTGGCTGAAGGACGCTTGGAGCAAGGGGCTGATCGACAAGGATGCTCCCGTGCTGAAGGGCCAGGCACAAATGCGCAATAAGTTTCAGGCCGGTGTGGCAGGCGCCTTTATAGGCAATGTCAGCGACTACACCGAGGACAACTTGGCCAAGATGAGGCAGGCTGATCCCAATGCCGATATCGCTGTGGTGGATTTGCTTGCAGGTCCCACCGGAAAAAGCGGTGCAGCGGTGATCAGCGGCTATTATGGACTCTGGACCATTCCCAGCTCCGTTCCCAAGGACAAGGTTCAAAAGATTGTGGACTTCCTTAACTTCAGCGCCTCCGATGAAAACTATGTGTTCTCCAAAACGGGCATCATCGGCGTGCATTCCAGCGAATTCAAGAACGGCATCGCCGTCATGAACGAGGAGCAGAAGAAACGGGCGGATTTGGATAAACCCAGTGCCTTTGTGCTTCAAAACAAGGTGGACCCGTATGTGTACGCTACCTCCAAAAATGAGGAGATTCTCAAAAAGCAAAAGGCGACTCTTGATGCGATCAGCAAGGCGGGTGTAGTCAATCCGTTCCTGAGCTACAGCTCGCCGACGGCGGCCAAAAACCCGGACAGCTACAAAAAAATGGGTGCGGCCATGACCAAATATGTGCTTGGAGAAACCCAATGGACAGAGGTCCAGAAGACCATTGACGATTGGACCAATGGCTTGGGCGTACAGATCACCAAGGAGCTGCTGGACCAATACAACGAAGACCATAAATAATAAACACATGTGCACAGAAAATTCCCGGGAACCGGCACAGGGAGCTCCAAGCCCTGTGCCGCCGGGACCGATAGGAGGCATGGATATGGAGAGAGCACTTACCCTAAACAGACAAAAAACAATCCGCTTTCGATGGCTGAAGCAATATTGGCCCTTCTATGTGCTGGCGCTGCCGGGCATCCTTTATTTTATTGTGTTTCATTACGCGCCCATGTGGGGATTGGTTCTGGCCTTTAAGGAATACAGCCCCTTTCAGGGGTTATGGCAAAGCCCATGGGTTGGGCTGGAGAATTTCCGCCAGTTTTTCAGCACACCGGCCTTTTTTATGCTTTTGAAGAACACCCTGATCATCAGCGTGCTGAGCCTGACCATCTATTTCCCCTTCACCATCCTGCTATCCATTATGCTCAATGAAATCCGGTTTTCCGCCTTCAAACGGATTTCCCAAACCATCGTCTATTTGCCCCACTTCCTGTCGTGGGTTGTTATATATGGCATGACGATTTCCTTCTTTGGTCCCTCCGGAGTGATTAATCACTACCTGGAGCAATGGTTCAGCACCAGCGCAGCCTTCCTGACCGGCAACGACTGGTTCCGTCCGCTGATTGTGTTCCAGGCTATCTGGAAGGATGCAGGCTGGGGAACGATTATTTTCCTGGCCGCCCTGGCGGGTATTAATCCAGAGCTGTATGAAGCAGCCAAGGTGGATGGGGCCAACCGGTTCCAGAACATCTGGCATATCACCCTGCCCGGCATCAAAAGCACCATTGTGATTCTGCTGCTGCTCCGTCTGGGCTCCTCCCTGGACTCCAATTTTATGCAAATTTTCCTGATGACCAACAGCTTGAATATCGATGTATCCAATGTGTTCGACCTGTATGTGTACCATGTGGGGCTGGAGCAGTTTAACTACAGCTTTGCCGTTACTGTCGGTATGTTCAAATCCATCGTCAGCCTGATTCTGGTGGTGTCCGCCAACTATGCGGCCCGGCTTCTCGTCGAAGACGGCATTTTCTAGAACGGGGGGAAACACGATGCAAGCACGCGTAACCTGGTTTGATTTCATGATCGGATGTATCATCACGCTGATTTCCTTGACTGTCGTCCTGCCGTTTCTGTATATTATTGCCGTCAGCTTCAGCTTGCCGACGGATTCCATGGCAGGAAACTTCTTCATCTGGCCCAAAAATTGGACGCTGGCAGCCTACACCTATCTGCTGAATGCAAGAGAATTCCTGGGCTCCCTGAAAAATTCGGTGCTGATCACGGCCTTGGGGACCTGCGTCAATCTGGTGGTATCCCTTTCGCTGGCGTACGCCCTGTCCAAAAGAGGGATGCCCGGACGCAGAGTGGTTCTGCTGTTCATTTTCTTCACGATGATTTTCCAAGGGGGCCTGATCCCCAGCTATCTGGTGGTCAAAAATTTGGGTCTCATCAATACCTACTGGGCAATTGTCCTGCCGGCGGCTTCCAGCGCCTTCAATATTATGGTGATCCGTTCCTTCTTCCAGAGTCTCCCTGAGAGCCTGGATGAAGCGGCCCGGATTGACGGCGCAGGAGAATTCCGCATTCTGTTCTCCGTTGTCCTGCCGCTGTCCAAGCCGATTATCGCCACCTTCACCCTGTTTTTCCTGGTGCAATATTGGAACGAGTTCTTCTCGGCGGTGATCTACATCAATGATACCAACCGGTGGCCCATCCAGCCGCTCCTGCGCCAAATGGTAGCCATCGGCTCCTCGAAAATTTCCAGTGACGCTGCACTGGATGCCTCTGTTGCAGCCAATCTGGGTCCCAACGTGCAGAATGCGGCGATTCTGCTGGCTATGCTGCCAATCGTCGTGATGTATCCGTTCCTGCAAAAGCATTTTGCCCATGGGGCGATGCTGGGCTCCATCAAGGAATAAGCATAATGATGAAATAAACAAAAAGCCCCAGGCTGCGACTTGCTCGCTTACCCGGGGCTTTTGCAATGATTTATCGATGGGGAGCCGCGTCCCGCTTCAACATCCGAATACCGTCAACAGGCAAGGAAACGACGGTCTCCAGGGCTTCGCCGTTTTCGAGATCGGTGTAGGACCGTCCGTCCAGCGTCACCTCCGCCGCCTTATCGCCGAAGTTCATCAGGAAAATGAAGTCCGAGCTGCCGTCCGTCCGCAGCTGCGCCGTAACTCCCGCCGGCAGCTCCGAATCCAGCACACGCGTGACGCCGGCTTGTGCCGCTACCTTCCGGTAGAATGGAAGGAGAAAGTCGTCTCCGAGACGGGTTGCCACATAATACGCCTTGCCTTGTCCCAGACTATTGACCGTCAGGGCAGGCCGCTCTGCATAGAAATCATCTGTGTAGCAGCCCAGCGCTTGCGCCCCCTCCAGATGAATCAGCTCACATAGCTGGCGTGATTCGTAACGGCCGGACAAACCCAGCGGGTTGCCGTCTGTCAGGGACACGCCGTTGCGGTCGTAATCATGCAGGGCATCGATTTCCTCCGCCCAGATGCCAAGTGTCTTGCGCAGCGGGCCGGGAAAGCCGCCCAGATGGCATAGGTCATGCTCGTCGACGATGCCCGACCAATAGGTCACGACCAGTGTTCCGCCGCGCTCCACAAATGCTTCCAGCCTGCGTCCGGTTTCTTCCCTGCACAGGTAGAGCATCGGCGCCACGATCAGCTTGTAAGGGGCGAAATCATCCTCGCTGCCGATTACATCCACGGGAATGCCTTGTTGCCAGAATGCGCGATGATGGTCCTGTACCGTCTCCTCATAGTGCATTCCAGCATTGCGCGGGCCTTTGGCGTCCTTGACCGCCCAACGGTTCTCCCAGTCGAACAGGATCGCCGTCTCTGAGGGAGTCCCTGCCCCCGTCACTTCCTGGAGGTTGGCCAAGGTACCGCCCAGCTCGGCGACGTCGCGGAATACCCGGGTAAACTCGTGACCGGCATGGTCAACAACCGCGCCGTGGAATTTTTCAGTGGAGCCTCTGCTTTTCCGCCACTGGAAATACTGCACCGAATCGGCGCCGTGGGCAACCGCCTGCAGAGAGGACAGCCGGTGCATCCCCGGTTTCTTCAGCTTGCATACCGCCTGCCAGTTGGTCATGCTGGGTGTGCTCTCCATTAAGACGAAGGGCTTGCGCAGCATGGAGCGGAACATGTCGTGGAGGAAGGCGAAGGTCGAAGCTACCTTGACATTGTCCTGCGCGATATGCCAATCCGGATAGGCATCCCACGAGATGACATCCAATATGGGGGCAAATTTGCGGTAATCCAGCGTCTCAAGGGTATACATGTTGGTCGTCACCGGCAAGCCGGGATTGGCCCATTTGACGGCGTCGATTTCATGCTTGCAGAAGGCAACCGTCTGTTCTGTTACGAAGCGGCGCCAGTCCAGATTCATGCCGTGAAGGTTTCGTTCCCCGTGGGGGGCAGGGGATTCGATCTGCTGCCAATCCGTATACGTATGTGACCAGAACGAGGTCCACCAGGCCAGATTCAACGCGTCCAGCGTGCCGTATTGACGCTTCAGCCAGCTTCGGAACGCCTCCTGGCATAACTCGCAATGGCATTCGCCCCCGTATTCGTTGGAAATATGCCAGCCGATGACCGCGGGATGTGATCCGTAACGCTCCGCCAGCTTGCGGTTGATGATGGCGGTTTTCTCCCGGTAAACCGGGGAGGTGAAGCAGTGGTTATGCCTCCCCGCGTACAAATTGCGGACCCGGTTGGGGCCAACGCGAAGCACCTCCGGGTAGCTCTGGGCCAGCCAGGCCGGACGCGCACCGCTGGGCGTGGCCAACCAGGCGTAAATGCCATTCATGCGGAAGCTCTCCAGCACGTGGTCCAGCCACTCGAACCGGAATTGGCCTTCGGAGGACTCCAGTGACATCCACGAAAAAATGCCGATAGCCATCACGTTGCAGCCGGCAAGCTTCATGAGCCGGATATCTTCCGCAAGGATGGCCGGATCATGCAGCCATTGGTCGGGATTATAGTCGGCTCCATGCATAAGCACGGGAAGCTTCGGGCTTATTGGCGTTGTCAGATTTCTCATATACACCCACCTTATTAAGATAAAGTTCACTTCTGCCTTGATCATAGTGCATCATCCGCATTTATTCATTGAACAGAACCATCAAGAAATCGTCCGATCTTAACATAAAAGGAGTGTCCCACCGATGATGCCATTCTTGTTCGTCGACAACGCTAATTTGGAGCAGCGTCTGCCCTTGTACGTGCGGTGTGTGGGCAGCCATGAACAGACGGGGATCGACCGGCTGAGCACAGGTTACCCGGCGCATCAATTGTTTCTGACCCGGAGGGGCCAGGGCAGCTTCCGAATCTCCGACGGGCGCGAATACGGGCAGTCGGCGGGTATGGCGCTGCTGATGCCCGCGCATATGAGACATTCTTATCGTCCGGTGACATCGGAGGATACGTGGAATGTCGGTTTTATCGCCTTTGGCGGCAGCATGTCCGACGGATTGCTTATGCAATTGGGCACCGGTGAAATACCGGCCAGCGGAACGGCGTCGCACCCTTGCAAACCGGAGCCGGTGGCCATTCGCATGTCCAACTTCGAAGAGTTATGGCTGAAGCTGGAGGGCATCTGGTACACAATCCGGCAGGGCGGCGGGCATGCTTACGATGCTTCAAGGCGGCTGTACGATCTGCTGCTGGCTTGGATGGAGGGGCAGAATTCCGCCTCCAAGCCATCCCAAAAGCTCCTGCCGTCGGATTCACCCGCCTCCGCACTGCAGGTGGCCGTGCAATGGATGCATCACCATATGACCGAGCGGGTCCTTCTGTCGGGGGCAGCCAAGGCGGCGGGGTATTCGGCTCCGCATTTCCACCGCCTGTTCGTGGCGGCTTACGGCAAAACGCCTCAGCAATACATGCTGCAGCTGCGTTTGAACCATTCCCTGCAGCTATTCAAGGAGGACCCCGGTATTACGGTGGATCGGGTTGCAGAGGAGCTTGGTATGGATGTCAGCCACTTCATCCGGATGTTCAAGCGCACGTACGGCACAACGCCGAAGCAGTATGCTCAAAAAATATCCATTTTCCGGTTATAACCTGTACCAAATCATGCACACTAAGAGAGCACGCCATGCCGCAGAAGGGGGGATAACCAACCGATGTCGCTGGAAAGAGGGATTCTTGCTGCCACCTGGCTGATCAGCTTTGCCATCTTCATTATTCTGGTGCCCCGGAACAGAGTGAAGGAAGCCTGCATTCTGTTTCTGTCTGCACAGGTTATTACCTGGCCCGCCGGCCTGCTTTTGGTGGAGCTGGACTTCTTGACGAATCCGGTCCGGGAATTCCCGGCTGCTACCCGATCCAACTTTACCTTCAATTATTTGTTTTATCCGGTGATCTCTATGCTGGCGAACCTCTACTATCCGGTCCAAGCCTCCAAATGGAAACAAGCCGCCTATCAGCTTGCGGCGGTAGGCGGCTTGTCAGGCCTGATGCAGCTGGTGCGGATGTACACTCAACTGATCGACCATCCAAAATTTAACTGGCTGCTGAGCTTTCTGATTATGTTTTTGGCGTTTAACGTCACCCGCAAATATGCCGCCTGGTACTTCCGGGGGCTGAAGCGGAGCGGGGGAGGGAGCCGGGGATGAGCATTGGTCTGCAGTACGGGTTTCTGGGAGTGGTCTACTTCATTGGCATCGTAGGGTTTGTTGCGGTTCCCGCCCATAGGCGGAGGGAGGCCCATGCGGTTTTCCTGTTTCAGAACATGCTGGCCTGGTTTCTGGGGCTGATCGCCGTGGAAGCCGGCTGGCTCATCTACCCGGTGCGGGAGCTGGCCAAGTCCAGCAGCACCAGCTTTGTGTTCGAATATTTGTGCTACCCGGTTGTCGCGGTGTATTATAATTTTTTTTACCCGGAAAAAGGCTCCGCTGCAGCCAAGCTGGGCTGGACCGCCTTGTTTGCCTTCGGCATCACCATACCCGAGTTTCTGATCGAGGCCTATACGGATCTGGTGAGGTATACCGGGTGGAAGTGGTACTGGACCACCATTAGCGTCAGCCTGACGTTAGCGGTATCCAGACTTTTCTTTGTTTGGTTTTTTGGCCCGCATAGAGTGCCTGTATCAGGGAGAAGGTAAAGGAATACGAAAGTGGGAAGTGGCGGGATGGTTACCATAATATACTTCACCCTAAGCGCTACACTGGTTGCATTCATTGCTCTGGTGGATATGCTGCTGCGCAAACAAAGCATCCAGTTGGAGCTGTTAAGCGTCTTTAGCAAAAATGAAAATATGAACATTCTCTATTATTTGTTCTTTTGGGCGTTTGGCCTCTTGTGGGGAGGGGTAACGGATTACCGGTTCTGGAGGGCCAAACGGAGCAAGCAGCCTTAGCCGTGCACCGGGGGAGGGGATTTTATGCAGGATACGACCGCTGAACGAATATCCCTGACCCAGATGGTGCTAATCCTCGTCACCTTCGAAATCGGCTCCTCCGTATTGGTCGGGGTTGCACCGGCGGCGGGACAGGATGCATGGCTGGCCGTTTTATGTGCTCTGGCCGGAGGATTCCTGCTGGTCACCATGTACCTGTCGCTGGTGCGTTACGGGAACGGGAGAAATTTGTATCTGCTGTATGAGGAGTTTTTGTCCAAATGGGGAGCCGTTCCCGTCGGGGTGGGCTACATCGGTTATTTTCTGTATATGGCCGCCGTGGTCATGAGGGATCTTATCGAGCTGCTGGATACGGCGGTGTATCCGGCTTCCCCCAATGAGTTCATTTCCTTTTCCTTCATCCTGGTCATTGCTTATATCCTCTACCTGGGAGTGGAGGTTTTTGCGCGTACCACCGAGATGATCATTCCTTATTTTATGCTGTTTTTTCTCCTGATGCTGGTGCTTCTCATTATCAACCGATCGATCCATCTCAGCTACCTGCAGCCGGTTCTGGCCGAAGGCTGGAGGCCCGTGCTGACAGAGGCTTTTCCCAAAATACTAACCTTCCCCTTCGGGGAAAGCATCGCTCTGACGATTCTCATGAGCCAAACAGCGGGGCAGGCAAAGCTGCGCAAATTTGTGTGGACAGGACTTCTGATCAGCGGAAGTGTGCTGGCTTTTGTGTCCGTTCTGCAGGTCACTGTTTTGTCGCCAGAGCGTGTGAAACGGACGGTGTTTCCGCTGCTCAGTGTAAACCGCTCCATCGATGTGGGGTTTCTCTTCGAACGGCTGGACGGTGTGGTGGTATTCCTGATGCTTCTGGGACTTTTTGTGAAGGTGGCCGCCCTGTTTTATGCGGGATTGAAGGGGGCCGAATATATAACGGGTGTGAGCTACCGTTACTTTTCTGTGCCTGTGGCCGTTCTGGTGGCTCTGACCTCGCTTCTGCTGGCCAGTGATTATATGGAGCATATTACGGAAGGGCTGGAGGTTGTGCCGTATTTCCTCCATATCCCCTTTCAATTGGTGCTTCCCGGGGGATTATTCCTTCTGACCCTGTGGAAGCGCCGCAGGCGCCCGAAAGCTTCCGGGAGAGGATGACGAATGTGGATGCATCAGCAAAATGGGATGAACGCCTGAATAAGTACCGGTATACCTTCGTTCATTCGGCCGATTTCCGGATCAACCAGTTCCGCTTGGGAAAAACGGAATGCGCCGTGTTATGGTTTGCTTCCATGGCCGATCAAGCGATATTGTCGGCAAAGCTGCAGCATGCGATGGACAATTTTCTTCAGCAGGGAGAGGAGCTTCAGGACAACCTTACGTTAGAGGAGCTGTGCAGGCGGGCCTTGCCCGGAGCCGGCTGTGCGGTGGAACAGGACCGCTCCCGGCTGATTGATGAATGTCTGCGGGGCAAGGCTGTCCTGCTCGTCGACGGGCTGGAGGGCGGAATCTGCATCGGGGTGGTCAACAGCAGCACGTACCGTCAGGTGGAGGAGCCCAGCACCCAGACGATTATCAAGGGTCCCAAGGAAGGGTTTACTGAGTCCATCGAGACGAATCTCGGGCTAATTCGCAGAAGAATTACCCATCCGGGATTATGCTTCGAAAAATATGTGATGGGCAGCGACACCTCCACTACCGTCTATCTTGCGTTTATTCAGGGAATTATGAATCCCGGAATTCTGGAGGAGGCGCGTAAACGGCTGGCGAAGGCCAAACCCAACGCCTTATTCGATTCGGGAATGCTGGAGGACTATATTGTCGACAAAACCCTGACCCCGTTTCCTCTGATCTACACAACCGAGCGGCCGGACGGCGTGTGCGGCCATCTGGTCAGCGGCAAAGCGGCGATTTTGGTGGACGGCAGTCCCTTTGTGCTTACCATCCCCACGGTGTTCAGTGATTTCTTCCAGTCGTCGGAGGATTATTACCAGCCCTTTATGATCAGCACCTTCGTCCGGTTCATCCGGTACTTGTCATTTCTGATTGCGCTTTTGTTCCCGGCCATTTACATTTCGGCGATTACGTATCACATGGAGCTGGTTCCGACAGAGCTGCTGTTCACCATAAGCTCACAGCGGGAAAATCTGCCTTTCCCGGTGTTTGTGGAGGCGCTGCTGATGGAGATCACCTTCGAGATTCTGCGGGAGGCGGGGGTGCGGATGCCGCGGGCTGTAGGCCCTACCGTCTCTATAGTTGGCGGTCTTGTTATCGGCACGGCGGCAGTGGAGGCGGGTATTGTTTCCAACATTATGGTCATTATTGTGGCCTTAACCGCCATTTCCAGCTTTGTGTCCCCCATCTATAATTTATCGGTTTCCTCCCGGCTGCTCCGGTTTGGCCTTCTTACTCTGGGAGCGTTGGCCGGGTTCTACGGGGTTATGATGGGGATGATAGTGATGATCGGGCATATGTGCTCCATCCGTTCCTTCGGCGTCCCTTACACGGCACCCTTTGCACCGATGAATATAAAAGAGCATGAGGATATTTTGCTGCGTTTCCCCTTATGGTTCCTGAAGAAACGCCCGGCCTATCTTCAATCGCCTACACCGGTGAAGCAGCCCAATGCCCATAACCCGTCTCCGCCGAAGAAAAAGAAGAGGGGGCAGCGCTCATGATCCGGAAGTGGCTGGCAGTGCTGCTACTGGCTGTATCCGTGTCGGGCTGCTGGGACTATACGGAGCTGTCCGATGTGTTTTTTGTAGTGGGTATGGCGGTGGATAAGGGGGCACCCCCCTTCAAATATAAGCTCACAGTGGAATGTATCGTACCCAGCGAATATGACAAAACCACAGGCGGCCGGACGGCACCGTCCCAGCTGTACTCCATGCAGGGCAATACAGTGGCGGATCTTTCACGCAAAATGAATGTGGGGTTAGGCCGGGAGCTGATCTATTCCCACATGCAGCTTCTGGCCATCAGCGAAAGCATCCTGCGGGAGGGCTCGGTCCAGTTTTTCGATTATTTGGAGCGGGGACGGGAGACCCGGGATAATTTTAATGTAGTGGTGGTCCGGGGCAAAAAAGCGGAGGACGTCCTCAAGCTCACCAATCCAACGGAAAAATATGCCACGGGCAAACTCAATAAACAGCTGCATATTGCAGTGAGGGAATGGGGATCCGATCCGGACATCCGGTTGAGCGATTTGATGAATGCCCGTATGGCTCCCGGGAAAGGTTCCGTAATGGTAGGGGTTCAGGTAACCGGCAATCCCGAAGGCGGGAAGGAAAGTATGCAAAGCTCGATACCTCCGTCCAATGCCGTCATTTCCGGGCTTGCCGTGATCCAGGACATGAAGCTACTGGGATTTATGGATATTAAGGATACCCGGAGCTACCTGTGGCTAAGAGGCGGACTGCGTAATACCTCTGTTACCGCTTCACTGGGGGGCGGCAAGGATTTTACCATCCGGATCATCAAGTCCAAAACAGGGGTGAAGGCCTCCCATGAAGGGGACACCCCCCGCTTCCACGTTACCATCCGGATGGACAGCTTCCTGGAAATGACGGAATCCCCGGAGGCTCTCACCACTGTGGAATTGGAGGAATATGCCCGCCGTGCGGAGGAAACCATCGAAGCGGATATCCGGCAGACCCTGCAAAAAGCCCAGGAGACCTATAAAACCGATATTTTCGGCTTCGGCAATCATATGTACCGCCAACAGCCGCAGTTTCTCAAGCCCATCCGCGAGGAGTGGAACACCTATTTTGCAAAAGCGGAGGTTACTGTGGAGACCCATGTGCGGATCAAACGGGTAGGGTTGAACACGGATACCATCTCGGAATAACAGCCTCTTTCACTGTCACCGGGCCTCTTAATTAGCTGGTGGTTAATTAACCGATTTGTCAAGATTGCCCCGGTTTGCGGAGGAGGCCGTCCGTTATAATGGAGGACGGATGTACACTGCTGGAGGACATGGGGGACTAACATTCGCATGAGCGGACAATTGCAGAAGCAAATCGGCATTTCGGTAGCCATCTCACTGGTGATGGGTACGGTTATCGGCTCGGGTATCTTTATGAAGCCGGGACGGGTTATTGAATATGCGGGGGATTCCAACCTGGCTATGCTGGCTTGGGTCCTGGGCGGCCTTCTCAGCATCGCGGGCGGGTTGACGATGGCAGAGATCAGCGTTCAATTCCCGAGGACGGGCGGACTGGTTGTGTATTTGGAGGAAGTGTACGGCAAGGTATGGGGATTTTTATCCGGCTGGATGCAGACCATTATTTACGGACCTGCCATCATGGGTGCGTTGGGTTTGTATTTCGGTTCTCTCCTGGCGAGCTTCTTCCATTGGGATGCCTCCCTGAAGCCTTGGCTGGGTGTGGCGGCTGTGCTCTTCCTGTTTACGGTGAACAGTCTGGGCACCCGCTACGGAGGTTTTGTGCAAACGGCTTCAACTGTGGCCAAATTTGTGCCGATTGTGCTGATTGCCGTGCTTGGATTGATCAAGGGAGATGCTTCCATCTGGGGAGCGGAAAGCGGCATTGCCGAGCAAATGGGAATGGGCGCCGCTATTCTGGCCACCCTGTGGGCTTATGACGGCTGGATGCTGGTAGGCAATGTGGCCGGTGAAATGAAAAATCCGGGCAAACATTTGCCCATCGCTATCGTTGGCGGGTTGACCATTGTTATGGTGGCCTATGTGCTGGTTAATCTGGCCATGCTGCATGTGCTGCCCGCCTCGCAAATCGCTGTGCTGGGCGAGAATGCCGCCAGTACAGTGGCTCAGCAGGTGATGGGAGGGCTAGGCAGCAAGGTGATCAGCATCGGGATTCTGATCTCCATCTTCGGCTGCCTGAACGGCAAGATTCTGGCGTTTCCCCGGGTGACCTTCGCTATGGCGGAGCGGGGGCAGCTGCCGTTCTCCCGGATTTTCGCCAAGGTGCATCCCAAGCTGGGCACGCCTGTAGGCGCAACCCTGCTGCAGGTAGCCATCGCCATTGTGATGATGACCCTGACCAACCCGGACTATCTGTCCGAAATGGCTATTTTCGCCATCTATATCTTTTATATTCTGGCGTTTATCGCCATCTTCATCCTGCGCAGGCGCAACCCGGGAATGAAGCGGGTGTACAGCGTTCCGCTGTATCCCATTATTCCGCTGGTGGCCATCGGCGGTTCCCTGTTCGTGGTGGGCAGCACCTTGTTCAACCAGTTCAACGATTGCCTGTGGGCCATTCTCATTACCCTGCTGGGGCTTCCCCTGTATCTGGTGATGAACCGCCGCAACAAGGGAAACAAGCTGCCTGTCTCTTCATAGTCGCACATAGATAAGGCCGGAGGGAAACCCTCCGGTCTTTTTTTTCCGGCAGGTTAGGCCCTGTTTGCAAACACGGCCTGGAATGTATCGGTCTATTCAAAATGTGGCATACTACAAATGTTGGAAAATATGGATTTTAAAAAGGACTGGGATGGATACATCATGAATCGCTCATCACCGCGCAGAATAATGTCCGTCATTAGCCCAGGCGGGGTCACGTACCTCAAGTACAAAAACCCGCTAATGGTTGTCTGGTGGTCGGCCTCCTTCCCCGGCTTCGGACATCTGTTTCTCAACCAATACATACGGGGTGTCCTGCTGACCCTGGCAGAGGTTTTATTGAACACTCTGGCCCATATTAACCAGGCGCTGATGTATTCGTACACCGGGCGGTTCCAGATGGCCAAGGACATTCTGGAGATGCGCTGGGCCGTCGCATATATGCTGATTTATATGCTTTCCATTTGGGACAGCTACGTGAATGCCAAATCACTGAACAAAACATACCGGATGGCGTTACTGGAGAATGCGAGAATATCGCCGGGCGCCATGTACGCCCGGGAGATTCAGGTTCTCGACAGACGGAGCAGACTCTCCGCCGCGCTGATGTCGCTGTTTTTTCCGGGAATGGGCCAGTTTTATAACCAGCGGATCGGCCTGGCGCTGTATGCGGTATTCTGGTGGGGTATTTATTCCAGCCTGTCCTTAGTCCCGATTTCTCTGCACCGTTTGCTGCTGGGGGATTTGCCGGGTTCAATTGAAGTCCTCCGATGCCACTGGCTGCTGTTTATGCCCTCGGTGGCGGGAGGGGCAACCTATCATGCCTTCGAAACGGCGGGGGAACGCAATAATTTGCTGCGGATGGAGCAGCGCCAATACTTGCAGGAGCGGTACGGGGATACGGATGTCCGGATCTTGCAGCACTGAAGACGAGGGGGGAGTGACAATTGCTGATTATGGCAGCCTTTCACCTGTCTCTGGAACTGGAGGAAGCGCTCCTGGTCCTGGAGAAAGACGGGGTGGAGCGGCGCGGCATTATGGTGGTTCCCTTACACACCGGGCCTGAAGAAGATGGGGCAGGCTGGAAGTCCGATTGGGTCCAAACCTCCTTCGAAGCGGGAATGGCGCTGGGGACAGCCAGTGCGGTAGTGGGGATCAGCCAGGGATTTATCCGGGAGTGGGGTCCCTTGATCTGGGGGTTGATTACGGCAATCTCCGGCTTCCTCCTGGGGTTTGGGCTCTGCGCCCTCTTCCAGTACCGGCTCTGGCGGAGAATGACCCCCGGCCGTCATCCGGAAGCAATGATCATCATCCGCTGCAGGCCGGAGGATACAAGCCGGGTCCGTACTGTATTATGGCAGCATGGGGCTTTGTCCGTGGGCAGTGTGGCAGGGGAGGAATAGTGCATTTGCACAATAATATTCAGTGGATCATCAATTGTTTAAAGTTGATGATCTTTTTATAATGAAAACGTATTCAGAAAGACGCATTGAATAAAGGGGGCACCCACAAGAGATAATAAGCGGATCATTTATGAGATTCCAGGAATAGTAGGAAAATGTTGATTACACGACTAACAAGGAGGATTTGACTATGACACCATTGGTTATTAGCTGGTTCGGCGCATTAATCGGACTCCTGCTGGCCATCCTTTTAATTCTCTTCAAGCTGGCTCCCACTTATTCACTGATTCTGGGTGCGATTGTGGGCGCCTTTATCGGCGGAGCCGATTTTGCCCAAGCGGTCAGCATCGTAATCTCCGGTACACAGAGCGTAATGGGGACGGTTGTCCGTATTATCGCCGCCGGTGTTTTCGCAGGGGTTATGATGGAATCGGGAGCGGCCGAGTCTATTGCGAAGACCATCGTAGACAAGCTGGGCGGCACCAAGGCTATGCTCTCGCTGGCCCTGGCTACGATGATTATTACTGCGGTAGGCGTATTTATTCCCGTAGCCGTGCTGATTGTGGCACCTATTGCCTTGTCTGTAGGCAACAAGATGGGCTACTCCAAGGTAGCTCTGCTGGTAGCCTTGTCCGGCGGCGGCAAGGCAGGCAATATTATCTCCCCGAATCCCAATACCATTGCGGCGGCGGGCGGCTACAAGCTTGATGTGAACCAGGTGATGCTGGGCGGTCTGATTCCGGCCATCTGCGGCGTGATCGTAGCGGTTATCATTGCTTCCCTGATTAAGTATAAAGGCACCAAGGTAACCGATGAGGAAGCGGCCGAGCTGGAGAAGGTCAGCACCACCAATCTTCCGTCTTTGGCCAAAGCGCTGGTTACGCCGGCTATCGCCATTGTGCTCCTGATGATCAGCCCTGTCGGCTCCATGCTGGGTCTGGACGCGCTGGCAAAGCTGAAGATCGATTCCCTGTATATCCTGCCTTTTGCCGGGATTGTTGGTTCGTTGGCATTGGGCAAACGCAAGAAGATTCTGGAGTATTGCAGCTCCGGTCTTAACCGGATGACTCCCACCATCCTGATCATTATCGGCGCAGGCGCCATCGGCGGACTGATTACGGCCTCCAGCCTGCCTTCCCAGGTTGTTTCCCTGGTGGAAGCCTCCGGACTTTCGGGAACCTTCCTGGCTCCCATTGCAGGTATTCTGATGGCAGCCGCAACGGCCTCTACGTCCACCGGCGTTATTCTGGCCACCGGCTCCTTCTCCAATGCCATTCTGAACACCGGCGTTGCCCCGTTGTCCGCAGCGGTAATGACCCATGCCGGCGCAACCGTCATCGACCATCTGCCCCATGGAACCTACTTCCATGTGACCCGTAATGCAATGGGCATGAGCATGAAGGACAGAATGAAGGTGGTTATGTACGAAAGCATGGTCGGTTTGACCATGACCATCGTTGCCGTCATCCTATACGGATTTATCCTTTAAAAGATTGGAGTAAACATCATGACAAAAACATTTGTTTTGGCTCCGGATTCGTTCAAAGAGAGCATGACCGCCAAGGAAGTCTGTGAGGCCATGGAAATAGGCATTAAACGGGCTATCCCCGACGCCACCTGTATTCATGTGCCGATGGCGGACGGCGGCGAAGGCACCGTCCAGTCCCTGGTGGATGCCACCGGCGGCACCCTGATCGAGAAACAGGTGACAGGCCCCTTGGGCAATCCTGTGCTTGCCCGCTACGGCATTCTGGGCGACGGAAAAACCGGTGTGATTGAAATGGCCTCGGCCAGCGGCATCCACCATGTGACCAAAGAAACCAAAAACCCCATGATTACCACCACCTATGGTACGGGAGAGCTGATCCGGGACTGTATCGAGAAGGGTATTACCGAAATTATCCTGGGGATTGGCGGAAGTGCCACCAATGACGGCGGGACAGGCATGGCAAGAGCCTTGGGCTACAGGTTCCTGGACAAGGCCGGCCGGGAGCTGCCCTTTGGCGGCGGCTTCCTGGGTGCTCTGGACAAAATTGATACCAGCGGTGTCATTCCCCAGATCAAGAACATTCATATCCTGGTGGCATCGGATGTCACCAATCCGCTGTGCGGCGAACGGGGAGCCTCCGTGGTATTCGGCCCGCAGAAGGGGGCAACCCCGGAGATGGTGCAAACGCTGGATCAGAACCTGCGCCATTACGGCGAGGTGGTGAAGGAGCAGCTGGGCATTGAAATTATCGATGTGCCCGGTGCCGGCGGTGCTGGTGGTCTTGGGGCAGGTTTATTGGCCTTCACCAATTCCAATATGCGCAAGGGTATTGATATTGTAATCGAATATACCCAATTGAAGGAAAAGCTCCGGGGAGCGGATTATTGCATCACCGGCGAAGGCGGGATTGATTTCCAAACCAAGTTCGGCAAGGCTCCCTTCGGTGTGGCCCAAGCGGCCAAAAGCGTTGACAGCAGCATGAAGGTGATTGCGTTGGCCGGATATATCGGACAGGACATTGAGGTCCTGTACGAGGAAGGCTTCGACGCCATCTTCGGCATCGTGCCGGGAGCAGCGGAGCTGGAGGCCCTGCTGGCTCAAGGCAAAGCCAATGTGGCCCGTACGGCGGAGAGTGTCGCCCGATTGCTGAAGTAAAGTTGAAGTAAAGTTGAAGTAAAACTGAAGGAAACAGATAGAAGGATGCCCCCGGTGCAGCGGGGGCATCCTTTTTTTTCGTAAACGGGGAACAGGTTTATTTCACCCGGGCGATCAGCGCAAATACCAATTCCACTAACTCCAGAATATTCTTGGGGTCCTTGCCTGTCAGCTTGTGGATTTTGGCCAGACGGTAATTTAAGGTGTTGCGGTGGATGATCAGTTGGTTGGCGGTTTCATTGGCATTCAGGTTGCAGTTAATATAAATCTGGAGAGTTTTGATCAATTCGCCGTCCATGTGCAGGAAGTCGGTGACCTGCTGGATGGCGTCCCCCGGCTTGGGCAGCTTGGCCATATCGGCAATAAATTCGCATTGGGCATAGAAGATGACGGTTTCGTTATAAAAAACTCCCTTTAGCACCCGCATGGCGGCCCGGGCCTGTCCGTAACCCGTGGAAACCGTGTCATTCATTTTGCTCACGGACATCAATGCCGATGGATGCTGGGCACGCAGAAGGTTGTGCAGCCGGGTGATCCCGTCGTTGTCCTGCACGATCATACACAGGGAATGGCCGGACATTTTGAAGCAGGGATAGCTGTCGATGATGTCCTCGGAGATTTCCCCGGGAAATTCCGCAACTATCACCTGGGAGGGTTTGGACAGGTGGAGCCCATAGGTCAGGGCCTGATCGATGACGGGTTTGGTATATTCCACATCCATCTCGGTAATGAGATCAAAAAATTGTCTTTTTTGATTCATTTTGGCATTTTCCTTCTCCAGGGCAATGCTCTGTTCAATCAACAGAATGACGGCGGACTTCAGCAGATTCCCGAAGGGGCGTGTTTCCTCCACCTCGCCGCTGATGCCCACCACACCTACAATCCGGCCGTTCAGCTCAATGGGCAGATTGATGCCCTTCTTCACATAGGTTTCATCCTCGTAAATATCCACGGGCTTCCGCTGCCGGATGGCCTCCACCGCCCCATGATGGAGCGTGCCGATCCGGCTTTTGTTTCCGCTGCCGATAATCGTACCTGTGTGATCCATAATGTTGATATTGTACGGAATGTCTTTCATCATACGATCCACAATGTTCTGGGCTTGATGATGGGACAATTCAACCATAGCCGGTTCTCCTTTGCTGAAGGGTTAACACCTCATGATTTCAATGCGCCTCCAGTTCCTCTGCGGTCAGAACCAGCTCGCCGGATCTGGAGATAACCGTATGCTTCCGGTCGGCTAATTGCACACTCCAGGTGCCGGACAGGGACGGAGGCAGATCCTCCGGCCATACGGTCAGCCTTTGGGGGCTGTCGTAGACCGTATGGAGGGGGTTGCCGTCGAGACATACCTCCGAGTCGCTGCTGAAGCGTCCTCCCTCCACCACAAGCTTTCCGGTGGTGTCCCGGTAGAGTTTGGCCAGGGTGGGGCTGCCGTAGCCCATCTCGAACCGGGCTGCCGGAACCGATCCGGCGATACCCCGAAGTCGGTAACCCTCCTGGCTGCCGAAGAGAATGTCGTATTGCAGCCTCTTGTAATCCGCAAGCTCCTTGTTATCTGCCGGGTACGCATGGGCATAAGGGCGGATGGGGAATATCGGCTGTTTTTGGGACAAGGCATACAAATAATCGGTGTAATAGGTGCCGGGGCTGCCGGCGTAATGGAGCAGATAAGGGCCCAGGAAGCTGGCGTTCATCCGCAGGTTCTCCCGGGGCTGAAGGTTCATATTATCCCAGATGACAAAGGGGGTATAATGCAGCTTCTCCATCCGCTGGGCATCCGAATCCTCCTTATGGAGGTAGCCTGCCTCCCGGTAAGCCAGATAATCCGGGCCGAGGCCGGGCAGGTGGTCGCCGAAGGAGAGAATAACCGTCGGTTCCCCGCTGCTGCGGTAATGCTCCACCAGCTTCTGGAAGGCCTGGTCGAAGGCCTGTGCGCCTGTGGCGTAATTCTCCAGAATGTTCTTGGATTTGGCGCTTATCGGACCGCTGACGGAGATGGGATTGGAGTAAAATTTGTTTTCGTAGCTGCCGTGGTTTTCCATGGTGTTGGCGAATACAAAGTCCGGACCGGGTGAACTGTCCATTGCCTCGATAATTTTGTCCATGACCTGGCCGTCCTCGAAATTAGGCCCGTGGAAGCGGGGTTCGAAGAATTCGCAGCTGATAAACCGGGAGAAGCCCATATTACGGTAGACATTGCGGCTGTTGAAGAACCAGTTGAAGTACGGGTTGATGGCCGTGGTGGTATAACCCTGCCGGGCGTAGATGCCGGCCAGGGAGTCTACGCCCCGGTTCATATAGCTGATATAGGCGATGGCATCCTTGGGCAGAAAACGGACGGAATTGCCCGTCAGCACCTCAAACTCCACATTGGCGGTAGTCCCGCTGAACTGGGGGCTGAGCATCCAGCCTCCCGTGGTTTCGGCCATCATGGAGTGGAAGAAGGGGATCGGGTCCTCGCTGAAGCGCACCTCCGGGAGCAGGGTCGGGTCCCAGAAGCTTTCCGAGAGCAGCACGATGACATTGGGGTGCTCCCGGGAGGCCTTCCGGGGTTGAGACCCGTTCGGCTCTGCGTTAGAGCGTGAAGCAGGCAGGGAACGGATCAGACTGCGGAGCTCCCCTTTGGCGGAGCCGGCCGGCCGCACCGGCGCTACAAAATGGAGGTTGTCCAGGGTCGAGGCCCAGAAGCCGTTGCGGCTGTAATTGGCCTCCTGTTCATAATGGATCCAGGGCAAGCGCAGATGGTCCGTAAACGGAAGCGGGCTGTTGAGATAAGCCGAGATTAGAATGATCAAGCCGGAAGCACCGTACAAAAGCCGCTCCCGCCTGCCCAGCCGTGTTCCGGGAACCCGGAAAACCAGCAGCAGCACCGCGGCTGCTATCGCCGCTCCTGCAAGCAGCCCGGGACTGAAGTAGGGATTAAGTCCGGCAACCGGGTCCTGTTCGCCTCCGGGGAGCATGGCCACCCATGGCAAAAGAGGCAGTCCGGTGCGGTTCATGCTGATCCCGCTCCATATGCCGGCTGCCGTTATCCCGGCAAGCAGTATAACAGAGGCGGCACGGGTGCGGCCTGTTAGTGCTGCTGTACCCAGGGTTGCCAAAAAAGCGATCCAGTAGTTCAATGTAAATTCATTGTTATAATCAGCCATCCAGACAAAGGCCGCATACCAGCTTTGGCGGGTTAAGGTTTCTGTGAGATAAACCAGGAGGAAGGGGAGTACAACAAGCGATGCCCGTTTCAGGACAAAGCGGAACCAGGCCTGGCGGAGCACCGCCTTGCCTTTTTGCTTCAGCATGCTGCTGCTTTTGGCCAGCCAGCGGGCCTTGTGGGGATGAGTCATGCCGTTCTTCCCGCCTTCTCTTGGTGTAAGCGTTCACCGGCGCTTCTTCATCATTATAGCGTTCCGGATGCGCCGCGTCATCAAGAGATGGCAGGATGACACACCCCTAGGAAGCCGGCTCCTCCGAATCCTTGGGATGGGCGAGTATGGCAAAGGTGCTGATGCCTCCGCCCCGCTCAATGCCGGCGATCTCGATGCCCTGGCGGTGGAGCAGCTGGAGCAGAGCCTGCTCATCATAGGCGGCGGCCAGCAGCTGGCCCTCCTCGGGGCGCCGGAGCAGCTCCCGGGCCATACGGTCCAATAGCCCGTGGCGGTCCAGGCTGCCGGCTCCCCCATCCACGGAGCCGTAGCCCTGTCCATAGCCGGTGCCAGGTGTGCCTCCGCTTACGGAAATGAGCAGCGGGCTTGTCAGGTACCGCTTCTCCTCCAGCAGCATCCGCAGGAGGCTCCAGCCGTCCCGCTGCTCCTCCAAGCGAATGTCGGCAATCCACAGCTTGGGCAGGGAGCGGGTTTGCTCCAGCACGAACAGCAGCTCCTCCCGGCTGACAAAATATAAGGGCTCCCCGGCCCGCTCTGCGGCAGTGTCCAGGAGCAGCGGGCTCTTCTCGTCCGGCTCCTGCAGGACAGCGATTCTCCCTTTCAGCTCCGGCGGCTCATAAGCGGGCAGGTGCACGGAGAATTCGGAGCCGCTTCCGGAAACGGATTCCACTTGAATTTCCCCGCCATGGGTATCCACAATTTCCCGCACAATGGACAGCCCCAGCCCGGTGCCGCGGATTTTCCGGTGGCGGGCTGTTTCTACCCGGTAGAACTTCTGGAACAAGCGGGTCAGGCTTTCCTCGGGAATACCCAGTCCGTAATCCTTCACCCGGATAGCCGCACGGCCGTCTGCGCTGGACAAGGATATATCCACCGCCTCCGCACCGGGGGAATACTTGACCGCATTGCTGATTAGATTGTGCAGCACCTGGATGATCCGTTCCTTGTCTCCGCGGATGAAGAAGCCGTGGGCAGGCAGATCCAGCCGCAGGGTATGTTTGTCAGACCCCTGCCATTGCCCGGCAACCTCCGCAACAAGACCGCCCAAATCCAGCGGCTCGAAGTGGTAGGCCAGCCTGCCCGTCTCCATCCGCTGGATATCAAGGAAATCATCCACCAGCGCCGACAGCCGGACCACCTCATTGTGGACGGTCTCCAGATAACGGACTCTTTTCTCCGGGGGCACCTCCCGTTCCAGCAAAATTTCAGTAAAGCCCTGTATGGCGGACATGGGGGTGCGCAGCTCGTGGGAGACAATGCTGATGAAATCATCCTTCATCCGGTTCAGGCGTTCCTCCTCCGAACGGTTGCGGAAGACAAACAGGTAGCCGATCCGGGCACGGCTGAGCTCGTCCAGAACGGGGGAGGCGTAGAATTCGTAATAGACGGGGTCGCTTCCGTCCCGGGGAACCTCCACATGGAGGTCGATGCTGGCCGCTTCCCCGGAGAGAAGGCTTTCCACGACAGGAGAAAGCGCCTCCCGGGTGGCGGTTTTCAGATTCTGTCTCGCCAGATAGGCGGCGATGAGTTGTCCGGGGGCCGGTTTTTCCTGGAAGAATTCCTCCATCTGGGGGTTAGCGTAGTTGACCCTGCCCAGGTTATCCGTCATGACAAACCCCTCGTGGATGGTCCGCATGACACTCCGCAGGGCGGGATACAGCAGATTCTCATTATACACCCGGCCGATGGAGCGGGTTTCTTCATAGGAACGCACCAGCGCAAAACCCAGCACCAGGAAAGCGGAGGTGGTCACGCCATGGGCAAACCACCAGAGTGCGCTCCAGGGAGCAGCCAGGATAAAAATCAGGGAAGCCTGGGCCAAAATCAGCTGGGCAAACAAGTGATTCCGCCCGAGGGAGGAATAGGTGCGTACCACAACCAGGTGGGCTGATGCCGCCAATGCAGTAAGCAGGGCAAGCAGCTCGATGATGGTAATGATATAAGAATGGAGGAGGCCTGCTTCAGCGATGGCCCCGGTCAGGAGTATGGCGCCCGCCCATGCGGCAAAATGCTTGTGCCACCAGGAGAGCGGTTTTTTGCGGAATTCCGGGGACCGTTTGGCCAGCTGGGAGCGCAGTCCCAAATAGCTGTAGATACATAGGATTAGCCGAGATAAGGAGCCGACGCCCAGGAAAAGGGCGGTTTCTCTTGCCGCTGCCGGGGTCAGGAGCGCCTGGAATGCGGCTATAAAGGCAAAGCCGGCAAACGCCAGGGCAAAATACCGGAGAGACACATCCAGCTCCATCAGGTAAGAGCGGCTTGCGGCTACCCCCAGGCAGCCTGACAGGATCACGGCAGCGGCAAGCATCATGGCGTAGGCCGGCTTGTTGACGAGCAGAGACCCGCCTTCCGGCATAACCCGGATAAAGGCCATGCCCAGCACCGGCAGGAAAGCCAGCAGCAGGAAGCTTGCGCGCCTGTAGCCGCGGAGCATATGCATCATATCGCCTCCTTGTCCAATAATTCCCTCTTTTATTAGTATACATGCCCTGGAAAAAGGAGGCCAAAAATCTGTCGATTTTTTTGGAAGAATGGCCAATATTGAAGCGGGCTTATGGAGAAAAGGTAATTTTTGGGCGGAAGGGCTCACGTCCAGCCTTCTTCCTGTGGTATGATAAGGTAATAGATTGTGAGAAGCAAGGGAGGCGGCGTGCAGCATGAGGTTGCAGGAAATTCAGGATTGGGGCCAACAGGTCAAGCGCAATGTGGAAAAGGTGATTGTAGGCAAGGCAGAGGTGATCGACCAGCTGTTGATGGCGCTGTTGGCGTCGGGGCATGTGCTGCTGGAGGATGTGCCGGGAACGGGTAAAACCATGCTGGCGAAGGCGCTGGCCCGGTCGCTGGATACCGGCTTCAGCCGCATCCAGTTCACACCGGATTTGCTACCGGCGGATGTAAGCGGAATCAACTTTTTTGATATGAAACATTCGGAATTCCAGTTCCGCCCGGGGCCGGTTTTTACGAATCTGCTTCTGGCAGACGAAATCAACCGGGCCACTCCCCGTACCCAGTCGGTGCTGCTGGAGTGTATGGAGGAGCGCCAGGTGACCATTGACGGGGTTACCTATCCCTTGGAGCAGCCGTTCCTGGTGGTAGCCACCCAGAATCCTCTGGAGAACCAGGGCACCTTCCCCCTTCCAGAGGCGCAATTGGACCGGTTTATGCTGAAGATCAGCATGGGGTATCCGGGCCGTGAAGAGGGGATCGAAATCCTTCGGCGTTTCCGGAGCGCAGACCCGCTGGCCTCCCTTGCCCCGGTATCGGATGCGGCGCAAATCCGGGCGGCCCAGGCGAGCTACACGGCGGTTACCGTGCATGACGATTTATACGGATATATTCTGGACTTGGCGGAGCGGACCCGCAGCGACAAGGACCTGCTTTCGGGGGTCAGCCCCCGGGGCTGCTTGGCTATGCTTCGTGTGGTTCAGGCCCGGGCCGCTCTTGCCGGCAGAGACTATGTGTCGCCGGATGATGTGAAGGCCATGGCGGTGCCCGTTTGGGCCCACCGGGTGCTGCCGGCCCGCCGGGGCAACCCCTTCGAGCGGGTGGCGGAAACGGCGATCCGGCGGATTCTGGCCGAAACCCCGGTGCCCACCGAATCCCCCGAGGAGCTGGGAGCACGGTAGTTGGGGCGGGGGGACTTCCCCGGACCGGCTGACCCGTGCACGCCCTTTAGGCGGCGTGGGGCTTGACGGATTCGCACATGTACTGTAGGGCCGTAGGGTCTACGATAACCCTTAGGCACCGTGGGTCCGGCTGATCCGCACACGCCCTTTGGGCGCCGTACGGACCGGCCCTGCGGATACCGAACTCTAACGCCGCCTAACGGAACTATGAACACCTTAGCGGCAAAAATAGAGGTGTTTGATTTTCTTACGGAACGGAGACGCTCTTAGACGCCAAGATGGGCCGCAATTGACGCCGATTAGCCTTCTAAGAGCCTGTGAGTTCCGTTACGCGCCGAAAAAACCGGTTATTAGTCTCTAAGGTGCTGTGAGTTCCGTTACACGGCAGGAAGCTGGTTACTGGGCTATCGAGCGCAGGAGTTCCGTTACATGTGGACAAACAGTCGCCGATTTTGGGGCTGTGGGCTGCGGCATGACCAAGTGATTCGAGATAGGAGGCAATACGTCTGTGAGTGTTTCCCTTTTGGCGATAGTGGCGCTGGTTGCCCTGTGGGGCCAGTCGGTTTTGTTCCGCCGGCGGGGGCTCAAGCGGCTGGATTACCGGCGCAAATTTGACCGGGACTTTTGTGTGGAAGGCGATATGGTGGAGATGCAGGAGCATATTGTCAATGACAAGGCCCTGCCTCTGCCCTGGCTGCGTCTGGAAGCGCTGCTGTCGTCCGGCCTTCAGTTTGTCAGCCAGGAGAATCTCAGCATCGCCTCGGGCGCCCGGCTGCAGAACCACCGGAGCTTGTTTTCCCTGTGGGGCTACACGGAGGTGATCCGCCAGCACAAGGTTTGCTGTGTAAGGCGGGGCTGCTATGATCTGGAGACAGTCACCCTCAGCTGCGGGGATCTGTTCGGGATTTCCCAGTCGGTGCGCACCGACCGGGTCAATCAGCGGCTTCTGGTGTATCCCCGCTCCGTCCCCGTAGAGGAGCTGCCTTTGCCCTGGCGGGGCTGGCAGGGTGAGTTTGCGGTTAAGCGCTGGATGGTGGAGGATCCCTATCTGATGCTGGGGGTGCGGGAATACCGCAGCGGGGATTCCCTGCGGTCCATTCATTGGAAGGCCACCTCCCGCACGGGGCAGCTCCAGGTCCGGGAGCATGGCTACACCGCCGACCGGCGTTTGATGATTCTTTTGAACATTGCAGAAAAAGAAGATATGTGGGCTGAGGTAAATGAGGAGGCCCTGCTGGAGTGGGGCATCCGCTGTGCATTAACCCTGGTGGAGCAAGCACTGGCGGAGGGCATGCCGGTTGGCTTCGGCTGCAACGCACCGACAGTGGATGAGCCGGAGACCAGCATCCGCTTAGCTCCGGGCGCAGGCAATGTGCACCATAAGCAGGTGCTGGACGCCATGGCCCAGCTGAAGCTGGAGCAGCAGGTGCATTTTGCCGAATATCTGCGGCTGGAAGGGGAACGGCTGGAGGATTCCTGCGATTATGTTCTCATCTCCGCATACAAAAGCCCGCTTCTGGAGGAGCAAATGCAGGCGCTGGAGGAGCAGGGCAGCAAGGTGCTGCTTTTGCCGCTGGAGCGGGAGCGTGCAGCCGGAGCCGGCGACAAACATCAAAGGGATCCATCCCAATCCGGTTCTGCGGCTGGTCAAGCGCAAGTGGGCTGAGAGAACGGCGATAAGGGCTGTAACCGGGTTTGATTGATGTAAGCAGGGAGGTTGACCATGAAGACCGGCAATCCGTTTTTGGCATATGCAAAAAGAAGCTGGACCGGCATCGCTCCCGGCTGGCTGGAGCTGATATCCCTGTCTCCGGTGCTGCTGGGAATAGCCGGGTCGTTATATAACGGCAGCGCCTGGGTTTGGGGCTGGCTGGCGGGTTTGGCAGGCTACACCGTATGGGGGGCCTTATCTGCGGCGATTCCTTTTTTGAACAGGCGGGGGCTGCTGATTCTCTGGACGGCGCCCTTGTTGGTGGGCTGGGCGTGGCTGCTGCACGGCGTTTCGTATCATGCGCTGTTGTCAGTGGCGGCGGGAGCCGTTCTGGCCGTCAGGGCTGCAGGGGCTGTCCGCTCCGGCAAAAGCGAAATCCAGCCTATCTTTCCTTGGATGGGACTGGCCTTATGCGCACCCTCCGGCTTTTATATCCACCGGGCTGAAGGGCTGGGCAGCTATTCCGACGGCCTAGCGGTAATTGCGTCGGCGCTGTTTCTGCTGGCGATCCTGGTGGGAAACTCGTATTCGTTGTCCGGGGGCACTTATGGAGGAAGGGGCAGGAATGCATCCGCCCGCCACATGAGGCGTTTTAACCGGCTTCTGGTAGCCGTGTTCGGACTTCCGATTTTTCTGCTCTCCTTCTGGGGGTTGGTGGACGGCGCCATCGGCACGGCTGTGAAGGAGGCGCTGCGCTGGCTGCTGGGACTGATGGCCGGTGAGCCGGTAGAAATGCCGCCGGAGCCGGCAGCCACACCGGGGCCGCAGCAATCCGGCTTGCCCGAGCCCAAGGGTGACCCTGCTCTCATTTGGGTCATTCTGGAATATGTCCTGATGGCAGTTTTTATTGCAGCTGCTGCGGCCTTCGTTTATTACTGCGTCAGGGGGCTGTCCCGGTGGCTTCCCGGTTGGCTGAAACGGGTTGCGGCCTGGTTCGCCCGGAGAGGCAACGGCCAGTCGGAGGACCCCGATCCAGGTTATGTGGATACGGTGCTGTCCACCCGGGAGGGGAAACCCGGCGGGGGCGGTCCGTTGGGACGGCTGAAGCGCTTGTTCCAAGGCCGCCGCGAGGTTCGTTGGGAGGACCTTGCAGACAACCGCCAGCGGATGCGTTACCTCTATGCCCAGATGGTACGCCGGGCAGTCCGGGTGGGCTTCCGCTGGCAGGCGGAATGGACCCCGGCTGAAGCAGCCGCGGCGGCCGCCCGGGAAGCGACCAAGCCGAAGGCCGGGCTGCAGTCCGCAGCTGCCGGCCAGATGGCGGCGAAGCTTCTGGACCGGGAGCTGAGCGACGCCTACGAACGGGCCCGTTATGGCGGCCAGGAGCCGGATGACGCGGAGGTGGCCCGGTTCCGCAGCAGGAGCACAGACAAATAAGCTGGCCGTGATGGAGGGATACCCATATGGAATGTCCATGGTGCTATAAGGAGATGGAACCGGTCCATGGCCGTTGTCCTCATTGTAAGTCGGCCATTTTTTTGCCGGAGGAGGCCGTCTTATTGGAGTCGGAATCCAGGGAACTGGAGGACGAAGAGACAGGGGAGGAGCAGGATCCCCCGCATAGAGTGGAAGACGTTATCGCCAGCCGCTTCCGGTGTGCCAAGTGCGGCGGCAAGTCCAGCAGCATCCAGGAGGTTGCTATGACCGGAACGGGTTTATCCAAGCTGCTGGATATCCAGCATCATCATTATTTATTTGTTTCCTGCATGGATTGCGGGTTTGTGGAGATTTATGACCCGAATATGTTACGCGGTAAAAAATCGGGGGAGCTTGGTTCCGCTCTGGACTTTTTCTTCGGTTAATTTCAGGTTGGCAGTCCGGCTTCTTGCGTCCGGGAGTCACCTGTTCAAGCTCCCGCCCATATCCTGATATCATGTACAGCTGCGAAAGAGCCGCTCTTACGTTTTTCGTAAAGAGCGGCTTCATGCTACAGGAGGGGGCGAAAACAGCGTGATTGAGGTTAAAGGTGTTATGGCAAACCAGCCGCCGGCGGGAGCAACTCCTGCGGAGACGGAGATTTTTTGGATGAAGGCCAGCCAACAGACCATGTACCGGTATGCATCAGGGGAGGAGCTGGATTTTGAGCTCCGCACCAGGGTCCTGCTTACGGAGGCGGCTCAGGCCTTGCAGATAAGCGGCGCCCAATTTGCGGTGTTCCGGGATTCCCGCTGCAATCCCCGGTATTGGAGGCGGGATGAGAGGGGGGGCTTCCGGCTTCTGCCGAATGTGACCCCAGCAGACGGGATCCGCAACATTTTTCAGGAAGGACCGCTGTATGCCTTTGAGTGTGCAACGGCCATGGTCATTGTGCTATACAAAGGCATGCTGGATAGTCTCGGGGACGGGTTGTTTAACCTATGGTTCGGGGGGCTGCTTTTGTACGATTGGCACTATGATGAAGACCTGATGCTGGTGGATTCCAAAAAGCCTCAGGATGCGGTGCCGGGAGATGTGCAGTATTTCAAGAATCCGGATGTTTCGCCGGATCACCCGGAATGGCAGGGGGAAAATGTGCTGCTGATGTTTAACGGCCTCTATTATGGCCATGGCATCGGCATCAAAACCGGCGGGGAGATTATCGAGTCCTTAAACCGGAAACGCCGGCCCTTCAGCCAGACCTCGGCTTATCTAATGGATATCGTGGTCCACCCGGATTACCCGAAGCTGTACCGCACCATAATCGGGGGAAGCGGATGGAACCAGCCTGTCCCGGCGCAATATGGCGGCAGCCCCTGGAATATTCCGGGGCCTATCGGGTTCCCTCCAGCACAAAGAACCTCCGGCGGCGTGAGCTCATCAGAAGTGCGAGGGATAAAGGCCAAAATCGGAAGGGACGCCTTCGTTTGAAACGCAGAATTGGTAGCAAAGTTGAAGAGCGGCTGGACAGAGGGGAAGGTTGCTGGACGTGGTGGAATGGTGGGAGGACAGAGGACGGTGGGAGCTGTGGATGAACGTGGTAGAATAGAGGGAACTGTGGCTGAATGTGGTAGAACGGAGGTAACAGCAGCTGAAGAGCGGCCTGACGATGGTGTGAAATGCAAAAGTGCATCTATTTAACTCCATCTATTCTCGTAGGGGTCGTATCCTGCAAAAGTGCAGTTATTTTGCTTCACTCAGGGTTATTTCCCGTTTATCTCTAGCAATAACTGCATTTTTGCAGTTATACAGGGGAAAATCGGATGAACGGGTAAAAATAACTGCACTTTTGCAGTTGCCGGTCGCCGCCTCTCGCTAACTTACTTGAGCTGCCCATCGATATATCCGCTAATTCGAGCAGCCGCGGAGGGTACGGCGGGCACCCGCGCCAGACACACACAGTTACCTCCACTTTTCCAGCTCAGCCGCTATATTCTCCCGGGTCAGCTTGCGCCGGTGCAGAGCCAGGCTGGGAGACTCCACGTTGTATTGGACGATGCGTTTGTTCAGCTCGGCTAACTGTCCGTCAATGGACGGGTCATCCGGTGCACGCTTCATCAGATGTGCGATATCCTCGATGGATTCCTTGATGGTTAGCCTCAGGAGCACCCAGGGGTGAGGCACGCCCGCCTGCTTCAGGATGGTGTTCATCACATCCCCTGTGGGGACCGTAAGAGGTTTGCCCTTGCCGGGCAGACGGTCCAACCCGCCGCCGGCCACGAACTCCTCATATTTTTCATCCAGCCAATGGGCCAATTGAATTTGACCTGCGGAAACCGCGTCCTGATCCACATAGACTTCGGCGGGTAGCGGAATGGTGGGGCGAGGTTCATTCTCCGGCAAGGATGCGGGTTGGGTCTTACGAGGGTGTTTGGGACGGGAAGGCCACATGGGGCACACCTCCTATATTCACGCTTCAAACAAACAAAAATGATGAAAAGCCGGGCCAACCTTTAGGCCGTGTTTACAAACCCGCTTGAGGAGTTTGCAAGCACGCCCTAGGGCAGTCCCGGCTTTGTTGTGTTCATTTATTTGGCTGCGGAGCCGGATAAAGTGGAATCCGCGGCACCAAGCAGTTCTTTGGCAAGCTGGACGCTTTCGGCTGAAGGCGGCTCCACATTTTCCAGAGCATACTTGTAACCAAGCGTTTTCCATTTGTAGACACCCAGCTTATGGTAAGGAAGAATCTCGATTTTCTTGACATTCTCCAGTGTCTTGATAAATTCGCCCATCCGGCGCAGATGATCCTCGCTGTCGGTCCAGCCGGGAACGAGTACATGGCGGACCCATACGGGCACCTTGTTATCCGAAAGAAAACGGGCAAATTGCAGGATGTTGGCATTGCTCCGTCCGGTGAGCTTGCGGTGGGCATCGTCGTCCAGATGCTTCAGGTCCAGCAGAACCAGATCCGTATACTGGATCAGCTCCTTCAACTTGGCCTGAAATCCTTCTTCGGTGCTATAGCAGCCGCCGGAGCTGTCCACGGTAGTATGAATGCCGCGGGCCTTGCACTTGCGGAACAGATCAACCATAAAATCCATTTGGAGCAACGGCTCGCCGCCGCTGACGGTTATCCCGCCGCCGGAGGCTTCGATGAAAGGAAGGTAGCTTTCGAAATCAGCCATAATCTCATCCGTTGTCATCACCTTGCCCGTGCCGATTTCCCATGTATCCGCATTGTGGCAGTATAAGCAGCGAAGCAGACAGCCCTGGGTGAACACCACATAGCGAATGCCGGGTCCGTCTACGGTACCGAAGGTTTCAATGGAATGGATATTTCCCTTCATCGTATGCCGCCTCCTTTATGAACATAATCCCAAGTCGTCAGCATATCATGCGTAAACCCGGGTGTCCAGTAGTCTATTTTTACGAAAAAAATTCCGGTGCGTTCTTGCAGTCATGTAAGATGTAATGCATATAGGATACAGCCGATAAAATAAACCTCTCGGTTTGCGCCGCGGTTATCCCCCGGGGAAAAAATCCGGAATACGCATGTGGCGCATTCCGGGCTTTTCGAGGGCCTTCCGTTTCGTGTTGTTTTACAGGCTGCTGTGGAAGGTACGGTTGATAACGTCTTGTTGTTGCTCGCGGGTCAGCTTGATGAAGTTAACGGCATAGCCGGAAACCCGGATGGTCAGCTGCGGGTACTTCTCCGGATGCTCCATGGCGTCCGTCAGCGTCTCGCGGTTGAACACGTTGATGTTCAAGTGGTGGCCTTGCTTCACGGCATAACCGTCCAGGATGGCAACCAGGTTCTTGATTTGGGAATGATCATCCTTGCCCAGTGCATGCGGCACGATGGAGAAGGTGTTAGAGATACCGTCAACAGATGCTTGGTAAGGCAGCTTGGAGACGGAGGACAGAGAAGCCAATGCGCCCTTCTCGTCGCGGCCGTGCATCGGGTTGGCGCCAGGTGCGAAAGGTTCGCCGGCACGGCGTCCGTCCGGTGTGTTGCCGGTTTTCTTGCCATACACCACGTTGGAGGTGATGGTCAGAATGGACATGGAGTGTACGGAATCCCGGTAGGTCTTGTGCTTGCGCAGCTTGGTCATGAAGGACTCTACCAGTTGAACAGCCAGTTGGTCTACACGGTCGTCGTTGTTGCCGTATTTCGGGAAATCGCCCTCGATGGTGAAGTCTACAACCAGGCCGTTATCGTCACGGATGGTTTTCACCTTGCCGTACTTGATGGCGGACAGGGAGTCAGCTGCTACGGACAAACCGGCGATACCGGTAGCCATGGTGCGCAGGATATGGGTATCATGCAGAGCCATTTCAATGCGCTCGTAGCTGTATTTGTCATGCATGTAGTGAATGCAGTTCAGGGTATTGATGTACAGCTCAGCCAGCCATTCCATCATATCGTCAAACCGCTTCATCACTTCGTCGAAGTTCAGGTATTCGGATGTAATCGGAGCGAAGGTCGGGCCAACTTGGATCTTCAGCTTTTCGTCCACACCGCCGTTGATGGCGTACAGGAGAGCCTTGGCCAGGTTGGCGCGGGCGCCGAAGAATTGCATTTGCTTGCCGACGCGCATGGCGGATACACAGCAGGCGATGGCATAGTCGTCGCCAAACTCGTTGCGCATGAGATCATCGGACTCATATTGGATGGCGCTGGTTTTGATGGACATCTTGGCACAGTAATCCTTGAAGCCTTCCGGCAGATGCGTCGACCAGAGCACAGTCAGGTTCGGCTCCGGGGACGGGCCCAGGTTGTCGAGAGTGTGCAGGAAACGGAAGGAGCTCTTGGTTACCAGCGGACGGCCGTCCATGCCTACACCGCCGATAGATTCGGTTACCCAAGTGGGGTCGCCGCTGAACAGCTCATTGTATTCCGGTGTCCGGGCAAATTTCACCAGACGCAGCTTCATTACGAAGTGGTCAACCAGCTCTT
>JAEWGW010000028.1 GCA_023388055.1 Bacillota bacterium | reverse complement strand
CGTTGTTCAGTTTTCAAGGAGCTCGTTTGTTTCCTCGTCGTTCTCTTCTTCAAGAGGCGACTTTTTTAATATACCACATTGTCATGCATCTTTGCAAGCATTATTTTTTAATTTCTTGCTTGCCTTGTTTCTTCATCCTTCCGCTGCAGTGCTTGTCTCAGCGGCGGAATTTGATGATACCATAGGATTCAACAGGAATGCAACACTTATTTTTACGAAATATGAAAATGCCTTCTCTATCCTATGCTATAGTGAAATAAAACCTTACAAAGCCTTTAATCGAACAAGGGGTCTATGTGATGAACCATTCTCTCCATTTCCTGCGCAAGTCCGTCCATTCGCCGGGCCACCATGTGGATTGGCACAGCCACCCGATTTACGAAATTGTATACTATCAAACCGGTATCGGCACGACCGAGTTCGGCAGCCAGTTATACCGCTATGAACCCGGCACATTTGCCGTACTGCCCGCAGACAGCATTCATAATGAGAACTCGGAGACCCAAACATCAGTGTTGTTCTTCTGCTTCGATTATGATTCCGGGTTTCCCTCTTTAGCTCCGGGACTGTACCGGGATCAATCAGGCGGCGTGCTCTATTGGATCGAACAGATCCACCGGGAGCTCACCTGCAGAAGCAGCTACTCGGATGAAGCTGTCAGCTGCTATTTGGGCCTGCTCCTGATTGAAGTGCTTCGTGTGACCGGAGACAAGGCACTTGCTCCCGCCAACCGGCAGACCCTGTATGCAGCGAAGTACATCGAGCAATATTACAGCCAAAAAATCCAGCTCAGCCAGCTGGCGGATATGTGCGGTTACAGCCCAGACCATTTCCGGCATGTATTTAAAGAAGAAAACGGCATGACTCCCACCCAGTACATCCGCAAAATCCGCATCGATAAATCCAAACAGATGATCCTTAGGCAAGGAGACAAGAATCTTACCTCCATAGCGTTGGATTGCGGATTTGCTTCCCTGTCCCAGTTTGGCAGTGTATTCAAGCAATTAACCGGACAAAGCGCCAGCACCTTCGCCAAAGGGCTGTCAGGCGCCGCAATGGACGGGGTCAGTGACTTTAAATAGAGGAAGGACTCCTTCCCGGTGTCTAACTCTTATTATTCAGCCACTGGTCCACCTCATCCGCGGACGGAATCGAGGACTGGGCGCCAGGCCGGGTGACGGCAATAGCTGCCGCCGCATTAGCCCACCGCAGGGCCTCCTGCACGGAATCCCCCCGGTCCCGGGCGGCGGCATAAGCGCCGATGAAGGTGTCCCCTGCTGCCGTCGTATCCACGGCCTCCACCCGGAAGGCGGGCGCACTTACCCGCTCCCCTTCCTTGGAGGCGTAAACCACACCTGCTGCCCCCAGCGTCACGATAACCTCCCGGACACCGCGGCCAAGCAGCCATTGCGCTGCTGCCTCGGCATTCTCGCGGCTGTCCACCTTCATCCCACTGATGGCTGCCGCCTCGGTTTCATTCACTACCAGCACGTCCACAAACGCCAGCACCTCATCCTCCACCTTGCGGGCCGGCGCCGGATTCAAATAAACGGTTGCGCCAAGAGAACGTGCACGGCGGATGGCAGCAGACGTGGTCTCCCACGGAATTTCATTCTGCACCAGCACCCCGCCAAGCCCCATTCCTCCGTATCCGACCGCAGCACCGATCAGCCCGGCTTCCATGTCCTCCGCACTCAACCTTCCATTGGCGCCGGATGAGAGAATGATGTTATTTTCCCCGTGGGCATCCACCGTAATAAAGGCCATCCCCGAGGTGCCTTCCTTCTCCAGTACCCCCGCAGTATCTACTCCGGCCTTCCCCAAGGCTTCAACCAACGGACCGCCGAAGGGGTCTTGGCCAACAGCCCCGATCATCAGCACCTGTGCTCCGGCACGGGCGGCCGCAACCGCCTGGTTGGCGCCCTTGCCGCCGGGGATATAGGCGGTTTCCAGCCCGCTTACCGTTTCCCCCGGCAGCGGATGCCGCTCCACCCGGTTCACCACGTCCATATTGATGCTGCCTACCACCGCTATTTTGCCCATCCATTCCACCAGCCTTTATTGTTTATGAGTCCGCATGCCTCTTCAGCTTCCGGAAGAAATCCCGCATAATGCTGTCCCGCTCCACCCAATAGGCGCACCGGATAAAATGCCGTCTTTCATCCTCACTTAGGGTAAGCTGGTCTGTCAGAACCGGACTGTGTACCAGATGGGTCGGAATAAAGTCCGGATCGATCAGAAACGCAATAGCCGTCATATCCCACATAATTTTGGAAAACCCGAAATGATCCTCCCGGAATCCGTAGAACCGCTCCATCAAAAAGTCTCCGATGGTCCCGCAGCCCTTCACATACTGTTCCATCTCGGAGGTGGTGGTGTTCAGCCCCGAGGCAACCCCGTAGCAGGGAATCTGCACCAAAGGCACACCACAATCAAAAATAAGCCGCGCCGCAGGCACATCCTGCACTTGGTTGAACTCATCCTGGACAGGCCAATGCCGGGCATGTCCCCCCAGCCAAACAACTACAATACGGTCCACAATCGCCGGCTCCATCAGAATGGCGGAAGCCACATTGGTTATGGCTCCGATGGCGACTACATAAAGAGGGTCGTCCGCCGAAGAGGACATGGCGCGCCGAACCAGGTCACGCGCCGCTTCGCTCTCCACCGGCGTCCGCGCATCAGGCAGATAGCTCCGGGAGCCGCGGTACACGAACCCTTCTGACGGACGCCCCATCCGCTCCAGAAGCAGGTGAAGCTCCGCATAGCTGCGTTCCATACCATCCTCCGGCCCAGTGCTCATATGGTTGAAGAAAGGCGCGGCGTACAGGGCCTCCACCTTCAGCTCTTCCGGCGAAAGCAAGGCATACACCACCGCAAATTGGTCATCAATTTCGTTATAGGTGTCCGTGTCCAGGACCATGCGGACCGGCGCATCAGGCACCCGCTCCAGCTTGCGGACCAGCTCGGCATAAACGGCAAACGGCTTCTTCATTTGTTCGTTTCCTCCCCTGATTATGAACGTTGGATATTAGAAATCCTGCTCCTTCAGCATAACAGCAGCCAATTCCTTATGGCTCCTCAAATTCAGGGGAATTCTGTTCAAATCCGGCGGGAAAGCTCCAGCACCCGCCTCATGCCGGCGCGGATCTGCAGCTCATTGGCGAAGGAATAGCTAAACCGGGCCCATTCGTCCATCTGGCGCAGGGGGTCGCAGATCACCCCGGGGACAAAGGCGATAGAGGACTCCAAACAACGCTCCAGAAGAGCGGGGGAGGATATACCCTTGCCCAGCCAGACCCATAAGTTCAGGCCTCCGCCGGGACTGGACCACTGCCAGCCGGAGTCCCGCAGCTCCTCCTCCATCACATCCTTGCGGATCTGCAGGGCAATCCGCAGCTTGCCCAGATGCTGCTGAAGCCGCGCAGAGGTAAAGTAGTGAAGGAAGATTTTCTGGTTGAGAAGCGGAGTGCCATTATCCGTCAAGGATTTAGCTGTGAGCAGATGCTTCATAAGCGGCGGCCGGCAGGCTACGCAGGCAATGCGGAGGCCAGGCGACACATATTTGCTGAAGCCCCGAATGTACAGCACCACCCCTTCGGTATCATACGTAAACAAGGGCGGAGGCGGTTCTTTGCCAAAATAAATATCGTGATTGGTATCGTCGTCCACCAGCAAGCAGCGGTACTGCTCCGCAAGCTCCACCAGGCGCTTCCGCTGCTCCGCCGGAACGGTATAGCCTGTCGGGTTATGGAATGTAGGATTCATATAGAACAGCCGTGGCTTATAATGCCGCATACACCATTCAACCTGCTCCAAATTGTAGCCATGCGGATGAATATCCACCGTGACCAGCTTGGCTCCTGCTTGCGAGAAGATATCCACTGCCGAGCTGTAGGTCGGCCGTTCGATAAGCACCGCATCCATGGGCTTCAGGAAAATCCGCGAAATGAGATCGATGGCCTGCTGTGCGCCGGAGGTAACCAGAAGCTCAGAAGCCGACAGATGGAAGCGGTGGTTGTGGGAGAAATGCCGGCAGAGAGTTTCCCGAAGCTCTTCATCCCCCTGGAGAGGAGCATAGGTGGCCAGCACCTTGGGATAGAGGTCGAAGACCCTTTTGACATAATCGGAAAAATACATATTCGGCAGCAGGTTCGGATCGATCAGCGCCTCCGAAAATTGGTAGTCCACCGGAACCTGATGGATTTCCGACAAACGATTGCGTACAGAATAGGCGGGAACAATGGCTCCGGCGGAGGGCTCCGGCGCACAGGCTCCGGCACCGGGGTGCACATAATATCCCGCTTTGTCCCGGACATAAACCAATCCCCTGTTCTTCAGCTCCTGGTAAGCACGGAAAACCGTAAGCCGGTGCACCTTCAGCTCTATAGCCAGACTGCGGACGGAGGGCAGCTTCTCATGGGTTTGCCACTCCCCCCGGCCAATCCGGGTAACCAGATAATCCACCACCTGCTCAAACAAATGAAACGGCTGTGTCCTCTCATTTGACTCCTTTTGCACTCCAATCACCTCCTCTTATGCGTGTGTTTTAACCCTATTGTACATGATTTTCAGGCAGTCTGTTCTATCCATTCCCATCTGTTCTAAGCCTTCTCCCTTATGATAAAAACCAATATCCATTCACGCTCGCTACCCAGCAAAGCACCTTAGGAGGAATCAGAATGATCGCATTGGGCTTTACGGTTATGTGCCTGATCTTCGGAACAACCTTTCTCGCCATCAAAGTGGGAATTGATGCGGGACTGGCACCGTTTTATTCCGCAAGCATCCGGTTTATCGCAGCAGGAGGACTTCTGTTCCTGTACATGCTGTGGAAGAAAAAAGCCTCCCTGTCCCTCTTATGGCGCAAGGAGACGATGATTACCGGATTCCTGGTGACCTTCGGCACCTTCTCCACCCTGTATTGGGCAGAGCAGCATATCAGCTCCGGACTGGCTGCTGTTTTGTCCGCAACCGGCCCGATTATGATTCTGCTGCTCCAGACCGTCCACACCCGCCAGAGGACACCCTTCTTATCCGCAGCAGGGTGCGCAGTGGGCTTCGCCGGTGTGTTCGTGCTGATGCTGCCCGGCCTGAAGCTGGACTTTAGCTACATGTGGCTGGCAGGCTGTCTGGTGGTGCTGGTGGGAGAGCTTTGTTATTCGGGAGGTGCGTTGTACTCCAAGTCCGTAATGGACCGCCGTCCCGATGAATCGCCCCTTGCCCTGAATGCTGCCCAGATGCTCTTCGGCGGTTTCCTGCTTCTTATTCTGTCCCTGCTTGTGGAGCATCCCCAACCGGCCCAAGTCCTCACCCTTCCGGCATTGGGCTCCATTCTGTATCTGGCTGTAGCGGGGTCGATGATCGGCCACAGTCTGTTTTACTGGCTCAACGCCAAAACAAATCCGGTTTTCCCATCCACCTGGCTTTACATCTCCCCATTGATTGCCATGGGGCTGGGCAGCCTGGTATATGGTGAAGCCTTCTCCTGGATTTCTGCAGCGGGTGCGCTCATTATTCTCGCAGGCATCATCCTGGTGAATCTCCGCAGCCTCCAAACCCTTCTGGGGAGCCGCAAGCAACCTGCCCCGCTTCCTCTGCAAAGTAAAGCTGAATCTGCGTAGGATCAAAAAAATCCGTACTTCAGGCGCTGCCATTGCAGCATCTAAGGTACGGATTTTTTGCACCAGATCGGTTAAGCTTCAGAATCCGGAGGAGTATCGGAGTGTTCCTGCGCCGCGGCGGTTTCCTTCAGCCATCCGATAATCGCATGCTCCGGCAGGGGTTTGCTGATAAAGTACCCCTGGATTTTGTCACATTTCCGGCTCCGCAAATACTGCAGCTGCTCCCGGGATTCCACACCCTCGGCAATAACCTCCAGTCCCATCCGGTGGCCGATCATGACGATGGAGCTGGCCAAGGACCGGCTCTCCGGTGCGCTGGGCACGTCGTCTATGAAGGTTTTATCCACCTTCAAGGTGGTGATGGGAAGCGCCTTGAGGTAGCTAAGGGAGGAATAGCCGGTCCCGAAGTCATCCAGGGCAATACGGAGGCCCAGGGATTTCAGGTAATCCAGCTTCTCCACGATCCGCTCGAAGGATTCCATAAAGATGGATTCGGTAATCTCAATCTCCAGATATTCAGGGGCCAGATCGGCCTCCTTCAGGGACTCCAGGACCGTACTGATAAAATCATCCTGAACCAGCTGCACGACGGATATATTAACAGAGATCCGGTAGGGCTTGCCGTCCCGCCGCTGCAGCTCCCGGATGAACCGGCAGGCCTTGACCAGGACCCACGCGCCAATGGGAAGAATCAGCTGGCAGGCTTCTGCAATGGGTATGAAGGACAATGGCGAAACATTGCCGAGAACCGGATTGTTCCAGCGGATCAGCGCCTCGAACCCCGATACCTCGTTGCTTTGAAGCTCATACTGCGGCTGGTAATGCAGCTCCAGCTCCCCGTTCTGCAGAGCGTTGCGCAGATGCCGTTCAATTTCCATCCGTTTGGCAAAGGATTGCTGCAATGTCGCGCCATACACAATGTAGCCGCCCTTACAGGTTTCCTTAGCCTTGTACATGGCCACATCGGCAAACATCAGGAGCTCCTCCGCCGACTGGCCGTCCTCCGGATACCGGACAATACCAATGCTGGGAGCCAGGTGAATGACGCTGCCCCCAACCAGGAACGGCTCCTTCAGCCAGCGGATCAGCTGGTCCGCCGTCCGGGCAACGGCTTCAGGGGATTGGAAGCCCTCATGAAGCATCACGAATTCGTCCCCGCCAAGACGGTAGAAGCTTCCCTCCACTCCGTCAAAGGACTCCAGCCGCCGGCTGATCAGCTGAATCAATTCATCCCCAACGGAATAGCCCATGGTGTCGTTGATATACTTGAAATTATCGATATCCATATAGAAGATAACCGCACAAGCATCAGGTGCCTTCACATAACGCTCCAGCTCCATAGTCAGGGAAAGCCGGTTGGGAAGGCCGGTAAGGGGGTCAAAAAATGCCAGCTCATGCAGCTTATTCTGTGAGGTTTTCAGATCATGGATATCCGAATCAGCGCCCACCACCCGTATAATCTGTCCGGTCTTATCCCGTATCGCCTTGCCCTTGCCCAGAAACCACCGGTATTCCCCGGTCCCCAGCCTCAAGCGGTATTCATATTGATAAAAGTCGTTTTTACCGGTTTTATGCTCATCGATACAATGCTCGTAGCCCGCCAGATCCTCGGGGTGAATCATTTCCGCAAAGGAAAAATCCTTCACTCTCCGTGACGGGTCCACCTTCAGCAGGTCCCACCATCTTTGGGAAATGAACGTTTCCTTGGTGTTGTAGTCGATCTCCCAGATTCCGTCATTGGTGGCTTCGGTAATCAGGCGGTACCGCTCCTCGCTTCTGGTCAGCATCGTCTGATTCTCCACCAGCCGGTCATACTGCTCCATCAATTCATCCTGTAGAGCAGTCAATTCTTCGTAAGTTGCCTCCAGTTCCTGATAGCTTTTTTGAAGCATCACTTCATAGCCTTTGCGTTCCGTGATGTCGGTCATCGATCCGGCGAAGCGCTTGGGCTCCCCGGCAGCTCCACGGCTGACCTTCCCGCGCACCTGAAACCAGATTTCATCACCCGATTGTTTGCGCATCCGGTATTCCGTGGAATAAAAGGGGGTTTCTCCGTTCAGATGAGCCTGCATGGCCCGGTCTGCTTCGGCCACATCCTCGGGATGAATCATCTGCTTCCAGCCGTCATCACACGTTATGTATAAATCCTTGGGGTAACCCATCAGCTCGTACCACCGGTCCGAATAATAGGAATGCCCCTTCTCCAAATCCAAGTCCCAAATCACGGCGTCCGAGCCGTCGGTAGCCAGCCTGAACCGCTCCTCACTGACAAACAGACTCTCCTTAACCGAGGACAGCTCCTTGTATTGGCGGCGGAGCACCTCCTCGGAGGCCTCCAGGTTGTGGTTGAGCATGATCAGCTCCGTGTTGCTGCTTGCCAGTCTGCGCCGCATCTGGCGAATCTGCCGGATATGAACGAGAAGCAGAAGGATAAAACCCACAAGCACGGCAAACGACCAAAGCACACCCAGTACAAGGTTCCGGTATTCGTCATAGAAGGAAAACGGCTTGTTCAGAATGATGCTGGCCTTGGGAAGACGCTCTTCTCCAACACCGAACTTCTGCAGCATGTCATAATTGAAGGCAGTCGTAAATTGTTCGGGCTTCACCCGGGGAATATCATCCGCCCGTTCCCCTTTTAGTATCCGCAGGGCTAATTCCGCAGCCTTCTCGCCTTGGGTCCGTCCGCTGATGGTGCTTCCGCCAAAACCGTCGTAGCGGATGCCGAAATCGTACAGGTGGTAAACCGGAGCAGCGCTGACCATGCCCAATTCCTTCGCCGCCGTTTCGAATTCTACGGTGCTGCCAGTGACGTCGCTGAAATAGGTGGTCATCAGAATCATGTCCCGCTCCTGATCAAGCCCCTTCGCCAGCTCCAGCACCTGGGGGAAGGTTTTACCGTCCAGGGGAACGACAGCAAGCTCCGGATACGTTGCACGGATCCTCTCTTGGATCTGCTTGCCTGTCATCTCTCCGCTTTCGGAGCGGTCATGGAGCAAATAGACATTGGACATTCCGGGATTTACCGTCAGGGCCGACTGGATCGTGGGGACCGGGTCCACATTTTCCAAAACGCCGGTTATGTTGGTTTGGCCGTACAGCAGATTGTCTGAAGCCCCTTCTACAATGCCGGCATACACCACCGGGGCATTGTTGAACAGGCTTTTGCGGAATTGCAGGGCAAAATCCACCGCGAAATCATCCAGCGCCACAATAAGATCAATATCGGTCCCCGAATATTTGTAGAGCAGGGTGGAAAACATGTTCTCCCGGTTAAAGTCTGAGGGAAACCTCTTCCAATCCGCATATTCGGTATAGATTACCGGATGAAGGTCAGCCTTCTTCAGGGCTTCCGTTACTCCCGCCGTTTCTTCATCCGACCATTCGAAGCCTTTGTGATAGGAATTCAGAATGAGGACTCTCGGCGGGGTTGTCAGCTTTTCTTCACCGTGGGCAGTAAGGGGAGCTAACCCGGCGGCGGCGGCCAAAATCAGGAAAAGCAGCATCAATCTTCGCAAGTATGGTAGGCGGAATCCTGGCATGAAAAAACCCTCTCCTGAGCAGCCGCATCTGTTTTACGTTTTTCTTTTTAGGCCCGCTGTTAAAAAACTGTTCCTGACGCTTCCGTTATGTCGAATTATTTGCAAATGTATTCCAAATCTATCCGTCTTATCAACATATTTCAACAGGATATTCGGATTTATTATAGCATGTGACATTCCGTTTCGTCATCGACAAATGAAAAAATCTCCAAATGAGCTGGCATATGCCGTCCCAAATTTGGAGATTTTCTACAGTGTCAGCCAATAGGGGTACTGCCGTCATACGTAGCGATTGCACGGTACAGATCCGGGCGGCGGTCCCGGAAAATCCCCCATTCGATCCGCTGGGTTTCCAATTGATCCAGATCAAACTCCGCGGTGAGGACAGCCTCCTCCTCCCTCCCGGCTTCGGCAATCTTCTGGCCGGTGGGACCGGCGATGAAGGAGGAGCCATAGAAGGTGATGCTGGAATCGCTGTCGGATTCCAGGCCGATCCGGTTGGAGGCGATGACCGGCATCAAATTGCAGGCTGCATGGCCCAGCATACACATCTGCCAGTGGTCGCGGGAGTCGATGCTGCCGTCCTGGGGTTCAGAACCGATGGCCGTGGGATAGAACAGAAGCTCTGCACCCATAAGAGCCATGCAGCGGGCCGCTTCGGGATACCACTGGTCCCAGCAGACACCGACGCCGATTTTGGCATAGCGGGTTTTCCAGACCTTAAAGCCGGTATCCCCCGGATTAAAGTAGAACTTCTCCTCGTAGCCTGGGCCGTCGGGGATATGGCTTTTCCGGTACAGGCCCAGCACAGAGCCGTCCGCATCAATAACGGCAAGGGAATTGTAGCGGGCGTAGTTTTTCTTTTCATAGAAGCTGATTGGCAGTACCACCTGCAGCTCACGGGCTACCTCCCGGAAGTGGGCCACCGCTTTGTTTTCCTCCAGCTCCCTGGCGTAGACGTAATAATCCGATTTTTCCTTCTGGCAAAAATACGGTGTCTCAAACAGCTCCTGAAGCAGGATAATCTGTGCCCCTTTGGCCGCAGCCTCCCGAACCAGCTTATCCGCCCGGCGGATGTTCTCTTCGATATCAGACGTACAGCTCATTTGGGTAGCTGCTACGGTAACTTTTCTCATGATTGTCCCTCCTGAATACATCGTATGTTTACTTCGGCGCAGGCATCTGCTGGGTGGTGCAGTGCACGTTTCCACCCTCCTTAATAATTGCCATGCCATCTACGGTGCGGATGCGCCGTCCCGGGAAGGTTTGCGCAAGCGTCTCTTCCGCCAGGCGGTCCGTCTCCGCCGCATCTCCGCCGAATACAGGCAGAATAATGCCGCCATTAACAAAATAGAAGTTCAGATAGCTCAGGGTCAGACGTTTTCCATTGTACTCCCTGTACGGAGGCTGCTGAATCCGGATAACCTCCAGCTGGCGGCCCTTGGCATCCACCGCGGCGGAGAGGATTTCGATATTCTCCCGGGTAATGTCCGTGTTCTCGTCTCCCGGTTCACCGGACACCTGGAGAATGATCTTGCCGGGAGCCGCGAAGCAGGCAATATTGTCTACATGGCCGTCAGTTTCGTCGCCGCTTAAGCCGCGTTTAAGCCAAATTATCCTTTCGGTACCGGTATGCTGCTTCAGCTCTTCCTCAATCTGTTCCCGGGTCAGGTCCGGGTTCCGGTTGGGATTGAGCAGGCACTCCGCAGTAGTAAGGATAGTGCCTTCCCCGTCTGTGTGGATGGAGCCGCCCTCCATCACGATAGGGGCATCAAACCTCCGGACACCGGTATGGGCGATAATCGCCGGAGCCACCGCATCATCCAAATCCCAAGGCTCGTATTTGCCGCCCCAGGCATTGAAGCCCCAGTTGACGGCTCCCAGATTCCCGGCCTTATCCGTAAGGAAGGTGGGGCCGTTGTCGCGGAGCCATGCATCATTGTGGGCAACAGGCAGACATTCCGCCTGCACTCCGGCCAGTCTGGAGCGCACCAGGGCCTCATCCTCCGGATTCACTATTACGGTCACAGGCTCAAATTCAGCGATGGCCCGGATAATTTGCTCATAACCAAGGCATACGTCCTCGTAATCCTCGGGGTATACCATGGAGTCCCGGACAGGCCAGGAGATCAATGTGCCGCTATGTTCAGCCCACTCGGGGGGCATGGTGTAGGAAAGCTCTTTTGGATACATGGGGTCCCTCGCATTTCTTGTACATGTAATGGTTGTAGACAGTGTGGAGCCCGTCCATCAACTTCTTATCATATAATAAAAACTCTTGTCCCACAATGGCACCTTTACATCAAAAAACGGCCCCCTCTTTAGAGAAGGGAGCCGCAATTTAACATTCCTGATCCATCAGTGGGTTTGATGCAAGCCGGACATAATCCAGATTGTACCCACAACAATGACTATAACCAGGAAAACCATATACGCAATATTGAGCAGCTGCATCTTCCGGTCATCACCTTCATTGACGTGCATGAACATGAACAGCTGAAGGCCGGCCTGGAGAACAGCCAAAGAACCGATGATCCACATAATGGCCGAAAAGCTCAAGGATGTTCGGAGGGCAATTGCCCCTGCCAGGAAGGTCATCAGAAGAGAACCGAGAAACCCCAGGACTTGTGCGGTGGGAAAGCCGGCTTTCTTATGCATTTTACATCACCATTCCTTTCAGGTAGACGAAGGTATAGATAAAGATCCACACCACGTCCAGGAAGTGCCAGTACAAGCCGATGATAAAGGCCTTGCGGGTGGTAACAGGAGTCAGTCCCCGCTGGAGCAGCTGAATGATAATCAGCACCGCCCAGCCGATACCGAAGGTTACGTGCAAACCGTGGGTGCCCAGCAGCACGAAGAAGCTGGACAGGAAGGCGCTGGTCTGCATGGTAGCCCCTTCGTGGATATAGTGGGCAAACTCATTGATTTCCATAAACAGAAAGCCTGCACCCAACAAGAGGGTCACTACCAGCCAACCGATAAGTCCTTTGAGACTGCCGCGCCGCATTTGCAGAATGGCCAGTCCGCAGGTGAAGCTGGAGGTTAAGAGCAGCACGGTCTGAATCAGAACGTCACGGATATTAATCAGGTCCTGATGAGTGGGTCCCCCTGCATATCGATGATACAAGGCGGCATAGACGCCGAAGAGAGTGGCGAACAGTACAATCTCCGCCCCCAGGAAGATCCAGAAGCCAAGGATATTCATCCGGCTTTGCTCTGTCCGGTACTCCATGGGCAGGGCCGTATTCTCATGATGCGTCATACTTGTTCACCTCTTTCTCCATGCTTCTCCATGCTTTCTCCCGATAGGCGATCTCATGGGTATGCACATGATAACCCTCATCATAATCAAAGGAACGGATGATCAGGCCGACCACAACACCAACCAGAGCAACCAAGGCGGCAATATGGAGCTCGAAGACCAGCAGGAAGCCTGCTACCATGAACACTCCGCCCATATACACCGGCAACCATGAATTGCGCGGCATATGGATTTCCTCCAGCTCGGACTCCTTCAGCGTCAAGCCTTCACCCTTCTTCTTCATGTGCCAGAATTCATCCAGCGATTTCACTACCGGAATCTTGGCAAAGTTGTAGAACTGCGGCGGGGAAGCCGTTGTCCACTCCAGGGTGCGGGCATCCCACGGGTCACTGACGACATTCTTCGGACCGTAGCGGAAGCTCCAATAGATATTGTAGCAGAATACAGCGAAGCCGGCTGCCAATACTGCGCTCCCCAGACCCGAAAGCAGGAACAGCGGCGAAAAGCCTGATTCCTCGGAGTAGGTGTAGGCCCGTCTTACCGCGCCGTTCAGTCCCAGGAAGAACATCGGCATAAAGGTTACGTTGAAGCCGATCACGAACAGCCAAAAATGCCACTTGCCCAAACGTTCGTTAAGCAGGGTGCCGAAAATCTTCGGCCACCAGTAGTATAGCCCTGCGAATACCGCGAATACAACGCCGGGGATGAGCACATAGTGGAAATGCGCCACCAGGAACAAGGTATTGTGGTACTGGTAATCCGCCGCGCCCATAGCCAGCATAACCCCGGTTACACCGCCGATGACGAAGCAGGGAACAAAGGCCAGCGCCCATAGCATAGCGGTGGTCATCTGGATCCGCCCCTTGCGCATGGTGAACAGCCAGTTGAACATCTTTACCCCGGTGGGAATCGCAATGAGCATGGTGGAGATGGAGAAGAAGGAGTTTACACCAGGCCCAGCCCCCATGGTATAGAAGTGATGGACCCAAACCAGCATACTCAGCACGGAGATACCCACAATAGAAACGATCATGGAGGTGTAACCGTACAGCGTCTTACGGGAGAAGGTGGCGATCACCTCGGAGAAAATCCCGAAAGCCGGCAGAACAACAATGTAGACCTCGGGATGGCCCCATAGCCAGAACAGATTGGCCCACAGCATATCCATACCTCCGGCTGACACCGTGAAGAAGTGGGTGCCGTACAGCCGGTCAAAGGTCATCAGCGCCAGCGCCACCGTAAGAATCGGGAACGCGGCAACGATAATCAGGTTGGTAACCAGAGAGGTCCAGGTAAACATCGGCATCTTGAAGAGAGTCATACCCGGAGCACGCATCTTCATGATCGTCACAATAAAGTTGACGCCGGTCATCAGCGTACCGATACCGGAAATCTGGAGCGCTACGGCATAAAAGTTATTGCCGATACCCGGACTGAATTCCTTGCCCGCCAGCGGGAAGTAAGAGGTCCAGCCGGCATCGGGAGAACCGCCGATAACGAAGCTCAGGTTGAACAGCATGGCGCCGCTGAAGAACAGCCAGAAGCTCAGAGCATTCAACTGAGGGTACGCCACGTCGCGGGCGCCGATCTGCAGCGGAATAATAATATTCATAAGGCCGATAAGCATAGGCATGGCCATGAACAGAATCATGACCACACCGTGAGTCGTGAACACCTCGTTATAATGCTGCGCATTTAAGAATTCCATTTCCGGACGGGAGGTCTGGACCTTCATCATCAGACCGTCCATACCGCCGCGGAAGAACATAGCCACACCTGAGAGAATATACATGATCCCGATTTTCTTATGGTCAACAGTGGTGATCCATTCCTTCCACAGCCATTGCCAGCGCTTGAGATAAATCAGCAGCGCTACAATGCCCACCGATACCAAAACGATCGAAATCTGGGCGCCGAGAATCATCGGATCCCCGGTTACCAGTATTTTATCCCATTTAATGCCCATGCTTTTCACCCCCGTCTTTCTTGGTGTTGTTTTGGGATTCACCGCTGTTTGGTGCATTGTATTGATCAGGCTCGGTGAAGGTTTTACCCGGATAGCCATGTTCCAGACGGTACATCTCCGGATTGGTGTAAGACTTGGAATCCGGATCCGCATGGTTTACCCACTCCAGGTGAGTATTGGAATATGTCTGCCGTCCCAGATGTGTGGGCTCCAGCAGCTTCTCATATTCCGCCTCGGACAGCTTGGGAGCAGTGGCCTTCACGTCGCTCACCCATTCCTCGAACTCCTTGGGGGTTTGACTCAGGACCTCAAACTCCATTCCCGAATAACCCTTGCCGTTAAAGTTGGTGTTGCGGCCCAGATAGGAGCCCGGGTGGTCCGCGGCCAAAAACAGCTGGTTCTCCATCTTCGCCATGGCATACTTCTGGCCCGCAAGAGCCGGAATCCAGAAGGACTGCATGGTGCCGGCGGAGGTCAGCCGGAAATCCACTGCACGTCCCGCGGGGATATTCACGTAGTTCACTGTCTCGATATTTTGCTCCGGATAGCTAAAAATCCATTTCCAGTCTGCAGAGGTCACATGAATCACAAGCGGAGCCTGGTCCTCATAACCGGCCGGCACATCCTCCAGCTTGTACAGGGCCTTCACCGTAGGAATAGTCAGGGCGATCACGATCAGAATCGGAATCACGACCCAGGTTATCTCCAGTGCCAGACTGCCATGCTCCTCGGGAGGCTCGTAGTCTTCGTTCCCCGGCCTCTCCCGGTATTTCCACACAATAAACACAAATAAACCAATCACCACAACCACGACCAACAGCATCCACAGCAAGGACCAGTTAATCAGCTCAGCAATGCTTCTTGCCACAGGCCCCTGGGGATTCAACACAACCAGACTTTCGCAGCCGCTCAAAAGAGCCGTTCCTGCACCTGCAGTCAACAGAGCAAGCAGCCTTTTCATTCGCATGTATGCCAACTCCCCTTCTCACAGAAATGCGAATTTCACAATATGTTCAATCCACTCTCTTTTTTTGTGATATTTATCACTTTACAATTGAGATCTTACCATGAAAATCAGTTTTCAGCTATCTGAAATTGTTACAAAAATAGTAAGGAAAATTATACAAATGACTTTTTTTACCTCATCTGCTATACTAGTTGATCGCAACTTGAGAATTGTTAATATTTAGTTGATTCTATGTGATAGCCTGGCCTTTCATGCCTGCAAAATGCAAAAAACCGGACAAGGAGATTGCTCTCCCTATCCGGCTCTTTCAGTCACGCGCGTATACCCGCGGTACTAGGCGTTCAGCTTTACCTTAGCAGCGGCAGCCAGATCGGCGAATGCCTTAGCGTCGGTTACAGCCAGATCAGCCAGGATCTTGCGGTTTACGTCGATGCCGGCCAGCTTCAAGCCAAACATGAACTTGCTGTAGGACAATCCGTTTTGACGGGAAGCCGCGTTGATACGGGCGATCCACAGCTTGCGGAAATCGCGCTTCACTTGACGGCGGTCACGGAATGCATACATGTGGGACTTCATTACCTGCTCGTTGGCAGTTCTGAATAACCGGTGTTTGGAGCCAAAATAGCCCTTTGCCAGCTTCAAGATTTTTTTATGACGACGACGAGTCACAAACCCGCCTTTAACTCTTGCCATAGTAGTCAGCCTCCTGAATAAATGAATTGCTTTGCCCTGAATAACTTGCTCCGTGCCAGAGGCCGGATCATGTTATGGTAGCCTCGGAATCGGCCTAAGCCCACCTGAGGGGAATGTTCAAAGGGAAACGTTGCTTACTTCACGTATACCAGCAGGGACTCAATACGCTTGGTATCACCCTTGGTCATGATAGCGGATTTGCTCAATCTTGCCTTTTGCTTGGAGCTCTTGTGCTCCAAAATGTGGCGTTTGCCCGATTTGTTTCTTTTGATCTTACCAGTACCGGTTTTCGTGAAACGCTTGGCGGCGCCACGGTGAGTTTTCATCTTAGGCATTCCTGAAGTCCTCCTAATAGTTATTGCCGACTCCGAATCACTTCGGCGCCAGTATCATAATCATGCTGCGGCCTTCCAGCTTAGGGCGGCGTTCCACCACACAAATGCTCTCGGCTTCTACCGCTACCCGTTCCAAGACGCGTTGGCCGATGGAAGCATGGGTAATTTCACGACCGCGGAAACGTACGCTGCACTTCACCTTGTCTCCGTCCTGAATGAACTTCAGAACATTGCGGAGCTTGGTCTGGAAGTCATGCTCATCGATAGTGGCGCTGAAGCGGACTTCCTTCAGTTCAACAATCTTCTGATTCTTGCGCGCTTCCTTTTCCTTCTTCTGTGTCTCATACCGAAACTTGCCGTAATCCATAATCCGGCAAACCGGCGGTTTGGCGGTAGGGGCTACATTCACCAGATCCAGATTGGCATCCTGAGCCATTTGTAATGCTTCCCGAAAAGGCTTGATGCCCAATTGCTCGCTTTCGGGACCAATCAAACGAACTTCCTTGGCGCGAATCTCTTCGTTAATCATATGATCCTTGCTAATAACGTTCCACCTCCACTGGATTCTCACCTGTACCTTGAACCTAATATAAAAAAGGATGCAGGCACTAACCGCCCACATCCTGATCTCGCGTCATAAGCAACACCGCTAAGCGTTCACTTAAGTGACTAGAACCAGCCAACGCTCTGTCGGTCAGGTGAGAAGCGGGCGCTTCTTCTTAATAGCACTCAAACAGCTTATCATAAAGTCTTGCTCAAGTCAAACCAAATTTAACTAGCTGAAAACATGAGCCTTGAGCCCTTAGCTGGCCTGCTTGCTTTGCACTTCCTCCAGCCGGAGCACCCGGGTATGCTGGGTGTGGCTCCATTGTTTGTTGTTCTGGGTGAAGAAGGCGTAGAAGGTTACCGGATACCACGATACCAGGAACACCGGGAACAAGAGCAGCGACTTCCAGATCTTCTTCGGCGCCCGCTCCATATACAGAGCCAGCGGGAACACCAGGACATTCAGCAGGTACAGTACGCCGAAGAACCAGGGCGCATTTTCAAACAGGGACGTGAAGTACGGCCCTCCTGCCCGGAGCTGGTCGGCATACAGCATGATGGTGATAATGCCGCTCAGGAACAGGTTGTAGACGTTCAAGGCATAAACGGCCGTGTCCACCTTAGCCCAATTGCCTTCCTTCAGCCCCTGCCATACGAGGGGGAAGAAGTAGCGGCGGGCCACATCGAAGTGTCCCTGCATCCAGCGCAGCCGCTGGCGGGCCGAGGCGTTAAAGGACAGCGGCTTCTCGTCGTATACCTTGGCATCATAGTCGAAGTACGGCTTGATGCCTCTTTTGACGCAGCGCATGGTGAATTCCAAATCCTCTACCAGACTGGTGGCGCCCCAGCCCATTTCCTTCAGCAGGGTGGTCTCGAAGCACATGCCGGTGCCGCCCAGATAGTTAGCCAGTCCCAGGTTGGTGCGGGGCAGCTGCCACAGACGGTTGCAGTACCAGTAGGAAATGGCGTACGAAGAGGTAATCCATGAATCATGCGGATTCTTGGTATCGAGATAAGCTTGGACCACACGGTGGCCGGCGCAAAGGTCGTTATTCATGTGGATCAGGAAATCCTGCTCCACCAGGTTGTCCGCATCGAACATCACAATGCCGTCATAGGTGCGGGGAAGCTTCCACAGCTCCTTGAGCATCCATTCGATGGCGTATCCCTTGCCGCGGAGGTTGGGATTAAAACGCTCGAAAGCATAAACGCCGTGGCTTCTGGAGATTTCGGCGGTATTGTCGGTGCAGTTGTCACAGATGACCATCACATCGAACAGCTCTTTGGGGTAATTCAACCGCTTGAGGTTTTCAAGCAGTGCTCCGACCACCTTGCCCTCGTTGTGGGCAGCAACCAGAATGGCAAACGACTTTTGCGGCTCGAAGCTTTTTTTGTTATTTTTACGCACCCATCCAAAAAACGTAAGCACAAGCTGATACGCGCCGATTAAAGCTAATATCAGCTGCAAAGCCAAAACAATATGGTCCAGCATGGTAAGCCCCCTTTTTTTACTACTTCCCTTTCTTCATTCTCTCTCTAAACGAATCTTTGTGTTTTGAAAACTTTTCCGTCGGATACGAAAGCCGATACTGATTTTCCTCTCTTTACCCCCGTTTGTCAAAAGCCCCAAACCGCCTCCTTAAGGCTGTTTACGGGCAATAAAGGGAATACAACCGGGAAATTCCTCCGTCTTGCGTATCCAAACGCAATCTTACGGTGTTTCTTGACCTTCACTGTCCTGTTGCGGAGTGTTCCCCTGTCCACAGGCCTAGGGCATGTCCTTCTCATTATCACCCAGCAGCAGGGGGTTTCATCCACTGTTTTTGGAACTTAAGGGTTCCGCCGGGCATGCGGAGGCCTTTCCGGTGCTTCCACCGGAATTAGGGCCTTTTGCATTATTTGGCCGCTGCCAGCTCATGGCTCGACAATTCGCCCAGCTCGGGCACCACCTGTCGATAACTGTCCAGCAAACGGGAGAAGATGGAATCCCAGGTTTGCAGCTCGCTGTATGACCGCCCTGCCTGGGCCATGGTGTTGCGGAGGGTTTCGTTCTCCAAAAGTGTGGCGATGGCTTCCGCAAAAGCCCCCGCGTCTCCCGGCTCACACAGCCACCCGGTCTCCATATGTCTGACGGTATCCTGGACGCCGCCTGCAGCCGCGCCAATCACCGTTGTGCCTGATGCCATCGCCTCCAGCACCACATTCCCGAAGGTTTCTGTGGCGGAGGGGAATACGAACAGATCCGCTGCCGCATACAAGTCCGTCAGTGCTGTCCCTTCGGTAAATCCGAGGAAGTGGATATCCTTCCGGTCTATATAGGATTCGTTAAGCTCCTTGTATAAAGGTCCGTCGCCGGCAAGAATCAGCTCCGTCTGCGACTTCAGCTCCTCCGGCAGCCGATCATATGCCTCCAGAAGGACATCGACACTTTTCTCAGGGGCCAAACGTCCTACATATAAAAGAGACAATTTGTCGGGATTTGCACCTGCCTTACGCAGCACCGCCTCGCGGTCCACCTCCGGGTGGAAGCGGGACACATCCACGCCGCGGCTCCATACCTCCAAATTGGAGAAGCCCCTCTCCATTAAGTAATGAAGCGTGGAACGGGAAGGCACATAAATCTTGCGGCAGGTCTGGTGGAACCAGCCCAGATATCGCCAGAGCATACCCTCCACCCATTGGATCTTATAATACTGCAGGTACTGGTCAAAATGAGTATGGTAGGAAGCCACTACCGGAATTTTGTGTTTCTTGGCGTAATGCAGCCCGTACAAACCAAGATTAAACGGTGTGGCGCAATGGATAATGTCCGGCTTGAACTCCTGCAGCGTCTTCTTGATGCTGATGGGGTTAGGGATGGCCAGCTTGCACTCCGGGTACAACAGGAACGGCACACTGTAGAAACGTTCTACCAGCAAGCTGTTGTAGTCCGATCCGGTCTCGCCGTCGCTCTGGGGCGCAAACACACGGCAGGTCGCTCCGTGGCTCTCCAGATAATCCACCCAGCGGCCAAGAGTCCGGGCGACTCCATTGACATCGGGCAGGAACGTATCGGTAAACAATGCCACTTTCACGAATATTCCCCCTTTAGAGATCATGCTCACTTTCATTATAGACCCGGATTATTCGGTTATCGTCAAACGCAAGTAAATTTTACATTTTCCGTTCTGTGCGTTGATCTGCGTTTAACATAAAAAAAGTACGATTATAAAGGTAATATACAACCTATACCCGCAATTGCCGGGGTTGAACACCTCTGCAATTGCATGAGGGCGGGACCATAAATAGAGGAGGCGGAAGCCATGAGCCGTGTAGTCACCTGGCTGCAGTACAGGGAAGTCGAGATGTTCCGATGGGTGAACAAAAGACAGCATATTCTTACCGATTGGCTGATGAACCGGATCACCCACATGGGAGGCGCAACTCTGACCATCCTGTTCACTCTGGGGATGTCCATATTCGGCCCCAGCCCCTGGAATGAGGTGGCCATGCAGAGCTTCCTGGCACTTACCCTAAGCCATGTTCCCGTCCATATTATGAAGAAGAAATATCCCCGGCTGCGTCCATACCTTGTCCTGCCCCATATCAATATATGCAAAAAACCGCTGACAGACCATTCTTTTCCGTCGGGACATACAACCGCCATCTTCGCCGTCATTATTCCCTTCGTGCTTGCGTCGCCTCTGCTGGGTCTGCTGCTCCTGCCTCTGGCCCTGCTCATCGCCGTATCCCGTATGTATCTGGGTCTGCATTATCCGTCAGACTGTGCGGCGGGGGCCATCATCGGCACCGTATCCGCCATCCTGACCGGCTTCCTGATCTGACGGCTTCTTCAATATAGTACCAAGAGAGCGGCTTTAATAAAAGCCGCTCTGCGCTCGTTTAAGGAAAGCTTAAGATTCACCCGCCCAACCCCCGGTCCTGGCCGGAGGCCGGATGGGGGTTCGGGCGCCTCGAATCAGCGCAGCTGATTGAGGGCGGTTTGGCCCAACCCCCGGTCCTGGCCGGAGGCCGGATGGGGGTTCGGGCGCCTCGAATCAGCGCAGCTGATTGAGGG
>JAEWGW010000041.1 GCA_023388055.1 Bacillota bacterium | reverse complement strand
AAGTGGGGTCGCCGCTGAACAGCTCATTGTATTCCGGTGTCCGGGCAAATTTCACCAGACGCAGCTTCATTACGAAGTGGTCAACCAGCTCTTGTGCCTGCTGCTCGTTCAAAACGCCTGCCTTCAGATCGCGTTCAACATAAATGTCCAGGAAGGTGGAGGTGCGGCCCAAGCTCATGGCAGCGCCGTTTTGCTCCTTGATGGCAGCCAGGTAACCCAGGTACAGCCACTGGAAAGCTTCCTTGGCGGTTTGTGCCGGTTGGGACAGGTCGAAGCCGTAAGCCTTACCCAGCTTCTTCAGCTCGCTCAGCGCGCGGATTTGCTCGTTCAGCTCTTCGCGCAGGCGAATGATATCATCGCTCAGGGTGCGCAGGCCGGTGTTGGACAGGTCCTTCTTCTTCTCGGCGATCAGGTGATCGATTCCGTAAAGAGCAACGCGGCGGTAGTCGCCGATGATCCGGCCGCGGCCGTAAGCATCGGGAAGACCAGTGATGATAGCGGCCTTACGGGCCAGCTTCATTTCGTCGGTATAGGCATCGAATACGCCTTGGTTATGAGTTTTGCGGATGTCGGAGAAAATACGGCTGACTTCTTCACTTACCTTGAAGCCGTAGGATTCGCAGGCTTGCTCTGCCATACGGATGCCGCCGAAGGGCTGCAGGGACCGTTTGAAGGGTTTGTCAGTTTGAACGCCGACAACTGTTTCCAGGTCCTTGTTCAGGTAGCCAGGGCCGTGGGAGGTGATGGTGGACACGATTTCGGTATCCATATCCAGCACGCCGCCGTTATCCCGTTCTTGCTTCGAGAGATCCATGACTTGCTTCCACAATTGGCTGGTTGCATCCGTGGCTGGTGCCAGGAACGCGTCGTCACCTGTATATACAGTTACGTTTTGTTGAATAAAGTCTCTTACGTTAATTTCCTTTTCCCATGCGCCGCCTTGGAATCCATCCCATTGTTTCATTGCGGTCACCCTCCCGAAAACAGATAATTTAAATTATTGATACAGTTCCTATGACTATAGAATAATACGGTTTAGCTGTTTTGAAAAGAGGTCATTCGTGACGTATTTGTGAAAATCATTACAAATAACGAATTCTTCGAATCAAATGCAAATCCTTGAGCCATAAGGGTGGAAAAATAAGGTTGTGAAAACGGTCACAAAGTGCAGAAACGGATTTTTGACATGATTCGTCATTCCCATGGAAATGAAACAGAATTTTGAAAACAGTATAACAGAGCAGAACAGAGCATGATGAAAGCGCATAGCTTATCCAAACATTCGGAATAGTGTGACAATCGACAGTGGCTGTGATTAATATCATACCACAAAGCAGGCATTCACTAAAGAGTATTACCCGCTCTGCCTGACCTTTACACATCCGTTTACCGGGGCGCAAGCCAATAAAACCCCTGGCGTGGAGGCCGGGGGTTGGGTTTGGCAGGCCAGAGCGGGGCCGCGGCCCCGGTACAAGCATAACCTGTTGGCGGCCAGCCGTATGGACGTAGGCAAATGTGCGGGCTGGTGGGCAGGTAAACAAGCATAAGCAGTTGGCGGAAAAGCCGTACGGACTCTAGGCAGCTTTATCGGACAGAGAGGAGTGGTGGGGTTTCGCAAGCCGGTGTAACGGACTGGAGAGACCTTATTTTGCAGGAAACCGGGTATTTGGGGAACTTGAGGACTGGAGAGACCTTATTCCGTCCCAAAACCCTCTGCGGGAGAAGGAAAGAGCCAAATAAGGGCTGTGGTGTCCGTAAGAATCGCAAAAGGCAGGTTTTGAGCTAAATAAGATCCCTGGTGTCCGTTAGATGAAGGCAGGTGGGCGATAATCGGTTGGGCCCGCCCAAAGTGCCCGCCCGCTCATAGTGTTTGCCCAAAGCTCCCACGCATAGTGCCCGCCCCCGCACATTCCAGCTTTACGAAATTTCGCCGCTCCACAGGCGCCGCATTTCCTCATTGGTGTCCAACAGCTCTGCCAGCGTTCCCGTTGCGTGAAGCCGGCCGTCCTTGAGGAGCAGAATCCGGTCTGCATGCTGCAGCAGCGCCTTGCGGTGGGAGACCACCAGGCAAGCAGCCTTCCGCCCGGCAAACAGCCGCTCCCACAGCTTCTGCTCCGTCTCTACGTCCAAGGCGCTGGACAGATCGTCGAAGACATACAGCTCTGCCTCCCGGGCAAACATCCGCGCGGCTGCCGTACGCTGGGCCTGACCGCCGGAGAGCTTCACGCCCCGGGGGCCGATGACCGTGTCCAGCCCCAGATGCAGCTCCTCCACGTCATGCTCCAGCACCGCCGCGTGCACCGCCTCCTGCAGACGACCGCCCTCATTGGGCAGGCCCAGGAGGATATTCTCCGTCAGAGTATCGCTGTACAGCCGGGGAACCTGCGGGGTGTACGCGCTCATTGGCGGGACGAAGAAATTGCCCGGGTCCTCCACCTGGCGTCCGTTCCACAGCACCTGTCCTCCGTCGGGAGGGAGCAAGCCCAGAAGTGCCCGGACCAGCGTGGTTTTGCCGGACCCGATCCGGCCTGTAACGACGGTGAAGGAGCCCTTTTGCAGCGTAAAATCAATCTCGCGGATTCCCCGTCCCGTAGCGGGATACATATAGGTCAGACCCTTCACCTTCAGTTCATCCAGGGCCAAGCTGGCATCCGCGGCGGATCCCTTCAAAACTGTGCCGGGCACCGCCTCTGAAGCAATCTCGGCAGGCGCAGGCAGCTCTCCGCGCAAATAAAGCGGGGCCTTGCGGATAAGCTTTTCCCCTGGCGCACCCTGGAGCAGCGCACCTATCCGTTCGCTGGAAACTGTGCTTTGTTTATAGTAGGTCAGGAACTTGCCGAAATTCTGGATGAAGGCAGTAACGAAATTCAAATAGTAGACGAACAGCGCGAAATCCCCCACATGGAAGGTGCCGTTCTGCATCTTTTGCCCGGCCAGGATTAGAATGAAGCCCGTTCCCAGATTCACTGTGTTGGAAAAAACCGAATCCAGCGCCTGACTGAACAGCTTATCCTTAAGCATGGACTTGCGCCGGGTATCATTCAGCTCCCGGAATTGACCGATCACCCGGTCCTCGGCTCCGGCCACCTGAATGGCCTGGACGGAGGTGAACATTTCGCTGATGGCCCCCGTCACCTGGCTGGTAGCCTCGCGGCTGGCGGCGCGGTACTTTTGCAGCCAACCGGTGGAAAGCTGGGCCAATGCCACAACCACAACCAGAGGCAGGAATACCCACAGGGTCATTTGGGCATCGATCCGGGCCAGGATATAAACGGATACCGCGGCAAAAAAGATCATACTGATGGCGTCCACGGACCAGCTGACCGCTTCCTCCACCTGCTCCACGTCGTCCCGGAACTGGCTGATGGCTTCACCCGGTGAACCGGGAATGGCCTTGGCTCCCGGCTCCCGGAGAATATGCTCCAGCATATTGCGGCGCAGGAGTCCCGCAGCCCGGAAGCGGAAGTGAACGTCGGAGAGGAATCCGACGAGAATAGCGGCTACCCGGGCCATAGCCGAAGCCAGCAGCAGGGCGATGACCGTCGCCACATTAAAACCGGTGGTCGATGCCCCGGAGAGGACGTCGAAGAATTCCTTGGTGACCAAACCGGGCAGAATCGGCACCAGCGTGATGATAATCCAGTTCAGCAGGTTCCAGCTGTACAGCCAGGGCGTATTACGAATCAGTCCCATAAAAAGACGGAAGGTGCTTAAACGCCGGTTCTCCCCGGCGGGTTGAGCTGATGTTGCTTTCATTAGACGAGCACCTCCTCAAGTCCGGCTTCCATCACCTGGCTGAACCGGGAGCCCGGATCGGCCAGCAGCGCAAGCCGTTTGCCGTGTTCGGCGATCCGTCCGTCATCCAGCATCAGAATATCATCGGCCCGCTGAATGGTGGAGAGGCGGTGGGCGATAATGATGCAGGTGCGGTCCTTCAAAAGTCTGCTCACCGCACGCTCCAGCAGCTGCTCGGTAGCCGGGTCCAGCCGGGAGGAGGCTTCGTCCAGCACCACCAGTCCCGGGTTCTTCAGGAACACCCGGGCGAAGGCCAAGAGCTGAGCTTCCCCTGCTGACAAACCGCCGCCTCCGGATTCCAGGAGAGTATCGAGACCCTGGGGCAGGGAAGCCAGCCAGCTGCCCAGACCCAGCTCCTCCAGCACCTGCCGGATCAGAGTGTCGTCAATGCTTGCATCGTAGAAGGTCAGGTTATCCCGGACCGTTCCCTGGAAAATTTCAATATTCTGCGTAACGAAGCCGATCCGGCTGCGCAGATCATGCAGGCGCACTTCCCGGATATCCGTGTCCCCCAGAAGAATGGCTCCTTCTCCGGGATCATAGAAACGAAGCAGCAGCCGGGCGGTGGTGGATTTTCCGCTTCCCGTCCGGCCCAAAAGCCCCAGCACCTTCCCTGGCTCCAGTCTGAAATTCAGATCATCCAGAGTCGTATTGTCCTCCTCATAGCCGAAGGTGACGCTTCGGAACTCTACCGACAGCGCTCCCTCCGGAAGCTGTCTGCCGCTGTCGCCGTCGCGGATCAAGGACTCGGTGCCCAGCAGCTCCCGGATCCGGGTGATGCTGGCATCCGCCTTTTGCAGATCCTCCAGCTGCTGGCGGATTTTTTCAATGGGCTGGGCCAGCAGCTCCGTATAGTGAAAGACCATATACACAGCGCCGATGGTGATGCCCCCTTGCCGCCACAGATAAGCGCTGATGCCGAAGGCCATGGCATTTCCCAGGGCAAACACCACAATGGCTGTAATCCACATGGCGGCAAACCCGAAAAACGCCCGGATGCGGATCGGCAGCCAGGTGCGCAGCAGGCTGTGGAATCGGTGCAGCACATAGGCGGTAGCTCCATTGGCCCGAGTGTCCTCGGTGCCCTCCAGGTGCTCACCCAGAAACCCGTAAAATTCCGCACTGATCTGGCGCATTTTGGTCCACATGGGGGCGGCGTAACGCCGGATGCGCTGGATAACCGTCAGGGCGAAGATCACAAAAATCGTCATCACCGCGCCGATCAGCACATTTTCCCGGAACAGCAGAACCAGAATGCCGGCCATTAATACCATGTTGCTTAACAGAAGAATGACGAAGTTGGAAAAAAAGTTGCCCAAGGCGTTGATATCCCCGTCTACCCGTTCAATGATGGACCCGGAGGTATGGTTCTTGTGGAAGGACATATCCAGCTTCAAACAGTGGGCGGCTACCTCGCTGCGAAGCCGGTTGGTGGCGGTCCAGCCCACATTTTCTCCTATGTAGGCTGCGATAACACGGACACCCTGGGTCAGCACGGACAAGCCGATAAACCACAGGGCCGCCTGCATCAGCTTCTCGCCGCCTTGGCCTGACTGGGCCGTATCGATGAAATACCGGATCAGCTGAGGGCTGATCAGCTGCATGGCGATGCCCGCAAGAAGCAGCAGCCCAAGCGCAGTCATAGCGGGCCATTGGGGGATCAGGTACTGCGCCAGAAGCCCCGCATACTCCCGGAGGGGGAGCTTGAATGTTATTTTTGATGAAGACATGTGGAATAATTCCTCCCGGTTATGATGACGCGAAAACCAGCCGTCTGTTACCCCGTGGCGGGGGCAGCGGCTGGTTTTCGATAAAACACAGCTGTTAAGGTACAGCGAATATGGACTGGAAAGCTATTCCTAGTCGAACAGATCGCCCAGACTGTCCAGAATGCTCTTTTTCTTCTTGCCTTTGTAGCCCTGCTGAGGGTAATGATTTTTGTCGTAGGAGGGGTTATGCTCGTAGCTCCGCTGTTCGTAGTCGCGCCGTTCACCATCACGGCGGTCGTAATCGCGGCGCTCGTAATCATCATCACGCTGCTTCTGCCAGGTATTGAAATCCTCCCGGACCTCGCGCACGTCGCTCATTAACTTGTCCAGTTCTCCGCGGTCCAGCCAGACTCCTTTGCACTGGGGGCATGTGTCTATGGTAACGCCTGCTTTTTCCACTTCACGCATTTTCACATTATCGCATACCGGGCAGTTCATCGGGTTTTGGCCTCCTTCATCCTTATCCTGCGGATTGCTTCAATAATAACGTTCATTTAATTATACCCGGTGAACGCCCGGAGTTCTAGGTGAAACACTTGTATATCCATTCATTCCGGTAAAGTCCCGGCAGTTCGGAAACCCTATATAACAATCATCCCATCATCGCATAAAAAAGGGGGTATTTTCTGTGGGTCAGGAGCAGCAAGGCGGTATTGCTCTGGCATTGGGCGGGGGAGGAGTAACGGGCTGCTGCCACGCGGGGGTGGTTCGGGCGCTGGAGGAGGAGGGCATCCCGGTTCAGGCAGTAGCCGGAACCAGTGCAGGAGCCTTGGCTGCGGCCATGCTGGCCTGTGGCGCCTCCGCCCGGGAGCTGGCGGTGCTGACCTCCCGGCTCAGCGCCAAGCTGATGGATGTGGATTATGCCGGCCTGGCCTGCCGGTGGCTGGCGCCGAAGGGCTCCCTGCCGGGGCTGATCCGCGGCAAACGGCTGGGCAAGCTGCTGGAGGAGCTGCTGGGGGAACGGCAGATCGCAGAGCTGGAGCTGCCTTTTGCAGTGGCGGCCACGGATCTGGCGGCGGGCTCCCAGGTGCTGTTCGCCAACCGCCCGGCGGAGAGCGGGGTTCTCGGCCCCCACTGCGAGGTGGTCCCGGACGGGAGCCTGGCCCATGCCGTCATGGCCAGCATGTCCATCCCCGGCATTTTTCGGCCGGTGCGGATGGGGGAGCGGCTCTTAGTGGACGGCGGTCTGATGGACAATTGCCCGGCCGCTGCTTTGAAGGCGATGGGCGCCAAACGGATTGTGGCGGTGGATTTGGTGACGGTGACGCCCCTGCACCTGTCCAAGTGGAGCTTTTCCTCCATTTTGTCCCGGTCGGTCAGTCTGGGTCTGCACCGGATGTCCCAGGCGGATTCCGGCTACCCGGAGCTGATTCTGTCCCCGGAGCTGGGCTCCATCGGCATCCTGGACTTCCCCTGCGCCGACCGCTGTATGGAGCTGGGGTACGAATGCGCCAGAGCCAACATGGCCAGCATCCGGAAAGTGGCGGAGGGCGGATAACTTTGGTACCATAACGGCATAACGGGCTGCGGGCTGCAGAGCCGGCGGCGGACAGGAGGGTTTCCATTGAAAATGCGGGTATCCGCCGTACAATACCGGCTCCGCAAGGCGGAGGGGTTTCAGGACTTCGCCAGACAGTCGGAGCATTATGTGAAAACGGCGATGGAATACGGGGCTGAGTTTATTCTGTTCCCGGAGTTTTTTACGACCCAACTGCTGTCCATCGGCAACGGTGCGGGGGAAGGGCTGCCCATTCATGCGCTGCCGGGTTTTACGGAGCAGTACACGGCCTTGTTCCGGGGGCTGGCCCAGACCCACAGCGTCCACATTATCGGGGGCACCCATGTGACGGAGCGGGAGGGACGGCTGTACAATACAGCTCATCTGTTTTATCCCGATGGCCGGGTGGAGCGCCAGGACAAGCTGCATATTACGCCGACGGAGGTCACCGAATGGCGGATGAGCGCCGGGGACGGGGTGCGGGTGTTCGATACGGCAAAAGGGCGGATAGGCATTCTGACCTGCTACGACATCGAGTTTCCGGAAATTGTGCGGATGGTGCGCGCCGCGGGGGCGGATGTGATCTTCTGCCCGTCCTGCACCGACGACCGGCACGGGTTTTATCGGGTGCGTTATTCCTGCCATGCCCGGACGGTGGAGAACCAGATATATGTGGTGACAACAGGAACCGTGGGCGCCTTGGAAAATGTAGATTTTATGCGGGCCAACTATGGTCAAGCCGCCATCTTAAGCCCCAACGACATCCCGTTTCCTCCCCGGGGAGTATTGGCCGAAGGGGAAATAAATGACGACATGATCGTTACGGCGGATCTGGATTTGAGCCTGCTGGAGGAGGTCAGACAGCGGGGCAGCGTGACTACGTGGCGGGATCGCCGGACGGATCTGTATCCCGACTGGACGACGATGTAGAGGGAAGGGCTGGCGTTTTATGAAAAAGGAGCTATACACGTTTACCCCGGAGGGCCAACCTCACCGGACTGTGATCCGGCGGTATACGGAGAAGGACTTCGACGGGCTCATCGGTATCCAGGCGGAATGCTTTCCGCCGCCGTTTCCTTCGGAGTTGTGGTGGAACAAGGAGCAGCTGGCCAATCATGTGTCGTTTTTTCCGGAAGGAGCGCTGTGTGTGGAGGTAGAGGGGGAGCTGGCCGGGTCCATGACCGGGCTGGTGGTGGCATATGACGCAGACCATCCGCAGCACACCTGGGCGGAGATCACCGACGAGGGGTATATCCGCACCCATAACCCTCAGGGCAACAGCCTATATGTGGTGGATATCAGCGTCTCGCCCCGCTACCGGAAGCTGGGCCTGGGCAAGTGGATGATGTTGACCATGTACGAGGTGGTGGTGCAGCTTGGGCTGGAGCGTCTGTTGGGCGGCGGACGGATGTCGGGGTATTATAAGTGGGCGGACCGGTTCACTCCCCAGCAGTATCTGGAGGAGGTGCTGGCCGGGCGGCTGAAGGACCCGGTGATTACCTTCCTCCTGCGCTGCGGCCGGACGCCGGTGGCGGTGCTGGAGGGCTACCTGGAGGATGAGGAATCGCTGAACCATGCGGTGCTGATGGAGTGGCGGAATCCGTTTTTGAACGGGTGAGGGGGGGACGGTGCACCCTATTCACTTCAACTAGTTATGTCCATTGCACCGATTCGCCCTTTTCGCTGCACCTGGCGTATATGAAAAACCGAGTATAAAAACGGCCGGAAGCCCATTTTTGATGATTAAACATGAAAAATCATATACAAATACGGCCGGGACAGGGAAATGGCCAAATTATATATGAAAAACCGACTACAATGCACGAAAAGCCGTGTCGAGGCAGGATTGTATATGAAAAACCGAGTTCGCCCCATTGCCAACAGGTGCTCCAGTAGTGCTTGGGCGGGTGGTTGAACAGATGCTCTAACGGGCGCTTCAACAAATGCTCTAACCGGATGCTCCAACAGCTGATCTAGAAGCGCTTGAACAAATGCTCCAACCGGATGTGCGCCAATTATTGTCACAACCAGCAGCGGACACCGGCGTCATTCACAATAGCGAGGAGGAGACATATTCATGGAATTTATTCGGATCACATCGATTCATGATCCCCATTTTGCCGCTATGCACCGTCTGATGCAGGAGGTGTTTCCGCCGGAGGAGGTGCTGGAGGCACCCCTGTGGGACGAGCCGCTGCAGGACAACGGCCTGCGGGTATATGTTGCCGTGGAGCAGGGCCAGGTGGTAGGCGCCACGGAATACCGCTTTTACCCGGAGATGGAAGTGGCGATGACGGATTTTACGATTATCGGCCGGGAGGGGCTTGGGATTGGTCCGTTCCTGGCGCAGCGCAGGCAGCGGGAGCTAAACGAATGGGCGGTGGCCAGCGGGCGTAAGCTTAAAGGGATGTTCGCGGAAATTTATAACCCCTACCTGATCCAGGATCACAGCTTCGGCGGCATCAAACCCATGGACCCTTTTGTGCGGCGGGAGGTGCTGGCCCATCTGGGCTACCGGAAGCTGGACTTGGAATACGTCCATCCCTCTTGGTTGGGTGACGGGGAGGCGGTAGGGGAGCTGGACCTGTGCTACTTGCCCTATGAAGAGACGGATGCGCTGCCCGGCAGCCTGGTGGCCCAATTCCTGACCACCTATTACGCCATTCTGCCCAATAAACCCGCCGCGTGGACGGAGATGGTAGAGAAGGCCGGCAGTCGCGAACGGATTCCGTTGTTGCCCATTTAAGCGGCAGGAGCGGAAGGGGTAGAAGTAGCAGAAGGAGCAGAAAGGGTGAGCGGCAGGAGTAGAAGTAGCAGACGGAGTGGCAGGAGTAGAAGTGGTAGAAGGAGTAGAAGGAGTAGAAGTAGCAGGCGGAGCAACGGAGCAGACGGAGCAGATGGAGCAGATGGAGCAACAGAACAGCGGTTCCAGACAGTTACTGTTTGCTGTAACGGAACTCAGAAGCTCTTAGCGGCTCAAATCGGCGGTTTTGAGAATGTAAACATTCCTGTGTAGGCTAAGAAAATGGCCTTGGACAAAAACAGGGGCGCCTCGTATGATGGGGGTGTGACGGGTCAATGCCCTAAAACCCACCAAGGAGGCGCTTACTATGAAGTCTACAAC
>JAEWGW010000013.1 GCA_023388055.1 Bacillota bacterium | reverse complement strand
AGGAAATTTGAGAGGAGCTGTCCTTAGTACGAGAGGACCGGGATGGACGTACCGCTGGTGCATCAGTTGTTCCGCCAGGAGCATGGCTGAGTAGCTACGTACGGACGGGATAAGCGCTGAAAGCATCTAAGCGTGAAGCCCCCCTCAAGATGAGATTTCCCAGTATGTAAGACCCCTTGAAGACGACGAGGTAGATAGGTTCGGGGTGGAAGTGCAGCAATGCATGGAGCTGACGAATACTAATCGGTCGAGGGCTTAACCTATGAGAGTGGCGCAAGTCACACTCCCTTCGTAAGCAGTGGTTTAGATCATGAGGTGTCGGTGACCTCGTTTCGCATCCGGTTTTCAGGGCGCAAGCTCTGATTTGTTGGTTATGGAGAGATACCCAAGTGGCTATAAGGGGACCCTCTGCTAAGGGGTTAGACTGCGTTAGCGGTGCGAGGGTTCGAATCCCTCTCTCTCCGTATTACCTCTTTTTCATTGAATATGGCGGTGTAGCTCAGCTGGCTAGAGCGTTCGGTTCATACCCGAAAGGTCGGGGGTTCGATTCCCTTCGCCGCTACCATATTTACCCGGGCGCTTAGCTCAGCCGGGAGAGCATCTGCCTTACAAGCAGAGGGTCGGGGGTTCGATCCCCTCAGCGCCCACCATTTCACTTTACGCGGAGCCGTGGTGTAGAGGCCTAACATGCCTGCCTGTCACGCAGGAGACCGCGAGTTCGAATCTCGTCGGCTCCGCCATTTATATTTTTTACCCTTGTGGCTCGGTAGCTCAGTCGGTAGAGCAGAGGACTGAAAATCCTCGTGTCGGCGGTTCGATTCCGTCCCGAGCCACCATTTTTTATTTTTACCTGCTCTGTTACCCATGGAGGGCTAGCGAAGTGGCCAAACGCGGGAGACTGTAAATCTCTTCCTTCGGGTTCGGTGGTTCAAATCCATCGCCCTCCACCATATGTAAAACTAACACCGCAGCTTCTTACCCAGAGGCAGCGGTTTTTTTGTGTGAGGAGGACTGGAAATTGGCGACTTTATATGTATCCGATCTGGACGGAACTCTGCTTACCCGGAATCATGAAATCAGCCCCTTTAGCGCAGGGGTGATTCAAGGCTTGATCGATAACGATATCCATTTTACATATGCGACGGCCTGTTCTTTTGGCTCCGCGTAAGTGAAATTATGCCCAAGCCAGCCACCAAAGCAAACGCAATTCTGAAGCTGAAGGAAAAGCTGGGGTGTACACGGGTCATTTGCTTCGGTGATGGCTTGAATGATCTTCCAATGTTTGGAATTGCGGATGAGTGTTATGCTGTGTCCAACGCAGTGGAAACGCTAAAAGCGGCCGCTACCGGGATTATCGTAGCTAACACCGAGGATGGCGTCGCGTGCTGGCTGAGGGAGCATGCTGCCCCCTATGTGAAGAGAAGGTAAAGAAACGCTGCTCTTTACTCCAGCTTGTCCCGGACAGATTGAAGCTTGGACTCCATCGTGGCGGCTTTGTCCCTCCGGTCGTCAATCCGGATCGTGGTATTCACCCGCGCGGCCCCCTTCAGAAACGGAACCTCATGCATTCGCCGGACTATGGCCAACAGCTGGTCCAGCTCTCCTTCTATAATGGTGCTCATCGGCGTAAGCTGAAACTTCACCGCCTCCTCCGCCTGCTCCAGTACCTTATGTACCTCCGCTACGTAATGACTGACGCTGGGGCTTCCTGTGCCCAGCGGAACAATGGTAACCTCCACAATCGCCATATCTCTTCCTCCTCCATCAATGTTTTTACAAACCTCTGCTTTATCTATTTATTGTAGTCTTATTTTTCCTCATGTAAATTCTTTTTATTTTGTAATAGAATGACTCCCGATAAGCCATCCTTATGATTGTTGTGCAGTGGAATCGTTACCAAACCAGGTATCAATTGGCGCGGGTGTGCTTTTGCTGGCTTCCGTACCAGTATTTTTGCATGGGAGAAGGCGTCTTTACCATGGTAACCTTAGTATAGCCGATCATGGTTTTGCCAAATCGGGAGATTCTACACAATTCACACAATCTTAGGATGTGTCTGAAACAGACACGGCCTAGCAGCCTTGGAGGGATCAATTCTTGTTTACTCGTAAAGTAAAACAGGTTGTGGCGGTTACATTGACGGCAGCAGCGATTTATGCCGGCGGTGCGGCAGGTACGGCCCATGGAGCAGCAGCAGACATGGATGCGGTATCCATCGCTCGTGAGATGGCAGGACAGGATTTTGCCAAGGGACAAGCGACCCCCTCGAAGGGCTTTGATGCATCCGGCCTGGTGTATTACATTTACCAGACACTGGATTATGAGATTCCCCGATACATGAACGCCCAATACAAAATGGACAAGCCCTTCGTGAAGGAGTCCGGCAATGTTCAGCCGGGGGATATTGTGTTTTTTGGAGGCAACGGTTATATCTCCTTCAATGGGATTTATATGGGCAATAATGAGTTTGCCATGTCCTCCAAGTCGGCGGATGAGGTGGTCGTCCGCAAGATGAGTGCTTACGCCGATCAATTCATTGGAGCAAGACGTGTACTCTCCAAGGAAGACCAACTGAAGGTAAAGCTGATTCTCGATGCCCGCAAGTATCTGGGAACTCCGTATGTATTCGGCGCCAAATACGGCCAGACGGCCACCTTCGATTGCTCCTCTTTTGTCAAGACTGTTTTTGCCCAAAATGGCATAACTCTTCCCCGGGTTTCCCGCAATCAGGCTTTGGAGGGAACTTACGTAAGCCGGGCAAATCTGCAGGTGGGGGATTTGGTATTCTTCACAACCAAGGACTCCAACGGGAAAATCGGCCACGTCGGGATTTATGTAGGTGACGGGAACATGATTCATACCTACGGCGATGGCGGTGTAAAATATTCTACTATAGAAAAGGGCTGGTGGAACGACCATTATGTAACGGCCCGCCGGCTGCTTAAATAAGAATACCCTGATGATTCCCCCTGGGCGTATGCCTTGGGGGGATTTCTTTTTTGGGGAGAGGCGGCAGTGTTTGGGGACATGCTGTGAAGGCAAGCCTCATATGTTACAATAGAAAGAGATACCCCGCAGATTTCAATCAGGCGGCATAGGAGCAGTGGTTATGGACTGGGATCATATTGTGGAAGAGCTGAAGGAGATTCTCCAAATCCCCTTAAAAAGGGAGGTTATGTCCGCAGACGATTGGGACCGGCTGGCGGGCCGGCGGCAGACACAGGAAGGTCTGATTCGCAAGGCAGGAAAAAACGGGAAGGTCTATGTAGCTCTAGGGGCTCCCGATCCGGAACAGGTTGACGTGCTGGAGCTGGAAGAGGCGCTGGTGACTCCCTCCGAGCTCAGGCTGGTGGAGATGCTGCTGGAGGCATGGGGGGGAAAAGCCCCCGTCAATCACGAAGAGCCGGTGCAGCCTGCCAATGAAGACGAACGCAAGGCTTTGCTGGTGCGGGAATGGCTGTTGGAACGGCTGGAATCCGGAGATTTCCGTGCTGATATGCCGGAGCCGCTGGCTACGCAGCTGTCCCTTTATACCCCGCGAATTCCGTTCCTGCTGAATGGGGATTATACCGGCATGCGCAAGGTATCCTATGTGGAGCTGAAGCGTCTGTTGGAGTCTTTTTTTGATGAGGAGATCCTGCTGATCCCTCTGATGGAGAAGGAGTGGCTGATTCTTGGCTCGGAGGGGCTCTTGACCGCCAGCCAGGATGAGGACCGGGAAAGTGACGTGGAGGAAACCCAGGAAGAGGCCTTGTTTTCCCTCTGCAGCGCCCTGTACGAGATGCTGTCCAATGAGTGGGTTGGCGAGTGCCATGTAACCACCAACTATCCCAAAACCCCTGCCGCGTCATTGCTGTCCTCGGTCCAGGAGATGCGGGAGGCCATCCGTCTGGGCAAAATGTACCATGTGGGTAGCAATCTGCACTTGCCCTGGACCATGCATATGGAGAAGCTGCTGTACGCCGTTCCGGATCAGGACAGGCTGCAGTTTGTCGACCATATTCTCCGCGGCATCGACCATGTGCTGGATCAGGAGATGCTGTCCACTCTGGAGAATTTCTTCGCACTGGACTGCAATGTCAGCGAAACAGCCAAGCGGCTGTATATTCACCGCAATACCCTTCTGTACAGACTGGACAAGTTTAAGCAGGAGACCGGCAAGGACGTCAGGACCTTCAATGATGCGGTCTTGGTAAAGACAGCGCTTTTATTGTACAAAGTGACGAAAAGGAAGTAGTTTTTTTGTAAGGTTTGTGCATAGTCACAAGACCGGGGATAGGGTAAGATAAGACTATCAAGAACGACAAGAAATGATCATGTGGGAGGAATTAAATATGGCAGGCGTGCGCTTACACCATATCGTAAAAACTTATCCGGGAAACACCGAACCGACCGTTAAAGACTTCCATCTGGATATTAAAGATAAAGAATTCGTAGTACTGGTTGGCGGCTCCGGCTGCGGTAAGTCCACCACCCTTCGTATGATTGCCGGCCTGGAAGAAATCACTTCCGGCGAACTGTACATCGGTGACCGTCTGGTGAATGACGTAGCTCCTAAGGACCGCGACATCGCAATGGTGTTCCAATCCTACGCCCTGTACCCGCACATGAACGTATACCAAAACATGGCATTCGGCCTGAAGCTGCGTAAGTTCAAGAAAGCCGACATTGACGCACGCGTTCGTCAAGCTGCCAAAATCCTCGACATCGAGCATCTGCTGGACCGTAAGCCTAAGGCTTTGTCCGGTGGTCAACGTCAACGTGTTGCTCTGGGCCGCGCCATTGTGCGTGAACCGCAAGTGTTCCTGATGGACGAACCTCTCTCCAACTTGGACGCCAAGCTGCGTGTAGCGATGCGTACTGAAATCCTGAAGCTGCACAAGCGTCTGGAAACCACCTTCATCTACGTAACGCATGACCAAACCGAAGCCTTGACCATGGGCGACCGGATCGTTGTTATGGAGCAAGGCGTTATCCAACAAGCTGCTACTCCGGACGAAATGTACAATTTCCCGGTTAACATGTTCGTTGCAGGTTTCATCGGAACTCCTTCCATGAACTTTATCAACGGTACTCTGGCTGACGAAGCCGGCGCTGTATTCTTCAAGGCTAACGGCATCCGCGTTGAAGTTCCGGGTGGCAAAGCGAAGTCTCTCCGCGACAAGGGTTACATTGGTAAGGAAGTAATTATGGGTATTCGTTCCGAGGACATCCATGATGAGCCGATCTTCCTGGAAGGCTCTCCGAACACCCTCGTGAATGCAAACGTGGAAGTAACCGAAAACCTCGGTCACGAAATGTTCCTTCACTTGGCCGGTCTGGGTGTTAACACTGTAGTTGCCCGTGTTGACGGACGTTCTGCCATCAAGGATAACACTTCTGTGAAGCTGGCATTCGACATGAACAAGGCTCACTTCTTCGACAAGGATAGCACTGAGTCCATCTTGATCAAATAAGTTTTCCCACATAGAGATAAAAGCCGGCTGATGCAGCCGGCTTTTTATTTTTTGCCTTGGTATGGCCTGGAACATGCGAGGATTCAAGTCCCAGTGTTGATTTATGCGGACAATTCTTATACCATGGTACTATTGGTATATAAAGGAGAACGAGGAACATGCCCAAAAAAGTGAAAGTCAGCGAATTGGCAAATAAGTTCCAGATGGAAATCATAAGTGGAGAGCCTGGGCTGAAGCGAACCATTGAAGTGGCCGATTTATGTCGTCCCGGTCTTGAAATGGCAGGTTACTTCGAATATCACCCGGAGGACCGGGTGCAGATCCTCGGCAAGACGGAGCTGGCTTTTTTTGAGCGGCTGCCGGAAGCGGAGCGCAAGGATAGAATGAAACGCCTTTGCCTGGATGAAACACCCTGTATTGTTATCACCCGTGGGCTGGATGTGCCTATGGAGCTGGTGGAAGCCTCTGATGCAAACGGCATTGCCGTCATGCGCAGCAATGTCAACACCACGATGCTGGCTGGACAAATTACCGATTTTCTGGAGCATAAGCTGGCGCCCTCCACAACGATCCATGGTGTATTGGTGGACGTGTATGGCATCGGTATGCTGATCTCCGGGTCCAGCGGCATCGGAAAAAGCGAAACAGCCCTGGAGCTGGTTAAGCGCGGCCACCGGCTGATCGCCGACGACGCGGTGGAAATCCGCCAAACGGCGGAAAATGTACTCATCGGCAATGCGCCGGAGCTGATTAAACATTTGTTGGAGATCCGCGGCGTGGGCATCATTAATGTAATGACACTTTTTGGTGCAGGCGCAGTACGCAATAACACCAAGATCAATGTGGTCATTAAGCTGGAAACCTGGCAGCAGGACAAGCAGTATGACCGGCTTGGGCTGGACGAGGAAACTACCCGGATTATCGAAACGGATGTGCCGCTGGTGACCATCCCTGTACGTCCCGGACGGAACCTGGCGGTGATTATCGAGGTAGCGGCCATGAACTACCGTTTGAAGCGGATGGGCTTTAATGCGGCATTGCAATTTACTAATAAGCTGACGGAAACCATCAATGAAGATATGGACGATGTGGAATAATTGATGGCTACCTCCCGGCAGGAAGCCGGGGGAGGGAAGGAGCACGAGCATGCCTTTGGCGCTGAAACGGATTGCTTTTTCATTGGGGCCGATTGACGTACACTGGTACGGCATTATTTTGGGTACCGCGGCACTGATAGGGCTGTACCTGGCCATTTACGAGGGGAAACGCTTCAAGATCATCCCCGATTTTTTCATGGATGTTATTCTGCTGGGTGTGCCTTCGGCGATTATCGGAGCGCGGATTTATTACGTCGCCTTCAAGTGGGATGATTACAAGAACAACCTGATGGATGTGTTCGCCATCTGGGAGGGCGGCATCGCCATCTACGGGGCTTTGATCGGTGCAATCATTGCCGTCAGTATATATTGCCGGAGGAAGGGTTACTCCTTTATCCGGATTGCGGATATTTGTGCACCGTCCCTGATTGCAGGCCAGATGATCGGACGCTGGGGGAACTTCATCAACCAGGAGGCTCATGGCGGGCCGGTTGCCGAATCCTTTCTGCGGGACAAGCTGTTTCTGCCCGATTTTATCGTGAACCAAATGAACATCGACGGGATTTTTTATCATCCCACCTTCCTGTATGAATCCTTATGGAATCTGCTGATATTGTTGATCCTGTTCTGGCTGCGCCGCCGGCCTTGGCTGAAGTCCGGTGAACTCTTCGCCGGTTATTTCATCGGTTATTCGGTCGGGCGTTTCTTTATCGAAGGGCTGCGCACCGACAGCCTTGCCTTTGACGGTCCGGCCTGGCTGCGTGCTTTGATGAACGGGCTGTGGTCGCCGATGGAGCTGTATTTTGAACAGGGTAGCATGGATTACGGCAACATCCGGACATCCCAGGTGTTAGCAGTAATGCTCATTCTTGCGGCAATTGGCTACATTATTTTCCGGCGGAAAAAATATGGTGCGGCACTGCCGTATTACGCGGACCCCATTGTTTCCTCCAAGGCCGCAGCAGCGGCCCCCGCTGCCCAGGCACCGGCCAGCCCTGCCCGGCCAGCAACTGCCGAGGACAAAGCAGCCCGGGAGGACAAGCATGTTTAAGGCTGTTCTGTTTGATCTGGACGGAACGATATTGAATACCAACGAGCTGATTGTGGCCAGCTTCCTCCATACGCTGGAGGGCGAAGCTCCCCGGGTTTACACCCGGGAGGATATCATCCGCAATTTCGGCCGTACGCTCGTAGACCAGATGCGGGAATACACGGGGCTGCAGGATGTGGAACGGTATATTGCGAAATACCGGGAGTTCAACATTGAGCGCCATGATGAGCTGATTAGGGACTTTCCCCATGTGAAAGAGGTGCTCGAGGCATTACACGGGGCGGGACTGCGGCTCGGTGTGGTCACCAGCAAAATCCGCAGAACCTCGCTGATGGGTTTGGAGCGTTTTGGACTGACGCCGTATCTGGAAGCTATCGTGACGGTGGAGGATGTGGTGGAGCCCAAGCCCCATGGGGAGGGAATTTTGAAGGCGGCTGCCCTGCTGGGTGTGAAGCCGGAGGAAACGCTGATGGTGGGGGACAGCCAGTATGATATTCTTGCGGCCAAACATGCGGGCACCCGTTCGGCGGGAGTAGCCTGGACGGCCAAGGGTGAGGATTATCTGTCGGGAATCGGACCAGACTATATGATCCGGGATATGCGGGAACTCTTGGAGATTTGCGGTGTCAAAAGCGGGGGAGATTGATTGAGAAAGCTGGAGCGGTATCCCACAGAAGGTCCTAATGCCCTTTGGCAGGTGTACAAAACGGTCAATCCCTTAAAATCGGTGAAGAACTTCATCTTTATCCAGCTGGCCCGGTACTGCCCGTATCTGCCTCTCAAAAATGCCATCTACCGCAGAATATTAGGCATGAAGGTAGGTAAGGAATCCTCCTTTGGCCTGATGGTAATGGTGGATGTATTTTTTCCGGAGCGGATTTATGTGGGAGATAACTGCGTCATCGGGTACAATACCACGATCCTGGCTCATGAGTACCTGATCGACGAGTACCGTCTGGGCGATGTGCGGATCGGCAACCATGTGATGATCGGTGCCAACTGCACGATTCTGCCCGGCGTCACGATTGGAGACCGGGCGGTAGTGGCCGCGGGAGCGGTGGTGCACCGGAATGTGGCCCCGGGCAGCTTCGTGGCGGGGAATCCCCTGCAGGTCATCCGTCCAGGTGAGCCGGAGCCTAAGCAGGAGGGGCAGCAGCAGCCAAGCCGTGTGCAGGATGCAGATCCCACACCACCCGGAGGGAGATAGCAATTGATTCGAGAAGCAGGCGCTAATGCCTGCTTTTTGTGTTTTTTAGGAGCTGGCCAAGGGGAAGGGATTAGTGGTGGAAAATGGGCAAAAAGCATTGACGCTTACAAAATGAAGTGGTATAGTTACGACTAAATACTTTATCTTGGTAGTATGGTAACACACTAAAGCGTTTTGGGTGTATATCAGGCTGGAATGATTTTGGCCATGTGATAGAATAGGCTTATGTGCTTGTACAAGATATCGGGAGCTGCAGGAAGAAGTGCAAGCTTCTGGCGTGAGGTGAAGGATAGTGTCCAAACCGAAAGGGTTTGAAAAGCCGACCGGCGTGAAGGACTACCTGCCGGGTGCGGCTGCGAGATTAAGAAGGATCGAGTCCAGTGTGCTGGAGTGTATGGAAAAATGGGGCTACAGCCAGATCATCACTCCCACATTGGAGTTCTACGATACAGTGGGTGTGGCCAGCTCCACGGAAGATAAGAAGATGTTCAAGCTGCTGGACCAGAACGGAAGAACCCTGGTGCTGCGTCCGGATATTACGGCGCCCATCGCCCGGGTGGTGGCATCCCTGATGAAGGAAGAGGTCCTTCCTGTCCGGCTGTCATACCATGCCAATGTATTCCGGGCCTTCGAGGAGGAGGCGGGCCGGGAATCGGAGTTTTTCCAGACGGGAGCGGAGCTGGTAGGCGATCCGTCGCCTGAGGCGGATGCGGAGGTGATCGCCTTGGCTATTGCTTCCTTGCAGGCGGCAGGTGTGGACAGCTTCAAGATGGCCCTGGGGCATACGGGCTTCCTGAACGGGCTGTTCCACGAAACTCTGCATGATGGGGAGGAAAAGCAAAAGGTGCTGAAGGAATGCCTCCTGAACCGGGATTATGTGGGTTACCGCCAGCAGCTGAAGGGCTTTGGTTTGGCAGCAGCGGTGGAGAAGGAGCTGGAGGCTATTCTGCGGCTGCGGGGCGGAGAGGAAATCTGCGAGCAGGCTTCGGGCCTTACCCGGAATCCGCTGGCCAGGGAGTCAATTGACCATCTGTGCCAGGTCTACGAGGTGCTGAAGGCGTATGGCGTCAGTGAGCATGTGCTGATCGATCTGACCATGATCGGGGATTTCTCGTATTATACCGGCATGACCTTCGAGGGATATGCGGCCAATCTGGGTTTTCCGGTGGTTAGCGGAGGGCGGTATGATAACCTGCTCCGCCAGTTCGGCCGGGAGGCGCCAGCTACAGGCTTCGCCTTGAAGACGACGCGCATTCTGGAGGCAGTCCGTGAGCTGCCGGAGGAGCCCCGCCGGCTTCTGGTCCTCTACAGCGAGGAGCGCCGCCGCGAAGGACTGGCGAAGGCCGCTGAGCTGCGCACTGCTCCCCGGGTGCAGGTGGAGACGCGGTGTGTATCGGAGGCGCCAGCACTTGATAAGGATGCGGAGGGCAGCTACCGCTTGAACGGCAGTGTGTACCGGGATGTAATCTGCCTGATATAGGATGCGGCAGGATGAAGCCCGGTGGGGCAGAGATGCTCCAGATAGATGCATGTATAGGAGGAAAACAGCCGATGCTTACGACGCAGGCTTCCCATAAGGAAAATACGAAGGATCTGCTCAAAATTGCCATGCCCAAGGGCAGAATTAACCGCCCGGCCATCAAGCTGTTTCAGGAAGCGGGTTTTGCGGTGCCTGATGATCTGGAGGATTCCCGCAAGCTGATTATTTCTGTGCCGGATGCGGGCATGGAGTTTATTATGGCGAAGCCGGTGGATGTGGCCACCTATGTGGAATACGGTGCAGCAGATATCGGAATCGTGGGCAAGGACGTGCTGATGGAGGACAATCGCGATGTGTATGAGCTGTTGGACCTGGGCATTGCCCGCTGCCGGATGTCGGTGATCGGGCTGCCGGACTGGGAGCCTGCCATTAATTTGAAGGTAGCCACCAAATATCCCAACGTGGCCTCCCAATATTTTCGGGAACGGGGCCAGCAGGTGAATGTGATTAAGCTGAACGGCTCCATCGAGCTGGCGCCCCTGATCGGGCTGGCCGACCGGATTGTGGATATGGTGGAGACCGGGGCGACCATTGTGGAGAACGGGCTGGTGGAGATGGAGCAAATTTTCTCCATTACCAGCCGGCTGATTGCCAACCGGGTCAGCTACCGGATGAAGAATGAACGGATTCAGGATCTGTGCGACCGGCTGCAGGAGGTTATTACCGGCCGGGAGACGGTACAGGTGAAATAGAGGACAGCGATGAAAAGATTCCCTCAAATTGGCTTTGCCAATTTCGAGGCTTCCATAACTTATCCGGCCTGTGGCTGGGACCAAGTTATTACAGAGGAGGAAACACATATGGCAGTGGTGCGGGTGATGCCGGCGGCGGAATTTGCCATCAGCCGGGAGGTGGAGTATGGCTCGCCGGAGCAGAATGAGGCGGCGAAGGCCATTATTGAAGCTGTGCGGACCGAAGGGGATGCCGCCCTGCGGCGGTACTCGGAGGAGTTCGACCGGACGAGGGTGGATAGCTTCCGGTTGACGGAAGAGGAGATTGAAGGGGCCTATGAACAGGTGGAGCCGGAGTTTGTGGAGGCCATCCGGGCGGCGGCAGTCCGCATCCGGGCCTTCCATGAGAAGCAGAAGCGGGAAACCTGGATGGATCTCCAGCCGGACGGCACCATGCTGGGGCAGGTGTATCGTCCTCTGAAGCGGGTTGGACTGTATGTGCCCGGCGGTAAGGCGGCTTACCCCTCCTCCGTGCTGATGAATGCCATTCCCGCTCTGGTAGCCGGAGTGCCGGAGATTGCCATTGTGACGCCGCCTGCCACCGCAGGGGTGGAGGGCGTTAATCCTTATATTCTCGTGGCCGCCGCAGAAGCGGGCGTGAAGGAGATTTACCGGGTGGGCGGCGCCCAAGCGGTAGCGGCCTTGGCGTACGGCACGGAACAGATTCCGGCCGTGGATAAGATTGTCGGGCCGGGCAACATCTATGTGGCCCTGGCCAAACGCTATGTGTACGGCGTCGTGGACATCGACAGCATCGCCGGCCCCAGCGAGATTATTGTGCTGGCGGATGACAGTGCAGACCCCGCCTATGTGGCGGCGGATCTGCTGTCCCAGGCGGAGCATGACGAGATGGCCTCAGCCGTGCTGGTGACGCCGTCGGCGGCATTGGCCCAGGCGGTAGCGGCAGAGCTGGAGAGCCAGCTGGCGCTGCTGCCCCGGCGGGAGATTGCCGGCCAGTCGCTGGCTGATTACGGCGCTATCCTCACCGTGGATACGCTGGAGGAGGGTATTGCCGTAGTGAACCGGATGGCCCCGGAGCATCTGGAGATTATCGTGGAGGAGCCGTTCCGCTACTTGGGCAAAATCGAGAATGCGGGAGCCATTTTCCTGGGCCCGTACAGCTCGGAGTCGGTAGGGGATTATTTTGCGGGACCGAACCATGTCCTGCCCACCAACGGAACAGCCCGGTTTTCCTCGGCGCTGTCGGTAGATGATTTTGTGAAAAAATCCAGTGTCATTTATTATAGCAAGGAAGCGCTGCTGCGGGATGCGCCGCAGATTTCCGCGTTGGCACGGTTTGAAGGTCTGCAGGCCCACGCACGTGCGGTGGAAATTCGGGTGGAAAAGGAGGGTGGACAAGGATGACAGACGCATTCGCAGGGAATCTGCAAGGAAACGATGAAGGCATTCTGACAGCCGGGCGCACAGCCTTTGTTGCCCGCAAAACCAATGAGACGGATATTGAGCTCAGCTTCGGCATTGACGGCAACGGGACCTCGGTGATTGAGACGAAGGTGCCGTTTCTCGATCATATGCTGGACCTGTTCACCAAACACGGCCAGTTCAACCTGAAGGTGCAGGCGGACGGCGACGTATATATTGACGACCACCATACGGTGGAGGATATCGGGATTTGTCTGGGTCAATGCCTGCGGGAGGCATTGGGCGACAAGCGGGGCATTAAACGCTACTCCAGCGTGTTCATTCCCATGGATGAAGCGCTCGCCCAGGTGGTCATCGACATCAGCAACCGGCCCCACTTCGAATACCGGGCGGAGTATCCGTCCCAGATGGTCGGTACCTTTTCCACGGAAATGGTGCATGAATTCTTATGGAAGCTGGCCCTGGAGGCGCGGATCACGCTGCATGTGATTGTCCACTACGGGAAGAACACCCACCATATGATTGAGGCGGTGTTTAAGGCCTTGGGCCGGGCGCTGGATGAGGCCACCTCTATCGATCCCCGGGTGCAGGGAGTGCCCTCCACGAAGGGGGTTCTGTAGCCGTGATCGCGATTATCGATTATGGGATGGGCAACCTCCACAGTGTGCAAAAGGCGGTGGAGCGCCTTGGTTATGAGGCGCTGGTGACCTCCCGGGAGGACGAGATTCTGGCCGCAGAGGGGGCCATTCTTCCGGGCGTAGGCGCCTTCGGCGATGCCATGCAGTTCTTGAACGATACCGGACTTGGGCAGGTTGCGGTGCGGTATGCGGCAAGCGGAAAACCCCTGTTGGGCATCTGCCTGGGCATGCAGCTGCTGTTCTCCTCCAGCGAGGAGCATGGCCAGCATGAAGGCCTGGGGCTGTTGCCCGGCAGGGTGGTGCGGATCGTGGGGGACTTCAAGGTGCCCCATATGGGCTGGAACCGGCTCAGCTTCAAGCAGCCGTCACCGCTGTTGGAGGGGCTGGACGAGGGGCATGCCTATTTTGTCCACTCGTATAAGGCATTGCCGGAGCGGGAGCTGGACCTCTTGGCGGATACGGACTATTACGGTCCGGTGACGGCAGTAGTGGGCCGGGACAATGTATATGGAACCCAGTTCCACCCGGAAAAAAGCGGCGAGCTGGGCATGAAGCTTCTGGAGAATTTCCTGAGACTGACGGTCCGGGGATGAAAAATAGCGGGGGTGCGGCAAGGTGTTTACTTTATATCCGGCAATCGATATCCGCGGCGGCAAGTGTGTCCGCTTGATTCAGGGAGATTACAACCAGGAAACAGTTTATAACGATAGCCCGCTGGAGGCGGCGTTGGCCTGGGCGGAGCAGGGGGGCAAGTGGATTCATCTGGTGGACCTGGATGGAGCCAAGGCGGGAGAGCCGGTGAACCATCAGCTGATCGGCGACATTGCCCGCAGTGTGAAGGCTCCGGTGCAAACCGGAGGCGGCCTGCGTACGGTGGAGAATGTGGAGCGCCTGCTGGAGCTGGGTGTCTCCCGGGTGATTATTGGGACGGCGGCGATTGAGAACCGCCCGTTCGTGGAAGAGGTGCTCCGGCGGTTCGGGGAGCAGGTGGCCATCGGCATCGATGCCCGCAACGGCTACGTCGCTACTCGGGGCTGGCTGGAGACCTCCGAGGTCAAGGCGGAGGATCTGGCGGTGCAGCTGGCGGAGCTGGGGGCGAAGACGTTTATCTTCACGGACATCTCCAGGGACGGCATGATGCAGGGACCCAATGTGGAAGCTATTGTCCGGTTGGCCCAGGTATCCGGGCAGTCGGTGATTGCATCCGGCGGTGTAAGCCGGTACGAGGATCTGGAGGCACTGGCCGCCCATGCGGATAAGGGTGTGGGTGGCGCGATTATCGGCAAGGCGCTGTACACCGGCAGCATTGAGCTGGCAGAGGCGCACCGGCGTTTGGGGCTGGTGTAAGCAGCGAATGCGGCATGAGGAAAGGAGGGATTGCTGATGCTGGCAAAACGCATTATCCCCTGCCTGGATGTGAAGGACGGGCGGGTGGTTAAGGGAGTTAATTTCGTGAATCTGCGGGATGCCGGGGATCCGGTGGAACTGGCGGCGATCTACGACCGGGAAGGCGCCGATGAGCTGGTGTTTCTCGATATCTCCGCTTCTGTGGAAGGGCGCTCCACCATGGTGGAGGTGGTCCGCCAGACTGCGGGGGAGATAACCATTCCCTTCACCGTAGGCGGCGGCATCTCCAGCGTGGAGGATATGACCCGTCTGTTGCGGGCCGGTGCGGACAAAACCGGGATCAACACGGCGGCGGTAAAAAATCCGCAGCTGATTTCGGAGGGCGCCCGGCGGTTTGGCTCCCAGTGTATTGTGGTGGCGATTGACGCCCGTTTTAACCCTGCGTGGGGCGAATGGGAGGTTTATATCCATGGAGGTCGTACACCGACCGGAATCAAGGCATTGGAATGGGCCAGGAAGGTGGAGACGCTGGGGGCGGGGGAGATTCTCCTGACCAGCATGGACGCTGATGGCACCAAGGACGGCTTCGACGTGAAGCTGACCCGGGCGGTGTCCGAGGCGGTGGGCATTCCCGTCATTGCTTCCGGCGGCGCGGGTAAAAAAGAGGACTTCTACGAGGTATTCACGGCGGCCAAGGCGGATGCGGGTCTGGCGGCGACGATTTTTCACTATAAGGAACTGACCATACATGAAGTGAAGCAGGATTTGCGGGACAAAGGGGTAGAGGTGCGATGAGCAGTCAAACGGAGCAACAGCTGGCGGCGTCGGTGGAGGAGCTGGCGGAGCTGGTCCGCTGGTCGCCGGACGGTTTGGTAACGGCGGTGGTGCAGGATGCGGCCAGCAAGGATGTGCTGATGGTGGCCTATATGAACCGGGAGGCGCTGAAGCTGACGGTGGAGTCCGGCGATACCTGGTTTTGGAGCCGGTCACGCAAGGAGCTATGGCATAAAGGAGCTACCTCCGGCAACGTGCAGAAGGTGGAGAGCTTGGCGTATGACTGCGATGCCGATACGCTGCTGCTGAAGGTGGTTCCGCAGGGGCCGGCCTGCCATACGGGAAGCAACAGCTGCTTTTACCGGGAGCTGCCGCTAAACGGAGCTGCGGGAGGTGCGGGCAGTGCTGCCAGCACCGCTATCGAGGGCCGGAACGCTGCCTCTGGCTCTGAACAGGATGCGGACAACGGGACTTCCGGCGGCAGAGAAGCTCTTGCGGTGGTATCCCCCCGTGGCGCAGAGGAGTATGTGGGAAGCAGCCTGCGGGGTGTGGAACGCGAGGAGGCAAAAGGCTGGCGGAAGGATGGGGCGGTGGATGCCCGGGACCGCTTCGCTATTCTGGCCAAGCTGGAGTCCACCATTGCGGAGCGTGAGCTGGAGCGGCCGGAGGGCGCTTATACCACTTACTTGTTTGATAAGGGTGTGGATAAGATTCTGAAGAAGGTGGGCGAGGAAGCCGGAGAGGTGATTATCGCCGCCAAAAACCGCAGTCCGGAGGAGCTCCGGTATGAGGTAAGCGATCTGATCTATCATCTGCTGGTGCTGCTGCAGGAGCAGAAGCTGCCGTTGGACGACGTTTTGGCCGAACTGGATCGTAGGCACAATAAATAAACAATTGCATATCCAGGCTAAAATAAATGGTAACGTGTAAAAAGAGCTTTCCGCATGGGGAAAGCTCTTTTTGTGCTGACTAGCGAATGGGATGTACACTATGGAAGGACAAAACCCGGTAGAATGTCCGTCGGAAAGTGGACACTCGGGAAGATAGGGGGCATGGAGGGGAGTCGTCTATATATTGTTATGGTATAGAACGCAAGTGCTATATATTGTGTTATACTGAGTAATTTTCCGGAGGAGAGGTCATAATGCCAGTGTCCACTGTATAAAAGACAAAATGCTGGAATTGTCTCTTGGAAATGGACCAAACCATCCGCCGGAGATTCCAACGGATGGCTTCCTTGGATCGTGTTTCCATCCCGCTTGAGAACCCTCGGAATTAGCAACCATGCCCTGTGGCTGAGGCTCAAATCATGTTCTACGGTTGAGGCTACGGCTAAGACCCGAATCAAGCCCTGTGACTAAGGCTCGAATCATAACCTATGGCTAAGACTCGAATCATGCCCTGTGGCTGAGGGCCAATCATTCTCCTGCGCGGTACTCGAACCAGTCGAAGTCTGCCGGGATACGCCGGCCGGAGCCGCCGTTAATGGCGAATAAGCCTAACATGGCGCCGGTGAAGGCTTTTTTCTCCAGGGTGCCTTCGTCGCTAAGGAAGCGGGCATCCTCCACGGTGCCGGCCTCCAGCCATTCCGTCCCGTACAGGCTGTAGTAGAAGGACCGTGTTTCCCCGTCCACCCGGACCTGCAGGTACAGGGCCCCTGTTCCCGCGGGAACAGGGTGGGAGGCCAACTCCCGCAGGCTGCGTGCCCGGTTCTCGGTCAGCTTCACCGCGAGACCGCTGTCTGTGGCTGTCAGTGCCAGCTTAATGAAGCAGCGGGAATCATAATAGCAGGTTAACCCTGCTTGCTCCCCAGATACACCCGGAGCGAACTCCAGCTTCAATCCGGCCGTATACCGGTGGGCGGTTTCCCGACGCACCAGGACGTTCTCCGCATCGGTGGAGTCCAGATCAGCCCCGCCGGTATAAAGGCGCAGGAAGCCGGGCCGCTCCACTAAGGACCAGTTGTCCTCCACGGGATTCCAGGCAAAGCACCAGTGAAGGGGAAGGTCCGTTGCTTCGAACTCATCCCGGGCAGGAGGCGCGTCCCACACTGTCTCGGGTAAAGCGGGAGCCTGCTGCACCGGGCTGGGTCCTTGGCCGGAATTCACTGTAAACCAGCCGTCCTGCGTCCACTGGACCGGCTCCAGATAGGTTTCCCGGCCCAGGGTGCAGAAGCCTCCCCGCAGGGGCCGTCCACCCAAATGAACCATCCACCATTCCCCGTGCTGGGTCTCCACCAGCTTGCCGTGGCCGGCACGTTGGATAACAGCAGCAGGGTCGGTCTGAGTATGCACCGGATTCATCGGACACGCCTCATAAGGACCCAGCAGCTCCCGGGAACGGGCCAGCGTGATGCAGTGGCCGTATTCTGTGCCGCCTTCGGCGAGAATCAGGTAATACCAGCCGTCCTTCCGCAAGAGATGTGGCCCCTCCGGAGAGGCACGGCCGGTTCCCTCCCACAGCTTCACCGCTTCGCCAGCCGGCGACATGCTGTCGTCGGATAAAGGAAGCAGCCAGGCGCCGCCCCGGCCATATACCATGTAGCGGTGTCCGTCCCCATCCACAAAGTGGGAGGGGTCGATTCCCTCATGGTTCAGCACCGAAGGAGCGGAATACGGCCCTTCCGGCCGTTCCGACCGGACAACAATATTGGCCCGGCCTGCTCCCGCCAGGCGCAGGGTAGCCATCAGGTAGAACATCCCGTCCACATAAGAGATGTCCGGCGCCCAGATCCCGAAGGAGTCGGGCAGCCCCCGAAGAGGCAGATCTTCGCTCCGGGGAAGACCATGTCCGATATAACGCCAGTTTACCAAATCCCGGGAATGGGACAGCACAATGCCGGGGAAGAATTGGAAGGTGGAATTGGCCAAATAATAATCCTCACCCACCCGCACAATGGACGGGTCCGGATGGAAGCCGGGCAGGATCGGATTGGTATAGGTTCGTTCAATCAAAGGAAAAACCCCCTTAGGAAAAAGCTGATGCTGCGTATAAGCGTTGCACAATCAGCGGTATCAGGTGTATTTGCGAATGAAAGGTAATGGATAAAAGAAGCAGTCCGTGATACCGGAAAGGAGTAACAGGCCTACTCTGTGACCGGCAAATACTCGAACCAGTCGAAATCGGCGGCATTGCCGCTTGTCTGACCGTGGGAGGTGGCGTACAGGCCCAGATAGGCCCCTACGAAGCCCCCTGCCACATCGGTGCTGAGAATGGTGCCGTCCGCATCGGCAAACAGGGTCAGCCACTCTGCTCCGTCCAGGCTGTAATAGAAGGAATAGGCCTGCTCCCGGGCCTCAACCTTCAGGAAGAGGCGATTAGCATCGAATGAGAAGGAAGCCAGCGGCTTATCCTCTCCGCCTCTGCGTTCCATCAGTCTGAGAGAGCGCTCCCCGCCGAACATCCCGTATACCATACGGAACTGGTAATGGGCATTCTGCAGCAATGCCATTCCCGCTGCTTCACCCTCAGCTTGGGGAGCGAACTCCATTACGGTGCGGGCACTGAAGCTCATATGCTGCTGCCGGCGGCAAACAAATGCGGGATTGGCGTAATCCGCAAGCGTTTCCGGCTTCAGCCGGAGCCGCAAATAGCCGGGACGTTCGGACAGGCTCCAGAAGTCTCCCCGGGGAGTACGAAGGAAGTTCCAGGTATCCGACAGCCGTTCCCCGTCGAAGGGGTCAAAGCCGGATACCGCCGGGAACGGATGGGCCGGCAGCTTCGGAGCGGGCATCACCGCTTCCACGATCCCCTTGCCGGGATTGACCACCGGCCAGCCGTCCTCCCATTTGACCGGCACCAGGAAGGTTTCCCGGCCCAGATTGCGGTAATAGCCGCCGTAAGGGCGGGAGGCCAGGCAAACCATCCACCAGTCGCCATCCTGAGTATCGAAAATATCTGCATGCCCCACATTGACAATGGCCGCTTCCCGGCCCAGATGCCGGTGGGTTAGAATGGGATTGCCCTTATAGCCTTCATACGGGCCATATACATGCTCACTTCGGGCAATGGTCACGGCATGGGTGAAGCCGGTTCCGCCCTCGGCGATCATGAGGTAATAATAGTCTCCGATCTTGTACAGATGGGGGCTTTCCTGGGCATGGGCCACCTTCAGGGCGCCCTGCCAGAGGCTTCGTTTTTCCCCGGTCAGCTTGCCGGTCGCCACATCCAGCTCGGAAATCCAGATATCCATATTCTTGGCATGGACCTGACCCTCCGGGGGAACCCGGTTGCCGGTGTAATACACCTTGCCGTCATCGTCGAACAGGAGGGAGGGGTCGATGCCCGGCGCGTCCTCCAGCCAAACGGGATCGGACCAGGGGCCTGACGGGTCCTGCGCCGTGACATAGAAATTATGCTGCTGGCCCTGGTTGTCCACGAAGGTGGTAATCATATAGAAGGTTCCTTGATGATAACGGATGGTGGGGGCCCAGATCGCCTTGGAGGGCAGAATGCCATCCATGTTCAGCTGGGAGGGCCGGTCCAGCACATGGCCCAGCTGCCGCCAGTGGATCAGATCCCGGCTGTGGAACACGGGAACGCCCGGGAAATATTCAAAGCTGGAGGTCACGAGATAATAGACCTCCCCCACCCGGCACACGGACGGGTCCGGATAAAAACCCGGCAAAATCGGATTTTTATAAGTCGCCATAACAGTTCCTCCCTGCAGCAGCCCTCCGGGGAGGGCCGGCTCATGATTTCTTCCTTATTATAAAGCAAAGCGGTTATAAAAATTGGTATTAGTTTGTTCAATTTCCGAACAAAGTTATATATTCTTTACCGGTCTTTTAGCCGCTGTGTTAGGGAAGGGCATTGGAAACGTTCATTATTGAGACTAACAAAAGCGTTCTCAAGGATGTATAATAGAAGTGCCGTTCCACCCGGAAGGTTCATGCCGCATCGGCAAAAAAGCTCAGGAGGGTAACCATGATTTCCGAAAACGTGAAAATTTTCTCCGGTTCTTCGAATCCGCAATTGGCGGCGAAGATCTGCGGAGAGCTGGGTCGTCCGCTCGGACGGGTCAAGCTGTCCCGCTTCAAAAGCGGGGAGCATTATTGCTTGTACGAGGAAACCATCCGCAACTGCGATGTGTACCTGGTCCAAACCTTTTCCCGGCCCATCAACGAACACTTTGTCGAGCTTCTGGTTATGATGGATGCTGCCAAACGTGCTTCGGCAAGGACAATCAACCTGGTCATTCCGTACTATGGTTACTCCAGACAGGAACGCAAGGCAGCACCGCGGGAGCCGATTTCGGCCAAAATGCTGGCGGATGTACTGACTACGGCGGGAGCCGACAGAGTCATTACCATCGATCTCCACGCGCCCGCCATCCAAGGCTTCTTCAACATTCCGGTGGATCATCTGACGGCTTTGGATCTGATCAGCGACTACATCCGCAAGAAAAACATTGTGAATCCCATCGTGGTGTCCCCTGATGCGGGACGGGCTACGACAGCGGAGAATCTGGCGAATATACTGAATGCCCCGTTTGCCATTATGATCAAAAAACGCCCCGAGCATAACCAATCGGTGATTACCCACGTCATCGGTGAGGTGGAGGGCCGCACCCCCATAATTATTGAGGACTTGATCGATACGGGGACAACCATTGTCAACGTGGTGGAAGGGCTGAAGGAGCGGGGAGCCAACGACGTGCTGATCTGCGCCACCCATCCTGTATTTTCACCGCCGGCTCTGGAGCGTCTGGATCACCCGAATATTATGGAGGTTGTCATTACCGACTCCATTGCCATTCCCGAGGAGCATTCCTCCCGCTTTCACGTGCTCTCTGTAGCAGGGCTGCTCTCCAATGCCATCCGCATTAATACCAGCGGGGGCTCCATCAGCTCTCTTTTCAAATATGGCGGGGTCTAGAGGGTTAAATCAGCAAAGCGTCCTTCGGCGGTTTTAAGCCGGGGCGCTTTTTTTTGGGCTTCCGGATTCTGGGGGGATCTGGAAGGGATTTTCCTGAAACCTCCTGTGCAGACTCGCCTTTACTTCCAAATGGCACTTGGCTATACTTGATTTTAACGGGCATAAGTCCCGTATTGAACTGCGAGATCCGGAGGTGCCTTATAATGGGCAAGAAAAAGTGTGTGGCGGCTCCAGGAAACCAGAAAATCATCCCACTGCATATGGATGCCACGTTCTTTTTCGAAAGAGCGGTCCGTTCCTTGGACCGTTACCGATACGATAAGGCGATCAAGTATTTCCGGCGGGCGGTTGATTATGAGCCGGAGAATCCTGTGAATCACTGCAATCTGGCGGGCATCTTGTCCGAGATTGGGAAATATAGCGAATCCAATCAGATTCTGCAGCGCATTGTGGATGAGGTTGACCCGACCATGACGGAATGCTACTTCTATATGGCGAATAATTTTGCCAATATGGAGGATTTCGAGGCGGCGGAAAAGGCCATTATTCACTACCTGGAGAATGATGAGGAGGGCCAGTTCGTCCAGGAATCCGAGGAAATGATGGAATACCTGAGCTACGAGCTGGAGCGTCCCTCGGAGCCGGCTTTTATTAAAAGCCGCGAGGGGCTGTTTGAGCATGATAAGGCCCGCAGTCTGCTGGAGCAGGGACAATTCGGTGAAGCGGTGAAGCTCTTGAAGCGGGTCATCAAGAAATATCCCGAATTTCTGGCGGCCAAGAATAATTTGGCTTTGGCATATTATTATATGGGGCACTTCACCAAGGCTATGGAGACCATCAGCCAGGTCCTGGACCAGGAGGAGGGCAATCTGCACGCGCTGTGCAATCTGGCCATCTTCTATCAGAACCTGGGTGACCGGGAGCGGCTGGAGCGGTTGGCGGCCTTGCTGCGCAAAACCTGTCCCTACCACCAGGAGCATGTGTTTAAGCTGGCTACCACCATGGGGATCCTCGGCGAGCATGAGGCTGCCTATCAGCTGTTCCGCCGTCTGACCAAAAGCGGCATGTGCAGCGCTCAGGAGGACCCTTCACTGTTCCATTACATCGCGGTGGCCTGCGTCAATACAGGCCGGTATGCGGAGGCTGAGCGGCACTGGCAGCAAGCGGCGCGGCTGGACCCGGCCTCCAAGATTCCGCCCTTCTATCTGACGATGATGGAACGGCGCGATGCTCCCGAGGGCCAAGGCCTGACCCGTCCCTTCTTGAGCTACCATTACCACCTGCCCTTCGAGGAGCAGTTCCGCTCCATGGAGAAGGAGGAGGGTGAGCTTCTGCCGGAAACCATCCGCAAGGACCCGCTGGTCCGGTCCTCCTTCTTCTGGGCGCTCCGCCACGGGGATATGGAGACCAAGCTCCAGGTGATCCAGGCCTTCGGCTTGATTGCGGACCTTGAGGTCAAGGAAGCGCTGAGTGAATTCCTTCTGGACCCGATGGAAAATGACTACCTGAAGCGCGTCGCCATGTTTGTGCTGCGGATGATGAAGGTGTCCGGGCCGTATACGGTCATGCTGGAGGGAGAGCTTGCCGAGCAGCCCGCCCAGCCCTACGCCCCCGCCCTTCCCGGTTGGGAAGCAGAATGGAGCGTGGTCCTGGATCTGGCCTTCTCCAGCATGAACAAACGGTATGATCTGGTGCAGCAGCATGACTTGGAAACGCTCTGGGTGGAATACTTATCCCGAGTGTCCCCGGCCAAACCGCGTATGACGAAGCCGGAAAGCTGGGCGGCAGCACTGGAATATCTCACGGCCAAGATGCACCGCCGGTCTGTGACCTATGAGGAAATTGCGGCCCGCTACCAGATCTCGATCAGCTCAGCACGCACCTGTGTGAAGCATATTGACGATGCCTGCGGCCTCCGTCAGAAGATGAAGGCTATCTATGAAGGAACCCGGTCTGACGGGAGTACGGGAGCTGCAGCAACGACAGAGGAACCATAAAGGAAGTAAATGCTTACGATGCCGGTTTTGCCTTACGCAAAACCCTTAGGGAGGATGAACCTGCAATGTACAAAAGCATCATTATCGGAACCGGCCCTTCGGGCCTTACGGCGGCCATTTACCTGGCCCGGGCCAATTTGAATCCGCTGGTGATTGAAGGACCGGAGCCGGGCGGACAGCTGACCACCACCACCGAAATCGAGAATTTCCCCGGTTTTCCGGAGGGGATCATGGGTCCGGAGCTGATGGACAATATGCGCAAGCAGGCGCAGCGCTTCGGCGCCACCTTCAAAAGCGGCTGGGTCAAGGAGGTGGAGTTTGGCTCCCGTCCGTTTAAGGTTGTGATGGAGGGCGGCGAAACCTTGGAGGCCGAATCGGTGATTATCTCCACCGGCGCCTCTGCCAAGTATCTGGGCATCACCGGAGAACGTGAAAATGTGGGCCGCGGCGTCAGCACCTGCGCCACCTGTGACGGCTTCTTCTTCCGCGGGAAGAAGATTATCGTAGTGGGCGGGGGTGACTCCGCCATGGAGGAGGCGAACTTCCTGACCCGCTTCGCTACGGAAGTGAAGCTGGTTCACCGCCGCGATGAGCTGCGGGCCTCCAAGATTATGCAGGATCGCGCCCGCGAGAATCCCAAGGTTAGCTGGGGCCTGAACAACACGCCGCTGGAGGTACTGGCCGGCGACAAGGGCGTTACAGGACTCAAGGTCAAGAACAATGCCACCGGGCAGGAGGAGGTTATCGAGACCGACGGCATCTTCGTTGCCATCGGGCATACTCCCAACACCGGATTCCTGGGTGGCCAAATCGAAACCGACGAAACCGGCTACATCAAGGTGAAGCCGGGCACCACCGAAACCAACATCCCCGGCGTATTCGCCTGCGGTGATGTGCAGGACCACCGCTATCGCCAGGCCATCACCGCCGCAGGCAGCGGCTGTATGGCCGCCCTGGATTGTGAGAAGTTCCTGGAAGGCAGCATGGTGCATGACTGGAGCCAAAGCTTGTAAGAGCATGCTGAAGCATGTTTATCTGAGCCGCCCCCTAATGGGGGCGGTTTTTTTGCTCCGTCAATGTGGGTGGTTTTACCTTGCTCCCTGCAGATGTGGTCGGGCTGCGAATATGGACGGCGGGTTGCAGCGGGTTGCCGTCCGAACGGACTCAGGAGACGCTATTTGACGGAAAAACGGTGTTTTAGCAGCTGAGCGGACCGAGAAGCCGTTATTTGCCGGAAATGAGCCCATTCGGCTGGAATATAGAGGAAATAGCGTATCGTGTGTCCGCGAAATCAACAAAAGTGGCATTTTACATGAAATAACGTCTGCTCAGTCCGTAAACGAGGTGTGCTCGATCCGTAACAACGTCTGCTCAGTACGTAACTAGGTCTGATCATCCTCGGCCATCCGACGTTATCGGGGATGCGACAACCTTCTGACCATAGGTTCAGGAAAAAGTTACAAATTATTGAAATGATGGGTTCGGGCTTGTTTCGAGCGTTGACAAACCTATTTCCGTAGGCTAAGCTAATATACATAAAACACATCAAAATAATCGGAATAAAATAAGTTGACCAGTTAGCTGGAGACTATTCCCCTTCCCTGTGGAAGACGGATTAGTCTCTTTTTCATTTATAGCAATCTAGAACCGCCGGAGAGGAGGGCAGCGGAGGGAAAATCATACGCGTTATAATGTAATAATTTAACTTAAAAAGAATGATTTGAGAGGTGAAGCGGAGATGGCGAGATTAGGAAAAAAACAAGCGGTGATACTGTCGGTGGTGGCGGTGATTGGTGTCGGCATCGGGACAGGGAGTTATTTTGGAAAGACCAAAAAAGGAATTGATATTGAGGGGGCTGCCGGCTTCAAGGACCTGAAAAATGCCAGCTTCGACCCGGCCAAATCCGGCAAGCCGGTTTATACCATCAAAACGGATACCAAGAAAAACTGCTCCTCCACCCCATGGGTGATCGCTGAGAAAAAGGGCTTTTTCGCCGAGGAAGGGATTAATGTGGAATATACCGGAGAGCTAACCACAGCCCAGGTGCTGCCCTCCATCCTAAACGGCACCAATAACGTATCCACGGCACATGTCAACCAGATTGCCACCTTCATTGCAGGAGGGGCGAAGATCAAGGGGGTCACTATCGGCGGTTCGGAGCCTGTGGAGGGTGTGGATGACAAGTACCATCACATGAAGTATTATGTCAGCCCCAAGCTGGGGGTGAAGTCTCTGGAGGAGCTGGTGCAGAAGAAAAAGGGGGAGAAAATCACCATCAACGGCACCGTTCCCAGCTGCACGACCTTCATCGCTACCCATGCGTTTGACCATCTGGGCTTTAACCGGAACCTAATCAAATTCGTTGCCTTCGACAGTGATACTGCAGCCTTGCAGGCCAATCAACAGGGCAATATCGATATTGTGGGTGTGCATCCCCCGTTCTACAAGCTGGCCAAGGATTCCGGCCTGGTTGAAATCTTCGATACGGCGGATACCGGCCTGGGCGAAGCAGCGGGCACAACCTTCTATTATTTCACCGAAAAATTCATTAAGGAAAATCCGGAGGCTGTCCAAGGCTTCGTAAGAGCCGTGAAAAAAGCCCAATCCTGGATTGTCGATACGAAACATGAAGAGGAAGCGATCCAACTCACTGCCGATTATATCGGCCAACCCGTGAATGCCGTTCACTATTATTACACCGGCAAGGGTTTTCAGGATAAGCTGATCCAGCCGTGGATCGACGATCTGGTGGTGTCGGGGGCATTGAAGAAGAATCAACTGAAGGCATCTGATTTGATCGTAACGGATTTTGATAAGGTGGACTAAACATACAGCTAAGTAAGGGAGATTGTCATGACCAAAAAACTGAGGCAAATCGCATTTTACGGAAAAGGCGGCATCGGAAAATCCACCACGTCGCAGAATACGCTGGCCCAGCTTGCCACTGCCTTCGGCCAGAAAATCATGATTGTAGGCTGCGATCCCAAGGCGGATTCCACCCGGCTGATCCTGAACACGAAGGCCCAGCAGACGGTGCTTCACCTGGCGGCGGAGCGGGGGACGGTTGATGACCTGGAGCTGGAGGATGTGGTCGTCACCGGCTTCGGCGGCATCCGCTGCGTGGAATCCGGGGGGCCGGAGCCTGGAGTGGGCTGTGCGGGACGGGGCATCATCACCTCCATTAACTTCCTGGAGGAGCAGGGGGCCTATGATGATATGGACTTCATCTCTTATGATGTGCTCGGGGATGTGGTTTGTGGAGGCTTTGCCATGCCTATCCGGGAGAACAAGGCGCAGGAAATCTATATTGTCTGCTCCGGGGAGATGATGGCCATGTATGCTGCCAATAATATTGCCCGTGGCATTCTGAAGTATGCCAACAGCGGAGGAGTGCGGCTGGGCGGGCTCATCTGCAACAGCCGCAATACGGACCGGGAGGATGAGCTGATTACGGAGCTGGCCCGGCGGCTCAACACCCAAATGATCCATATTGTCCCCCGCCACAATGTGGTGCAGCATGCCGAGCTGAGGCGGATGACGGTTACCCAATACAATCCGGACCATGACCAGACCGGCCAATACCGGCAGCTGGCGGAGAAGATTCTGCACAATGACAAACTGACGATTCCTACTCCTATCGACATGGATGAGCTAGAGCATCTCTTGATTGATTTCGGTGTGGTGGAGGATGAGGAGAAGGAGGCACATACATGGCAATTAACTTAAAACGGTCACAGGTTGTAATAAGAGAAAAACGGCTGAAGTCGGTGGTAGGGTATCAGGGGAGCATCAAGGACCTGGCGGAGCAATCCCAATCCGGCTGTCTGAAGAATGCCAACCGGGGATTTAGCCAAGCCACCAACTGCAATTCAGGCTGCGCCCAAGGGCACTTGTCCAGCATTATCGATGCGGCCATTGTCAATCACGGACCTGTCGGCTGCGCCGGGGATGTGGCAGGAGCCAATGCGGGCTTTCAATGGGGCCAGCATATCCGGGGCTGGGAGAAGAAAAACGTCCAAATTATTAATACCAATATGACGGAAAAAGCGGTGGTATTCGGCGGGGACAAAATCTTGAAGGAGGCGATTCATGCGGCCTATGAGCGGTTTCACCCCAAGGTTATCTTCGTTACCACCTCCTGTGCCTCGGGAATTATCGGGGATGATATTGAGGCCACGCTGAAGGATGCCGAAGCGGAGGTGGGCATTCCGGTGGTTCCCGTGTTCTGCGATGGCTTCCGATCTCAAATCTGGGCCTCCGGCTTTGATGCGGCGTTCCATGCACTTCTCACCCGGGTGATTCAGCCGCCGGAGCGGAAGCGTCCCGAGGTGGTGAATGTGATTAATTTTACGGCCAGCGGGCGGGCGGTGGTGACGGAAATTTTCGGACGGCTGGGCTTGGTCCCTCAGTTCGGGATTCCCTACAGCTCCATTGAGCAAATTGAACGATGGTCAGAATCGGCGGCAACCATCAGTATTTGCGGCACGTTGGGCGGATATTTGGGCAACGGACTGGAGCAGAAGTTCGGCGTTCCTTATGTAACGGCTCTGCAGCCCCATGGAATCAACGGGTTTGACGATTGGCTGCGGAAGCTGGGCAATGTGGTGGGGAAACAGCAGAAGGTAGAGGAATATTTGGCCGAGCAAAAGGCGCTTGCCGCTCTTGAGCTGGAGGAAATTGAACAGAAGCTGAAGGGGAAACGGGTTGTAGTGGGAATGGGACCCAGCTTTGCCCATAATTATATCCGGCTGCTGGAGGATTTCGGGATGGAGGTGGAGTGGGGCTTCTCCTGGCATTATGATTCCAAGCATGATCATGGCGGATGCCCGTCCTGCACCCTGGAGCTGTCCAAACGCGAGAAGGATATACCGGTAAGTGTCAGCGACCAGCAGAACCATGAAGTTATCAATTTGCTGAAAAGGGTGAAGCCGGACATCTACATCGGCAGGCATCCGGGCCAGGCGGTGTGGGCCACCAAGGTGGGCATTCCCACTATTATGGTCAGCGACGAATACAGCGCCTTCGGCTATCAGGGGACCATTGATTTCGGCCACCGGATTATCGATACTCTGACCAACAACAGCCTGGCGGTTAACCTGGCCAAACGGATCAGGCTGCCTTACACCGATTGGTGGTATGAGCAGGACCCTTTTACTTTTATGGAAAGCGGGAATACAAGCCATGTCACAATCGGTTGAGCAAATCCGTCATGTTTGCGCCTTGGGGGCGTATGAATCGGTGCTGGCCATCCAAAAAGCGGTGCCTATCGTCCACTCTGGTCCTGGCTGTGTCTCCAAGCTGATGATTACCCTAGGCACCCAGAACGGACATCAAGGCTCCGGCTACGTAGGCGGGCACGCCATTCCCTGCACCAATGCCTCCGAGCATGAGGTGGTATTCGGAGGGACCAATCAGCTTCGCCAGCTGATCACCAATACCTTCGATGTTATTGACGGGGAGCTGTTTGTTGTGCTGACGGGCTGCACCTCGGACATCATCGGGGATGATGTGGGAGAGATTGCCCGGAAGTTCAAGAAGGACGGCAAGCCGATTATCTATGTGGAAACAGGCGGCTTCAAAGGAAGCAACCTGCTGGGGCATGAGCTGCTGCTGGATGCGGTGATTGACCAGCTGCTGGAGCCGCAGCCAGTGGAGCAGGGGCTGGTGAACGTGTGGTCGGTGGTGCCGTACCAGAATACCTTCTGGGCCGGGGATATTGAGCAGCTCAATAAGCTGCTGGCGTCCATCGGATTGAAGATGAACATGGTCTTCGGCCCCGACAGCAGTGTAGAGGCGGTGCGCCGTATTCCCCGGGCCCAGTTCAATCTGGTGCTGTCCCCGTGGATCGGGCTGCGGACAGCGGAGCATCTGCAGGAGAGGTTCGGCACGCCGTTCCTTCATTATCCTGCGCTTCCCATTGGGCCTACGGAAACCTCCCGGTTTCTTCGTGCGGTGGGGGAGTTCGCGGGCGTGGAGCCCTCTGTGGTGGAGGAGGTGATTAACCGGGAGGAAAACCGCTACTATTATTATTTGGAAAGGGCGGCGGACACCTTGCTGGAAACCCGGCTGCTTCCAAGGCGGTTTATCACGGTGGCGGACAGTCTGTATGCGTTGGGGATCGCCCGGTTTCTCACCAATGATCTGGGGCTGATCCCGGAGAAGCAGTTTATTACCGAGGATACACCGCAGCGGCATCAGGCGGGAGTGGCAGCGGAGTTTGCCAGGTTCAACAACGGCATTACGGCGGAGACGGTTTTCTCTAATGACGGAGGTTTTGTGGAGGAGGAGCTGCGCAGGATCAAAATCCGCAGCCGTCCGCTGATATTGGGCAGCTCCTGGGAGCGGGTGGTAGCCCGGGACCTGAAGGCATACCAGTTGTCCATTGCTGCGCCGGTGGGCAACCATTTGGTCATGAGCAAGTCCTATGTGGGATATGACGGCGGGCTGCATTTGACCGAGGATATCTATTCGGTGGTGCTGGACGATTTTATGTGATGGGCGGGCCCGTCAGGAGGAGTGCGAGGAGAGGACAGCTGCCGCGTGGGCGGGGCTGTCTTTTTTTGCGCGTGGGGGTGGGCGTGGGTGGAGGTTGGGGGTGGAGGTGTAGACCTGTGGCTGTTCCAGGTTGCTTGGGGTGGGGGGAAGATGGATTGTGGGGGCGCTAACGGAACTCAGCGACTCTTAAACGCCGAAAAACCGGCTGCCGGAGTTTTAACGGAACTATCGAACCCTTAGACGGGGTTGGAGAGCCAATTGGCCGAGCAGGAGGGCTCTAACAGTCGCTCAGTTCCGTACGATTTCATAATGCTCCGAAATTGGGCTGTAAGTGTCGCTGAGTTCCGTTAGCCGGTTCCGGTCGGATAAGAAGAGGAACCTCTGCTGCTGCCGAATTTTTGATGATGTATTTGCGATGGGGGCCGCTGTAGAATAGGGCTGCATGAAGGGGATAAAAAGGAAAAGAGTATGGGACACGGGCCCAAACGAAACCCGCCTTTGCTTACGGTGGAGCCGTACATGAAACTGAAGGGGGAACCGGGATGTCACGCAGCTTATCTGCAATAGCCGGGCAAGTCTCACAGGCAACAAAACGGATGCCGATGGCGGAATGGAACTGGAGCGAGGGAGTGGCGTTGTACGGGTTGGTTTCGTTGTGGAAGACCACGCAGGATGAGTCGCTTCTTCACTATTTAAAGTCATGGATTGACAGTCAACTGGCCCGGGGGCAGGTGTTTGAAACCGTCAATGCCACGGCGCCCTGTTTTTCGCTGATTGAGCTGTATGCGGCTTCCGGAGAGCCCCGTTATGCGGCCATTATTAAGTCGAGGGTGGAATTTCTGCTCCGCCGGGCGGAACGGCTGGAGAACGGCGCATTCGAGCACACGCTGGTGGAAACCAGCTTCGGCGGACAGATGTGGGTAGATACGCTGTTTATGGCCGGGTTGTTCTTGGTCAAGGCGGGGCTTTTGCTGGAGGACCGGGAGGCAGTAGAGGAAGGCCTTCACCAATATTTCCTGCATGTGCGCCAGCTGCAGCAGGAGAACGGTTTGTATTATCATGGCTGGGATGAAAAGAAGAATAGCCCCATCGGCTGTTTATGGGCGCGGGGCAACGCTTGGGCCGCCATTGTGTCGGCGGAGCTGCTGGTTCTGCTTCCGGAGACGGAGCCGGCACGGGAGCGGATCAAAGCCGCCCTCTCCCAACAACTGGCAGGTTTGCTGCGCTACCAGGATATTTCCGGCTTATGGACTACGGTGATCGATGTGCCGGAGACCTATGTCGAAACCTCCGCCGCCGCGGGCATTGCGTATGCGGTCAAACGTGCACTGCAGTCTGGCAGTGTGGGTGAGGCTTATGCGCAGATGGCTGAGCGTGCTTCACGCGCTGTATTGTCTCACGTGGACTGGGAGGGCGTGCTCCGCGGCGTATCCGCCGGAACGGGAGTACAGAACCATCCCGGAGAATATCACGTCATTGCCCAGCACCGGGCGGAGGGGTACGGGCAGGGTTTGCTCCTAATGCTGCTGTCAGCGATGCTGGCTGAGAACGGCCATGGTGCTGCAAAATAAAAGCAGCTGAAATATGAAAACCTCCATTTATGACCGTAAACCAACCAAGAGCCTGGAATATCCCGGGCTCTTAGCCATGCCGTATGATGGCGCAGGCATGCTGCAAAGCGGCGTATCAGCGGTTCCGAAAAGAAGACGATTTGGATGAAAGCGTTTTTTTGATATAATGAAGCGGCAAAACCCAATGTGAAAGAAGGGAAGACATCTATGAAGCTTGTCCGCAAACTGGTTAGGCAGCGGTCGCTCGCCTTGCTTTTGCTTCTTTCCATTGTGCCGGTGCTGGGGTTCGGAACGTTCAGCTATTCCATGAGCCTCCGGCTGATCGAGGCGGAGGTGAAACGGACCTCCGAGGTGGCCATCGCCCAGATGAAGGAGCAGGTGGACCAGCTGCTCCGGCAGACAGAGGAGGTAACGGGGCAGCTCTCGCTCCAGGCGGGGATGCTCCAGCTTGTCAAAATCCAGGAAACCCCGCTGCTCGGGACTCTGCAGGCGGCCAATGACATCAGACGTGACCTGTCCAATTTCTCCACCTCCATCCATGCGGTGGATTCGGTGTATCTCTATCACCGGAAGCAGCAGCTGGTGCTTACCTCCAATGCGCTGCTGGACATGGAGAGCTTTCCCGATACCTCCTGGCTGCCTTCCTTGCAGCAAGCGGCAGCGGAGCGCAAGTCCAAGCTGTGGATTACCCCCCGTGATACAGGATCTGAAGCGGCTCCAGGCTCCCAGGTCCTCACATATATGCTGCCGCTGCCTTATTTCTATGACGAGCCCGAGGCGGCGCTTATCGTTAACGTCAGGGCCGGGGTAATTGCCGATATGATCCGTTCCTTTCCCTTTGACAGCAGGGGCGGACTGCTTGTTTTCTCTCCGGAGGGGCAGACGATTGTGCAGGCTGGCCAGCTGCGGCTGGGGATGCCGGACAATATCGGTGCCATGCTGGGTGAAGAAGCAGCTGCGACTGACAGCCGTCCGGTCAAGCTGAATACGGAGGCCGGCGCCATGTACGTGACCACCGAACGTTCGGAGGCATACGGCTTTCTCTATGCCATGCTGATCCCCGTGGATGCGGCCTCCCGCAACGCCCAGCTGCTCAAACTGTGGATGGCGGCGGCCACCGTAGCCTTATCCCTGTTATCCGTATTCGTCGCTTATTTCAACGTACGCCAGTTCCATGCCGGTCTGCGCCGGATTTTCCTGACTCTGCGCGGGAAGGAGGAAGCAGGCGGGGAGTCGGAGCATGAACCCTTCGACGCCGACTACGCTGAGGGGTTTGCCCGTATCGAGAATCGAATCGCCGCGCTGCTGAAGGAGATGGGCGAGGTCCGGTCCCAATGGAAGAGCCAGCTGCCGGTACTGCGGGATCACTTCCTGCTGTCCGCCCTGCTTGGCAACCATGCCGGGATGGATCCGTGGCTGCGCCACAAAACGGCGGAGCCGGCGCTGTTCCCGGATCCGGTCTTCTGTGTGCTGGTGGTGGAAATGGATACCACCGGCGAAACCGCCCGCTTCCGCAGCGGAGAGGATGCGTGGCTGTTCCTGTTCGCCGTAGGGAATATTAGCCAGGAGCTGCTGCGGGATAAGTTCGCCACTGAAACGGTCCTCTCCCGGCAGCATGTGGCCATTATCCTGAACATGCCGGAGCCGGAGGCTGACCGGGAGACGGTCCGGGCTGCGGAGAAGCTCCGTTATGCGGTGTCCTCGTATTTGAAGCAAACGGTGACCATTGCCGTAGGCCGGCCGGTTGGCGATTTCCGCGAGCTGTCGGTTTCGTATCAGGATGCGCTGCATGCTCTTCAGGAGCATTGGCCCAAGGCCGGCAATGAGGTGATCCGCGGCGGACAGGCGCCGGAGGCTCCGGTTTTTGTGCCGTATCCCGCGGGATGCGAGGCGGCGATGCTGGCGGCCATCCGCGAAGGAGACCGTCCGCAGGCTGCACAGGAGCTGGAAGCCTTCTTCGACGGGCTGAACGGCAGCCGCCTTCCTTTTGCGCTGATCAAAACCTATGCCATGCAGCTGCTTGTTTCGATTATCAGGCTGCTTCAGGAGTATGACCCGGATCTTGCCCTGACCTTCCCCGGACGAAGCTTATACGCCGAATTTGCCCAGCTGAATGCTTCTCCTCCCATGTGCCGCTGGTTTGGCGAAACCGTCGTGGAGCCAGGAATCGACTTCCTGAACGGGCTGAAGCGGCTGCGGATGGAGACCATTATGGACCGTACCAAAAAGCTGATTGAGGAGCGGTACCGGCAGGACTTGTCCCTGCAGCTGGCCGCCGAACAGTTGGGCATCAGTCCCTCCTACCTAAGCGAGCTGATCAAGCAGCATTGGGGGGAAACCTTCATTCAATATGTCACCCGTTACCGGGTGGATAAAGCGAAAAGCCTGCTGCTCAAAACCGAGCTGAACATCGCCGACATTGCTGCTGAGATCGGGTACGGCAATGCCACCCATCTCATTCGGGTATTCAAAAAATCGGAGGGTGTGACACCGGGAGAATACCGCCAGCAGAACCGTTCCTAGAGCGTGTTGGCAAACACGCCCTAACTTGTGCAGTGCGCCGCAGCCCCCTAAGCTACGGCGTTTTTCATTCTCGCCTCCACGAAAAAGTGATGATTGCGATGATATCCGGGGCACCGTAAGCTGTGGTCATCGGCAGCCGGTTGTTCCCGGTTATCCCAAAACCCGGGAGTGGCTGCACAAGGAAGGAGCGAGGTCATGCAAAAAGGAGGAGCGAACAGGCTGGAAATTCAGCGCGCAGTGCCGGAGGCCCAACATCCGGGTGCCGCAGCCCGATGGCGGCAGCAATGGCGCATATACAAGCAGCACCGTGCGCTGATCATCATGCTGCTGCCCGGGTTGGCGTTATTTCTACTGTTCAGCTATGTACCGATGTACGGCGTAGTCATCGCATTCAAGAATTTTCAAATTACGGAGGGGATCCTCGGCAGCCCGTGGGCCGGGTGGGAGAACTTCCAGCGCCTGTTCCAGGGGAATGGCTTTACGAACGCGCTGCGCAACTCGGTGGTCATCGCTTTTTTGAAAATGGTGCTGGTTTTTCCCGCCCCCATTGTACTGGCGCTGCTGCTCAACGAGCTGCGGGTCACCTGGTTCCGCCGGACCATCCAGACGGTGACGTATTTGCCCCACTTCTTCTCATGGGTGGTGCTTGCCGGCATCCTGTTCCCGTTCCTGGGCAACGATGGCGGCTTCAACAAGCTGTTGGGCATGTTCGGCATCTCACAGCAGCTGTGGCTGCTGGAGCCGGACTACTTCTACGGCATGGTGGCGCTGACGAATATTTGGCAATCTGCAGGCTGGGGGTCCATCGTCTACTTTGCAGCGCTGGCCTCCATCGACCCGAGCCTCTATGAGGCAGCCATTGCCGACGGGGCAAGCCGTTGGCGGCGGATCTGGCATATCAGCCTGCCTTCCATTGCGCCTACCGTCATTATTATGTACCTGCTGAATATCGGCCATTTCCTGTCGGTGGGCTTCGACCAGATTTATAACCTGGTGACGCCGCCTACCTCAGGGGTGGGAGAAATCCTCGATACCTATGTGCTGCGCCGGCTGTTGACCATGGATTATGAGCTGGGCACAGCAGCAGGATTATTTAATTCCACAGTGGGGCTGGTGTTGGTGCTGATCGCCAATACCCTGGTGAAGCTGTATGACAAGGAGCGGGGACTATGGTAACGGAAGGGAGGTGGATGCAATGAAAGCAACTTGGGGTGAACGGACCTTCGATGTGCTGAATACCGCATTATTGACGCTATTTGGGCTAACCACGCTTTATCCGCTGTTATATATCATCACCTTGTCGCTTAGCACACCAGCGGATGCGCTGGCCATGAAGTTCTATTGGTTCCCGCTGCATCCTACGCTGATGTCCTACCAGAAGGTATTGGCGCATCCGGATCTGTTAGCGGCCTACAGCAATACCATCATCCGCACCGGTATGGGGATTGCAATTTCCCTGACCATGACGGCAATGGTGGCGTACCCGTTGTCCAGGCGCACCTTCCCGCACCGGGGATTCATTATGAAGCTGTTCGTATTCAGCATGCTATTCAGCGGAGGCACCATACCGATGTTTTTGCTGGTGAAAAATCTCGGCATGCTGAATACCCTGTGGGCCCTTGTTCTGCCGGGGGCAGTGTCGGCTTTTAATATGATTGTGATGCGGAATTTCTTCGAAAGTATTCCCGGGGAGATTATCGAGTCGGCGCGTATGGACGGTGCATCGGAGCTGCGGGTGCTGCTTCGGATTGTGCTTCCGCTGTCCGTACCTGTTATGGCGGTGATGGCCCTTTGGGTGGGAGTGGCGCATTGGAACCACTGGTTTGACGCCATGATCTATACCCAGGATAACCGGTGGCAGGTGCTGCAGCTGTTCCTGCGCCGAACCGTTGTGGATGCAACGGTGTCGCTGACACCCGGTGAGGACATCAACCGGATTCGGGAGGAGTATACTCCGGAGTCGCTGAAGGCGGCTACCATTGTTGCAGTGACGCTGCCGATCCTGTTTTTGTACCCATTTATCCAACGGTATTTTGTCAAAGGCATCATGCTTGGCTCAGTGAAGGGCTAACATGCAGCTGTAGTCTGGCGGTCCGCAACCGGCTTGCTCGAATAAAACCATTTCCACACAGGGGGTAATGCGATGTTTACAAAAATGGGGGTTAAAGGGTGGCTGCCGCTGGCGGCTGCCTGCTCGCTGGCGCTTGTTGGATGCTCCAATGGAGGAGGGGAGGCCGCAGGGCCGTCGGCTTCGCCGGGGGCAACGGCAGCACAGGCCAAGCCCATGGAGATTAAGTGGATGGTGCCTACGGCCGATTTAAACGCCAATTCCCATACGATCCAATATTTGCAGGAGAAGTTCAACGTCAAAATCAACTATTATTCCATTCCCCAGGCCGATTACGTCCAGAAGCAGCAGATATTGCTCACCTCGGGGGATGTGCCGGATGTGATGTTCATTTATGATCCCAACCAGCTGTTTAAATATGCCAGTCAGGGGCTGCTGGCTGAGCTGCCGTTGAAAACCATTGAGCAGAGTGCTCCCAAAACCAAAGCGGTGCTGGACAGCTTCGCCAAACAAGGCTGGTTTTACACCAACCTGAACGGAAAAAATTACGGGCTGCCCACCACCTATTTCACAGGCCAATTTAATGCGAAGCAAGGCTGGCGTATGGATCTGCTGAAGAAGGCGGGGGTGGAAAAAATCCCGGAAACGCTGGACGAAATGACGGCCGCCTTTGACAAGCTGAAGCAAATCGGAGTCTACGGCATGACTACCAACGGGAACTCATACTACTTCCAGTTCTGGTCCATATTCGGCGCCTACGGTGTGATGCCAACCCAATGGATGCTGAAGGACGGCATGGTGGTCAACGGAGCGGTTGTGCCGGAGGCCAAGGAAGCCCTGACGCTGCTGGCGGACTGGTACAAAAAAGGCTACATCGATCCGGAGTTCGTTACCGGCAAGGATCTGGATAAGAAGCTGGTTGAGGGAAAGATTGCCTATACGCACAGCACAAGCGTAGCCAACTTTGACCTGGGCAATCCCCAATCCATGATTAGCTCCATGAAAAAAGCCAACCCGGAGGCGGATTTCCAGGTGGCGCCGCTGCCCAAAGGGCCTCGTGGCCAACAAGGGGGCTGGGCATGGGGAACGGCGGGCAGCGCCTTTGCCTTCGGCAAGCAGATGGAGCAGCAGCCGGAGAAGGTTAAGAAGGTCCTGGAAATCATGGAGGCTGTCCGTAACGACGAGCAGGTTTTCCTGGATGGTGCCGTTGGCGTGAAGGGCAAACATTGGGATTACAGCACCCCCTCCGATCCGCAGAGCGGCATTAAGTTTATTCCGCCTTACGACGACACGGCCAAGCTTGCCACAGAAGGGCTGCGGAACAATTTCGATACCCTTTTTGCCGGAGGACCGGCCCCCGTTATTTTTGAGAATGCGCTGGGCAAAAGCAGTGTGGAGCTCTTAAAGAAGTACAACATTCCGGTTTCAGATATCTTCGGCAAGTCGGATGTATTGCCGTCCTCCGGAAAATACTGGGGGGATCTGACCAAGCTGAAGCTGGATGCATACGTTCAGATTGTAAGAGGCGACAAGCCGGTATCCTACTTTGACGAATTCGTCAAACAATGGAACGACATGGGCGGCGCGCAGCTGGAGAAGGAAGCCAATGAGCTGTATAAATCTGTTCAGGGCAGCAAATAGGGAATGGTGGTTATGGCGGCGCATCGCGGTGCGCCGCCATTTCCGGCTCTGCCGGAGAAGGGGATGGGAAGGATGAAAGCCAAGCCTATTGTGATGGAGGACCGGCTCCATATAACCGGATATGCATGGCCGTCTACGCTGCTTCATTTTATCTGGACCGGGGAAGTGGCGGATCCGTCTCTTTGGCTGGGGGACAGCGACGGGGAAGCAGTGCCCTTCCAATGGAGGAGGACGGAAGCGGGAGTGCAGCTCTGTCTGGTGGCCGACCTGCCTACCGGCGCACGGAGGCAGTTCGAATGGTGCAGCGGAACAGCTCCGGTAGCCGGAGCGAGGTACAGCCGGGTGTCCGTCGTGCGGGAGCATGGGGTTGTGCGGGCGGATAACGGAAGGCTTCAGCTAATGCTCCAGGAGGGGCGGCTGGCGGACGGTGAGCTGTTTTCGCTGCGCCTGGCGGACACCGGGGCAGTGGGGGTTGCCCGCATAGATGTAGGCAGCCGCAGACTGCTAGCCGCAGAGAGCAGGGTTACGGCAGAGGGGCCGGTTTTTGTTGAATGCGAAACTATCTGCCGGTTCGAGGGGGATGCAGAATACCGCGCCATCATAACGGCTGCGGCTGGAATGGAGTATGTCGGGCTGCGGGAGGAGATGTCCGGGTTTGCCGCCGGTGAGGATGCGGTGCTGCGGGTGGAGTGGCACGGGTTTGCTCCCGAGAGACGGTATACAAAGCCGCGGGGGGATGAGCCTATTGACCGTTATCTGGATGGCAACGGTGAGTTACCGTTCCGGCTGAAGCCGTACGATAATGCGGTCTGCTGGCAGCAGGCGAAGGCGGCGGCTTTTTCCGGCGGCGGGGTGACGGCTGCTCTGTTCGTAAAGGACAGCGGGAGCTGGGATGACGGAGGGTATGCTTTGTGGGGCACGCCGGAAACGCTGGCGGTCCGTTTCCGCTGGTACCGGGGCAGCGGGCGGCTGAGCTGGGAGTACCCGCTAACGGCGGGAAGCCGGTGTACGGCCGTGGCGCTGTACCCGGCGGACCGGGATCTTGCCGTGACCGGCGGCTCCTATGCGGATGAGCTGTGGCTGTGGCAGGAGCTTCTTTCTCTGGATAAGGTAAAGGACTGGACGTTGGACTGGGAGGAACGGCAGACGGACTATCCGCGGGTGTTCTGCGGGGATCGGCTGCCGGAGCGAATGCATACCTGGTTTGGCTACAGGACCCACAAGCCGGTGCCGCAGGATATGGAGGCGATTGTTGACCGGTTGTCCTTTTGCCTGCATCAGCCGGGAGAGCTTAGCCCTGTTGCGGCCCGGGAGTTCTATACCTGGGCGGCCACCTTCGATCTGGCTGCCCCGGACATGGAGCCGGACCAGTTCCGCAGGCTGAAGGCCGCTTTTGCTTTTATGGCCTATGCCCATAATGAGGAGGGTTTTATGCCGGTGGAGAACATGCTGGCGGGCCACCCCAACTTCCTCGTGGACGTGAGGAGTGTGCCTGCCTTGGCCGCGGCTCTGTTTCCCGGTCATCCCCATGCGCGCCGCTGGAAAGAGGATTTTGAGCGGGCCATGGCGCGTAATATGAAGTACCATGTCCGGCCCGATGTGCCTGCTTGGGGTGCCTGGGGAGGCAGACATACGGAAAATCTGGCGTGTTACACCCTCTATAACCTGAGAGCGATGCTGTCTCCGGTTATGGCGCTCCAGAAGGTATGGGGGGAGCACCCGGCTGCGTATCCCCATTACAGCAAGTGGTTATCCTGGCTGCTGAATGCGCTGACTGCCCCGGTGGACGGGCGCCGCCATGTTCCCACCCAGGGCGCCCATGCAGGCGGGCATGTGGATGATTATGCCGCCCCGTTAGAGCTGCGCATAACAGGGTTTGGTCTGCGCTCCATTGATCCCCTGCTGGCGGAGCATCTGCTTCATGTGAGCCCGGCCGGTGCCCGGAGCTACGCTGAACGGCAGCCGGATACGGATATTTGGCGGGCGGCCTATGAGGCGCCCTTCGACAGCAATACAGGGACGCGGCCGCTTCTGCATTCGGCGAAGTATACAGGGCATGGTTTTATATTGCGTGCCGAGGTAGGCGGGGCGGCTGAAGCCTCCGTACACCTGCAGCAGATTGACGAAGGACCCAATTACCGGTGGGGCCGGGCGGGGCAAGGAGGCTGCGGAGTCATCACCTACTATGCAGGCGGAAAGCGGCTCAGCTTCAACCGCAAGGAGGATGTGGGCGATGATAACATGGGCGATGTGCAGGCCTGCTGCAATTTCGGCGTTCTGTACGGGCATGAATTCCGCAGTGTGGGCCGCCGGGAGCTGACGGAGCCCTTGCTGGATCTGGGCTTTGCCCAGTTTGCCCGTGTGCTGGCCGGCCCGTACTCCAGTCCGGCTTACCATTCCCGGAGTGTGCTGATGTCCGGGAGCGATTATATCATCATCTACGACCAGGTGGGGGACATGCGGGTCAGGGGGCGGTTTTCCTGGTTCGTGCAGGAGCGCGACCTTTTTCCGAACATCTGCCAACTGAAGCCGGGGGTGCCTGGCTACGAGGTGTCGCCGGGTATTCCCGCCGAGCTTGGGCCGGGCGCTTACCGCAACGCCAACGACGAATCCAAGGGGAAGTATTACGACGGCAGCGGGCATTTCCTGACGCTGGTATCCCCCCACAGCAAAGGAGATTACGGGTACCTGTTAGGTGTAGAAGCGACAGCGTATGGCGCTTTGGTGACACTGAATGACCGGCGGGACTATGTATTCCGGGATGAAGCCGCCATTATTTTTGAGGAGGACGGAGTATCCTTCACTGGCCATGCCGGCATTGTCCGTGTATACAGCAAGGATAAGGCGGAGGCGGCGCTGTTCGCCGGCTCGCGGATCGGCGCCGCTGGCGTTGACATGGAGGTTGTTCTTACCGGTTCAGGTAGCGACATGGATGCGGAGCTGCCCTTTGCCGGCTTCTCCTTCGTCCGCAATGGCACGGAGCTCACCGGCGGGTATGCCGGCTGTGGCGGAGCTTCTGTGAAGCTCACACTGCCGGACCTGCTGTGCGGCGAGGCGTACCGGCTGTATGTGGACGGCGCTGCTGTGGAGCTGCCGGGTATTAGCAGCAGCTGCATCACATTCTGCCTGCCAGAGGGGAGTGGTCAGTGGGAATGGACGGACCGGCTGCCGCTTCCGGCAGCGGTGCAGATAGCAGGCTACCGGGCCGTGTCTGGCTCCGCAGAGCTTTTTTGGGAGCCTTCCGCTGGAGCGCAGGGTTATGAAATCGCAGTGAGTTATGACGGCGGTGGTGATTGGAAGGCGGCGGCAGTTTTAAGTGAGGACTCGACTCTGCGGTGGCGGCTTGCCGGAACCAACGGTACCAAATGCCATGTGCGGATCCGGGCAGTCAATCGGGACCGAAAGGGGCCGTGGAGCAGGGATTATCCCGTATATTTCACCGGGGAGCCGCCGGAGCGGGCGGACGGTCTGCGGGTTGCACGGACGAAGCAGGGCAACCGGCTGACATGGGGCTGGCAGCTGGGGGCAACCGGCTACCGCTTGTACCGCCGGGAGCAGGGTGAGGACAGCTTTGTCCTTATTTATGAAGGGGAGCAGCCTGTACATGACGATGCCGTTGAGGATAGTGCACGGGTGTTTGAATATTGTGCTGCCGCCTGCAACGGCAATGGCGAAGGCGCCGCTTCCCCGTCCCGGAATACCGCAGCCGGCGGGCTGGCGGATTGGGACCCCCGGCCGGATGAACCGTTCCGCCGGTACACGCGCAGTCACGAGTACGGCTACAACGGATTTGACCATTGGGCCAATAATCGTAAGCCGGTGCTTCCGCCGTATCCGGAGCAGGGAATTTAGCATTCCGGCAGCTGAACGGAGGCCGGGGGCAAGGACAAGCCGGCATTCCGCTGCCGATTGCTACTGCAGGAGCCGCCCTCGGGCGGCTTTTTTGCTATGTTAAAATACCGTAGAAATGGCACAGGATCGCTTCTTGACCTGCCGGAGGCCTTGGCTTATAGTGGGAACAGATGCAAAACTATTAATCGTTTGAGGTGACGGTCTCGATGTCGGAGAAGATTTATGTGGGTGTGGATTTGGGCGGAACCACCATCAAGGTAGGCGTATGTGACTCGGAAGGCAAGCTGGTGCATACCTATGAAGCACCGACCAAAGCCGAGGAAGGCGCAGAAGCGGGTATGGAGCGGATCGCCGAGTATGTGCGTACGGCTGTAGCCGAATCTACGTATGAGTGGGAGCAGGTAGCAGGGGTAGGCGCGGGTATGGCGGGTTTTTTGGATATCCCCAACGGGTTTATCAAGTTCTCCAACAATCTGAACTGGCGCAATGTGCCGGCCAAGCAGATTCTGGAGGAGAAGCTGGGCGTACCGGTTCGAATCAACAATGATGCCAATGTGGCAGCCTTGGGCGAAGCTTGGGGCGGAGCAGGACGGGGCATCGACAATTGTGTGTGTTATACCCTGGGAACAGGCGTTGGCGGCGGCATTATAATTAATGGTAAAATTTACGAGGGATTTGGCGGGATGGCCGGAGAGCTGGGTCACGTGTCTATTGTTTCCGATCTGGAGGCGGTAGCCTGCACCTGCGGACAGAAGGGCTGTCTGGAAACCGTATCCTCGGCTACCGGTATTGTGCGGATGGCGAAGGATGCTGTAGAACGTGGCGACCGCACGGCGCTGGCGCTGGTGAACCCGATTACGGCTAAGGATGTATTCGATGCGGGTAAAGCCGGTGATGAGGTTGCGCTGCGGATTATTAACCGGGCCGCGTATTACCTGGGCCGTGCTATGGCCGGAATGGCTGTTATTGTGAATCCGCAGCGGTTTATTATTGGCGGCGGCGTCTCCAAGGCTGGGGACATTCTGTTCGAGCCCATCCGCGAGACCTTCCGGAAGTATACACCCGAGCATGCGCAGACTGGCGTAGACATTGTTCCCGCAACGCTGGGCAATGATGCCGGTGTGGTAGGCGCAGCCGGCTTAATGCTGGAATAGACTAGTTATACATTGGTCCGCGAAGCATACAATGTTAGGAAAGAGGAGGAAGCCCGCCATGGAGGACCGGATGGAGCAGGCGATGCTTGTCATCATTACCGGCATGTCAGGCGCCGGCAAAACCATTGCCGTGCAAAGCATGGAGGACCTGGGTTTCTTTTGCGTAGATAACCTGCCTCCTGTCCTGATACCCAAATTTGCCGAGCTGATCCAGCAATCCAACGGCAAAATCGGCCGTGTGGCCCTTGTGATCGATCTTCGGGGCAGAGAGTTCTTTAAGGCCCTGTCCCAATCTCTGCAGGATGTGAAGGATAATTACACCCTGCGTTCCGAAATTCTGTTTCTGGATGCGACAGATACGGTGCTGGTGCAGCGTTATAAGGAAACCCGGCGCAGACACCCCCTTGCCCCAGGCGATGCCCCGTTGGAGGGGATTAGCCAGGAGCGCAAGCTGCTGGAGGAGCTGAAGGGCCTGGCCAACCAGGTCATCGACACCTCCAATCTAAAGCCGGCCCAGCTGAAGGAACGGATAGCGGCCCGGTTTACCAATGTCGAGGAAAGCAAGCTGTCCTTGAATGTGATTTCCTTCGGCTTCAAATATGGCGTTCCTATTGATGCGGATCTGATTTTTGATGTACGGTTTTTGCCCAATCCCCATTATGTGGAGGCCTTGCGCCCCAATACCGGGATGGATTCGGAAGTGTATGAATACGTGATGAAGTGGAGCGAAACCCAGGAATTCCTGGTGAAGCTTCTGGATATGCTGCACTTCCTGATTCCCCAATACCGCAAGGAAGGCAAAAGTCAGGTGGTGATCGGCATCGGCTGTACCGGCGGCAAACACCGTTCGGTGGCCATTGCCGAATATCTGGGTAAGGTTCTGGGGGAGAGCGAGACGGAGGCTGTCCGGGTCCGCCACCGGGATGCCGACCGGGACCGCAAGGTGTAGGGGTTCAAAGGATTTACCCTCAATTTGTCTTTGACAAATTCGAGGCTTACATAACATATCCAGCCTTCGGCCTGGACCATGTTATTCAGATTGGGGTGGGCTATATGCAACAGCACAATGGGCGGCTGCCGCGGATCGTCGTGATCGGCGGAGGAACGGGATTATCCGTTATGCTGCGTGGACTCAAAGAAAAGCCTCTGGATATCACCGCCATTGTCACTGTTGCCGATGACGGGGGAAGCTCCGGCATCCTCCGGTCCGAGCTGCAGATGCCGCCGCCGGGGGATATCCGGAATGTTTTGAATGCGCTTGCGGATGTGGAGCCTATGCTCTCCCGCATGCTGGAGTACCGGTTTACGGCCGGGAATGGATTGGCAGGGCATAGCTTGGGTAACCTAATTTTGGCGGCGATGCATGACATTACAGGGGATTTCGTATCCGGCATCAAAGCCCTGTCCCGGGTGCTTGCCGTACGCGGCCGGGTTCTCCCTACTGCCAATCAGGCCATTGTCCTGAAGGCGGAGATGCAGGACGGCACCATCGTGGAAGGGGAGTCCAAGATCCCACTTGTAGGCGGCCGGATCAAACGGGTTTTCCTGGAACCGGATAATGTGGAGCCCTTGCCGGAGGTGCTGGAGGCCATCCGCGAGACGGATGCGATTCTGGTCGGACCGGGCAGCTTGTACACCAGTATTTTGCCGAATCTGATTGTTCCGGGGGTGGCCGATGCCCTGGTGGAGTCCGATGCCATCAAGATCTTCATCTGCAATGTCATGACCCAGCCGGGGGAAACCGACGGCTATTCCGTCAGCGATCATCTGCAGGCGATTCATGATCATGTTGGTCATCATCTGTTCGATTATGTTATAGTGAATAATGGCGACATTCCTCCACAAGTGGAGTCGAAATACGCCGAACAGGGCGCAAGCGCCGTAGAGCTGGATTTGGATGAGGTCAAGCGCAGAGGCTATCAGGTGATTGCCGACAGGCTTGTATTATTCCGGACCTACCTGCGGCATGACGCCGAACGGTTGAGCCACCATATCTATCAGCTGGTGGAGAGCTGGATGTCAAAGAAATAACCGTCAAACCGGCGGTGCCGGTTTCGACGCTTCCATCACTTTATCAATCCTCTGGCTGGGATCAAGTGATTACAGGGGAGGTGAGAGGCCATGTCCTTCGCGGCGCAGACGAAGAAGGAGCTTACGCTAATGGAGACAGAGGCCTGCTGCGAGAAGGCGGAATTATCCAGCATGATCCGGATGAACGGCGCAGTCCAAGTATCCAGCCAGAAGGTGGTTCTGGATATTTCCACAGAGAATGCGGCCATTGCCCGGCGGATTTATTCCCTGCTGAAAAAGACGTACCATATCCACATTGAGCTTCTGGTCCGCAAAAAAATGCGCCTGAAGAAAAACAACGTCTACATCGTCCGCATCCCGGCCGGGGTGCAGGGCATTCTGTCCGATCTGAAGATCGTTTCCGTTGGGTTTCAATTTACAACAGGCATCGACAAAAGCATCATCAAAGGCAACTGCTGCAAGCGTTCCTACCTGCGCGGGGCTTTTTTGGCGGGAGGGTCGGTGAATAACCCCGAAGGGTCCTCTTATCATCTGGAGATTTCGTCCATGTACGAGGAGCATTGCCAGGCGCTGGTTGATCTGGCGAACCGGTTTCACCTGAACGCACGCTGCATCGAACGCAAGAAGGGTTTTGTCTTCTACATCAAGGAAGGCCAGAAGATCATCGAATTCTTAAGCCTCATCGGTGCCCATCAAGCGCTTCTGCGGTTTGAGGATATCCGGATCATGAAGGATATGCGCAATTCGGTCAACCGTATCGTCAATTGTGAAACGGCCAATTTAAACAAAACCATCGGCGCGGCACTGCGGCAGATTGAGAACATCAAGTTCCTGCAGCGGGAGGTGGGGCTCGAGAGCCTTCCGGAAAAGCTGCGGGAGGTGGCGGAAATCCGGCTGCAGTATCCCGACGTGAACCTGAATGAAATCGGCGACTATTTGAAGGGCAATGTAAGCAAATCCGGCGTCAACCACCGCCTTCGCAAAATAGATGAAATGGCGGAGAAGCTTCGCCAATCGTAAATGCCGGGTCCCAAAAGCAGCCTAAATTGGATCATGACGGAAGCAATCGGGAACATACCGCTGAAAATCGGTTCTTTCTCTAGTTTACTTCCGGAAATGATGCTATAATGGTAGAAAATCGTGTTCTTTTCTGTTGTCTCATTTTAATTTCCATAATGTGACAGAGGTTTTTTGCGTTTTCCAACACGGATTTCCTCTTATGAGGCGCAAGCGCTTCAACTCATATAATAGATGGAATAAGTCATTTTTTAGGGGGTATTGGTTCATGTCGAGGCGTCCCGTCGTCGTTAAGTTGAAAACAGGTCTTCATGCTAGGCCCGCCGCCTTGTTCGTGCAAGAAGCTAATAAATTCTCTTCCGAGATTTTCGTGGAGAAGGATGATAAAAAGGTGAACGCGAAAAGCATCATGGGCATTATGAGCCTTGCCATCAGCACCGGCACTGAGGTTCACATCAGTGCGGAGGGGACAGATGCCGAGCAAGCCGTTAATGCGCTTGTCACTCTGGTCAGCAAGGAAGAGCTGGAGAATCAATAACAGGCGGTTGATTTTCCGATGCATCAACCAACACCAACCAAGCTTCCTGTATAGGGAAGCTTTTTTTCGCGTGGATGCTCCAAAACCCCCTCACCCGGATCATGTCTGGGCGGGGGTTTTTTTAGGGTGTGGCGGATACCACTGCAGGAAGGGCTATGGTTTGAATGCCGACCCGAATAAATAAGCCGTCATCATGTCTGTGAGGCTGCTGATCAGCGCCTCATCGGGTATGGTGGTTTGGGCATGGGCTATAAGATCGATGATCCGCCGGGTCGAAAAATATACAACTGCTGCTGCAGCGGCGGAATCCTCCACCCGCAGCTCCTGGTTAATTCTTCCTAAAAAGATCCTGCACAGGAGGATGCCTTGTTCGTTGATGTCCAAAAAAATCTGCTGGAGCTCCTCGTCTCCCTCCCCCAGAATATTGAGATCCGGCTCCAGGAAGTCGAATTGATGATGAGCCTCCAAAATTAGCAAAACCACCCGCTGCACCAATTCCCTTTTTTTCAATTGCAATGCCAGCAGGCTGTTGATCCCGTCATCCAGCATCCGCTGGAAGGTGGTAAAGCAGTTCCGGTATACCTCAACGAAAAGCTGACGCTTGTCGGTGTAATAGGAGTAAAAGCTTCCGGTGGCAACTCCCGCCGTTTTGGCGATTTCCTTGGCGTTGGTTTGGAAGTACCCCTTCTCCCGGAACAGCTGCAAACCCGCTTCCATCAGCTTCTGTTTGGTTTCGACACTCCGCTGCTGTTGGGGAAGCCGGAATTTCTCCGGCTTTTTTTCTTTTTTCGGTTCTTCCGTTTGCATGTGCGCATCACCTACTTCTTATTGTAGACACAGGCCGATTTTTGTCAAATTAGAATATGAACTAAAGTTCAACTTTCTGTTGACATCGGCTGAAGGTGCTCCTATAATCAAAACATGAACTTTGGTTCAATTTTCGTGTAGGAGTGATGAACATGCAATTAACAGGCTGGAGACGCACGATTGCCTTTGTTGCGATTATTCTGGGCTTTTTTATGGCTTTGTTGGATTCCACTATCGTGAATGTGGCTTTGCCGGATATGACCAAATCCTTTCATTCCGGAATGGAGCATATGTCGTGGGTAGTGAACGGGTACAATCTTGCTTTTGCCGTTTGCCTGATTACCGCTTCACGGCTTGCCGATCAATTCGGACGGAAGAGGCTGTTTATCATCGGGGTAGCCGGATTTGTGATCGCCTCCGCATTGGTGGGGCTGGCAGGCTCGCTCCCCATGCTGGTAACGTTTCGGGTCATTCAGGGAATGGCGGCGGCCATTGTTGTCCCGGTCACGATTCCTCTGGCGGTAGAGCTGTTCCCGCCGCAGATGCGGGGGATGATCATGGGGATATGGGGCGGTATCTCCGGGCTGGCTGCGGCCAGCGGTCCGACCTTGGGCGGCATTCTGACGGATGCTATGGGTTGGCAGGCCGTATTTTATGTCAATTTGCCCATCGGGCTAATCTGCCTGCTGCTCTCGGTGCGGCTGCTGCGGGAGTCCGTGGATCCGTCGGCGGGCAGAGGAATCGACTGGCTGGGAATGGCGCTGCTTACCGGAGCTATGTTCAGCCTCACTTATGCATTGATCCAGGCTAACGAATGGGGCTGGAGTTCGCCGAAGCTGTTCGTTCTCTTGGGGTTAGCAGCAGTGCTGGCTGTGATTTTCGTGGTAGTGGAGAGCAGGCTGCGAAACCCGATGCTGCCCTTGCGGCTGTTCCGGATCGGCACCTTCAACTGGGCTTGTCTGACACTGCTTCTGATCGGTGCCGGTGTAATGGCGCCAAGCTTCCTGATGTCCTACTTTCTGACGGGGCTGCTGGGCAAAAGTGTGCTTCAGGCGGGGCTGATCATCTCGGCTATGCCCTTGGCCTCCATGGTGGTTTCCGCCAGTGTGGGAGCGGTGTCCAACCGCTTCGGCAGCCGGTTATTTGTGGGCACCGGCATGGCAGTGCTGGCCGTGTCTACCTGGCTGCTGGGTGATCTTACTGCAGCCTCGCCTCTCTCCGCCATCGTCTGGCGGCTGGCCCTGTTCGGAGTGGGCATGGGGTTGGCCATGGCGCCGGTAATGGGCTCTGTAATCCGCAATGTTCCCCAGGAGAAAATCGGCATCGCCTCCGGTGTAACCAATATGACCCGGGCGTTAGGCTCCGTGATGGGCGTGGCCTTGCTGGTAATGGTGCTGAATCAGGCCATAACGGACAATACGGTGAAGGCGGGCGAGGATATTGCCGCCTGGGCATCTGCCGATGTGAGCGTGCCCGCTGGAGCTAAGGCTGAACTGGCGGTGCAGATGAAGGAGGCTGGTGGTTCGGGCGGAGCGGCGGAAGCGGTCCTGCGGAGCTGGGTGGAGCGTTATCCGGCAGGAGCGGAGCTGGCCGCCCGGATCGGCGGCAGGATGCAGGACGCGTCAGCCGCTTCCTTCGCCCGAGCCTTCCATCTGGGTGGAGCCGTTCTGCTGGCGGGGATTGTGGCCGGACTGTTATCTGACAGCAGACGGTCCAAGCTGAAGCAGGAAGTGGCAGCCGCCCCGGCGGCAGCGGGCTCCGCGGAAGGGTAAGGCTCACCGGTTCAACTTCTATAAAGCCCAAAAACCCCCGGTTCAGAAACCGGGGGTTAGGGTATGAAGGGAAAGAAGCTTATTTGGCGCGGGTCGGCTCAATGACTTTATCAATCAGGCCGTACTTCAGCGCTTCTTCTGCGCTCATGAAGTTGTCGCGGTCGGTGTCTTTCTCGATGCGTTCGAAGGGCTGTCCGCTGCGCTCCGCCAGGATGTGGTTGAGCTTGTCGCGCATCTTGATGATGCGGTTGGCGCGGATCTGGATGTCCGAGGCCTGGCCTTCGGCGCCGCCCAGCGGCTGGTGGATCATCACTTCGCTGTTGGGAAGGGCGAAGCGTTTGCCTTTGGCACCCGCGGTCAGCAGGAATGCGCCCATGGAGGCGGCCATACCGACACAGATGGTGGAGACATCCGCTTTGATGAACTGCATGGTATCATAGATAGCCATACCGGAGGTGATGGAACCGCCGGGGGAGTTAATGTACAGATGGATGTCCTTCTCAGGGTCCTGGGCATCCAGGAACAACAGCTGGGCGACGATGGCGTTGGCTACGGCGTCGTTGATGGCGCTGCCCAAAAAAATGATGCGGTCCTTCAACAGGCGCGAATAAATGTCATAGGCTCTTTCGCCTCGTCCGTCTTGTTCTACGACCATAGGTATCAAACTCATGTTGCAATTCCCTCCTTTAAAATGTTCATCTTCAGGTGGATCAGATGCCGGTGTGAAGGGGTGTTTCCCTTCACGTTAAGACCATATTAAGTCAACGAAGGTCAAAAGTCAATTAAGGTCAAAGAAATCTGCAGCGTGGTAAAAAAACCAAAAAAACAGCCCTGCGGCTGCTTGTTTTCTGAAAGATATTATGGCGCACCCGCGAGGAATTGAACCTCGATCTCAGGCTTCGGAGGCCTGCGTCATATCCATTGGACCACGGGTGCATAGAGGTGTAACGGCCATATCGCCTTGTCAGGCGTTTTTGGCGGCAAGTGTTATTATATGATAGCCCGAGATAAATTGCAAGTGCTTGTTCGAAGAATCGCAGGAGGAATTTTGGCTGCAGCTAACCTGGAAATGCCCAGGCAGGAGGAGGATGAGCGAAGTTGTGGCGACAGGTGAGGCACAGGCTGGGGAGGACAGGTCAGGGATGTTAGGCTAGATAAGGCGGACTGGGACGGCGGCCCGGTCGGGCCGCTAACGGAACTAAGAAGCGCTTAGCGGCCGAAAAACCAAGTTTCTACTTTGTAACGGAACTTAAACGCCCTTACAGCTCTTCCATGAGGTGTTTACCAGTAAAATTCCGCTCTAAGAGTCGCTCAGTTCCGTTACAGTTGAAGGGGAGGCTAAAAGGTGCGCTAAGAGTCGCTCAGTTCCGTTACAGCTGAGGGGGCTCTAACCCGAAATGTTGGTGCCGCTTACACCCTTGGGAGCCCTGTATAATGGGCAAATTTGGCCTTGTTCAATTCGCCTGTGGTTAAAAACTTTACAATTGAAAGCGTCGCCGTATTCTTGCATTTTCCAAGGAAGAGGAATACAATGTAAGAGGCTAGAGAGTCTCTGTCGAATGGCGTCGTCATTCCTAGCTGGGACTAAAGATGTAAGAGCGGGACATTTCCGGTCCAATACCCTGTCCAGGAGTGAGAAGATGAGGTCCGTGCTCGATATTCAGAAGCAGCTTCTGCCGGATTTAATGGACACCATGAGGAAGCGCTACACGATCCTGCATCACATCATGCTCTCCAAGGTGGTCGGACGGAGAACACTCGCTTCCTCGCTGGATATGACGGAGAGAGTTTTGCGCAGTGAAGTGGATTTTCTCAAAGCCCAAGGCCTTCTTGATGTGGAAAGCTATGGCATGCGGATCAGTGAATCCGGCCGGAGCCTGCTGGAAGCCATCGAACCTATGGTGCGGGAGCTGTTCGGGCTCTCCGAGCTGGAGGATAAGCTGAAGGCGCGTTTTGGCATGGAGCAGGCTGTGGTGGTTCCGGGCGATTCGGATACTTCGCCGTATGCGAAGATCGAGTTGGGACGGGCCGGCGCGGCAGCAGTCCGCAAGATGGCGGTCCGTGAGGGTGTTATCGCCGTTACCGGCGGCTCCACAATGGCCGAGGTGGCTGCTCACATGGGCCCCAGCCCCCAACTGAAGGCAAGCCTGTTTGTTCCGGCGCGGGGCGGCTTGGGAGAAAGCCTGGATTTCCAGGCCAATACCATTGCCTCCACTATGGCCAAGAAAACCGGCGGCCAGTACAGATTGATGCATGTACCCGATCATCTGGGGGAAGAGGCGTACCTGTCCTTGATACAGGAGCCCCATATCCAGGAAATTGTCCAGGTGATCCACCAAGCCAGAATGCTTGTGCATGGAATCGGGGAAGCTAGTGTTATGGCCAGAAGAAGGAAGATCGACAGCGCCACCATTGAATCCCTGAAGCGGGAGGGTGCGCTGGCCGAAGCATTTGGCTATTATTTTGACGCGTCTGGCAAGGTGGTTCACCGGATGCCGACTGTTGGGCTCAAGCTGGAGGATATCCAGCAGACCCAGGCGGTTATCGCAGTGGCGGGCGGGCGCTCCAAGGCTCCCAGCATTGCTGCCGTTTTGAAGTTCGGCTGCCATGTGCTGGTGACAGACGAGGCTGCGGCCATCTCCATTCTGGAGACCAACTAAAGAGCAGTGCATAAGAGCGTTATCCTGACGGATCTAAGGGTTCGTCTTGAGATAATAATTTATTTTTAGGAGGAAACAATCAATGAGTGTTAAAGTGGGCATTAACGGTTTTGGACGTATCGGCCGTCTGGCATTCCGTCGCATTCAAGAAGTAGAAGGAATCGAAGTTGTTGCAATCAACGACTTGACTGACGCGAAAATGCTGGCTCATCTTTTGAAATATGATACAACCCAAGGTCCTTTCAAGGGCGAAGTTGAAGTACATGACGGTTTCTTCAAGGTTAACGGAAAGGAAGTTAAGGTTCTGGCTAACGCTAAGCCGGAAGAGCTTCCTTGGGGCGACCTGGGTGTTGAAATCGTTCTGGAATGCACAGGCTTCTTCGTAACTCAAGAAGCTGCTGAGAAGCATCTGAAGGGCGGCGCTAAGAAGGTTGTTATCTCCGCTCCTGCAACAGGCGAAATCAAGACTGTTGTTTACAACACCAACCATGAAATCCTGGACGGCTCCGAGACTGTAATCTCCGGCGCATCCTGCACCACGAACTGCCTGGCTCCGATGGCTAAGGCTCTGAATGATAACTTCGGTATCGTTCAAGGCTTGATGACTACCATCCATGCTTACACCGGCGACCAAAACACCCTGGATGCTCCGCACCGCAAGGGCGACTTCCGTCGTGCCCGTGCCGCTGCTGAAAACATCATCCCGAACACCACCGGTGCTGCTAAGGCAATCGGCCTGGTTATTCCGGAACTGAAGGGCAAGCTGGACGGCGCTGCTCAACGTGTACCGACTCCGACAGGCTCCCTGACTGAGCTGACTACTGTTCTGGAGAAGAAAGCAACTGTTGACGAAATCAACGCTGTGATGAAGGCTGCTGCCAACGAATCCTTCGGCTACACCGAAGACGAAATCGTGTCCTCCGACGTAATCGGCTGCACCTACGGCTCCTTGTTCGATGCTACCCAAACCAAGATCCTGACTGTTGGCGACAAGCAACTGGTTAAGACCGTTTCTTGGTACGACAACGAAATGTCCTACACCGCCCAATTGATCCGTACCTTGGAATACTTCGCAAAGCTGGCTAAGTAAAACCATAATTGGGTGAACAACCAAAGAGCGGAACAGACGAGGGTCTCTTCCGCTCTTCAAAATGAATGAAGGTATCCATACCGGAACCTTGACTTTTCACTTTTTAGGCGGAGGTTAGACAAAATGAACAAGAAGAGCATTCGTGACGTGGCCGATCTGGCCGGCAAACGCGTGTTTGTCCGCGTCGACTTCAACGTACCGCTGGAAAACGGCGTCATCACTGACGATACCCGGATCCGGGAAACCCTTCCCACCATCAAATACTTAATCGAGCAAGGCGCCAAGGTTATCCTGGCTTCCCACATGGGCCGTCCCAAGGGTGAGTTCGTGGACAGCATGCGTCTGACTCCGGCTGCCGTCCGTCTGGGCGAGCTGCTGGGCAAGCCGGTTGCCAAGGCTGACGAAGCAGTTGGCGATGCGGTAAAGGCTCAAATCGCGGAACTGAAAAACGGTGACGTGCTGGTTCTGGAAAACGTCCGTTTCTACAAGGGCGAAGAAAAGAACGATGCCGAGCTGGCTAAGCAATTCGCTGAGCTGGCTGACCTGTTCGTGAATGATGCCTTCGGTGCTGCTCACCGTGCGCATTCCTCCACTGCCGGTATCGCACAATACCTGCCTGCCGTTTCCGGTCTTCTGATGGAGAAGGAACTGGACGTGTTGGGTAAGGCTCTGTCCAATCCGGAGCGTCCTTTCACCGCGATCATCGGCGGCGCTAAGGTAAAGGACAAGATCGATGTCATCGACAACCTGATCAATCTGTCCGACAACCTGATTCTGGGCGGCGGACTCTGCTTCACCTTCCTGAAGGCCCAAGGCTACAGCATTGGCGCTTCCATGCTGGATGAAGAGAAGCTTGAGCTGGCCAAAACCTTCATTAACAAGGCGAAGGAAAAGGGTATTAACCTCCTGATTCCGGTTGACGTAGTGGTAGCCGACAAGTTCGATGCCAACGCTGAAACCAAGATTGTGGATGTAGACGCGATTCCGGACGGCTGGTTGGGTCTGGATATCGGACCGAAAACCTCCAAGATCTATGCCGACACCATCAAGAACTCCAAGCTGGTTGTTTGGAACGGACCGATGGGCGTATTCGAAATGGACGCTTTTGCAGCCGGCACCAAGGCTGTAGGCGAAGCTTGTGCGGAAACCGCAGGCTACACCGTTATCGGCGGCGGCGACTCTGCAGCTGCGGTTGAGAAGTTCAACCTGGGCAGCAAGATGGACCACATCTCCACCGGCGGCGGCGCTTCCCTGGAGTTCATGGAAGGCAAGGCTCTTCCGGGCGTTGTAGCTTTGAACGATAAGTAATTTAGTGGTTGTTCTTTAGAATTTTCGGGGTCCCCGCAAAGTAATCGGATTAAACTTCGAAGGTTAGTCTTCACTTTGTGGGGATTTATAAGGAGGGGACCTCTGTGAGCAGAACACCTATCATTGCCGGCAACTGGAAAATGTTCAAAACCGTCAAGGAAGCGGTAGCCTTCGCTGATGAAGTGAAGGGTAAGGCTGAGCTTGCAGGCGTGGAGAGCGTGGTTTGCGCCCCGTTCACCAATCTGCCGGCCCTTGTACAGGCTTTCCAAGGCACCACCATCAAGGTTGGCGCACAAAATCTTCACTTTGAAGACAATGGCGCCTATACCGGCGAGATCAGCGGGATCATGTTGAAGGATCTGGGCGTGGAGTATGTCATTATCGGCCACTCCGAGCGCAGAGCTTATTTTGCGGAAACCGACGAAATCGTCAACAAGAAGGTTCTGGCAGCCTTCAAACACGGCTTGACTCCGATTCTCTGCGTAGGCGAGAAGCTGGAGGAGCGCGAAGCAGGTGAAACCAAGGAAGTGTGCCGGGTGCAAACCGTGGCTGCACTGACCGGTCTGACTGCCGAGCAAGCTGCCCAAACCGTTATCGCTTATGAGCCCATCTGGGCCATCGGCACCGGCAAATCCTCCACTGCAGAGGATGCTAATGAAGTGATTAGCTACATCCGCAGCGTGGTGGCCGAGCAATTCAACGGCGAAGTGGCGCAGGCTGTCCGTATCCAATACGGCGGCAGCGTGAAGCCGAACAACATCAGCGAATATATGGCCAAGGCCGATATTGACGGAGCCCTTGTAGGTGGCGCCAGCCTGGAGCCGGCTTCCTACATCGCGCTGGTGGAAGGAGCGAAGTAAGATGGCAAGACCCAAACCGGTAGCATTGATAATTCTGGACGGCTTCGGACTGCGCGACGGCGTTCAGGGGAATGCTGTCGAACAAGCCAAGAAGCCCAATTACGACCGCATCAAGGCTGAATATCCGTACACCACGCTCACCGCTTGCGGCGAGGCTGTAGGTTTGCCGGAAGGCCAAATGGGCAACTCTGAAGTTGGACACTTGAATATCGGCGCAGGCCGGATCGTGTATCAGGACCTGACCCGCATCACCAAGTCCGTCCGCGACGGAGATTTCTACGACAATGAAACCCTGCTGGGCGCGGTCCGCCACGCCAAGCAAAACGGCACCAAGCTTCACCTGTACGGGCTGTTGTCCGATGGCGGTGTACACAGCCACATCGCGCATCTGTTCGCGCTTCTGGAGCTGGCCAAGAAGGAAGGCCTGCAGGAAGTTTACATCCATGCTTTCCTGGACGGCCGCGACGTTGCGCCCGACAGTGCCAAGAAGTACATGGAGCAGCTGGTTGCCAAGACGGAGGAGCTGGGTGTAGGCCACATCGCCACTGTCCAAGGCCGTTATTATGCCATGGACCGTGACAAGCGCTGGGAGCGTGTGGAGAAATCCTACCGCGCTATGGTGTACGGTGAAGGCCCAACCCATACCGATCCGGTTAAGGCGATTGAGGAAAATTACGAAAAGGCGATCTACGACGAGTTCGTACTGCCTACCGTCATTGTGGATGGCGAGGGCAAACCGCTGACGAAGGTAGAATCCAACGATTCCGTTATTTTCTTCAACTTCCGTCCCGACCGTGCCATTCAGCTGTCTCTGGTGTTCACCAACGAAGATTTCCAAGGCTTCGACCGTGGCCCGGGACGCCCGCTGAACCTGCACTATGTATGTATGACTGTTTTTGCCGAAACGGTGAAGGGCTTCGTAGCCTATTCCCCTAAGAACCTGGACAACACCCTGGGTGAAGTACTGGTTCAAAACGGACTCAAGCAGCTGCGTACAGCCGAAACGGAAAAATATCCTCACGTGACCTTCTTCTTCAGCGGCGGACGTGATGTGGAGCTGCCGGGAGAGAAGCGTGTGCTGATCAACTCGCCGAAGGTTGCCACTTATGATCTGCAGCCGGAGATGAGCGCATACGAGCTGACTGCTTCCACTGTGAAGGAAATTGAGTCCGGTGAGCACGATGTGATTATCCTGAACTTCGCTAACGCGGACATGGTCGGCCATTCAGGAATGCTTGCGCCCGCCATCAAAGCGGTAGAAGCTGTTGACGATTGCCTCGGCAAGGTACTGGACGCCATTCACGCCGCAGGCGGGGTTGCGCTGATCACAGCCGACCACGGCAACGCCGAAACCGTCCGCAATGCGGATGACAGTCCGAACACGGCGCATACCACCAGCCCGGTTCCGTTTATCATTACTGACCGGACCTTCACTCTGCGCTCCGGCGGCATCCTGGCGGATATCGCACCGACCATGCTGGATATTCTGGGCGTTGCGCTTCCTGCCGAAATGACCGGCACCACCCTGATCGAAAGCAAGTAAGCTTATGCAAGGCGTAAGGCCCGGCTTGGAGGCTTGCGCTCGAGAGCAGCATCCGCCGGTACAACACACATATCTCTATAGAAGGAGCGATTACCCATCATGACCATTATCTCCGACGTATACGCACGGGAAGTATTGGACTCCCGCGGCAATCCGACAGTAGAAGTAGAAGTATACCTGGAATCCGGCGCAGTAGGCCGCGCTATCGTTCCCTCCGGCGCTTCCACTGGCGCACACGAAGCCGTTGAGCTCCGTGACAACGACAAGTCCCGTTACCTGGGCAAAGGCGTTCTGAAGGCTGTTGAAAACGTGAACGACGTGATCGCTCCCGAAATCATCGGTCTGGACGCTCTTGACCAAGTGGGCATCGACACTAAGATGATCGAGCTGGACGGCACTCACAACAAGGGCAAGCTGGGCGCTAATGCGATCCTGGCTGTATCCATGGCTGTAGCACGCGCTGCTGCAGACGCACTGGACGTTCCGCTGTATGTGTACCTGGGCGGCTTCAACGCCAAGACTCTGCCGGTTCCGATGATGAACATCGTAAACGGCGGCGCACATGCCGACAACAACGTAGACGTGCAAGAATTCATGATCCTGCCTGTTGGCGCTGAGTCCTTCAAGGAAGCTCTCCGCACCGGCGCAGAAATCTTCCACAACCTGAAGACCGTTCTGAAGGAAAAGGGCTTGAACACTGCAGTAGGTGACGAAGGCGGCTTCGCTCCGAACTTCGGCTCCAACGAAGAAGCTCTCTCCACCATCCTCGTGGCGATCGAGCGCGCTGGCTACAAGCCGGGCGTTGACGTATTCCTGGGTATGGACGTTGCTTCCACCGAGTTCTTCAAGGATGGCAAGTACCACCTGGAAGGCGAAGGCAAGTCCTACACCTCCGCTGAATTCGTTGACCTCATGGCTTCCTGGGTTGACAAGTACCCGATCATCACCATCGAAGACGGCTGCTCTGAAGATGACTGGGAAGGCTGGAAGCTGCTTACCGAGAAGCTGGGCAACAAGGTTCAACTGGTTGGCGACGACCTGTTCGTAACCAACACCACCCGTCTGGAGAAGGGTATCGATGAAAACATCGGTAACTCCATCCTGATCAAGGTTAACCAAATCGGTACCTTGACTGAAACCTTCGACGCTATCGAAATGGCGAAGCGCGCCGGCTACACTGCTGTTGTTTCCCACCGTTCCGGTGAGTCCGAAGACAGCACCATCGCCGACATCGCTGTAGCTACCAACGCTGGCCAAATCAAGACTGGCGCACCTTCCCGTACTGACCGTGTGGCCAAGTACAACCAATTGCTGCGCATCGAAGACGAGCTGTCCTATGTAGCTCAATATGCCGGCAAGAAGGCATTCTACAACCTGAAGAAATTCAAGTAATATAACAGCTTCCGCTTCGCGGCGGAGCGTTAGGGCATGCGGCAGGATTTCCTGCTGCATGCTTTTTTGTTTTTGGGGTGTTTGCATCCTTTTCCCATATAAGCTAGGATAAAGGAAATGACGGCAGCGGCGGCGGATCAGGCATTAGCTAAGACGGCCCGCTTAGGAGGAACAGTAGATGAGCAAATGGATGCTGACGGTGTTGTTTTTGATTGGCTCAGTGTTTGTCACCAACCTCATTCCGTTCTCCTCCTTCTTCCGCTATCTGGACACCATGATCCATGAATTCGGCCATGCGGTGGCAACGCTTCTGTTATCCGGTAAGGTCATGTATATCGAGCTGTACGCCGACCACAGCGGCGTAACCCGCAGCCTCATCACCAAACCCTGGTCCCGCATTCCCGTGGGGCTGGCGGGGTATATGAGCGCCTCCTTGTTCGCGTGGCTGCTGTTTGCCCTGAACGCCCGCAGCCGGCAAAAAGAGGGCTTGTATGCCATCACCCTGCTGGCGGTGGTTTCCCTGGTTTTGTTCGTGCGCAACGGCTATGGCATGATGTGGCTGGCCGGTTTTATCGCCCTGAACGTGGTGGTGCTGCTGTGGGGGAACCGGGTGGTTATGAAGTGGTACTACCTGGTGCTGGCTTTCCTGACCCTGGAGGAATCGGTATCCGGTGCGCTGTATATCCTAATCTTGGCTATCAACCGCCCGGGCCAGGCTGGAGACAGCACCCTGCTGGCGCAGGCCAGCGGCATTCCCGCCCCCGTTTGGGGTGCCTGGTTCCTGCTGTTCGCCCTGTGGTGCGCCAAACGCGCACTGCAATGCTTCTTCGGCAAACGCCGCTCCCGCTCCCGTCCCGGTGAACGGGAGATGGGCAACTCATATGGCGGTTACGAACGCCGGTAGGCGGCATTTTTGCAGAACAAAGCAGGCTGGTTAGCCGCAATTGGACAAAAGCGCGCTGCCATTGCTGGAACTTTGCCCAGACGTTGTAATTTCACACCTGTTGTGGTACAATACTCTTGCTGTCTATAACGACGACACTTTGTTTGGGCCTACTGAAGGCTCTTGAAACTTTGGGAGGTACACATGTAATGGATGTCTTTTTGAAGGTAGTCCTGATTATCGTATCCATTGGTCTGATCGCGGTTGTTCTGCTTCAGAAAGGCAAAAGCGCAGGTTTGTCCGGTGCCATTACCGGGGGCGCTGAGCATCTGTTCGGTAAACAAAAGGCCCGCGGCATGGATCTTCTCCTCTCACGTGTAACAATGGGACTGGCCATTGCCTTTATCGTAGTGGCTCTTCTGGTTGCTTATTTCGCGTGAAGTAAGGATTGGGTTTCATCAACCAACATAGATGATACGCAGCAGGGGCATACTCCTGCTGTTTTTATTTATCCATAAACATCAGATGGGCACACCTTGCCGGGCGTGGGCATATATTGCTGTACAGGACAGGACGTCAAGAAGCGAGGGGCACGGAGAAGGAGGAAACGGAATTGATGCATGCATTCACCACCGAGGCGCAAGTATTGGCAGACAAAGATCCGGCAGCCAGATTGTTCGGCACGCCGGAGCCGTTTTTTCTGGAGGGCTGGGGCGAACACAAGGATACCGTGGCGCTCCTGATCCACGGGTTTACCGGGTCCCCTTCCGAATTCCGCCGGTTGGGGTACTATCTCAATGATCTGGGATATACGGTCAAAGCCATTCTGCTGCCCGGGCACGGGACCACACCGGAGGATATGATCCGGACAGGCTTCCGGGACTGGTGGAGCTGCGTGAGGGACGAGTTTGCCGTCCTGATCCGGCAGGGGTACGAACGGGTAATCCCCATTGGCCATTCCATGGGCGGGCTCTTGTCTCTGAAGCTGGCGATGGAGGAGCAGGTGCCGGGTGTAGTCACCTTGGCGACGCCGATCCACCTGGGCAGCCGGTCTCTGATGTTCGCCGCGTGGGTCCAATTCTTCGTCAAGTATATCTCCAAGCGCCGCCCGGCCGGGTGGGAAAACATGGTCAACGAATCTCTCGCCTATGACCGTACGCCGGTGCCCTGCGTAGTCCACTTCCGCAAGCTGCTGTTTAACGTTAAGAAGAAGCTGGACCGCGTGAACGTGCCTCTTTTTATCGCTCAGGGAGAACTGGATCGGGCCGCCCTGCCTGCCAGTGCTCCATACATCTATAACCGGGTCTCCTCCCAAAAGAAGGAAATGAAGGTTTACCCCAACAGCTCTCATGGCATTCTGCTAGACTCCGACCGTGAGGAAGTGTACCAGGATATCAGCTTGTTTATCGCCCAATTGGGTTAATTAATAGGCAGATTAGTTAGAGGTTTGTTTGGTTTGTTTGCAGGGTATAAATAGGATGGGATCACTGATGTCCGTGCCCGTTGAAGGCCGGATTTTACATAATCAGATTGAATTTGAGAAATATTGCTTGAGGTTCCGTGCGGCTTACGCCTTGCCTTCGTTATTCTCCGGCAGATGTGTGCATACTAATACAAAAAGGGAAGGGTGACGCGTTTGGTTACGGAGCAGCAATTGCTTGATTTTATGCGTGAAACGGCGTACAAGCCGTTAACATATCAAGAGCTGGAGAAACATTTTGAGCTGGAGAACGCCCAGGAATTCCGGGATTTTCTGAAGCTCTTGAATGCATTGGAGGAAAGCGGTGAAATCTACCGCACCCGCACGGAGCACTACGGCATTCCGGAGCGGATGAATTTATTGAAAGGCCGGATGCAGGTCCATGCGAAGGGCTTCGGCTTTCTTTTGCCTGAGGATAAGGATCATCCGGATGTGTACATCAACGCCAACGACATGGGCGGCGCCATGAACCGCGACACGGTTTTGGTGCGGGTGAGCACCAAAGGACCATCCGGCGGACGGATGGAAGGGGAAGTAGTGAAGATTGTGTCCCGGGCGGTAACGCAGCTGGTGGGCACCTTCGAAAACCACGAAACTTACGGCTTCCTGCTGCCTGATGATAAGCGGATTAGCCGGGATATTTTTATTCCGCAGGACAAATTCAATGGTGCTGTCACCGGCATGAAGGTTGTAGTGAAGCTTCTGACCTATCCGGAGGGACGGGCTGCCGCCACCGGCGAAGTGGTAGAGGTGCTGGGGCATAAGGATGACCCGGGTGTGGACATTATCTCCATTATCCGCAAGCATCAGCTGCCGGAATCCTTCGGGGATGACGTCATGGCCGAGGCTGAGCAGGTACCGGACGTAATCCGCGAGGAGGATCTGGCGGGCCGGCGTGATCTGCGGGGCAAACGGATCGTGACCATTGACGGCGAGGATGCCAAGGACCTGGACGATGCGGTGAATGTGGAGCGGCTGCCTAACGGAAACTACAAGCTGGGCGTCCATATTGCGGATGTCAGCTTTTATGTGACGGAAAATTCCGCTCTGGACCGGGAAGCGTATATGCGCGGTACCAGCGTCTATCTGGTGGACCGGGTCATTCCCATGCTGCCCCACCGGCTATCCAACGGGATCTGCAGTCTGAATCCCCAGGTGGACCGGCTGACCATGTCCTGCGAGATGGAAATTGACGCCAACGCCAATGTGGTGGATCATGAAATTTTTACCAGTGTGATTAAGACGACGGAGCGGATGACGTATTCGAATGTCCGCAAAATCCTGCATTATATGCGCAATAAGGACACAGCCGGTCAACCTCTGCCGGAGACAGATCTTTCCCCTGCGGCAAATGAACTGTCCGGTGCTTTCGGAACGGAGTCTGCGGCTGAGCTGAGCATTCTCGACGGGGATTCCGCAGACGGATTCCCGGGCGGTCTGGCAGTAGAAGCCGGCGCAGAGACGGAAGTTCAAGCTGCAGCCCCAGCTTCGGAAGGACAAGCCAATGATGCTGCGGCTCTGATGGAGGAAGGACGACAGCTGGTTGACCGCTATGCGGGACTGGTGGAGGACTTCCTGCTGATGGAGGAGCTGGCTCTGAAGCTGCGGAATAAGCGGATGCGCCGGGGGGCCATCGACTTTGACTTCCAGGAATCGAAGATTCTGGTGGATGAAAAGGGCAAACCCACCGCGATTATCAAACGGGAACGCACCATCGCGGAGCAGATTATTGAGGAATTTATGCTGGCGGCCAATGAAACGGTGGCGGAGCATTTCTATTGGATGAAGGTGCCTTTCCTGTACCGGATTCACGAGGACCCGGATGCGGAGAAGCTGCTTCACTTTATGGAGTTTATCGGCAACTTCGGGTACACGGTGCGGGGCGGCAAGGGCAATACGGTGCATCCCCGGGCGCTTCAGTCCATTCTGGAGGAAATCAAGGGTGCCAAGGAAGAAACGGTAATCAGCACCGTGCTGCTGCGCTCTATGAAGCAGGCCCGCTACGAAGCGGAGAGCATGGGCCACTTCGGCCTGGCGACGGAGTTCTATTCTCACTTCACCTCGCCGATCCGGCGTTATCCCGACCTGATTATTCACCGCGTGATGCGGGAAGTATTGGAGAACGGCGGCCTAACGGATGCGCGGCATGAATATCTGACGGCGCGGATGGCAGATATCGCCCGTCAATCCTCTGAACGCGAGCGGGTGGCGGTGGATGCAGAGCGGGATACGGATGCGCTGAAAAAAGCCGAGTTCATGCTGGATAAGGTGGGCGAGGAATTCGAGGGTATGATCAGCAGTGTAACCAATTTCGGGATTTTTGTGGAGCTGGGCAATACGGTGGAAGGGTTGATCCGCTTAAGCGATCTGGCTGACGACTATTACCACTTCCACGAAAAGATCCATGCGCTGGTGGGTGAACGCACCTCCCGTATGTTCCGCATCGGCGACGAAGTGAAGGTGCGGGTAGCGCGGGTGAATATGAGCGATCATACCATCGATTTTGAGATGGTGGATATGAAGCCGCGTCAGCAGCGTCCCGGCGGAGGGTTCGGCGACGGGCGGCGCAAGCAGGCTGCTGACGGACGTGGCAAGGCCGGCGGGAAAAAAGGCGCTAATAGTATGCAAGGCCACCGCGATCCCAAGAAGAAGAAGGCTGCCGGCCAAGCGGGTAAGAGTGGCCGGAGTGGTGGCGTTGGCGCCGTCGGCAGCGGAGCGCCGTTGCTGTATACGCCGCCTGTGGCCGGGGCGGCGGTAGAGCGTGCCGCAGCCGAAGGCGGGCGCGGCAAGAAGAAGCGCCGCCCGGGGCAGGGCGGCGGTGTGCGGTTGTCGCCGGTGGAAGGCGGCGACGCTGGGGTGGCGTCCGGCAGCGTGGCGGCGGACGCGGGTTTGGCCGCAGGCGGCGCAGCTGCGGCGGCGCCGGGCCTCTTGCCGGCGGAGCGCTCCGGCAAGAAGCGCAAGCGTAAGGGCGCCGGCGGCAAGGGCGGCGCCGGGGAAGCGGGCGCGGCCGGCGGTAGCGCCGTGGCCGCAGGCGGAGCTGCGGCGGGAGCCGCACCCGCCGAGGGAGGCCGCCGCGGGAAGCGCGGCGACCGCCAGGAGCCGGGCGAGCGGAAGCGTGGCGGCGGTGAGCGCCGCGGCGGCCGCGGCCGGCAGGAGCGGGAGCCTGCCCCGCGCTCCTGGGAGATGATCAGCAGCTCCGAGGGCCGTCAGGACCGGAGCAAGGATGATACCGGCGGTGAGGAGGGTGCTCCTGCGCGCAAGCGCCAGGGCACCGGCTTCGACGGTAACGGCGGTACGCCGTTCTACGTGGGCGCGATGAAGAACCGCAAAAAGTAACGTTAATCTGGCATTACTCAGTCATAGTGGCTGGGCTACCGGAAAAAACGGATATAGCCGTCTATCGGAGGCGGAGGAATCTTGATTTATCGGGCGGGAGTTGCTACAATTAGCTCCTGGGTGCTTCGTTTGGAGCCCCGCCGATGATCAAGCTTCCGACCGCCTCCTTGCCGGCTGCCGGAGGATGGGAGTGTGAAGCAGATGGGCAAGAAACATGATGATAAGGTGCTGGCCCAGAACAAAAAAGCATCCCATGACTATTTTATTGAAGAGACCTATGAATGCGGCATGGTGCTGAGCGGCACGGAGATCAAGTCTCTGCGCAGAGGCAAATCCAACATTTCGGATAGCTTCGCAACCATCCGGAATGGGGAAGCCTTCATTCACAACATGCACATCAGCCCTTTTGAGGAAGGCAACCGCTTTAATCCTACTGACCCTACCCGGGCACGGAAGCTGCTTCTCCATAAGCAGCAGATCCACAAGCTGCTGGGCGAGTCCAAGCGGGACGGCTACACGCTGGTGCCTCTGAAGATTTACATCAAGAATGGCTACGCCAAGCTCTTGATCGGCCTGGGCCGCGGCAAGAAGAACTATGATAAACGCGATACCGAAGCCAAACGGGATGCAGACCGGGATATCCAGCGGGCCCTGCGGGAACGGCAGAAGGTTGCACGGTAAGTCGGATAACCTGTTCCATACCTCTCTTGCACCAAAATTGATATCTCCAGCCTTTGCCTTGTCAGCGCACGGGTACGCTTCCATACACCACCTTAGCGTTCCTAGCAAGGCTGTGATATAATAGATTTACATCGCGTCACGGCTGCACAGGTTGGCAGCATGATCGATAAGCATCCGGCTCAGCTGAGCCTGGTTAATCCAACTGCAAATGACGCGGCGCCTTCGGGCCACCGGTCAGGCAGGGACGATCCCTTCGCGGGGCCGTTTTTGGATTCGACGGGGGTAGTTCGAGCATGGGTAGCGGGTAGTGGGGAGCGTCCGCTTCATCAACGCTAAAGCCTATTAAACGGCAAACAACAACCAACTCTGGCTCTGGCCGCCTAATAACGGTCACCAGGCTCTTACTCTCTATCGCCCATGTAGCGGGATAAGGGCTCAACTTTAGTGGGATACGCCGTCTAGTCTCCGCCTGGGGCTAACGGAAGAAGACAATCAGGCTGACCCAACGGGGACCCGGTTACGGGGGGACCCTCGGGTGACATCAAATCCGTGACTACACCCGTAGAAGCCTATGTGGCGTTGCCTTCGGACAGGGGTTCGACTCCCCTCGGCTCCATATTGCTTGTGAGAGAGTGTCCTAAATGGATGCTCTCTCTTTCTGTTTTCAGCCTGTTTCGTACTATTCATGGAGGCTATAAATCCTTGCTATACCTGAGTTTTTTGTTTCTGGGTCTTCGAATCCGAGGGAATCTCTCATCCTATTCGAACTCAATGCATTCTAAGCACCATGAAATGAGAGTGATACTTGAGTACATAATCATGGTAAAATTGTATTAATTACGGATGGTAAGAGGGGGATGCATGTGAAGATTACAATGGAAATGAGCAAGGGAGCGTATGAAGTAGCTAAAATGGTCTATCGCGGACAAATAACCAGAACTCAAGGTAAATTCAAGATCAATGAACTGACAGGTATGAATGAGGGTTCGGCGCAAGCATTTATAACCATATTTCTTGCTATGATGGATGGCAGTGTATACAAAAGAGCGTTTAATAATGAGACCAACCAATTCCTGTTTGAGTGTATAAGACAAGACTTCGGCGAAGATTATTTTCGGAAATCCTTACTTGCTTCCCAGAAGCATATAGACTACTACTCAACGCTTGGTAAAGGGAATTTGACGGGATTACAGCAAATAGTAAATCGAATGCAAAAGCAGCTATAGAGACAAAAAGAGGAGCCATAAACAGCGTATGGCCCCATTGATCAGACTACTTATTCGGCCAATCACCGACTATAACCTTCCTATAGAGTACTTCCTTATCATGAGCAATTTCCAATGTTATTTGGACAATCTTTGTCTCACGGTGAACTATAACATTGGATATAAACTTGGGCACTAGCTCATGCAGTGACTGTGGGTTTGGTGACTCCTCATTTAATAGCGTTAACAATCTTCGAATATCCTCCTTCAAGGTGACTAGAATATGCTCTGACACATCTCTACTGTGATTAGAGAGGGTATTCGCTGCATGTAGTTCTGTTTGTTTAGCTTGCAGTTCGGCTTTCATCTCGTTTATGGCATCTGAGTAATAAGCTTTGCCACGGCCATCGGCCACTTCCAGTTTCATTTGCTTAATACGCTTCTCTAGGAACTGTATCTCCGATTCAAGCTCATTGACGTCGGCTAGCTGTGTCTGGTCTGCCTGATATCTTATGAGTTCCTCTTGAAGCTGCTGGTTTATGGTTAGCCCAATAAGAAAGGTGCGCAGCTTATTCGCTACCAGAGTTTCTAAAGTCTCTTTTCGCCACCCGACATACTGGCAGAAGGCTTTCCCCTTCCTCATATATCCACCACATAGGTAGTATTTCTGCCCGCCATGAACCTTAGTTGTTGATGTGGAATTACCAACCAACCTGGAGCCGCATTTATCGCAGAAGAGCATTCCTCGCAACCAGAATGGAGAATGAGGCTTTGTCTTAAACGGATTGTGAGTTTGCCCGCCGCCATTATGCCGCTCTTTCGCTTTAGATTGGCAAAGCTCAAACAATTCTTTTGTTATGATTGCAGGATGTGCATTCTCCGCTATGATCCATTCGGAGCGGTCGCGCCACTTAACTCCTTTCGTTTGATATTCCTGCTTGTTCCAGCATCTGCGGCCAATGTAAGCCTCATTATAGATGAACGCTCTGATAGTACTGGCAGACCATTGCCCTCCCTTCTGAGTAGGTACGTTCTTCTCATTAAGTATGTCGGAGATTTTCTTGTACCCAACATTCTCATACGCATACTGGGTAAAAATCCACCTGACATTATCGAGTTCCTCTCGTGGCCCATGAACCCACACAGCCTTTGTCTTCTGATTCCCCAGCGCTACATGCTCCGTCCGATAACCATATGGAGGAGTGCCGCCATTGTTATAGCCCTGTTTGGCATTCTGAGTCATTCCCTTACGTACTTCTGTAGCCAAGTTGGCGTTGAAGAACTCGGACATAATCTCCAACATGCCTTCCAGGAGCTTATCCTGTGGGGTATCAGCCTCGGTCTGTTCGGTCACTGAAAGTACCTTGACTCCGCATTTGGCAAGCAGGGACTTATAAATGACATGATCATCGCGATTGCGGGAGAAGCGGTCAAACTTGTGAACCAGAATAGCCTCGAATGGCCGACTGGAGCGCTTGGCTATTGCAATCATCCTTTGAAATTCTGGGCGGTCATCGGTCTTAGCTGATTTTCCTTTCTCAATGAACTCATTTACGATGATATGCCCGCGTTCCTGACAATACTGCTGGATGGCTTTCATCTGCGCGGGGATGGACAATTCTTTTTCAGCTTGGTGTTCAGACGATACACGGACATAGATGGCTACCTTCATTTGGACACAGCTCCTTTTGTATGTGATTTTTTGAGCATAAAAAAAGCAGGCACACCACATGGGCATGCCTGTACGAAACAAGGATTTTAACTTGCTGGTAACTTGCTCAAAGCAGCACGTAAGGTTAGGAAATAGCCACTTTTCCAGTGATTTAGCGGATATTGGCTTCAATTTTAACTTGCACGTAACTTTCTTTAGGCTCGTACGCGGCGGGACAACAGCATAGCTTGCGCAGCTACCCATAGTTGCTCTGTAATGATGGCTGGATGTACTTCTTTGGTGATAATCCACTCATCAGGCGGATTCTTATGCCCATCCACCTCTGACTTCTTGTTCCAGGTACGGTAACCCAAATAAGCATGATTGCTCAAGAGAGAAAGAACAGTGGATGGCCGCCATACCTTGCTGTCGATCTTTTGTTCATTAAGGAAGGTAGCGATCTTCCTGCCACCCCAGCCTTCAGCAGCCAATTGAAAGATGAGCTTCACTATCTCTACTTCGTGGTCTGGCCCGTATTCATACGTTACCTTTACTCCATTCTTCTTAAGCCGATAACCATATGGAGCCCTGCCGCCGCAATGAAATCCTTGAATGGCATTTTCGCGCATGCCTTTCAGGGTCTCGTGCTTTAAGTTCATGTTGTAGAATTCAGATATAACCTCCAGCATCCCCTCTAGTAGCAGCCCATGGGGAGTATCTGGTTCAGTTGGTTCAGAGGCCGATAAAACAGAAATGCCCTGCTTTTTGAGCAGGGCTTTGTAAATGATATGATCTTGTCTGCTTCGGCTGAATCGGTCGAACTTATGCACTAGAATGGCCTTGAAGTCCTTATCTGGCTGCTTTGCCGCGGTAATCATTCTCTGGAATTCAGGTCGATCTGCCGTCTTTGCAGACTTTGCTTCATCCACATATTCTTCAATGATAGTCCACTCCCTATCAGATGCATGACGCTGAAGAGCTTCCCGCTGGGCAGGGATGGACAGTTGCCGTTCTGCTTGTTGTTCAGATGATACACGGAGATAAATAACTATATTCATGTGGTAATGCTCCTCTCTTTGGTTGTTGCTCCAAGGCTTAGCTGCCCTCCTCTCTGATTTCCAGTTCATCTCACCGCTGGATTGCTCGCTGTAAACGCAAAAAAAGCCCGACTCCATGAAGTCAGGCTGTGTAGATGCCCCCTGGGCGGTTTAAGATTATAAGTAAATCTTCTGTTGGTAATACCATGGGTTAGGAATATAATGGATTACAAAAGAGTATAAGGAAGAAAATAATGATAGCTGAATCCAAGGTGTTCCATATATATTGTACGATTACAAGGTAGTGAACTGAACAAATCTACAAAGGGGATGCAACATGGCAGAGAATTTATTTATTTTAGGCGCAGGTGCTTCATTTGATGCGGGAGCTCCACTAATGAATGGTTTCTTTGACAAGGCCTATGAGCTACTTGGGAGTGGCATGGTGCAATCTTTTGAAGAAGATTTCAAAGATGTTTTTAAATTGTTAAAGGAATTACGACTTGTATATGCCAATTCACATTTGGACCTGCATAATATTGAATCACTGTTTGGTGCAATTGAAATGGGGAAGATAATTAATTTACTTGGAATAAGAACTGGGGATGAAATTGAAAAAGTAAGGAAATCATTAGTCAGGCTTATAGTAGCTACACTCGAAGGAAGTATGCAATTTCCGAAAAGTGAAGGATCATTAAGGCCTACTGAATCATATAGTCGGTTTGCAAAATTAATAAGTGAAAGATTACGTTCAAGCTCAATAATTACATTTAACTATGATATAGGTCTTGATTATGCATTAAACTTCCATGACGTTCCATATACTTATTGTATTGACCAAGAGAGTTCTTTAGGGGAAGTTAAATTAATGAAATTACATGGTTCAGTAAACTGGGCGCTATGCAGAACTTGTGGAGCCATACTCCCAATTCCAATAACTGTAACTAAGTATATGTCGAGTATACCTGGCCGTGGAGGGCCCCAAATACAATTCGCTGATAAGATAGCACGGCATGAACATAAATTCTGTAAAGGGGGCATATCTGCTTGTGAAGATGTCCCTGTAATAGTACCTCCAACTTGGAACAAGAAAGATTACCATGGGAACCTCACAAATGTGTGGAAGGAGGCTGCAAAAGAACTTAGTCAAGCAAGGAATATCTATGTAATTGGCTATTCCTTGCCCGAAAGTGACGCTTTTTTCCGATATCTATTTGCTTTAGGTACATTTGATAATGACACTATAAAGCGTTTTTGGGTCTATAACCCCGATAGTAGCACTGAAACGAAATCAAGGTATAACTCACTATTAGGTAAAGGGATTAGCATTCGATATGAGTATAAGGAAAAGACATTTGCGGATGCTATCGCCGATCTTACAAATATGAAAGGATAGGGTAATGGCGCAGAGGAATCTCGTAAGGGAAAATTTCACGGATGAAAGCATTTAGGTGCCGCCGTTTGCATATTTGAGGAGAGGAAGCGGAGCTACAAAAAGCTGGAGCAAACTGATTACATATTTGAACCCAACTCGGTATTAGTTATTGCCCGCTTTCAATTAACAATAGGAGAGCACCACGTTTAACAGGTGCTCTATTGGTATTATCTACGTTGCTTTAGTACCGTTCTTAAGCCAAATAGAGCCAGAATAAGTATAGCAGCTACAAGGCTTGAGGGAAGGGCAAAAGCTTGCCCACTTCCAATTGCTATTCCAATTTTACTAATGGATATTCACCTCCTCTCCCGTAGAATGAGCAAGGAGAGAGGGCAGGGAAGCGATAATTTGATTCCAGTTCTCTCTAGTTATAGGCTCAGACAAGAACTGAATGAGCTGCTGACGAAAACCGCCACTGATCAGAACAAGCAGTACATATCTGTAGAACGATGGCTTTTCTGTAGAGAACTTTATATGAAAGTAATCCGCTATGCTTTTAATGTTGTTACCGAAGAAGGGAATGTCATATACGCTGCTAAAATGGGTTTCAAGGTCCGACCAATAATTCTTAAGCAATTGTATGAGTTCAAACGCTTCTTGATAGTCCAGTTCATCGGAGTGTCTAACCGCATTCTTCCACAACATTTGTTGCAGCCATGCATTTGTAGACTTAAGGATCGTATCGGCTGAGGGTTCCAATTCTACATTGGATTGTTCAGTGAAGAGACTAAATACTTCCTGGGATATGGTTCCCTTCGAAATAATATCAGAGATAAACTTGCTTATAAGTATTAACCGCTTAGCATTTTCCTGTGCCTCGATTCTTTGCTTTTCTTCAAACTTTTTTGAAGGCCGCCCGATTGTTTTTGGCGTCTTTTTTGCCTCGTCTATTGCGAGATCATCAATGACCTCTGGGTAGTCAGGATGAGCAGTATATCCTGCAACTTCATCAAGTGTGTTCATAATCCGATTATGAAATTCAATAAGCCGAGCCTTTAGTTTGTCCCACTGAACGGGATAGCCTTTCCAGTACAAGATGAATATGTAGTCTTTCTGATGTTTGTGCATCCTGCTGGCTTTAAGTTTATCAATGAGTGCTATTGCTTCCACGGTTCTTTCATGGTAATGGGTCTTTACACCACCAACATAGCCTTGCCCAGCTTTATCACTAACGATTAATCCATATTGAAAATACCGTTCAAACATATTCTGACTGAGTTTTATCCCCATTGTCTGGGCTTGCTCAAATATTTCTTCTTTTAGCATTCCATTCACCTCTTGAACCGATTGTAGCCTGTCCAAAAATTGAAAACAACGGATAGTCGATGCGGAAATGATTTCGAAATTCGCTCGTGGGCGAATTTGGTGAGATACATTAGCTATCCCTTGCTAATAGAAAGGATTGGATATATCAAGGGTCCTGTAGCTATTAGGTCATTGAATGAGAGAACTTAACATAGATGGTAGACATGGAGGGTGGCAAATGCAGATTAATAAAAGCTCTCGGCACTCGAAGATTACTGGAGATTTTGCTGAAGGTCTTGTTTTGTATTGGCTATCAAAATATGGATTTGAATGTGCAAATGTAGATCATACGGGAATCGACATAATCTCCAGAAACCCTAGAACACAGGAGATAATGGGAATTTCCGTTAAAAGCAGAAGTAGAAATGAGGGGAAAGAGGGGCAGTATGTTTCAATAACAAATGATAATTTTCAAAAGGCAGAGATAGCATGTAATGCGTTTGGCTGTATTCCATATTTTGCGATTGTAGTAGACGAGGGAGAAGATATCTTAATATTCATTCTCTCAATGGATAAATTACTAACCTTATTTCCTAAGGGGAAAACATGTGTCTCATGGAAGATGGGACAGAAGAACATTTTGCAGTACAAGAACGATCCTGAAATAAAGATGGCTGTTTTCAAGCACCAAACACTATCTTGGTGGTAGGGAAATAATCATTTGTTACAGCAGAATGATCAGTACAAGGTCATCAATCATTAGGGGGTAATCATGAAGATTATTCTGAGCAGGAAGGGATTTGATTCAGCTGCTGGGGGATACCCAAGCCCACATCTCGTTGATACTGGAAGATTAATTTCCTTACCTATACCTGAGGGTGAGAAATTTAATACAGGAATATGCTATTCGGACTTATCAGTTAATCAAAATCATACATACCTTGATCTGATGGAGCAGCTTGGAATTAAGAAGTATTCTGATGGTACATATGTGCATCTTGATCCAGACATCAATGCTTCAGTAGCTCAGAGAGAGCATGCTGAATGGAGAGGAATATTTGGTCAGTATGGTAGTGCCCAATCGCATTTGATGAAAAAGAAAATTCAAGTCGGAGATTTATTCCTCTTTTTTGGCTGGTTTAAGGACGCAGCCAAGAAAGCATCGGGGTATAAGTACGTAAATGGAACCAACAGGCATATCATTTGGGGCTATATGCAGGTAGGGGAGATAGAATCAATAGATCCAGCGGGGCAATATGATAGTTGGAAACTGCTACATCCTCATTACATGTGTCGAAACAGGGATATGAATACAGCATATATAGCAGCAAAGCATTTGACATTTAACAAGGCGATGCCAGGGTGCGGAACATTCAATTTCGATGATTGCTTGGTTCTTACACAAGCGGGCCAGCGGAACCGATCCGTATGGCAATTACCACATTATTTTCATCCAAGCAAAGGAACAAGGATGAGCTATCATGAAGACTTATACAGCAAATCGGGGAAGCCAGTTTGGGAACTGCGTGATAATCATTGCATATTGCAGTCGGTGAGCAGAGGGCAAGAATTTGTGGTAGAAGGAAATCATGAGGTGGAAAGCTGGGCAAAGGATCTGATTCAGAACAGTTTACCGTAAGAGGAAAGCAAGTCAAGGCCGCGGAGCGTTCATTTTAGCCTTGACTAGCGGTTCATATCTCCGACACTTTCCCATCCCCCAGCCTATTGGCTGGGGACGGCCACGCCGAGTGCGGATTGTTAAGGCAGCGCCTTAACGGGCCCTTCAGGGGGCGGTGGGGTGGTCTGTTCTAGATGAATTGGCCCCAAACGCCTGAAGAGTGCTATCTTCCCGACGCAGCCAGCGTCATATCTGATTCAGCACAAAAGATACTCGAAACCGCGGCGGCCCAATATTCCATGGATGCATATTGATAGTAGCTGGACCGAGGCAACCTCTATAATCAGTGAGGTTTCCTAAAGAGAAGCACAGCGAACGGATGCAGTGTACCTTCTCATCCATGAGAGAGATGAGGGCAAAAGAAAAATGAGATTACCGAGATGAGCACTACAAACCGCCATTCAGCTATATTATCAGCGCTTAAGGGTGCAATAGACCGTTACTGCATCAGCTACAGATTGGTTTTCATTAAAGAATATGAATCATTATCCGTAACGCTGGTTCGAGTCCGACATGTTGGATGTTGCAGCCAGATGTGCGACAACATCCCTGGATACATTCAGCCTTGCGCACGGGATTCATTCAAGTAGACTACGTTAGGATTAAAACCCATAGAATCTGCGAGTCTCGACGAGCAGATGTCGGATTCATGAATGAGTTCGGAAATGAAAATGGAGAAAAGCGGGGAGTGGCAGCGAACAGACCTATCCCTTGTCATTCATTGGATGCGTGAGAATAAGGACCAGCAGCCTTCATCCATAGGGTACAGCAGGGGATCAATCACGCTCCGCGGGGGATAGAATGCTTGCGGGCATCCCCTCCTAAGAGGAGTCGGGGATTTTAACGTTGTGCTACCGCAGATACGTTTCGGATTATGGTTTTTTCCTTCTCCTTTTAAAACCCAGCTTGACAGCGATGCTACCTGCTATATTCGACAGTATCAGGTGTATTTTAATCTCTTCTATTTTTTACCCTTATACATATATTAACTTGCATAATGGCAGAAAAGTGTCAGCTGACCGCATAAATTCTTAGCTAATTTTTGTTTGATCATCACGCCATTTCTTTGCCGCTGCTCTACTTCGCCGTGTATAATTCTTGACGCTGTCCAACGAGATATCCAATTTTGCTGCTATCTCCATTTCTGAGTAATCTTCATACTTCATAATTAAGACCTCTGAGTGGAGAGGGTTTACTAGCCGAATAGTCTCAACTGCCTCCCATGCTTCCTCCATCAGTTCCCCCTTGCTCACTATGGCCTCTTCTTTTTTATTATGAATGATTTTTAGGCGGTTGTATTTATGCCCCTTTTGAGCATTTCTATCATATTTGTATCCCATATATTTAAGTAAGTAACGATGCTTAAGATTCCTATACAGGGCTGCATAGTAATAACGCTCCCATTCATCCCCAATCAGGGAAGTGCTATGCTCCCTGAAGAAGGTTCTGACGATCCTTATGGATTCGAGATATGCTTCTTGCTGAAGGTCCTTTGAATCATGATAGGAGGCACGTAACTCAAATATGAGCCTTCGTATAACCATCTTGTTTACTTCCTGGGTGGTTGGGTGCAAGACTATCTCATTAATGAAGTCAATGTCTTCTGGTCTTTGATTTTGCATCATAAATGTCACCTTTCTGTCTCAGCCACCCTTTGAAATGATGGCCAGCCTGCAATACTCACTTAGTTAGAGCTGTTTGGGCGTCTATTTATTGCTGTTGCTATACCTTTAACGCCTACTGTGAGATATGTCAAGAAAAATCTGAGAACATCTTAGCATGCTTTATCCTTTAGTATTATGCTGCTTTAGTTTCCGTAATTTAGTTGATTACAGGCCGTTTTCTAGACCTTGACTTTCTTTGACCTATATTGTATTCTTCATATTAAGAGCATAATGCTCCAGCGAAATGGATGACCGCTTGTAGCGGTGGGCGTTAAAGGATTAGTGTAGGGTAGATTAGGGCATGAGGCCCTATATGGATAGTAGGATATGTGCGTAGGATTAAGGCCATGGAACCCTTGAGTAAATGTTCCATTCTTTCCCGCGCCCATGTCGTTTACAAACGGACAGGCCTGCGGGTCTGTCCTTTCGCTATTTATCCTATAGGGGTGATTCTCATGGAAAAGACGAAGAATGAATCTGCATTTATCTTGCTGACAGCAAACACACAGAATTTAAGGAATGCGGCTGAATGCCTGGCCGAAAACAAGTTTTATAGGAAACGAAATGAATTAAACGAGATTCTTCGTTTGAAGATGCCTCTCAAACGGCTGGCAAAGTCACTGAACGAAGGGGAGTTTAAGACTTTACTGAAATCACCTAAGGCAAGGTTAAGGCATGTGAATGTATCTACTGAGCATGCCATTGTCACTTATGCAGTCACCAAAACCATTGACAACTACATTAGCCTTTTCCACATCAGCCTGGACAGGAATGAGAGCGGCAAGGAAGCATTAGGCGCATTTTACATCAGCGAGAGTTCCATTTCCAGGTATTTGAAACGGTTTGATTATCAGGTGCTGGTCAATGTACTAGAAAGACGTATAACCGATAAGGAGTTTCTCGCATTGGTTCGCTCTTTGATGATAGAGGAAGAGTTTGTTCGTCTGGATTTAGATGAAGAGAAGGGGTCCCCGCTCGTCAGACTCCTATACCACATGCTGCTGGATGATGTTCAACGTATCATTGATCTGGGTGGCGGCCAAATTTTATCTGATGAATTAGGTAAGTGGTCTGCATATTTCGAGTCAAGGGAGACAGCAAGAAATGCTTTTTTTGAAATCTTCATTTACCTTCGTGAAATCGGATTGGCGATCACCATAAACCAGAATGATGAAATCGTACAAGAAGATGTTCTTCGAAGGGAGAAGCTCCGAACTTCTTTAGATGAGGAACCAAAAGTATTTTCACCTGAGGGTACAAAAGAAGATTTGATAAAGATTCACAAGGATAATGAGGATGACGAGGACGATCCAGAGTATGCATGGTTGACTAAAGATTTGGACTTCGATGAAGAACTGGATGATTACGAGTATGATCCAGACGCCTATGAATGGTTGGATGATGATTGTGACTTTGATGAGAAGTGGGATGATGGCGGAGTACTAATGAAGCAAGTGCTTGATGAACTGAAAGAGCATAAAAAGTTACAGGGTGCGATTGTAAGGGCTATTGATCTGATTCTAAAAATCATGGATGACAAAGGCTTGATATAACATTCTTACATTCGAGAAGGAGATAACTCCTATGAGTTTTCGGATTACTGTGCAAATGAATCTGATCAGGATATCTATTCATACTCAATTCTTCTAGCCAGCAATGCTTATTTGTAAAAAGCCACTTGATTTGTCGGTGAATGAGCCGTCGATGATAGTGGCTTTGACACTAAAATGTTGTTTGATGGAGGGAAATCCATTCATTTTGGGTTGAAATAATTTGTTAGTGGACCAACGAATGGGGTGAATTCATTGTTCAAACGTCTTTACCATTTGCTTTGCAACTCGGATAGAAATCAGCAGGAAGACTATCTTACTGAAATATTTGCAGAGGTGCTTAGCAAGGAAGGGCTATTACACGACTTTATGAATACCTTTTCCGAAATCAAGTTGAGTCAGCTCAGTATCCGCGAGATTACTACACAGAAGACGTATGCAAAGCAGGAAGATCATCATACGGATAGCAGGCCTGATATGATGATCGGTTTCTCAGATAATGGGAATCCACATGTTTTGTTTATCGAAAATAAGCTGGGTACAGGTGAAGGTAACATACAGTTAAAAAGATATGCTGATCATCTGCGGAGTTATGAGCTAGATGGCTGCCAAACCCATCTTTTCTACATAACAAAGCTACACGATCCCAAGCAGAAGAAAGACATTATCAGCAGCGATGCTAACACCTCATTTCATCAGATTAGATGGTTCCAGATATACAACTGGCTTAAAGACCATAGAAGCGAACTTGTTAACTTGTTTCTTGAATATATGGAGGAGATACAATTGAACGATAGCAGACGTTTCGTACCACAGGATATCTATGCCATTCAGCACATGGAACGGTTAGTACGTATGATCGATGCTTGCCTGGAGGGAAGAGTTGAAGAAACTGTAACAACTCTTTTTAATAGATCCACTGGCTGGACAAACCGATTTGACCAACTTAAAAAGCATAACCGATACATGAAGTTAAATGCACAGGCTAACTTAACCGAGATCAATTTCGGCTTTTACATGACAGATAATGAATATCCCTTAGTATCGGTATTGTTCCAAGTGAATCCCAGATGTCCAGACCGTGTAGATTTGATCAAAATCATGAGGACATTTGTTGATACGAACGATGGTTGGGAATCGCAGGATTTGGATGATAGCACTTCATGGGCGATGATTTATCATGAGAAAAGCCTTCTCGACTTCCTCTCTGCTGGTGATCATATCGATGCCATTCAAGATTTCTTCATATTGAGGCTTAAGGAGTTGTATGCATTAAAGCAACAACATCCCGAATTTGCCTGGAAATAAAAGTAGCCACAAATGAGTGGTAACCCATGCCGTTCAATTCTATGCCATCTTGTAACGCAGCTAGTGTATGCCTTATCCCCCCAGGATTAACCCGAATCGGTTGTTTTCCTGGAAAAGCATTATTAGTACATGAACCTCAGGAAGAGTAAGGGATAATGGTCTTTAAGTACTTTATACATGTGTATTGAAGTAGTAAAAAGGATAAAAATTTAGTCATTTATTTAGTCAATATTTGTTGCTTTATTTGAATGTAATGGTTATGTTAAAGGGGAAAGTTGAGGTTCTCAGGGGAGGAACCCACTTATTCTTCAAAGGGTTGATGCCTATGTACGTACCTGATTTGGATTATTATAAGGATTTTGGTTTTCGCAGCGATTATATTCATGATCCCAATGATGTCATGAGCATATATAACGCCAGAAGGGACTTGATGATTGCTCCAGATCAGCTTCCCTTGCATCAACAGGTAAAATTAAAAAGAATACATGATAATCTGACTCAGGAGCAGCTTGGTAAGATCGTTCGTCTACCAGCATCTACAATTAGCCTTATTGAACGGGGAGAAAGGCGAATCATGAAGAACCGCTGGAAAGAGTTCGAGACCTACCTTTATGAAATGTGGTTCTGCGAGGGGGAACTGCTGGATAGGTTTAACCTTGAGGAAGAGTACTCTATTAAAGAAATTGAGGAACAAAGGGCCTATTGGAAAAAAGAACTTAACGATGATCCTGAATTATGGGATGCAGTTCAATAAGTTAGTGGATTGAGTGGGGGAAATTATTATATCCAAGGTTTTGGGGAGAGCAACGTAGTGAGTTTTCAGGGGGACAATAGAGAAGAGCCAACCGAAACGGCTGGCTCTCTCAAAATGTTAATTCTTACGGGACAATTCCTCAGCTTCTCTTGACCAACCAATCAACATAGCCAATGGTTGCAGCGTTTGAGGTATCAAGAAGGCTTCCATTATTTTATGAAGGGAGTACTGCGAATGATGCGGATGACATTAGTAACTTGTGAGCGAAGCGAGCTGACTATGTAGGCCGAAGGCTCCCTACATTTAAGGCCGACTAATGTCGACCCTTTAAATAGAAGTAACGAGCATGGTAATATCAGTCAACCCTTGCCTGGCATTCAGCTGAATAATGCCTCATATTAACCCTTTTTCTTTCAGCGATACATAGTCTGATCCACTTATTACGAGATGATCAAGAAGCTCTATCCCAACGATTTTCCCAGCTTCAGCGAGTCGATTTGTTAGTTGGATGTCCTCCTGAGAGGGGGTGGGATCACCTGAAGGATGATTGTGGATGCAAAGAATGCTTGCGGCCGACTGTCGTATTGCCGCGTTGAATACCTCCCTTGGATGAACGATGGTCATATTAAGTGACCCGATGGAGATTAGTTCCTTTGAAATTACCTTGTTCTTTGTGTCCAGAAGTAGGATATAGAAGAATTCCTTGTTCTCCATACCGATTTCAAAGCGCATAAGCTCAAATATGTCCCGTGGAGAACGGATTACAGCTTGTTCTGCTCTTGGTACAAGTATTAACTTCGCTAGTTGAACGGCTGCAATGATTTGGCGACTTTTCGCTTTGCCGATTCCTTTAACCTTCATAAGCTCTTGCTCTGTTGCATGCCATAATTGCTGTGGGGATTTATATTGCTCGATTAATTCTTCAATTAAATAGCTGTTTGCAGATTCGTGTAGTGTGTCTGCAAGAATAGATTTGAACAGGCTATTAGCACTCATGGGAATTCCTCCATCTATTCATAAAATGAAGAAGGAGGCTCAATGGCCTCCCCCTTGTGAAATGCCTATGATTGGATTAGAATTACATTAGGTGATTTATCTTGCTGCTCCCTTGTGGGCAGCTTTTTCTTTTTCTGCAATCTGTATTTCTGTCATAACCAGTAAGGCCAAGCAAGATAAATAGGCCTGCCCCGCCTCAGTCTGCAAAGAAGCTCTTCGATCCAAGCAGCTTCTGATTCTCTTTAATGCTCCGCGGCGCTTAACCAACGTGCTTATCCTGTCCATAGAATTTCCCTCTCTTGTGTGTGAATTGCTTTTGATAGCGCTCAACCTCTCTGCTGTAATATTTTCGGAAATAGACTTGCATGTACTTGTGGGCAAGCTCTTCTTCGACCTTCCAGGAACGAATTAAGTAATTTTTCAGCACGTGAGCAGCCATACATAAATGGTTATTGACCACAAGCTGCCGTATAAGAACTTCGATTTCTTCAGACCAAGGCTTTATCTCCGCCATTCAAGTTCACCTCCTCTTCATATGGTCAAACTGACAGCTAAGCTTAATTAGCACATTTGCGAATTCCGTTAAGGCTTCTTAAAGTTCATGCATAGTCTTCTCCCTCCCTTCTAAGGGGCATCATCGCACAGCCCTTGATTTCTCTCTGTTAATAAAAAAAGACCCTACCTAATACAATCTAGGCAGAGTCATCGGCACTGGTCTATATAGCGGCGCATCCTAATTGTGCGTTCTTCAGTGGGATCAAAGATGTTCAGTTTGGTTACGGGGAAGGGTTTGACCATTTCGGGATTTTGGCGATACTTGGCTTTTAGTTTCTTCTTGGCTGTTCTTTCAAATGAGTTGCCTTGCTCGTTCTGTTCCCATAATAATCGGCTTTCCATAATAGCCGCGGCAATATTGTCCTCATAAGGCCGATCAAGATTTGCCAGCTTGCTGATAAGCATGTTTACCTCATACGACCTTGCACTCAGAACGCCGCAATTAAAAGCCTCATAATTGAAGTGACCACCTACATTAACGGCTCTGGTTATAAATAGCCCGAATCCCTCCATTGTTACCTTTCCTTTCAATATGCCCGAAGCTATACGAAATGGCGGACAAGTATACTCGATTAACTGCCGAAACATGATGAATTCGTAATAATGAAGATCCTTGTTAGGCTGGATTACGTTATGGGGATTGTACCTTGTCATCACCTTCTGAGGTTTACTCTTTGGAATCACAGGAATCGCCTCCTATAAAATCTGGGTTTGCAATCAGGCCGCGCCGTATCAACTCTTGATTTAGAAACTCTATAAACTGCACTTCCAATTCAAGCTCGATTGCCTTCTGATATGCACTTAACAGTACTTCATCGCTTAACGACTTATAGCTTGCCATTTGTACTCACTCCCTTCTTGGCTTGGGGTAATCTCACACCCGCTTTTTTGTCCCTGTTAAAACGCAAAAAAGCCCATATCCCAACGGATACAGGCAATGCACTTGTATATTTACTTCTTATACCGAAGCTCAAGGGCACTATTTATGAGTTTTAGAATGGACTTCTTTTCATCTATGCTCATACCATACAAGCGGTTAACAATTTGGTTCATAATACTCGTCTCATCATCATTATTCTGGGGTTGTATGTATCTGAAAAGTTGCTCCAACGTAATTCCTAAGGCACGTGCAACCTTATCTAGGCTCTCAACGGACATATTTCGTTCGCCACGTTCGAGCTTTCCAATGTAGGTTGGATGAAGATCGGCAAGGTGTGCGAGTTCTTCTTGGCTCAGATTTCGTTCTCTTCTAAGCTCCCGCACACGAGCACCTACTAATTGTTTAATATTTTGCATGTGAAGCTATCACCTCAAACAAACGATAGCTTACATGCGTATCATTCCCAATATACAACTGGGATTATAATGAACAAAATATACCCAATTGGGTGTTTGTGTGTTATAAATGTATCAATGAGTATTATGGAATAGACTGGTATTCCTAGGGAGGCGGTGGGCGACTTCAAACGTACAACCGAATTAGATAATACATAACTGGTTGTAGGATTTTTAACTAAGTTGAAATTTGCTATATGAAATTATTTCTCAGTATGGGGGCTTCTAAGGGTGTATTAGCCGCGGCATTCGTAGGTCTAGGGTTTTTGATTGCAGGTTTTCTCGGAGCAATGAGTCTCGGAAGTAAGGCTCAATATGGTTGCATGATTGTCATTAGCGTAGTGGTGATCCTAGCACTCCTGCTTGTGGGTTTACTTTCAATGATGGTTTGAACTTTCTAGGAGGTTAACAAGATATGAGAAAGAGTCTTGTCATAATGGCTGTACTATTAATTTTACAAACTGGATGTAGCGATTCCATAGGGGGAAGCAGCGGCGGCGACAATTCCAGCAGTCTCAAGAATGAACTGACTCACAAGAATATCAAAATTGGGGATAAGGAAGAGAAGATACTCAAAGAGTTAGGAACCCCCATAGGTGCGATTAAACTGTCTGATTTGTCGAAGAGCTTCACAAATGGCGATGATCGCAGGCAATTAAGTTATAAGAGCGTTAGTTTCCAAGTCTTGAATGGAGTGGTCTATGCTATAGAACTCAATGGAGAAGATGCCATTACGAAAAGCGGATTTAAGCTCAGGGACAAGCGAGAGAAGGCATTGGAGATATATAAGAAGTTCGAAAATGCTGTGGCGAGTAATACCCAGCTCCAAATTCTCGAAGATGGCTACTTCTTTACCATTAATTTTAATGACGATAAGTTCTGGTTAGTAGATGATAGATATCGTGTGAAGCCACCTGTTGATGCATTTAAGGAGGCTGAAGAGAACAAGGGTAAGCCGTTACGTGCTCCTGGTATCGGTGCTTGCTCAAATTCGCATGCATTTAGATATGTTAGTGAATTGCTGGATACTTCATTGGGTTTGTGGGACGGTAAGCCATCCTCATGTGGAAAATCATAACTATAAGGAGAGACTGTAAATGAGAGCAAAGGTAATTATCATTGGGCTTTGTGCCATGCTAATCAGTTCCATTTCTTATGCATCTCCCAGCTTTAAAGATGTGGGTGCCGATCACTGGGCTTCCCAAAGCATCAATGATCTTGCAGGCAAAGGCATCATCACTGGTTATGATGATGGTTCATTTAAACCATCTAACACAATTACGAGAGCAGAACTGGCTACAATCTTGGTTAGGGCTGGCGGGCTAAAATCAAAGAAAGATGAATTTGAAATTGAGTACACTGATGTCAGTGCTGATGCGTGGTACGCAGCTAATATTGAGGCTGCAGAGGAATATCTTATTGGAGATATTCAAAATGGTAAACATGTTTATGAACCAGAGCGGGAAGCAACAAGGGAGGAAATGACAACAGCCGTAGTTAGATTACTTGGATATTCATTGGTCGATTCTAAACTAGCCTATGTAGACCGATTCAAAGATAAAGATGAAATTTGGACAGGGTTCATACCGTATGTTTCCATAGCAGCCGAGAAGGGTATTATTAGTGGCTACAAGGACAACACATTCAGACCCAAGATACCCGTTTCCCGTGCAGAAGCGGCATATATAATCTGGATAGCATATGGTGAAGGGGCTAAGCTCCAAGCTTATGAACCATCAGGAGTTAATCCGCAGGTTAAAAAGTTTGAAGAGGATTGGAATACGATAGACTCAGATGAACTATCCATTGCTCTTTCCTTTGCAGACTCTTCTAACGGCAGCATCACATTCTTTTCGGAAGGTGAAGGCACTACAATACCATTTACGTATTTTCAAAACAAAACAGACAGTATAGTCATTCACTTGGAGGAAGATGAGAAATCAACAAATATGATTTTAGCGCTTCAAGATGATAATACAGTGAATATGGAAGTGGTTTTGGGCGACACCTACATCTTAAAAAGGGTAGCAGCTAATGGTGATAGTACAAGCAGTGCAGTGGAGAGCTCATTAGATTTAAGTGCATTTGATGGTGAGTGGTGGGATAAAGATAAGGTGTTTGGCTTTGAAATAAAGGCTACTGGACCAGACAGTGGGACGATAGAGTATATTGATCGTTTTTCAATTACAGAGCCTTTTAAGATTGTATCCTCCAATGCAAAGAGTATTGTCATCCAGATTGGTGGCAGCATGAAGGAAGTCTCTCTTACGTTATTTACTCAAGATACGCTGATGTATATTGATGGTATGCTTACATTTGATATGTCTCGAAAATGATAAAGAAGCGCCTATGGGGCGCTTTTTTAATACATATGAGGAGAATATTTTTAATTCTTCGTAAAAACAGTAATGTACATATATTAATATTAGATTGTGAGATTGTGCCCATGAAGGTTTTTTTAAGGTGTTTAAACAAATATTCAATTTGATTTGAGAAAGATGAGGGGAGATTGACTTAATCTGTGGAGGACTTAACCGAATTAAAAATAAAAGGGCCGCTCTCCATTTGAACGGCCAGTTAGTTGAGATTAGGTGTTATAACTTTCTTTGATATTTCTCAGCAGGAATCATAGAGTATTCATCACTTAATATGCTTATGTTCGAAATGATCGTAGGGTATTCTCTACTCTGATCATTTTGACTCTTATAGTCTTTTATTAACTTATTTAAATATTTTCTAAGTTCACCTAGCTGTACATTTTCTGAATAAGATTTGGTATTACCATTAGTATAACTAAATAAAGAGTTAATACTGTGTTTTTTCAATGCTTTCCTAAGATCATTTCTGTTAATTACTTTAGCCTCAGTTATCAGGCCATACTTAGTAAAAGGAGCCTTTTTAATAATTAGCTCAATCTGGTGTCTTAAAACATTTTGATCTTGCTCTGTAGCATCAACAACAAAATAATAGTGAGTTTTGCCTAATACCTCCCTTTTAGAATCTTGTACTGGATATTGGTCTTTCAATTTTCCTTGTGCTGCTAGAATAAAAATTATTTTTGATTCTAGAATTTTACTATTCTTATCACTTTTAAGTCGCTTGATAATAGCTTTAGGATACTTTAGCATCCGCAGCCTTAAAATAGACGTCTTCATTACTTGTTTAAGCAGTTCTTGTTCCCGATAATGCTTATCAATTCTTGTCCATTGCTTTGAAACTAGAGACGTCGTAACCTTCTCAAAAATACTTCTATATTTTTCGTTTGTGTCTATACCAAGATATCTTCTGCTCAAAAGCTCTGCTGTTGATAACAACACACCAGTCCCCGCAAAGGGATCGAAAATAAGATCGTTTGGTTCTGATGAGAGCCTTATAATTCTTGCCATCATTTCAGGAGGAAAAGGACATGCATGTCTGAACTCCTCATCTTCGAAGGTTTCTTTACTACCCCAGCTTCCCTGTGTTGGGATGGTAAACCTCCAGATATTCTCAGGAACTTTTCCTTCAGGGTTATATCTTTCGGGATAATCGTGCCACCACTCTTTAAGCTCTTCTACAGTTTTAATACTCTCAATATTGTATTTATAATCATTTCCTTTAGTGAAAAAAAGAATGTATTCAAAAATGTTTCTCATTTGACCCTTGCGAGACCAAGGTAAAGTTTTTCCCTTATCCCATATTATTATGTCTCGGTGGATCCATCCAATTTCCTCGAGAATATTTGTAATATCGTCCTGTAATCTTATTAGTTTCCCGTTTCTCTTCAAAGTATCGATGTTTACATATAATGAAGCATTGGGTTTTGATAGGTTGTACACACCTTGGAAGACTTGGGTGATACTATGTTTATACGCTTCGTAAGATTGTCCAAAACCTGTTTGTGCTACATCCCCATACTGTTTAATATCCCAATAAGGGGGAGAAGTAACAGTTAAATCTATGAATGGTTCACAGTCCTGAAAATATTCAGCGATTTTCGTAGAATCACCAATAAGATATTTATTAAAAGTTGGGTTATCAAGTTCTTGATTGTTTATCAGCATAAATGTTCCTTCCCAAAATACAAAATGTCATAAATTCATTATACCAGTGAACAGCCTCAAGATCCAGGAGGAATATAAGGAAGCCTTCTTACAATGGATATTTTCGACAACTAATGATAATTCAGTTACACATCCTAGTAGCTTCACTGCAGATCTGATAAGATTATATCTGAATACCCCTATTTTTGTTAAGGATTGGTGTTTATGAAATTATCGTATATTCAGTCCCATCACTATGGAGAAGAAGAATGGAAACGGAGAGGGATGTTCGATTGGCTCTGTAATGCTTGTGATAATGAAGAGATAAAACTTAAGGACACCAAAAGAGTTCAAGAGCACTTTAGAAATATATTAACGCTTACTGGGTGGTCAGGACCTGCACGTATATCTGTAGATAGTAATTTAACAGTATTTTCACTTAAGGCTGACTTGGCATTTCAGGTGCAATTAGGAAATATAAGCAGATGTGCCTACGACCTTTTGAAAATTCAGTATATGTATCAGGCTGGAAAGATTAATACAGCAGCTTTAGTTTTGCCAACGAACAGCGCTTCAAAACAACTTGGTACGAACTCAGCGAATTCAAGCCGTGTTTGGAATGAGCTACAAATTTTTAATCGGGTTGTAACAGTACCATTACTCTTGCTTGCAATAGAATAGGAGCGGTGATTATGCCTGCATTATATCGAGTTAATGTGGAAACACCTGAAGTAAGAATTGAACAAATAAAGGCACAAACAAAACTCTTTGATGATAAAGAAGATAAAAATCCTAAGATAGCGTTCCCTTTTCATCAATTTAAAAATCAAGTTTATAATTTACCGATAATACGAGTTTCTATACATTTGCCGATATATAGGATGGCAAACTATAGGACAAGATTAGAACAACAGAAAATTATTCGGCAAAAGGGATGGCCCAATGATTTTTTTTATAACGGGCAGGAGAATCAATCTGCACAGCAGGCTCAGCATGAGATATTGTATGCTTTTGCACAAAAGGGTCAAGGAGATAGCATTATTCCCATTTCGGTTGTCCTAGAGAAATCCTCTCAAGAAGAACCTATACTTATAACTCATACTGGTGTTGTAGTAAATGGCAATAGAAGGCTATCTACAATGAGGCAATTGTTTGTTAATGGGGCTAACAAATTCAGTCAAGTTGATTGCATGGTATTACCTGATTTTGCCACCGAAGAAGAAATCCGTGCTATTGAGTTTAATTTACAAATGAGGGCACCTACCCAGCTTCCTTACGATTGGGGATGCGAAAGTATCGCTATTAAGGAATCACTGGAGCGCGGAGAAACAAAAGAATCAATTGCACTTACTATGCGCAAAAAGGTTCCAGAAATCGATAATCACTTATTAGCTTATGAACATGCAGAGTTGTATGTTTCGGATAGATTAAATACTCCTGGTGATTTTACTCATGCAGATAAGCAAATGTTCTTTGATATGGCCAAAAACCTAAAAAATAAAAGTGGGGATGATTTGGAAGCATCAAGGCATGTTGCATATGTTCTTACTGAAAACTCAAGTAATTTAGGAACCCGTGTATATGACTATAAAAATGCATTTGGCCCTGATTCGGAGGAAGTAATACGAAAGTTAGCACGAAGACTAGATATTGCTCTTACTAAAAATCCGAAACCCGATGTTGAATCAGATTTAGTGTTTACTCTTGATGACGAGCAAGATGATGATAGTTCTTTTGAACCTATCATCGAAATTTTGAAAGATAAGTCGAAATCTCAACAACTGGCCAAGGATATCACTGAGATATACGATAATATCAAGAATGAAAGGTCCGATAGGAATGCAGGGCAACAAGCATTAAAACTGATAAGAGCCGCGAATACTAATTTAGCAGAGGTGGACTTGACTAGGGCTGACGCTGATACATACGCTGCTCTTAGAGAGCAATTACTTTCAATTCAAGGACGAACTGTATCCTTAATGGCTCAGCTTGACAGATTATTCACAGGTGGTGAATAGAGTCGAATGTCCAGACAATCGCAAGAGCATGGAGTAATAATGGTCCATTATCAGCCTGAGTTTGTAAAAGGGATTTTCACCCCAAATGATTCTGTTCCAGAGGGAGTCCTTATTCGGCTGAGGCAGTACTCCATTTCAGTAGACTCCGAATATATGTTTAAAAGAGATAATTCTATTGAACTAAGTTGGACTGGTGCTCTACGTCTACTTAAAGAATTCATACCGTTGCAACGAACGATGGGCTTTAAATTCCTTGCTGAAGGAGAAACAAAAGAAAAAATTACCATATTCATAAATCAAGTTAAAGAAGTAAATCGCTCGAGAAATTCGTTGACATTGGTTATTAGTGAATTCGAAGTCCAAGAAAGACTTAAAGAGTTAGGTTTTAGCGAAAGAGAGCTTAAAGAATATCAAAAGCGTGATGTAAGCAGATTACTATCTCTACAAAATGGTGCTAACTTCTCTGTACCTGGAGCTGGAAAAACAACAGTTACATTTGCTATTCATTTGTTAACTAAAGGTCAAGATACTCATCTATTAGTTATTGGACCTAAAAGTTCATTTATGGCATGGCAAGATGTAGTAACTGATTGTATGCATGTGGATTCACCAAACAATAATGCTGAACCTTTTGTTGTTTTGGATACTGATTACATTATAAGACAACTTAATAGTGGTGCAAAAAGATTTCTAATCTCTTATGATCTTTTAATTCGAGTAGCTGATATAATGAGGGGTTATCTAACCCAGAATAGAGTTCATGTTGTTTTAGATGAAAGTCACCGTATGAAAGCAGGATTTAATTCTCAAAGAGGATCTTTTTTACTTAATACTGCCTCTCTTCCTATTCGTCGAGATATTCTTTCAGGGACACCAATGCCTCAAGGGCCTAATGATCTTTTGTCTCAATTAGAGTTTCTTTGGCCAGGTATTGGATTAGGGCAACGAATAGATTCAGGAGAAGCACCAAGAGATGTTCTCGGCAATCTATATGTAAGAACGACAAAACAAGAATTGGGTTTGCAAAGACCAAATCGTCTATTTGAACATGTAGGAATGTCCCCTGGGCAGTTAGCTCTATATACCATTCTGCGGGACGAAGCAAAGGCACAGCTAACCCAGTTTAGAAGAGATAGAAGGATAGATATCACGAAAGCCCGTAGATCTGTGATGAGGCTACTACAAGTATCAACTAATCCCATTTTAGCTATCGATGCAATGACGCAAAATTTGCCCAGTTACGAAGATGTTCCAGCTATTGCTAGGGTAATACGTGAAGAGGGACCATCTCCTAAAATACTACGGGCAGCACAGTTAGCAAGAGAATTAGCGAATAAGAATCGCAAAAGTATAATTTGGACCATTTTCTCAAATACCATTACTCAACTTGAATCTTTACTTATTGATTTAAATCCACTTACACTCCATGGTGGAGTACCTAGCGGCGACAAAATGGATTTAGAGACTAGGGAAGGAAGAATACATAAGTTTCACACAGATGATAATTACAAGGTAATAATCGCTAATCCAGCTGCTGTTTCTGAAGGTATAAGTCTTCATAAAATTTGTCATGAAGCGATCTATGTTGACAGAAATTATAACGCAACACACTTTCTTCAGTCCATTGATCGTATACATCGTTTAGGCTTACAACCCAATGAAACAACAAATATATATATTCTGCAGACACTTGCACCATCAGGCTATGGTTCAATAGACCATTCAGTAAGTAGACGTTTGGCTTCAAAAATTCGTGCAATGCAACAACTACTGGACGACCCTGATTTGAATCAAATTGCTCTAGATGAAGAGAATGCTGAAGCTCCGATTGATTATGATATCAGACCTGAGGATCTTGATGACCTCCTTATTGAGCTTGAAGGCAGGCTTTCTTTTGTAGAAGAGGAGGCTGACTGGTTGCGGCATGAAGGGGATACCTGAAGATTATTTAAAAATGAGTGTGCTCAATGCATTACTAGTGCTAAAGGAATATAAGGCAGCATATCCAGAGAAGACAACAGGAGAACTTATTCAAATAATAAAGAGTGTAGGCAGTTATAAAAGTTCATATGATTACTCTTTGGCACAGGAATGTGCTAGTTACTTGGATTGGAATTCAATTGTCGATTTAAAAAGTATAATAGCAGATATATTAATTCGTACAAACCCAAGTTGGATGCATATAATTCCCTCGGGAAGGGAACTGGTCGCATCATCATTAATAGATAACGAAAGATATGATATCCTTCAATGCTTACAGAGCGCTGAATTATTTATGAAAGAACCTGACAGCGAAGTAGTAAAGTGGTGGGATCAGTTATCTTCAAGAATGAGGTCTTTAGGTAATGATTTAAGAGTTGAGTCTGGACGGGCAGGCGAAGTTCTTACAATGGAGTATGAAAAGGTGAGGCTAATTGGAGAAAACATTTCTCCCCAATGGGTAGCTATTGAAAATAACCTTGCAGGATATGATGTACTTTCTTACGCTATAGATTCATCGGGTATAAGGCACCGAAAATTAATTGAAGTAAAATCTTGTAACTCGCGCCCGATAGCAATGTATATTAGTAGAAATGAATGGAACAGCGCAGTTAGTTTTGGCTGCAATTATGTCTTTCATATATGGTATTTACCAGAGAAACAACTGTTAGAACTGACGATTTCAGATGTTTTAGAAAGTATACCTGTGGAGCAAGGCACAGGGCAATGGCAATCTGTATATATAAATGTTGACCATATATTTGCTACTCAATTTGATCAAGATTAAAGAGCACAAGAGTATAAATATATGTTTGAAATTAAGAAGGGACTTCCTCAGGGATACGCCGCGGTAATGATACAGGTTAAATTAAGTAAAAAGCCTGTTGTAATTGTAAAAGAGTTATAAGGTATTTTAGCCGAGTGTTTAGATGGCTATTTCCTTAGAATTCCAATGACTTTATTAATATTTTAAATTCAAGTCATTTGCATACTGCGATAAGTGTTAACTACACCGATCCTGTTCATGTAGATGAGGTTCACAACAAACTTATTAGCATATTTAGTATGGGGCTAGGAAAGAATTCTATCCTTTATTCCAAATACATGTTAGAATTATCCAAAGAAAATATTACCTTAGATGAACTTTATACTTATTTAATAGCGAGGGTTAAATATGACAATAAACGAACTATTTAATGACTATAGTGATGTTCTTCATAGTGAAGCCACGGTTACGCATATTTTTGTTGGTGAACGAAATAGTAGAGGTACTGTAGTTGGTTTTCATCACGAAGGTGATTTAGCAGTCGGTACTTCAACGGTTGATGAGGCGACAAGGTCGGAAAAGGATGGACAGGGTGTATATGAAGCAAACGTAACTATACATGGAATTCCCAAAATCTTAGGATCTTCATTTTTTCCTCAAGAATGTTCTCCTCAGAGGGTTCTAGATATGGTGAAAGAAGGTTATAATAATAAAATAAATGTGAAAGATCGTCTCTACGAAGCAAATCTTAGTAATGGTATCCTAGTTCATTTTTACCAAAGCGATAGTTCTACGGGAAAGATAATCACAGTTTTCCCTAAGTATCGGCCATAAGGAGGGTATCTAATGTTTTCGAAATATCCCGCTTTAAAAACTAACAGCGGTATTCTTTATTTAAAGATGCCTGAGGAATGGTCGATATTAGAGGATTTTATGATTATCGATCTAAACGAAAAAAATGCCCGAGAATATCTAAATATTGTAGATAGAGTACTAAGCGGAAAGTCAGATAAAGAAACGCTAAATGGTAATAGTACGTATTTGGAAATATTGAAGGACAAAGCGACTATTTGTAATAGTCCTACAGACTGTGAATGTGTGATTTTAACATCGGATCTAAAAGGAATTCTGGAAGCTTATATAAGGGAATGTGTGCAATCCAGACATAAAGAGGAATTAGAAATAACTTTACAACCTAAAGAGCTCCCATCTGGACAAATTCCAGTGCGTACATTGACTTTAGTTTTGGGTGGACTACAAGATATTACAGACAGTGTGGCAAACACATTTTTTAATCAGGCTAGTAACCGAGGTCCTATTCCGCAAGAAATAAAAGATAGTAACTCCTGGGTGCTTAAAAATGTAAAAGCAGGCTCATTTATAACGGAACTAGAACTTAACCACGATGCACAGCTTCCATTTGATGAAATTCCCCAAAAACAGATTATTTCAGAATTATTTAACCTATTTAATGCTTCTAATGAAGAAGATTCATTATTGGATGCTGTTTCAAGCTTAGGAACGCGGTCACTAAACAAATATAAGGAATGGATCAAGAATATTCAGGATTTAGATACACCAATTATGCTTAATTGGGTCACTGCTGCTGATGGACCTATCAGTTCACGTTTTGATAAGGAGAAGGCGAGTCGTGTTTATACAATATTAGATGAAAAGCTAAAACGTGATGAAGTAGAAGTTTCTCTAGATGGAAGATTGACCATGGTTCACGTGAGAACAAGTGCTTTCGAGATCTGTATGGAGGATGGGCAGAAAATAATAGGCAAAATATCTAAAGAAGCTTTTGATGATTCAATCAAACTTCTTAATCAAAGATGTTATGCCTTATTGACTAAAATCACTACAGTAAGTTCAGTTGGCAAAGAAAAAATTTCATGGGTTCTTAATAGTCTGGAATAAGTATACGTTGTATGGATAAGGAACCAACTGTAGGATATACACCGCGCGTTCACTTACGGAAGAAGACAATCAGGCTGACCCAATGTCAAATTGGTTACGGGGGGACCCTCGGGTGACATCAAATCCGTGACTACACCCGTAGAAGCCTATGTGGCGTTGCCTTCGGACAGGGGTTCGACTCCCCTCGGCTCCACTTCCCTGTCCGAAAATATCGGACAGGACCAAGAAAAGACACATTCTCTATTAACAGAGATATGTGTCTTTTTATTAAAATTATGCTCCCAGGAGGTTTCCCTTACGCAGTTACGAAAGGGTTGTGTAATCTCTTCATTGATAAGAATGTAATATGCATGACTCACGAGGTTTAATTGCAAATTTCGACAACAAATAAAGACATGCATTGATTTAAGATAAGGGTTTTCTTGGATTATAGTTTTTCTCTAATGTGGGGAGGTTGTGTATTTATAGTTTTGTTTGGTAACAAAAAAACTTTGCATTTTGTAAGACATCGGTAACTTGCTTCGTCAGCTGGCATATGTAAGTCATTTGGTCTTTCTGCACTTGCTGTCTTTAAACTGGAGATACACGTTCACTCGGCGGGTTGTTTTTCTTGTATGCGGATGAAGTTCGTGATGTGGACTACCAGACAGCGCTCCAACAAGTGATGGTGCTATTCATAAATTTGGTTGATACTACAAGCAAAGCTAACAAACAGGCGGCTTTGTGTAAACTCCAGCAGTGGAGGTTTGATTTACCCTTATACATAAGGAATTGTTCCGTAATTTACAAAAGTTGAGTAATTAATAGGTAGCGTACAATAGTTTGTGTACCAGAATTTGGCGTGTTGCGCACACGAAAAAGACAGGGTACTCTCGGAATTGTCCAGACCCACGAGAGGAGATCACCCTGCCATGTCATCTATATAAGTTCAACTAATGATTCTAGGTTTGATGGCTTTGCGTAAAGAAGATTCCAAGCGGACGCAAAGACGGTCAATGATAGCCCATTTGTCTTTGGCGATTTCGTCCATAAAGTCCTTCACGTTC
>JAEWGW010000006.1 GCA_023388055.1 Bacillota bacterium | reverse complement strand
CGGTGGTCGGGTTGACCAACACCACCTCCAGGCCTTGCTCCAAGAGCCAGTTGGCCAGATTAAACCAGTAGTGACCGGTGGGCTCCATGCCCAGAAGGACCGCGGTCAAGCCGTGTTTGACCATGCCCTGCTGCATCCAGGTGAGCAGCGTGATAAAGCCATCGCGCGTGTTGGAGAAGGGCAGGGACCGCGTGGTGAGAACCCGCCCCCGGTAGTCGGTCAGTTGAGCCACATGGATATCCTTGGCCATGTCGATGCCGATGATGGCATGGTGGGTGGAAATCCGGTCAATCCGTTGATTCAGAGCGTGTAATGTTGTAGACTTCATAGTAAGCGCCTCCTGATGGGTTTTGTAGGGCATCCGACCCGTGATACCCCCATCATACGAGGCGCTCCTGTTTTTGTCCAAGGCCATTTTCTTAGCCTACACAGGAATGTTTAGCTTCCCTTGTCATGTCGGGGACATTACACTTATCATATCAGTTCCACCACATCATTCCAGTCCCACTCGTGAAAACTCTGCAACAACAACGGTGAAAAAGCTGACGTTGTATGGCCCTTGTGTCCCTCCAAACGAGTGGGGACACGGCAAAAAAAGACCGGCGGGTCTCCTCTGCCGGTCTCCTCCGTTTGTGCGCCGCGCTGCTTACGGACGGCGTCCCTTCGGTGCGGAGCGGCGTTCGCCGCCTCTGGCTGGTCCGGCGCTTCTGCCGCCAGACGCCGGCCGGCCGCCAGCGGACGGTTTACCGCTGCCGAACGGCTTGCCGCTGCGGCTGCCGCCAAACGCGCTACCGCTATTGCCGCCTCCGCCTGCTCCGCTGCGGTACGGCTTCGCCTTACCCTCGGCACCGCCGCGGTAGGGTTTGCCTTCGCCAGCTCCGGCACTGCCGCCGCCGCGGTAGGGCTTGCCTTCGCCAGCCCCGGCACTGCTGCCGCCGCGGTACGCGGGCTTGCCTTCGCCACCGCGAGCCGGCTTCGCCTCGCCCCACGTGCCGCTGCGCTCCGGCTTGCCGCTGCTCCGGCGGCCGCCTTCCTTCGGCGCGGCCGCTCCCTTGCCGCCGCCACGCCGCGGCGCCCATTCGCCTGCGCTTCGGCCGCCACCGCCTGCGCTCCGTGCGCCTTGGCTGCGTCCTGCCGGCCGGGCTCCGCCGCCGGAAGCACCACGCTTGCGACCGCTATCATCGCCGCTTCTGCCCTCCAGCGAATCATCATCCTCATCCATTCCCATTGCCTGGACGTTAAACTCCTCCATGCTCCGGCGCTTCAGAGTCATATGAATGCCCCGCTCAATCTTCTCCAAGAGCCCTCGGTCCTTGGCCGCCACCAGTGTAATGGCAGTGCCGCTTTGTTTGGCCCGGCCGGTGCGTCCGATCCGGTGGATATACCATTCCGGGTCCAGGGGAATGTCATAGTTAAACACGTGGGTGACCCCTTCCACGTCCAGACCGCGGGCGGCCACATCCGTCGCCACCAGATATTGCAGATCTGCCTTGCGGAAGCGCTCCATCACCTGCTCCCGTTTGGACTGGGTCAGGTCGCCGTGCAGCTCGTCCACATTGAAGCCATTATCCTTCATGGCTTCCGTCAGCTTGCTGGCGCGAAGCTTGGTGCGGCAGAAGATCACCGCCAGGAACGGCTGATAAACCTCCAGCATGCGGAACAAGGTGGCTTGTTTGGCTCGGTCTGTCGTTTCCACCACAAATTGGCGGATTTCCTCTAACGTCACCTGCTTGCCTTGAATCCGCACATCCTGCGGCTGCTTCATATAATTCCGGGCCAGCGCTTTCACCTGGTCAGGCATGGTGGCAGAGAACAGCATGGTTTGTCTGGCGTTGGGAAGACGCCGGATAATCGCCTCCACATCCGTCAGGAAGCCCATGTGCAGCATTTGGTCCGCTTCGTCCAGCACCAGCTTGCGCACCCGGCCCAGGTCGATGTTGCCCCGGCGCATATGGTCCACCAGACGTCCCGGGGTACAGACAACAATAGCCGGATTGCCCTTCATCTTGCGGCTTTGGGCTTCCACGTCCTGCCCGCCGTATACGGCGAGGATACGGGCGCCTGCCAGAGGAGCCAGCTTTTTCAGCTCAGCGGTTATCTGCAGGGCCAGCTCCCGGGTAGGGGTGATAATCAGGCCCTGGACATGGGGATACTCCGCGTCGAAATCTGCCAGAAGCGGCAGCGCAAACGCAAGGGTTTTACCTGTACCGGTCTGGGCCTGGGCGATCAGATCCTTGCCGGTGAGCAGAATCGGAATGGCCGCTTCCTGAATGGGAGTGGGCGTCACAATACCCTCTTCCCGGAGCTTCTTAATATAGGGTTGGGAGATTCCCAATGATGCAAAAGGCATTTCGCTCATGTACACGTTCCTTTTCGATTAATATCAGTCATAATGTTCTGCAGGTGGGGCATTCCCTCCGGCTGCCAATCGAAGGCCTTGAAGGAAATAAACTGCATGCCCGCATCCGTAAAAAAGAAAGCAATCCGCCGCACCTGAAGCAGTGCCGTTGCCAGCGTAGCCTGCTTCTGCCCGGTTTCGTCGGTAATGACCGCATGGAACCGGACCACCGCATCCGGATAGGTCAGCTCCAACCCGATACGCAGATCGGGCACCCCTTTTTGATCCGGAGTATCCATCAGCTGTACGGAAATATCGGTATGGGACATCAAGGCGTCCCGTTCCGGTCCAAGCAGCTCCGCCTGGGGCTCCCCGGCCTTGATCAGAAACATCATTTCCGTCCGGCCGTTCTGGCTCAGGATTGCCGGAATCAGCCTGTCCTGGGGAAGCTCATGCCCATTGGGGAAAAATTTATCCAAATACGCCTGTTCGGGATGTGACATATTCAACCTCCTGAAGCCGGCAGCGTTTGTTTCGCCGCATCAATCAGACTGTAATAGGCATCGTCATCCTCTTCCAGCCAATCCTCCACCTCGAGGATCTGATCCTCGTCTCCGGGCTGGTTCAGGAAAAAAAGACCATAGCTCCACTCTTTCCCTTTTTTGCTTTGCAGCACAATTTCATACGGCTCCTTGTGGCCTTCCACTTCAAACGCCACCTTGCCGACATATCCGTCCGCTTCCGTTACTTCCATGCGGGCATTCAATACCTTCAACTCCATGAGCGGCTCCCCCTGTAACATCTCTCGTCCTTTACAATACCTTGACCGCATCCAAAAAGCAACAAAGGCGCCTCCAAAAGCAAAAACCCCGCACCGCACGGCAGCATGCCGGACGGAAACGGGATGGGATTTCGTATCAGCCATAAAGCTTACATAGGTTCAAGCTCTGCGGGGTCCTTCGCTTTTTCCTTCGCCAGAACCAGAGTCAAAAATCCGCACAGACAGAAGAAGCTGGCTGCAAGAATGATGGCTTCGATGGGCAGCACCCCATTTAATCCTGTCCCCAGCAGAGGTCCGATGGTGCCCCGGATGCCGAACAGCATCAGATGCAGCCCGAACACAACCCCCTCCTTGCCCGGAGCCAGTCGGAATACATAAGCCAGACAGCCCAAGTCCCATGTAGCATCTGCAAAGCCCTGCAGCCCACTGGCCATAAGCACTGCCGGATACGTTCCGAATACGCCGTACAGAAGCGTACACATGACGTGACAGCTGATACAGATGATCATCGCCCGTTTGGGGCCATACCGGTCGATCACCCTGCCCATAAAGAAATACGCCAGGAGCAAAAGGGCAAAGTAGCAGATCCGCACAATCCCGATGTCCATATTGGACAGCTCCAGTCGCTGCACCTGGATGATGTTATACAGCGGGTTGGCCAGCATATTGCCGAAGCCCGAAAAGGTTGTGGCAATCAGAAACAGCACCAGCGGGCGGTTATTCCGCAGAACGGTGAACTGGTCGCGGAAGCGGACCCTTTTACGGGCGACAGCCAGCGGATCGGGCAGACGCTCTTCCTTCACCATGCTGAAAACAACCATCGATACCGATCCTGTTACGGCTGCGATCAGAAGCGGATAAAAGCTTCCCGCACGGTCAATCCAGATGCCCACGGTAAAAGCCAGCGGAATCATCAGGAGCCCCATAGCGACCCGAACATAGCCCATAATCCGCCCCCGGATGTCGGCAGGATATATCTGCGTCATCAAGGTGGCATAAGCCGGTGCCTGAATGCCCTGCAGGAACTGGTAGGCCATGGCGATGCCCACAAACACCCACGGAGAAGTGAACAAAGCCGGGATAAAGATCAGAAGCCGTCCGATGATATTGGGGAAGGTAACAAAATACTTGGCCCGGCGCCGCTCCGCCATGCTAGCCCAGATAGGAGAAAACAGCAGCCCTACAGCCGGCGCGGCACTCAAGAGCCCGACCTGAAAGTCCGTTGCCCCGCCGCGGATGGCAATGGGAATGTAGAACTGATTGAATACCACATTAAAAAGACTGAAAAGGGCCGCTGCGATAAAATCCCACTGAAAATTGGTTCTGGCCTGCCGGGACATGCGCAAGCCTAGAATCTGTACCGTTGGTATAGCCTCCATAAAACAACTCCTGGTCGCAAATTCGTTAGGACTGGCGTGAAGCCAGTCTTGGGTCACCCATAAGAATCTCACAACTGCCGGGATATTTGCAACCCTTATAACCGGGCTTTTTCCCTTTGAAACAAAATCGCCCTTTTCCCCGTCCGACCTGAATTTGACAGCAACGGCGGTTCCGGCCTATTCTAGGATGTGTAGGCAGATCCTTAGGGTTCATCCCATTCCAGCAAGCCAAAAAGGAGTTATCATGCAGGAGTCAACCTCTTCCGTTGTCCCCATTCAAGAAACGGTGGCGTTCCGGATGTACCGGACCTCGCGCCTGATCCGCCATCTTCATTATATAACCTTCCAGCAGAGCGGCTTTGATCTGACGCCGGAGCAGTGGTTCATCCTCAATAAATTGGCAGTAAAAAGCCCCCAATCCCAAACGGAACTGGGGGACAGCATTATGGACGACCGTCCGAACATGACGCGGATCCTGTTAACCATGGAAAAGAAGAAGCTCATCTCCCGCCGTGCCGACCATACGGACAAGCGCAAAAGCGAGGTACATCTTAGCGACGAGGGCCGACGGGTCCTGGAAGCCTGCCTGCCCTCCGCCGTCCATGTGCGGGACAAGCTCCGCCAATCCATAGATGAAGAGGATATGCAGGCCTTCTGGCGGGTTATGAATGCACTGGATCTGAACATGCAGACCTTATTTGAAGAAGAGAACGATCCAAACCGCCAGAAAGATGCAGAATAAAAAAGCAGCATTACTGCGTTATACATCCGCCTTCCGCAGGGTGTCCGCAGGTGAGCCGCGCAGTGCGGAGCGGGCAGGCGAAAGCTGGAACAGAACCGCCAGCAGCATCATGACGAGCATAACGCCTCCGAGAAGACCCCACTGAAATTGGGCTGGAATCGCCGATTCCCAAGGCCTGAGATCGCTTTGGAGCAGACGGATAAAGCCCTGTGCTCCAGTCAGGCCAATCCCCCAGCCGGCCAGCAGCCCCATTCCCCCAAGCAAGCTTCCTTCCAGCAAAAATGCCCGCCGCAGGAGCCGGGAAGGCACACCTGCGCTTCTCAGCATAGCGATTTCCCGCTGCCGTTCATGGATGGAGCGTTTCTGCAGGACACCAAGACCCAAAAGCCCGATGGCCGAGGACAATGCGGCGAATCCGATAAAACCATCCACCAGCCGCTTATTAGCGTTGTACTCCCGCCAGCTGTCCAGATACGGAATGATCACCTTTCCAGCCCCGCCGGAGGTCAGCCTTTGGGCAATTTGGGCATCCAGCTCCAGCTGTGTGCGGTCAAACTTCAGAAGCAGCAAGCCGGTATGGGTCTGATTGGGCCACGGATGATGGTAATCCTGCAGCTTGCTCCAGATCTCCGGATGCACATAGGCGGCCGCATAGGCATATAGGGTAGCAACACTGTCGGCCGTATTGGGGTCGGCGAAGCCCGCAATGGTAAACGTCATGGTAAGATCAGGGGCAGCGCCTTCCGCCACCCGTTCATTTCGGAAGAATCCGAGCTCTACTTTATCCCCCGGCTTAAACAGCTTTTCTGGCTTCCAGTAGGTTTCCGACTGGTTCCCGCCATAATCCCGGTAATGATTCGGCATTACAATATAGCCGGGATCGGACATAACCTTGCTCCAGGCCGCTTCGTCATCGGCAAATTCGGGTGCCCGGGCGGACAACGACCATTGCCCGTTGGACAGCAGGTCCTGACGAACCGGAATGACAGCCTGACTGCGCCGGCTTTTCTCGCCGGGCATCTGCGGTGCAACCATCAACGGCTTCACATCGGCAGATTCCGCAACAAGCCGCTTCAGAGCCTCATCCTCCCTCAGCAGCCGCTCCACCGCCTGTTTTTCCGCTGCCGATTCATAAGGAACAAAACCGTCGTAGCCCAACATGGTACGCACACCCTGATTGGGATTCATATTGCCCACGATCAGTCCCCCCAGCCCGGAGGTGAAGGTAATAGCCATCATCCCTACGGCAAACAGCAGCATGACGGTGAAGGAGCGGCCCCTCCGCTGGCTGGCGTATTTCACAGCGAGCAGTACAGACGGGCCTGCCTTGGCGCTTAGCCGCTTCCCCGCTCCGATCAGGCATGTTTGCAGCAACAGAACCAGCGCTGCAACTGCAATCAGCCATATCCCGGCGAAACCCAGCACATTCTCCGAATCGGCTTGTCCCGGCTTCCAAACCAGCGCCATATAGACATGCAGCCCCACAATTCCCGCACATGGCAGAACAATGGCCAAAAGCGCCCTCAGTGCCGCACCGGGCCTCCGCCGGGAAATCCGGATCTCCCGGTTGCCGCCGCGCAGTGCCGATACGATGCTGCCTGCCCCAGCGCTCCGGCTGGCTGCCAGCACCAGCACCAGTTGGTAGATGAGAACCGCTGCGATTCCCCCAACCAGCACCGGTGCCGATAAACCAGGGTGGACTGGAATACCTGACGCGCCTAACTCCTGCGCCAGCTCCGTCCCATAGATAGCCCGCACCATGGCATAACCTCCGGCCAGCCCCATCAGGATTCCGGCTGCACCTGAACCTACGCCTAATAGCAACGCCTCCGCTCTGAACAGGCTCCTCACCTGTCCGCGGTTCAAGCCAATGGCCCTCAGAACACCGTACAGCTCCGTCCGGGACTCTGCCAGCATCAGAACGATCTGCCTCAACAAAAACGCGCTGGAAAATATGGCTGTCATGCTGATGATCAGAATGACCACAACCAAATTGCTTTCGGCCATCCCTTCTGCGTTCATCTTGATATACCGGATGTCATACAAACCGTTCTGTTCCGGAAGGATGCTCATTCCCTGAACACTGTCCGACGTATTGATCCGGGTTGCCAGTATCAGATTGGTTTGTTGGGCCTCCACTCCCGCGATCCGCCGGGCGTCATCGGTATGAAGCAGCAGGGTGCCGCTTAGGCGTGCGCCGTCACCCCGGTAGCCGCTTAGACCTGCCGGTGCCGGTGTTTCCCGGACCACAAACCCGTGGCGCTGCCCGTTCTTGCCGGACACATACACAGCGTCCCCAGGCTTGATTCCCAATTGTCCTGCTGTTTGTTCGTCCAGTATGGCCTCTCCCGGTTTTAGGGGAGAGCTCCATAGCGGAGTTGCCGGGTCAAAAGCTGCTGCGTCCTTCCACTCGAAACCCAGTACTTGAGCCTGGGACACGGATAATGCATCCGCACTGGCCTGCTCCTGGGAATAAAGGGTCGCCGCGGTAGACACGGCAGACAGGTAGCGGTAAGGCAGAACGGACGGCACTCCGCCTCCGGTGATTTTGGCTGCCGCCTCAGGAGTAAAAACCTCCGTTTGGGCTGGCACCAGCGCCCAATCCACCGGGCCAAAATGTTCCTTTAACCATGCTTCGCCGCTGGTGCGGACGGAGCCGTAGTGAAAAATGGACATGGTGATGAGCATGGCACCGATTGCTCCCGCCAGTGCGCTGAGCAAGGTTTGGCGAAGCTGACGGCGCAGATATAAAGCCCCCATACGCCAGGCCAGGCTATGGTTCAGCATGTTGGCTGCCCCCCATCCTCCACAATCCGGCCGTTGAACATCCGGATCTGCCGGGGCATCCGCTTGGCATGCCGCTCATCGTGGGTGACCAGGAGCACGGTCATGGCATATTGCCGGTTCAGCATTTCCAATAGTCCGATAATCTGCTCTGCCGTGTCGGAATCCAGGGCGCCGGTAGGCTCGTCCGCAAATAGAATGCCCGGCCGTCCCGCCACCGCTCGGGCAATGGCAACCCGTTGGTTCTGCCCGCCGGATAATTGGGACGGGTAGGCGCCGGCTTTGTTGGAGAGCCCCACCAGCTCCAGCATCTCCCGGGAACGGGCCTCCGCCTCCTTCCGGCTCATACCCGCCGCCAGCAAGGGCAGTCGGATATTCTCCTCCGCACTCAGCACCGGAACCAGATGATAGGACTGGAACACAAAGCCCATTTTGCGCAGTCTGACCTCGGCCAGAGCTTTTTCGTCCAGCGCATTGATGACCTGGCCCTCCAGCCGGATCGTCCCGCTGTCCGGTGTTTCCAGTCCGGCCAGCACATGAAGCAGGGTGGTTTTCCCGCAGCCGGAGGGTCCCGTCACTGCAGCCATTTCCCCCTTGCCCAGCTCCAGACTAATCTCGCGCAGGGCTTTGGCCGCCTCCCTGCCAGTTCCGTAGGTTTTGTTGATTTGCTCTGCCTTTATCAATGAAAGCTCTCCTCTCTGCTCCCGCCCGGGGCAGGTGATGCCCTCATCATAACAACCCGATGTGAAGCCATCGTCGAGACATTGTGCAGAAGCTGTGCAGTTTTGCGCGGGAGCACCTGTGCAGCTATCCCAGACGTGGCTGCGGCAGAACACCGACACAACCTCTTCACGCTAACCGATCCGCTTTACCCGCCACAAATAGCATGCTTCCAGTTGTAGCGTTACCCGTTCCACCTTACTCGCAACAATCTGCCCTGCCTCCAGCTGTAACGGAACTGAGACGACCTTAGACACACTTTTTGGTCTTTTTTCAGCTGTAGCGGAACTCAGCGGCTCTTAGAAGGGTTTTCAGCAGCCGAATACCAGGTTTTTCGCGTTTAAGAGTCTTATAGTTCCGTAAGAATCCCAAAAGGATGCATTACCCACTGTAAGAGTCGGTTAGTTCCGTTACAGCACTGCTTTCCGGAAAAATCTCCTACTCCCGGAACAGCGGCAGCTTCACCGTGAAGGTGGCCCCCTCCCCAAACCGGCTGGTTACCGAAGCGGTGCCTCCATGAGCCTCGGCAATGCCTTTTACAACCGCCAGGCCCAGACCAATTCCCCGCGGTGCCGGACTGCCATCGGCGTAAGTCCGTTTGCGGTAATAACGCTGGAATAGCTGCTCCGCTTCCTCCGTTTCCAAGCCCCAACCATCATCCTGGACTGTAATGGCCCATTCTCCAGCCGTCGAAGTTGAAGCAATATTCAGCTCAATCCGGCTTCGCGCATGGCGCAGGGCATTGCCCAGCACATTCAGCAGCAGCTGGCGGACACGCCTCTCATCCGCGTACACCTTGATGCTGGATTCCAGACTGAGCACAAGACCAATACCCTTTTCGTCTGCCTCCGGTTCCAGCAATTCCGCAATAGAAGCGGCTGTTGCCGCCGGTTCGAACCAGCTTTTGTCCAACTGCAGCGTTCCGTTCTCTGCCAGGGATAGATCCTGAAGATCCTGCACAAGCCGAGTCATGGCGGCAATTTGCTCGGACAAAACCGCCAGGCGTTCCGGAGGCAGCGGCCGGTTTTCGTACAAGGCATTGTCCATAGCTACCCGCAGCACAGATAACGGGGTGCGGAGCTCATGGGCCACCTCGGCCACCATCGTTTGCCTGGCCGTCTGCAACTGATTGACCAGCTTGCCGGCCTCCGCTATACTGCCGGCAAGCTGCTGCTCCTCCGGCAGCAGCTTCTCCGCTGCCGTATCACTGCCGGACCGGGAGGCCTCCGTGATTCCGGCCGCCCGGTCCGCCCAATGCGCCAGCCGCTGCCGCCAGCGCCGGCGCTGCACCCACAGGGCCGGGCCCGCCAGCAGCGCCGCGGCGGCCCCGGCCCCTACAGAGCGGAGCCACACGGCCGGCGCCCGCCCGGCCGCTGTCTCCGCTCTGACCGTGCCGGCTGGACCGCCGCCGGCCACAAAAGCCTTGGCTGCCGCATACCGCGGGGCAGCCTCCAACCGCGAATAAGCGGCAAGGGTCGCGCCCGTCCCGTCGGTGACGGTCAGGCGGAAGCCGCTTGGGAACGGATACGCTCCGGCATCCTGGCGGAGCTGCACCTCCAATCCTTGCGGGCTCACGCCGGCACCCAGAGCCAGACTCACGTACCGGCTCCAATACAGTGCCAGCCGCTCCGCTTCCTCCTCGCCGTCGGCGGGCCCGGTAAACAGCGCCGCCGTCAACATTGCGGTCAGGATACCAATCACCGCCAGCAGCACGGAAATCCGGGCGCGCTCCGGAAATAGCGCTGCTATTTTCCTCATACCTCTACTCCCGTTTTTTCATCCGGACCGGGAGTAAACTTATACCCTACTCCATATATCGTCTGGATGAATTCGGGATGGGCCGGATCATCCCCCAGCTTCCGGCGCAAATTCCGGATATGACTGTCAATAGTACGCTCATAACCTGCGTATGTATCCCCCAACGCCTCCTCCATCAGGTGAGCCCGGGTAAACACTCTCCCCGGACGCCGGGCCAGCCGCTCCAGCAACGCAAACTCCGTCCGGGTCAGCTCCAGCAATTTTCCGTCCAGCCGTGCCTGGTAGTGCTCGGGATGCACCGTCAGCCGCCCTCTTCGCAGGATTGGGTCAATGTGAACCGGAGCAGCCTCCGCCTCACCCCCGTTGCGGCTGATTCCGGCTCTCCCGGACCGCCGCAGCACCGCCTTCATCCGCGCTAGCAGCTCCCGCAGGCTGAAGGGCTTCTGGATGTAGTCATCCGCCCCCAGCTCCAAAGCCAGCACCCGGTCGAACTCATCCCCCTTGGCGGTCAGCATCAACAGCGGCAGCTGCCACTCCCGGTCATTGCGCCGGCACAGGTCCAGTCCCGTCTCACGCCCGGCCAACGTCCAATCCACCAGCAGCAAATCCGGTTTATCCTGCGTTATTAGGGCAGGTACCTCCTCAGCGCTGCGGGCTTCAGAAACCCGGCAGCCCTCCCCGCGCAAAAAACGTCCGCCCTCTGCCAGCAGCTCCTCCTCATCCTCAACCCAAAGTATATGCATGGTAAACTCCCCTCCTCGAGTAGCAACAACTGATATAGGAAGTTGTAGCAGGCTGCTTAGCTGGGATTAGCACTCCAACTACTTAGCACCCAGTCCCTGAGCATCAGCCAACGGACACCACAGACGTTATTTCGCCAAAATCGCCTCTTCCTAATATGCAACGGACACCACAGCGCTTATTAGCCTCATTTTACCCATAAAGCTCACTCCCCTAGGAAAATAGCGGCTCCTGCTTCCGTTAGCTTTTCAAAACAAGCAAATACGCCAAAATAAGCGCGCTTGTGTCCGTTAAAAATCAGCAGATCAATAACACCACAAACTTGCGCCGGGGGACAAAGTAGACCTCGTTTTTTTCGTTACAAACGGTGCCGGATTTACTCCAACTAGAGCTTGGTTTTTCCATAACGAACGGCAGAGTTACTCCAACTAGAGCTTGGTTTTTCCATAACGAACTGGTGCCAAAGTTACTCCAACCCCAACCTCCTCGCCTCTCCCACCAGCTCTCATCCAGCCTCACCCAATTGTTGCTATAGCATCATATTTATGTTGCCTTAGCAACAGTCGTATGCTACATTAGTAGCATTAACAAACTCAGCATTAACAACCAATGTCAAGTACAAGACCCATTCTGTTTATCTACCCTTAGGAGTGATTATGCCATGGAATTCCGTTTTGCATCCCGCATGTCCCGGTTTACCTCCTCCGCTGTGCGGGATATTCTCAAGCTGACCCAAGGCCGGGACATTATCTCCTTCTCCGGCGGGCTGCCCGCTGAGGAGCTATTTCCTGCAGAAGAACTAAAAAGCGCCTTCTCCCGCGTATTCACAGACCGGCGCGTAATGCAATACGGGCTGACAGAGGGTTGGCCGGAGCTCCGCCAGCTGCTGTCCCAGCGCCTCACCGGAAAAGGGATCCAAGCCTCCCCCGACCAACTGCTCATCACCTCCGGCTCCCAACAAAGCATCGATTTGACTGCCCGGATTCTCCTGGAGCCTGGCGATCTGGTCATTACCGAAAACCCCACCTATCTGGCGGCGCTCCAGGTATTCCAAAGCTCCGGCGCTACCATACTGGGTTTGGACACGGATGAGGACGGCATCCGCCCCGATCTGTTGGAGGCCGCCCTGCGTGACCATCAGCCTAAGCTGCTATACCTTATCCCCACCTTCGCCAATCCCACCGGTGCCATCTGGAGCCTGGAACGCCGCCAAGAGGTTTTGGCCCTCTGCACCCGTTACGAAACCATGATCCTGGAGGACGACCCTTACGGTGAGCTCAGCTTCGAAGCGGAAGCCCTGCCTCCCTCCCTTAAGGCCTTGGCGGATGCAGCCGGCTTCCCGGGTGTGATCTACACCAGCACCTTCTCCAAAACGGTGGTTCCCGCCTTGCGCATTGGCTGGACAGCAGCGGATGAAACGGTGATCCGCCAGCTGGCCAAAGCCAAACAAACCGCCGATCTCCACTCCTCTTGCTTGGATCAGGCAGCCTTGGCAGAGCTTCTGAAGACATTCGATCTGGATGGGCACATCCGGCGCATCCGTTTGGAATATGCCGCCCGGATGCAGGCCATGCTGGAGGTTCTACGTACCGATCCCGCCTTTGGCGAAATTACCTTCCGCACCCCCAAGGGCGGAATGTTTCTGTGGCTGGAATTGCCCGGAGAAGTGGATATGGGGACATTACTCCGTTTGGCTGTAGAGGAGGGTGTCGCTTTTGTGCCGGGAACAGGCTTCCATACGGACGGGCGGGGCAGCCGGACCATCCGCCTGAACTTCAGCCATTCCGCCCCCGCGGTTATCCGGGAGGGAATGCTGCGCCTCAAGCGGGCCTATATCCGCTGCCGAAGCCTTACCGGAACCGAAGCCGCCACCATGAGCTGACATACCTTTAGGTTATACGGAGGTAACTGCCGCCAAATCCTTCTCTGCCAGCCGGACCGCTTCCTTGGGAAGGGCATCCAGCGAAAACAAGGGAATCAGCTCCTTGGCGGCAACAGGCTCGAAACGGTCCACCAGGCCATACGCATGAGCGATAAGGCCAATGACCGTTTCGGGCCTGATTTGTCTTTGGCGCATATCCGCTAATGTTATTCCTCCGTGCCGCTTGGCAAGGCGGCTGCCGTCAGGTCCCAGCAGCAAGGGCACATGGGCAAACCGGGGAATCTGCCACCCTAAAGCCTCATACAGCCAAATCTGCCGCGGTGTAGAATCCAGCAGATCGTATCCGCGCAGCACATGCGTGATGTTCATAGCAGCATCATCAGCCACAACCGCCAGCTGGTAGGCAAGAATACCGTCTGCCCGTTTGACGATAAAGTCTCCTCCTGCTCCTGCAGGCACATGCTGTACCCCAACCGCTTCGTCCACAAACACCAGCGGCTCCGCCGGTATCTCAAACCGGATGGATGGAGCTTTGCGCGAAGCCTTCTCCGCCAGCACCTCCTTGCTTGCCTTTCTGCATATTCCCGGATAAGCCGGCCCCTCGGAAGCCAACCCGTGTGGCGCACTGGCGATGGCCGCCAGCTCCGCCCTGCTGCAATAACACGGATACGTGTACCCCATCCTGTCCAATCCGTCCAGGGCCTCCGCATAAACATCCAAACGTTGACTCTGTATGTAAGGGCCATAAGGCCCGCCCGTATCCGGCCCCTCCTCCCAATCCAGACCCAGCCACCGCAGATCCTCCGGAATCCGCTCAGCAAATTCCAGTTTCGAACGGGGGCCATCGATGTCTTCAATACGCAGAACAAATTCGCCGTCCAGGGCACATATCTGCAGCCAAGCCAAAAGTGCGGCAGCCGCATTTCCCAAATGCAGAAGTCCGGATGGCGTAGGCGCAAACCTTCCTCTGACCATAACGGGATCAGCCTCCCCCGTGGTAAGCGTCAGGCCCGCCGCCGATGGGGTCCAGACCCGACCAGGACACGAGGGCCCGGAACATCCGCTCGTCCAAGGGCAGAATAAAATCGCAGGATGCCAAATTCCGCATGCCGCTGCGGTTATGAAGCACAGCCCGCCGCACCATAATCCGGTAATGGCGCGAGCCCGGCGCCACACTGACCAGCCCTGCTTGCTCCGGCCATTCGGGGAGATGCCGCAGAGGCTTTAAACCATATGGATCGGAAGGAAGAATACTGAAAATATCCGACAGCTGTAAATAATAATTGGCATGGGGCTTTTGAATGATGAACTCCCGGGTAGTGACGGTATAGCCATAACCCTGCTTTTTGTGGGAGAGCTTCAATTCCCCCTCCATCGCCGGGATGGATATAAAATCGCGGTTCAAGGGCCCTTCCCCTTTCGTACGTTGAAGTCTTGCTGCTTGTTCATTTAGGATAGCATGTTTTTAGGGCAGGTGCTACCAGCCTCGCTCCACCTTGAAACCCCGTTGTAACGCCAAAAAGACTGCCTTCGTCAGGCAGTCCTGTTGTTTGCCGCCGATTGGCGGTTCATTTTTTACCCTTTGATCGAGCCTGCATTCATCTGCATGAAGGATTTGTTGGCGAGAACATAGACCACCAGCATGGGGAGAATGGACAGACAGGCGCCGGCCATCATGAGATGGATCTGCATGGCGGCGGAGGAGCCGTACCGCAGGTTGGCAAGGCCTACCGTCAGAGTCTGCATTTGGGGATTGGTCATTGTAAATACCAGCGGCAGGATGTATTCATTCCACGCGTGGCGGAAGGCGAACAGGCCGGAGACGCCCAAGCCCGGTGTCAACAGCGGCAAAATAATGACGAAAAAGCTGCGGGTAAAGCTGGACCCGTCGATCATGGCCGCTTCATCCAGCTCCTTCGGGATGGACTTCAGGAAGCTCCGAAGGATGAAGAAGGTGCTGGCATGGGCACTGACCAGAATCAGCACAACCCCCCACAGGGTTTTGTTCAGATTCAGCAGTACCATCAAGTCAAACTGGGGACGCAGCACAACAGCGCCGACGGAAATGAACATCGTGGCAGCCTGCATACCCACGTACAGGGACTTGCCGCGGAATTCCCGCCGTTCCACTACATAAGCGCCCATGGCGGCCACCAAAAGTGTGCCGATGGTAGAGGTGATGCTTAAGAAAACACTGTTCCATGTATAACGGGCAAAGTTGGTTTGCTGCCAAGCTTCAATATAGTTATGGAATTGCCATGTCTGGGGCAGAAGATTGCCTCCACTCATCAGCTCGGCATTGGTTTTCAGCGAACCAAAGATCGTCATCAACACTGGAAACACTGTCAATAGCAACGTAGCCAGCAAAAACGCCCACTTGAGAAGATGGCCCAGCAGCCGGAGCGCTCCGGCAACCTTCGGAGCCGAGTTTTGCTTCGTATTCATATAAACCCGCTCCCTTCTAAAACATGTTGTTCATTTTCTTGCTGAGGTAGGAATAAAGCATGGTTATTGCACCGACGATAATGGCGGTTGCAAACGCCACGGCACTGCCGTAGCCGATCTGCTGGATAACAGCGGAGCCGGTGGATACCGGGAACAGCAGCTTATACAGGTACAGATACATAACCTCGGTTTTCCCGATGGGACCGCCCTCTGTCATAACCATGATGCTTTCGTAGCCCTTCAGCGACGCAATAATAGCCAGCATGATAATCATCTGCATAACAGGTCCCAGCATGGGAACCGTAATGTACCAAAATTTTTGCGAACCGTTGGCGCCGTCAATGGAGGCACTTTCGTACAGGTCGGCGGGGATGTTTTGCAATCCGGCCAGGAATAGCAGCATGTAATTGCCCACTGCTCCCCAGACGGCCAGGATAATCACTGTGACCATGGCCAATTTGGTACCGAGCCAGTCCACAGGCGCGTCAATAATATGGTACTTCATGAGGAGCTGGTTGACCATGCCGTTGTAGGAATTGAAGATGATGTAAAAGACAACGGAGATAACGGCGGTACTAATCACAGTAGGCATGAAGTAAACAGCTCTCAGAAAACCACGGCCGCGGAGCTTGCCGTTCAAGATAACCGCCAGCAGCAGGGACAACGGAATGGTGAGAATAAGCTTGCCCCCGGCGTAGACAAAGGTGTTTTGGACGGAATGCCAGAACTCCATATCCCGGAAGAGCCGCCCGAAATTTTCAAAACCGACGAACAGCGCGTCGCCGTAGCCCGCATAATCATAGAACATATATCGCAGCACCCAGAACAGCGGATAGATACCGAGAGTCAGAGTCAGGATGGTGCTGGGGAAAAGAAACAGAGTATTTTCCCGAAGGCGGGTCCATTTGGACATCTTCTTTTCCTCCTAAAAGTTTTGAGTTGAACGCTACGCTAAGCGAAGCTGCGTTGTCGAAAAACTCGCTTCGTAAGCATAGTCTAAGTTTTGAGTTGTATAGCGTTATTAGGGTGCAAAAAAGGAGCGTTCGTCCACAAGTGCGCCGACCGCCCCTTTTTGAACCGTTTTAAATGCATGCGTTTCGAATGTTTTGTTAAGGAATGTATTATTTGCTCTGCAGCTTGGCAGGGTCGAAGGACGGGTTGGGGCTAACCTTCACATCACCCTTCTCGACCGCTTTGGTCAAGGCAGCGTTATAACGGGTGTTCAAATCCTTGGCGATGGCGGCCGGGTCCCCTCCGGTCAGCATGTACTTTAAGAAGGTATCCGCATAGCTGGCGCCCTCTGGGGTTACATTGGGGGATACCGGCCACATGGAATCATACTTGCCTACCAGGAAGCCGTCCATACCAACGATCTCAGGCTTCTTCGCCTTGGCTGCAATGCTCGGTATGATCGCAATACCAAAGCCCTTCTCATGATAGGTGGTCAGGATGTCATCGGCATACATAGACTTCATGAATGTCCAAGCTGCATCCGGGTTAGAGGCTTTGCTGGTGATGCCCAGCCAGGTGCCGGCGGAAACGATCTCCGAGGTGCCTTTGATGGTGCCGTCCAGTGTGGGTGCAAGAGCTCCTGCCCATTTGATTTTGGTCGGGAATTGATCGGTGTACACACCGGGCTCCGTGGAGAAGCTCAGGTACATACCGATTTTTCCAGCAGCGAACTGTGCGCGCATGGGATCGATATCCAAGTTGGCGGCGCCGGGCAGAATGCTGCCGTTGTCATTCATTTGCTTAAAGTACTTCATGACCTCTGAGTAAGGTCCGAAATCGAACTGGGCGGTTTTCAAATCAAAGCCCAGGCCTTGGTAGCCGCTGAGAGAAAGAATTTCCCGGACAGAACGGTCGAAGGCGCTTTTGGGGCTTTTAAAATTCAGGGCAAAGCCGTAGATGCCATCCTTCTTGCCCATGTCGGTAATTTTCTTGGCGTCGTCCACCATTTCCTGCAGGGAGGCCGGAGGTTTGGCGATGCCCGCTTTTTCGAACAGCTCCTGGTTGTATACAAGACGCAGGGTCAGGCCTGTATTAGGCAGGGATACCAGCTTGCCGTCGAACGTGTTAACCTTGTCGATCAGCAAATCCTTGAATTTGGCCTTCAGTTCATCATTCATATAAGAGTCCAACGGAGCAAGGTAGCCTTTTTTGAAGAAGGTTTCCGTATTGACGCTTTTCAGCCGGAGCACATCAGGCGCCTGATTGCCTGCAAAGGCAACATCCACGCTTTGGGCGAAGTTTTCCGAAAGAACGGTCAGCTCCACCTCAATATTATCCTTATTGGTGGAATTAAACTTGGCAATCAGTTCCTTGATATACTCTTGGTCATGACGGTCATCGGTCCAGTATTTGACAATCTTCTTCGGGCCGGCCGTAGGAGCGGTGCTTCCAGCCGAACTCTTGGTGTCATTTCCTCCGCATCCGGCTAGTCCTCCTGCTGCCAAGGCAACGCCAAGGCTCAAACCGATGGCTTTTTTCCACATGTGCATATCCCCTTTTTTGTTGAATGGCTTCTTTACAACTTGATTATACGGCCTCTTCTTCGGGAAGGGAGTGGGGTAACCCCACTATTCAGGGATACGATTCTACTTTCGTCAGACATGGAAATATCCCCCTAGTCCTGTTGCCCCGGAGCCTCTGGATGGTAGCTTTCCCGAAATTCCGAGGGGGTCTTGCCTGTCATTTTCTTGAATACCTCGCTGAAATACCGGCGCTCCTCATAGCCCAATGCAGATGCCACCTCTTGAACCTGGAAGCCGCTGATCAGCATTTCCTTAGCCTTGGCGATACGCTCGGCCGTGACGAACTGGGTGACGGTCATTCCCGTAACCTTCTTGAACAGGCCGGAAAAATAACTGGGGCTCAAGTGAACCCAGGCCGCGCATTCACTAACCCGGACCTCCTTGTCCAGATGGTTTCTGATGTAATCGATGCTTCGATAAATAACGGCCTGCCCTTCAGACAGATGATGCAGCCTGACCAGCTCCGCCCCCTCCCGGCACAAGGACTGAATCAGCTGCTCCAACGCGGCAAGGGGCAGGCCCGGGCGCTGGCTTTGGAAGTGGTCCACCAGAGGCTGAAGCTTCTGCAGCGGAACCAGCTCATAAAAGGTCCGGATGGCGGAGGAAGCCAGCTCTTCATACAGACTCAGCAAATAATCCGGATGAGGTCTGGGCAGCATCTGCTGCAGGCTGTTGGCCATATCGTCCAGCAGAGCCGATGCCCGCTCACCGTTGCCGGAGCGCAGTGACAGGAGCAGCTCGTCCTTTTGCTCCAGCGCTAGGGGAGCCTGACGGTCCGTACGGAGCAGTTGGGTATATCCGATGGCCCCATTGCCCTCCGTGAACAGATGATAAGAAAGAGCCTGAACCGCTTGAATGTAAGATTCCGGCAGCCCGCTAATATCTCTGACGCCGCCGCCGACACCAACTGAAACAGTAAATTTGGTAAACCGTTCAATGTTCCTGCAGATGGCCTCCGCCCAAGGAGCCGGGTTGTCCTCTTCGGTGGGGACATTCAGAACGGCCACAAACCGGTTCATACTAAACCGGAAAACAATGCACTTCGTATATTCCCGCAAGGTTTCCTCGGCAATATTCTGCAGGGAAAAGCGCATCAGTTCAACCTCATTCACCGACATATCCGCTGAATGCTCCTGTATCCGGTCAATCTCCAGAGCCATCACACACAGGACGGCAGGGTCAAGAGGGATCTCGAGAAACTCCCACCTGCGGGCTGTACGCTCCCATGTCGTGCGGTGCCGGACCACGAGTCCCAGATATTCCTGCTGGAGAAGGGGAATGCTCTCCCGCAGCTTCCCTTCCATCTCACGGACAGATAAAAGCCGGGACCGCTCCTCCTCAATCTGCTCCTTGGCCCGGCGGATCGTCTCCAGAATATCCTCTTCTGTGAAGGGCTTGACCACAAAATCAAACGCCCCCAGCTGCACGGCTTCCTTGGCATATTCAAAGTCGGTATGACCGCTGATTAATATAATCTTGCAGGCATGCTGCAGCTCCAGAACGGACCGGAGCATGGCCAGCCCGTCCATCCGGGGCATGCGGATGTCCGTAATGACGATGTCGGGCTTCTTCTCCTTAATCAGCTCCAGCCCATCCTCTCCGTTTGCCGCTGTGCCTGCCATAATAATGCCCTCCGCCTGCCAATCCATAGCCTTCAGGCCTTCCACTACGCTTCGTGTATCATCTACCACGCAGATGCTGATTTCCTTCCACTTAAACATCCGGCACTTCCCCCTTCATCGGTATCGACATGTGTATGACCGTGCCCCAGTCGGGATCACTCTCTACGGTAAACTGAGCCTGGCCCCTGTAATAAAGCTGCAGCCGGCTGATCAAATTGCCGATAGCATAACCCTTGCCCTGCTGGCCCAGGAGCATGGCCTTAACCGTCTCCCGCTCCATACCGCAGCCGTTATCCGCCACCCGGATGCTCCAGGCTTCCGCAGCAGGGTCGGAGTCCAGCTCAATCGTGATGCGGCCCCCGTTTTCCATACTGTAAAAACCGTGGAGGATACTGTTCTCCACCAAGGGCTGGAGAATGATCCGCGGCACCGTCAAGGCCAGCAGAGACGGGTCCTTGACCTCAATGCTGTATTCAAAAAGATTCTCATAGCAGGAAGCCTGCAGCTCCAGATACAGCTTCACATGCTCCAGCTCTTTTTCCAGAGTTGTAATCTCCTTGCCCTTGTTCAAGCCCAGCTGGAACAGCCGCGACAGGGACACCACCATGGTCTGGGACTGATCCACCTGCTTGAGCTTCAGCTTCCAGTAGATGACGTTCAAGGTGTTATATAGAAAATGGGGGTCCATTTGGGCGGACAGGGCTTTAATCTCCGTGCTGCGTTTGCTGGATTCTGCCTCCTTCACCTCATCGATAAGCAGCACAATCTGATCCAGCATCCGGTTGAAGCGGAAGCCCACCTGGGCGAGATCATCCTCCTGGAGGCTTTCAAACCGGGCGGTGAGATCATTGCTTTCCACCCGTTTCATCACTTTCTGGAGCTTTTCCAGCGGCTTCAAGAGATACCGGGTAAAAGCGCCGGAGACGAAGAGCGTGATGATGAAGCTGAATAAGGTGACCAGCAGAATCATCCACTTCACATACGTCATATCCTTGAGCACATAATTCTTAGATTGAATGGCCAGAATGGTCCAGTCGTTGACATGCATCCGGGCATAATTCAGCAGATAGGTGCTTCCGTTCCTGTCAAAGGAGGTATAGCCGGTCACCCCGTTTCGGGAAATATCAGCTACGAGGGCACTCCCTGCAGCATCGGTCACAAGGGGCTCTGTTTCGTCATAGACCAATTTGGCATCGGCATTCATCAGAAAACGCAATGAGCCGCTCCCGCTATCCATCTCGGTTCCGATCAGCTTCCGCAGCCCATCCTCCCGAATGTTGACCACCACATAAACATCCTTCAGCGGTAATTTAGCGATAGGCTCCAGCACCAGGGAGACCACCCTCTGCTTGCCATAGAAAAGCGCGTCCTCGTGACCCTCGATCCAAAGCGTCTTTTTTTCGCTGACCACCCGCTTGTACAGATCTGTGTCCTCAAAGTCAGCCTGCCTGTTGCGATTCATGAACGAAGGATAGAACTCCCCCATGGGGGTGGAAACGAAGATACCTTGAATCAGCGGCTCGGCAATCCGTGCCTGTGAAAAAACATTGTCCAGGTTCGTCCAATGGGTATAATACTCGCCATAGTTCTCCAAGGACACATCCTTGAGCATGTCTTGAAACTGCTGGCTAATCATGAAGGTCATCATAATCACCGTTAGCTTACTCAGCTTCTCATCCACCGTTTGGGCGGTTTTGGCTACCGTGTCCTGGGTCAGCTTCAGCGCATTTTCCTCCAGAATCCCCGAGGTAATGGAATAGGAGAAATAGCCGGTCATCAGAATGGACAGCAGGGTCACGGTCATAAAAGCAGCGATGAGTTTATTGCGGAAGGGAGCTCGGCTTATCCATTTCATAGGGGAATCCTCCGCTTGTGATTGTTGTTTTTTGTCGGAATAAGGCGTATAACCTGATTATGATGTGGATACGCGGCAAATACAACGTTTTCAAAACGCAAGGCTTCCAGTATGAGTATAAGCCTAAACAGGCCTGCTAAAACGGCGGCGATTCCACTTTTAAGGGATACTTTTTTACGGTGTTGGATGAACATAAAAAAGACCCTTTTACCGGAGTAAAAGGGTCGTCCTATCTCGTATGGTATTGAGGTACGCTTAATATTTCGGCGGGAACAGATTGAACAGGCTGGTCGGCGTGTCCAACCACACATCCGAATTGTCTTCCTTAAGAATACGCTGGATCTCATCACGGGCTCCGGGGCGTTTTTCCAGGTTCCGGATCTCTTCCGGTGCTGCTTCCTTTTCCTTCACAAACAGGTTCATCATAGCGATACCCTCCTTGTTGGTGGAAAACGATATCATTGCATGTCACATATATGTTTTCTATAACCAGTATAACATATTTTTATACGTTTGCAACGGGTCACTTTTCCAGGATCGCCTGGTGACGCAGCAGCTCCTTCTGAAGCAAATCCATATCCGGCTTGGCAAGATCGATCCTGCCATCTGCCGCCAGCGCCGCGGAGGTTCCCGCCGCATCCCCCAGCATGATCAGGTTGGGATACACCCTCATGGCTGACCAGGAATAGGAATCAATATTCGCCGCATAACCCGGCAGGAGGAGGTTGTCCACATACGGAGTCTGCAGCACCTCATAAGGAACGTACCATGGCTCATGCAGCGGATTGGTCAGCGCCTCCTGCTTCTGATAGGTATTGGAATCGAAGTTATAGAACCCGACCCCGATCCGCCTGTCATAGAAGTCCTGCCCGCCCTTCATCACATCCGCTTCCGTTAATGCATGGGCCTTGCCGGCTTCCGGTTTATTGAGGGCATGGATGGTTTCCCGCAAGTACAGGATCTCCCCGGCTGCAGGCTCCCCGTTCTCCAGCACCGGCTCCACATTGGCAAACCCCGGCAGCTTGCGGATCATCTCCCAATACTCGGGTTTTTTAAGCTCCAGCACCGCCAGCTCCCGGGCTTCCTCCGGATCCAGCTCCGGGGAATCGGGATACAGACCGTTGTCCAGCTCCCGGTCCCTCCACATCTTCCGCCCGTCCACCTTATAAATGATCATGTGATTCATCCAAAAGGGGGTTTTGGAGGTATCCGCCCCCACATGGGAATAACCATCCTCCCCGGCATTGTAGGCCTTCAGCCGGAAGTAGGGACTGTTTTTGTCATACGCCAGAATTTCCGGAATGGTGTATACCTCGCGTCCTCCCCAAAACTGGAAGGAACCTCTGGTGGAATAGGCCACCCCATTAGCCGTTTTGTTAGGTGCAATAGCGGCGTACGCATCCACTCCCTTGACCTTGTACATGAGGGTCGCTACCATTTGAAGCTGATCCTTGCCTGTATCCTCCCGGCCGGTGGTGTATTCCGCTCCGGTGAGCCGCAGCAGCCGACCGGTTTCCGAGGCATCAATGAACACCTTCGCCTGCACCGACGCAGCTGTGCCGCTGAACCGGTACCGGCCATTCTGGGGATCCTTGCGGATTTGGCGGAAGTGGAGTTCCTTCAGAGAGGAGGAGTTCTCCTGAAGGTCCGCATGGGTGATATCCGTCTCATACAGGATCCGGATGCGCCCGGAGGCTCTGATTTCGCGCAGAAAATAGCTCTCCATCTCCGACGGCGCAAACACGGCCCCGAGTGCTTTCACAAACCTGTACAAAGAGCCTCCCTGGGAGCCTGTATAATCAGCAGGCAGTCCCGGTGGAAGGCTGGAAGGTTTATGATAGTTCAGGTCAAACAGATTCTGCCGGCCGGCTGTCATCGTGGAGCCCAATTGGCGTTCCGGCACAATCATCAGCACATCCGCCTGGGGGCTGGACGACACAGCCGTCAACGCGGCGGATACCGCTTGCGGACCGCCTCCATAGATCACAATCTCATAAGTCACCCCCCGTACCGAGGCGGTGGAAAACAAACCGAACAAGGAGATGATCAGGAAAGCGGACGCTTTGCGGAGCATAAAGGCTGGCTACCTCCAATTGAAGTCCATGGTGTGTGTTTTTGTGTTGAGATGAGCTACAGGTTTTCGGCTTGCCGGATATGGGTCAGCAGCGCTTCGCAGCCTGCATCCACCATGTCGTAAACCTCCTGAAAATTACCGGTGTAATACGGGTCGGGCACATCCGTATGCTCCCGTCCCTTCACGTAATCCATCAAAGGCAGCACCCGGGCAGTATGGTCCTGCGGGGCAAACTGCTTCAAGTCCGCCACGTTGGCGGTATCCATAGGCACGATATACTGGTGCAGGCCGAAGTCCTGCCCGTTCACCTGGCGGGCGGCAATCCCCTTGTCGGAAATGCCGAACTCCTTCAGAATTCCGCGTGTTCCCTCATGAGGCGGTTTGCCGGTATGCCAATTGCCGGTTCCGGCGGAGTCCACCCGGATTTTGTCCGCCAGACCCGCCTTCTCCACCTTGTGGCGGAATACGGCCTCGGCCATGGGGGAACGGCAGATGTTGCCCAAACAGACGAACAATACCTGTATCAAGATTATTCCTCCTTGGTCGGCAGTAAGAATCAGGACAAGTGCTCTAAAGTCTTAATCGTATGGGAAACCAGCTCCGGTAGGTCGTCAATCACCGCTTCGGAGAATGTCCGCCCGAACAGAAGCAGGACTGTATGGCTGACCGTTTCTTTCCCGAAGCCATAGGTATGGGTCACTTGCTGCTCCAGCTGGTATTGCCCGCCCCACACCGCTTTAACCGCCTTATCCGCTTGTGCGCAGATCACTTGCGGGTTTGTCTTCTCCGCTCCTCTGGCTTCAGCGATAGTGGCGGCGAATGATACCGTAAGCGAACAACCCGCTTCAGCTTCAGGCTGCTCCAAGATCTCCGCCGCTATGTTGCGCAGAGACGATGAAAGCTCCACCCACCCCGTATAGCGGCCTGCGGACGGCTTGGTACGGAAGGCAATCCGGAAGGTACGGGAGAGGGATGCAAGGTCCACCAGGTCTTCCCGGGCTGCTACCTGGATAATCCCGGCCAGATCCTGGTCGTAAACCTCCCCCTCCAGCATAACCTTCACATTATCGAATATTGTGGGATCAAACATCAGGAATACAGCTTCTCCCGTTGGCTTTTCACATCATCATTCTCCAGATATTCATCGAAGCTGGTCATCATCTTGTCGATCATGCCGTTAGGAGTAATCTCGATGATCCGGTTGGCGATGGTTTGAATGAACTGGTGGTCATGGGAAACGAACAGCATGGTGCCGTCGAAGTCCACCAGACCGTTGTTCAATGCCGTAATGGATTCCAGATCCAAGTGGTTGGTGGGTTCATCAAGAATTAGAACATTGGCCGCCTGCAGCATCATCCGGGACAGCATACAGCGCACCTTTTCGCCCCCGGAAAGCACGTTGGCCTTCTTCACCGCTTCTTCACCGGAGAACAGCATCCGTCCCAGGAAGCCGCGGATAAATCCTTCGTCCTGTTCCTTGGAATATTGGCGCAGCCAATCCACCAGCGTCAAGTCACAGCCGTCGAAGTATTCGGAATTGTCCTTGGGGAAATAAGCCTGGGAGGTCGTAACGCCCCAACTGAAGGTGCCGGCATCTGCCTCAAGCTCGCCCATAATGATCTGAAACAATGTGGTTTTGGAAAGACCGTGAGGACCGACAAACGCAATCTTGTCTCCCTTGTTCACGGTAAAGCTGATATTGTCCAGCACCTTCTCATCACCGATGGTTTTGGTGAGTCCCTCTACCGCCAAAAGCTGCTTGCCTGCTTCACGCTCCGCCTTGAAGTGGCAATACGGATATTTCCGGTTCGATGGACGGATGTCGTCCAGGGTCAGCTTTTCCAGCTGCTTCTTCCGGGAGGTGGCTTGTTTGGACTTGGAGGCATTGGCGCTGAAGCGGCGGATAAACTCCTCCAGCTCCTTGCGCTTCTCCTCTACCTTCTTGTTCTTGTCGGACATGAGCTTCTGAGCCAGCTGGCTGGACTCGTACCAGAAGTCGTAGTTGCCCACGTACATCTGGATCTTGCCAAAGTCAATATCGGCGATATGGGTACAAACCTGGTTCAGGAAGTGACGGTCATGGGATACCACGATAACGGTGCCGTCAAATTTGGCCAGGAAGTTTTCCAGCCAGGTGATGGATTCCAGATTCAAGTGGTTCGTCGGTTCGTCCAACAGAAGGATATGCGGGGTGCCGAACAAAGCCTGTGCTAACAGCACACGGACCTTCTCATTGCCGTCCAGCTCACGCATCTGCAGGTCATGCTTATCCTTGCTGATGCCTAAGCCCATCAGCAGTTCAGCTGCGTCGGATTCGGCTTCCCAGCCGTTCAGCTCGGCGAAGTCACCCTCCAGCTCAGCGGCACGCATACCGTCCTCGTCGGAGAAGTTCTCCTTCATGTAGATAGCGTCCTTCTCCACCATGATCTCATAAAGCTTGGTATGGCCCATAATAACCGTCTTCAGAACCTGAACATCATCATATTCATAATGGTTCTGCTTCAGGACGGCCATCCGTTCGCCGGGGCCGATGGATACCTCACCGGTGCTGGGTTCGATCTCGCCGGAGAGAATTTTCAGGAAGGTGGACTTGCCTGCACCATTGGCGCCGATCAGACCGTAACAATTCCCGGGTGTAAACTTGATATTAACCTCATCAAACAGCGCGCGGCTGCCATATCTAAGCGATACATTGCTTACTGTAATCATCCGTCCGTAACCGCCTTTTCATCCATGAAGGAATAGTCATATATTCAAAAGTTTATTGTAGCACAAAATGGGCCTAAAAAAAAGGAATGTTCCGAATTATCCCCGTTTTTCCCGCTCTATGGCCTCCACCAGCTCAGATAGCTCCGTCCAGCGGGTCATAGCTTTGTCCAGCTCCACTTCTTTATCCGATTGCTCCTGGAACAGCTCCTGCACCTTCACGGAATCGCTGCCTGACGCTGCCAGCTCTCTGCGGATGCGCTCCAGATCCTCCTCCAGACCGGCGATCCGTTCCTCAATCCCTTCCCAATCCTTCTGGTCCTTATAGGATAGCTTGCGGACACGGTTTTGGGGGGGCTGGGTTCCGCTGCCGGACACGGCAGCCGGTTGTGTCAGGCTTTTGGGCGCGGGAACAGCTGACATCTCCCGGCCTGCGGCTTCCTTTTCCTTGCGGGTTTCGAGATATTCGGAATAGCTGCCCAGGAACGGACTCACCTCTCCGTCTCCCTCGAAGGCCAGCAGCTTGTCGGTGACCCGGTCCAGGAAATACCGGTCATGGGATACAGCGATTACTGTGCCGGGAAACTGCTCCAAATAATCCTCCAGAATGGTCAGCGTCTGGATGTCCAGGTCATTGGTGGGTTCATCCAGGAGCAGCACATTGGGCTCTCCCAGCAAGGTGCGGAGAAGATACAGCCTGCGCTTTTCTCCGCCCGACAGCCGGCCGATATAGGTCCATTGCTGCTCCTGGGGGAACATAAACCGTTCCAGCATCTGGGAGGCGGAGACGGTCATGCCGTCGTCCAGCTTGATGGTTTCGGCGGCTTCGCGGATATATTCCAGCACCCGCTTGTTGGGGTCCAGCTCCTCATTCTCCTGAGTATAATAAGCCATACGGACGGTGCTTCCGATTTCGATGCTCCCGCTGTCAGGCTGGAGCTGCCCTGCCAGCATCCGCAGCAGCGAGGTTTTGCCGCTGCCGTTAGGCCCGATAATCCCGATGCGGTCGCCAGGCTGGATTAGGGCGCTGAGGTTTTTTACCAGGGTCTTGGACCCAAAGTTTTTGTTGACATTCTCGAGTTCCAACACTTTTTTGCCCAGCCGGCTGGCCGTCACTTGGATTTCCATTGCTTCCTGAGGGGCATCCGGTGCCTGCTTCTGCAGGGCCTCCGCCCGATCAATACGGGCCTTCTGCTTGGTGGAGCGGGCCTGAGCGCCGCGGCGCAGCCACTCCAGCTCCCTGCGAAGGAGGTTGCGGCGTTTATCCTCCGATGACGCCTGCATCTCTTCGCGCTCCGCTTTCTTTTCCAGAAAAACAGCGTAGTTGCCTTCATACGGGTAGATGCTGCCTTTATACAGCTCCAAGATGCGGTTGGCAACCCGGTCCAGGAAATACCGGTCATGGGTTACCAGAAGCAGTGCTCCTCTGTACCGGGACAGCTGTCCCTCCAGCCATTCCGCGGTTTCGTTGTCAATATGGTTGGTGGGTTCGTCGAGGATCAGAAGATCCGCCGGATGAATCAGTGCAGCGGCCAGGGCGACCCGTTTCTTTTGCCCCCCGGAAAGTGCGTTAACATGCTGGGTATAATCATGAATGCCCAAGCGGGACAGGATGGTTTTGGCTTGGGTTTCCGCCTCCCAGGCAGACGAAGCGTCCATGGCCTGCTGGGCGGTGAACAGCCGCTTCTGCTTCTCTGTGTTTTCCGGGTCTGCGCCCAAGGCAGCCAAAGCAGCCTCGTAATCCCGGATGATCCTCATAGCGGGCAGATCCCCCTGGAAGATATAGTCCAACACAGAGATGGCTTCCGTAAACTCCGGCGTCTGGTCAAGGTAAGCGATCCGGAAGCCTCCGGGCTGAATCACTTTCCCGGAATCTGGCGCCTCCAAGCCGGCCAATATCCGCAGCAGGGAGGATTTGCCCGTACCGTTAATGCCGATAAGCCCGATCCGCTGGCGTTCGGCAATGCTGAAGGAGATCTGATTGAACAGCACCTTCACGCCATAGGTTTTGGTGAGATTTTCTGCTGTCAGGACATTCATTTAGGCAATCGGCTCCTTTTCCGGCTGATCCTCCGGCTCCAGCACATATGCGGCCAGAAGTGAAATGGTATTCATCAGCGCATTCCGGTGGGTGCGTTCCATAGAGTGGGAAGCATGGACACCCGGCCCGATTAATGCGGCTTTCAGGTTATTGCCGCCGCGCATAGCTGCTGACGCATCTGACCCGTACTGGGGATAGATATCCACCGCAAACCGCAGGCCATCCCGTTCCGCCAGCCGGATGAGGCGTGTGGTCATGGTGTAATCGTAAGGGCCGGAGGAATCCTTGGCACAGATAGATACATCCTGCTCTGTACAGCTCAGGTCATCACCCATGGCTCCCATATCTACTGCGATCAGCTCTCCCACGTCGGAAGGCATGTACGCAGCGCCGTGTCCTACCTCCTCGTAAGAGGTAATGATCAGCTTCAGCGTCTTATGGGGTTTGTTTCCCGTCCGGGCTATCAGCTCCGCCAGCCCGAACAGGCAGGACACGCCCGCTTTGTCATCCAGGTGCCTGGATTTGATATAGCCGCTCTCCAGGATGCGGGTTCTGGGATCAAAGGAGATATAGTCCCCGTTACGGATGCCCAGCGCCGTTACTCCGGCCTTGTCTGTCACCAGCGCATCCAGCCGGATCTCCAGATTCTCCTCCTCCCGCTTCTGGTCCCTTGCGTTCTTATAAACATGGACAGAAGGTGCGGTAGTGAGGATTGTGCCGGTGCAGGTACTGCCGCTGCGGGTATGAACCGTACAATATTCTCCCTCGATGGAATTCATGGCATAACCGCCTACAGGGGTAAACCGCAGGGTGCCTGAACTCTTCACGGAGCGGACCATAGCGCCAAGAGTATCCACATGGGCCGTTAAGGCAAGAGTGCCTGCTCCTTCTTCGCCGGGGATGGTGATGATACAGGCTTGTTTCGGAGTACGCTCCACCGCCCAGCCCAGCTTGGCCGCCTCCCGCTCCACCCGGAGCAGAACCTCGTGGCAGAAGCCGCTTGGGCTGGGGATAGCCAGCAAATCCTGCAGCATGGCCAGCACATAATCGGTATCAATGTGGTTTATGTAGGGTTTCGTTATCATAATATTATATCCCGCCTCTCAAAAGGTTCCCAGCTTCTCATTGTACACCAGATCGGCTCTAATTCCTACGGACAACAAAAACAGGAACCGGATAACGGGATTGCCCCTGTCCGGTTCCTGCTCAAGTTATGCGGTTTTGTAGGATTAGGAAACGGCTTGCGCAGCGGCAGCGGCCTTCTTCTTCTTCAAGGCGGCGATGCCTTGCGCCGTAATCTTCGCCATGTAGTGGGAGCCTTCGGATTGGAACCGGATCAGCCGGTTTTCAGCCAAATATTCAAGGGCAAAGAATTTTTCAGGATTCATCTCTTCCCATGTTTTTGGAATCATAGCCTTGCGGCCTTTTTCTACCAAATGAAAGGAATACAGCTCCTGCAATACTTCTTCACGAATTTTAGCTCGCTTTACAGATGCCATGGTGGCTCACACTCCTTCAAGGGTCGGTTGTCTTATATTTCCAGATGGTTCAGTCTTGCGCTATTCAAATACCTTAATTAGGTATTAACCAGCTTCTGATCTTATGAAACACTTTTGCTAAAAAAAATTGAAACTGGCTTCTTCTGGGTTATTTCAATTAATAATTAATTTATAAACTTTATCGTTTACTAAGTATTATAAATACATAATAACAATTTCCTATCCCCCCGTCAAACATTAATTTGAAAGGAAATGAATGAAAAAAAGACGCCTCCGGGCTTTCCGGAAGACGTCTGGCGGTTATCGGACATCAGCATGCAAAACCTGACTCCAGCTTGTTTTTTCTGCGGTTAATCGACAATAAAATCAACGGCCACCGCTGCTTGGCGTACGGTTGCGATATAGCTGCTGATCTCCACATGATACGGATGCACCTGATAGGCATTCATGTCATCCAGGCTTTCGAAGGTCGTGATCAAGGCCAAATCATAAGAACGTTCCGAACGAATTACATCGATGCCAACCTCGATCTCCAGCAGCTGGGGGACCCGGCCTTTTAAGCTCAGCAGCTTCTCCTTTACTTCCTGGAGCTTGTCCGGGGTGGGGTCGGCCAATTTGAACAGCACTACATGACGCAGCATTCCACATCTCTCCTCTTGGGTTTTCCTTAAGGGGGATTATATCACGCGGCTACCGGATGCGGAAGATCAAGTGGGTTTGGGCCGCCGTGATTCTGTCGCCATGTTTAAGGGGATACGTCTCGTGAGGGACAAGAGGTTCGCCGTTGAGCCTTGTGCCGTTTTTGGAGCCCAGATCACAAAGCACCCATAGCTCCCCCTCCCGTCTGATCTCGCCATGAATCCGGGATATCCCCGTAGCATTCAGCACACAGTCAGTTTCACCCGGGCTTCTCCCGAAGGAAAAGCGGGTACGGCTAACGGGAAGCGATGAGGCAACCTCGTCATTCTCCAACAGCTCCAACACCGCTTGGGGGGCGAGCAGCTCCGTTTCCGGAACCAGCAGCTCCGTGGGCAGCACAGCCGGTCCGCTCTGTGCGGACTGCTCCAGCAAAACGGTTAATGCCGGGTTTTCCCGGTACAGCCGATTCCGCTCCTCCGTCCATTGGAAGGTACGTGAGGCGGCAGGTTCTTGCTCTTTGGGTTCATCCGGCTGCTCCCGGAGGAACGGCTGGACCGCTTGCGGAGTCCAATTGTCCGGCTCCTCATCCGGCTCAATCAGAAGCGCTTCCTTTTCTTTGCGTTTGTTCCATAGATAAAGGGCCAAGCCTGCTAACGTCACCACCCCCGCCGAACCCATCACAACAGGTGAAGGAAATACCGCGGCAGCGCCCCAGGCCGCCACCATCATTATAAGCGCCAGCCGCAGTGCGGCTGTGGAAGATAGCTGCCATTGGGCAGGCTCGAACCGCAGGGTATCTCCGTCGTCCTGCAGCTCTGCCCGCAGCCGCAGCTCCTCCGTTGCACTTGGCGGCGAAGGTCGGTGCCATGGCATATCCGCAGGATAGGCTTCCTCCGCTGCTGCTTGCTGGGAGGCGGCCGTCTGCCCGGCGGGAGAAAACTGCAGGGCAATCAGCAGCTGCTTAAAATCCTCCAGCTCGAACAAGGAGCTTTTGAGGCATTCCACCATCACGGAGCAATCCTCCAATGGAATATTGCCCCATTCTATTAATTGAAGCGTAAGCTGGTACAGCTCATGACGTAGCGATGGTTTTTGCTCCATATGCCGAAGCGGCAGATAAACCATCTGGATATCCCGCGGGCCCTCGCCCATGAGAATAAGCGAAGGGTTCAGGGCATATTTGCGTTCATCCAATAAGTACACCCGGCTGTCCGCCAAGGTGGTGACGATGGTCAACAGCACCTCCATAAGCAGCTTCGCATCTGCACCGTCAGCCTGAAACCGGCTTTGCAGCGGCAGCCCTACGGGAAGCCTGTAGCGGAGCCTGGCCTCCGCGTTCATTTCCTCCACATCCAAAGGCAGGATGCGGGGAATGGAATGCCGCTCCAGCATCCGCAGATCCAGACGGGACAGTGCCGCCGCCGGAACCGGGTTTCCCTTTTGGGTCAGAAGCCAATACCGGCCCTGCCCCTTTTCAGCTGTGAAGGTCATATCCAGATAAGTTACAGCATCCATACAGGTACTCCTTTGCTCCCGGATTCCCACAAGGCTGTGCAGATCCCCGGAATGACCGCTGCCATAAACGGAAAACGAAGAGTCAGCCGTTCATCGAGGGCCAACTTCTGCCGGATGAATAAAAACCCCGTAACGGCAAGCAGCATCCCTCTTCCGTTCTCCACCAGCCTCCGCTTATATAGCAATATCCCGATGCCGATAACCCCGGCCCATAATACAGAATAGGTGATAGCGGAAAATGTCAGCAGAGGCCCGCTAATAGCCCCGATAGCCGCAAACAGCTTGACGTCCCCGGCTCCCACCGCCTTAAACATATACAACAGCAGCATAACGGCGAACCCTAAACCTGCTCCCAAGAGCGAACGCCCCAATCCTGTCAGCCCCCCTGCCCAAACATGCCCCAGCAGCCCACCACACAGTCCCGCCACAGAAAGCCAATTGGGGATTTTCCGGTGCCGCAGGTCTGTATAACCCGCTGCCAGCGTCACTATACCCAACATGCAAACGAAAATATCCATGCTCTCATTCCTCTCCAACCCATGCGCGCTCCACAACGGTTTTTTCTACATATATCGTTTTATTCCAGAAGGGTACGGGAAGCTTGAGGGTATATCCTGCTGTAATGACCATATCCGCATCGCCCCCCTCCTCCAGGGACGGAAGCTTCACCGCAGCTACGGTCAGCTTGTCTGCCCTCAGCAGCTTCCCGTTAGCATAATGCCGGAGAACGGGTTCGAAGGCCTTGCACAAAAGCGGGTCCATGATCTTGTTCACAGCCCCATTCACCGCATCAATCCCGCGCTGCTCCAGACTTTCCCGCTTGTTGACCTCCCATTGCACCAGTTTTCCTACTATATCCGGAAACAGGGATTCATAATTCAACACCCATTCCTCCGCCTCCGACCATCCGGCACGGGACTCCAAGAGCCTGTCCGCCATGGCGCCCGCCCATTGGCCCGGTGCAGTGGATAAAGCCCGCTCCTTGGCCTCCCGGTATACCATCCGCACCGGCTCCCAGTGGGCAGCGGTGCTTTTTGCGGTTTCGGAAACAGCCGACCGCAGAGCAACCTCTACTGCCGCAATTTGGATCAGGCTGGCCATAAACATCACAAAAACGATCATCGCCGGCAGCACAATCGCCGCCTCAACGGTAATAGAGCCTTCTGTTTGCTTAATCATAGGCGTATACAGCGGTTTGCCGGAACCGGAACCGCCCTTCTTCCAAGTCCAGGCTGACCGCCCCTGTTTTCCCGATAGCCCTTAGAACCCCCGGCAAAAACCATACATTCACACTCCCCGAGGATGTTCCTTGAACATAGGTGGTGGTTTGGGTCAGATCAGTGCCGGTGTTCAGCTCCAGCAGAGCCTGCATCCGAATCAGCACAGAAGACTGGTTGGGGTGAAGCAGGAGCATGACCCGGAGCATATCCTTGTAGGTCACTTTAAAGGCCCCCAGCTTCTGGAACAAGGAAACCGCCCCACCTCCAGTCAAGGTATGCATATCCTGGACCGCCCTCACCGCCCCTTCGGCTGCCGCCTTCAGCAAAGCGGCCAAAGGAGCAACCGCTCCGGCTGCACCGGCAGCAGGGTCCATTAGCGCCTCGGCCGTACGTATGCCGAAAAACAGCAGGAACATTTCGCCGTAAGCAGCGCTCAGGTTCAAATCACAGCTGTTAAAGCCGTACAACAGATATTCCGCTTCCTGCCGGACCAAGGGATGGCCCCCAGGATTGGATTGGGCAGGGGCGCCCTGCTGCAGTGCCGCCTCCCCCACTCCCCAGGTGCGGTAGTTGAACTTATCCAACGCATATTCATTAACAAACAGCTCATCTCGTAAACCAGCCAAAAGCCCGCTGAATTGGCTGATGATGTCCAGACCAAGTCCCATGGAATCATCCGCATCGGTACCGGGCCGGTTAACGCCTGGCGAAGCCGCCGCCAGCTTGCTGTAGGCACTGTACTTTCCGGTAAGGCTGTCCGGACCGCCGAGCGTAGCGTACAAGGCAATTTCCCCGTTTCCCGTGCTGCAGCCGGTTACAGCCTTGCGTATATCCGCCAAGGAGCCGCTGATTTTTTTACGCTGCTGCTCCTCATCATTGCGGGCTGTCTGATTTCTGGCTTGCCGTTCCGCTTCCAGTGCCGCCCTGCCGCTTTTGAACCCGGCCGACAACTCCAGAAGCCCCTTAAGCTCATCCGCCACCTTCCCCCACTGGGAGGTGTTCCACCACGCCTGCTCCGCCCAGCGCAAAGCCAGTCCGTGCAGGGAGGCCGGAATGCGCGCAGCCTCGGTTTTGTAACGGGAAAAGTAGGCCATATCATAGGCCGACGTAAGCAGCAGCAGCCCCTCCGACAAATAACTGTCTCCGGTCCCCGCCGACTTGTAGCGCTCCAGCTCGGCAAGCCATTGTGCGTGCGCAGCCTCTGCTTGATCCAGGACCGTACACAAAGCGCGGTAATCTGTATCCAGCTTCTGCTCTGTGGCAGCCACAAGCTGCTTGGAGGAGCCAAACAATAGCGCGTATTCAGCCATATCGGCAAGGAGCTTCTTCAGCTCGGCAAGCTTGCCCGACTGCTCGATCAAAAGCCGGCTTGCTTCATTAAGCTCTGTCTGGACGGCTGACATGGCTTGTCCCAACGCCATAGCCGCTCCCGGCCCTTCCTTGCCGGTGAGTGAAGCCATAGCCAATGACAGGGAATACATGGATTGCTGAAGCTGCCGGATGCGTTCATTCAGGGATTGGATGATGCGCTCCGCATCGGACACTGCTGCCAGCACCTGCTCCTCCGTCCGGTTCCCGATCTGCCCGGCCAAGGTTTCCAGTCGGTTCAAGTTGCTGTTCAGTGTAGCGCCAGCCGCCTCCACATGGCCCAGCATGGCCTGAGCCTTCTCCCAGGTTTTGTCCAATGCCTCCTCCCGCTTCCAATGAAGCTTCTCCAGCTCCCGCATGCTGTCCCCATACAGCTTGGCCTGGCTCATGGCCTGATCCGCTTTGGTTTTCTGGAACTTGTCCAGCATTTCCGTAATGAATTCCACCGGCGCCTTCAGCTTCATCTCCTGGACAATCTGCCGCTTGAGGACATCCGTATTGGCCAGAGTATACACAGGCTCGATTCCGCTGTTCATCCGATCCAGTTGAAGATCCAGATAGCGGTAACCCTCCCCTCCGGCCAAATTCCGGGTCAGGTAGTTCATATATAAAGGAACGCTGCCGCTCTCCGCCCACTTCAGCCCAAACAAGCCATAAGCGGCAAGGGAACGGTCATACCGGGACATCACGGAACGCAGCGCCGCCTTCAAGGCCAGCTCATTCTCCCGCTCTGCCAGCTGCAGCCGGATCAGATCGGCAAACAATGCCTGGAACAGAAAAATCGGCACCAGAACAATCATCATATACACGGATGCCGACCCGTTTGTATGCTTCCAAAACCTCCCCACTGCTTCACCCCGTCAAACCTGCCGTCTATTGGTGGTATACCACCATAATGCCGTTTTCCTCCAGCTCCCGCAGGAGGGCTGGTGTGGTATCGAATTTGCCCTTATTCTTAAGCAGAAAAAAATGCCACACTACACCCTTCACCTTGCCGGAGCGGATCAGCTCTGCATCCTTTTTGATTTGGAGCTTGGTATCCGCTTTATTCACCGTATATTTCGCTTCGTGGGCGAAGCCGTCCGCATCCAAAACATCAATGAAACGCTCCCCGTATGAAGTAGAAAATTTCTCTTTCGACGCATGAAGCAATTGCTGGAGGTATGCCTTAGCCTGCGCTTCGGTCCGAATGTCAACCGGCTGTGCCTCCCCGGGCAGCAATTGCTGCAAAGCCCTGGAAGCATCCTCCGGCGTCGCAAACCGGCTTTTCAGCTTGGAGGCATAAGTGGTCACCAGTTCAACTGTCCGCAGAAACTCCACCGGATCGGCCACATAAGCCGCCGCCCCCTCCTGCAGCCTCCTGCCCTGGGGAGCCATGATATTCTGCACCCAGGCTGCCCAATCCCGGGACCAATGCGCCCGTATCTCCCCCTCCAAAACACGGTTAAAGTATGCACCTTCACCGGAAGTATGACCCTGCAGCCCCTGCGAGGAACGGAGCAGCTTCCTGCCGGAGAGGGATTGGCCCGTTAGCTTAAGCTCAGGCAGCGTAATACCCGCTTGGCGGAAACCAATGAGGGAAGCGCGGAGCCATCCCAAACCCTCGGAGGCCATCCCTGCGTACACATCGTCCATATCCTGGTACACAAATGCTCCTGTAACTGCATCCTTATGGGAATCCTTCCAGACATATGCCGACCGCTCCGACCACTCGTAGGCGGATTGGAGCAAATCCCCTTTTTGGTAGGCCACAAAACCGAGCCCCAGCATAGCCAGCGTGAACCAGAATACCACCGGCATCAGCAGGGTGGATTCGATATGAAAGCTGCCGGCTTCACTGCGGCAAAACGGGCCAATACGGATTCCGGGAAACCCCCTGGGGTTTGTCACGGTGACGGCGTATTGGGGACAATCGTTTTGGTGTTTTGAATATCCGTGTTCGTCTCGGTAAACAGCCGGTTCACCCAGGAAACAATCCATTTGCGGAACGCAATGGCGATAATCACGATAATGGCCAGAATCAACAGCATTTCCAGCGTGCCCAACCCTTCCTCATTGTTCCAAAACCGTTTTACATGAATCCATCCCTTTTTCATCCGGAATCCTCCTTTAAGTAGTTATTGCATGGATAAAACCGCAGGGGCGGCAACAATCAGCATCACCGTGCAGAACAGCAGCACCATGGGAAACACCATTTTGGCAGAGGCTTCCTCCCCGATTGTCCGGGCCGCCGCCTTCCGCCTTTCCCACAGGGTATGGGACAGCTCCTCCAGAGAATAAGCGAAGTCGCTGCCTCCCCGTTTGAAATTCATCAGCACATTGGTGGAAAACATGGACACCTCCAGCACACCGCAGGACCGGCTGAATTCCTCCATGGCGATTATGAAGGGCCGGTTATCCTTAAGGGCCCGGGACAGCTTGACCCATTCCTTATATAAAGGATGGGTTTCGTCCGCTTGCTGGCAGGAGCGGTGAATAGCCTGATGCAGCGTTTCGCCGGCATGGAGCAGCAGGGTGATTTTGTTCAAGAGCTCAGGCAGCTCAAGCACGATCCGCCGCCGTTTATGCTTCACCTGGTTGTCCAGAGACTTCACTCTAAAGATCACAAAAAACACCATCAATAGCAGGCAAAACGGGATCATAATCGCACCGCTGGCGACACTCAGGACCACGGATAATACGGCCAATCCCAGCAGATGCACAACGGTTTCCGCGGTAAAGCTGCGGCAAGCCTCCGCTGCCCGGTTGGCTCCATGCAGAGCCGCCATCCGCACATGAATCATTTCGAATAATAAGGGCCACCGCTCATAAATCCGCAGCTTCTCCAACCCGTCGCGTATCCGGACTTGCAGACTCCAGGCCTTCACAGCTTCATCTCCATTAGCTTCCCGGTCAGCCACCAGCACAGGAGCATGATGGCTAGGCCAGCGGTCATGATAGCTGCACCGGCAGCATTGCCGTACAGCGGCTCCATGTAATCCGGCGAGCTCCAATATAACAGGCCAATCACACCCAAAGGGGCAGCACCGAGAATTCTCGACTCAAAACGCCGCTGCGCTAATTGCACGGCTATATCCTGTTGGATTTCCATTTTGTCTCCGATCATCTGGGAGGTCCGCCGCATCACATCTGCCATATTGCCGCCAGTGCGTTTGGCCGTGACGAATACATCCAGAAACTGTGTCAGCTCCTCCAGACCGGAGCGGCGGCAAAAATCCTCCAATGCCCGTTCAATAGGTTCTCCGTTAGCAATCCTCCGGCTGATCCGGTGAAACTCCACAACGATGAAGGTTTGGGGATGGTTATACAAAAACCCCAGATCGGCGGCAGCAGCGGCAAAAGCATTCTCAATAGATCTGCCTGCCGTTAGAGAGGTCACCAGCGCATGAAGCCCTTGCTTGAATTGCAGGCGCAGCTCGTTCATTTGTTTCTGTATTCGCATCCTGCGGTATTGGCCTGGAATGCCCCATGCGCCAAAAGCCAGCAGCAGCCCTACGACGAAAGAGTGATAGAAGAGATAGCCGATGCCAAAGCAAGCCATTCCCCCAACTGCAAAGCATAGCGCATATTCGTTAGCCGACAGCTGGTACTCTGTGTAGATGATGCCTTCCGCAGGGCTGCTCCATCTTTGCCGGGCGGGCTGGACTTTAGGTCTTCCTTTGGATTTCGCAAAGGGTAATTTCAAGCTGTCCCCCTCCTGTCCGGCGGCGCCTCCAGCCCGGAATCCCGGAGCTTTTGACGGTTGGCCAGCACATGACCGGTGGGGCATAGAGCTCCCTGTACTCTTTTATTCTCAGGAACGTCGGTGCTTGAACCGGATGATTCCTGGAACAGGAACAAAGGAACGGTCTCGATGTATTCCCCATTAATTCCCACCACCTCGGAGATCTCCACCACCCGCCTGCTGCCGTCTCGCATCCGGCTGAGATGGACAAGAAGATCCAAGGCCGAAGCAATCTGGCTGCGGATCACCTGCACAGGCAGGGGTGCCCCCATCAGCACCATGGTCTCCAGACGGCTCAGCATATCCTTGCTGGAATTGCTGTGCCCGGTGCTTAAGGAGCCGTCATGGCCCGTGTTCATGGCTTGAAGCATCTCCAATGCTTCCCCGCCTCTCACCTCGCCTACGATAATCCGGTTGGGACGCATCCGCAGCGAGGCGCGGATCAGGTCACGCATGCCAATCTGACCCTTACCCTCCGTGTTGGCATTCCGTGTCTCTAAGGAAACCAGATTCTCCACCTGCCTGATCTGCAGCTCCGCTGAATCCTCTATCGTAATGATCCGCTCATCCCTTGGAATCCATCCCGACAAAGCATTCAGGAAGGTGGTTTTGCCCGACCCGGTGCCGCCGCTGATAAAAATATTATATTTGGCCTGAACGGCCAGCTTCAGGAAGTTGGCGGCATCCGCCGAAATGGCTGCTTTATTCACCAGCTCTTCCATAGTAAGCGGATGGCTGGGAAACTTGCGGATGGTGAGGGTTGGCCCCTTCAGCGCAACCGGGGGAAGCACCACATGCACCCGCGAGCCATCTGCCAGCCGGGCATCCACAATGGGTTGGCTTTCATTCACCGTCCGGTTTACCTTGGAGACAATGGATTGAATCATATCCTCCAGCCTGGACGGCTCATCGAAGCCTCCCGTAAAGTTGTGAATTTTCCCGTCCTGCTCATAGAAAATTTCCGTATGGCTGTTCACCATAATTTCCGTAACGGCGGGATCATCCAACAGCGGCTGCAAAATGTCCAGTCCCCGGAAAGTGGAGAATACTCTTCGAATCAGCCTGTTTTTCTTCCGGAAGTGAAGGGGAAGCTCATGGGACAAGGCAAAAACCGCTTCTTCGATCCGTTTCATCAAAAGCTCGTCGGACAGGCTCTGGGAGTAGTCAATGCTTGAACCCACCTCCTGACGGACCCGCCTGAATATGGCGTCCTCATCCATGGCTCTTCACACCTGCCCCTCCGGCGGGGGATTGCAAGACGGACAGCAGCCATTTTTGCAGGCGTTGCTCATATGTTGTGGAAGCTTCCAGCTGGCGGCAATCGCTGAGCACCCGCCACTCCTCCTGATAAGGCAGAACCTCTTCAATATGGAGCGCACCTTCCTGCAAGTCCTGAGGCTGCCCACCGCTTGCATTCAGAATAACCGACAGCCTGTCCCGGAGCTCCGGGAGCTCCTCCAGCAGACGTGGAAGCTGACGCTCCGCCTTCTCCCTGGCAATACAGTGGTCTGGGATGAGCCAAATAATCCGGTGGCAAGCAGACAACGCTCCCCATATACGGGGATGAAGACTGCTGTCCAAATCCACGATAATGACATTCACCCCTACGGTTTGCGAGGCAAGACAGATCAGCTTGCGTGCATCCTGACGTCCCATTTCCTCCAGATCATCCAGGTTGGAGGCACCCGGCAGGTATCTGAACCTGCGCCCGGCATCCTCCACCAGCTCAGACCCCAAACCATGCTGCCCTTCCTCACTTCCACCCGCGACCCGGTACATCACCTTCCCGAAGCGGTCCTCGCTGCTTGCTCCTCTCCAGCACAAGGAAGGGATACTCTCCAGGGTCAGCACCAAGGGATGAAATCCCATCCGGCTCAACAAACCTGCAGCAGTGTAAGCAAAAACCGTTTTGCCCGCTCCCCCTGTGGACGAATATACGCCCAGAACAAAGGCGTCCTCTCCTCCAGACTCCCTCCGCCCTCTGGCGCCGGATTGTTTGTCCGCCAAGTGGAGGATGGCATCCAGCAGCCGGTTAAGAGGCTGATATTTGTCCAACATCGGCGCTTCCTGGGACCCGGTGGAGGTTTCCTCCTCTCCTAGCAGCGCAATGGGACATTCCTGCTGCTGCAGGAGTGCCTGCCAGCCGGCTGAAGGGTTGCCTGTATCCAGGAGCAGCACCTCCGGCTGGTCCTTCTCGGCCAGCATTCTCCGGCAATAGTCCACACTTGTGTACCAGACCATATGCACCAGCGTCCGGTATTCGGACATCCGCACATAGGCAAGCAGCCGTTCCGTGTATTCCTTGTCCAGCGACAGAAGGCCCACGGCACATTTTTTCAAATGCCACACCTCCCGTGAAAACTTGTCCGGACAGCACAAAAAAAGCACTGCCGGCGCAAAAAACCAAACGCCAGCGGTGCTTCCGCATCTCGTTATGTATCAGGTTATTACGAGTATATCCCACAGAGATACAGGAATGCAACCCCTTTTTTTCCAGCTGTCGGTGGAGCTCAGCGGTGCTGTTTGCCCCCCGTCCGAAGCCGCCGCCACAGGGACTTCCGATTACCAGGATGACCGCATTGGCCGAGAATTATCCCGGTAATGGGCGACAATGCCGCGCTTAACACCGGTTGAACCGCAGGCTGGTCTGCAAGCAGCTTCCCTTGCCAAAGTGCGTCCAACACCGTTGTTGACGGGATTTCGGGGATTTGGCAGAACGGACGTCCGGGCAAGGACTCCAGCCACTCCTGCCGGCCCTTGAAGCTGACTGTTTTGTTGGCGACAATCTCCAACCTGCGGTTATTCTGCTTCAGCTTGTCCAGACGGCTCCAGTTCCGCTCAGCTTCTCCTCTGCTCAGCTGCAGGGGAGACGGACCACAGACCAGAAGGATGAGATCGGCCTGCTCCAACACAGCTTCATGAGCGGGGTTCGTCCATGCCGATCCTATATCCAGAATAGCTGCCGGCCGGTTAAGCCGCTCCATAAGCTGCCTGGCGCAATCGGGGTCCCACTTCTCCAAGGGACGGTCAGGGGCAAGCGGTGCCCATTCCGAATATCCGCCAGTCCATGGTTTGCCCTCACCTCCGCCGCCTGCTCCGAGACAAACGCTTTCAGTCCAGTACCGGTAACCCTTGGGTATAAGCCGGTCTCCCAGCAGAATATGATACAGATCAGGAGCAGCTCCCGGCAGCTCAAGCAGGGTATGGGGCAGGGCCAGGGCATGCAGGCAGCGCGCCAAAGCCATAGCCACAAAAGTAGCCCCGCTGCCGCCGGTTAAACCGCCCACCACGATCCGCATGACAGGTGAGAATGCCGTCTGTGCTGCTGTCATCCCCTCCGTCAGGTGCCGTGTCCCCCCTGCTGTCGTTGTGCCCGATGACTGTATAGCCCGCAGCGCCGCTTCTACATCCTCAGCACGCTGAAACCGTTTGGCCGGCTCATCCTCCATGAGTTTACCGATGAGCGCCTGGGCTTCCTTCGGAACCGTATCCGGGAGGACACCCCGGATTCCGTTCTGCCGCTGCCCGGTTCCCCCCTCCAGCAGAAAATGCAGCACCGCTCCAAGCGCATACAGGTCGGTGCGGGCATCCGTCTGCCGGCCCACCAGCTGCTCGGGCGAGGCAAACCCCAAGGTTCCCAGACGGACGGTATCCGCCTCGGCTCCTTGGCTGTAATGCCGGGCTGTGCCAAAATCGATAAGCCGCACCCGCCCGTTTCCATCCAGCATCACATTGGACGGCTTCAGATCCCGGTGGATAATGGGAACCGGCCGCTCCTCATGCAAATAGGCCAGCACCTGGCATAATTCCATGCCAATACCCGCCGTTTGTGCCCAGCTTAATGGCCCCTTACCCCGCAGCAACTGGAGCAGCGTTTGGCCCTGGATAAATTCCATGACCAGATAACAGACACCCTGAGCATTGGCCGGGATAAAATCCGTAACGGCAGCCAAACCGGGATGGCTGCATTCCGCCAGCATCCGGGCTTCCTTGGCCAAAAGCTCACGTTGAGCCGGTCCGGGCCTCAGCTCCTTGACGGCCCATTTTTTGCCGGGCAGCCGCTCGTCTTCGGCCAGATACACCCGTCCCATGCCGCCTTGGCCCAGCAGCCCGAGAATCCGGTAGCGGTTCTCCAGCAGTCTGCCAGCTTGCAACAATTCGGAGGTTTCCTTCACAGTCCCACCCCTTGCAAAATGGTAATGGTCCTGATTATAGCCTCTCTTGGAGCAAATTGGCAACGAGAATTTTGGCCGGGTCCCCCACCACCGTTATCACCGTTCGTTCCCTAACGGAACTCAGCGACTCTTAGACGCCAATTTCAGCCTTTTCAGCATCCTAACGGAACTCAAAAGCTCTTAGAGGGCAATCAGCAGCTACTTTCTCCGAAAATATAGCTCTAACAGTCGCATAGTTCCGTTAGCGTGCGATTTTCGCAGATTTTTGCTTGTAAGAGCTTCTCAGTTCCGTTACAGCCGCCGCGCCGCCTTCCGTCTCCCTCCCCTCCGCCCTCCTATGTTCCACTAAACACCCAGACCTCACCACACCACTAACTTGATGCTCACGCTGCGCCACACTCCACTAATCTGCTTCCTCCTCTGCGCTCCACAAAACAATAAATTAATGTGGTTTGTATTTAACTGCATTAATATTAAGCCCGATAAAAAAGCCTGCAGCCGGCCAAAACCTTCTGCAAGCTCAAATATTATAATGCCTTGACCCACGGACGCCCATGGCTCCATTCGATATCCACATCGAGATCATAAGCCCGTTTCAGCAGCTCGGGCGTCAGCACTTCTTCCTTGGGCCCAGCGGCTACCAGCTGGCCGTTTTCGATCAGTGCTACATGGGTGAAGGCCGGGATAATCTCCTCCAGATGATGCGTCACATAGACCATCATCCGCGAGGAAGATCCCTCCGCTCCCAATTCCCCGATATCCTGCAGCAGCTTTTCCCGCTCGTACAGATCCAGTCCCGAGCACATCTCGTCCATGACCAGAAGCGCCGGATTCGCCATCAAGGCTCGGGCCAAGACCACCTTCTTCCGTTCGCCCTGGGAAAGCGTACCGAAGGGCTGATCCTTCAGATGATGAAGGCGCACCCGCCGGAGGAGCTCCTCCGCCTTTTCGATTACCGCCGGGTCAATGGTCTGGTAGAACCGCAGAAAGGCGTATTCACCTGTAGCCACCACCTCCCAAACCGGGTCCTTCAAGGCCAAACGCTCAATCAGGGATTGGCTGATATAACCGATCTCCTTACGGACCTCCCGAATATCCACCTGTCCGTAACGGTGGCCCAGCACCTGGACCTTACCCGAGCTGGGAAATTGATAACCCGTCATCAGCTCCAGCAGCGTGGTTTTCCCTGAGCCGTTGCGGCCAAGAATGACCCAATGCTGTCCTTTTTCCATAACAAGATTGATATTGTCCAGTATGGTCCGTTTATTGCGGATAAATGTGATCTCTTCCATCCTAATCATCGTTGTTCTCCTCTCTTTCTCTCTCAAACTTGGTCCTTGCCGCAGGGCGGGTAAGTTTCGAGAGCCTCGAATTTGACAAAGCCAAATTGAGGGCCATTTCCTCTCAAACTTGGTCCTCCCCGCATTCTCCGGCTATTCGCCGCAGGACGTCCTCCGGCACCGGACCGGTATGGATGCGCGTACCCTCCGGCCTGTAGGGATACAGAGCCTGAAACATCTGCGACCGGGCCACCATGCTGGAGGAATGCAGGTAGATCTCCTGGGCAAACAATGATCTCCGTACCATTTCCTTGGCCAGCTCCAGCCCGTTCATCTGGTCAAACCCCATATCATGGTCCAGGGATAACAGCCCCACCTCTTCCAGCTCCAAAAGAAGCAGGCATTCCTCCCCCGTCCGGGCAAGCGTAAATCCCTGGGGCCTGGGCCGGGCATCATCCATATACACATGGATCATGGCGAATCTCCTTCCATCATCAGCTGTTTAACCAAGGCCAACTCCTGCCGGTGTGTGCCGTCGGCCCCGGACTCCGTTTCCAATACACCGGGGAGATCCATCCGGCCAAAATACGAGAAAAACCGCCGGAACTCCTCCTTGCCGATATGTCCGCCCCCGATAGGAGCATGCCTGTCCTTGCCCGAGCCGGAGGGGTAGCGCGAATCATTCAGGTGGATCGCCTTCAGGCCTTCGAAATAACCCAAGGCTTCTCCTTTTGTCGTCCAGTCCTCCATATGTCCCGGTCTCCAAACCCCGCTGGCGAACAAATGGCAGGTATCCAGACAAAACCCGATTTTCTCCGGATAATCGGACAGCCTGCGAATCTGGCACAGCTCCTCCAGCGTGGTTCCCATATTGCCGCCTTCACCCGCCAGATTTTCCAGCAGGAATAAGGTGTTTCCTTCCCAACGGGCCAAAACCTCATTTATACATTGTAGTATATTTTGGTAGTCTTGTAACGCGTTAATCTGCTTGCCCTTGCCAAAGTGGACGATAATTCCAAGACTCCCGCAACTCTCGGCAATCTCCAGATCGTTATAGAGAGACCGTACCGTCAAATCCCGGAGCTCACCGGGTGGAACCGCCAAATTGACGGGATACGGGGTGTGGGCAATGGAGACAAGGCCATACTCCCGGCAAAATGCTGCACACGCGGCGGCATCCTTACGGTCCCAGCTTTTCAAAGCCAGGCTGCGGGGGTTCTTGGGAAAATATTGATAGGACTGCGCTCCCAAGGCGACCGTCGTTTTGGCGGCCTGCAGATAGCCGCGGCGGATACTGATATGACAGCCGATACGCATAACGCCCCTCCCATTCCCGCTATTGTTGGCAGCCCGGACAGGAAAATGATTTTCTCGAGGCAAAGTCCACCCGGTCAATGGGCGTTCCGCACCGGACACACGGCTCACCCTCCCGGTCATAAACCCGGCACATCGGGTCAAAACCGCCGGTCAACGTATCCCCTTGAAATAACGGAACATCCATGTACCCGCCGTGGGTGGCGGCTTCGGACAACGTGGACCGCATGGCATGAAACAGCCGGACCAGCTCCTCCTCCGGGAGACTCTCCAGCCTGCGCTGGGGCAGAATCCCCGCAGTGAAGCAGATTTCATCCGAATAGCAGTTCCCGATTCCCGACAGCACAGATTGGTCCACAAGAGCAGTTTTCAGATAGCCCCGCTTTTTGCCGAGAAGATTGAGGAAATCCCGTTCCGTAAACGCCGGATCAAAGGGCTCCGGCCCCAGCTTCTGCAGAAGCCGTGCAGCCTCCTCCTCCTCATAGAGATGCAGGTAACCCAGCCGCAGACCAATAAAATACAGCCGATGCTCCCCAAAAGCCAGCTCCACCTGCACTGTCCGGTCGGGGCGCTCCTCAGGTGTTCCCCATACCATAGCTCCGCCCAGCATCAGGTGAAGCAGCAGCACCCGGTTTTGCTCCATATGAAAAAGAAGATGCTTGGCCCGCCGGGAAATCCCCCGGACCCGCACCCCCAACACTGCCGCGGAAAACTCCTCGACAGGCACATTAATGGATTTCTCTCTTCCGATCTGCACACCGGTGACCACTTTTCCCGCAATTCTCGGAATCAGCAGCTGGCGATAGGTTTCCATCTCGGGCAGCTCAGGCATGGTTTAACCTCCGTGGGATGTTTTTCCAATATTTCATTAGCATGCACCACACGGCGGGGTTTATTCCTCCAGCCCGCCTACGCCTCCGCCTGTTCCCCGCCCGCATACCGGGTTTGCTGCCCCGAGCGCTGCAGCTTCTTGCGAAGCCGCTCTGTCCGTTTCATTAGCTCCTTGGCCATCTCCCCCGCTTTATCCGGCTTACCGGCCTTATCTACGGCTCCCGCCAGCTCCAGAAGCTCCTCTTCCAAAGGGATGGCTCCCGGCCTCTTCCGGGAGGTCTTGGCCCTTCCGGAGGCACGCTTCGAAGCAGCCTGCAGCAGACGGTGCTTTTCCTCCGCCCATTGAAGGGCTTCATCTGCATAAAGTAAAGCGTCCTCGTAGTTTTTTTGGCGGTGCTCGCAATACATAGCCATCTCAATGTAGGGAATAAGCGACGGTCCCAACGAAGATGGGGTTTCCTTGCCGTTGGCGATGGCTTTGCACCACAGGGCGGACGCCTGCTCCCATTGCCCGTTTTGTTTGTAATAAGCCGCCAGGGGAGTGGCCAGGTACTGGCAGGCGGCTCCTTTTTCCCCGTCCGAAAGCACAGCGTGATACAGCTGGTCCATGGTCACACCGGCCAGCTGGGAGCAGCCCATCCGGGACAACCACAAGCCGTAGCGGAACTGCTCCTCCGGCACCCTGTTCAGCGCGTTGTAATCGCCCTTCAGCGCCTTCGCAAACAGCACAGCCAGACCAGCCAAGGACAGAATATCCATGCCGTTATGGAGGAAAACAGGGGCGATGGAGTCAGGCTTCTTTTCGGCCAGATACAGAAAATACAGCGCCGGGGCCATCGAGCCGGGCACATCATCCTCCCTTACAAAATCCAGCTGCGTCTCCTCCACCTTCCCCAGCTTGCAAGAGGGCAGCGTATGCCGCCACAGGCTCCGGGACGCATACAGGAAATCCAGATGGAAGGGCTCCGGGTCCGGCGACCGCATCCGGTGCATGACGAAGCGCGTTTGCAGCAGCGGCCAGTCGAAGGACTTGCCGTTGTAGGAAACCATAAACCGGAAGCGCTCCAGACTTTTTTTCAAGTAGCTCAGCATCGCCAGCTCCTCCGCCGGGTTGCGGATGAACAGCTGCTCCACAATAAAGGCTTCCTTTTGCCAATAGCCCAGTCCCACCATAAAGGCCACATTGCCGGCGCCATGTCCCAGTCCTGTTGTCTCCGTATCGAAGAACACCATATCCTCCGCCGTGACCGGCTGCCCTTCGGCATCCTTGGCGAACGCCGTCAGCTCACCGGCACAGCCATACAAGTCAGCCAGCCTGCAGGAGCCATGCACATAGTCAGCGGTATAGTGGAGCTTGCGCCGGATAAAATCCCCCTCCTGGGTATGGACCAGCAACGCCTCCAGCCGGTCCCATTGGGTATCTAGAGACTCCTCCCATTCCTCCCGGGGATCCTCTGCAACGATCGGTCCATCTCCATCCGCTCCCACATCCTCCGGGGCTAAAGGCGCCGAAGCTGCAATATGCTCCTCCGGCTGTTCCCCATCTGACACATGGCTTCCGTCTGTTCCTGTCTCGGAGGTTTGTCCCTGACTTGGACTCTGACCCACATAACGCCGTAACCGGTCCTTTAATCCGCTCATGTGCTGCCTTCTTCCCCTTCCTCATGGGAATCCAAAAGCTGGCCCAGCAGCTCTCCCGCCAATTGTTTGCCCAATAGCCCAACCTCTTCAATCGGCCCCACACAGGCCGGACAGCCGCTCATGCAGCCGCAGCGCTGAATGGTGTCCCTGGCTTGACGCAGGAGCTGCCCGTGTACCTCATACAGCCGCTCGCTCAATCCGATGCCTCCGGGATAACGGTCATACAGGAAGATGGTCGGTTGTTTGTTATGAACGGCTCTCACCTGAGGCACCACCCGGATGTCCGAGGGATCGCACATCAGATAAAGCGGCGCCAGTGAAACCAGGATATTCGCCACTCCCAGCAGGGCAAACTGCAGGTCATGGGCATTTCTCCCCTTCAGAACATCCTCATCCACCGAGAACCAATAGGAATTGGTATGCATCTCCTCCTCCGGGAGATGAATAGGTCCTGAGCCGATATTTTCATGGGTGCGGAGCTTGATTTTCTTGAAAATAGTCGCCTTGGCATTCACCGTAACCTCGCCGAATTGGCGGACCAGCCCCTCCGAACGCTCCTCCTTGTGGACCTGCAGCACCTTCAGCTGCACAGCCAGATTGGCGTCGGTGAAATAATCCACACTGACCTCCCGGACATAGGCCTTCTTCTCCTCATAATCCAGCTTCTCCACCTGGTACTGGACACCCTCGTGAATATAGATGGCCTCCTCATGCAGCAGGGTCATGGCGCCGAACCGGTCCATCTCCCCGATCACCTTGCTCCCGTAGGTCATATCAATGATGACCACATTCTCCTGCGCTGCGGAACGCAAGGAAATGTCATGGGCCGGGAAGGACTGCTCCATCCAGTACCACCGCCGGTCAACCTTGTGCAGAATCCGCTCCTCCACCAGGAATTCCAGAATATCCGCCAAGGCCTCCTCCCCGAAGAACTCCCCCTCCTCAAACGGCAGCTCATAAGCCGCACATTTAATGTGGTCCACTAAAATCACCAGATTATCCGGCGAGATCAAAGCCCGCTCAGGCGGTCTTTCGAAGAAATACTTGGGATTGTCGATTATATACTGATCCAGCGGATTGCTGCTGGCCACCAGCACGGTGACAGAGCTTTCCTGCCTGCGCCCGGCCCGCCCGGATTGCTGCCAGGTACTGGCGATGGTGCCGGGGTAACCGTTCATCACACAGGCCTGCAGCTGCCCGATGTCGATCCCCAGCTCCAGAGCGTTAGTGCTGACCACCCCGCGGATTTCCCCGTTGCGCAACCCCCGCTCGATCTCTCTGCGCTGCTTGGGCAGATAACCGCCCCTGTAGCCACGGATGGACTTGGTTCCCAGCTCGTGGGCCACCAGATCCTGCAGATACGTGAGCAGAATCTCAACCCGCACCCGGCTTCTGGCAAAAACAATAGTTTGCACCCCATGCTTCAGAAGTGCCGCCGCCACCTTTTGGGTTTCCAGCACACTGCTCCGCCGGATGCCAAGCTGCTGGTTAACCACAGGAGGGTTGTAAAATACAAAATGCTTCTCTCCAGCAGGCGCCCCGTTATTGTCGATGAGAGCCATATTCTCCCCGATAAGCCGCTCCGCGTGCTCCTTGGGATTCTCGATGGTAGCCGACGCACAGATAAACTGGGGTGTGGAGCCATAAAACCGGCAAATCCGCTTAAGCCGCCGGATCACATTGGCCACATGGCTGCCGAACACCCCCCGGTAGGAATGGACCTCGTCGATGACCACATATTTCAGGTTCTCGAAGAGCTTCACCCACTTGGTATGATGAGGCAAAATGGCCGAATGCAGCATATCCGGGTTGGTGACTACAATATGCCCTGCATTGCGGATGGCCGTGCGGGCTGCCGGAGAGGTATCTCCATCATAGGTGTGGGCCTTCAGGTCCACCTCCATGCTGTCCACCAGCTCCTTCAGCTCTGCCACCTGATCCTGGGCCAGCGCTTTGGTGGGAAATAAATATAATGCCCGTGCACTATCATCGGACAGAATCCGGTTCAGCACCGGGAGATTGTAGCAAAAGGTTTTGCCGGAGGCAGTAGGCGTCACAGCCACCACATGCTGTCCGTCCAGCACAGCCTGGAAGGCATCCGCCTGATGGCGGTACAGCCCCAGGATCCCCCGTTCCTGCAGCGCTTGGCGCAGCTTCGGGTGGATCAATTCCGGAAACGGCGCATACACCGCATCCCGTGGAGGAATCGTGCGCCAGTGGGTAATATTGCGGGCAAGCTCCGGCGTCTTCCGCAATAATGCTATGGTTTCCTCAACGGATGAGGCTTTGCCTGTTAACGGGTTCATTTCCCAAACACACCTTCCTCTATGAACAACTGCGAGAGATGCTTCCATTGTACAGAATATACGTTCGGGGGGCAATCGGTTTTGTCATTTTCCTGCATAGTCCTACGCCAAATAGGCTCTTCCTCATAGGCCGGGGCCTACAAAAGAGCCTTGAATCGCCGAACTCCGCTAATTCCGGACTGCATCCACGAGATAAACACGAATTGGTAAGAGGACTGTCAGTTCCTGCGCTTGCCCGGGGAATAACGGATTAATTGCCCCAGCCATTGCCTATTGACTCTTCCAGTCAGAAAAGATTAATTTCCGTTCGGCCGGATCTCCTCCGCCGGGTGGGAAATACCGGATATGGATTCTAAAGCTGTTGTATCCCTGAGGTCCTATGAAAGTTCCCCCAATTGCAGCTCCGCCCCAATAAACATTATTGTCATTCAAATTTTGAGTTTTCAAGTTTCCTAAGCACCCGACTGTTTGTTTGACCGTTAAGCTCTTCATAGTACCGAACTCAAGATCTCCGAGAGTTAGCAGCGCTCCTCCAATTTCACCAGCTTCATTCATATTTCCGATTCTGATTTTATTGGTGCTGAGTATGGAGCCTTTTATTTTTATTTTTTTCAAATCAGGCAGATAAGTTTCAATATTGTTACAGGTATTACTGGCCAAACATGGATTATTCACATAAATAGAGCCGTCTATTTGAAAAGAGCCATTGATATTGTTGGCAAGCTTAGCCGATGTATTGGAAGAAATATCACCATTTACAACAATATTCTGAATATCGCCGAATTCTATCGCTCCATTTGCAATAATAGATTTTTTAACCACTAGTTGCGCTTGTCTCGTATAGGTAATTTTCCCTCCAGCAACTAAATTCCCGTTAATGATGACATTCAACCCTGTACTGATGGTAATATTGCCCTTGGCAATAACATCAACCGGAATGTTTGCACCACTGTTTTGATCATCGATAAAAATATCATCGCCACTACATCTCACATTTGCATATGAGCATGCCGGATTTGGGATAGGAACGGAAAAATTACTGGCAACGGGTTGTTTCTTCATTAAGTTTTCAAACGCTGTTACAAACTCACTTTTAAAATTCATGTAATTCTCAACTATCCCCTTTGCCTCAAACACATTTTTGTCGCTTAAGCTAGGGTAGGAGACCACATCCTTTCCAAAAACCCCAGGCACTGCAGCTGTTCCCTGCTGAGCCAGATAATTCATTGACATAGTACGGGTACGCGGTAGTACAGTACCGATGGATTTGCCAATAGATTCCAATTTAGCCCCTTCTACCTTTACCTCGGTGGTACCTACAGATACATCTGGAATTTTATTAACCCCATTAATTATCTCCCCAACCTGGAGTGAAGTAAGCTCCATATCCTGCCCATAAAAAGCCTCCTCCATCACTCTTTTTACGATGGCCATGCCGGATTCGGCGGCATATTGGGCTTGTTCGGTCCGTTCCCCTTTTTTATTGTTCACATTGCCTTGGCTGAGGCTTAACAGTAAGGGAGCGGAAATGGCAGACAATAGAAAAACCAGAAACAAAACCAGCAGCAGGGTATTCCCCTTTTCATTCTGCATACGGGACATTAGTCCTTTCATTTTTCCTTTCCTCCCTTACTATTTTCCTATACAATGAAGATATTCTAGGATACGGGCTGGTGCTTTTTACATGCTGAGAAGGTTAAATTCCCGCGGGCTGACCCTGATAGAGGTGCTTGCTTCAGCCGCCATTCTGGCGTTTGTTGTACTTTTGTTCAGCCTCTTGTTCACACAAGGCTACCGCAATTCCAAAACGGAGGAAAACCGGGACCAATCGGTCACTATTGCCCGAAGCGTTATGGAGATCATCAAAACTAATCTTCCTTCTCCCACTGCCAGCGCCTCCTTCAATGGCACACCAATCAACCTGACTGCCATCCGCAATGCCAACGCAGCAACGGCCACCGTTGCTTCCTTCAATACTCAATATCCCGGCAGCACGGACGGTACCTATACCATCGTCGTGACAGCAGATCCGGTGGCAGAAAGTGTGACGGTAGAAAGCAATGTTTTTCCCTTAAACCAGTATTTCCGCAAGGTAAAGGTGCATGTTACGGAAACCACGTTTCAATCGCAATACACGCTGGAAAGCTACCTGGAGTATAACAAGGTGAACAAGGAATGATCCCATTGAGAAGAGCCATATTTGCCAATCAAAAAGGCGTTACCCTGATAGAGCTGCTTGTATCGATCTCCATTGCCTCTATTATTGTCGGGGTTATCTCGGCAGCCATTTATTCCTCGATCACCGGCTTTAACCACCTGACCGAAAAACAATCCGTCCAGGAGCAGGCCCGGCTGGTAACCGAGCAGGTCGCTGCCACCGTCAGGAAAAAGGCTTTTAGCAGCATCAAGGTAGCAGATGGAAACACCTTGGAATTCAGCAATTCGCCTACCGATTACACCAGCTTTAAATACGAAGGCAACAAAATCACCATGATCACCCAGAACAACGGAAACCAACAGGTGATGGAATTAGCCCGAGGCGTAACGGCCATGCCCTTTGCGGTGACAAAACCCGGTCAGGAGCATGAAATTAAAGTCAATCTGGTATTCGGCGGCAAGGACATTGAGTCTTACACCTATAATTCCACTGTATATACAAAAAACTGGTCCGAATAAGCTCCGGACCTTTTTTTGTTCCCCAACTACTTCCCAACTTGCTTCACCTCAAATTGAAGCTGGGCTTCCTCGGAGGTTTTATCCTTCAAATCCTTATTGAGCACATCCGCATTGGTATAGAAGATGGTCCAGGCCAAGGAATAATCCCGCACATTCTTATCGGCCCAGCCGCTGCGGACCATTTCAATGGCGGCCTGCATTTTATCCAATGTACCGGACATTTTCTCATCCTGCAGGCTCTCCGCCACCTCTTCCAGATGCTCGTATTCCCCGATTACACCCTTCATGCCATCCATATCATCCGTCTTGAAATATTGGATCATTTTGCCCAGCAGCCGGTTATGCTCCAGGGCGATATATTGATAAATCCCGCGGGTGGAGGCCTGATACACATCCCCCTTGCGGTCCTTCAGGAAATCCAGATGTACCGTCCGGTTCTCATTATCCCAGCTAACCTCTGCATCCAGCATCTCCCCTACACTTCGCAGTGGTACATACACCGACCCGTCATAGATGATGGAGTCCTTGCTCAGTTCGGATTCCTGGCCGTTCAACGCCACATGAATCCGTTCGAAGAACACATCAATGGTCCGGTATTGCCCGCTTGCCCAGGCTACTCCGCCGAAGGTCACAACGCCTAACGCAATGGTTAATAGCATAAGCTTTTTTTTCATGGTTATCTCTCCTACTCTGAAAAACTGAACTCCAATGCTGCCTGTTTACTGCTCCTGCTTATCCAACAGCTCGTACAGCATCTGATCTGACCAGGTGGGGTCCGTACGCTGGGTGCCTGGCGACACCTGCGGCCCCGGCGGCTCCTTCAACTGATTCTGATAAGCAGCAGCGACAAAGCTGCGCACGGTACATTTTAGCGCAAGCGGCATTGGTCCCTGTACAAATCCTGATGAAAGGCCTGGCGTGGCTGTGGGAGACGGTGAGGATGACGTGCCCGCCGGCGCTGCAGAAGGTGTACCTGTGGCGGCAGACGCAGAGGTTTGGCTCAAGCTCCAGTCCACCACCTCCAACAACCGGCTGCCCTGCTGCAGCTGATGGAGAAAATTCATGGTCTGGCTATAGGTTCCGCTTACCTCCACCTGAAAGGTCAGCGAAGCCAGCTCTGTTGCTACAGGCTGAGTCTGGCCAGCAGGTGCTGGAGTTCCCAACGGTTGCACCGTGACACCAGAGGATGGCTGGTTCTGCTGGATTTCGGCAGCCTTCGTAATCAGAGTTTCCAATTGTGCTTGTTTGTCGGTCATTTCTTTGAAGGTAACATAGCTGAGCTTCGTTCCGGCCTGTTCCGATAAACCCTGCATCAAATTCAGAATCGACGCGGTATTCTCACGAAGAGGAACCTGCTTCAGCAAAGCCTCCACATCCGCTTCCTGAATTTTAACTGGAATAGGTGCTTTGGTTAATTGCTCCACCCGCCGGTTGGCTGCCTCCAGCTCCTCTGCAGTCCGGCTGGCTTCCGTCAATTGAGGAACATATAACACGGAAATGCTGAAGATAATCAACAGCAACCCCAGAAGCCCCGCCAAGGCAAGCTGAATCTCAGGCCTTTTCAAAAAAGAAAAATCGAGCTGTTGAGGAGCCTGGGCTTTATTTTTGGTTTTCCGCTTGTTCCTCATGATTTCTTCTCCTTCGTTAAAGGCTTGCAGGTCAGCTCTAACACGACGTCATATAAGGCAAGCACTTTGGGAGCGGGTGTTGCGCCTGCTACTGCTTGAGACGAAGGCTCCGCCACTTTTGCATTGGAGATTTGATCCAGCTTCTTCTGGGCATCCTCCACATCCTGTCTGGTAATCGGCCCGGAGGCCGAAGGGGTTGCTACAGGCTGGGGTGTCCGGCCCGGCAGTGTGATGCCGTTTATTTCCTTGCTGATCTTCTGGCTCATCATCCAATCCAGCTGGTTGAGGAGTTCATCCGCCTCAGTGGCCTCGGCAGCGGGGGTAGAAGGCTTTTGAAACATATTCACATATTGCTCAAAGGTCATGGTTTGCGTTTTATCGGTGGTCGCTGATGCGGAAGGCGAAACCTCCGTGGTACCAGTAGAGACAATGGTTACGGCAACCGGGTAAGCCAGCTCCTTCTTCTGAACACTGTTCACTGTCACATGGGTAAACAGCTCCAGCTGCTGCAGAAGCTGCATATATTGGGCGGCATCCTTCAAGTCCTTCATATCCAGATGCAGCTTGATTTTCCCCGTGTTATCCGTTTCCATGGACAGAATCCGGGCCGCCGTAGGCAAGGAAGCAGTGATGCCCTGAAAAACGGGCTGCCAATCACGGATTTCCCCTTTCAGCCCATCCACCTTGTCCTTCAAGGATTGGTATTGCAGGGTTTGCTGGTCCACCACACGTTCCTTCATGAGGATACCGGCTTGTGCCTGTCTTTCCTGGAGCAGCCGTTCATTCTTGCCCGAGGTATGGGAGGATTCAGCATACCCGATAACCAGAATCGCGGAACTAAGCACACTGAATGCGATAATTCCGGTCAGCAGCGGTTTGAGATATTGCTGTGCAAAGGGAAGCTTGGGAATCAGGTTTATGGCTTTCATCCTTGATTCCCCCTTAAACCCAGTCCGATGGAAATCGCCAGACTGGTCACCCAGCTGTGGAGCTGGGGCTTCTCGGATTCCAGCCACCCGCTGTCCGGCGTAATGACCTGCATCCCCAGGCGGTCCGACAGAAACTCCGACACTTGGGCAAGCTGCCGGATCTCTCCTGTCAGGACAACAGCTGCAAACTCCTGGGTCCGGTTATTCAGGGTGTACCGGTAGAAGTTCATTAGACGCTCCAATTCATGGGCCAATTCCACATGAGGCTCCTGCTGCTGCATACCATTCAAGGAGTCCTGATCCTCTTGAAAACGGACAGGAACACTCCGGGTAATTTTCAGCTGTCCTTCATGAAAAATACTCATGTCGGCAGCGTCCATATTCAAATCCAAGGTCAAAATGGTTTGTTGCAGAAGCTCCGGCTCGGCCGCCTCCAGCAGCCTGTAGCTGGACAAAGCTTTAATTTCAATGCTTTTGGGGCGTAAGCCGCTTTGCCTGACCACCGTAAGATATTCATCCACCAGCTCGGAGGGAGCCGCGATCAGCATCACATCGGCCTCATCCAGCTCTTCCTCTTCTTCATCCTCCTCGAAAACAGGCTCGTCACGGAGCAGCGACTCCTGAGAAGCCCCCATCTCCATCCAGGATTGTTGAGGATGCACGGGATCCGGGTAGGTTATCTCCTGATCCTGCTTGATTGGGACGGAAAGCGTAACGTCAGTGGTAAGGTTAATAAAATCAAAATATGGATTTTGAAACGGGAGATGAATGGTATTCTGAATCTCAAACTGGATAATCTTCCGCAGCTGTTTATCCGGAACATTGGGCAGCTTGAGAAAACGGACCATAATGGACGAGCTGGGGATAATCAGATGCACCTTGCGGGTACGGAATTTATACAGCTGAATGGTTTGCTCCAGAATACGCCGCAAAACCTCCGGCTTCTGGATTTTGCCGTCCACCACCGTGCCCTGAGGCAACGGCTCCAAGGCGCCTTCGGACAAAACGGGCTTTTTCCCGCTGGCACTCCGGATTTCCGCAAGTTTAATATAGCTATCGGTGATTTCCAGTCCCAAGCTGGCAACACTTGGCCGTACCCATTGAAGTATTTTTGTGAAAGTAGCCATATGGGATGGAGTCACTCCTTATTTTCGGCGTCAGGTTAAGAGATTCAGATAAGCTTGCACAAGCGGGTCTCCCCACAAATAGGCGACACAAGCGCCAACGGCCAAAAAAGGCCCGAAGGGAATCGGCTGGTCCTTCTTCATCATTCCTGTCATCAGCAGGATCAGGGTTATAACTAAACCAATCACACTGCCCAACAAAATCGTCAATAACACACCTTTCATACCTATGTATATCCCTAACATGGCCAAAAGCTTAATATCTCCGCCGCCCATGGCTTCCTTCTTCAGCAGCCATTCCCCAAGCACCGCTGCCAGATAAAGCAGCCCGCCGCCCAGGAAAAAACCACCCACATAGTCCCACCAAGGGGCATCGTGGATAAAAATCCGCAGGACAATCCCTGCCGCTAGGCCAAACACAATGATCTTGTCCGGGATCAAATAAAGACGCAAATCCGTCTGTGAAATGGCGATCAGCAGCGAAACCAGCAGCAGTCCCACGATCAGCTCCGGTACAGGGCCAAGCGTGACAGCCAAAAGTATGTAGATAACAGAGGTCAAAGCCTCCCATAGTGGATATTGAATGGAGAAAGCTTCTCCACAGTAACGGCATTTGCCTCCCGAGCGGAGCCAGCTCCACACGGGGATCAAATCCGGCACCGCCAGCCGGTGTCCGCAGCTATCGCAATGGGACGGCGGCGTAACCAGCGACTGGCCCTGGGGAATCCGGGCAGCCACCACATTCAGGAAGCTGCCAACGAATAATCCCAGGACACCCATCACCGTGTAAAAATAGGGAGGCGACGCCTGGAATGCTTGAATGATAAGCATGGAGGGCACCTCCGAGTAATTTTTTAAAACGAATTAATTTTTAGCTCTTTCATTCAAGGGTAGCTTTTACACTAATATTCTTTGTACTGGAATCAACTGAATAAGTAACTTTAAATGTCTTAGTATCATCTGCCGGGCTAGGAACAGAGGAGAGGTAACCTTTAGTGACAAGAGTTTCTAATGCAATATCAACATCAGTACCTGTTGTTGGTACAGGCGTAAACTCTAACATATACCTTTGGCCGGCTTCTTGTAGCACATTTAAACTAGCTTTGTCTGAATTTTCTCTAGCTTTTCCAAAACTCCCAGTCACAGCAGCCCCGGCAACCCCGGCAATAATCCCCAGAATAACTACAACCGCCATCAATTCGATCAACGTAACGCCCTTCTGGTTCTTACCCAACCGCTTCATGAACAATTTCTTTAGCATGTAAGCTCCTCCTTATAATTTTGAATAAGACCATCTATATGTAGAAAAAAGCATAGATGACAAGTTCATTTCTGGCTCCGCCTACTTCAAGTTGCTGATCAACGTAAAGGACGGCAGCATAACGGCCAACACGATGGTGCCCACGATAAGCGCCAGGATCACGATCATAATCGGCTCCAGCATAGCCTTTAGCCGGTCGGACATCTGATCCACATCCGCCTCATAAAAGTCCGCCACCTTGTCCAGCATGGAATCCAGCGCACCGGACTTTTCCCCCACCGCCATCATATGGACCACCATAGGCGGGAACAGCCATGACTTGCGGAAAGGATCGGCGATGGAGCTGCCTCCCTGCACGGCTTCTCTGGCGCTCAGAATCACCTTGCCGATCACTGTGTTGCCCACTACAGAAGACACAATGCTCAGCATCTGCAGCATAGGCACCCCTGCGGCGAACAAGGAGCAGAAGGTCCGGCTGAAACGGGACAAGGCTTGTTTGTGCAGCAGCTTGCCGAATACAGGTATTTTCAGCTTTGCATAATCAAGGGCATACCGCCCCTTATCATTCCGCTTCATGGCAAGGATAGCAAGAAAAGGAAGGGATAACAGCGCGGCTGCCAGATACCAATATTCCCGGACCCAATCAGAAATTCCAATCACAATTCGGGTCGGCAGCGGTAACGTCAGATCCATGGCCTCAAAATTGGCCACCAGCTGAGGCACTACGAACACCATCAAGATGGTCACCACGATGATCGTAAAAATAGCCATTATGATGGGATACACCATGGCGGACTTAATCTTTTCCCGGGTGTAATGCTCCTTCTCGTAAAACACCGCCAGCCGGAACAGCATATCGTCCAAATTCCCGCTGGCCTCCCCCGCCTTCACCATATTGACGAACACGGTATTGAATACGGTAGGATAACGGGTAATCGCCTGGGAAAACTGGTTGCCCCGCTGCATATCATCGGCCACATTGGCCAATATGGCGCGGAACTCCTTGCTCTCCGTTTGTTCGGATAAGGTCCGCACCGCATCCACAATGTTAATCCCCACCTTGTACAGGCTGGATAACTGCCTGCAAAAAATGGTGAAATGCTGGGACTTAATCCGGGGGCCGGAGCCAAGCCGGATTTCCTTGTGGAGAATGCTCTGGCTCATGTCTTCCAGCTTGGTAATGCGCATACCTTGGGCCCTTAACAGGGCAATAGCGGCATTGTTATGCTGGGCTTCAATCAACCCTCTGGTTTGCTTGCCGGAGCGCTCAATAGCCGTATAGCGAAATCTGGGCATTTGTTCACCTACAAATTCAGCTCACTGAAGCCAAACAGCGCTTCCTTGGCCGCTTCCGTTGTAATGATGCGCCTCTGAATCAGCTCACGCAGGGCATTGTCCATGGTCTGCATGCCTTGGGCTTTGCCGGTTTGCATCATGGACCGCACCTGGTGCACCTTCTCCGACCGGATCAGGTTGGCCACCGCCGGGGTATTCACCAGAACCTCCATGGCCGCTACCCGTCCTCTGCCGTCTGCTGTAGGCAGCAAGCGCTGGGCAAGGATGCCCAATAACACCGATGCAAGCTGGATACGGATCTGCTGCTGGGAGCCTGTGGGGAATACGTCAATGATCCGGTCAATCGTTTGCGGAGCATCCGCCGTATGCAGCGTTCCGAAGACCAGATGCCCGGTTTCCGCAGCGGTAATGGCGGTGCTGATGGTTTCCAGATCCCGCATTTCCCCCACCAGAATCACATCCGGATCCTGACGCAGAGCAGCGCGCAACCCTCTGGCGAAGGACTCCGTATCACTCCCCACCTCACGCTGGTTCACAATGCTTTTTTTATGGGGATGGAGAAATTCGATAGGGTCCTCCAAGGTGATGATATGCTCCTGTCTGTAAGCATTGATATCATCAATCAGAGCGGCCAGGGTAGTGGATTTACCGCTGCCTGTTGGTCCTGTAACTAACACCAGGCCTTGGGGCTTGCGGGCCAGTTCTACTGCAATACCGGGGAGCCCCAGCTCCTCCACGGAAGGAATCCGGGTAGGAATCAGGCGGATGGTCAGCCCTGCATACCCTTTTTGACGGTAAAGATTGATTCTGAACCGGGATACACCGGGAATCTCGTAGGATAAATCCAGATCCCCCTGCCCCAAAAACTCCTCGTACTGCTCCCCTGTTAATAGCTCACGGGCCATAGCCAGGGTATCCTCGGGCCTGAGAACCCGGTCATCTGCAGACTGCAGCTCACCGTGAATCCGGAAGGCAACAGGCGCATTTACTGTAATATGTATGTCTGACGCGTTGCGCTGGTGTGCCAGCTTCATATAATCGACAATTGCCACCATTAAGCCCTCCGAAACTATTATACCGAAGCCGGATTCACACATTGTTAAGAGATAGTCAAGACCGTTTTAATTTTTGTGAAAATGTCGGTTAATGTAGTCCAGCTACCCGGTAAACCTCCGCGATTGTGGTTAAACCGGAGGCCGCCTTCTGCAAGCCGTCCTCAATCATCGGGATCATGCCCGCCTTCGCCGCCAAAGCAGCGTACTCCGTATCCGAACCCTTCCGCAGAATTAAGGTGCGAAGCTCGTCATTCACCGGCAGTACCTCATGGATGGCCAGTCTGCCCCGGTATCCGCTTCGTCCGCATTCTCCGCAGCCCTGCCCTCTTTTGAGGGTGGCATGGGGAATCCGGTATTCTTCGAGAACGGCCCGTTCCTCCTGGGTGGGTTCAACCTCCACCGCACATGCCGGACATACCCGCCGGACAAGCCTTTGGGCCACTACGGTATTTAAGGAGGAGGATAAAAGAAATGGTTCAATACCCATGTCGATCAGACGGGTAATGGAGTTTACTGCACTGTTGCTGTGCAGGGTGCTCAATACCAGGTGGCCGGTCATGGCTCCCCGGACGGCAATTTCCGCTGTTTCCGAGTCCCGGATTTCTCCGACCATAACGATGTTGGGGTCCTGACGCAAGATGGAGCGCAGCCCTCTGGCAAAGGTCAGCCCCGACACAGGGTTCACCGCCACCTGATTAATCCCGTTTAATTGATACTCCACGGGGTCTTCGATGGTAATAATATTCACCTCGTCACTGCTGAGGCGGGACAGGGTGGAATATAAGGTGGTGGTTTTGCCGCTGCCTGTGGGACCGGAAATGAAGATAATGCCGTATGGCTTGCCAATTCCCTTCAGCAGCCGGGACATATTGGCTTGGGTAAAGCCCAGCCTGTCCAGATCCGTCAGAGCATTGCTCAGATCGAGAATCCGCAGCACGATCTTCTCTCCGTGAATGGTGGGCAGCGTGGAAACCCGGATATCTACCTTGCGGAAATCCACCTCCATCTCCACTCGCCCGTCCTGGGGCAGGCGGCGCTCCGCCACATTCAGGCTGGACATCACCTTGATGCGCGCTACAATCACATTTTGCATGTGGGGAGGCAAGATCCGTTCCGTTCTCATCATACCGTCCACTCTGTACCGGATACGCAGTCCGTCCTCCTGAGGGTCGATATGGATATCCGACGCGCCAGTCTGAACGGCTTGGTAAATCAGCTGGTTCACCGTCTTGACTACCGGGGAATCAGCGTCCATATTCTGCTGGATCTTGTCTTCGCCTTCCCATTGGTCAAGATTCTGCATGATCTGGTCAACGGTTTCCTGCAGCCCGTAATATCTTCGGATAGCCCGGAACAGCTCGTCCTTGGATGCAATCACAGGCTCAATCCGGAAGCCGGTGGTCATCCGCAGCTCGTCTATAGCGTAATAGTCCAGCGGGTCGGCCATGGCTACAATCAGCTTGTTGCCTTCGGTCCGTAAGGGCAGCACCTGATGCTGCTCGGCAATCCGCTGGGGAATAATATTAATAATCTTGGTTTCGATCTTTTGTTTGTAAAGCTGGACATGAGGGATTCCCAACTGGACTTCCAGAACTTCGATCAGCTGCTGCTCTGTAATATAATTCCGGGAAATGAGCACATCACCCAGACGCATCTTCAGCTCTTTTTGCTCCTTCAAAGCATTGAGCAGCTGCTCGTCCGTAATCAATCCCGATTCCAGGAGCAAGTCGCCGATTCTTTTGCGCAGCGCCACCCGATCCCTCCATTTAGTCAAATTGTCCTAAAAAATAAGGAGAAATGATCTATGTCTATTTAACCATCCCGCTGTCTTTTGCGTCAATATCATTTCTCACAGGATTTGGAATTTAGATGTGCAGGTTCCGACATTTTTTCAAAAATCGCTTTCGGTTGACAAGATGCTTCAAGATTAACCGGTCAGCCTGCCGCGGGAGGTAAAAACCTGCGGTTTACCGCCACACATATTTTTCCAACGCACACAACGCTATTGAATGACGCACAAAAAGCCCTCCCGGATTGCCGGGAAGGCCCGCAAATTCACGCGAAGTCTTACGCTCTGCTTACAACAGCTTCGGCGGCAGCATTGCTCAGCAGCTCCACCTTAGCTCCCAGGGTGCGGAACATGCTAATCACATCCGCATAGCCCCGTTCAATATGCTCAACGCCGGAGATGAAGGTCTTCCCTTCGGCTCCCAGCCCGGCCAGAATCAGACATGTGCCGGCACGGACATCCGTGGCATGGACATGACTGCCTGTTAAGGGCTGCCCGCCCTTAATAAAGGCGCTGCCGGAGCGCACCTCAATCTGGGCGCCCATTCTGCGCAGCTGAGGCACATGGCTGAAGCGTTCGGGATAAATTTTGTCCGATACGATGCTTCTTCCTTGGGCAAATAAGAGCAAGGCGGTTAACGGCTGCTGCAGATCGGTGGCAAACAAGGGATACATGCCGGTACGCATGCGGGTGGCCTTCAAGAGTCCTCCCCCATACGCGGTAATACTGGAATCCCGCACCTCCAGCTCGAGGCCGATTTCCTTCAGCTTGGCCAGGCATGAGCCCAGATGCTCGGGAATAATATCCTCGACAGTAACGGAGCCTCCATTAATCCCTGCAGCCATCAAGAATGCTCCGGCGATCAACCGGTCCGGGATGACGGAATAGGTGCAGCCGGAGAGCTCTCGAACGCCCTCAATACGGATGCAATCCGTCCCTGCTCCTACAACTCTGGCACCCATCCGGTTCAGCATATTGGCGGTATCCACGACCTCCGGGTCCCGCGCCGCATTATGAAGCTCCGTTCTGCCTTCGGCCAGCACAGCAGCCAGCATCGCATTGATGGTGGCGCCGGACGTGATGGTATCGAAGAAAATGGAGGCTCCCTTCAGTCGGGTAGCCCGGACAACATAATGATCCTCATTCAATTCAATAGTGGCGCCAAGCGCCTTCAAGGCTTTGAGATGCTGGTCTATAGGGCGGGATACAAAATTATCGCCTCCGGGATACCCGATGGTGACCTTCCCCGTTCTCGCCAGCAATGCACCGACAAAATAATAGGAAGCCCGGTAAGCCGAGGTTCCCTTCCGGTCGAGATCAGAGTGACGCAGACCGCTTGCATCTATAAAAATATCGCCGTCCTCCCGGCTTTCCATACGGATGCCGATGGAGGCTGTTATGCTCTTGATCACTTGCATATCCAAAAGGTAAGGGATTCCTTGCAGCACAACAGGTTCGCCGGACATGCAGGCGGCTGCCAGCAAGGCCAAGGAGCTGTTCTTGGATCCCTGAATATGTACGGAACCGGACAACGGGCCGGAGGATTCTACTTGTAACCATTTCATGTGTATGTTAACTCCTGCTCCAGAATAGGCCATTATATGTTTTCACATATTTATTTATAACTTTTCACAAGGGCTTCGTCAATGAGCAATAAGCCTATTTTCATGAAAATACTGAGAAAAACTCCTGCCGCTTCCGCCCAGAGGCCGTTTTGGTGCGAATTCCCCTACTCCATCGAGATCCGGTAAGGGATCCGGTAGGACCAGAAATCCTCGGCTACATACGCATTCGCGAAGATTTCCCGAGCTTCCTGCTGCAGCATTTCCGCTTCCTCTTCCCCATAGCGGGAGCTGATATGTGTCATGATCAGCACCTGCGCGCCGGCTTGAAGTGCGGTTTGGGCTGCATCCTCCGTTGTGGAGTGATGAAACCGTGAGGCCATGTCCGCCTTGGACCGGTCGAAGGTGGCTTCATGGACCAGCACATCGGCATTTCTCGCTAATTCGACGGCTGAATCCGTTTTGAGCGTATCCCCCAGAACCGTCACAATCCGGCCTGGTACGGCAGGACCCACCACGTCTGCGCTGCTTATGACACGGCCATCCTCCAGTGTGATGGACTTGCCCTGCTTCAAGGCTCCGTACAGCGGGCCGAAGGGGACACCCAGCTCCTTCAGCTTGGCGGCATCCAGCTTGCCTTCCTTATCCTTTTCCACAATCCGGTAACCGAAGCTTTCAATCCGGTGGTTCAAGCGTCTGGCCTCCACCCGGAACATTTCGTCCTCGGCGATCATTCCTTCTTCCACAATCTCCACCACATCCAGCTCATAGGACAGCTTGGCTTGGCTTAGGGTCAGGACGGTTTCCGTAAATTGCCTGAGCCCAACAGGCCCGTACAGGGTGAGCGTCCCTTCCCCTCCCTGATACGAACGGCTGGTCAGGATGCCCGGCAGCCCGTACAGATGGTCGCCGTGGAGATGGGTGATGAAGATTCTGTCCGTCCGCCCCAGCCGGATCGGGGATTGCAGAATTTGCTGCTGAGTGCCCTCCCCGCAATCGAACAGCCAGAACCCGCCGGTTTCATCCAGCAGGTTCAGCGCGATGGAGGTCACATTGCGGCGCCGCGACGGCATTCCTGCCCCGGTGCCCAAAAAAACCAATTCCATACCCACAGCTCCGTTCTCGTTTCCTTTTTGAAAGCAGTCTAACGCTGCACTTTTTCTACGTTGAAATATTGCGCCTGGGGATGGGAGAATACCATGGCCGTTACGGACGCCTCGGGGTCCATCATACAGCCCTCCGTAAGCTCCACACCGATGTCCTCCGGCTTCATCAGCCGGAACAGCTGCTCCTGGTCCTCTAAATTGGGGCAGGCGGGGTAACCAAAGGATACCCGGATGCCCTGATAGCGGGCGCCGAAGCGCTGCTTCATGGTCATATCCGCCGGATCAGGGTACCCCCACACATCCCGCATCATTTGGTGAATACGCTCGGCGAAGGCCTCCGCAAGCTCCAGTGCTGTGGCCTGCAGGGCGTGGGAGCGCAGATAGTCGCCGCTTCCCTTCCACTCCTCCGCCAGCTCCCGGACTCCCCGTCCGGTGGTGACCGTCAGGAAACCTACCGTATCCATCACACCGCTTTCCACCGGCTTGAGGTAATCGGCCAGACACAGGTAAGGCTCCACTTCCTGTCTGGGAAATTGGAAGGATTCCAATATTTTCCCCGTATCCGCAGGATCGTATACCAGAACGGTTTCACCATCCGACTGCGCGGGGAAAAACCGGTACATCCCCTGGGCCCGGATAATGCCGTTCTTGACCGCCTCCTGCAGGATGCCGTCTACGACAGCTTTAATCTCCAGCGCCTTGGGCTCTCCGTTCTTAAGAGCTTCCTCCACAGAGCCACGGATACCCAAATGCCGGCCCAGCAGCATTTCGAAGTTGATATACGGCAATAAATGGGAGATGGGGTAATCCCGCAGCACATGCCGCTCCAGATCGGGAGGGAGATAAACGGGAAGCTCCCGGTTAATAGTGGTGTTCCGCACACGTACAGCCTGAGGCAGTACCTGCTCAGTTTTTCCCGCCTCCGCCAATTGGGCTTCCTTCGCTTTACGCAGCTCCTCTGCCAGAAGGGCACGTTCGGCCGAGTCACTGAGCTTGTTGGCAAGGTCCAGTCCGTCCATGGCATCCTTGGCGTATAATACCATTCCGTCATATTCCGGGGCAATCCGGTTTTTGGTGAACTTCCGGGTCAGAGCGGCGCCGCCTACCATAATCGGCACATCGATTCCCGCGTTACGCAAATCTTGGGCGGTGGTCACCATCTGCTGAGCGGATTTCACCAGCAAACCGGAGAGTCCGATCACATCGGGCTTTTCCTTCCGGTACGCTTCAATCAGCTGCTCTGGCGGCACCTTGATGCCCAGATTGACAATCTGGTAGCCGTTGTTGGAGAGGATAATTTCCACCAGATTCTTGCCAATGTCATGCACGTCACCCTTGACGGTGGCCAGAATAATCTTGCCCTTGACGGCGGATTCGTTCTTTTCCATAAAAGGCTCCAGATACGTAACAGAAGCCTTCATCACCTCCGCACTCTGCAGCACCTCGGCAACGATCAGCTCATTGTTATTGAACAGCCTGCCTACTTCCTCCATCCCCGCCATCAAGGGGCCGTTAATAATTTCGAGGGGGCTGTAGGTGCCCATAGCAATTTCTAAATCGGGCAGCAGCCCTTCCTTGGTGCCTTCCACCACGTAAGAAGCCAGACGCTCCTCCAACGTCATATTGGAGGATTTGACGGTTTTCTCCACTTTTTTCTCGCGGAAATAAGCCACGAAGGCTGCCAACGTCTCATCGTTGGTATTGAAGATCAAGTCCTCCGTCAGCTTCCGTTCCTCCTCGGGGATGGACGGATAACGCTGCAGCCGCTGGGTATTTACAATGGCGAAATCCAACCCTGCTTTGGTGCAGTGATACAGATAAACAGAGTTCAACACCTCACGGCCCGCAGGAGGAAGGGCGAAGGAGACATTGCTGACCCCCATGATGGTTTTGGTCTCCGGGAACGCTGCTTTGATTTTGCGGACCGTCTCAACGGTTTCACTGGCAGAACCCAGATATTGGGCGTCGCCGGTTCCCACAGGGAACACCATGGGATCGAAAATAATATCCTCCGCGGCGATGCCGTATTTTTGCGTTAACAGCTCATATCCGCGTTTGGCCACCTGGAACCGCTTGTCGCTGGAAACAGCCTGCCCATCCTCATCAATGCACATAAACACAAGCGCAGCCCCGTATTGGTGGACCAGAGGAACGATATTCTCAATCCGCTCCTCCCCTTCCTCCAGATTGACGGAGTTGATGATGGCTTTGCCTTGGGTATATTTAAGGGCCGCCTCAACCGCCGCGGCATTGGTGGTATCAATGACTACAGGTGCCTTCACCTTCTTGACCAGCTCCTGCATAAAAAGCTCCACATCCGCCACTTCGTCCCGCTCGGCGTCCTGGAGGCTGACATCCACCACATGGGCTCCGCCCTTCACCTGGGCCCGGGCAATTTCCGCCGCTTCCTCAAACTTGCCCTCGGCAATCAGCCGCTTAAACTTGGGGGACCCCAGCACATTGGTCCGTTCTCCCACCATGTATGGCCGATTCTCGGATTCAATGTACACCGTGTCGATACCCGACACCGCAGAAGGATGGGTGCCCGCTTGGGCACGGGGAGCATAACGGGACAATAACTCTGCCATCGCTTTGATATGCGCGGGGGTTGTGCCGCAGCAGCCGCCGGCGATATTGATCCAGCCCTGCTCGGCAAAACCCGCCATCTTCTTGGCCAGTGTATCTGGAGTTTCATGGTATTGGCCATTTTCGTCGGGAAGTCCTGCATTGGGGTAACAGCTGACGGAGCAGGAGGCGATCTGTGACAGGGTACGGATGTGATCCCGCATGAATTCAGGGCCTGTGGCACAGTTCAAACCGACGGAAACCGGCTTCAGATGCTCCAGCGAAATATAAAAGGACTCGATGGACTGACCGGCCAGTGTGGTCCCCATGGGCTCAATGGTGCCGGATATCATGATGGGCAGACTGACCCCCAAACTCTCCATTGCCCGACGGATGCCGATGCTTCCCGCTTTGACATTCAATGTGTCCTGGGAGGTTTCCAGCAGGAGGGCATCCACGCCGCCTTCAATCAAGGCCAGTGCTTGCTCGTAGTAGCTGTCCGTTAACTGGTCGAAGGTAACGCCTCCGGTAACCGACAGGGTTTTGGTGGTGGGGCCCAAGGCTCCCGCTACATACCGGGGCTGCTCCGGCGTTGTATATTTCTTGGCGGATTGTACAGCCAGCCTTGCCGCCTCCAGATTCAGCTCCCTTGCACGGGCCTCCAAACCGTATTCAGCCAGTACCACAGAGGTGGAGCCGAAGCTGTTGGTTTCAATGATATCCGCTCCTGCCTCAAAATAAGCGTCATGGATTTTCGAGATCACATCCGGTCGGGTAACGCACAAATATTCGTTGCACCCCTCCAGATCCTCTCCCCCAAAATCCGCAGCAGTCAGATCCTCCTGTTGAATCATCGTGCCCATGGCGCCGTCCAAAATCATAATTTTATTCTTTAACTGTGCTTCAAGCGTTGGTTTCATAATCAAGAGTCATCCCTTTCTCTGCTGCGAAGCCCGGGTCGATCCGGCACCGCCCTTATAAACGGAAATATGTGGTCAAAAACGCCAGACTCCCCAGGGGCAGCCGGCGTTTTAGAATTAAGCTTATTTAAGAAGTGAGTCAATAAGAACAATTAATTCTTCCAGATCAGCAACCTCATGGGTAGGCACAATCTCATCGGTTCGAGTGATGCCGTGGCGGTTAATCCACACATTCGGCATACCCACCCGTCCGGAGCCCAGAATATCGGTAGTCAGCTTATCGCCAACCATCAGCCCCTCTGTTGGCTCAATGCCCAGAAGCTCTGCTGCATGCCGGAAGATGGATTCCGCCGGCTTGCCCTCCCCGAATACCCCGGAGATCACAATATGGTCGAAATAGCTTTCCAGGTTGGCAATACCTGCGATTTTTTCCCGTTGGAGATCAGGTGCGCCATTGGTCAGCAGCAATAGCTTTACTCTTCCCTTCAAGCCGTCCAGAAGCCGGAAGGTTTCTTCGTATACCAAAGGCCGTTTCCTGCGCTCTACAGGAAAACGCTCCGCCAGCTCCTTGCCCAATGCGGGATCGTCGATACCAATTCCCTGCAGTCCCTTCGTCCAGGCTTCAATCCGGTAGGCGGGAGATTGCTGCTCCAGCTTGCGGAACATTTCATGCTCTCCCTCGGAGAAATGCGCCCAGAAGGCTTCAAAGGGGTTAATCCCGATCATTTTGGTAAAGGGGAAGGTCTCGTAGCTTTCATACAAGGCGCGGCCTTCCTGCCGGACAGAGGCCTCCAGCTCCGAAGCTTGGATAGCCGGATATTTCTCTGCGGCAGCCATGCAGGTTGCGTGAAATGCTTCGTTCACACTCCGGTCATCCCACAGCAGGGTATCATCCAAATCGAATAAAACAGCTTGTAAGGCCAATGTCTCTCTTCCTTCCGCTAAAGGTTACTTGGTTTCATCCTTGAAGGGAACTCTCTCCCGGATGGCGAACTCACGCAGCTTGGCGTTCAGTTCGTCCATGGGGAAGCGGTGCTGAAGCTTGGTGTAGATATATTTTTTCTTGACATTTTTCTGTTGAATGATGATATGGCCGTTGTTCATGGTCAGCTCTTCAATGCTTTCGGAGCCGATTCGCTTATCCCCGCCAAAACGGCGGAGGGTAATGTAGCTTTTCCCGATTCCGATAACCGGCCTGCGGACCAGATAGATCAGCACACCCAGAAGAACATAGCTGATTCCGGTAAACCAGTATATTCCGTTCATAGCAACACCGTTCACAGCCGAGGTAATGAGGTAGAACAAGCCGAATACAGCCAATAGGCTGGCGAACATCCAACTGCGTCCTTTAATAATCAAATCGGCATCCTTCTTGCGGTTGCTTTCTTCAATTGTAGCTATCCCGCTCTTTTTGCGGCTGCGGTTTACTGTCTTCTGATTCTTGACGACCATACGTTCCCATTTACGCGACACATTGACGACCCCTTCTATTAGTAGAGATGTTATGCCTTACCGTTGTCTTCTTCATCGCCCGTATATTTCACATACTGCAGCTGATCCCTCATAGATGCTTTGAAGGAATCAATATATTTGCGGCGAAGCTCATTGCGTTCTTCCAATTCTGCATCCGTTAGTCCGGAGGTTTTGGCCTTGCGGGCCAATTCATTAATCCTCTGGATGAGTTCTTCCATGTTCTGCTCCTCCTGTTGACCATCTATTTGAACCGCTGCCCGAATTCCTTCGATACAAGCTTATTTAACTTTGCCATTCCACTCGTGGATTGTCAAGAGTCAGGCAAAAAACACAAAGAAACCTTCCCCGGGAGGTGGGAATAAACCCATGTCCCCTTCCGGTAAGGCTTCTGTAAAACAGCATATATAACTTTGATTTTCTTTATGGAAGAACAAGAATTTGGCCTGCCCGGATTTCCGAGTTTTTGAGGTTGTTCGTTTTCTTCATTTTGTTGATATACGAACGTACGCTCTCCCCCTCTGGCAGATGGGAAGCAGCGATTCCCCACAAGGTATCTCCCGGACATACATCTACCGTGTAGATGGTTTTAGAGGGCTCCTTAAAGGCAACGGTCTGAACAGCAAGGGAAGCCGCTGTAGTCGCTCTATAGCCTTGAGAGAGAGCAGGCTCCTCTGGTTCATTCCCTGCATAGGCATGCAATATGGCAACAGACAACACGGAAACTATAATCCCGGCCATCATAATCAATCGTCTCATCAACCGATTCGGACTCATCTTCATCACCGATCACTCCCAAACATTTGTTCTGGAATTAGAATATCACGAACAAATGTTTGTGTCAACGAAAAACAAACAGATGTTCGCAAAACACCCATTCGAACTTATGTTTGTGCGAACTCCGGTTCTGTGTTATAATTTTAATAATTATTTCCATACTGGAGTGATCAGAATGAGCAGGATTTCCAATCGGCAGCAAGCGATCCTCGAATTTATCAAGAATGAAGTCCGCGATAAAGGCTATCCCCCCTCCGTACGCGAAATTGGAGAAGCCGTTGGATTGGCATCCAGCTCTACTGTGCACGGGCATCTCGAACGCCTGGAGAAGAAGGGTATGATCCGCCGCGACCCGACAAAACCCCGGGCCATCGAGATTCTGGGGAGTGAAGATGAAGGTTTGGAGATGTTCCCCCATTCCATCAAGCAGGTACCGCTGGTGGGCAAGGTCACAGCCGGTGTTCCCATTACAGCTACGGAAAATATCGAAGGCTACTTCCCGCTGCCCGCACATATGGTGCATGACGATCAGGTGTTTATGCTGAGCGTTATGGGTGAAAGCATGATCGATGCCGGCATCCGCGACGGGGATTTCGTAATCGTCAGGCAGCAAGCCAATGCCCATAACGGGGAGATTGTTGTAGCGATGACCGAAGAGGATGAAGCTACCGTTAAGCGCTTTTACAAGGAGAAGGATCATATCCGGCTGCAGCCGGAGAACCCCACAATGGAGCCGATCCGTTTGAAGAATGTTACCATATTAGGCAAGGTAATTGGACTATTCCGGGATATTCATTAATTCGAGCCTAACGCAGCACAGCCGGCATTCCTTATGGAATAGCCGGCTTTTTGTATACATGGGCAGCCCCTGATTTAGGGTAACTGAACGACTCCCCACAGGCCGAAGAATATGATCATCGCACCGGAAATCCGGTACATCATCCTTTTCATGCCCTGATCCAGCTTGGTCCGCAGCCACCCGGCGAAGAAGCTCAGAAAGCACCACCACAAACCGGAGCCCAGACCAACCCCAAGCACATAATCAAGCCCCCACCCGCTGCCGAGATCGGGCTGGATAGCTGCATAGGCGCCTGCATAGGCAATCCACGTCCCCGGGTTGGCCAAAGTCAGCAGCAGAATGGACAGGGCACCTTCCCCCTTCAAATCCATCTTCTCCTCTGCTGCGTCTGTTGCCGCTCTCCATGCTCTGAGACCGATGCCGACCAAATACACCCCGCCTGCAAGCTTCAGCGTCCAGGCCAACGGCCCTGCCTGCAGAAGAACGGCTGCAATACCAGCGCTGACGGCTGCGGCGCAGATCATGTCAGCCAAGGCTACCCCCAGACCGGAAGCCAGCCCTTTTTTTAGACCAAGCTTTAAGGTCCGTTGAAGGACCATCATACCGATAGGCCCGATTGGCGCGGCTACGGATATCCCTAGAAGCAAGCTTTTTATAAACAACGAGGTTGGCATCCGCTATCTCTCCTTTACGGTCGACAACGCGATCATGGTATTGGTTTTGATCACACCCGGAATTTGCTTCAGCCGCAGCGAAATCAATTCCTCCAGCTGTTTGGTGCTCCCCGTTGCCGTTTTTAGCAGATAATCAAACTCCCCCGCTAGGTGGTGACATTCCAGGACCGCTTCCTCCTCCAGGATGGCCGCCTGGAATGCGGGTATATGCTCCGGCCGCTCCAGCGTAATGAAGACGAAGGCTAGCAGCCCCAGTCCCATAAACTCTCTGTTCAGCTTCACCGTAAAACCGTCAATACAGCCGCAGGCCTCCAGCTTGCGGATCCGCTCCGACACCGCAGGCAGAGACAGGTGGACATGCTTACTGATATCCGAATGGCTCATCCGCCCGTCTGTTTGTAACAAATCAAGAATTTGCCGATCCATCGTATCCATTTCTTCCACTCCTTTTTAAGCCTTATTGTACACATCGCTTAATAAACTTTATATAGTTTTCATTTTTTCCGTTTTAAATAAATCAAATTCCTCAATGCGCCTTATAATATTCAGAATAGCCCCCATTTTCTCCACTCCCGCTTTAGAAAGAAAAGGAGCTCTAACTCTTACGGAACTAAGAAGCCCTTAAAGGCGGAAAATCGCGAAGCGGTAGAGACCGCAAGGCGTAATCCCATGAGGGATTCTAACGGAATTTAGCGACTGTTAGAAAGGGGATTCGCTCCCTAAGCAGGCAAAAAAGCACCGTAAGAGCTTCTGAGTTCCGTTAGGTTTCATAGACTACCACTCCCCCGCGCCAATTGGTCTGCAAACCGACAAAAAAAGCCCCCGCCCTTTTCCTGGAGGCGGAAGCTTTTATGTATGACCAATTAGCCGCTGTAATACTTGGACCGGACAAAGGTCTCAATGGCTTGAACCCGGCTGCGGACGCCCATCTTGTCATAAATTCTCCGCTGATAATTGTCGATGGACCGTTTGCTCATATGAATCTGGTCCGCAATCTGCTCTTGGGTATACCCTTTCATAATCATATTCATTATCGCCGCTTCCTCCGCATTCAGCTCCACCTCTACGGTGGTAAGAGGCTGTCTGCTTAGCAGCTGCAGGCCGCTCTGGGGGATTACCACGTTGCCGGCAAGCACACAATAAATAATATGCTTGATGGTTTCCTGCTTCATTCCTTTGGAAATGACTCCGCTGGCATGAATCTCAAGAAATTTAGGCAGCAATGCCTCCGTCTCCATCCCGGTGAAGATCACAATTTTGAGATCCGGGTACTCCTTCTTCAAAAGCTCGCAAACATCCGTGCCCGCCATATCGGGAAGCAAATAATCCAGCAGTACCAAATCCGGCTTTAAATCACCGACCACATTCAAACAATCCTGGCCGGTAGGAGCGATTCCGATGACTTGAATATCCTCCAATTGCTCCAGCATAACCTTCGTCGCCTGAGCCATCAAAGGGTGATCATCCACGATTAATATGGAATACGACATTGTTTTCACCCGATTCGAATGAGATGCAATTAAGATGCAAATATTTTATGCATTGACTTTGCGTGACAATTACATGCTATGCAGTAAATATATCACGAAATTGACAAGAATGGGAGTGCCAATTTCATATTTATGTCGTTTTTTAAAATATAAAATTTTCCGCATTCATTTTCAACCGAATTCTTTACATGGAAGCCTTGAAGGGTTTTATCATACCAAATTTCAAAGGCGGGACGCAATTGCAGAAAAAGGAAGTCCGGCAAAAAGTCAAAAAAGCGTTATCCGCAAAGGGATACGCCTTTTTTTGTTCACTTGGCCACAACGGGAAACCTATATCTTCACGGCGGTTGGCTGCACCTCTCTACGGCCGACACGCAGCGATAAACCAAAGCATAACAGCAGCACAATGCTCGCGAGGCTGTAAGGATAATTCACATTTAAGTCAAATAGGACTCCGGCCACAATGGGCCCGGCAATATTGCCAAGGCTGGTAAAGGCAGAATTCAAGCCGGCGACATACCCCTGCTGATCCTTAGCCAACATGGACATCTGGGTTCCGATGGCAGGCCGCAATATATCAATGGCCAGAAATACAATAAAGGTAACCGCAAAAATCAGCCAGAACTTATGGACAAATAGGGTCAAAAGAATAAAAACTCCGGCGAACAGCAGACATACGGAAATCACCCGTTTTTCTCCGAAGCGGTTCAATATCCAACTGAAGGCTGTTGCTTGTACTACTGCCCCACTGATTGAACCAAAGGTAATAATAAACGCAATATCCCTGGGTTCAAACCCGAATTTATGATCGACGAACAGCCCGAATACCGTTTCGAAGTTCGCCAGACCAAATGAAAGTACAAACACAATAATGAGGCTTAAAAAATAGGGTTCACGGTAGGAGGACATCAATTGGTTTAAAAAGCCGCTTCGCACCTGGGGCTTCTGCGCCTTCGCCCCCTCCTCCATTCGCTCTGGCAAGGATTCTTTAAGCACGAATAAGGTAATGCAGGCAGCAGCCAATCCCGCTACCGCCGCGCAATAAAAGGGCACCCGGATTCCGAATTCCGAGATGTATCCACCAATTCCCGGACCAATAATAAAGCCTGTGGTGATCGAGGCATTAATGTATCCCATTCCCGCAGCACGTTCCTCGGTGGTGGTCACATCCGCAGCATACGCCATTACCGCAGGCATGATCATCGCGGCGCTGATCCCTCCAAGCATACGGGCGAGAAACAGCAACACCGTATCGCTAGCCATTCCAAACATTGCCTCCGATATAGCAAAAAGGACCATCCCGGATACAATCATCTTTTTCCTTCCGAACTGATCTGATAACCGTCCTGCCAAAGGCGAAAACAGCAGCTGGGTTAATGAAAAGGCCGCCACCAATAGACCAACGGTGCTTCCCGTGATCCCCAGGTTATCCATATACTTGGGCATGATGGGAATGATCAGACCTATACCGGTAAACACAAGGAACAGATTGAGCATCAGGATGAGGATAGCTCCCCGTTTTTTCAACATAATCGACATACGTTTTTCCTCCAAAGATGTACGAAACATACTGAATTTTCATTCTAGATCTTCATAAAAAATTAAGCGGTGGCTACACCGCGCAAAAACACATCTATGGCCAGGCGATACATATCCAATGTTTCTTGCCGGCTCATATTCCGGGAATGCTGGCTCAGTCCCAAAAATAGACTATCCAAAATAACCGCCATTCCGTTAAGATCTAACCCCTGCAGCTCCCCATTTTCGATCCCCCGCTGGAGCAATTGCCGGTTAAATGCCAGATAATCCTGGACAATTTCATGGATGTGATCTTCTACTTCTGTAGGTTTTTCGGTGTTGTTGTAGAATTCGTTTACTGCTTTGGTTAAGGGATGGTTCAACTGGTCCAATGCCAGATGATCCGCCAAACCGTACAACTTTTCAATCACTGTGGGAAAAGAAGGCTCCTTGGCCAGCCAGGTTTCCTCCCATTCCCGGTTCCAATCCACAATTAAATACAGGAACAGGCTTTCCTTGCTCTTGAAATGATAATAAATATTGCCGGCGCTGCAGGAGGTAGCCTTCACTATATCTTCAATAGAAGTAGCTTTATAGCCCTTTTGAATAAACAAGGCCCTGGACGCATCGGCAATTTTCTTTTTCGTCTGCTCGGTTTGCAGCTTTTTTTTATTCACGTAAGGCCTCACCTCGATTACAGAATAATACTGAACGTTTATTCAGTATTATATCGGAGACAACTGAATCATGCAAGCTCCAAAAAAGAAAAACACCCCTTCGGGGTGTTTATTTAGCCGGTTCGATAGTGAGTTCTAGCAGAAAAAGGACAAACAGGACTCCGTAAAGCGGAATCCTGTTCGCCCATTCCTTATTTACTGCTTTTCCCCATCAATAATGCGTAACGTACTGATCCCGTTCCCACTGGTGGATCTGGGTCCTATACATGTCCCATTCGATTTCCTTCAGCTCATAGAAGTATGCGGTGGCGTGTTCGCCCAGCGCATTGACGATGATATCGTTGCGGATCATCTCGCCGAGGGCTTCCTTGAGATCCATTGGCAGGCTGGGAATACCCTGCTCCTCCCGCTCTTCGTCGGTCATGACGTAGATGTTCCGGTCCACAGGAGCCGGCAGGGAGGTTTTGTGGCGGATGCCGTCCAGACCGGCAGCCAGCATAACAGCCAGTGCCAGGTACGGATTAGCCGCAGGGTCCGGATTACGAACCTCGACACGGGTGCTCAAGCCGCGGGATGCCGGGATACGGATCATCGGGCTGCGGTTGCTGGCGGACCAGGCCACATAACAAGGAGCTTCATAACCGGGCACCAGACGCTTGTACGAGTTGACAATCGGATTGGTGATAGCGGCCATTCCCTTGGCATGCTTCAGGATACCGGCCATATAATAGCGGGCGTCGATGCTCAGGCCCAGCTTGTCCTTCTCATCGTAGAAAGCATTCTCGGAACCCTTGAACAAGGATTGGTGGCAGTGCATACCGGAGCCGTTCACCCCAAAGAGAGGTTTGGGCATAAAGGTGGCGTGCAGCCCATGCTGACGGGCTACAGTCTTCACTACCAGCTTGAAGGTCTGAATTTGGTCAGCCGCCTTCAAGGCATCGGCGTATTTGAAGTCGATCTCATGCTGTCCGGGAGCCACCTCATGGTGGGACGCTTCAATTTCGAAGCCCATTTCCTCCAGAGTCAGTACGATTTCACGGCGGCAGTTTTCACCCAGGTCCATAGGAGCCAGGTCGAAATAACCGCCCTGATCGTTCAGCTCCGTAGTGGGATTGCCCTTCTCATCGGTCTTGAACAGGAAGAATTCCGGCTCAGGACCAACATTCATAGCGGTATAACCCATCTCCTCCGCTTCCCTCAGCACACGCTTGAGAATACCGCGGGGATCACCAGGAAACGGACGACCGTCCGGCAGATAGATGTCGCAGATCAGACGTGCGATACGGTCCTCGGCTACCCAAGGGAAAACCACCCAGGTACTCAGGTCCGGATAAAGATACATGTCGGATTCTTCGATCCGCACATAACCCTCAATGGAGGAGCCGTCGAACATCATCTTGTTGTCAAGCGCTTTCTCAAGCTGGCTTAACGGAATTTCCACGTTCTTGATGGCGCCCAGAAGATCGGTGAACTGCAGCCGGATAAACCGGACATTCTGTTCCTTGGCAATGCGAAGAATGTCTTCTTTCGTGTAATTGGAATACACTCGAGTTCTCCTCCCTTATGTACAATATGCGGAAATTAGTGAAAGAAGCGGGACAGCTCGCCCTGAATCAGGGACACCTGGCCAGGACGTTTGCCGCCGGTCATCAGCTGCTGCTTGAGCATCTTGTGAAGCTGGGAATCCGTCAGCTCCTTGCGCTTAACTTCCGTTTGTTCGTTTAATACGGTGGCTTCCTCGGAGGTTTGGTCCACAGGCAGAAGAACCTGCTTAATCCCCGCGATGTTAACACCCTTCTCAATCAAATCCTTAATCTGCAGTAGACGCTCCACATCATTAAAGGAATACAACCGCTGGTTGCCGCCTGTACGGGCCGGCATAACCAGTTCGTGCTGCTCGTAATAACGGATTTGGCGAGCGGTTAAATCCGTCAGTTTCATCACGATACCAATGGGGAAAAGCGCCATATTCCTGCGGATGTCATCACTCATACCTTATCACCCCTGTGACACTTTATGTTATGATCGTATCACTATAACAAGAACTTGTCAAGTTGTGTTAGGTTTAATTACAATGGTTAATCCAGTTGAAGCAAGCCCTTTTCCACCATATTCTGCAATGCGCACAGGACACCCAGCTTGGCGTGGGAATAAGTTAGTCCACCCTGCATGTAGGCGATATAAGGCTCACGGATTGGCGCATCCGCCGACAGCTCCAGGCTGCCTCCTTGGATGAAGGTTCCCGCTGCCATAATCACGGGATGCTCGTAACCGGGCATGTCCCACGGCTCCGGCACCACATGGGCGTCGACGGCAGAGGCTTTTTGAATCCCCTGCACAAAAGCGACCAAATGCTCGGCACCGGTAAACCGGATGGCTTGAATCAGGTCCGTCCGGGTATCCTGCCAGCGGGGATGGGTATCAAAACCCAGGTCCTCAAAAACAGCCGATGCAAACACACTGCCCTTGATGGCTTGTCCTGTGGTGTGTGGCGCCAGAAACAGTCCCTGATACATGCCGCGCAATGTCCCCAGAGTAGCGCCTACCTCACCACCAATCCCCGGCGCCGTTAAACGGAAGGCCGCTTTCTCCACCAGATCAGCCCGTCCTACAATGTATCCCCCGCCGGCTGCCACGCCCCCGCCAGGATTCTTGATTAGGGAGCCGGCCATAAGATCCACACCTGCTTGGGTGGGCTCCAGGCGCTCCGTAAATTCACCGTAGCAATTGTCCACGAACACAATCATTCCGGGATAGAGGTTCTTTACGAACCGAACCATTTCCCCGATTTCCTCCACGGTGAAGGCGGGCCGCCAGTCATACCCACGGGAGCGTTGGATACCCACCATCGTGGTCCGTGAGGTTAACCGTTCCCTGATGCCGTCCCAGTCCGGTTTCCCGGCGGCAGTCAAAGCCACCTCGCCGTAATGAATGCCATAATCCATCAGAGAGCCTGTCCCATCAGCCGGTTTGCCGATTACTTTATGGAGGGTGTCATAAGGGCGCCCGGTAATATAAACCAGCTCATCCCCGGGACGCAGGCACCCGAACAGTGCCGTGGAGATGGTATGGGTTCCGGACACAAAATGGGGCCGGACCAATCCGGCCTCCGCCCCGAAAATATCCGCATACACCAGGTCCAGCACCTCCCGGCCCCGGTCATTGTATCCGTAGCCGGTGGAGCCTGCAAAGTGGAAATCACTGACCTGATGCTTCTGGAATGCTCCGATCACCTTCCACTGGTTTTCATCAATTAGCCTGTCAATTTCCTTCAGCTTTGCTTCTGCCTTGATTTCTGCCTGTTGTGCCGCTTTGGTGATCGTCTCTGTGAAATTCATCCTTCGATTAGCTCTCCCTTGTCTATATCCCCTGTATTCACTTCGCATCCGGCCAGAAGGTAGCCGAATTTCTCATAATCCTGCGCATTCACATCTACGGAAATGACCATGTCCTCTCCATCCATCTCCGTCTCCACTACCGTTCCCAGCCGGTATGCCAAAGAAATCTTGTCCCCCTGCACTGCGGGAATCCGGAAGGAGTGGAGGCCGCCTGCCATTTTATCCTGAATCACTAGCTTAAGCCTCTCCAGGTCATCCTGATTGTAAGCCGAAAGCCGGATGAAATCTCCCTCTCCCGGAGTCAAAAGCTCCACCTGACCTGGCTGGCAAAGATCGATTTTGTTGAAGACCGTTATCATTTCCTTGCCGCGGGCGCCCAGCTCCTCGAGAACCTCCAGCACCACCTTCATCTGCTCTTCGCGCATATCGATGGCACTGTCTACCACATGCAGGATGAGATCGGCCTCATTGGCCTCCTCCAGTGTTGCCCGGAATGCAGCCACCAGATCATGGGGCAGATTCTGGATGAAACCGACGGTGTCGGTTATCACCACTTCCTTGCCGTTAGGCAGATCCAGCGTCCGGGAGGTGGGATCCAGAGTAGCGAACAGCTGATTCTCCACCAGCACATCGGCAGCGGTCAGCTGACGCAGCAGAGTGGATTTGCCGGCATTGGTGTAACCCACCAGCGCGACCTGATAAACGCCGGACTTGCGTCTGCGCTCCCGGTGCAGCTTGCGGTGTTTGGTGACCTCCTCCAGCTGGCGCTTCAGCTCCCCGATCCGGTTGCGGATATGGCGCCGGTCGGTTTCCAGCTTGGTTTCACCGGGACCTCTGGTGCCGATGCCGCCGCCCAGACGGGAGAGGTTCTTGCCATGTCCCACCAGCCGCGGCAGCAGATAGCTGTGCTGGGCCAGCTCCACCTGGAGAATGCCCTCCCGGGTTTTCGCCCGTCCGGCGAATATATCCAAGATCAGCTGTGTCCGGTCAATAATTTTCACATCCAGCGCTTCCTCCAGATTCCGCACCTGAATACCTGTGAGCTCCTGGTCGAAAATCGCCGTTTGTGCATCCAGCTCCCGGAGCCTCTCCTTCAGCTCCTCTACCTTGCCCTTGCCGATCAGCCATTTGGAATCGGCTTTATCCCGGCTTTGTTTCATGGTTTCCATAACAGTCACTCCGGCCGTTTCGGCCAGGCGAACCAATTCCTGCAGGGAGTATTCCGCGAGCTCGGCGTTGGCTCCCCGCTCCTTCAACACCAAGCTGACCAGAACGGCCCGTTCCTGAGCTTGCTGCGTATTATCCTGCGATGTCGGTTTCATCTATTGCATCGACTCCTTTTGCCGTGTCCATTCTACAACTAATATATTACCTTTGGGGACCTGCTTTGTCCCATTTCAAGTCCTCCGGACGGATGGTCATCAGCTCCGACCGGGAGGGTGATCCCTGATTCTGCTGCAGAATTCGCACCGCCTGGTAGCGCATTGCCTTCTCGATGGTATTGCGGACGTACCGGGCATTGCTGAACCCGTCCTCCTGCCGCAGCTTCTCGGTAACCAGATGCTGGCGCAGCTTCATCTCCGTCTGGGGCAAAAGCGCATATTGGCGCTCCTTCACCATCAGCTCGGCAATCTGCATCAGCTGGTCCACGGAATAATCGGCGAAATCCACCTGGATGGGAAACCGCGATGGCAGACCCGGATTCGTCTTCAGGAAGAATTCCATCTCCTCCTGATAGCCTGCCAGAATCAGCACAAACTGATTCTTATAATCCTCCATGGCCTTCACCAGCGTGTCGATGGCTTCCTTGCCAAAGTCCTTCTCGCCGCCCCGGGCCAGGCTGTACGCCTCATCGATAAACAGAATCCCGCCCAAGGCCTTTTTAATCAGTTCCCTGGTTTTTAAAGCGGTATGCCCGATATATTCGCCCACCAGATCCGCCCGCTCCACCTCGATCAGATGTCCCTTGGACAGGATGCCCATCTCCTGGAACAGCTTGGCAATCAGACGGGCTACGGTTGTTTTACCGGTTCCCGGATTCCCCTTGAATACCATATGGTACACGTGGGTATTGGCGACTAACCCGGCCTCCGCCCGGTATTGACTGACCTGCAGCATGGCGTACACCTCGTACACCAGCTCCTTCACATTGTCCAGTCCGATCATCTGGTTCAGCTCCCGGAACACATTGGCATATGGTGTGCCGGGCTCCAGGAATTTATTGCCGAAGGGAATGCCACTCCCGTTCTCTACAGGCTGGGCAGCCGGTTCCTCCTTGCGGAACACCACACTGATCTGGCGGGAAGCCCGGACGCTCTCCAACGAATCTCCCGGAATACTGCGAACGCTCATGTCCACTCCCCCAATTTGCCGAAGTCCTTAGAGACCATTATATTCGCCGGGCAGATTGTCCAATGCCGTCTGCGTCGGACAGGATTGGAAGGTTGAACCATGAAGTGCGTCCGCCTTTATTGTACACAATTCTCCGCTTAAAAAGAAACGGAAAGAATGGCAGAAAAAAAACACGCCGTAAGCCGGGTTAGCCCAAGCTTAGGCGTGTTTGTTTTTTTGAGGTCATGCGCCGTTACAGCCGAAGACCTGCCTTACAACTTGCTGACATTCTCGGCTTGCGGACCGCGGTTGCCTTGCACCACTGTGAAGCTGACCTTCTGGCCTTCGTCCAGAGACTTGAAGCCTTCACCGGTGATGGCGCTGTAGTGGACGAAGACATCGCCGCCTTCGTCGGAAGTAATAAACCCGTAGCCTTTTTCTGCGTTAAACCACTTTACTGTTCCTGTTTGCATCTTGGTAACAAACCTCCATAGTTTCAATCCACGGCCATCGAGGGCGCGTGTTGAAGAAAAATAGCTTGCGTTGTTTAGTATAGGCGAAAGAAAGGAGAAATATTCTTGTTTCAGCCCTAAAATCATTCGCAGCCCCACATTACTTTGAGGGGGTCGTGTGTTTAGGCCTTTTGCCTGGAGGGTAAAACCTATTTGCGTCGCAGGCAGGTTCATAAACCCGGTTCATTTAGGCAAACTGATGTTGGACCATGTATTTTTGAAACCAGCGTTGAAAGGAGAATGAAATCATGTCAACCAATACTCAGGACACCCAAAAGAAGACATTCCCGCCCCAGCACCAGGACAGGCAACCGGGTCTGGAATCGGAGATGAATCCCCTCCCCGTATTCGAAGATAACAAGTATAAAGCAGCAGGCAAGCTCACCGGCAAGGCAGCCATTATTACCGGCGGCGACAGCGGTATCGGCCGTGCGGTCGCCATCCATTTCGCCAAGGAAGGCGCCGATGTGGTGGTGGCGTATCTGAATGAGCATCAGGACGCAGAGGAGACCAAACGGCAGGTGGAGCAGGAAGGGCGCAAATGCTACTTGTGGAGCGGCGACCTGGGACAGGAAAAGGCCTGTCAGGAGCTGGCGGACTTCGCTATGAAGCAGTTGGGCAAACTCGACATCCTGGTGAATAATGCAGCGGAGCAGCATCCCCAGACCACCCTGGAGGATATCACCGCAGAGCAGCTGGAGAAAACCTTCCGGACTAACGTCTTTGCGTTCTTCTATCTGACCAAAGCAGTAGCGCCGCATCTGCAGGCAGGATCCTCCATTATTAACACCGCTTCTATAACGGCCTATAAAGGCAGCAAGGACCTGCTGGACTATTCGGCCACCAAGGGTGCCATCGTCACCTTTACCCGCTCTCTGTCAGCCCAGCTGATCGAGAAGGGCATCCGGGTCAATGCGGTTGCACCCGGCCCCATATGGACGCCGCTTATCCCCTCCACCTTCGACGAAAAGAAGGTATCGGAGTTTGGCAGCTATACGCCCATGAAGCGGGCCGGACAGCCCGAGGAACTGGCACCGGGGTACGTGTACCTGGCCAGCGGCGATTCCTCCTATGTCACCGGACAAGTTCTGCATATTAACGGCGGCGTTGTCATTAACGGGTAAGTTGGCGCAGCTGTAAACAGAGGACGGGCTCCCGTATATAGGGGGCCCGTTTTTGGTGCGGGTTCTCCCGGCTGGATGTAAGCGCCTAAAAATGTATGCTAAACCTGTATTTCCTCCATATTTGTATCAATAGCAAACATCAAGTGTATCCTATTTGCTCCATTTCCCCCATTTTGCGAGGCCTGAGAGTCAATAGGATACATTTGATGTATCTTATTTGGTGAATTTCGTCTCTTTTATGTAAATAGCGATCATTTGTGGTACGCTATTATGCTCCTTGTCGGGAAACCATGAGTAGAAACATGCCAAAAAAACCGGATGAAGTCACCCTCCCAACCTGCAGAAGGCACCCATTCGGTTTAGTTGTGAAAAAGCACAACGATCATATTTTCATTTTGGTGATAGTTGATTGTTTTATTACTGCTCACGTCTCAAAAAATTCCCTTACCCTGCAGATTACATCCGGCGCTTCCTCTTCCAGACACAGCAAGTGCCTGGAACGGGGAAAGTAAACCGTTTCTGCCACACAGGGCAATCGTTTGGTGAGATACCTGGCGCTGACAGGATGCACGATGGGATCGCGCAGACCCTGCACCACCAGAGCAGGCACCGCCACCCGGCTGATATCCGGACGTACACGGTGCACAAGCCGCATAAATTGCAGCACCGCTTTCGTCGGCGTCTGCTTTAGCTTGAACTGGAGGACGCTCCGCTCTTCATGGCGGGTATGCCACATGTTCCGGACCATCCGTCCCGGGCTTACATAGATTGCCGCGGCGCTCAGCAAAGCCAGCTTGCGGACCGGATACCGGGCGGCCAAATGGATGCCCAGCATTCCTCCCATGGAAAACCCGGCCAGGTCAAAGGCGCCGTATTCCTGCCCCAGCTGCTCCGCCTCCCGGCACGCCGCCTCCAGCCACATATCGCAGGTGGTGTCACAGAGCCCCGCAAGTCCCTCGTCGTGCCCCGGGAGCCGGGGAACCCGGCAATACCAGCCCGCCTCCTCCAGCGCCCGCGCCAATGGCTCCACCTCATATGGACCTCCGGTAAAGCCGTGCAGGAGCAAACAAACCCTATTGCCTGTTTGTTTCATCAACCATGCTTCACCTCCATGGAAAAGGAGCAGCCTGCTTAATGACGGCTGTGGAAATAGCCCCAATGTTTGCCGGAGAGCTTCAGAAGCGGAAACCGCCCCTCCCGGTACATCTCCATTACCTTGTTAGCCTCAGCCCATGCCATATCAAAATCCTCACGGGTGATAATTCCCTTCTTCAAGGCATCCTCCAGCTCCTCCGCATCCAGCAGAAACAGCTCGCCTCCGGGAAGAATCACCACATCCAGATACAAATCGTCAAACCAAGGTACACCTCTGTCCGTTACACCCTGCACCTTGCAGATATCGATGTAATACTGGACCACCTGCCCCTTGTCATTAAACATGGAGGTCATAATGTAATGGGCGCCCTTCTGGAAATGCTGAAGCCACTCATACCCGGCATCCGCCACGCAGTACCGTTTGCCGTCGTATTCCTTCCATAACGGATCCCGCACCTGCTTGATCTGATACAATACCACATAACCTTGAAACTCCGGCTCATGCAGCGTGCGGACCTGGAATTTCTTCTCTGTTACCCTTCTCCAATTAGCCCGGTCAGAATATTTACGTTTCACAGGCGTTATTCCCTTCAGTCTTAGTAGTGGTGGATCCCGCAGTTGTGCTTTTTATTCCTCTATAATCTGAATGGAATCGATGGTAACCTTCTCCGTGGGCGTTTCCGCGGAGCCGTTAAGAGGATTGGTTTTCACCGGTGTTTTGGCGATGCTTGTCACAGTGGTGTCCATACCATCCACAACTTTTCCGAAAACGGTGTAATCCGGCTTGGCATTCAAGTGGCTGGCATTCCCGGTGACAATGAAAAATTGGCTGCCGTTGGTATCCGGGCCTGAATTAGCCATGGCGACGATACCTTTGTCATACTTATACTGTGTAGGCTCGTGGGCAAACTTATACCCCGGTCCTCCCGTTCCGTTTCCTTTGGGATCACCGGTCTGGATCATGAAGCTTTCGATAATGCGGTGAAAGGTCACGCCGTCGTAAAAATGCTCCTTGGACAAAAAGACAAAATTGTTGACCGCCTTGGGGGCATCCTTGGCAAACAGCTCTACGGTAAAGCTGCCCTTATTGGTCTTGAATACGGCTTTGTAGGTCTTGCTGGTATCGATGGACATCTCCGGAGGCTGTGTCCAGCTTTTGGACGGGCTCTGGGATGGTGAGACAGAGGGCGAAGCCGAAGGCTTAACCGTAGCGGGCGCGGCCTGAACTGTTCCCGAAGGCGAAGAAGAAGCGGTACCCGCTTCAGGTTTGGCTCCGCATCCGGACAGCAGCATCCACATGCCTGTCCATGCTGCAAATCCGGCTGTCAGAAGTTTTGCCGGGATCGTCATAAATCATGTTCCTCCTTATGCTGCAGCCTGTGTTGATTACATTTAAAAATAACATATTTTTCATGTCTTGTCACATTGGCCAATAGACTGCGGTTTTAATGGCATTCTGCATGATTTTAATTTAAAAAAGAAGGGATTTTTCCTCAAATGTGGAATACATTGCAGTAGGTAACACTTGGTAATCATGACGAGGAGGGATTCCCATGCCGATTCTTGTTCAACAGCATGACAACACCCGTTTTTCCATTCAATCGCCTGAAGAGCTTACCACAGTTTTGGCTGAATTCTTGCGTGCCCAGGAGCATGTGAAGATTACGGCAGCAGCCACACGGGCTTTAGCCCCCAGCGGCGCAGCGAAGGTTTCCGGGGTGTCTGTGCCGGAATATTGCGGTTATATTGAAGGCTACCTTGAAAGCGCTGCCCCCCAGCTTGGCAGTCTTGTGAAGAAGGTTGCGGAGCACTTCCAGCTGACGATTGAAAGCGGTGCCGAAAATGTGACCTCCTGGACACTGTATTCCCGTCAGGAAGCCGATTACAACGACCACTTCGGCATTTAAGGAGTGCATCGATCCGGCCGTATTTGTGAAAAAAGGCTCAAACTAAAAGAACCAGCCCCAATGGAGCTTCCTCCATCAAGGCTGGTTTTTCTTTTAATGGGCAAACACGGTCATGCAGGCTATTGTCCGCCTGACGGCAATTTGGACGAACCGCTGCCGTTATTCGCTTCCCCCTGCACCGGACCGCCGGGTGACGGCTTGGAGCCGGGTGACGAGGATGGTCCATTATTGCCTCCCTGCGGTTCCTTGCTGATCTCCGGAGACGGTTTGGCCGTTGTCGGGGACGTGGAGGAAGGGGTCGGCGAAGGCAGCGGAGAAACCGAGCCGCTTGGACGCGGAGTTCCCGGACTGCCGCCTGGACGGTTGCTGCCGCCAGGACCCGGGCTGCCGCTGGGCGAAGCCGACGGTGACGGGCTGGCAGCCGTATCGGCGGGAATCTGCACCGAGACCACGTTGGATTTTTCCCCGGCCTGATTGGACTGGGTATTGTACGGCACCACATAATAGTCGTACGACTCTCCGGGTTTAATGGTAATGTCCGCGAACTTGAGAGTTCCCTTCAGCTGTTCCGAAATCTGCCGGAATTCCTGCTCCTTGGCTTCCTTACGGAAAATCTGGTACGCGCCAATGCTGTTGTCCGTATCCCCTGACCAGTTCAGTTCAACCTTGGGCAGCGGGTCCTTGATGTATTCTGCCTTCAGACTGTCCACACTCTTGGGCGGCTCTGTCAGGCTGGGCACATCCGAGGGCTTCGCAAAGTCCTTGGGGGCCACATTGGTCAGTGCCTTGTTCATCACCTCTCTGAACAGGGCCGCCGGGTAGGAGCCGCTGGCCGGAAGCACGTAATGTTTGGTATCCGTTTTGTCGAAGCCCATCCAGACCGCTGCCGTCCACTCCGCCGAATACCCGACAAACCAGGCATCCCGGTTATTTTTCTCCAGACCCTTCAGGTCCAGCTGGGTGGTGCCTGTTTTGCCAGCAACAGGTCGGTTCAGCTTGGCCGCGGTGCCGGTGCCGCCGCTGACCACTCCTTTGAGCATTTCGGTCATGTAATACGCGGTTTTGGGAGACATAACCTTGGTCTTCTCCAGCTTAACGGACGCTACCGTGTTTTCTTCGCTGTCCACAATCTTGCGAATGGAATAGGCCGTATTCATCGTCCCGTTATTGGGGAAGGAGCTGTAGGCCTGGGCCATGGCCAAGGGCGTCACACCCTTGGTCAAGCCGCCTAAGGCGATGGCCAGGTTATTGTCCTGGCTTTCGAGGGGGATCCCCATCTTCTTGACGAAATCCCGGGCCTTGGCTACGCCGACTTCATTCAGCAGCCATACGGCCGGGGCGTTGATGGATTTGCGGATCGCCTCCATCATGGTAACCTCTCCCTGGTACACGCCGTCATAGTTCCGGGGGCTGTAGCCTGCGTAGCTTTTCTGCTCATCCGGCAGAAGGGTGTAAGGATTGTATTTGGCACTCTGCAGCTCCATAGCCGGCGCATAGGCGATCAGGGGTTTGAAGGAGGAGCCGGGCTGCCGCTGCACCAACGCGCGGTTCAAACCCTTGGCAGCATAATCCCGTCCCCCGGACATAGCGACAATTCCGCCGTCCTTATTGTCCACAATCACCATGCCGCCCTGCATCTTTTGCTCCGGGCCATCCTTCTGGAAGAACTTCGGATCCTTAAAGGCCGTTTCCAGAATCCGCTGGGCGTCCACATTCATGGTGGTGTAGATTTTGTAGCCGCCCCGCCGGATAACCTCCTCCTCCAGCTTGTATTTCTCTGCCGCCTCCCGGATGACATAATCCTTAAACACCAGAAGCTCATCCGTTTTTTGGGCCGGTGGAGTATATTCCATCCCCTGTGCCTTGTTCTTCTCGGCTTCGGTAATATAACCCTGATCATACATCAGCTTCAATACCACATTGCGGCGGTCCTTGGATTTTTCCGGGTCGCCCATAGGCCCGTAGATGGCCGGTGCCTTGGGGGTGGCTGCCAGAGCGGCGATTTCCCAGGTTTCCAGCTGGTTCAGATCAGACTTCCCGAAGTAGAGCTTGGATGCCGCCTTAATGCCGTATGCCCCCTTGCCGAAGTATATCCGGTTCAGGTACAGCTCCATGATCTCATCCTTGTCCAGATTCTCCTCCAGCGCCAGGGCAATGGACATTTCGGTTCCTTTGCGGAAGAAGGTTTTGTCGAAGTCCAGGAACAGATTCTTCGCCAGTTGCTGGGTAATGGTGCTGCCGCCTTCTACCGCGCTTCTGGCGACAACGTCCTTCACCAGCGCCCGGCCGATGGCCCATAAGTCCACCCCGGCATGCTGCTCGAAGCGTTTATCCTCCGTAGCAATAAAGGCATAGGCCACCTTCTTCGGAATTTCGCTTTTATCCACCAGCTCCCGGTTTTCCCGGCCCAGCAAGGAAACTTCCTTATCATTAATGTCATAGATAACGGAGGCCTCCATCATTTCCATCTTGTCTTTATTCTCATCAAAAATTTTCTGGCCGTTATAAATAATGACCATGTAGCCGATTAATGCGCACACAATGGCGACTGCGGCCGTAATGCCCATTGCGATAAACAGCTTGCCGTAGGAAAAGCGGCGCTTGCCCGTTTTTTTGGTTTTTGATTTGGCGGGTTTTCGGTTGGCCACCTCTTCATCCCCCTGTCTCTTTGTCGGATATGTCCTGTGAACAATAAGAGCAACCCCTTGAGTAGGGATTGCTCCTCAGGCGCTATTCTATTTGACGTGCCAGATATGCAAAAGGTTTCGTTTTCCAATCCAGGCAGACGCGGACACTTAGTCGTTATTGACCTCCTGGTTGAAGGAAACTGGGCGGAGCGGTGTAAACGTGGAAATAGCATGTTTATAAATCATCTGCTGCTTGCCCTCGCTGTCCACGATAATGGTAAAGTTATCGAAGGCTTTGATTACGCCGCGAATCTGGAAGCCGTTGGTGAGATAAACCGTTACCGGGATGTTTTCTTTGCGGAGCTGGTTTAAGAAGTTGTCTTGGATGTTAATGGACTTGTTCATGGATGGAATCCCCCTTCAAAGTGTAAGACGCCTTATATGTCAAATCTGCGGATATTCATGCTCTCCAATATATTCCGTAAGACCTTCGAACTTTCCTGCTAGTATTTCATGGAAATTGTGCAGGATGCGTGAAAGTTTTGCATGTTCCGGTATTTCAATCCAGTTAATTTCGTTCATATGACGGAACCAGGAAAGCTGGCGTTTGGCAAAATGGCGGGTATCCCGCTTCAGAAGCCGGACCGCCTCGGGAAGGGTTGTCTCCTGCTCCAGATAAGCGGCAATCTCCTTGTAGCCCAATCCCTGCATGGAAATGTGGCTTCGGGTCAGACCCCGGGCCATGAGCCCTCTTACCTCGTCCACCAGGCCCTCGTCCATCATCTGGTCAATGCGGGCTTCAATACGGTTATATAAAATATCCCGATCCATTGTCAAGCCTATGAGGCACAGATTGTAGGGCGATTCCCTGGTTTGACCGGCAAGCTGCTCCGTAAGCGTACGTCCGGTGAGGTGGAACACCTCCAGCGCCCGAATCACCCGTCGGGTGTCGTTGGCGTGAAGCCGGCCGGCACTGCCCGGGTCTGTCTCGGCCAGCCTGGCATGGAGAGCCTCCGGTCCAAACTCCTCAAGAAACCGGCGCTGCTCCTCGCGGAACTCTTCATCAGAGCCCACATCAGTGAACTGGAAGTCGTAGCAAATGGATTCAATATACAGCCCCGTCCCCCCGACAATAAAGGGGATTGCACCACGGCTGCCGATGTCAAAGATCAACTGCCGCACTCTTTCTTGAAATTCCGCCACTGAAAACGGGTAATCCGGCTCACAGATATCCAGCATGTGGTGGGGGACACCCTGCATTTCCTCACTGGTGATCTTGGCAGTCCCGATATCCATTCCCCGGTACACCTGCATGGAATCCCCCGATATAATCTCGCAGCCGTAACGTTTGGCAATTTCCACGCTTAGCCCCGTTTTGCCGATGGCGGTTGGCCCCAGCAGCACCCATAGCGGCGGCTTGTCCCCGGGATGACGGAAGAGTCCGGCCTTATTCATACATCCATCACTCCGTATGCAATTTTCGTATTGGGCCGCAATAACATGCGGAAGCCCAAACGCTCGAACTCCCCGCTCTCCCGTTGCTCCTTCAGCACGATCCGGCGCCGGGCAACCCGCCTGGCCTCCTGAATGGCTTCAGCCTGCAAGGCGCTATCGTTGGCAATGGCCTTTAAGGGAGCAAGGGCGTTGGTCTCCTCAATAGTCTGGCGGAACATCGGATCAAAATAGATCACATCCACGCTATTGTCGGGCCGCCGCTTTAATTCGGCCAGATGATCGGTCTGGATCACTTTTACCCGCCGCATGGCCTGGTCAAGCACCTCCAGCCCGGATTCGTAGGTTTGTAGGCCATTCTCCACCAAAAGGGCGACAAGAGGTTCGCTTTCGAGTGCAGTTACCTGGCCCGACGGGCCTGCCGCATAAGCGAAGAGAATGGATTCCGAGCAAAGTCCGGCTGTGCAGTCGAGGATAACATCCCCCTCCCGCACCTCTGCCGCATCAAGCAAACCGTCAGCCATACCCTGCAGCAGGCGCTTGATCCGCACCTGGGCCGAGCTGGGATGAAAGAAAAACGGTTCCTTGCTTCCTTCGGGAAAATACCGCAGCCCCAAGGTAGTAGCAACGATAAGGTCTTGAATGCCATGCTCCCGCTGAAGGCGGGGCAAAGAGGATTGCCTCCGCTGCACATAGCGGCAGCCGAGTCTGGCCGCCAGACTGCGGGCTTGGTCCAATTCCGCGGTTGACGGATGATACGAAGTGGTTACAAGCATGATAATTTTCCATTCCCTGTCAATATGTTAGCATAATTCCTACCCATTATAAACCACAATCCGCGGAAATGCGAATCGGGCGTATGGCTCATGGCTCATGGCCGTGACAGACAACCTCCGGGACTCATCTACTATAATAACTCTTACCGCAAAGGAGAGATTACGATGAGCCGAAATTTCCGCCGTGTCCATAAGCCAGATGTCGTTACCCTGCGGGTCGCCACTGTTGACGGCGTGCTCCGGATTACCGGAAGCTGTGTCGTCGGCAGCGCCGCTCCCTGCAAGGAGGAAATCCAAGTGGGCAAAAGGCTGTCCGACGCTCATGCCTGCCTGGTCAGCCATGGATTTACTCGGATAACCGAACGCACCAATGTTCGGGTGTACCGGCGTTATCACGGCAACCCGCCCCGGCCGCTTCCCCCCCGGCCGAAGCCGTGTCCCTGTCATCACCGCCCCCGTCCCCGCCCCTGCTGACAGCGGACGGCACGGAACCCCAAAAAAACGGACCAGGCGAGCGTAAGCTCCGGTCCGTTTTTTGGGTCCAGGGAAACCCATTTACATTACCCGCTTGAACATCTTTTCCAGCTCATAGGTGGAGAAGCTGATGACGATGGGCCTGCCGTGAGGGCAGGTATACGGCATTCTGCAGGAGGACAGCCTGTCCAGGAGCGCTTCCATCTCCACCCGGGTCAAGGACTGGTTGGCTTTGATGGAGGCCTTGCACGAGCATAGGGTGGAGGCTTTTTCCCGCAGCTTGGACAGGTCTACCTGCTTGCGTTCGGCCAGCACCCATTCGCAGATCTCCGTGACTATCTCCCGCTCCTCCCCGGGGGGAAGCCAATGCGGATAAGCCCGGACAAGAAAGGTGCTGCCGCCGAAGGCTTCCAGATAAACCCCGGATTGTTCCAGAACCGAAAGTCTGCCCTTCAGCACCTCCGCCTCCGATGGAGTGAACTCCAAGGTAATGGGCACCAGAAGCTCCTGGCTGGCACCCTGGGGGCGTCCGAATAAATCGTAATAATATTCGTAATTGATGCGTTCATGGGCGGCGTGCTGGTCAATCAGGTACAGCCCTTCCGGATTCTGCGCCACAATATAGGTGCCGTGCAGCTGGCCGATGGGATCCAGCTCCGGCAGCCTCGGCAGGCTGCGTTTCGTTCCAGCAGGCGCATCCGCTCCCTCCGTCTCATCGGCTGCATCCGCATCGTCCACGTGCTCCAGGGAAACCAGCAGCTTCTGCACGGTCTCCGGCCGGGGCGGCTGCTCCCGCTGGGGCAGGCTTCTTGCCGGAGCCGTGTAACCGCTTGACGCCCCCGTTCCGGAGGACGAGCCGGTTCCGGCTGAAGCTGAGGTACCGGGATAACCGGCTGCTGCTCCCCCGGTACTGCGGGAGGCTGGCTGTTCCTCCCGGAACGGCGTGCTTCCGGAGGGAAGGGTTTGCCCCCGGCTCCAAACATTATCCGGCTCACGAGGCTGGGCAGGGCCCGGCTGCTCTTTGACCGGGGCTGCAGCTGACGGAGCTTGAGCCTGAGGCTGAGGCCGGTACAGCTCCAGCTGCTCCTGGATCACTGCAGGCTTAGCCGCTGCTTTGGCCTGGGGCTGGGCTCCCTGAGGGATATGGGCAGTCCCCCGCAGGATGCGGGCAGCCGTTTCCTCCACAAATTGCAATAGCTCCGGCTCCTTGCTGAACCGGACCTCCATTTTGGAGGGATGGACGTTCACATCCAATAGCGACGGCTCCATCTCAATATGCAGCACCGCAATCGGGAAGCGGTTGATGGGCAATAGCGTATGGTAAGCCTTGACCAGCGCCTGGGTCACAGCATAATTGCGGATGTACCGCCCGTTAATAACCGTGGAAATAGCATGGCGGCCCGCCCGGGTTTCCTCCGGACGGCAGATATAGCCGCTGATCCGGTAATCGAGACTCTCCCCTTTGATCGGCAGCATCTTCTTGGCTACGCCTGTCCCATAGATGGCTGCAATAACGGACAGCAGATCCCCGTTGCCCAACGTCTGGACCAGGGTATTGCCATTATGCTTGAGCAAAAAGGCGATCTGCGGATGGGACAAAGCCAGACGGTAGATAAAGTCGGAGATATGTCCCAGCTCGGTCTGGATGGTCTTCATGTATTTGAGCCGCGCCGGGGTATTATAGAACAGCTCCTTGATGCGGATGTCCGTTCCCCTGCTTGCCGCCGCATCCTCATGGGCAAGCAGTTGGCCTCCGGCAAGCTCAATGCGCCGGCCCAGCCCGCTATCGTCTGAAGCCGAGACACATTCCACCTTGGATACCGCCGCAATACTGGGCAGAGCCTCACCCCGGAAGCCCAATGTACGGATGTGGAACAAATCCTTGCCCGAGGAAATTTTGCTGGTGGCGTGGCGCTGGAAGGCACGCTCCAGATCATCCGCGCCGATACCACTGCCGTTGTCGGCAATCCGGATCAGGGCCAGACCGCCATCCTCCACCGTCACATCGATCCGGGTGCTTCCTGCGTCAATGGCATTCTCCACCAGCTCCTTCACCACCGAAGAGGGCCGCTCCACAACCTCGCCCGCCGCAATCTGATTGGCAATATGGTCATCCAATACCCGGATCACACCCATATCAGTTCACCGCAGATGAGCTCAGCACCAGGTGGTCCAACGTTCCCTCAAGCTTCACTCCAGGGAAGCTCCGGGCAAAAGCGGCGGCATCCAGAAGCAGGTAGTCCCCCGCCATCTTGGCCTCACTTCCTGCCATAAGAACCGGGGCTTGTCCCTTTACGGACAGCTCCACGCCCTGAGACTCGGGAACCCATTTCAATTCAGCTCCGGCCAAGGTAGCCAGAACACGGGAATGCACCCACAGCTTGCCATTCTCTTCCATAGCGGGCAGGGAATCCTCTACTTTCATGCCATTCACCGTAACTACAGAGCGTTTTTTCTCCACCTTGAAATTCTGGACTCCCGCCAGACGCAGCACATGGAGCAGTTGATTCATGCCGCCTTCCAGCTCCAGATCCGGCTTGATGCCCACCTTATTAACAGGATGACCCAGCGGCGTCAGATATTCTTCAATGGTCACCTTCAGCTTGGAGCCTTCGCTCAGGCTGTAGATATTCTGGACACTGCCCTTGCCGTAGGTATTGGTACCGGCAATCACGGCCACCTTGTAATCCTGCAGCGCACCTGCCAGGATTTCCGAAGCGCTGGCGCTGTTTTCGTTAACCAGCACGTAAACGGGCTGGGACAAGGTGGTGCCTCCGACAATATTGACCGGATTATCGGTTCCGTTGCGGGTTTTGGTGTGGATCAGGATCTTGTCCTTAATAAAATTGGAGGCCATATAGCCAGCGGATTCCAGGAGACCGCCCGGGTTGTCCCGGAGATCGATAACCAGGGAGCGGAAATCGCTCTTGGCGCGGAACCCGTCCAGGATTTCCGTAAACTGCTCATCCGAGTTATCGGAGAAGCTGAATACCCGGAGATATCCCACGCTGCCGTCCAGATAAGCACTATCCACCACAGGCAGAGATACGGCTTTCCGCGGCATGGTCAGAGCCAGCCGCTCGCCGCCGCGGAGCACAGTGATGGTGACATTGCTATTTTCCTCGCCGGTGATAAAGGTGACTACATCCTTGGCATTGTCCGCCGTAATTTCAGTGTCGTTCACCTTCACGATAATATCATCGGCCCGCAGGCCTGCCGCTTCCGCAGAGGAATTATTAAATACCTGCTCGATGTAGACCCCTTCCATCGTGTGGCTGATGAGAATCCCCACTCCGACATAATTGCGGGCCAGACTGCCCTCGAATTGGCTCCATTGTTTCTTGTCCATAAATTCCGTATACGGATCATTCAGCGATTGCACCATGGCTTGAATGGCCGCATCGCTTAAGGCTTCCTCCGAGGCGCCGCTCACATGGCTGGTGGAGAGAATCTCCAATACCTGCTGCATCCTATCCGAGGAAACGCTGGCGTAAGCGCTCCAGGCAGGAAGGGCAAGGGTGGCAACAACCGCCGACAAGCCGATTTTCTTCCAGACAGGCAAACGGCTTTTGCGGTCTGCCGCCCGGCTTTTATTGATTAAGGCGAATCTCATGGGTGAATCCCCTCTCGTCATGTCTGTATTGAATTTATTTGCCGTCCAGCTTCCGCTTCAACTCATAAAGCAGGTTCATGGCCATCATGGGGGTCATATTCATCAGATCCATCTCCCGGATGGAGGACATAACCCCTTCCGTACGAGCATCCTGCTTGCGTTTGGCCTTATCCGCTGCAGAGGGTTTGTCCTCCTCCAGCCCGAAGAGGCTTAGCTGCACCGCCGGCGCTGTCTCTACCAAGGCTTCGGGAGCAGCAGTGTAAGCGGCAGGCGCATCGGAAACCGCAGGCACAAACTCCGGCTCCCCAGACTCCCGCTCCAGCGAAACCGCCGCCTCCACCGCCCCTGCCCGCTCCTCGAAGGCGGCCAGCAGCTGGTACGCCCGGTCGATAATGCCGCCGGGCAAACCGGCAATCCGTGCGCAATAGATGCCATAGCTGGTGCTGGCCGCACCGGGAATCAGCTTACGCAGGAAGGTAACCTGGCCGTCGCTTTCCTTCACGGCCATGCAGTAATTCTTCAGCCCGGCCAGACTTTCCTCCAGATGGGCCAGCTCGTGGAAGTGGGTGGAGACCAGAGTTTTGCAGCCTACCCGGTCATGCATAAATTCGATGACCGCCTGGGCGATAGCCATCCCTTCTCCGGTGGAGGTGCCTCTGCCCAACTCGTCGATTATAACCAAACTCTGGCGGGTGGCCTTCTCCGTCATCACCTGGATGTCCATCATTTCCACCATGAAGGTGCTTTGGCCGCCGATCAGATCATCCGCAGCCCCGATCCGGGTGAAGATCCGGTCGGTCATGGGAACGACCGCCTTCTCTGCCGGAACGAAGCAGCCGATCTGGGCCATAATGCAAATAATGGCCACCTGGCGCATGTAGGTGCTTTTGCCTGCCATATTGGGGCCGGTAATCAGCAGCATCGGGCCGCCTTCCGCCGTCATGGCTGTATCATTGGCTACGAAGGAGCCGTCCTGCATCACCGCCTCCACCACCGGGTGGCGCCCTCCGACAACGGTCAGATCATAACCGGCAGACAGCTCCGGCTTACGGAACCGACGGCGTGCACTGACAGAGGCCAGCGACTGGTACACATCCACGGCGGCAACCACTTCAGCAAGCCGCTGCAAACGGTGGACCTGGAGGGCAATTTTCTCCCGCAGCTCGTTGAAGAGGGCGTACTCCACATCCACCATCTTTTCCTCGGCTTCGAGGATCAGCGCCTCCTTCTCCTTCAGCTCCGGGGTAATGAAGCGCTCCGCATTGGCCAGAGTCTGCTTCCGTTCATACAGGCCCTCCGGCAGGCTGGCCAGGTGGCTGCGCGTAATTTCAATATAATAGCCGAACACTTTATTAAAGCCGACCTTCAGAGAGCGGATTCCCGTGCGCTCCCGCTCCTTCTGCTCCAGCTCGGCCAGCCATTGTTTGCCGTTCTGGTTGGCTTCCTTCAGCTGGTCCAGCCGATCATTATAACCCAGCCGGATCATGCCGCCGTCCCTGACGGAAACGGGAGGCTCGTCCACAATGGCAGAGGCGATCCATTCCTGGACATCCGCACACTCGTCCAAGCCGTCCACCAGAGCCGCAAGTGACCGTGATCCGGATTCCCGGCAAAGACGCACCGCTTCCGGCATACGGCTTAAGGATATCTTAAGCGCAAGCATGTCCCGGGCATTGGCGCTGCCGTAGGATACCCTGGCCGTCAGCCGCTCCAGATCATAGACGTCCTTCAGGCTTTGCCGCAGGTCCTCCCGGACAATCAGATTGTTGTACAGGGCATCCACAGCCTCTAGCCGCTCCTCCACCCGATCCCGGTTTACAAGGGGCTTCTCGATCCAACGGCGGAGCAGACGACCACCCATGGAGGTGACGGTTTCATCCAGCAGCCACAGGAGGGAGCCGCGTTTCGCACGGTCACGCACCGTTTCCGTTAGCTCCAGATTCCGGCGGGTAAACGGGTCCATCACCATGTATTGGGAGGGACGGTAAATTTCGATCCGGGTCATATGCCCCAGGGAACGCTTCTGGGTTTCGCCCAAATAAGCAATCAAGAGGGAGACGGTCCGGCGGGTTAAGGCAGCAAGCTTCCTCAGCTCCTCCTCCCCGTACTGGGCCTCCAGCGCTTGGGGATCCTCCTTGTCCCACATGGTATAAACAGGCGGACGGAGAGCCGAAGCCCCATTCCTCTTCAGCCACTCCACCGCCTCCGCCGTGCCGATGATTTCCTTGGGTCCGTATACGGACAGCTCATCCAACAGCGCCTCCGTACCCGGCAATGCAGCCGTATACAGCTCACCGGTGCTGATGTCGCACACGGCAAAGCCGATCCCATTCTCCTCTTTAATCACACTTGCTATGTAATTGTTGACGGATTCGCTGAGCAGCTTGCCATCCATCAGGGTGCCCGGAGTAACAATGCGCACAATTTCCCGCCGGACCATACCTTTGGTCTCCGACGGACTCTCCATCTGCTCGCAGATGGCAACCTTGTACCCCTTCTCAATCAGCCGGGCGATGTAGTTATCAGCTGAATGATAAGGTACGCCGCACATGGGTATACGCTCTTCCGCGCCGCCTTCCCTGCCGGTCAGGGTAATTTCAAGCTCCCGGGAGGCCTGAATCGCATCCTCGAAGAACATTTCGTAAAAATCGCCAAGCCGGAAAAACAAAAATGCATCCGGCACCTGGGCCTTGACGGCCAGATACTGTTCCATCATCGGTGTATATTTAGCCATATCCATCCTCCGCCGTACTGTCGAACGGTCACGAAACATTTGATTTTCTTGCAGATATTCTCAAAAGGTATCATTAATTATAGCATGAATGCGGGGGGAGTGGCGCCTTTCTCTTGATAAGGCGGGATTTTCCACGGCTTGCGGAAATCTGCCTGCTCATCCCAGCCTTCCATACGGAACAGACGCTCCCGGAACGGCTCCAATACCGCCCGGCTGTTGCGGTAAGCGGGCAGGCGCATCAAATCCGCCCACAGCTTGCGGGCAATGGGCAGCAGCTCGGCCTTATCGCCGTTGTAATACGCCCGTTGGACATCCAGATGATCCAGCGGTGTCTGGCGCAGCTCCCGGTAGTACAGGGCAACGGTATGCATCAGCGTCAGGACAGCCAAGGCCAGATCCGGGTCGGACAGCCAGCTGGGCAGCGTCCGGTATTCGAAGCCGCCGTGGCGCTTGCGGCGGACATCGCCCAGAAACCCGTATTTGGGCCGGCGTTGTCCCGCCGCCTCTCCCTCCGCCAAAACCAAAGGAAGGGCAACATAATTGTCCAAGGCCCGGAGCAGATGGTGATGAAGCCAAACCCCGCTGATATGCACATGCCCGCCTGTGGAGAGCCCTTTGCCGGGCATACTCCCGGCCAGCCAGGACAAGGAGGTGTCCGGAATTTGCCGCGCAGCCTGGCGCATGGTCCGGTACAGCTCCCGTACCAGCTCCCGGGGGGTGTCACATGGTTTGGGCCGGAGCTCGGCCAAGGGATGGATCACCCGGTCGCGGGACAGCACAACGGCATCGCAGCCTACTGTACCTGACTTTTCCAGGAAACGGTTGGCAGGCACAAACCCGCCGTCCGGACGGCGCAGCACAAACTCCGGGTCTGCTCCCAGGCGGACACCCGCTGGCGCAGCAAGGCCGGATTGCCAGCTTCCTTCCGTCTTTTCTGCCGCCTCCAGCTTCTCTGCATACCGGTTCATCGCCTCGGCAAACAGCTCCGCCAGCCTGTCATCCAGTACCGGACAAGCCTCCAGTCCGATCAGAACCGTGTTCCCCTCCCGGTTGATGCCCACCTTCACCAGCCCCGTACAAAGTCCCAACGTATACACCGCTCTAACCGCATCCCGCTTGGCCCGCCGGATGTGGTAAGCCTCCTGCTCCTCCGGCGGCAGCTCCCGCCACCCGGCAGCTCCGCCGCTTACAGGCGGGGACAAGAGCCTTCCTTTCCGGACCATACGGGCCCTGCCTCCGGCAGGCACCAACGCGGCCGTGCCCGCCTTGGTCCAAATCGCCAGCGCATCCATCTGAAACACGGCCACCTGGAATTCATACGCCCACTCTTCATTTTCACCGGCCGCTTTCATGCCGTTCTGACGCCAGAACTCCCGGCAGGTGCGGCGGTGGCCTGCACGGATTAACGCTTTCAAGGGATTCAATACAAACAGAGCTTGGGCATCCTGAGCCGGCACTCCCCATTGGAGCACGGCCTTCGGAGATTTTCCCGCCAGCAGCCGTTCTCCTGAAGGGATCCTCAAATACAGGGGCAGCATGCCTACCGCCGCAACACCACTGTACAACACAAACATGGACATGGCGATCCCGCCTTTTATAATTGGAGATTTTTTTAACTTTAACAAAAAAGAGGGCATTCGCCCCCATCCGAAAAGCATTATGCGGCATATCCTGTAAGTAAGAAAAAGGATCTTCCTAGAACTAACGAGGGCTCCCCCAAAAGGTACCGAAATCCTCTGCAGGACCCTTCGGACTTTTGGGGGAAGGCTGTCAATTGTCCTCCAGAAGATCAGGGTCCAAATCCTCGTAGTCGCCGTCATCAGCGGCGGCATCGAAGTCCAGATTCTTGTCTTCGTCATCCAGATCATAAGGGCTGACGATGACCCGCACCTTGGTTTCCGCCACGAGCTCTACCTTGAACTCCCGTTCCACCCGGATCACAACACCTGTGCCGGAGGAGGAAACCACCGCTTCGATGCAGTTGGGCTCCTGGGTAGCCAATGCGGATACTTCGGCGGTGATGCCTCTGTGCTTTTTGTCCAGGTAGGACAGCGGCACCGTATCCACATAAGAGACCGTTTCTTTGGCGACATCGGTCTTCGTGTTCTTGTCATAAGAGTACCAGATGTTGATATCGTAGGTTCCGACTACCTCAACGCTCTCGCCTGCTTTTTGGGCCTCGTACTGGTTGTTGATGATCCAGGCGCCAAGAATGCTGGTAGGAGCATGAGGCGGAACCACGGTATGACTCACTTGGCTAAACTTACGACCTTTGCCGCACACTGCTTTCGTAATAATCTCTCTGGCTTGCAAGTCTCTATCTGTATAAGTAGACATTCTGTCAACCTCCTCCATACAATCATTCAATGTAATTGTATGCAGGACATTCGTCTAGAGTGACAACTATTTTTGCCGGAAGGGACAAAATATGTTGCGGACAAGCCTGCATTCAGGCAGGTTGTGCCGCTTCCGCCTCCTGCAGGCGGATTTTTTTCCCCTTCCGGGACATGGCCAGATACGTTTTGAGCTCCAGGCAGAGCTGAAGAAGTGCGGAGCGCATTTCGAACTCCTCTCGGGTGCCCGGCAGCGGCATGGCCTTGAATTCCTTCTCCAGCTGCAGGAGAGACACCTCCACCTCCCCGGCATAATAGTCGGATCTCACACCTTCGCTTAGGGAATCGAAGAGCCCTGCCACCGCTTCCCCGTGAGGCAGTGTCTGATACACCTGGGCCAGAAGATCGATCATCCTCTGGATGGAGTCAAAATGCTGGCGCCTCATTTCGAAATAAGGGGTCCATTGGTCCTCCGCCTGAAACAGCTTGTTTTCGGCTGTACGGCGGGACAGCTCCAGCCCCTCCTTGATGGCCTCCGGCGCCTCCAACAGCTCACTGCCATCCCAGACCGTGGCCGGGTCCCGAAGATGATCGGCCATATGCAGGAAGATGGCGGAGAAGACCCCGTTTACTCTGCGTTTTGCAGCTTCCAGATCCGCATCCGTCCGCGGCCGGTACAGCAGATTCATAATAGAAGCAATGCCCATGCCGATTAACAGCAGCGCCACCTCATTGGCCAGATTGCCCCAGGTTACCGCCTGCTTGTCCACCATATGGAACACCAGCACAGAGCTTAATACAATCCCGTCGCTTAGGTTGAAGCGGGCCTGTAAAGGATACACAATGAGCACAAACACCGGGATCGTCCATAGATGAAAACCCAGCAGCAGAAAAATAACCGAAGCGATTAAGAGGCCCGATAAGGAAGCGGCGATACGCACCAGGATGGTGTTGAGGCTCCGCTTCAAGGTAACGTCAATGCCTAACACAGCTATAAGTCCGGCGCTTAAGGCATAATCCAGATTCAGCAGCTTGGCGGCCAGAATGGACAGATAAACGGCAGCTGCCGTTTTGACAAAACGGATTCCCATGATCCCACTCCCTTCAAAACCTCATATTAACACCGTCTGCGGCTTGGTGTAAATGAGCGGATTTGTGAAGAGCAATGCCCGGGGAGGGTCACTTGCCGGCCATCTGTTTGCGGTATTCCTTCGGGGAGACACCCGCTATTTTATTGAACATATGCGTAAAATAATTGGAATCGTTGAAGCCTGTCGCCTCTGATATTTCGAATATTTTCATATCGGTGCTTTTGAGCAGCAGCTTGGCTTTTTGTACCCGCAGATTCTGGATGTAGCTGGTGATGCTTTCTCCCGTTTCTTTCTTGAACAGGTTGCTGAAGTAGCTGGGGTTCAGATGCACATGGGCCGCCACCTCCGCCAAGCCGCATCCTCCCATGTAGGATTCCTCCATAAACCGGATGGCCTGCTTCACCGGGTTATCGTTTTTGCTGGCCAGCCAATGATTGTAGGAATCCAGAAATTCATGGAGGTATACCTGCAGCCAAGCGGCGATATCCTCCGGTGTTGCGCATTTGTACACCGTATCCCATTCGATGGGGTGTACGGCCATTTGCCATTCGGGAAACTGAACCTGCACCAGCCGCAGGATGGCGGACGCCAGCAGAAGCGCCTCGATTTTGGCGGTTTGCGGAGGCAGGTGGCTAATGCGTACGGCTTGCTCCTGCAGCTCTCTGCTCAATCTGCCGTTATCCTCGGACATCAGCCAGGTTACAATCTCCGTCTCCTTCTCGTACAGCGCCGTCTGATTCAGGAGAGATTCATTCACGGAGGCGTGCTCCCTGTCCCCCTCCCGGCAATACCGTTTGTAGCCATCCCGCAATTGCTCCATACTGCCGCAAACCCCTTGAGCGCTGCATTCAAGCATCAGTCTCAGGTAATGCTGGACAGACTCGGAGAGAATCTGCTGCCAGGAGGATGCGGTTTCCGGCTTGGAGGCATTCCGGTCGATTAACAGCGCCCATTCCGAAGCATTCAACGGAAACAGCCGGAAGCCTCCGGGAAACCACTTATTCAGGTGTTCTCCCGCAATATTCACGAATGCAAACTGCAGGAGCGGCACATCCTGGGCGGAATAATGCTTCTCTTGCGGAAAATAATTGGGAATACGGAGCACAAACAGCTCACACTTCCCCATCCGTGACAGCAGTGACTCCACCTCTGTATTGTTGCAGGGCATCCCCATCATCGCCGAACGCAGCTCACTGTCCTCATGCTGCCGCTTCCAGCCCTCCACCAAAATCTGGGACTGGCTCTCTTCAATCAGCTGCACATAAATCCGATCCAGCACGCTTAATATATCCGTTTCTACACATGGCTTCGTGATGAAATCCAGCACGCCAAACTTGACGGCGGCCTGGGCATAGGTAAAGTCCTTGAAGCCGGTGACAATCACAATTTTGGTGAGCCAGCCGCGGTTTCTGATTTCCTCAGCCAGCTGCAGGCCGTCTATATGAGGCATCCGGATATCGGTCAGCAGGAGATCCGGCACGTTGCCCTCCATTAATGACAAGGCGTCCCGGCCATTGGCCGCTTCGCCCGTCACCACCCACTCGGCGGAACGTTTTCCCGCCAGCTTCAATAATCCCTTGCGGAAATTGGGCTGATCCTCCGCGACAAAAAGCTTGCCCTTCATCCGTTCCCCCCCTCCCCGTTTTCCAGCACAGCAGTCTTAATGGGAAGCGTCATGTGAACAGCGGTTCCCCTCCCGGGACTGCTGGTAATCTCCACCCCATATTCAGGCCCGTACACCAATTCAATACGCCGCAGCACACTTTTGTAGCCGATACCCGTTTTATTGCCATCGGTTGGCAACGCTTCCGCCTTCGTGAGGGCCTTTAGGGTTGTTTGATCCATGCCGCAGCCGTTGTCAGCCACTTCAATATGGAGGGCCTCCTGCTGCATATAAGCTTTAATCCGCAGCACCCGGTCCAATTCCATATCGCGGAAGGCATGCACAAACACATTTTCCACCACGGGCAGCAGCAGAGACCTCATCATCCGCAAGCTCAACAAGGATTCTTCAGCTTGAATAATGGTTTCAATCTCGCCGGTGAACAGCTCTGTCTGGATTTTAATGTAGTTTCTGATCTGATGCAGCTCTTCCCCCAGAGTGGTATCCGTTTGTACGGATTTCAGGGAATATTTCAGCATCTCCGAGATCGCATTGATCAGAAGCGCTGCCTCCTCCTGGTCATCACCGTACAGCTTCCAATACAGCTCATTAAACAGATTATGCAGGTAATGCGGATTCAGCTGCGCCTGAATGGCCTTCAGCTCGGATTCCCGCTGGCTAATCTGGGCCAGATATACTTTGTTGATCAGCTCGCTCACCTGCTCCGCCATACTGTTGAAGCTGTCGCCGATATACCCCAGCTCATCGCCGGAGTCAACGCGCACGCGGACTGAAAAATCGCCGGAACGCAATGTTCGAAGACCCTGCATCAGATGTGCCAGAGGAGTCAGGAGCGTCCGGGTGGATATGGTAATCAGCAGCGCACTGAGCAGGATTACGCCGATTCCGGCTGCGGCAAACACCTGAATAATGTCTTTGTTTTTCCTCTGAATCTCCTGCAGGGAGGCCCCTCCGTACAGAGTAAAGCCCGCCGGAATGAGCTCATGGCGGACAAACAGATAAGTAATACCATCCATTATGACGTAGCGGGGATAAGGCTCTTGTGTCAGCTGCATAAGCTGGCCCATCTCGCTTTGGTCGGCATTGGAATAAAGCATACTGCCCATGGGCTCCAGTAAGAGCACCTTGCCGTTCTCCGTAATATCCTTCAGTACCTTGGAGATCAGGCTTTCCTCCATCACCAAAACCATGGTGCCATAAGGCATCAGCTTTTCATTTAGCATCCGCCTGGCAGCAACCAGAACGGTTCTTTGCCCGTCCGGATCAATGGTGCTTGCCGCCTTTGCCCGTCCCCAGACCATATTCCCCCGGTGAGGCTTCAGCATATCCATCATCCTGGCCAGGTCATCCGCTCCTGTCTCCCCAGACGCGCCGTTTTTGGAGAGAACCGTCATTTCCCCATTTTCGTTATACAAAAAAACAGAGCGGATGGCCGGCGCATCCACCAAGAGCATATTCAGCTGCTCCTCCACATACTTGCGGTTCTTATATTCCGTATAGGGTTCGTTTGGAGAAGCAGTATTTTCTCTTAAGAATTGCTCGATATAGGGATTGAGGATAATGGATTGGGATACCCGGTTGATTTCCTGGAAGGACATCTCCAGTCTGGCTAAGGCCTGTTCGTTGGCGATGGAGAACTGCTTGCTGATTTCATCCTCCATTAACTGGATGTTGGACCGGTACACCATCCAGCCTGCCAAGGCAAAAGCAAGTGCTACCATACATGAGAGCAGCACGATCAGCTTGATCTTGAAGCTGCTCTTGATTCTGCGGGTAATATAACCCGGCCAGCTTGTTGGATGCAATCGGCCCCCTCCTTATTTTCCAATTTGTATTATAAAACGCTTCCTCCCCTGTAAACAAGGTTTTCAATGGACCTGTCTACTGGGAAGGAAGCGCGCTACATCAGCGTTCCGGTTCAGCCGTATTATTTTAGAGCTTCATATAAAGCAATAAGAGCAAGAGACTGGCCGTATGCCATTGGCATGATGGTGATGTTTCGATAATGCTCCTTATCCATTCCCATCCCGGTTCCGGCCGATACATTCAGCACGGTTCCGTCTTCGCTGATATTTTGGCAGACTGCCTCAATCGCGTTGTCCGCAGCAGCCTGATAGGAGGAATCCAGAAGACCGGTTTTGATGCCCTTGAGGATACCCGCGGCAATGGCAGCCGATCCGGAAACCTCTTCATAGCTGGTCGGGTCCTGCAGAACCGTATGCCAGAGGCCGGAAGCAGCTTGGAGCGGTACCAGGGCATTGACCTGAGCCTTATAGGTGTCCACCAGGAATTCACGGACGCCGGGGTTCAACGTATCTGCGCAGGTTTCCAGATAATCCACCAATCCGTAGGTGAACCAGGAATTGCCGCGGCACCAGAAGATGCTGCCGAAGTTATCGTTGCGCTCGAAGCTCCAGCCATGGAAGAACAGTCCGGTATGCTTGTCGTACAGGTATTTGATATGAATGAGAATCTGGCGTACAGCTTCCTGCTCCCACTCCGGCCGGTTGAATTTGCGTCCCGCTTGGTTCAGGAACAGCACCGCCATAAAGAGGGTGTCAATCCACAGCTGCCCATTATGCAGGTGGACTCCTTCCCGGTTGCCAATGGCAGTGACAGTATGCTGGAAGCCGCCCTCTTTGGTTTTCGGCAGCTCATGAATGAGCCAGTCTGCGTGTTCCCGGCATAGCTGCTCCAGCGGTTCGGAGGCTTCAAGCTGGTCCAGGAGCAGAACCAAAGCCAGGTAAGGGGCCGTTGTGTTAATGTTCTTGGACGGCAGGCCTGCCTCCAGGTTGCGCGTATACCAATTCCGGAAGAACTCCGTGTACCGGTTTCCGCCATCCGCCTTCTGCAGCTTATACAAGCCGTAAAGACCAACTCCCTGGGGCCAATCCCATTCCTCAATGCCGAAATCCCGTTGCACAATCCCTTTTTTGGTATCCGCGTGAACGACCGTTTTATCCTTCTCGTAGTCGCTTCCGCCCAGATTCATAAGCCTGTCCACAACCAGTTCGATTTTTTGCAGCAGTACTTCATTTGTCATGATGGATTAACTCCTTCTCTTACTTGTGTTGGGAACGGACCAGCTCCAGAATATCTTTGCCCAGGAAAGCTCTGTCCTTATTCTCTTTATACCAGGTATTCATGAATTCCTCAATTTGCTTGCCGCCGCCTCTTTCCCAGGCTGCTTTGGCATCCGCTACGGCTTGCTCAGGGGTATACTTGGGACCGCCGATAATACCTTTTGTAAAAATGTCCTTCATTTCCTTGTCCACATTGGTATTAACTACGACCAAATCGCTGGGCAGGGTAGGCATATGCTCATAATGGCTCAGTGCGGGATATTGGGCGTCGGGGTTAAGCAGGAACTCGTCGGACTTCTTCAGCATCTCCAGACCTGCCTTCTGGTCAGGATCGCTGACATCGAACGCGGTAGTGGAGATCAGAAGCGGATTCTCCGGGATGGAGTAAAACATGGAGTAGTCCGCAGCCCAATCCAGCTCCTTGGCATTCTTCGCGGGATCAATCACCTTGGGGAAGCCGTCCGTTCCCTTCTTCCAGTGCTCACCTTCCATACCCTTCTTCAGAACCAGACTGGTCTCAGGCTTGATAATGAAATTAATATATTCCATAGCCGCCTTGGGATTTTTGGTCGCGGCGTTGATAACCGTGGTCATCTGCACCGGGTTCACCACATGGTGGACGTATTGCCCCATGGCAGACTTGGGCTGTGCCATCGGTGCGATCTCCGCCTCCGGAACAACCTTTTTGAGGGTTTTGACATCCGTAACTGTATTCTCAAACCAGTTGGTAATCGCCGGAGGAAGATAAATGCCAACTTTGCCGTTCAGAAAATCCTGCTTGGCTTTGGCGCCATTCTTGTCCGCCAGGTAATCCTTATCGATAAGTCCTTCCTCAAACAGCTTTTTCTTGAACTTCATCGACTCCAGCGTATTGTCCCAGGTCCTTACGATTTTGTCGTCACTGGAGATTTTCCAGCCGTAGGAGCCGAACATGGAATCCACCATACCGTCGGAGGTGTAGCTCATATTGGTTCCGTACGTATCCTTCTTGCCGTTGCCGTCAGGATCCTGCTCTACGAAGGCCTTCAGCACAACCAGCAATTCGTCGGTGGTTTTCGGAACCTCCAGCTTCAGCTTCTTCAGCCAGTCCATCCGGATAAAGGCTACACTTTGCAGATGGGGTTCATTGATTTTGCCGATTTCATAAAGCTTGCCATCCGGCTTGGTGCCGATTTTGCGGAGCTGGGGGTATTTCTCCAGCAGCTTCTCATATTCAGGCGCATATTTCAAATAATCGTCCAGCGGCATCAGCTGCTTCTGCTGGTACAAGGAATTCCGGAACCCGGTATCATAATCATTGACAACATCCGGCGCACTGCCCGAGGCGAACAGCACATTCAGCTTCTTGACCGATTCTGCCCGGGCAATCGGCACATACTTGGCCGTAACGGGAGAATGCTCATTGATCCACTTGGTCCAGCGGTTGTCCTCAACGGTTCCCTCCGCTGCGGGAATATTGCCTCTGTCATAGTTGGAAACCGTAATCGTAGCTTTTTCTTCGGTTTTCCCCTTTGTTCCCTCTTCCTTTTGGCTGCAGCCCACTGCTCCAGCCGCCATCACCGCCGACAAACCCAATGCCACTGTGACCCTCATTTTTGTTGCAGATGATTGTCTTTCCATGTGGAGTCCCCCTTCATCTATGATTGAAATCTTTACTACCCTTTGATAGAACCGAGCATAATGCCTTTGACAAAATACTTTTGCAGGAACGGGTATACCGCCAGCATCGGCACAACCATAACCATAACACCAACCGCCTTCAGCTTTTCGGACACCATTTCCTGCTGCTGCATCATATCCATGGCCGACATATTGAAGTTTCCTTGAATCTGCAGCATTCCCTGGACGATAACAGTCAAATTCTGAAGATTCGTCTTGTTGATGTACAGGATAACGCTCATGAACATGTTCCAGTAGCCGACGCCATAGAACAGTGTCAGTGTAGCCAGCATGGGAAGAGACAAAGGCAGGATGATGCGTGTCAGGAGCTGAACCTCACCGCAGCCGTCGATCTGGGCGGAATCCGCCACTTCCCCTGGGATGCTCTCAAAGTAGCTTTTCATAATCAGCATATTATACGTGCTTATCAACCCGCCAAACCAGAGGGACCAGTAGGTATTGGTCAAGTGCAGGTTGTTCATCACCAGATACGTGGGGATCATGCCGCCTCCGAAGAGCATGGTGAACAAGGCGGCGGTTGTAATCGGCTTGCGGGCATAAAGATACCGGCGGGACAAGGGATATGCCGTCAGCACCGTGGCCAGCATGCTTAGCAGGGTTCCGAATATGGTAATGGTGACACTGTTTGTAAAGGCGCGGAGGGCCGGTGTATTCTCGAAAAAGTATCTGTACACGGTGAAATCAAGGCCCACCGGCCAGAACCAGACCTGCCCCAGATCAACGGCATGCCCCGAACTGACGGACAATGCAATCAGATGCAGGAACGGCAGGATACAGGTAAGCGAAATCAGGATCAATACAATATGAATGAAGATAACAAATACTTTTCCGCCTGTGGATTCCTTCAAGAGGATGTCCCTCCTTTTCTTAGAATAGTCCCTGATCGAATTTACGGGCCAGCGCATTGGCAGACAGCACCAGCACCAGACCAACAAAGGATTCGAACAACCCCATGGCTGTGGTTAAGCCAAATTGGGCCTGCTGGAGCCCTACTTTATACACGTAGGTGCTGATAACCTCGGCTTTCTCCAGGACCGTAGGATTCTGCAGATTGTAAACCTGGTCAAACCCAACCTCCATCAGGCGGCCCATCCCAAGGATCAAGAGCAGGATAATAGTAGAACGGATACCCGGCAGGGTGATATGCCAAATTTGTCTCAGCTTGCCTGCGCCGTCCATCCCCGCGGATTCGTACAAGCTGGGATCAATGCCAGCCAGAGCAGCCAGATAGATAATGGCGCCGAAGCCCATTTCCTTCCACATGCCGGACCCGATGAAGATAGCGATCCATGAGTTGGCACGGTACAGGAACGGAACCGGCTCCATGCCCCAATGACCCAGCAGCTTGTTGATGGTGCCGCCGTCAATGGAGAACAGGGTCAGGACAACCCCAGCCACAATAACCCAGGACAAAAAGTGGGGCAGATAAATGATGGTTTGAATCCAGCGCTTCAGCCAGTTTTTGCGGACCTCATTCAAAGCAATGGCGATAATAATCGGCGCTGGGAACCCGAAGATCAAATTCAATATGCTCAGGGTCAGCGTGTTCCAGATGATTTGTAGCGTAACATGGGAATTAAATAAAATCTGGAAGTATTTCCACCCTACCCATGGACTATGCAATATGCCGTCATGGAAATTGTAATTTTTGAAAGCGATCACAAGACCGCCCATAGGCAAATAGCGGAAGATCAGATAATAGAGGATTCCCGGTATCAGCATGATAAATAGCGGGATATTCTGCTTGAACCGCTTTGTCTGGTAAAATGCCTCTTTGGCTGCCGGCACTTGTCCCGTTCCGACAGCGGGTGGAGCTGTTTTCATGGTCTCTCCTTCTTTCTGCGGAATTTCGTTGTTGGATGGGATGCTTATAATGTACCGCGATTATGTTATTCAAGGCCTTAAGAATCTTTAGGTGTTTCTATACGATTTTTGTTTCCCTGTTTGGCCGTTTCGCCAAAAACAGCAAAAACCTGCGGAGCTTCCGCAGGTTTCGATTACAAATGATAAGGAGGATTATGCAATCGATCAGGTCAACAAGGTAATGGCCAGCAAGTTGTACAGGACCAGCGGCAGAATTGCCCCGCCGGGGTTTACCGGACCCGGACCATAAAAGCCGCCGTAGGGGAAAAACCGTTTGTTCAGCTCTTCATCCTGGGCAAGGCTCAAGTACACATTTCCGTCGTCAATAAAGACGATAATGCCTTCATATTCATGCCCGTCTATGGTTTTTACCATAACGTGGCGGTTCATTAACCGCTGCTTGCAGATGCCGTGCAGCTTTTCCCGCACTCCTTTGACAGCGTCCACATGCTGATTGTCCGCCTGATACACCACTTGACCTGGGGTAAAAACGTTATTAGACATGATTCCCTCTCCTTTTGGATTGTATTTACCAGCGGTTGTTGAGCCGGTTCTCCAGCCACGCCACAGCCTGGTACATCAGGGCCGCTACTACAGCAATAACCAGCAGGCTGGCAATCACCAAGGTAAAATTGAACACCTGAAAGCCATATATAATCAAGTAGCCCAGCCCTTCCTTGGAAACCAGAAACTCGCCGACGATTACGCCGACCCAGGCCAGCCCTACGTTTACCTTAAGGGTGGAAACAATTGTAGGCACCGAAGCGGGGAATACGGCCTTGCGGAAAATCTGTGTTTTACCCCCGCCGAACACCCGGATCACCCGCAGATAATTGGCATCCACTTCCTTAAAGCTGGAGTACACCACCAACGTGGTAATGATAACGGTAATGGCTAACGTCATTCCGATAATGGAGGTATAGCCGGGACCCAGGCCCACGATAAACAGCGGCCCCAACGCCACCTTGGGCAGGCTGTTCAGCACGACGATGTAAGGGTCCAGCACACGCTCCAGAAAGGGAGACCACCAGATCAGCACCGCCAATGCGGTTCCAGCCACTGTGCCCAGGATAAATCCGACCAGGGTCTCCCACACGGTAGCACCAATGTGGGGAAGCATCTCGCCGGTCGAAATTTGCTCGTACAGCAGAGTGAAGATCTTGCTGGGATAGCTGAACAGCAGCACATCAATCCACTTCAGCCGTCCGGCCAGCTCCCACAGGCCGAAGGCGCCCAGCAGAATCAGCAGCTGAGTCAGGCGGACCAGCCGGTTGCGTTTTTTTTGCGCCGCGCGGTATTCCTCCCAAACCCGGCGGGTGAGAGACACAGGTGGAGAGGATTCCTTCATGGTCCGGGTCCCCCTTTTCGTTCAGCCGCATCCTTCTCAATGGCCTCGAACTCCTGCCAGATGGTATGAAACAGCGGATGAAATCCCTCCGCCTCCCGGGCCAGGAACGGCGATTCCTTGCGGATCTCCTCCGGAACCGTGATCTCCCTGCGGGTCCGGCCGGGATTGCGGTCCAGGATAATGATTCTGTCACTCATGGCAATGGCCTCGGAGATATCATGGGTGACCAGCACCGCCGTTTTCCCGTGTTTCTTCAGGGTCATGGCCACCAGGTCCTCCAACTGCAGCTTGGTCTGGTAATCCAGGGCGGAGAACGGCTCATCCAGCAGCAGGATATCCGGCTTCACCGCCAGGGTCCTCACCAGCGCCACCCGTTGACGCATCCCTCCGGAGAGCTGCGAGGGATAACGTTGGAGAGTATCCGCCAGCCCCATTTCCTCCAGAAGATGCAGGGTATATTCCTTGGAATCCTTCGTAACGGCTTTGCGGAGCTCCAAGCCTAAGAGTGCATTATCCCAAATGGTGCGCCACGGGAACAGATAATCCTGCTGGAGCATGTAGCCGATATGCGGTGACGGCCCCTCCAAGGGGGTCCCATTGACCTCCACCTGCCCGCCCGCAGGTTTGAAAAGTCCCGCCATAATGGACAGCAGGGTGGTTTTGCCGCAGCCGCTGGGGCCGACAATACTGACGAATTCCCCATCCTTCAGGGAAAAATAAATCCCCTCCAACGCCAGCGTGGCGCCTTGCTTGTTGACATAAACATGTGTGACATCCTTCAAGCGGACTGAAGAGCCCATGGGAACGCCAGCCTCCAATCTACAGATCCCCGCAAAGTGCTGCCTGATCCCTGATGCTTAATCCGGTTGCTCTGCGTGGCCCTAAATTTCTATTCCGTAAACATACATCCGGCCAAACCTTACTTCATCGCTTTCTCCGCGAACGAGTTGTTTACCAGATCCGCCAAGGGGACGCGGGTTTTTAATTCTCCTGCGGCCTCCATTACATCCTGGAGATTCTTCCACTCTGCTTCATCAATAACAGGATCGGTGGCAAAGGAGCCTTGCTCCTTATACCGCTTCACTACACCCTCCACCACTGCTTTATCCGTGTTGGGAAAGTAGCTGATGATGGCTTCCGCTATCTCCGGAACGGATTTGGACTCCACCCATTTTTGAGCCTTAAGGATGGCGTTGGTGAATTTTTGCACCGTGTCGGAATTTTTCGTGATGTAGCTTTTTTTGGACATAAATACAGTGTAGGGGAGTTTGCCGCTTTCCTTGCCGAAGGAGGCGATGACGTAGCCCTTGCCTTCCTTTTCAATCACGGTTGCCTGAGGCTCAAACAACTGGACATAATCTCCCGTCCCGGAGGTGAAGGCCGCGGGAATATTGGCGAAATCCACGTTCTGGATCAGATTCAGATCCTTCTGGGGATTGATGCCCTTCTTCTTCAGCGTAAATTCCCCGGCCATCTGCGGCATGCCGCCCTTGCGCTGTCCAAGGAAGGCGACCCCTTTGAGCGAACCCCAGTCGAAGTTCGCCACAGGCTTGCGGGAAACCAGGAAGGTCCCATCCGTCTGGGTCAATTGGGCAAAGTTGATCAACGGGTCATCCGCCCCTTGGTTGCGGACATAAATGGTGGATTCCGCTCCAACCAGCGCTACATCAATTTGACCGGACAAAAGGGCTGTGGAAACCTTATCCCCGCCGGCGATGGTTTGAAACTCCACCTTCAGCCCCTCCTCCTCGAAGAAGCCCTGGGACAAAGCCACATACTGCGGCGCATAAAAAATGGACCGGGTCACCTCTGCCAGACGGACAGTGGTTGAACCCTCCTCCTTCTTCTCTCCGCAAGCCGCCAGCCCCGCGGACAGAGCCAATACAAATGCTACGGATAGCAAACCGGCTTTCCTTTTCATTGGTGTTCCTCCCTGATGGAATGTTTCGTTTCTCCATCCTATGCATGTGCCTATAGGCGGGTGAAAAACTTTTTGAAAACACACTTGTGATGTACATCACAAAGTCTTACCTATTTAGCTGTACACTGTACATATAACGATAGGAAAAGGAGAGTGGAGCAAATGGAGAAGAAATCCATCCGCGAGTTTCAGGAGTTTCCGGAGGGACGGTTTACCAAGCGGCTTTTGTTTAAAGAGGAAGGCCATGTGGTGTTTCTGTTGAATTTCGGCCCTGGGCAGCAGCTGCCGACGCATAAGCATCCGGGAGCGGACGTATATATCCTGCAGCTGGAGGGTGAAGGAGCCGTTACTGTTAACGGCACGGAATCGGCCCTGGGCAGCGGTGAAGTGGTACGGGTTACGGGAGACGAGGAATTCTCCTATACCAGCGGCGGAAACGGAAATTCCACGCTGTATGTGACTCTGATTAATATCCCTGCGCCGAACTACGCCGAGAATATTGGGTAAAGCGGATCAAATAAATAAAGCCCAGCCTCTTCCGTAATGGAAAAGGACTGGGCTTTTCGGTTTTATACATGTTATACGGCTTGCTTCCGCAAATCCTTCACCGGCACATTGGTGCTGAACACGGAATCATCACTGCTGACCTTGTACACCGGAAAAACAGGATCGGCCTCTACAGTCATGAGGTCATCAAACAATGGCGCCTGCTGACGGTCTATGAAGATGGGGAACGGTGTTTCCTGCACCTGAATATCGGTGGGGTAAGGCTGATCCAGTACCTGCAGTACCAATACGCCGTTGCAGCCGCAGTCCTCCGTATCGTAGAAGAGCTTGAGAATGCCCTCCTTATCCCCCATCGCCTGCTTGATTTTCTCTATGGTGAGTGCATTCATCCGCACTTCCATGTTCCATCGCCTCCCGGTCCATTCTAACCTTCCGAGTGAGTGGTTATGGCGAATAAATATTCATCGCGTTTCATTCCTTACTGGGAAAGGAGCGCCTTGGATGCTCAAACACGTTTTGTCGGCCTTGATTGGATTAGAATTGTAAGGGTTCAAAGCCGCCAAAAAACTCGCCCTCAAGTCGTTCCTTTCCCTCCCAGTCATTTCACATGAACATTTATTCACCAATATGCTTTCGTCGGACAGGCAACTCGATGAGTGTAATTACAGCTTATAAATCTCCTTATACTTATCCGTCAGATAGTCCACCAGATAATCCGGGCTCAGCTCCTCACCCGTTACCCGCGTTACAATCTCACCTGGCGTATGAAGCATGCCGTATTGGTAGATCTCATTGGCCAGCCATGCCTTGATGGGCAGCAGGTCTCCTTTCGCGATGAGCGCCTCTACCTCCGGCAGCTTCTTCAGCAGGGTATGCCGGATCTGTGCGGCATACATGTTGCCCAAGGCATAGGATGGGAAGTACCCGAAGGAGCCGCCGGACCAATGCACATCCTGCAAGACACCTTCGCCGGCATTGGGCGGGACAATACCCAGATACTCCTTGTATTTGGCATCCCATACCTCGGGCAGATCTGCCACCTTGACTGTTCCGGCGAACAGTGCCTTTTCAATCTCATAACGAATCATAATATGGAGATTATACGTCAGTTCATCCGCCTCAATACGGATCAGGGAAGGTTTTACTTCATTAATTGCCCGGTAGAAGTCCTCCACGGCTACCCCGTCGAACTGGCCCTCGAAGATACGCTGCAGGTCAGGATAATACCGGGACCAGAAGGCCTTGCTCCGGCCCACCATGTTCTCCCAGAAGCGGGATTGGGATTCATGGATGCCCATGGACGTACCCGAGCACAGGTTCGTACCCTCCAGCTCCTTCATAATATTCTGCTCGTACAACGCGTGCCCGCCTTCATGGATGGTGCCGAACAGAGCGCTGACCACATCCTCCGGCAGGTAGCGGGTGGTAACCCGGACATCTCCCGGATTAAGCCCGGTGGCAAAGGGATGCACCGTCTCATCCAGTCGGCCTGCGTCAAAATCATAGCCCATTTCCTTCAGAATAAACAGGCTGAAGGCCTTTTGCTGCTCCTTCGGAAAGGTCTGCTGAAGGAAGGAGGTGTCCGGCTTATGCTCCGCATGGACAATCGCCTCCACCAACGGCACCAGCTTGCTGCGCAATGCGCCGAACAGCCGGTCTAGCTTCTCCTCCGTCATACCGGGCTCATACATATCCAAGAGGGTGTTATATTTAGAGCCCTCATATCCCCACAGCTCAATAAACTCCTGATTGAAGGCCACAATCCGCTCCAGATAAGGCTGGAAGGTCGCCCAGTCCGACTTCTCCTTGGCCTCCTCCCATGCCGATTCTGCCTGAGAGGTGAGCACGACGTATTCCTGGTACCGCTCCGGCGGAATTTTTTTGCTGCGGTCGTATTCCTTGCGGCTTTCGCTGACCATCTTACGGCTTATGGCATCCAGCTTGCCCGCATACTCCGGCTTTTCCAGAGTATCCAGGTACCCGCCCATTTCATCGGACACCGTAAGCTTGAACATTTCGCCGGACAGCACCCCCACCACCTGGGAGCGGCTCTCCACGCCCTTCTTCGGAAGACCCGTCCGCATATCCCAATAAATCAGCCCGACTGCTTCTTGATAGCTGCGGATTTTGGCCACCAATTCACGGTAACCCTTTAATACCGAATCAAAATCAGCCATAACTCGTGATCCCACCTTGCCCGTTTTAAAATTATGATACGTTTTTTTAAAATCCTTTTCAACTGAAGCGGGTTTTGTGATAGAATACTCATTAAAATATTTTGTATGAGTCATGTATAATTATGCAGTTGGGAGGCTTCGCCATGTCGCGCATCACGGACATCCTGAACCATAATCTAACCTTTGTGGAAGAAGGGCAATACAAGGAATATGTCACCGATAAATTTCCGGACAAAAAAATTGTCATTCTGACCTGTATGGATACCCGTCTGGTGGAGCTTCTGCCCAAAGCCATGAACCTGCGCAACGGTGACGCCAAAATCATCAAATGCGCCGGAGCCATCGTCTCCCATCCCTTCGGGAGCATTATGCGCAGCATCCTGGTGGCCGTGTATGAGCTGGGTGCCACGGAAGTATTCGTAGTTGGGCATTATGACTGCGGCATGACCGGGCTCAGCTCCGGAGAGGTGCTGGAGAAGGCCAAGCAACGGGGTATCCAGCCCGAGGTGCTGGAAACCATCGCCCATTCCGGCATTGACCTGGAACGTTGGCTCACCGGCTTCGGCAAAGCCCAGGAGGGAGTAGTCAAGAGTGTCTCCCTGATCAAGAACCATCCCCTCTTGCCCAAAGAAATCCTCGTCCACGGGCTTATGATTGACCCCACCACCGGCAGGCTGGACCTGCTGTCGGAGGACAGGACAGCCGCGGCGGCTCAACCGAAGGAATAAAAGGAACACCCCTGCTGCAAGCTTACGCTTGCGCGGGGGTGTTTTTGTGGGCAGCCGTATGAGGCTGGACCTATTTGCCTTCTGTCACTTCGATGGTTTTAACCACGGTGCTTACCTTATCATATTTGTTCTGGGCAGTGATAACAATGGTGTTTTTACCAGAGGTGAGATCCAACTGATAAGAAAAAGCGCCGAGGCTGTCAACCTTCATTTTTTGCCAATCCACATACACTTCCACATTATCATCATTAATGTCTTTCACACTGCCCGTAATCTTAATAACTTTGGACTTTGTGCTTGCAGGAATGGAATCAACATTAAGCACAGGCACTGGCGGATTGAACAAAACCTCTTTAGTGATTTCTGCACTTCTCCCATCTCTCCCAACAGCCTTAAAGCTGAACTGGTTTATCCCTTCCTCCAGGCTAACATCCTTATTAAAATCTCCACCCAGGAGAACATTTACTTTTAAATCATTTATATACAGCTCAGGCAGCGTGTTGCTTTCTTCATAAGATACCTTGCCTGCTATATTTATTTTGTTCTTGGTGGTAGTTTCAGAAAAGCTGTACAGGCTGATTTGAGGCACCGCCCGTTCGTAAACCAGCTTTCTTCTGATAAATTGCACATTAGCCGAAGGGGAGCGGACGGCAATTACAATATTGTAAGCACCTTCATTGAGCACCCTCAACTGCGCCCGAAAAGCACCGTTTTCTACCTGGAGCTTTTGTCCGTTTAGTACCACTTCCGATCCGTCTTCCAACGTCCCGTTAACCTCAAAAACATCTGTTTTGACCTGCGCAGGAAGATTGATCTGTGAGATTTGCCCTGTGGTTTCCTCTGCAAGCAGAACGGCCCTGTACATGATGCTGGCCACCTCTGCCCTTGTAATGGAGGCTTTGGGGGCAAACATGCGGTTCGCCTGTCCCTGAACAAGCTTCAACTCCACGGCAGCTGCAACTGCATTGCGGTACTCCTCCGCAATTTGACCAGCGTCCCGGAAGGTGCTGTCCAAAGCAGCCGGATCTGTCCGTTCCGGTCCGGTATATCCCAGTGTCCGGACTAACGCAGCCGCAAATTCTTCGCGAGTAACAGGTGTTGTGGGCTTATATTCTATACCCTCCCCTGAGGCAGGGTCAGGATAGATCCCTCGGACGGCGTCAATGTAGGAGGCAGACCATCTGTCTGGCTGGATGTCCGTGTAGATGGATACTCGGTTGCCGTTGTTCCACTCCAAGGAAAAAGACCTTGCCAATAAGGCGGCAAACTCTTCACGGGTCATACTGTTACCCGGCTTGAAGGTAGCATCGTCATAACCGTTGATAATGCCATATTGGGTCATATTATAGATGGCGTTGGCCGCCCAGTGGTTGCCTACATCCCGGAATACTGCACTCGTGACGATTGGACCTGTCCCCAGCTCCAATATGGACTCAGCCTGATCCTCCGCATAGGAGACAGAAGCCGGTAAGAATAAAAGAACGGCAAGAATCCATGAGGCTATCTTATTCAAGTGAATGTTCATCAAGCTCCCCCCAAGTGAAATAGGACGAGGCACAGACCTTTACCTATGCCCCGCCTCTTCTGCCCCAAGCTGCTGCTAATCCAGGTTAATAGTGGTTTCACCCAGATATCGCACAGTGTTTTCGAACTTCTCATAAATTTTGATCCGGTTGCCTTCAAAGAAGCTGTCAATATCCTTAATGTCGGAAGGCATAACCTTTAAACTCTGTTTAATATTCACATCATCCGTGCTTTCAAAGGCTCCGGTTCCCTCAAGGGGGATATCAAATGTTTTTACAATGGTTTCGTTGGCATCCTCCACTTCAAAGTACAATGACCTGTTTGTGGAGTTGTGCAGTGTGCCACTCATTCTTTCCTGCTTATATCTAAAATTAAAGTAGTACCCGCCGGAGGTGATCATCCGATCCATGGCGCCGATTTTGACGTTAAAGGGGAAAACCGACTCATTAATAATCCATGTTTCACCATTAATTGCACCCGGCTGGTTAGACGAAACGCTGAATTTGTACTTATGGGCGGGCGAGAATATCTGGTCTTTGATTTGGGGGCCAAAAACCACAAGCGCATTTTTGTCCAACACACCGAATGGCAATGTCGTGTACAACGTGGTCATGGCCTGGCCATCCTTGTTCAGCTTTCCTGTGGGCGTGGAGGCTGTTAGCTCGTAAACCTCACCATTAGAGGTTTCCAGGTAACCCACATACGGTACTACGCTGCCGCTGCGGTTCATCAGATTCTTCTGGTTAATCCGCACCGCAACCGTATCACTGGAATCTCCCTTGGTTAAACTTCTGTATTGCTTGACCTCCACTACCGCCCCAGTAGACACCCGGCTGGGGTCGGACACCATCCAGGTATTGTTCAAGGTCACTGTAGAAACAGCCTCGTCCTGGAGCATGTAATTGACACGCAGCCATTCCTTCTTCTTCGTCACGGTTGAGCCGCTTTCTGTGCCTTCGCCCAGAATCAGCTTGCCGGAGGACATTTCCATGTCGTAGGGAACAGTTGCGAATACATACAAGGTCGCCTTTTGTCCGGCATTGATGTATGCGGAGGTTTGAACATATTTCACTGTGGCGTCAACGGTGTTCTTGCCGTCATAATAGCCGCCGTAAAGGGCTGGGAGCTTGACGGATTCGGATTGAGGATTATTCACCTGGATCTCACTCATCAGGATATCATCCCCGGTGCCGCTCTTCAGCCGGTAGGAAGCATTCAGATTAATCTCAAGCTTGCCCACTGTAGTTGCATACACAGAGCCACCAGCTTCAACAGGAACACCGGTTCCGGCATCAGCAGGCAGATTAGCCACAAATACGGGGACACTAACAGAGGCAGATTTGGCTTCCATCACAACCAATTGCACCGCTGAGCTGTCAATGCCGGTAGGCAGGACGCCGCTGTAATAATAGGTGGTGCTTTCTCCGGGCGCCAGGTAATCCGGATGGGAAGCCGAATCCTCAGCAGCAACGGTTAAGGTGCTGCCACTGGATTGGTAGAATGCAGTCAGAGCAGGCACACTGACGGCTTTAGTGCTGTCATTCTTAAGGGTATAGACACTTTCTGCAGAGACACCGTCCGCTCTTGGAGACACACTGACCGATTCAACGGTAGCTGTCAGTCCGCTGCGGTTGGAGGAGTCGGCTTGCAGCTCCCCCTGATTGTAGGCGGTGACAAATCCGCCGATGGGCAGGGATTCCAAAACCGCAGCAGAGCTTGAACTGGAGGCAGCAGTGCTGCTTGTGCCAGTGCCTGAAGTAGTATTGGATGTATTATTACCGCCGTTTGCGGAAGTTGCAGCTGCCTTTTTGCTGAAATCAATGGACAGTGCACCGTTCAGGGACAGGTCGCCAACAGGGAATTCCAGCACCACCGTAGCTTTCTGGTGAGGCAGGAGCATCACATCACCGCCATAAACTACAGTACCGCTGAAGGTCAACCCTTCTGCATTCTTAAGCCCGGCTTGCAGCGAAGTCGGGAGTTTGAAGCTGCCGGTTCCCAGATTCTCTACCGTCAGCTCTGCAAACACGTTCCAGTTATCCTTGGAATAAGCATGGTACGCCCGCTGCAGCTCAACGTTTACCAGGGCATCGGTAGCATAGCTGCTGTCTACTTCACCCAGCGCCACGATTGCGGATGGTTTCGCCGTTTGGCTGGCTTCCGCCGCGGCAGCAACGGAGAGCATTCCGATGGAGCGGATATATCCGCTAACCTTCATGTCCCATGCATATATTTCCACCTTCAGCTGATCCAGGCTAACACTGGCGGGAAGCTTGGCGGAATATTTCACCTGCTTGGTGCTGTGGGCCGGAACCCGGGAGCTGATTTTTTCTGTCAACTCTACTCCATAACGGTTACCGCCGGCATCTCTGACCGCCACTCCGTATTGGTTCATATCTACTACATAATCCGAATCATTCACCAATTCTACGGTAAAGCGGAAGGAGCTTTTTTCGCTTCCGGCGGACAACTGAACCTTCTCAAAGGTGTAGTACACGCTGGAATCCAGGAACACACCCTCCTTGCCGGCTTCTGCCCTGTTCCCCCATACCGGGAGCAGCATGGCCAGTACCAGGACAAAAGCCAAAGCACCGCTTCCAATCCGTTTATGCTTGCTGAATAGCTGGTTTTTCGTCAAAGGGTTCTACCTCCTGTAAGCTTGCTTTCAAGTCAGTCTGTTAGATTTGGTATTAATCAAAACGAAGGGCATCAATGGGCCGTAATTTGGAGGCTTTGTTGGCCGGATACAAACCGAATAACACTCCGACCAATACGCTGAACAGAAAAGCCGCCAGGCTCACCCACAGGGAAACCTGGGTTGGCATGGAGCTGTTGAAATATTCGATCCCGTAGGAGATTCCAATACCGACCAGCAGACCGATCAGACCGCCCAGACCGCTGAGCACAATGGATTCCACCAAAAACTGGAACAGAATATTTCTTCTCTTCGCTCCGATAGACTTGCGGATCCCGATCTCCCGGGTACGTTCGCTAACCGTAACCAGCATAATATTCATAATGCCAATCCCCCCAACCAAAAGGGAAATCGCGGCTATCCCGGCCAGCATATACGACATTTGCGCCGCAATGGCCTCCTGGGTTTTCATCATTTCATTCTGGTTCAGAATTTCGTAACCGCTGTCGGATTTAAATTTGTAATATAAATAATCCTTCAGTGTTTGCTCCGCTGTGGCTACATCATCCTTGGACGCCGCCTCCACATAAGTGGTACGCAGACTTCCCAGCTTAAATTGGCGCTGTGCGGTGGTCAGAGGCATGATGACCGTAGTATCGATGGAGGTATTATTGATGTTCTTGCCCTTCTGCTCCATAACGCCGATTACCGAAAATACCACACCGTCAATATTGACCTCTTGGCCTATCGGGTCCAAAAAGCCGAAGAAGGTTTTGGCCACATCGCTGCCCAGCACCACCACATTGTTACGAAATTCCAGGTCCGGCTCCGCAATAAACCGGCCGGAGGCCATGGTTACCTTGTTCATGCTGCCATACCGGTCATTGGTTCCGATTACCGAATAGGAGGCTTTGGTCCGGTCATATTTCACATTGGAGCTGCCCTTACTGATGGTTGGCGCCACCCAGTTAAATTCCGGAAACTGTTCCAATTGCATCAGCTCTTCATAATTCAGTTGGGTTGCCCGGCCGGTATTCTGGACATTCACAACCAGAAGATTCGTCCCCAAGCCCGAGATTTCATCGGAAACCTTGGCGGTGGAGCCTTGACCGATAGCAACCAAAGCAACTACTGAACCTACGCCGATGATAACCCCCAGCATGGTCAGGATGGAGCGCATAGGATTGGAGATCACGGTGCGCAGCGCCATACGGACTAATTCCCATATTTTCATTTCAACACCGCCTCATCCCGCTGGGCTTCCTTCCGAACGCCATCATTGCGGTGGTCGCTGGTCAGCTCGCCGTCCCGGATGGCCACCACACGGCTGGCATGTTCGGCGATCCCGGGATCATGGGTGATCAGAACAATGGTATTGCCCCGTTTATTCAATTCCAGCATTAGCTCCAGCACTTCCTTACCCGTTTTGGAATCCAGGGCACCCGTAGGCTCATCTGCCAAAAGCAGAGAGGGTTTGGACACAAGCGCCCTGGCAATAGCAACCCGCTGCTGCTGGCCGCCGGACAGCTCGCTGGGTCTGTGTCCGGCACGGCTTTTCATCCCCAGGCTATCCAGCATGTCCAATGCGCTCTCCCGGCGCTCTGCACGGGACATACCGGAATAAATCAGGGGAAGCTCCACATTCTCCAATGCAGTCAGCCGGGGGAGCAGATTAAACTGCTGAAAGATAAAACCAATTTTGTGATTGCGCAGCTCAGCCATTTTGTTGTCGGAGAGTCCCAGGGTATTCACCCCATCCAGCACGTAACTTCCCGAGGTAGGCACATCCAGAAGTCCGATGGTATTCATCAAGGTAGATTTTCCTGAACCGCTGGGTCCGATAATGGCAACAAAATCACCGTCCTGCACATGAAGGGTAATTCCCTTCAATACATGGAGCTCCTCTGCTCCACGGGTATAGGTCTTGACGATATTGGTCAGCTCAATAATATTGGGTTTGCCGCTCAACGCTGACCACCGCCCCCGGCGCCTGCACCTGCTCCAGCACCGCCTCCGGCTCCTCCGCCACCGGTAGTGCCGCCTTGCCGTGTACCGCCGCCACCGCCGCCCTGCTGCATCCGTTCCTGGAACTGCTGCATCATAGCCGGATCGATTTGCATCCCCTGGCCGTTTTGACCGCCCTGCTGGAATTGCTGGCGCAGCTTCTGGATTTCATCGGCGCTCATGCTTTGAGTTTTGGTTTGGATGGGGATCACAACGGTCTGGCCTTCACTTACACCATTTGTAACCTCCACATTGGTTTTATTGCGGATGCCGATTTTAATCTCATGCTGTTCCTCGTAGGTGCCGTCCTCGTTTTTGATTTTCACGTAATATTTGCCTGCCCGGCTTTGCAGGGCTTCCAGAGGAATCATCAGAATGCCTTGTTTGTTTTGGATCAGAATTTCACCGGTGGCAGTCATGCCGTATTTGAGCCCCTCAGGCTTGGACACAGTGACCACCGCATCATAGTATGTAACGCCATTCGTCGTCGTGCCGACAGTGGATACCTGGGTCACTTCACCCTTGTAGGTTTTGTTCTTGATGGAATCCACCTTCACATCCACCTGCATGCCAACCTTAATATTCGGCAGATCCAGCTCATCCACCTGAATGGCAAGGGTCATGGTTTCCATACTGGCCACACCGCCGAACTGGGTCGCGCTGGTTACCTTGGTTCCCGGCACCAGCGTGGTCAGGATGTTGGTTCGCTGATTGACAAAGTCGGTGGAGAACACACCGTCGAAGGGAGCCTTAATGGTCAAGGCATCCAGTTGCTCCTGCAGAGTGTCAATGGTCAGCTGCTGCTGGTCATAGTTAGTTTTTTTGGTCAAATAGTCGTTGTTGATATCCGGATTGGCAATAACCACAAGGAGCTGGCCCTTCTGCACATAATCACCGGTTTTCACATTCAGCTGCTCGACGGTTCCTGCCACTCCGGCCAGAATATTTACCGTTTGGCTGTAAGCCAATGTGCCTTCCTTACGCGATTCTGCGGTGCCTGTGGCAGTCGTAAGCTTGCCGGTCACCTTCAGTCCCGCGTCCATGGTAGCATCGTTCTCTACCGTAATTTCCACATCCAGCAGGCGGTTGCCCTTCAGATCCGGCTTAGGATCCTTGCCAATGTTGGTGACCTTACCGGTTTTGGTCATCATGAAGCTGTCGATAGTCAGCTCTACGGATTCTCCGGCTTGAAACTGCTGGGCATCCTCCATCAAAAAGGGCAGCGTCACTACCAGCTTGGTATTGTCAGAGACCGTGCCGATTTTGGCCTTGCGGTTGAGCTCCACCCCGGCATCCAATCCATTGGCGAGCGTAATCACACCACTGATGGGAGATACAGTCGTCAGGGCGTTCATTTGCTCCGTAACATCATTCAAATTGGCTTCTAAGGTAGCCAAGCTGGCTTGCGCCTTGGTCATGTTATTGCTCAAGGTAGCGCTGGTCAGCTCCACCAGGACGTCATCCTTCTTGACATCCATATTGCGGGTCAAATTAATTTTACTGATGACTGCTTCGGCAGGAGCCTGAATGGTTTTGGTTTCCTTGGGCTGAAGCTGGGACGTGCCCGTTACCGAGGACCGGATATCCCCTTTGGTGACCTTAGCCGTCAGCTCCGTATCCTTGCTGCTTCCCGATGCCTCACGCTGACCCAGGTACAGCCATGTTCCGCCTCCGCAGACCACCACAACCAGTGCCATGAGCAGCCATCGTTTATTCCGTTTTAGCCAATTCATCCTTCCGCCTCCTAAACCAACACGATTATCCGTTTTGTCCAACTGTCAAAGCTGAATTTTCTGTTCCAGCCGCTCCAGAAGCAGCTGCTCCACATTCTTTTCCCCTGCGGCCCACGCTCCGGGACCCGATCCATCCGGACCCGGGGACATGGTAATGCCGGTTGGACCGGAAGGGTCCGTTCCCGGATGCTCGGGATGCTCCTGATCCGTCCGGTGCATCCAATCCTGCTTCCAGCGCTGCCACTCCTCATCCGTAAGACCACCGTCCCTGCGGTTATCCGGCGGTTTGCCTCTTCCGGGATCATCCCACCGGTTGCTCCAAACCGTGTAAAAGGTCATTTGCTCTTCCCCAAAGATGTGCAAAATCGCCTTTTTGTCTTCCTCGTCCATGGTTCCTTTTTCCACATTCTGTCTGACTAGTGGCAGCACCGCCTCCGCTTGCATTTTGGTCAGGGTTGTTTTCGGTTTGTCGTCCATCTCCAGCAGGAAATGAAAGAATTGGACCATATCCGCTTCCGGCAGGCTCTGAATCGGCTCCAGCGTCGCAGACGGCGCCGGGGTTCCTGCCGGGCTAACGGATGGAGATATGGACGGGGCCGCCGTGCGGGGCTCCAACCGGCTTAAGCAGCCGGCGGCAGCAAGGAGACCGCAGACCGCCAAAAAAAGAAGGACTATGTAGCTTTTCCTGCGCACAATGAAGTCCTCCTCTCCTCCATGTTCAACCCAAAACAAACTCCTCCGAATGAAAAATACGCCGAACAGCGTTTTTTCACAAAAAAAATCCTGACGATACCGTCAGGATAGCGGACAACTTTGAAGCAGGTATGCATGATTTGTAAAAAAGATGTGAAATGATGGAATTGAGGAGAAGCAGCAAGTGGTGGGCAGTGTCATTCTAAGGAGACTATATCGGGCTATCCGTCTTACCAGAGTCTGGATGACGATTCTAACGGAAGTGGAAGCCCTTATTCGCTCCAAAACAAGGGATCTAAAAACCTAACGGAAGCTGAGGACGCTATTGTGCTCAAAACTAGCTAATTACAGGTTGTTTGATCCAAATAGCGTCGCTGGCCGCCGTTAGATTTTCAAAAGTAGGGTTTTTGCCGAAATAGCGTCTGTCACCGCCGTTAGAATCACACTTGGCAGAAAACGGGGGTACCCGGGTTAAGCCATACCAGCCAACGGAAAATGAATTGTGAAAATCGTTCCTTGTCCAGGGGTACTGGTTACCCCGATATGGCCGTCCATGCCGCTGATCAGATGTTTGGCAATGGTCAAACCCAAGCCGGTCCCGCCGCCATCCTTGCCTGCGCGGGAAGGATCGGCCTTGTAGAAGCGTTCCCAGATCCGCTTGACCTCCTCCTCGGTCATACCTTTGCCCGTATCGGCTACGCTGACCTCGAACCGGCCGTTAGCAGCAAACATGCTCACCGTAATGCGCTTGCCTTCCGGCGTAAACTTGATGGCATTGTGCAGCAGATTGTTGAGAATCTGGGCATACCGGTCCGGGTCCAGCTTAACCAGCGCCTGGCGCTCCTCCTCCGCTTCGGGCTCCTTCACCTCCAGCAGCAGACCTTTGGCTTTAATCGTAGGAGTGATCAACTCCAGCACCTCACGGGTTTTCTTCACAACTTGTACAGGCTCGAAGCGGTAAATATCCGTGCCGTTCTGGATCCGGGCCAGATCAAGCAGCTCATCCACCAGACGGCCCAGCCGCTGCACCTCCATATCGCAGATGTCCAGGTACCGCGCATGTTTGTCCGGCGGAATCACATTATCCTTCATGGCCATAATCATCCCCCGCAGCGCCGTCAGCGGAGAACGGAGCTCATGAGAAACATTGGCCAGGAAATCCTGCCGGGAATCCTCCCAACGCTCCATTTCCTCAATCATAATGTTGAAGCTTTTTGCCACCTGACCGATTTCGTCATCTGACCCCTCCGGAATCCGGATGTTGAAATTCCGTTCCGTCACCGCAAGGGTGGCCCGGTTCATCTCCTGAAGCGGCCGCGCCAGCTTACGGCTGATAATATACAGAATCAGACCTACGGCAATCAGGCAAAAAATCAGCGGCACCCAGATATTCCAGCGGACCGCATTCACTACATCCGTGATATCCTCCACCGGCGTATGGAAAAAAGCCACCGTCGACTGCCCGTTCAGCTGCAGAGGCATGTAATAGATGAGAAAGTTGCCCTTTCGCTGAGTGGCACCGTTAGGCCCATCCGGCCTGCCGGGGGGACCTACCGGCAGATGCTCCACGAAGAAATCCCGGTTATTGCTTAAGGCCTTGCTGAAGGCGCTTTGCAAAGATTTGGGCAGGGCCTGCCCCTCCCCGGAGGGATCGGTGCTGTAAATGATCGTGCCGGCCTGATCCATAATCCAGATCTGGCCGTTAAAGCTGCGGGAGATCAGCCGCATGGAAATCCGCAGCTCCCGGCTGTAAAAGCTGCCGTCCTGGTAGCTTTTGGCCACCTGCATCAGATCCGCCGAACGGTCCACCAGAAGCTGCTTCTTATCCTTATAGAACAGCTCCGAAAAATAATTGCTCCAAAACACCGCCAACGCCAGAAAAAACAGAATACATGTGGCCAGGAAGGAGAAAAACAGCTTCAGATAAAGACTCTGCCTGAGCTTTCGGATCATGTCCGTTCCACCTCAAAGGAATAGCCGATCCCCCATAAGGTCTGGATGGTCCAGGCCGGACCAACCCCCAGCTTCTTCCGGATATTTTTCACATGGGCATCCACTGTACGGGTTCCTCCGGCAAAATCGAACTTCCACACCTGCTCCAGCAGCTCCTCCCGGGTGTATACCCGCCCCGGCGAGGACGCGATAAAATACAGCAACTCAATCTCCTTGGGTGTAAGCTCTACCCGCTCTCCATCCACGGCCACCTTATATTGCTCCAGATCCACCAGAAGCCCCGGATATTCCAGGACACGGCGCTCCGGCTGCTTGGTTTCCTTGCGGGTACCCGCGCTTTTGGCCCGCTTCAAAATCGCCTTCATCCGCGCCACCAGCTCGTTGGGATCAAACGGCTTGACCATATAATCATCCGCACCCAGATTGAACCCGCGCAGCTTGTCAATGGATTCGCCCTTGGCCGTAAGCATAATAATAGGAAGCTCATTGAGCGGCTCCGGCAAAGCCCGGATCCCGCGGCAGAGATCAAACCCGCTGATATCCGGCAGCATCACATCGAGCACCGCCAGATCGGGACGCTCCTCCTCCACCGTTTTGACCACATCCTTGCCGGAGTTCAGAACAATGGGCGTATACCCTACATGCTCCGCATACAGCCGGATCACTTCCACAATATTCGGCTCATCATCCACGATGAGGACCTTGGTACCCGCTGCACCGTTCATATGCCATCCCTCTCTGTTATGTCCTGCGGGGATTGCTTACGCAGAGCAAGCTGCCTCTCCCGCTCCGCCACCACATCCGACCGGTCCCTTAAAAGATGCCGGTGCACCAGCATATCCTCATTCATGGGACTCCTTCTGCCCCACTCACAGCCCCATGCTTTGCACAGATCCATGGCTTCCCGGAGCAGACCTCCGTCTAGAAAAGGCAGTGCCATATCCTCGAAGATCCGGGCTTCCGCATCAGCCCCATAGTCCTGCGTCATTATGTCATAACGGGTGCGCAGCAGCTCCAGCAGCTTTACCGGATCAAGTCCCGCCCGCTCCGGGCTGACATTCGTCAAGTGGATAACCGCCTGCTCCAGCATCTTCCGGGCACCCGGCAGATTGCCGCGACGCTCATGGTATAAGGAAACCGCTACCTGGATAAGACCATGCCAAACCTCCTTCAACAGCGGGTCCTGCTCTTCTTTCCAATGCTCCTCTAACAGCTCATGGCATTCAAAATAGTCTCTGGTTCCATGAAAATGGGCTAAATATGTCACGTACGCGTCAGCAAAACCAATGATTTCCATCCAGTCACCGTCCTGTCTATAAACCAATATCACTTATTTTAGCAAATGTGCATCAATAGTGAAACCGCATCACATTCTATCCGTATGAAGTAAATGAAAAAAGTGCTAAAAATCACACTAACTCTAAAGGAGAATTCGCAGCATTATGAAAAAAGTCATCAAGCTTGTCCTTTGCTTATCCTTGGTATTCGGTGTTACGGCTACCGTGTTACCGGTCCAGACGGAAGCCGCTTCTTATGCCAAAGCCTATAGATCGCCTAAAGGCAGCTACAAGGCGCCTGCACCCAAATCGAATACGGGCGTGAAGAAAACCACCCCGGACACCAACGCCAAAGCCCCCGGAACCGCTGCATCCACCACACCTAAACGCAGCTTTTTCGGCGGCGGTTTTGCCAGAGGGCTGTTCCTGGGAGGTATTGCCGGTCTGATGTTCGGCGGTTTGTTCGGCAATATGGGCTTTTTGGGCCAAATGCTGGGCCTGTTCGTTAACGTCTTCGCCATCCTGGCCGTAATCATGGCCGTCCGCAGCCTGATCAGCTACTTCCGGAGAAAACGCTACAGCAACAGCAACCGGAGGTACTAATCCATGGTGTTGAATGAACAGGACATAATGAATGCCATCTGCCTGAACACGGCCTTGCGCAAGCAAATCCGGCCGGAGGCCGTGGACGTGCAGCTGATGTATGATGACGACCTGGGATATTCCGCGGAGGTCACTGCTATGGGCCGGAGCCAGTACATCATCGAGGCCACCATTCTGGAGGCCATTGAGCAATATCTGTACAAGGAGCATGGGCTTCAGGTATTCCGCAGCCAGATCAGCCTGGATATTGAGGAGGAAATGATCGCCAGAGTCGCTGTTTAAACTTTTTCGCTAAAGTCAAAGCCCTTCACGTCGCAGAGACATGAGGGGCTTTTTTTGATGACAAGAAATTTCCACATTTTCCTGCGCAACAAATCTATCATTCTGCCGTTTAATAGAGTAGAAACTGGTAGAAAGAGGAGTGACGCATGAGGAATTGGATGTATAAAGGATTAGCCGTTTCATTAGCCTGCGCCATTGCCGTTCCCTTCCTGGCCCCCACCCAAGGACTTGCGGCGGCGGACAAAACAACCAAGTACCGGGTTTATCAGTTCGACCAGCCCGTTAAGGAATTTCAGGATTACAACCAAGCTGTCGCGTACGCCCAATACTTCTATGGCAGCCGTGTGGAGGAAATCAGCACCGGCGCATGGAAATGGGACAATTACCCCCGCTACCAGGTATACCAATTGGATTATGCCCTTCCTGATGGTGCCTTCCGCACCTTGGAGGAAGCCGTGGCCGAAGCCGCCAAATGGGGTGTCTCCAGTGTCCGTGATCTGCAGGGCAGCGGTTGGGTGTGGAACAACTATCCCCGCTACCGGGTGTATCAAGGGGACGCTACCCTTGATGGATGGTCCTTCACCACCCTCAATGCAGCCATTGCCGAAGCCCGGAAATGGGGCGGCGCGCATATCATCGATCTGTCGGATAACCACTGGATCTGGGATAACCTGAGCAGCAAGGAAAAAACGGAGCTCCGCAGCGGCCAGCCATCTTACCAGGTTTATCAGGGAACCTCCTCACTGGACAGCTGGCGTTTCGCCTATCTGGAGGATGCGGTGAATGAAGCGCTGAATTGGGGAGGCTCTCAGGTTGTCCGGATCGCAGATAAGAAAACCGTCTTCACCAACTTCAAGGAATACAAGGTGTATCAGAACGAAAGCTTCCTGGACGAGTTTGTCAGTCTGGATCAGGCAGCAGATTATGCCCGGCTGTGGGGACATTCCACCATCCGCCTCAACGGCAAGATTATCTGGAATAATTATCCTACCTATACCGTCTACCAAAACAGCAATTTGATCGGTGAATATAACAAGCTCAGCGATGCGTTAAGCTACGCCTCCTATTACTCCAATGCGTCCATCCGCAGCCGGGAAGGGATGAAATTCTGGAATAACTTCCGCGCGCTGCAGATCTGGAGCTGGAACGGCTCCTCCGCCAAAAGCACCATCGACACCCAGACTTCCAATTTGATGGGACTCGATGTGGATTCCCCCAGCTGGTTTACCCTGGAGGATGCCACTGGCAAGCTGAAGGACGCCTCCAGCAAGGAAACCGTGGACCTTCTTCGCAGCCGGGGTTATCAGGTGCATCCGCTGGTCAGCAACCAATTTGACAGCGCACTCACCACCCAGTTTCTGGCGGACAAGGATGCCCAGGCCCGCTTCATCTCAGCGCTGGTGACCAAAAGCGCCCAGCTCCGTGTGGACGGGATCAACGTGGATTTTGAAAGCTTAAACGGCAAGGACCGGGCGGCATTCACCACGTTCATCACCAATCTGACAGCCGCCGCCCACCAGCAAGGGCTCAAGGTCTCGGTAGATCTGCCCCGCGGCAGCGTGAAGTGGAACCATCTTACTGCCTTCGACCATGAAAAGCTGGGCAGCATCGTAGACTATGTCATTACCATGACCTATGACCAGCATTATTCCGGCAGCACCGTGCCTGGTTCGGTTGCGGGTTTGCAGTGGGTGGAGGAAGGCATTGAAGAGTTCCTGTCCTACGGCATTCCCCGGGACAAGCTGATTCTCGGTATCCCCTTCTATGTGCGCGAATGGACGTTGGATGCCAACGGCGGATTATTAGGGAATAAAGCCCTCTACTCCCGGGATTTGAAGGCATTGATGGCCTCCAGACCGACTGTCTCCACCTGGGACAAAACCTTTAACCAATTTAAGGTGGAGTATTACGGCGATGACGGCAACAAGCGGGTGTTCTGGCTGGAAAATCAGGAATCAGTCAAGGCACGGCTCGAGCTTGCCAAAAAGTACGATCTGGCCGGAGTAGCCGCATGGAGGCTTGGCCAGGAGGATCCTGCTTTCTGGGAAACCATTCTCCAGAATAAATAAACATGAACAGCCCATCTCAGCGGAAGAAGCACGGACCTCAGAGTGCAGGCGTGATTCCCGGGATGGGCTGTGTTTTTTGTTACAGGAAAGGAGGAAACCAACCACCTTATGGTCTTCAACATTGCAGCCGTTTTCTGTATGACCCTGTTTTATCTGGCATACTTCTATAAGCAGCTCCAACTGGCCAAACAAGGAATCCGTACTAATCGGTTAGCCAGAGGGCAAAAACCGGTCCGAACCAAACGGGTGGAAACCGCTCTGGTGGCTGCCACTTACATCATGGCTTTGATCCAATACGCCAGCGCCGGGCTGTCCGGGTATATGGGCGGATTTTCGCTGCCGAAGGACGTACGGTCCACGGGAGTTTTCCTGATGGTCATCGGTGTAGCCTTTTTTATTGCCGCCATCACCACCATGCGCAATAACTGGCGTGCAGGCGTGGAGGAGAACCAGCAAACGGCGATGGTGGTGCAAGGTGTTTACCGGATCAGCCGAAATCCTGCTTTTGTAGGCTTCGACCTGCTCTACCTGGGCAGTGCCCTGGCGATGCCCAACATTGTGATTTGCCTGGCTGCTGTATGCTGTATCCTCATTCTTCACCAGCAGATTGTGGAGGAGGAAAAACTCCTGCCCAGCCTGTTCGGCCCGGCCTATCTGGATTACAAGAAGCATACTCCACGGTACATATTGTTTCTATAGGCTGGTGGCGATCCTTTAACATTCACGTGTCACCACTATGCTTGCCGCTTATTTGCCCACATCCACAGAAAAACCGGCTGTTTTCCCTCCTTTAACGGATCCTCTGTCCGTGTGGATGGCAAAACGCCGGTTTTTCGTCGAATAGCGGATTCAGAGTCCTTGTGGCAAGTCGTTGAAAAAAAGCCATCAGCACATCACTGCCCCTGTCTGTTCTGCTTCATGTGCTCCTTTCCCCAGATGTTCATTTCATCCATTATGGGCTTTAGTGATTGCCCCAGCTCCGTAATATCATACTCGACCCTGGGCGGTACCTCGGGATAGACTGTCCGTTGAATGATGCCATCGTGCTCCAACTGCCGGAGCTGTTGGGTCAGCATTTTTTGGCTTATACCGTTAATCCCCTTACTAAGTTCACTGAATCGCTGTGTGCCCTTATTAAACAAATTCCTTAGAATTAAAACCTTCCACTTATGTCCGATCAAATTCACGGTATGCTCGATGGGGCAATTTTTATCACAAGGCATGTTGTCCGCTCCTTACCATTATCATTCTTTAGCTCTTCCGGCTTGCCGCGGTACGCACAGCAGTGAAGCCTGGGGCAAGATCGCCTTTAGCGGTGCGTGCTTTTTTCTCCAGCTTCTCCATGCTCCCCCAGATCAGCTCAGCCACATGCCGGGCTTCATGCGGAGCCAGAGCTGTCATAATTTTGGCTAGAGCCTGCAGATTGCCTGCCTCTTCGAAGACAGGACCAAGCTTGGTAAATTTACCATCCTGGCACCGGAGCAGACAGGCCACAATCGTGGGCAGTGTGGTTTCGTCAACTCCATAACGGGTAATATACGCTGAGGTAAAAGCAATCTGCACAGACTGATGCTCATCATCAACCACCTGCATATAGGCTTCCACAAGCGAGAAAAACGCAGGACTTGCCAGGCCAAGGCCAAAAACGGCATAGGTACCGGGCATGCAGTTTTTCTCCCCCTCCGTATCCTCATACCACTCAAACTCCACCATAGCCAACTGAGCATAAGCCGCAAGCTTGGGATGCAATTCTGCATACTGCAAGGCATTGGCAAAAAAACGGTGGGTTTGCGATTTAGCCAGCCCGGGAACATCAAGGAAGTGCTTGGCCGATGACTTCAGTTTAATTTGATAGCTGCGGAAGAATCCTTGCGAGAGCAAGCCACAGATAAAATCCAGCCCTTTTCCATAACTGTCCGCATGCTCTTCCTTAATGCGAATCGTGATGGTAGAAAACACATCATGAGCCAAACATTCGATCTGCCGGTCCTTATATTGGACAGCTTCGATAGGAAGTGTACCGCTGCCCTCCTTCAGCACCTGCGCCGCCTTGGTATAGCCTAATTCCTACAAACGTTCCAGAAATTCGAGACCTCTCGGACGGCTGTAATTGGGTTCGAACTTTAGGATCAAAATTGCAGTTTGCAAAGCCAACTCCAGATGCTGCGGATTAATTAAGGTTAAGTCAAGCTCTGCTTTTTTTGTATATTCAACCCGTCCCCATTTGGGCTTGACCCGGTCGAAATAAGCAGGCAGGAACTCCTCTTCCGTCCAGTGCTGGAAAGCACGGATGAAATTACCGCGATGCTCCTTCAGTTTTTTTGGATTTTCTTTGTTGAGTTCCATAACCCGTTCGAAGATACGCAGGATAAATTCGGTATCCATATTGGGATACAGCAGCGGGTCTACCAGGTGATTGGCCAGGAAGAAGCTTTCCAGCGGATTAGTCGGATAAGACTTATTCTCCAGTTTATCCGTCATATAGGTATGAATACGTTGCAGGAGCAGTTCACGCTTGTCATCATTCACATCATGCATAATCGGAAGTATTCCGGAATGATCCACTTCAATGCTTACCTGAAACCGATAGTCAATCAGCACACTCGCTTCGTAAGCTTGCAGCTTCTGTTTGATCCCCTGTGCAAGCAAGGGAATCAGCATCTGTTCCACCTGCTCCCGGGTCATGGAAGGATCCAGTGGATGAATTTGGCGTTCATGCTCAGCCGAGCCATAGTCGCTGATCCACGTGAACAGCTGGAGTTTTTCTTTTTTGTAGTGTATATGGAGCAAGCTATGCAAACCGATCTGGAGCGGAGTCCGGTTTATCGCCTCCTCCATCGCCTTTCCCTTCTTTTGCTCACTCTGCTGCAGCCAATCTGCCACAACATCCACGATCTCTTCCGCCACCGTATGAATCAGACTCACTTCCGTCATCTCGCTCACCTCACCGGATAATCATCGCCATACTCTTGTGCATAAAGATGGTTTACAATTTCAACCGCAATTTTGGCCAAAAAATCTTGCTCATCCTCCAGCTTATCTTCTATGTCAATCCGTTTTTCTGTATCTGCACTCGAAACTTCCTTCAACTCTATTCTTTACCCTTTATAAAGCCCATTACTTACTTTTTGGTCAGTATAGCACAAAATAGTGCCTTCTTGCGAAAAGATAGCATTGGCTTTATCGTAGAGTCCAACAGACAGGAGGTGTACCGCTTGGTAACATGCAATATCGAAGGATTGCTGGAAGCTGCTGCTATGAAAAGCTCCCGCAAAGCCATTTTTAAGGAAGGGCTGCTGGATACAGGACTGCTGCTTTATCCGCCGGGACAATCCACGCCGGATCATAAACATGCGGATATAGACGAGGTTTTTTATGTGGTTGCCGGTGAAGGAACCGTGAGGATTAATAATGAAGAGCTCCCACTGAAGGAAAAGGATGTGCTGTATTCACCCCACGGCGAGATGCATGGCTTCTATAATACCAGCCCCCACAATTGGGTGGTGCTTCAGATCAAAGTGAAAGCCAATTAGAAGGAGGAAAACACAATGTTTACACGCATTGATCATGTTGCCTTTTCAGTGAAGGACCGGGCAAGATCCATTACATTTTATGAGGAGAACTTCGGCTTCAAAAAATACTTCGAGCATGATGTGCCCGGAATGCCGGAAATCGAAAAAGTGGTATACCTTCAATTGGGAGATACCGTGCTGGAGATGGAGCAATGGACAACCGAAACAGAGAACAAAGGCTACCATTTCTGCCTGATCAGCGACAATTTCGACGGGGATTATGCCCGACTGGTAGCGGCCGGGGTACCTGTGGTGAAGGAGCCGCATATTCCAAGCCCTCGAACCCCGCAGGAGGCAGGCTGGAAACGGGTCATTTTCCAAGGACCGGATGACGAGCAGATTGAAATCCGGGGATAAAGCATCAGAACACAGCCAAAAGAAGCCGAGAGCTTGAAGCCCGGCTTCTTTTGGAAATACTTTATTCCTTGTTCAGAACCTCGTCTAGTTTATTGCGAATCCTCTCATATTCATTAGAGCCTGTAGTTGGAAGCCTCAACAAAGGGAATTTAAACCTATCACATATATTATTCTTCAACATATCACGTATCGTTTGATCGGAATTATTTCTATGAGAGGCAAAACCATCTACCTCAATGGCCAGAAGAGGTTGCTTGTTAATGGCATCATAAATCATAAAATCAAAAGATGCTCTGTTTTTTATGTATTCCTTCTCCGTTTCATGAAGCTGAGTTAGATCTCTGAATATGTCCTTAAGATAAATCTGTGCACTGAATACGACACTCCGATATTTCTCTTCATTTGTTATTTCGGACAAAACACTCCATATAATATTTTCTGACTTATACTTGGATTTAGTTAATAATCGATTTTGTAAATCATTCAGTTTTTCGGAGTATTCAGAGTACAATAGATCGAATACTGAAACCAATTCACTTTGGGTAATATGTTCGTGGAACGTATTGTATTCCATGTAACGTATCAGATTGCCAATATCCTTTCTGGATTTTCTAAATTCCTCATGATCCGTTACAAGAATGAATTGCTTTTGTGCTCTTGAGACTGCTACGTTAACAAGACAAGGATTTTCCACGAAATTTTTTCTGAGTTTACCGTTTTTCGTTTGGTCTACAACCGTCGATAAAATCATAATGGGTTTCTCTCGGCCTTGGTACTTGTGAACGGTGTCAATTTCGATACCCTTGTCTAACATCGAAGTTGCTTCCTGTACCTGTAATCGGAACGGAGTCGTAAATCCAACATCCTCTTTGGATATGTTCTGAAGTTGAAGTTCCTTCAGTATTTCCTCTTTCACCACTTCTATTTCCCGATGATTAAAGCTTCCTTCCTTGCCCTTAATCGTTACTCTTCTCATATGATTGCCTGTAGCTGTGTAATGCAATCTGATTGGCACTTCTGCTCCACCATCAGATGTGAATGGAATCAGATCATTACCATAATACTCTTGATTACAAAACCCGATTATTTTAGGATGACACCTGTAATGCTCTTTTAACATGACTTTAGGAATATCCTCACCGTAAATTGTAAGCATGGAAGAGAGCAAGCTCTGTTTGAAATAGTTATAGGACTCATCGTGATTCACTATTTTCAGCTTATCTTGAATTTTCTCGTCAACAATTTGGGGCAATTGCTTTGTATCTCCCACGATAATCACCTGCTTGCAACAGGACATAGCAAGAACACCAGTCAATAGATCTACTTGAGAAGCTTCATCAATGATTACATAATCAAAAAGATAATTTTCCGGTATACACCCCCGTAAGGAATGTGTTGTACTGAGCAAAATAGGAAAATACTCAATAAATTCGTTGAACTTCCTTTTGTAATTCATCTCATTGCCATGATAGACCTTTTTACCTTTGTACTTCTGATAGAGCTTATGCTTAAACAGCGAAGCAGAACTGGCTTCATGTCTGCTTAATAAATCCTCAAAAGATGCCTGATCCAATTGTGCCTGTATCCGATTTATCTCTTGCTCTAATTCCATTAACTTGGAAACATAGTATTTCATTTGACATTTTGTTATCAATTCTAAACGATTCTTGTTTAAATTTTTAAAATGAATAAATCCGTATTTAAATAGCAATTTTGCTTTATCCAGAAAGCGCAAGGAGCGTTCTCCTCTAAAATACTCATCTGCTAAGAAAGCAATAATCGCTTCAGGGGTTTGACGGCGGTAAAATAAACGCTCCATCCCCTCATATTCTTCATTACTGTGATGAAGCTTAAAATGCTTTTGTTCAAGACGATATGCAGAAATTTGATGCTCCAGCTTAGCCTTACGATTAGCAAGCTCCAGCAGTCGTTCGAGCTTTGCAGATATGTCTTTTATTGTCTTTAATATTTCTTCTTCTTTTAGCTCGCTTTTCCATTTGGATACTTCGTACTCAGGAAGGTTTTGAAAAAATGCCTTTCTATAATCGTTTCTGCCCAATGATGCAGCTATAAACCCGTAACCGTTCTTTTCAAGCTTATCCTTTACATTCTGTACCGCTGCATTATTACCTGAAACGACAGCTACAGATTTATTCTGCATAACAGTTAAGTTAGCCAGAATGTTTAAAATGGTTTGAGTTTTACCTGTACCAGGTGGACCTTCAATAATAGAAATTTTACTTACTAAAGCTTGTTCAAGTGCCTGTTTTTGACTCAAGTTAAAGCGAAAAGGATAAACATTAGGAATGGCACTTGGTTTACCTTGTATGATAGGCGTTTTGTTCAAGTAAGAAGCCAACACGCTATCGGGCTGGATGGCGTTTAATTTTGAGAATTGGGTCTTTAAGAAAGGTTCCTTTGGAGCCTTTAAGAACGCTTCTGGTTGATCATCTATCGTAATATATTGTGCAATATCCTGCCAATAATCAATTAATCTGATCTTATCCATATCAACTTTCCCGATTGGCACCATGGTAATTGATGCAGATGCAAAAACTTGTGTTTGTTCAGACTGAAAAAACACCTTTATCATATTCTCAAAGACAAGGACCTGTTTCACATTCCGCAAAGGCATTCCTTCATACATAACAGCCTTATTACTTATATTTAACTCAACTTTCGCAGCTCAATTCTCCAAACAAACCCTTGATATAGCTGGGTAAACCGGAGATCCATTCCTGTAGTTGACAAAATACAGCTGTTTTGTTCTTCTTGGTTTTTGCCTGGAACATTT
>JAEWGW010000011.1 GCA_023388055.1 Bacillota bacterium | reverse complement strand
TTGTAGACTTCATAGTAAGCGCCTCCTTGGTGGGTTTTAGGGCATTGACCCGTCACACCCCCATCATACGAGGCGCCCCTGTTTTTGTCCAAGGCCATTTTCTTAGCCTACACAGGAATGTTTACAGCCCAATACACCCGCATCATAAACCGTTCCATAAATGTGACCCATTCACGTCAGAAGAAATTGCCTTCTTAACAAGGGTCATGAATCCAATCCCACGGGGCATGCTGAATATATGACCAAAGTGAATGGGAGTGAACGGATTGAACAGATGGATTCCCTTTTGCGCGGCGACCGTACTGCTGCTTCTAAGCGGCTGCATGGGTCGAACCGGGGAGAAGAACGTGTCCCCACTGTCTGAGCCCGTCCCCACCGTATCGTTGGCCCAGCCCGCTCCGGTTCTTCCCCATCCAACAGCAGCTATAGACTCTGTGCTTTCTTCCGCAGCTCCGACGGCTTCACCCAGTCCGGTTCCGTCTCCTTCGGCTGCAGGGCCTGCGGAAGAGCCCTCGACTCCGCCCAGCCCGCCAGCCAAGCCGTCAGATGCTCCTGCCGCGGCCAAGAAGGCGTCCCCCAAAAAGGACAAGCCTGCCGGCGCACGCAAGGCGGAGCAAGCGGCAGGCCGCAGCAAGGCCCAATCCGGCAGCGCCGGAGCGGCTAAGGTATATTCACTGACGGAGCTGCGCCAGAAATATGCAGACAGCTTTATTTTCCGCGGAAGCAGCGCCAAACACCAAATTGCCCTCACCTTTGATGATGCACCGGATACCCTCTACACCCCGCAGGTGCTGGATATCCTCAAAAAACACAACGTGAAGGCAACCTTCTTTGTCATTGGCAAGCTGGCTGAGAAACACCCGGACATAGTAAAAAGAATCGCACGTGAAGGACATGTACTGGGCAACCACACCTATAATCATGCCCAATTGAAAAAGCTCACGATGGACAAATTTATTGAGGATATTGAAAAGTCCGAGGCTGCTCTTTCGCCGCTGGCGGGATATACGCCCCGGCTTATCCGCCCTCCGTACGGCGCGGTCACCGATGAAGAGCTGGGTTGGCTTAAGGATGAGGGCTACCTCACGGTCAACTGGAACGTAGATCCCGAGGATTGGCGGGGCGTATCCGGCGAGCAGGTGCTGAAGCGGTCTATGGAGGCGGCGAAGCCGGGAGCCATTATCCTGATGCACTGCGCTACCGGCCCTGACGGGAGCCTCCAGGGAACCATTGACGCATTGCCCGAGCTGATCTCCGGTCTCCGCGCCAAAGGCTACGAGCTGGTCACTCTGGCGCAGCTGCTGGAAACCAATAAGGGCAAATAACAGATCAGGGAGAGAGCAGCCCCATCCAACGGGATAAGGGCGGCTCTCTTTTCATAGGAAAATGAGTGATTACTCACTTTACAAAATGCCCTCACCGGATTATAATCAGCGTGTGAGTGATTACTCACTTTACACCCTGTCCACAGCGTCAAGCAAGTTCTTCTAAGGAGGATAAACAATGGAAACAGACCGGTCAATCTGTCTCCGGGCCGAAGGTGTCACCAGGCGGTTTCAGGAGAAAGAGGTGCTCCATGATATTCATCTGCAGGTTTATCACAAGGAAATCTTCGGCCTGCTGGGGCCTTCCGGCTCCGGCAAAACCACCCTGGTCAAAATATTGGCGGGGATCGATGAAGCGACAAGCGGAACGGTAACGGTTTTGGGCACCCGGATGCCCAAGCTGGAGATGCTCACCCGGATCGGATACATGGCCCAGTCGGATGCCATGTACAGCGAGCTATCAGCCAAGGAAAATATGGAGTTTTTCGGCTCGTTGTTCGGACTAAAAGGCCCAAGGCTCACGAAACGGATGGCGGAGGTGCTGGAGCTGGTAAATTTGACAGAGCATATGAAGAAGCCTGTTGCCTCCTATTCCGGGGGCATGAAGCGCCGTTTATCCCTGGCCATCGCCTTGATGCATCAGCCTGAGGTTTTGATATTGGATGAACCCACCGTCGGCATTGATCCGGTGCTCCGCAAATCCATCTGGGATGAGCTGGACGGGTTGAGCCGCGGGGGCACCACCATACTGGTTACCACCCATGTGATGGATGAAGCGGACAAATGCCACCGGCTGGGTATGGTCCGGGACGGCAGTCTGATTGCCGTAGGGACTCCGGAAGCATTGAAGACCGAAACCGGAAGCCGCACCATTGAAGAAGCATTCCTGTATTACGGAGGTATCCGCGCATGAGAATCCGGGCCCTGATTATCCGCATATTGCGCCAATTTATCCGCGACAAACGCACCATGGCGTTAATGATCGCTGCTCCCCTGCTCATTTTGACCCTGATGTACCTGATTTTTAACGGGGATACCTATGTTCCCAAAATCGGCACGGTAGGTGTTCCCGCTAATCTCTCTGCGGCTGTCGCCCAAAACGGAGCCTCTGTAACGGTATACAGCTCTGCACCCGAAGCCGAAGCCGCTTTGCAGAGTCGTGAGGCAGATGCCTACCTGACTATGGACGGCCAGAAGCCTCAGGTCAAGCTGGAGGGCAGCGATCCCTCCCGGAACCGTGCAGTGATGCTGCTGCTGCAGAAAACCTTCCAGACACAGGCGGCTGCTCTGGCGCCCGCCGCTGCTTCCCCGGTCCCCGAGTTCAACTACCTGCACGGATCGGCAGATATGGCCTCCTTTGACAGCTTCGGTCCCGTCTTAATCGGGGTATTCGCCTTCTTCTTCGTCTTCCTGATCTCCGGCATCTCCTTCCTGAAGGAACGGACCAGCGGCACGTTGGAAAGGCTGCTGGCCACCCCTCTGCGGCGCTGGGAGATTGTCGTCGGGTATATTGCCGGCTTCGGTATTTTCACCCTGCTGCAGGCCGTTCTGATCGCGTGGTACAGCATTCATGTGCTGGGTATGATGATGGTGGGCTCCTTCGGATTCGTGCTGCTGATTACCCTGCTGTTGTCTGTTGCGGCTCTAACCTTCGGCACCTTCCTGTCGGCCTTCGCGAATACCGAATTCCAGATGGTGCAGTTTATCCCGCTGGTGATTGTGCCCCAGATTTTCTTCTCCGGCCTGTTCGATCTGGAGAGCATGTCCGAGTGGCTGCGCTGGCTGTCCCATCTGATGCCCCTGAAATACGGCGCGGATGCCCTGCGCAATGTGATGATCCGCGGACAGGGCTGGGACGCTATCGCAGTGGATGTGTATGTGCTGTTGGGGCTGTCCCTCTTTTTTATGGCGGCCAATGTGCTCGCATTGCGCAAGCACCGGAAAATATAGTAAGGTAGTGCAAGAACACGGTTTACTTCAGGGGGAGATGGCATTGGCTAAAGATACGGAGCAATGGCTAGCGGACATGCTTCAGATTATGGAGGGGGACGACGGTAAAAAAACGGAGAAGCAGCTGAAGATTATCCAGGCTGCTATTGAGATCTTCTCCGAAAAAGGCTACTCGGCTGCTTCCACCAATGAAATCGCCCAGCGGGCTGGGGTTGCGGAGGGCACCATTTTCCGTCATTACAAAACCAAAAAGGACCTGCTCTTGTCCATTGTCGGGCCGATCCTGGCCAAAACCGTAGCTCCTGTCTTCATGAGGGATTTCGCCAAGCTGCTGGACCTGCCTTATGCCCGGATCGAGGACTTCTACAAAACCGTGCTCCGGGACCGGCTGGATTTTGCCCGGAAGAACGCAAAAATTCTGCGGATCGTCATCCAGGAGCTGCCCTTCCATCCCGAAATGCTGGGCCAGGTCAGAATCATGTTCAGTGAGTATGTCTTTGAGCGGGTTATACGAGTTTACACCCACTTCCAGGAGAAGGGACAGCTTATGGAAGCGCCCAGCTTCCGCATGATCCGGTTCAGTGTTACCACCATCGTCGGCATGGTGCTGACCCATGCGCTGCTGTTTCCCGAAATCCCCATAGATGACGAGGAAGAAATCGACTGGACCATCGACGCCCTGCTTCACGGAATTGCAAGCCGGAATCCTACGGAAACCTGACGACGCTTTGCCTCAGGTTTCTTTATTTTTATGTAAATCCCGCCCCCACTTCCTTCCAAATCCCGGATAATCCAGCCAAAAACCGAAAATTTTTGTGTCCGGCCCCCCCTTTCTGTACAAAATTCCGCCAAAATCTAAAATTCTGCTTGCATCCTAGTTGCGATTTGATATACTCATTTTGTTTGATTTTTTAGCGGCGAATCCGCAAGAGAGGAAGGGATGTTCTGATGGACCACCTGCAAGCCCCCCTATTCTCCACATTGCTTCGACATGCGGAGAATAATCCAGTCCAATTCCATATACCCGGCCACAAAAAAGGGGTTGGCATGGATCCTGAATTCCGGAATTTTATCGGGGACAATGCGTTGTCCATCGATTTAATCAATATAGCCCCGCTGGATGATCTTCACCAGCCGACGGCGGTAATCCGGGAAGCCCAGCGGCTTGCGGCGGACGCTTATAAAGCGGACAACACCATATTTTCCGTGCAGGGCACAAGCACGGTTATCATGACCATGATCATGGCCGTGTGCAATGAAGGCGACAAAATAATCGTACCGCGGAACGCTCACAAGTCTGTGCTGTCCGCCATCATTCTGGCGGGAGCCAAGCCGATCTTTCTGAAGCCCTTCCGCGATCCCATATATGGCATTGACCACGGGGTATCCACCCGCTCCGTCCGCCGCGCCCTGGAGAAACATCCGGACGCCAAGGCGGTTCTGGTTATCAACCCGACCTACTTCGGCATCTCGGCCGATCTCCGGGAAATCGTCGAGGTGGTCCACAGCTACGATATTCCTGTTCTGGTGGACGAAGCCCACGGCGCACTTATCGGCTTCAGCGACAAGCTGCCTTTGTCTGCGATGGAAGCCGGCGCGGATATGGCCGCCACCAGCATGCACAAGCTGGGCGGCTCCATGACCCAAAGCTCCATCCTGAACATGAAGGGCAACCGCATCAACTTCAAGCGGGTGCAGACCCTGTTCAGCATGCTGACCACCACCTCCACTTCGTATATTCTGCTGGCGTCCCTGGACACCGCGCGGCGCAACCTGGCGCTTCACGGGGAGGCGATGGCAGAGGAGGCCATCCGGCTCAGCAACTATGCCCGGGAGCGGATCAATGAAATTCCCGGCCTGCGCTGCTTCGGGCGGGAGATCCTGGGAGAAGGCGCCACCTATGATCTGGACCCCACCAAGCTGACCATCCACGTCCGGGAGCTGGGCCTGACCGGCTTTGATGTGGAGAATTGGCTGCGGGAGCATCATAATATTGAAGTTGAGATGTCCGACCTGTATAACATCCTGTGCTTCATCACTCCCGGGGACAATGTGGGGACCGTGAAGCTGCTTCTGGCAGCCTTAATGGAGCTGTCCGAGGAGAACTACAACATCCGTCAGGCCATGGAGCTGGTGGTTCTGGAGACGCCTCCTATCCCCCAATTGACCTTGTCCCCGCGGGACGCCTTCTATGGCGACACTGAGCTGATCCCCTTCCGGGAATCGGCGGACCGGATTATTGCCGAATTCATCTATGCTTATCCTCCCGGTATTCCGATCCTGCTTCCGGGAGAGGTTATCTCCCAGGAGAACATCGACTACATTGTGGACCACGTGGAAGTGGGCCTGCCGGTCAAAGGACCGGAGGACCGCACTCTGGAGTTCGTGAAGGTGATTGTGGAAACCTCCGCCATCTTCTGATGTCCGCTAACAACCAGCATCCCGAATGCCTCCGACGAGGCATCCGGGATGTTTTTTATGCCCTGGGGTTCACCAAACGGGAATTGATTTGTCATGCCGGGCCGGGGGATGATATGATACTGGTGACGAAATTGTGAAGGTACTGCTGCTGACGGAGGGATTGTTATGAGCCAGAATGCCTATATCAAGCTGGTGGAGGGATCTGCGGTGCCGTCCGTGTCCCTGGAGGATCTGCGGGAGCTCCTGAACGCTTACCGGAGCCAGTTGGAGCTGACAGCACAGCAATTGGACTGGGAATACGAGGACAAGGGTTTTCCGTACACAATTGAAACCGCACCCAATGGCAAGGATACCTGGTTTTACTTAAAAGGCAACCACCAGGCTTACCGGTACATCGTAACTGGAGTCGGCTCGGAGGATAACGAGGGCCAGGAGCGCCACTATATCCAAGTGGTGCTGCCCGACGGCGCCACCCACGGGGACAAGTCCAAGGCCAATGAATTCTGCAAGCACCTGGCTCGCAAGCTGAAGGCGGAGTTGCATCTGTTCAACGGCCGGGTGATGTATTACAACCCCCGCAAGTAACCTCTCCGGACATTACGCAGAGAACCGCTGACGAATGTATCCGCCAATGTAAACGCAGCAAAGCCCGCTCCGGAATGGAGCGGGCTTTGTCTTACAGGCATTATTATTTATTGTTGTTCGCTAGCAACAATTTCGTCATAAGCGGCAACAACCTTCTGCCACTCTTCATCATTCTCGATGTTGACCAGGTAAGCGTCCTCGCCTTCCTGTTCAATACGGAAGATGACGCCGTCGGATTCCGGATTATTCCGGTCAAGCAGCACAGCGTATACGTTCTCGTCGCATTCGAAGGAATAAACCATTACCATTTCGCGTTCGACGCCTTCTTCATCGGCAATCAAGAAGACTTCTTCTTCGTGTTCATGGTCATGATCATGCCCGCAACCGCAATCGTGGTTGTGTTCGGTCATTTGGAAACCTCATTTCATGTGATGTACGTGCTTCTTGTATCGTAACATTTTCCCAGAAGCAGGTCAATGAAGCTCCAAAATCAGTCGCCCTGCACCATCAGCAAATTCACGATTTTTTGCATCCGCAGATATTCATTCTTCTTCAAGTCCTTGCGGAAGTAAGCGTAGAGATATGTCGCCTCGGGAAAGGACAAACCGGGATAACAGGCGATTCCTTCGTTGGTATAGGGATTGTTCATGACAATCTGCCACTCCCCAGCCCGCTCCGGCACCGCTACTGTGGACATCGCCTCCTGCTTATAGCCGATGTACCGGTCGAAATCCTCCCATACGGTCTCCCAGGACGGACTGATGGCTCCGGGATCGGGAATCAGCTTCCTGCCCCTCTCCACCAGCTCCTTCAATTGCGGGATTTGTTCCTCATTCGCCTCAGTCAGACGCCGGCGCAAGCCGTCCAGCAGATCACTGAAGGCGGAATAGCCGCCGCGGATAAGCTCACCGCCAACAAGCGCGTATTCATTCTCGCCGGCATTAGCGAAACGGTCAAACCAAACATTGCCACTGTTATGATTCATCAGTCAGTCACCTTCTTCAATCAGCATCTGGTATTGCGGATATGACACAAGAAAAGAGCCACCTGACGGCGACTCTTTTCAATGTAACATAATCGGTTTGTTTTTGGAAGGCGACCTGCGTCTTGCAGAGGTTACTCGGATACGATCAGCTTTTCGCCTACGGTTACGAATTCTCCGTCCACCTTAAGAGCGAACCGGACGGTATAATTACCCGCTTCGGAGAATTTGATATTGAAGGAGGCGTTGGACCACAGGTAATCATAGATCGATTCAGAGGATACCCGGCTGTCCAGCTCATTGCCGCCGGGATCCAGCACACTGATTTTGAAGCCGTCCACGGTGGTCTTGAGGGAATCCATCTGGACGAAGACAAAAAACCGGATATTGTACCCCAAGCCTACCTTGAAGAAGGGTTTGGAAATGCTGGTGACGGTGCCTTTCTTCTCATCCAGCTCCTGGGACATGATCATGTTCACGTTGGGCCGGTAGATATTGGCCGTCTGGCTGCCATCATCCCACTTGATAAAGGAATTCAATGCCGATGCAGTCTCCCGCAAGGGCAGCATCGTTGCGCCATTCATCATGATCGCGGGAACCGCGCTGTTAATTGTAGATCCGTTGGCATTCACCTGGACCTTGGAATATCCCTCATAGGAGCCCCACCGGGAACCGGCAATCGCCGCTCCTCCGGCCACCATGAAGAAGGCCAGCGTCAAAGCTGCCACTCTTCTGAATCTCGTCATGTATGTACCTCCGCATGCTGATGAAATTTGATACCCAATTATACTCGGACAAACGGAAAGAGTTGCGAAGCAAGTTCATTTTTTCTTGAAAAAAAACTCTCCTTTTTCACAGACCTCCCGGCAGGCCTCCAAACACCCGGGGCATTGGCTTTATGGCGGCTTCCTGCTACAATATGGAGTAGCTTATAAACAAGATTCAAGAAGGAGCAGTCACGTAACCATGATGAACCCCATCGTAACCAGATTTGCACCAAGCCCAACCGGCTACATGCATATCGGCAACCTGAGAACCGCTTTATATGCCTACCTGCTGGCCAAGTCCAAAGGAGGCACCTTCATTCTCCGGATCGAGGATACGGACCGTGAACGGCTGGTGGATCAAGCTGTCCAGGTCATCTATGACACTCTGAACCTGGCGGGTTTGCACCACGACGAAGGCCCCGATATCGGCGGCAGCCGCGGGCCTTACGTACAAAGCGAACGCAAAGACATTTACCTGGAGCATGCCCGCAAGCTGGTGGAGAACGGCCACGCGTACTATTGCTTCTGCGATAAGGAACGCCTCTCCTCTCTCCAAGGGGAAAACGGTTCAGGCGGCTATGACCGCCATTGCCGGAGCTTGTCTCAAGCCGAGGTGGAAGCCAAGCTGGCTTCGGGCCTGCCGTATGTCATCCGCCAGAAGAATCCGTTGACCGGCACCACTTCCTATACGGATACGGTATTCGGCGAAATTTCCATTGATAATGCGGAGCTTCAGGACGCCGTTCTGATCAAAGCCGACGGTTATCCTACATACAATCTGGCCAATGTGGTGGATGACCATCTGATGGATATTACCCATGTGGTCCGCGGCTCGGAGTATGTAACCTCCACTCCTCTGTATGTACAGCTGTACAGCATGTTCGGCTGGGAAACCCCAATCTTCGTGCATCTGCCGCTTATTATGGGCCGGAATGAGGACGGGTCGGTGTCCAAGCTGTCCAAGCGCCACGGCTCCGTCAGTTTCCAGGATCTGGTAGAGGACGGGTATCTGCCCGAGGCCATCATTAACTACATTGCGCTTCTCGGCTGGAGTCCGGGGAACACCAATGAAGAGTTCTTCAACCTGGAGGATCTGTCCCGGGTATTCAGTGTGGACACCATCAACAAGTCCCCGGCTGTATTCGACTACGACAAGCTGCTCTGGTTCAACAGCGCCTATATCCGCAAGCTGCCCGCCGACGCCTTCCGTACCCTGGCCGCTCCGTACCTGGAGAAGGCTATTACGAAGCCGGAAATCAACAAGGACAAGCTCCCGACCCTGATCCAGTCCCGCCTGGAGAAGTTTTCCCAGATTCCGGAGATGGTCTCCTTCTTCGAAGCCATGCCGGAGCTGGATGTGGAGCTGTTCGTCAACAAGAAGAACAAGGTCACTGCCGAGCTGGCCAAGGAGCTGCTCCCCACCATCATCGAATCGCTGGAATCGGCCGAGGTTTGGGAGAACGATGCCCTGTTCGAACGTCTGAAGAACCTGAGTGAAGCCGCCGGCGTCAAAGCCGGAGCCCTGATGTGGGTAACCCGTGTGGCCGTTTCCGGCCTCATGAACACGCCCGGAGGCGCCACCGACATTCTGGAGATTATCGGCAAGGCCGAGGCTTTGAGCCGTCTGAAGGCAAGCCTGGCGCAGCTGTAAGAAAAACACAACACGGCACCCCCTTTGGGAAATCCTTTCCCGGGAGGTGCCGTTTTTTGCTGGCGTGGTGGAGGTTATTACCCAAGCAGACCCTTGCGGTTCAGAATGGTTAGAATACGGTAGAAGTCATAGGAGCCTCCCTGCGGAGTATCAATCAGCCCCTGGGCGACTGCTTTGTTTACAGCTTCCTGCGCCCATTCGGGAATGCCCGGAAGATGCTCCACAGCCTCCAGCGCCGCCAATCTTGCCTCCAACTGTGCCTTTTGCGCCTCCAATGCTGTTAAACGGGCAAGCAGCTCTTCCATTTCCTCATCTCCTATCTCCGGCTCAGCCAGGGTTTGGTACAGCCGTGCCCAAGGAAATTTCGGCCCCGGACAGTCCGGCTTCTGGACCGGATTGATTTGGTAATGCCCCAACACATGGTACGTATCCAGCGGAAAATCCCTCTGCCAGGTGTCCCGGATGATCTTCCGGATATGCCGGTGCAGCCAAACGGAGGATTGGAACTGGGCTTCCGTCAGATTCCCGTCCGTTCCTTCATGTTCGATGGAGACGGTATAAAGGTTCGGATTCATATTCATGTCATGCACGACTTGGGCTGTTGCTCTGGCAAATTGCGATTGCGGAATCCCGTTGGCCCAGGCCATCCGGTCAACAGCCACATACTGATGGATCCTGCCGTCCCGGGCCACCCCGAAATGGGCGGAGGAAACCTGGTTGCCGGGGTTGGTAAACCAGTTGTCCATGCTGCTCATGGTCCCTGCCGAAATGTGGTTGACGATGACAAAAGGAACAATCCCGTTGCGCGGGCTGGAGTTGGTATGCTGATTGCCTTTCCAGACGATGTCCATGCCGATCCCCCTCTCCGGCGTTTGATACAACCAGTCTATTCGGGCGCAGCCGGATTAGTCCGGGCTTTCCAACAACAACCGCTTGATCTGCCGAATACATATCCGTTACAATTAATAAGCAGCTTACATACTCCAACAAATAACACTTCATCCAACAATGTTCTTTCGTGGAGGACAATGAATGCAGCCTTTACCCAACAAACTCGATGTTGAAATCTGCGAATTAAAAAAGCTGCTGGTCCATCTCGCCGAACAGAACCAGTTTAACCTTCTGGATCCCCGGGTGCTTGCCCTGAGCCAGCGTCTGGATATTCTGATTGTGCAGGAGATGAAACGGCAGCGGTTAGGCATAACATAGAATTCCAAAAGGAACCGACTCGTGTATGCCGCCTGCTAGGCGGTTTATTTTTGCCTCCAAGAGAGGAGCCGGCTACTTGTAGCCTTTGCCCCGGGTTAGGATGCAGGGCACCCCGATGCCGACGGAGCCGGGTTCATTCATGTGCTCCACATACCGTAACCCGCGGGAGCAAGGGGTTTTGCAGGACCGGCAGGTATCGGAGGTGACTACCTTCATATTGAAGCGGTTCCGGTCAAGACTGGAGGGCGGTTCATTCTTTTTGGCGGTTTTGTTCTTGGACATGCTTATCCACCGACCTTTCGTAGGGGTGCCTTCACGAGGCTACAGCGTAGAATACTATATGCCCGCCCGCGGTCGGTGGTTCAAGGGAGCGCCCAAAAAAATCCGCCTGCATTTCCCAAAAAGGGATAGGCAAGCGGATATGTGGCAGTGCCGAGTAGCAGAATCGAACTGCTAATTGTGCATTACGAGTGCACTGTTATGCCATTTAACTAACTCGGCAAAAACAACGGCAAAAAGAATTATAGTACAACAAATCCCATTTTTCAATGGGGTTTTTAAAAAGTTTTTTACCGGGGCCAGGTTCGTCCTTCGAGTTCATGCTATATATGATTTTTCGAGTTCACGGTTAGAAAAAGTCCCACCCGGGGGCTTGCGGCGGGCGATGGCAGCTGCTATAATGGGTCCAATATTTTCAATATCTGTGAAATGGAAGAGTAGCATTCGGGCAGGCAGTCCCAGCGAGCCGGAGATGGTGGAACCCGGTACGCCTCCCCCATGCGAACGGGCCCATGAGATGGATTCCTCCAGCGGAATCCCGGTAAAACCGTTATCTTTATCTGAGTGGCTTTCCGTCTATGGGAGGCAATAAGAGTGGTACCGCGAATGCGTCAGCTTTCGTCTCTTTGATGGAGACGGAAGCTTTTTTTGTTTTACGCAGATATGAGAATGGAATGAAACTGTGGAGGTGCCGGCATGGGCATGTTGGGTCAAAAGGTCAGAGCGTCTGTGGAAAATGGGGTGAAGCTGCTGCTGCGGGAGACTGGGGATGGCAGCTTGACCGGAGCCGGGGAGCTGCGGCTTACTGTAGAGCAGCCCGGACAGCTGCGGCATGGGGATTATGCAACCAATGCACCCCTCCAGCTGGCCAAGCGGCTGCGCCTTCCCCCGATGAAGCTGGCGGAAGAGCTGACCGGACTTCTGCGGCAGGACCTGTGGCTTGGTCGCATCATGGCCCGGATTGAAACCGCGCCTCCCGGGTTTGTAAACTTCTATGTGGATTGGCGGGAATGGGCCGGCTCCTCCTTCAGCCTCCCCCCTGCCCCAACCGGGAAAGTGATTATTGAACACACCAGTATAAATCCTAACAAAAGCGCACATATCGGGCATCTCCGCAATTCCTGCATCGGGGATACCCTGGGCAGACTGCTGAAGCGGTTGGGTTACCAGGTGGAGATCCACAACTACATCGACGACTTGGGCAACCAGCTGGCGGATACGATGGTGGGACTACTCCATCTGCCCATAAAAGGGACGCAGCAGCGCTTCGGCGATTACTGCTGGGACCTGTATGCGGCAATAAACCGCACATATCAGGAAGAACCGGGGCTTACGAAGGAGCGGAGCCGCGTGCTTCATGCCCTGGAGGAGGGCGGGAACAACCTTGCATGGCTGGGGGCCGTAACCGCAGAGCGGATTGTGAAGGAGCATCTGGAGGAAATGGCCGGTTTCCAAATCGGGTACGATCTTCTGGTTTGGGAGAGTAATATTGTGCGGGAGGGCTTCTGGGATGCGGCAACCCGATTGCTGGTGAAGACGGGGCTTTTTGTCCGGGTGGAGGAAGGCAAGCTTGCAGGCTGTTGGATTCTGAAGCAGCATGAAGGGGATAACCCGGTGGAAACAGAGACGGAGTTTGTGGCCGACAAGGTGCTGGTGCGCTCTAACGGAATCCTGACCTATACGGCCAAGGATATTGCTTACCACCTCTGGAAGTTCGGTCTACTGGGACGAAATTTCCGGTACCAGCCTTGGAACGGCCCGGTTTGGACCACGGCAGCGGAAGGTGCGGGAGAACAAGCCTTCGGGTACGGCGAGATGGTGATTAACGTCATCGACCAGCGCCAGGAGTATCCGCAAGCGGTGGTGAAGCAGGCGCTGGCAGCCCTTGGTTTTCAGAAACAGGCGGATCATCTGCATCACGTGGCTTACGGCGTGGTTTCACTAAGCCCCGCCTCAGCAGCCGAGCTGGGTGTAGACACCAGTGCCGGGAAAACCTCCTATGCCATGTCCGGCAGACAGGGCATCGGTATCCGTAATCAGACTCTGCTCGCCCGGATGGAGGAGATGATCCGCAGCAAGCAAGAGGATAAAAGCGGTATCTCCAGCAAGGCACTGGCGGCCGCGGCAATCCGTTATTACCTGCTGCGTTACAGCCTGCAGACGGAGGTCGTATTTGATCTGGATCAGGCGACGGAGGTCACAGGCAATACGGGCATCTACCTGATGTATGCCTATGCCCGCTCCTGCAAGGTTCTCCACAAAGCAAAAGAAGCCTCCGGCGCTGCTGCGTTCACAGTACCGGATAGCTTCCCACTGCTAGCGGAGGAAGAGCATGCGCTGCTGCGCCACCTGTCCGGCTGGCAGGAAACCCTTGCCGCGGCAGGAGCCGAGCTGGCGCCTCAATTGATTGCCCATTATGCCCATGAGCTGGCGGCGCTGTTTAACCAATTTTATGCCCATTGCCCCATTCTGAAGGCTGGTGAGGATGCACTGCTCCAATTCCGCTTATGGCTGACGGACCGTACCCGGGAGACGCTGGGCGACAGCCTCGAAGTGCTTGGCCTACCTGCTCCCGATAGGATGTAAACGATTAGCCGGAGTTACTTGCAGTTGCTTATAGCTCCTTCTGCATCCGCACATGGAGAATGCCGGCATCCAAGAATGGCTCCGTGGATACCGTAAAATAACCAAGCTTGTTATAAAAACCCTCGGCCTGGCACTGGCCGTCCAGAATGGTCCGCTGCATACCGGCCTGGCGGGCACTGTCCTCCAGCGTCGCCATCAACAGACGGCCTGTGCCGCCGCCGCGGTATTCCTTCAGAACCGCAATCCGCTGCAGCTTGGCGGTGCCCTCTTCATATACCTTCCAACGCCCGGTGGCAACAGGCTTGTCCCCATCGAACAAAAGCACATGATGGCAAGCCTGCGGGGAAGCATCATATTCGTCCAGCTCCTCAGCAACCGGAACCTGCTGCTCGTCAACGAACACCTTCATGCGGATGGCCAGGCAGGCGTCCAGCTCCTGGCGGGTTGTAACGGGGATAATGGTCACAGATCATCAGACTCCTATCTATTTCTAAACTAGGAATCATCATAGCTTGCTTCATCCCATCCGTCAAACCCCGATCCGCTTGCGGGCCCGGGAGAGCCAATCCTTCGCAGCACCTTGGACAACCGCTGCAGGCTTCGCCTTGCCCCATTCGCTGAAAAAGCTGGCTGCTCCGATGCTAATCCCGAGGGCAGTGCCGGCAGCCACCTCGATAGGCATATGGCCCAGCCTCTCCTCCAGCTCTGCCACAGGGCGCTTGCGGCGTATGCCTGGAGGCCGGCGGCCGGACAGCACCTCCACCCGCTGTCCCAGGGCATTCACCTCTACAGCGATTTCTCCGGCATGCCGCCGCACTCCCATGGCGTCCGCCATCACGATCAGGCCATAAAGGGCGCTGATGGCAAATTCCATGGAATGGGTTCCTTTTTTGAGGGCCGTATAAGAAGCCAGAGCAGCCGCACCTGCGGAATGGGAGCTGGGCATCCCGCCGGATTCGGTAATCGCCGACCATCGCCACTGCCCCGTATTGGCAAACGATATGGGCACCTTCAGCAGCTGCGCGGCGCCTACGCTTAAGAGTGCCGTTCCCAATGCACGATTCATCCGTCAGTCCACCCCTCGTATGGTAAGCTTTTTGCCTTATTAGGATAAGCGGGGAGAAGTTTTCTATGCGGTTAAGGGAGCGGGACATTCCGGCAAAGTTCCATCCTCCGGCAACTTCTGCTACAATGGGAGAGGGACTGATAATTGTTCTGATAAGGAGTCAGCCAAACATGAACATTGCTTTTTTTCTTCTGCCCAAGCAGGAGGTCGTCTGTTTGTCCACCCACTCCACCCTCCGCCAGACGCTGGAGAAGATGGAATTCCACCGTTATACCGCCGTGCCGATCCTCAAGGAAAATGGCGCTTATGCCGGTACGGTGACAGAGGGTGACCTGCTTTGGTTCTTCAAATCCAAGCAAGACCTGAACTTCGAAACCGCCCACCACTTCACCCTGGACGATGTGCCGCTGCGCACCAAGCATGAAACCGTGCGGATCGATTCCAATATGGAGGATCTGCTTCGCCTGGCCAAGGTCCAGAACTTCGTTCCCGTTGTGGATGACAACGGCATTTTTATCGGGATTGTGCGGCGCGGCGAGATTATTGAGTATTCAGCCAAAAGCCTTTTGAACAACAGTGTGAAATAACCATGTATGCTTATAAAAGCAGCAAAAGCCATCCCCAGTCACCGGGCGTATCCCGGGACGGGGGTGGCTTTTTATATAAAAGCTAATCCTGGGCAGTCCGTTTCAGGCTGGGCCATAGCAGCTTTCCCCGAACCGCAGCAGCAGCCGACAGCTCCGCGGCTGCTCCCGCCACTCCCATCATCAGGAAAGGAAGCATTCCGTACAAATAGCGGTCCACCGGAATAAACACTTGATGCACACCCCAAAAGATGGCCAAACCCGTCAGGAGATATCCGTATGCCAGTCTGCCCCGCAGCGCCATCACCGGCAGAACGGCCAACCCCGTGTATACCAAAAGGAAGTGCAGCTTATTCAGCAGGTAGAAGTACCATTCCGGTACGGAAAAGGGATAAGAACCCACCCAGAGTGTCCGGAAGAACACCCGGAACTTGCCCACAGTAAACCACCCGATCCACAGCAGCGGGTCCTGGATTAGCCCCTCCCGGATTCTCCGCAGGCCCTCCTGGAATTGCCCCTCTTCTCCGACAGTTTCCCAATTGATCGTTCCCCGGAAGTAAGGATCGGTACCGCCCAGGAACGGATTGCCTGCCTCTCCCTTCGCGATGGGGATAAACTCATGGAAGGTGATCCAGTTGCGCACCCACCAGGGCAGCATGAGAATGCTGAAGGAAAAAGCGCCCCGAAGGATCATGGCCCAGGGCATTCTCCTGCTTTTGATCCACAAAAAGAAATACGGCACCACCCCCAAAGGCAGCACATTGGGGCGGATCAGCACCGTCACAGCCAACATGGCCCCCGCCAGAATATGGTCGGTTCGCCGATTCTCCTGAATGATCCGCACCTGCAGGAACAGCAGCACAGAAAACGACGAAAGAAAGATCACCTCCGTCAAAATTAGCGAGGAGGACCAGACGTAGGAGGGATAAACGGCGGCAAAAAAAGCGGCCAGCAGTCCCGCCCCCGGAGTGAACAGCCTGCTGCCGGTGCGGAATATGAACCAGATGGCGATCAACCCTATAAAGCATTGAATCTCCCTTACCAGCATCAGGGCGGCCTCTGGCTGCTCGTAGCCGAATATGCGTAGCATCATAGCAAGAAATGTAGGAAACCCCGGCGTCACCAAGGTATTGGGAAGCGTATCCCGGTAGGCATAAACGCCTGTCTCCAACCATTGCAGAGCCATCTTGGTGTAATTCAGCTGATCCCACTCCAACGGCTCCAATTGACCATTCCGCAGAAAATACAGACGTAAATACAAGGCCAGCCCCAACACGGGGATCATCAGAATCTCTGGAATACGGCGGGAATTGGTTAACAGCTTCATGTGGTCTGCTCCTTTCCAGTGCAAGTTCATGTGGGTTGTTCCAACCTTATCCACTATTCCCGCGGTGTGGAAGGGTTAAACCTGTGAAGGGATCCCAAGCCAGTACAAAAACACCCCGTCCCCGCTGCGGCAGGCTGGAAACCTGTGCAAAGGGAACAAGGGTGTAAATGGGGGCTGCTGTTGGCCGTGATTAAAAAAGCGGCCTGTTGCCGTAAAGCATTCTCCGTTCATCGGCCAGCTTCCGCAGCTTCTCCTGATAGGCGGCCGTTTCGGAGGGGTCCATGGGTACGCCAATAAACTGACACACCCGCTCCTCCTCAAAATGCTCCGAATCTATGTAGACGGCCTCCGGCTGTTCATCCTTCGGATTGAACAATATCCTGATCTCCCAATCGCCTCTCACCCGCGCCTGCTCGTACCAGTTATAACGAAGGGCCAAGCGGCAGGTATAATACCTGTCCTTAAACAGGATACCCTCCGGTGTGATCTGTGCTGTTGCCGCCTTCAATTGCTCTTGTTTCCCGTTCCCGCTCATTCTGCTTGCGCACTCCTTCTTCTTTCGGCCTCCTGCCGGATAAGCCATATCCTTCACAACCATGCTTATCCATTCTAGCAGGAGGCGGGCTCCGCAGTCAGTGGGAATTGGTGGAAAGGCTCCATAGAACACTTCCGTTCTCCCGATCCAGGACCTGATAGCCATCCCCGTTTTCACGGAAAACCGGAGGTATTCTCCAGGAGGTTTGCCCTTCATCTTCATCCGGCGTACCCAGAACAGCAGCAGCTAACCAATACTCGCCCTTCGGGTAAGTACCATGGAGAGTCGGCAGCACTGTACGGGGAAACATCAGGTTGGTATTGGCCTCACAGGGAATAATCTCCGCTGTACGCACGCCCCGGAGGTCTACAATACCGCTAACTCCCCAGTTGAAGGAAGCCACTGCATCATGAGCTTCGGTGAGCAGCTTCCGGCCTGTCTCCTCCGGCACACGGTCCTCCCACCTAATAGCAAATCCTCCCTCCGCACCTGTCAGATCGCGGCCATTCTGCAGACGGTGTACACGGATATGCCAGCTGCCTGCGGGAATCAGCCAGGTTTCCACCGTCACATCCGCCCACGGCTTCCAGCGGGAGTAGATCCATTTGTCCTCCACATGAACTTCCTCGCATCTCTGCCGGACCTTATACCAGTCATCTCCCTCGCTTAACGCAAGCATGGAATCATATGCACCTTGGCCTAAACCCGTATGTCCCTTGGGCACGCTAAAGGCAAAAGCGTTGGAATAAGCGAACTTGGCGTATTTGGCAGAGGTATGGGCAGGCTGGAATCCGGCGTATTGGCCTGACGTCAAAGCCGTCACATGATTGCCGGTATGGCTGACCAGCATCCGGGCATGCTTTTGCACAGACAGGGGTGCAAGGGCGGGAAGCGGCTTTTCCTCCGCCTGCCATAAGGGATGCTCATCCCCCAAAGCCAGCGGCAAAAATGCCTTAAAGGCCCAATACGGGGACCCCGGTGCATTATAACCCTCGGCCATGATGAGATTGGGGTAAGCATATCCGATGGAGAGCACACCGTCTGGTGTAAAAATCGGCTGCTGGAACCACCAGCGCAGATTGCGCAGCAGGAGTCCCTTCACAACACCCCAATCCAGAACATCCACCCCGGCATAAGCCAAAGCACCCCAGAAGCCCGCTTGCGCGAAGCGGTAGGTCAGACTTCGGCCGTACGCCAAGGCAGACCCGTCCTCTGCGAACCAATAGATGAAGTCCCGGGCAAACTGCGCAGCCCTGTCCTTGTAGACTTGACAGCGCTCCGGGTCCTCCTTGTCCATCATGCCGGCATAGATCAAGCCATAAAAATGCATGGCGAACGGAACATAATAATCCCGTTGATCCGTCGCCCCGTCGGAGTACCAGCCATCCCCCAAACAAAAGGTATCCAGAAGCTCAAGCGCCGCGTCCACGGACTCCTGGCTGTATTCGCCTCCCGCCCGTTTCAGGCCAAGATTCGCCAACACAATGAAGAACCGCCAGTTGTTCGGCGGCAGATCAAACCGGTTGATCTGGAGCAGCCAACGGGTGAGGTTGGCCCGTTCCTGCTCTGTCAGCGGTCCCCAAATCCGGTCCGGACACAAGCATAAGGCTAGACCGAGGGCCGCCATTTCCACAAAACGCTGATCCACATGGCCGGTATCTCCCCAGTATTCCTCATGCTCCGGGTCGGTCCCATGACGGATGCCCTCCACATATGTATCCCACAGGTCCGAATCCCCGCCGCCCACTTCCAGCGGCACAAGCCCCCACAAGGGACGGGCAAACGCCTCCATCTGGGCGGTCCGTTCTTCATAGACCGCTCCCGTATTGCCGAGCCGAAGCAAGGCTCCGCCCTTGCTGTAATAGGGCTTCAGCGGCGCCGTCAGCTGCCGGACCGCCTTCTGTACATCCGCTCGGGTACACAGCGGATTCGTGATGATGGGCAGATCATACTTGATCATGAGTGGATATGCTCCTTCTTGCGCGCCCCTTCCGGGCTGTCCGCGGCGGTCATACAAAAGGCAGCCCTTCGGGCTGCCCCTTGCAACTTATGCGCTTATGTTTTCCAGCCACTGGGCTTTGGTTTGCGGCTCCTTGCTTTCCTTCTCACAATCCTTCACATACATCTGGTACAAGGTGTCCATGTAATCCTCCGGCAGCTCTACGGGAATATCGCAGGCAATGCCGTCTCCGCAACAATTATGGGTTTTCATACATATACGCCTCCTTGGATACCTCTATTTTACCCCATTCCATACAATCCTGCATCATCTGAAGCAATTGTGAACATAATGTCACATCTTCGGTAAAATCCAAAGGAAAAAGGGTGACTTCAATCCTCCCGTCCCCTCGTGGTATAATGAAATAATGGAATTAATGAGCGCATTCACAATATCTTTCATCTGCAAGAAGACCATACAGGCATTCCGCTAAATGATGACTTGGAGATTCACACGATGGAGTTAGGGAAGCTGGATGAATTTCCCCATCCGTTAGAGGAAGGCGGACTAATCAATTGGTTGCTGTTTCTAAAGGGAGTAGACAAATCAAGCTGGGAGGTGCTGGCGATGAATGAGCCGATGCTGAAAAAGGCCATGAACACACTGGAGTTTCTGAGTCAGGATGCAGCTACCCGCGAAGCTTATGAAGCTAGAATGAAGGCACTGCGCGATGAAGTCTCCAAGCTGGAAGGGGCCAAGGCAGAGGGCAAGGCAGAGGGCAAGGCTGAAGGATTAAGTGAAGGAAAAGTGCAGACAGCTTTGAACATGCTTAATATGGGATTTGAAGTTGTTATTATTGCCAAAGCTACAGGATTATCCGAAGAAGAAGTCCGCTCTCTGCGGCCTGTACATTGAAGCAGAGCATGAAAAAGCTCTCTCGCCCCGACCGGATGAGAGAGCTTCTTCCGTGCTGATGTCGCCTGAAACCCTTTCCAAAAATGGTTGACAGCCTTAGGCAGACTTGGTAAAATTCAATTACCGTAACATTGCATATGACTTGCTAGCTCAGCTGGGAGAGCACCATCTTGACAGGGTGGGGGTCAGTGGTTCGAGCCCACTGCAGGTCACTACGTGAAACCCTTGTGAACCAAGGGTTTTTTGCTTGCAAGCTCTTCAAGTAACAAGACAGAGAATAGCGGAAATCCGCTTCCGCTAACTGCCCTTCTGCCCCTCCAGCCCACCTGTCGCCCAAGCCCTACCAGCTCAGCAACCGGAACGAGGCTACTTCCCGCGCCCTTCCAGCCACTGCCGCGTGAGCCGGATTGCCTCCAGGAAGGCTTCCGTGTCCCCCTCGTAAGGATGCACCGTGTTGAACCGGTGATCCCCGCCGGGAACCATCAGCCATTCCAGCTCCGGCTGCGCCTCCTTCAACCGGGCCGATCCGGCCAGCAGATGTTTGCCGTCCCGTTCACCCTGGATCAGCGCAACAGGGACATGGAGACTGCCGATCCGGCCAACCAGATCGAACCGCTCCGCATTGGCCTCCAGATCCTCCAGAATGACCGGGTCCAGAGGCATCTGCTGCTTGGTTCGTGCATTCACCGTGAATGCACGTCCCTCCTCCCGCATCATCCGTTTCTCTTCCTCCGAATAGAGGTCGAAGCTGGCAATTCCGTTCCAGCTGATAATCCCGTCTACCCGCTCAGGATGGTCGAGTCCGAATAACAGGACTGCCCCGCCGCCCTTGCTGTGGCCCAGCAAAAACAATCGTCCCGCTTCCGGCTGGCTCCCGTCTTCAGGAGGCAGCACACCACCTCTCACCGCCTCTACCAAAGCAAGCAAATCCTGCTGCTCCAGCGAACAGGTATTACGGGCGAATTTCTCCAGCTCCGTAAACTCCGTCACGTCTTCCCCCACACCGTTGTGGCTGAAGTTAAACACAATCACATCGTAGTGCTCCGACAGCAGCTCCCCGATCCGCGGGAACATTCCGTAATTTTTGAAGCCCTTGTAGCCGTGGGCAACCAGAACAGTCCCCCGGCAAGCAGCACCGGAGGGACGATACCAATCTGCCCGGATAATCCGGTCGACGGATGGCTGTAATTGAAAGGATGTGAAATAAGGCACTGGGTATACCTCCATGTTTGAAACCTGTTTATACCGGTTTTACCACATCCGCCGCCTTCCTGCAATTTTCCAGTCTGAATCGGACAAGCCTCTTATGGATAATTTGGTTGACAACAAAATTCCCCATTGATTATTTAATGGAAAATGTTCAAAATAGGGAATGTATGTTCTTCTTCATTTCCAGTATAAGGAGTTTGCCATGAACAATCAAAGCAAGGTTATTCCCAATAATCTCTTTATCCTGAAGCTGGTTTTCCGCATCTGTCCGGGCCGGATCGGTGCCGAGCTCCTGCTGAAGGCAATCGACTATACCGCATGGGTATTTTACAGTATTGTGCTGGTCAAATATGTCCTCCATGCTATCGAAACCGGTCAACGCTTCGGGCAAATAGCCTTCTTCATTACAGGAAGCGCCCTGTTCTTCGGGGCCTGCAACTGGTTTGAGCAATGGGCGGAAACCAGCTATAAGCCCAAAACGGACGCCCTTCTTTTTGAGAAGCTGAACGGGCAGCTTTATGACAAGGCGGCGCAGGTTGAGCTGGCCTGCTACGAGGATGCGGAGTTTTACAACCGCTATACCATGGCCGTCAAGGAGACGGAAACCCGGGTTTCCTCCGTGCTGGAGACAACAGCAGATACCGTCTGTGCCGTTCTGGCAGGCATTGGGGTAATGGTCAACATGTATATGATCGACCATTGGGTCATTCTTTTTGTCCTCTCCCCTTTTGCAGGCAAATTTCTGTTCGGGAAATTGCACAACCGTCTGCTTTATGCACGGGACCAGGAAGGCATTTCACACCGGCGGAAGCTGGATTACGTGAACCGTGTGGTTTACCTGCAGGATTATGCCAAGGAAATCCGGATGTCCGGCATTTTCCGGGTGCTGAAGCAAACTTATGAAGAGGGATATTCCGGCCTCAATACGGTTGTCCGCCGGTTTGCCCCGCGTGTGGCCGCTGTCCACTTCTGGCAGAATATCTTCACGTTCCTGGTGATTTTCCAGGGGGTGCTTCTGTACAGCCTCTACCGGACCATGGTGTCCCGCACCTTGGAGGTCAGCGAATTCGCAGTATTGACCAGCGCCATGGTCAGCGCAAGCTGGATTCTTATCGGATTGTCGGATAGCTTGATTAAGGTATTCCAGAATAGCCTGTATATCGAAAATTTGCGGGGATTCCTCGCCTACGAAATCAGCATGAAGGATAATCCGGACGCGCCTGTTCCCGCAAAGCCGGTTCAATCCTTAGAGCTGCATCACGTCAGCTTCACCTACCCCGGCGCAAGCGCCCCCGTGCTCCGTGACATCAGTATCCGCATAGAGGGCAGTGAGAGGATCGCTCTGGTGGGCCACAACGGTGCCGGAAAAACCACACTGGTCAAGCTGCTGATGCGTTTGTATGACCCCACCCATGGTCAGCTTCTGCTGAACGGGACAGACATCCGGGATTACCGTTTGGGCTCCTACCGTGCCCTGTTCGGGACGGCCTTTCAGGACTTCAGAATTTTTGCGATGACGGTGGCCGAAAATGTGCTGATGCGCCAGCCTGTAACGGCTGCGGACTACCATTGTGTGCGGGATGCGCTTCTGAAGAGCGGCGTCTACGACAAAGTGGCAGCACTGCCGAAGGGGATGGATACCGTGCTGACCCGGGAGTTTGACGAAGACGGAGCCGTGCTCTCCGGCGGGGAATACCAGAAAATCGCGGTCGCCAGAGCCTTTGCCAAAGAGTTCGATATGGCGGTATTCGATGAATCCTCCAGCGCCCTGGATCCGGTAGCGGAATACGGGATTTACCAAAGTATGCTGGCAGCCTGTCAAGGCAAACCGGTGTTTTTTATCTCCCACCGCTTGTCCATGGCAACGTTAGCCGACCGGATTTATATGCTGGAGGACGGCACTGTTATTGAAACCGGTACCCATGACCAACTGATGGCATTAAACGGGAAATACGCGGACATGTTCCGCAAGCAGGCGGAGAAATACGCGGAGGAGGTGGGAGCATGAAGCAGAAGCCGGGACATGTGGTCTCCAATCACCTGTATATGCTGCGGTTGGCCTTCCGGCATACGCCGGGGTATGTCATCAATATTTGCCTGTTAGCTGTCTATTCCTCTGTGGAGGTATTCTTCGAATTTGCTTATTCCACCAAGTACATGATCGACTTGATCCAATACAACGGGGATTTTTCCGATGCCTTGCGCTATATGGCTTTTATTTCGATGGCCATTGTGGTGAAGCTGGGATGGGTGGCGGTGAATGACGCTTATTTCGTGCCCCTGGCTAAGGAGAAGCTGTACCGGGCTACGCAGCTGGAGCTGTTCGGGAAAGCAGCGGCGATGGACCTGGCCTGTTATGACCAGCCTCAGTTCTACAATGATTTTGTGGTCAGCGTAGGGGAAGTCAAAAAACGGATGGACGATTCGCTGGAGATTGTCCGGCAGCTATGCGGACGAGGTGCTACTATAGCCGCGGCAGGAACGTTCTTCCTGGTGCTGGACCGCGGGGGACTGCTGTTTATTGCCGCCAGTCTGGCGATCACGTTATCCGTGAATGCCGTTTTGGCCAAGCTGAACTTTAAGATGGAGCTGGAGCTGAAGCCCCTGGATAGGAAGCGGGCTTATATCAGCCGGATCTTCTACCTGGCAGGCTACGCCAAGGAAATCCGGCTGCATCCCGTTACCGGCAAGCTCAAAGCCGATCTGCATCAAGCCACCCAAGGCATGCAGCGGACCATCCAGGCAGACTCCCGCAAACGGATTATTCTCGGCTTTATCGGCAGCTTCGGAGCCCATAGCCTGCTTCTGGACGCCCTGTACCTGATTTATCTGCTGTACCGGACCTTGGTCCTGCAGGCACTGAGCTACGGAAGCATGCTCTCCTTATTTAACTCGGCCGGGTCGCTGAAGAACAGCCTGCGGGATATTGCCGCTCTCCTTCCCCGTGCCCAGCAGAACAGCCTCTACATTGACAAGATCCGGGCGTTTGTTGATTATGCTCCGGCTATCGGCAGCAACGCAGATGCCCTTCCGGTTCCGGCTTACCCCAGGGTTTTGGAGCTCCGCCATGTTTCATTTGCTTACGATGAAAGCGCCGGCCCGATTCTCAAGGACATTAACCTGACCATCCGCCAAGGAGAGAAAATTGCCTTCGTCGGTTACAACGGTGCCGGCAAAACCACCTTGACCAAGCTGTTTATGCGGCTATATGATGTTTCCGAAGGGGAGATTCTGCTGGATGGGATCAATATCCGGGAGTATGAGCTTGCTTCGTACCGCCGCTGCTTCGGCAGCGTCTTTCAGGATTACCGCTTGTATGCCGCCAGCATTGCGGATAATGTAATGATGGACAGGACGGACGAAATGACCCTTCCGGCAGTCAGCGAGGCTCTTGCCCGAAGCGGACTGTGGGACAGGGTGAACCGGATGGACCAAGGCACCGGCACGATGGTGACCCGGGAATTCAGCGCCTCAGGCACCGAGCTGTCCGGAGGCGAAGCGCAGAAGCTGGCCATCGCCCGTGTATTCGCCCGGCCGTATCCCTTCATTATTCTCGATGAACCCTCCAGTGCGCTGGATCCTATAAGCGAATACCAGTTTAACCAGACTGTCATGGAGGCGTCACGGAACAAAACGGTCATTTTCATTTCCCACCGTCTGTCCAGCACCCGGATGGCCGACCGGATCTTCATGCTGGAGCACGGCCGGATCATTGAACAAGGCACCCATGACCAGCTGATGGCCCAAAACGGCAAATACGCAGAGATGTTCCACATGCAGGCCCATATGTATCAAGCCACACCTGCCTGATCGAAACCTCAACCCCAGGAGGAATTTATTTGAGCTTACTTTCCCGCTTCTTCGGTAAGAAATGTTACTTTTGCGGTAAAAAAACTTCTGTTGTGAGACGCTATAAGGACTATAAAGGCAAAACCATCCACATCTGTAATCCTTGCCTTCCTTACGCCCATAAACGCGGCATCATTCGAAAAAACTAACATTGCTCTGTTCCATAGGGAGGTGAGGAGATTGGCGCTGCACTATCGGGAAAGTGGAAATAAGGATGCTCCCCTCTTGATGATGTTTATCCATGGCGGCGGAGTGAGCGGCTGGATGTGGGATCAGCAGACCCGGTACTTCGATCATTATCATTGCATCGTTCCGGACTTACCCGGGCATGGGCGAAGCAGGGACGGCGAATTTTCCATCCGAGGCAGTGCAGAGGCATTATTACGGCTGCTCAATGAAAAAGCGGCGAAAAAAAGAGTGATGGTGACCGGTTTCTCCTTAGGCTCGCAAATTCTCATTCAAATGCTGAGCCTAAAACCGGAAGCCATTGATTTTGCCATCATCAACAGCGCTCTGGTCAGACCTCTGCCATCCGCCAAATACTGGATTCGTCCAGCTATTCAGTTCTCCTACCCGCTCATAAAATACAGATGGTTCTCCAAGCTTCAAGCAAGGTCATTATACATCAGCGGGGAAAACCTCGAAGCCTATTATGAGGAAAGCCTCCAGGTGCAAGCCAATACCCTGGTCCGTGTACTCAATGAGAATATGTCATTTGAAATCCCCGGGGACTTTCGAATGGCGGCAGGCAGGATACTGGTTACGGTAGGCGAAAAGGAAAAAGCCATAATGAAACGATCTGCAAGGGATATTGTACAAGTGAACCCGGCTTGTACCGGCATCCTTTTGCCCCAAATCGGACATGGCGCACCCTTGGCTAAACCCGGGCTCTTTAATGAAATCCTGGACAGCTGGATACATGGGCGGGAGCTTCCGGAGAAGTGCCTGAGGCTGAATTGACAAAACAAAAAGGACTCCATTACCGAGTCCTCCCTCGCCCTGCCTATGTATGTGATGCCTACTTATGGGAAATATGATGCAGCGCCTGCAGGAACAATCCTTCCACGTGCTGGTCGTCGATGGAATAATACATCATTTTGCCTTCCTTGCGGCGTTTGACAATGCGCAGATTGCGAAGCACCCGCAGCTGATGGGATACGGCGGATTGCTGCATTCCCAGAACGTCGCACATATCGCACACACACAGCTCCCGGTTCAACAGAGAGTGGATAATCCGCAGACGGGTTTGATCGGCCAGCGCCTTGAACAGCTCCGCCAGGTCATTCACCCGGTCAAGCTCCACCGCCTCCCGCTTTACCTGCTCCACCACATCAACATGGACACAGTCCGTATCGCAGCGGTCCGTACCGTCTGCATAGTCCATCCGTCCATTGGTCTCTTCCTCTTCCATATTCGCTATTTCCATCATAGCCCGTCCCCCTGCTGACTTATAGGTCATGGCTCTATTGTATCGGACACCATAGCATTTGTCACTTTCTCACCAGCCAGACATTTCCTTGGTATAAGTAAGGATTGATGGAGCACACTTCTAGAAAAAGCATTCTTATAGGGAGTGTATCCAACGTGAAGAGCAAGCTGCTGCTCATCCTTGCCGGTTTATGGTTGTTGCTCCTGCCTGGAAACGTGATCGAGGCGGATCCCCTTCCCGCCGGAGCAGATGACCGGATTGAGCTGTCCCTGCGCTCCTCCTCTGCTGCGGAGTACAAAACCACATTATCTATTTCTTCGCCGAAGTGGAAAAAATGGCTGGGGTCTTTGGAGCAGGTGGAGAACCTGCCCCAACCGGCACCTGCTTACTCTGTTTTGGAGCTGGCTGTGCCTGTAAATAACGGCACCCGGCAGCTTTACCGGGTCTACAGCGTTGAATCCGGGGCCTACCTGCTCCAGCTTGACACCCGGACGGTTTACCGGACACCGGAGGAGATGAAAACGGATATCGACAGGCTCAGGCAGGAACTGGCTGCCCGTCACTTCGGTAAACCATTAACCTGGACTGATGCGGATAAGCTGATGCCAAAAGGCACGGTCCTCTCCATTACGGATCTGGAAACCGGGCTGGCTTTCCGGGGACAGCGCAGGGCCGGCTCCGCCCATATGGATGTGCAGCCTCTGACGAAGGAGGACACCGCCATTATGAAAACCATCTACGGAGGACAGTGGAGCTGGCAGCGAAAAGCGGTGCTGGTGAAGACCCCAAGCGGTGTAATTGGCGCTTCCATGCACGGAATGCCACATGGCGGGGATGGAATTCCCGACAATAATTTCAGCGGACATTTCTGTATCCACTTCGCAGGCTCCGTTACCCATGGCTCCGCCCATTCCGATCCCGCTCATCAGGTCATGGCCCGGAAGGCGTCGGGACAGCTGGAGGATTATCACAAAAGCCTCAATCCGCTGGACACCGTGAAGCTGTTTTTGGTGGCTGTCAACCAGAAGGACCCCCATCTGCTGGAGCTGCTGCTGAATACCGGAGCTGAGACCGGTCTGGCCGCGGAATGGCTGGATGATCGTGTCCTCAATGCCCGTCCTATCGGGGAGCCCCCTGCTCCATTTCGTATCCCTGAAGATGCACTGGAGGCCCAGTTTAAGACGCGGGTGGGCATCTCCCGGAAAGGCGCCCGGCCACAGGGCATATGGTTCCGGTGGAGCCTGTCCCGGACAACACCCGCAGGAGCATGGTTTATTACGGACATCCAGCCGGAGGCCGTCATCCGCGGATATTGATTTTCCTTGAGAAGCTTCCCAGGAACTGTCATTGCCTGTAGAATAGACTCATGATCGGCTTTCAGCCAGAAAAGAGGTTATGAGTCTTGGGATTAAACGGTTTTAGTGATGACCCCGGCTTTTCCAGCGGGCCCCCGGGCATTTTTATGATTTTTTTCGTTGGCATTGCCGCGGTGGTGATCGGGGCTATTGTATTTAGTGTGGCCAAGGGGGTGGGGACCTGGTCCCAGAACAACGCATCCCCCATTCTGACCCGGTCGGCCTGGATTGTGACCAAACGGACGAATGTCTGGGGAGGATCAGGGGATACCTCTGCAACAACTAACTATTATGCAACCTTTCAGTTTGAGGATAACAGCCGGGAGGAGTTCGAGATCAAGGACTCCCAATTCGGTTTAATGGCAGAAGGAGACCAGGGTGAGCTGGAGAGCCAGGGTACCCGGTTTCTCGACTTCCGGCGCAGAATCTGAGGCCATTCTTAAAGCACACACCGGCAGCCGCCTCAGGCACCGCCCTCCGCATCCCCAATGCCGGTCCGCCTGAGCTTACGCTTGGGCTTTTTGCTGTTGCTTTTAACTGCTCCGCCTGCTACGGATTCGTGACCGTCTGCCTGATCCTTCACCAGGTCGGATTCCTCTTCCTCCGCTTGAGGACTATTCCCATTACCACCTGAAGCCGCATGTTTCTGTGCCAGCTTCCCCTTAACCGTACCACCCAGCAGCAGTACGGCAGGAAGCAGCACGGCCACCCCCAGAGCAACCGGGGGCCAATAGTATTGGGTAAAGGTCATAGCCCGGGTATGGTCCGCTACAACCCAATAGCTGGAGGCTCCCAAGAGAAGACTGGCAGGAAGCAGCATAGGCCGGTAATCCTTCAATCCGATGATCTTAGACAGGGAATGGCTGGCGCAGAATAGGCAAAGCATGATTTGCACCAAGCTGGAGGTGGCGAAAAAACAGATCATAATCATTTCGTACCGCTGGATAAAAAAACCCAAATGGGCACTCCTGGCCAGCTGCATGCAAGAGACCACATATTGACCCGTAACCTCGGCAGACAGCACACCGGTTTCCAGAATAGGCCACATCAATACCAGCAGCCCGCCCATTAAAACACTGACAACGCTGGACCGGGTCCAGGAATCCCGCTTGCTGACCAAGGGAATCACAATCCCTGCGGCCATGGTGCCCATCGCCCAGTCCGTATCGAAAATCCGGCTGGCCCAGATGGATTTCCAGACCCCGTATTCAAAGATCGGCGCCAGATTGCGGATGTCGAATTCGGTAAGCGAGCCGGTCAATAACGAAATATTTAGCAGAAGGATGGTGAATACTCCAACAAAGGCCGTTCTTGCCATCACCTCCAGTCCATGGTAAGCTCCCAGGCCACCAACCCACAGCGCGACCAGAATAAACGAAAAGGTAGGAAATTGGGGCAGAAAATAATCCATAAGATGGTAAACGAAGGTCAGCATAATCGTGGCGAAGGCTCCGGTAAAGAACACGAAGCTCAACAGCGCAGCCGCTTTGCCTGCCCATTTGCCCATCACAAAGCCTGCTCCGTCAATCAGCTCCCTGTCCCCGCATTTGACAACGGCTGCCGCTGTCAGCCAGGCAACACCTGCCCCCTGGATGATGGCAAACAAGGTGGAAACCCAAATTTCCGAGCCTGCTTCTCTGGCCGCCATCCCCTGGGTCACTCCGATGCCCTTGGCATACATCATGTTGATAATCAACGCCATCAGCATACCGGCGGTAATCCTGATTTTCATGCATCGTCACCTTCAGTTCCTTTTCCGTCTACCTTCAATTCCTGGCTGGTGATCTTGATATCTAGCGTAATGTCCACCTCGCTATCGGCCAGAACCTCCTCCCATCTGCCTTCGAATTCCCTCCATTGCTTCGGGTACTTATTATTGAACACCTCTCCCAGCTTCAGAAAATCCACCCGATATTTATGCTGGGCCTTGTCGAGCACCGCCTCCAGCTGGGATTTGACCTTCTTTTGGAGCTCAGCCTGCAGCTCGTCCTTCATGGCGGAAAAACCTACAGAGCATCCCGTTTCCACAAGGCTGGCCGTGGCTTTCACATGGATGTCAAACCGGGGCTTCCCGTCCTTCAAACCGGGAATCACCCGGACCTGCTGCTTATTCACCTCCAGAGTGGCCCGCTCCGCAGGATTGCGGGGGCAGCCAACGCTGACGATGCTGGAATCCACACTTTCGATAAACATTAGAAGACCCTTGGTCTCCTCGGAATTAAGCCAGCCTACCATTTTATCCCTGCGGAAAACAGCGGCCCCGGACAGCTCCACCTGCTTCAGCGAGCCGAACTCCATGGGCTTTTTGTTGGAGATGCCCCTGTTCTTGAGCTCAACCCGGGCCAGCACGGGATGGCTGGTTTTGCTCATGTACACCTCGAACAGACGCATCATATTCGTAGAAGGAGCCTCGCCTACAATCCGGTTATACCGGAACAGCTTGTCGATGGCCTGCCCGGGCACCACCTCCAGACCGGTAACCGTGGACACCACCTCCCCCGCAGAATTGGAGGTTACCACCACCCACGTATTCATCCGAAGCTCGGGGTTGCGGGTGAAAAAATCAACAATATCGCCGATCCCTCTTTTGGCCAGCTTCTCGTTGATGACAATCACGAAGTTGTGGGCCCAGTAGACCCGTCTGGAGGAAAAGCGGGCCAGATTGCGGATCGCTTCAAATATGGTTTTTCCCTCTGCCGCTATGGAATAAATCGGCTCTCCCGTGCCTCCTGAGGGAGCCCCGGTTTGACCCCGGGCGTCCGCCGACCGGACAATTTGTGCCGAAATCCGGTAGCTGCCCTCCTCTTCTCCGATGTCCAGCCCCACTGCCGTCACAATCGCCAGCTCATTGATTTGCACCGGACCGCAGCCTGCGGTGACCGTCAGCATCAGGCAAAGGGCTGCCAACAGAAGCGCCTTGCCCCGTCTCATGCCCCGTCCCCCTTTCCGCTGCCGCCTCCACTGTTGTCTCCGGCATGATTCTGTGACCGGTGCTCCGCGTTGGCATCGGGTTGGGGTCTTTGGCCTTTGGCCATGCGGTCAGGCTCCCCTTCCGCCATCCATGGCCGCTTGATCATGCTCCACCAGGGAAAACGCAGCAGCAGGTCCTGCTGATCGGTAGGCCGGAACGGACTGGCCGGCGCCAGATAGGGCTCTCCGAAGGAGCGCAGCGAGATGGCATGCACCACCATTGTGAAAAAAACGCCGACAAATCCCAATAGCCCCATGGTGCCGGAGGCCAGCAGCAGGGGAAACCGGATCAGCCGGATGGAGAAGGATGCCGCGTAATTGGGAATGGCAAATGACGAAATACCCGTAATGGCCACAATAATGACCATAAACGGAGAGACTAGCCCTGCCTGCACCGCCGCCTGCCCTATAATGAGAGAGCCAACAATGCTCACTGCCTGCCCTACGGGCTTCGGCATCCGCAGTCCCGCCTCCCGCATCAGCTCGAAGGCGAACTCCATGAATAATGCCTCCAGCAATACAGGGAAAGGCACCACCTCCCGGCCGGAGGCAATGGTGAAGGCCAGTCCCGTGGGAATCATCTCCTGGTGAAAGGAAACCAGCAACACATACACCGATGGCAGGGCCAGACTGATCAGGAAGGCCAGGTAACGGACCAGCCGCAGGAAGGAGCCTACCCAATACCGGGAATAATAATCGTCCGACGCCTGAAAGGACTGCCAGAAATAGGCGGGGACAACCAGACAGAACGGTGTATTATCCACCAGGATAACAGCCCTCCCCTCCAACAGGGCTGAAGCCGCTTTATCCGGCCGCTCTGTGCTCTGAATAGTGGTGAAGGGGGACAGCGGGGCATCCTCAATGAACTCCTCGATATATCCGCTTTCCAGAATTCCGTCCACTTTGATGGAGGACAACCGTTTGGTGACCTCTTCCACCAGTCCTTCCTTGACCAGACCCTTTATATAAAGAACATTAATATCCGTTTTGGTGCGTGTGCCCACCTGAAGGGCATCCACCCGCAGCATGGGATCTCTGATTCGTCTGCGGATATGGGCGGAATTGGTCCGGATGCTTTCTACGAAACCGTCCCGGGGCCCCCGGACCACACTTTCGGTGGCAGGCTCATCTACACTCCGGCCTTCCCAGCCCCGGGTAGAGATCACGATCCCTTTGGCGATGCCTTCTATCAAAATAACCGTATCTCCCGCCAGCACCGCATCGATGCAGCTTCCCAGCCGCTCCACAATACTGACCCCGCCATTCACCAGAAGGCGTTCCTGGAGCTGCTGTGCGGCTTCCGCCTCATGCAGGCCGAAGGATATTTCAGCCGCGTAAACAATCAGCGCTCGCAGGATGTCATTCACATATTCCGCCTTTACCAATCCGTCCGTATATATGCATTGTCCCGGGCGTCCTTCTCCCGATGCATCGGCCAGCCGGAAGCTCCGCCGGATAATATCCGCCGATTCTCCCAGAAGGGTATCAATGTCCGCTAAATTATCGTGCAGCCGGGATCTGATCCCGCTTTCAAGCATAAGCTGCTCTTCTGTTGACATGGATGCTCCTCCCGTCCGCCGGATAATAGGCGAGCCGCCTTTCCTTACTTTTCCTTTTTGACGGAAAAATTATGCAGACGGATACAGGGCGCATGAAGCAGCTGCAGACTGGAGAAAATAATTCCAGAATTGGCTGTGGAGGAGTATGCCCGTTATGATGAATACCTGGTTTTACCGGTACATTCTGAACAGCACCTGGTTTCTGTGGACCGTTACGGTGCTGATCATCTCTCTGAATTTCCTGTCCCCTATTCTCGTCTGGCTTGTGATGGCAGGAAAAATGGATAAGCTGAAGCTGCGCAAAAAAAGCAAAACCACCGCTTCTGGCAGCCGGGGAAACGGATAACGTTTCCCCGCGCCAGGCGGTGGCAGGTTAGGATATGGACACTATTTCCGGCCGAAATCCGCGCGGATTTCTCCCCACTCCTCCGTATTCCACTTGACCACTTTATTCTCGTAGGTATTGGTATTGATCCATTGCAGCGCCCTGTCGGCCATTTCCCAGATCTTCGCCGTCGACGGGCCGCGCACCAGGGTGGAGGCGATTTTCCGGTTTTTCAGCCAGCTTAAGGCAGTACGCGAGTCCGTATAAATGGTTTTGGTGCTGCCCAGCTGCTTGAGATAAGCCAAGCCGTGGACAATGGCAATAAATTCTCCCAGGTTGTTGGTACCGTTTTCGATGGGACCGACATAGAACAGAATCTCCCCTGTTCTGGTATCCACTCCTTTGTATTCCACCGGTCCCGGATTGCCCCGGGTGCCCACATCCACGGAGATGCTGTCGTAATCGATTTCTCCCGCTCCCGCACCGGCTGCCTTGGGAGCCGCTTTGGTTCCTGATTTCGCCCCGGCTTTTCCCTTGCCCCAGCTTTTGTTCGCTCCTGCCTTCAGGGCTGCCTCCGCCTCCTGCAGGGATTCATAGGATTTGTAGCGGGCATTGGCCACACCGTCCACCTGTGCCTTGCACTCGTTCCAGGTGCCGTAGATACCCGGCGTTTTGCCTTCCCACACCACATAATATTTTTGCTTTGCCATTCTGTTTCACAGCCACCTTTGACCCATAAGTTTCCATTCTTTGAAAAAAGCACCCCTTCGGGTGCTTTTGTTATAAACCGGTTTCTCGTTCTGACCCTGCTCTTATTCGCCCAAATCCACGTTGTGGTAGACCTGCTGCACATCCTCCAGGTCCTCCAGCACATCAATGAGCTTTTCGAACTGGGCTTGTACATCCTCTTCCAGAGTAATGTCGTTCTGGGCCAGCATGGTCAGCTCGGCAACGGTAAATTCGGTGACGCCAACAGCGCGGAGGGCATCCTGTACGGCGCTGAATTGATCCGGCGCAGCGTAGATGATGACGGATTCTTCTTCCTGGACAATGTCCCGGGCATCCACATCCGCCTCCATCAGAATCTCCAGCACCTCTTCCTCCGTTTTATCGGCTACCCCGATAACCGCAGCGGCATCGAACATATAGCTTACAGAGCCGCTGACACCCAGGTTGCCGGCATTCTTGGTGAACGCCGAACGAACCTCGGCAGCGGTGCGGTTCACATTGTTGGTCAAGGCATCGACAATGACCATGGACCCGTTAGGGCCGAAGCCCTCATAACGCAGCTCCTCGTAGGTTTCATCGGAGTTGCCCCGCGCCTTTTCCAGGGCACGGTCAATGATGGCCTTAGGCACGTTGTAGATTTTGGCCCGCTCCAGCACCACCTTCAGTGCGCGGTTGGATTCCGGATCAGGCTCACCCTGCTTGGCCACCACATAAATTTCACGGCCGAATTTCGCGTAGACCCGGCTTGTGTTTTTGTCCTTGGAGGCTTTTTTTTCCTTGATATTATTCCACTTACGACCCATATCGTTTAATCGCTCTCTTTCGTGGCTGGTCTTATGTAAGCCAGTTGCTTACAAACTAACAATCCCGTCTATTATATCCCGGAAAGCGGATTGGAGTAAACCTTCCCAACCCGTTTTTTGGAAGATACGCGAGAATAGTGGCATAAAACCCCCTGCCCGGCCAATATCAATAAGTAAGGAAAGCCTTAAATTGGCTTTGTACTATCCCAAACGGTCAATCAGTAGTAAGATAAAGCTTGTAGTCATTTTTTGCATCGGCAAAAAAGGAGTGAGACCATGAGCATTCCCGTTCTGATCCTGAGCGGTTTTCTGGGCAGCGGCAAAACCACTCTCCTGCTGGAGCTTCTGGCTGAAGCGCGTTCCCGGGGCCTCAAGCCCGGCATCCTGATGAATGAGCTGGGCAAGATGGATGTGGATGGCGAAATCATCGGCGGAGCCTCCCAGGTGTCCGTGGCCAAGCTGCTGGACGGCTGTGTCTGCTGCAGCAAAAAAAGCGAGCTCTCCGCCAGCCTCCAGGAACTGCTGAGTCAAAAGCCGGACGTGCTGTTCGTAGAGCTTACCGGAGTCGCCAACCCCGAGGAAGTGGTGGATGCGCTTACGGAGCCTGCACTTCTTGGCCGCGTAATCTTGAAGCAAATTGTCACCGTGCTGGACGCGGAATATACGCTGGAATACAACAGCATTTTTGCCTCGGACAAGGATTTGGTGCGTACGCTGCGCCGGCAGATGGAAGTGGCCGATCTGATTCTGATCAACAAAACCGATTTGGTGGACAGCCACACCCTTCAGAAGATTGAAAAGACCGTCCGCAAGCACAATCCCTTTGCTCCTTTGCTGTATACACAGCAGAGCAAGCTGGATCTGGATATTCTGCTTCGGGGAATCGAGCCTGTACCGGAAGGAACTCCCCAGGCGCGCCAGCCCTTCCGGGTAGTCAAGGGCGTGGCTGCGGGAGCGCGGATGAAGGAACCGGACACTTCGGAGCATGCTCCCCACCGGCATCAGGCCTCCTTCTCCCGCATCCGCACCTTTACCCTCCAGCCCCCGACGGATTATGCGATTCCTCCGGCCAAGCTGGAGCAGTTCCTGGGCCAATGGGGCAACCGGCTGCTTCGGGCTAAGGGTTATCTGGCTCAACCCGGCCATGCCGCCAGAAGGCTGCTGCAGTTTGCCGGCAAACGGATCACCTATTCCTCCAGTACATACCAGGGTGAGCCCTATCTGGTCCTGATCGGCATGGATCTGGAGGAAAGCGAGCTCATGATGGAATGGGCGGAGCTGCTCCCCGGCACCGAGCTTCCTACAGGTAGGAAGAGATAGTCACTCATGCAGTTTGAATACGTCCGGAAGGGGTTTGACAATCCCTCTCCGGGCGTTTTATACTTCACATAATAGTAAAATTTACTGGAAGATGGTCATCATTTATGAATGCTCTGCAGTCCGTTGATATTCAATCCTTTAAAACCATTTTTCTCTCTATTGTGCTGGAGGCATCCCCGTTTCTGATCGCTGGGGTGCTGGTGTCCTCCCTGCTACAGATTTGGCTTTCGGAGCGGATGCTGCAGCGGATTATTCCGCGCAATCCTCTGGTAGGGCTGCTGTCCGTCTCTCTCCTGGGGGTAATCTTCCCCGTGTGCGAGTGCGGCATAGTCCCTGTGGTCCGCCGTCTCGTCAAAAAAGGGATGCCCGCCTATCTGGGCATTGCCTTCATGCTGGCTGCGCCTGTGGTCAATCCCATTGTCTTCGCCGCCACCTTCGCTGCTTTCCGGTCGAAGCCGGAAATGGCCTGGGAACGGATGGGGCTTGCGTATGGGGTGGCCGTTCTTGCGGGATTGTTCATCTATCTCCTGGCTAACGGCAATCCGCTGAAACGAAGCCGGGAGGATCTGATGGGCGAAGCCACCGCTGAGGAAACCAAAACCACCTGGTCTGGGTGGGCGGAGCATCTGCTGAACGAGTTCTTCGATATGTCCAAATATCTGCTGTTCGGTGCTTTCCTCGCCGCTTCCTTGCAGGTATTGGTCTCCCGGAGCGTGCTGGTGGATATCGGCTCGGATTCCCTCACGGCCTATCCGTTTATGATGGGGCTGGCCTATGTGATGTCCTTATGCTCCACCTCCGATGCCTTTGTGGCTGCTTCCTTCAGCAATGTATTCGCCAAAGGCCCGCTTCTGGCATTTCTGGTCCTGGGTCCCATGCTGGATTTCAAATCCACTCTGATGCTGCTGTCCTCCTTCCGGACCCGGTTTGTCCTTTTGCTGGTGGGGCTGCTGGTGGTATTGGTCTGGCTGGGCGCCGCTGTTGTCGGAACACTATAACGCTGAGGAGGGATATACCATGAGCCCGCGCAAGCTGGGAATCCATTATTTTTTGCGGACAGGCATTCTGGCATTTTTCGCCTATTATATCCTCCGCCTTGTAAAGCATGACCAATTGGTCATTTATATCGGCCCCCGCATGCAATTCTATGTAAAGCTGGCGGCCATCGGCTTCTATCTGTTTGCTGTGCTGCAGCTGGTGCTGGCCTTCCGGGCCTGGTGGGGCGCGCGGGAGCAGGATCCCTCCTGCGATTGCGGCAGCTGCTCTCCCGCTTCCATGTCGGCGGTGAGCCACAGCTTCTTTTACGCGCTGTTCGCCGTACCGCTGCTGCTGGTTTTACTTTTGCCGGATCAAGCCCTGGGGAGCAGCCTTGTGGACAAAAAGGGCATCACGCTTACCGGCGCCATCGCTGGCAGCGCTGCAGGTTCCTCCGGTGCTGCCGCCTCGGCGGGGAAAGCTCCGGCGGCTGCCGCTGCGGACGCAGGAGGCGCGCCGGGAAGCCCGACCGGGCAAGTTGGGGCCGCAGGCTCTCCTGCCCCGGGCGGAGGGTCAGCAGGGACCTCCCCTGCTGCCGTTTCACCGCCGGCGTCAGGTGATCCGCTGGATGCCCTTTTTCCCCATGATGAGTACTCCGAGGATTTAGCCATTCTGGCCAAGAAGCTGTACAAGAAGGACAGCATCTCCATCAAGGACAAGGGCTTTATGGAGACGGTCACCTCCATCGATTTCTACATGAATAATTTTATCGGCAAAAAGGTGGAGATCAGCGGGTTCGTCTACCGGGAGGACGGGATGGAGGAGAACCAGTTTGTGGTTTCCCGGTTTGCGGTGCAATGCTGCTCCGCCGACTCCGCCCCCTTCGGATTTATGGTGGAGAGCTCCTTGGGCAAAAATTTAAAAAAGGACACATGGGTGAACGTTACCGGCACCCTGGACACCACCCCATACGGCGGCAATGAAATCCTCAAAATTGACGCTACCCGCATCCAGCGCATCGAAGCGCCGGCATCGCCGTATGTGTTCCCGGACATGGATTATTTCAAAATGGATCCTTGAGGTGAGACGCACAGGACTTACTGACTTGTGCGTGTGCTACAGAGGGATGTGCGGGGAATGTGGGGAATGCTGCAAACGCAGATTAGTCTGATTTCTGTAACGGAACTATGCGGCTCTTGGGCATGGGTCCGGGTTGCGCGAAGGAGCGGGTTTGCTGTAACGGAACTATGCGGCTCTTAGACGGGAAAATGTAGCCTTTTCCCGTTTTAACGGAACTGAGACGACCTTACAGCTATCGCAACCGCCCAACACGGCCAAAAAGAACCGCTAAGGGCCTCTCAGTTCCGTAAGAATGGGAAATGCCCTGTTTTGCGCTCCTAAGAGCTTCTAAGTTCCGTTAGACTCTCTCCCCCACGTGAGATATCAGCGGTCCGGATAAATTCGGAAAATTCAAGCGTTGACATACCACAGATATTCATGGTACTATAGCCTTCGTTGGCGCTAAGCCGGGATGGCGGAATCGGCAGACGCACAGGACTTAAAATCCTGGGGTGGGTGACCACCGTGCGGGTTCAAGTCCCGCTCTCGGCATAAAGCAAAACCTCGTTCCTTTTTAGGAGCGAGGTTTTTGTATTCCTAGGGACGACTTCATCCTATCCGTTCTATCGCTGGTCACTAATCGTGGCGCTATTATTGTATTGGGACAATGCTGTAGTGGGATCGTAAGGCGCTCCAGTCGGAGTGCCCACCAGCAAGGCTATGTCCACTGCATTTTGCGGAATGCCCCAGGAATTGTCCGAAAATACGAAAATTGCCCTGTCCACCACCCAGCCTCTTGTGTTGTACACCACATTATTCATGATGGTGCCTGTGGAGTTGGGATTAAGATAACCCGCTTGACGAAGCGAATAGAGCAGATTATTAACTGCAATTAAATTAGTCACGTTGCTCTGAGTGAGAAACCCTCGGTTAACCACCCAACCGGTGGAAGGTCCAGCTTGAGGCGGGCCGAAGATGACACAATTTTCCAAACGGTGGTTGGAGCCCGCTAATTGAATAAATTCCACAGTATACGGCAAATCGCTTGTGATCGTCAGACCATCCACAATCACGCCCGTCCCAGTGACCAATAATGCAATAACAGCAGCCTGGAGCAGAAGAATAGTATTGGCATAACCCCTGATGGTTACATTCGCTTTGTTCACCGTTACGGTGGTTGTAATCGGATAGGTTCCTGTCAGTACATGGACAGTACCTGTCGGCGAAACGGCGGCAATTCCCTGCTGGATTGTGGCGAAAGGACTGGCTTGGGTACCATTGCCCCCGGTTGCTCCTGCTTGAACATATACATTGAACGGATTCGGCTCAAAAACCCCGGTAGCGCCAGTCGTTCCGGTAGAGCCGGTAGGTCCCGTGGCGCCTGTTGGTCCTGTTGCCCCCGTCACACCTGTTGCTCCGGTAGCCCCTGTTGCTCCAACCGTTGCCCCCGTGGGGCCAGTCACACCTGTGGCTCCGGTGGCTCCTGTAAAGCCGGTGACTCCCGTTGCACCCGTCTCTCCCGTAACACCTGTGGCTCCATCCAGCCCGGTGGGGCCTGTGGCACCCGTCACTCCCGTTTCTCCGTTTAATCCTGATTCACCTGTTGCTCCTGTTATCCCCGGCAACCCTGTGGCGCCTGTAACTCCCGTGGGCCCCGTCTCTCCCGTTGCTCCCGTTGCCCCTGTTGCTCCTGTTGCCCCAACCGTTGCCCCTGTGGGGCCTGTCACCCCAGTTGCTCCTGTGGCGCCAGTCGCTCCTGTGGCGCCTGTTGCCCCGGCAAGTCCCGCGGCCCCTGTTCCCCCAGTTGCACCGGTCCCTCCTGTTGCCCCTGTAGCACCGGTTGCTCCTGTCGCACCTGTTATTCCAGAACCCGAATCAACAGCCTGCATCAAAACAACTTCATCCAGCAGCGTGCTGCTGGTACCCGCCACCGCGACATTGCTGAAGGAAAGCTGGGCGAAGGCAGCGTTGTTGGGAACAATTGTAGTTACTCCTTCGTAGCTCTGCCAAACGGTATTGGACAACGTGTTGGCCGGAATCAATAAAGAAAGACCTGTTGCCAGAAAGACAAAACCGGTATTGAAAAAATTGACTGTTGCCACAATCTGCTTACTGGGCAAGGCCTGGGCATTCTTCAGTGAGAACCCCAGGTAATAGCCTTGGCCGGGAGTCACCGGCACTGCCTGCTGCAAGGAGGAAAAAATGGTCCCCCCTGCCATTTCGGCACAGAATGCCCCGTCCTTAGCACCGGTGCTAATCGCGCAATTCACAGGAAACCACCCGCTGAAGCCCGCTTCAAAATTGGGATTGACCAGCATGTTATTTAATTGAACAGTCATTTTCCTTTCTCCTTTCTCTCCTAATAAAATCCCTTATATTCATAGTTTCAAGATAGGATATTCATATTGGGGGGGATGTTCTACAGAAAATAAGCATCTACCCTGGCACAAAAAAATCCCCCTGGGTTAACCCCCAAGGAGATAAGTATTGTGCTGCTGCATCCCGCGTCAACGCTACTCCCGCACACGGAATTCATACGTATACCGGGGATAATGCTCCCCATCGTCATAACCAATGAAGACTTCATCCTCTGTAACCTTGGTGATAGATCCGCCACAATCGATGAATTTGCCGTCCTTCCAGATTTCCACCGCGACCGCAAAATATAAAGCATTGTCAAAATCGACGGACGCCGTCAGGACATCTCCTTTTTTAAACATAAGCCCCATACTCCCCTCGCAGAATTTCTCTAATCATAGAACAGAATGCGCATGTGATCAATCGTTCCGGCCGAAAAGCTCACAGGATCATAGTCGGCGGGGTCCGCCCCTGTACGAACGCTGTCAGATTCTCCGCCGCCAGCATAGCCATCTTCAACCGTGTTTCTCCAGTGGCCGAGCCGATGTGAGGCGCCAGCACCACATTGTCCAAACGGGTCAGCGGATGATCGCCGGGCAGCGGCTCCTCTACGAATACATCCAAACCCGCGGCATGGATGGTCCTTTTCTCCAGTGCCTCCACCAGCGCTTCTTCGTCCACCGTCGCTCCTCTGGAGCCGTTAATGAAGATGGCCGACGGCTTCATCAGACTGAGCTCCCGCTTGCCGATCAATCCGGCTGTTGACGGAGTCAGAGGCGTCATCAGACACACAAAATCCGCCGTCCCCAACAGCTCATCCAACCCGCAGTACCGCGCGCCAAACCGCTCCTCCGCCTCCGGCTTACGGCTTCGGTTATGGTACAGAATATCCATACCAAAGCCGAATTTCGCCCGCTGGGCGATGACATTGCCGATACCGCCCATTCCGATGATGCCCAGGGTTTTGTGATGAACATCCACCCCGTACCAGCTATCGGCGGGCTCCGTTCCCCACAGCCCCTTGCGGACAGCGGCATCCAGCTCCGGAATTCTCCGCGCCGCGGCCAGCATCAGGGCGATTACCGTATCCGCCACGGTTTCGTTCAGCACCTCCGGGGTATTGGTGGCTGCAATCCCCCGCTGCTTCAGCTCCTCCATATCCAGGTTGTCGTAGCCTACCGAGGTGTTGCAGACAATCCGGAGCCGTGGAGCCTGTTCCAAGAGGGTCCGGTCTACCTTCAGTCCTCCCCCGAGAAGTCCTTCCGCCTCCTTCAGAGCGTTGAGGAAGCTGGGATACACCTCATCCGTCAGCTTTTCAAAATAGGTCACCGTACAGGTTTCCGCCAAATACTCCAGTACCGCGGGCTCTACTTTTTTGTACACGATAATGTTGGGTTTGGTCACACGCTCCACTCCTTCTAGGGTTTGAATGTATGTATGTAAAACAAAAAGCACCGGCTGCCACAAGGCGCCGATGCCTCTTATTGCTGCAGTCTAAAGTTTAATGCCGTCCCGATCCGTGCGTGTCCAGTGCACCTGCATGGACTTCCGGAAAGGTAAGCAGGTTGTCTTCGTGAAAGTCGCGCACTTCCGCCAGCTTGTAGTCGCTCCACTGATCAACAGCAAGCTCATACAAGGGCAGCAGTCTGCCTTCGATGCTGGAATCCGCCTTGGCAATAAAACGGGCGCCGAACTTGCGGTAGAAGGACTCCGCATGGGGATCGGCGAAGAAATACAGCCGCGGTATGCCAAGCTTCCGGCATTGCTCCAGGGCGTGCTCCATCAGCTTGGTGCCGATGCCTTGCCCGATATACTCCGGCCGGATGTAGTTATGCTCCAGCCAATAGCCTTTATGGATAAACACTCTTCCCGCCCAGTAACCCTCGTCGGCCTTCACAATAGCATAATAACCAAGTATCATGCCGCCGGTCCGGGCGGTGTAAACCAGATTCTTGCTGATATAGTCTTCCGTGATGTTCAATTCGTCCCGCCAAATATCGTAATACCGGTCAGGATAGTTGCAGTACCGTTTCGAGCGAAAAGTAAGATCCGTCAATTGCATATGATCCGCTGCATGGGCTTTTTCAAAGGTTATCGTCATAAGAGCTCCCTCTCTATTATTTTCCCTTTAAGCTTTCAGCGCCAACTCCAAAATGATTCATTTTCAAACACAGTTGCATGTTTAAGAGGTCATTGGCTTGTGATAGGTATGAGGTTTTGGTGAAACGGATGAAAAGGGTGAGGTTTTTCGTGAAAGAGAATTTGGAAGAGGAAAAAGAAATGAGATTGTGTTGCTTAAATCCCGGGTTCCCCTATGTCAGCTCCTTTCTTTTATGAATAACAGTGTTCCCCAGGCGGGGTCGTGCGCGGCTTTTTTCGAGTCCCCGGCGCTAATGGGCCGAAAGCTCCTTACTCCATTATATGCCGGAGACAGCGGAGAAAACCCTTCCGGATTGGTGCTTTCTGTGAACAAACTCCCCCACAGGGCACCCTCCATGCCTAACTCCTTCTCCACTAGAGGCGGGTTCTCCTCTATTTTCGTGAAAAAAGCTTCATACTTTTATTATAACGGAATATTCCGAAAATTAGCAAATGAAGTTTGCGGATTCGGTATACCCAATTTTTCTGTTCACCGGCGGGGTGGCAAAGGGTTATAATGGGTGCTAATGAAGAAAGGATGACCGAACAATGTCAACACCCAAAACCAATGCACTGCGTATGCTGGACAAGCATAAAATTGCCCACACTGTCCTGGAATATGACCATGAGGACGGGCAAATTCACGGAACGGCGGTGGCCGTGAAGGTTGGCCGCCCTCCAGAGGCGGTATTCAAAACGCTGGTGGCCCACAGCGGGAACCGCCTGTTGGTGTATGTGATTCCTGTCGGAGAGGAGCTGGACCTGAAGAAAGCCGCTCGGGCAGCCGGGGAAAAGAAGATCGAAATGCTGCCCATGAAGGAGCTGCAGCCGCTTACAGGCTATATCCGCGGCGGATGTTCGCCGGTGGGCATGAAGAAGCTGTTTCCCACTTTTATTGATGAAAGTGCGGAGACTCAAGGGCGGATTGCGGTAAGTGCAGGCCAGGTAGGCCTGCAGATGGAGCTGGCCCCCAAGGAGCTGGCTGGACTGGTGCGGGCTTCATTCGTGGGGTTAGTGAAGGAAGCAGCGGAGCAGGAGCAGGCTGGGGAGGAGTAGCTGGCCAAGCTCACATTAGCGGAAAAATGCTTCCGTTATTTCACAAGAGACTAGTTTGAGCCCCCACTCCTATCACATCGGCTTCCGGTAAAACAGCGGCGGATGCCCGGTCACCTGCCGGAATACCCGGCCAAAGTGGGTGACACTGCCGAAGCCCACCTTCCGCGCGATGAGACTGGCCTTCAGATTGGTTTCCTCCAGCAGCTTCATCGCCTCCTTCACCCGTACGCTGTTTACATACTCCACAAAAGCGAATCCCGTTACCTCCTTGAAGAAGCGGCTCAGATAATACGGGCTAATAAAAAACCGCTCCGCCAGCAGCTGCAGGGACAGCTCCTCCATGTAATGCTCGTTAATGTACCGGACCACCGCGGATATCCGCTCGTGCATCGGACTGGGGTATTCCGGCTGCTCCTCCCCCTTCTCCGCCATCCGGCGGCAGCTGAACAGGAGCAATTGCTGCGCCAGCGTCAGCGCGAACATCTCGAAGCCCGGCTCCTTCCGCTGCACCTCCCCGATAATCCCCCGGGCCAGCTCATCCGCATACAGCCGCTCCTGCAGACTGCACCGGACAATCCGGTAGTCCGCCCCCACAAGAGGAGCCAGCACTTCTCTCCCCCCCTCCTGGCCGGGCAGCATCAAATCCCGGTGGATATTCACGATCAGCCGCTCATGCTGGGGCTCTGCCGCATTGGTGGTGCGGTGCAGCACATTGGGAGAGACAATCATCACATCCCCCTCCTGGATCACCAGCGTCCGGTCGCGGATAAAAAACTCCCTTTTCCCCGAGAGCAAATAGTAGATTTCATAAGTGGGGTGAAAATGGCTGGACGCCATATGATGGGACAGCGCCTGCCGGTGGGTCATGGAAAAGGTGCCCTCCCGATTCTGGTACGTCAAATCCTCCACACCAATCCCTCCCTTCCAAGTGGCCCCCATGCTGCGGTTCCTGCCGCTCCGATGACCGGATAACAGGCCCTCTGCTTCATGGTATAATTTTGCACCCAAACCCGCAAGATATAAGAAGATTTCTGTCCGTTCCGCAAATAATGTGCATTTTCATATGGTATCATCATGATAGAAGAGAATCAATCTCAAGGAGGATCATCCACACATGGCAGAAAAAACAGCATTGACCCCTATCGGCTGGGCAGAAAAAGCCTGCGAGGCCTTGATGAACAAATTCGAGCCGGAGCAATTGCCGCCGGACCGCTTCCACTACCACCAAGGTGTCTTCCTCTCCGGCATGGAGAAGGTTTGGCAGCAAACCCATAAGAAAGCATATTTCGACTACATCAAACGTTGGGTGGACTCCCAAATACAGCCGGACGGAAGCGTCAAGAAGTTCAACCGTGACGAGCTGGACGATATCCAACCCGGCGTATTGCTCTTCAACCTGTACAAGGAAACCGGCGACGAACGCTACAAAACCGCCCTGCACACCCTGGTTCCCCTTCTGAAGGACTGGAATGTCAATGAAGAAGGCGGCTTCTGGCACAAAGGCCGGTATCCGAACCAAATGTGGCTGGACGGGCTCTATATGGCAGGCCCCATCGCCACCATGTTCGGCAAAACCTTCGACGCACCGGAATACTTCGACATGATGACCTTCCAGGCGCTGCTGATGCACAAACATACCCATGATGAAAAAACCGGCCTGCTGTTCCACGGCTGGGATGCCAGCAAACAAACTCCTTGGGCCGATCCGGTTACCGGACGTGCACCGGAGTTCTGGGGACGGGCCATCGGCTGGTATCCGGTTGCACTTCTGGAAATGTTCGAATATATGCCGGAGGACCACAAGGACAAGGCACAGCTGGTGGAAATCACCAAGGATCTGCTGATCGCTCTGACCAAGTTCCAGGATCCGGCTACCGGCTTGTGGTATCAAGTGATTGACAAAACAGACCGTCCGGACAACTGGCTGGAAAATTCCTGTACCGCCCTCTTCGTCCATGCCATCGCCAAGGCCGTCCGTTTCGGTTACCTGGATGAAAGCTATATGGACTATGCATGGAAAGGCTACCAAGGTGTCATCGACACCCTGAAGTTCGACGATAACGGCTTCGTGCGTATTGGCAACATCTGCATCGGTACCGGCATCGGCGACTATGCCCACTACATTGCCCGCCCCACCAGCGAAAACGACCTGCACGGCGCAGGCGGCTTCCTGCTTATGTGCGCGGAGATGAATCTGGCCAAGCCGCGCGGCTAAGGGTTCACGACCATCACGCCAAACAAACAAATAGACAGACCGCCCGGTGATCCGGCGGTCTGTTTGCTGTTTCTATGAGCCTGCTGCCCCCACTCCGGGAAACACCAGAGTCGCTGACAGACCGCTTCCGCCTGGAGCATCCTCCAGCTCCAGCCGGCCCTGATGCGCCTTCGCGATTCGGTCCACCATGGGCAGCCCCAGCCCATGACCCAGCTCCACTGTACCTTTTCTCGCAGCGGAATACGGCAGTTCGGTGATCTCCGCGCGCTTCTCCAACGGAATCCCTCTTCCATTATCCCTCACCATGAGCCGATAGTCTGCCCCATCAAGGGATTGGGAGGTTTCCACAACAATAAGGCAGCCCTCCGGATTGTGGCGTATGCAGTTGTGGATCAGATTCGCGATCGCCCGAAGCAGCAGCTTGTTGTCTCCTTGAATGGCCGTCTCATCACCGGATGATCTGAACTCAAGCTGGTAACGGGGATCCAACCCGCTGTTCAACACATCCGCCACCGCCTGCCGCGCCAGCACGGACAGCCGGACCGGCTTTAGATGAAGCGGCTGCATTTCATACTCCAGCATGGACACCAGATTCAGATCATGGACCAGGGAACGGAGCTTTTCTCCCTGGCGCCTGATGATACCCGCTTGCTGACGCGGCTCCTGGGGCAGCTCCTCATTCTCCTCCAGCTCACTGGCGTAGCCTAAAACCATGGATAACGGAGTCCGGATATCGTGGGAGATACCGGCAATCCAATTGGAGCGGGCTTCGTCCCGGGCATTCAATGCCGCTGTTTTTTGCTGAAGGCTAGCGGAAGCGGAATTGATGCTCACCGCCAAATCCCCGAATAACCCCTTGGAATCCAGCTCTACCTTCTCCTCCCGGGCCAGTTTGTGGATTCCCGCCGCCAGAGGGCGGAGCTTGCGGAACAGGCGTGTGCCAATCCCTACAGAAATCAAAACAGCCACGGCCACATTGAGGAGCAGCAACAGCCCAACCCTCCACGGCAAAGCCCTAAGCCAATCCGTAGGCAGGTCAAGCCTGTATTTGGCGTAGCTGTTTTGGGGATACCCTACCACCATCAAGCCGTCCGGGTGCTCCCAGATATACACCGGATAGTCAGCCAGATAATACCGGGAAAATTTGGCCGCCTCCAGCAGGCTGAAGGAACGGGGAACATCCCCTGGCAGCCGGTACTCCCACCGTACCTGTCCGGTTTCATCCAGAAGCATCGCCCAGGCGTTTTTCTGCTCCAGCAGCTCCCCCGCCCGGTTGTCGAAGCGATAGCCGTCCCCTGCTCTCGTTAATCCACCGACAGCCTCCTTAAGCACACGCTCCGGTGAAGGCGGCTCGTTCAGCTTTTGAAAAACCACAGTGCCCAGCAGGATCGCATTCAAAACCAGGAGCAGCAGGGAAAGCAGAATGGTCGCTGCGACAAAACGGCGCAATATACGGATGATCCCCTCCATATTAGCTAACCACCAGCTTGTAGCCCAATCCCCGTACCGTCAGCAGATACACGGGCTTGGAGGGGGTTGGCTCGATTTTTTCGCGTACCCGCCTGACATGGACCATCAATGTATTCTCATAGCCGTAGCTGTCGTCTCCCCACACCGTCTGGCAGATCACATCGCTGGTCACAATGCGGCCCCGGTTATCGTAGAGCTTCATCAGAATGGCCAGCTCCTTTGCCGTTAAGGGCAGCTCTTCCCCCTCCCCTCTGACAACCCCGCAGTCCAGATCCACAACCCGTTCCCCCAGCCGGAACATGGCAGACTGCTCAACTGCAGGAGGCGCATATACCCGTTTTAATACACCCGTCAGCCGCAGCACCAGCTCCCGCGGAAGGAACGGCTTTACGATATAATCATCCGCTCCCAGACCAAGTCCAAGCAGCCGGTCCTCATCCTCCCCCCGGGCCGAAAGAAAGAGCACCGGTGTATCGGCAAAACTCCGGATGGCGGAAAGCAGGGAAAATCCGTCCCCATCCGGCAGCATCACATCCAGAACGATAATATCCGGCTTCTCGGCACGGCAGACGGCAAGGGCGGACTCACAATGGAAGGCAGTGAAAATACGGTAAAAGCCTTCCTTCCGCAAAAAACGCTCCACCATGGTCCGGATCTCCGGCTCGTCATCCACAATCAGTATTTTTTTGTCCTTCACATCATCCATCACCGTCACCCCTCCATCATTATACATGAATGCGGAAACGGGCGGATCCGCTGCCATCTGATTTAAGGTACAAGTAAGGTAGTCTTCAGGTCCAGGAAAGGCGCAGGCGCTAAAGTGGAAGCTGTAAGCATTACGGGCATAACCGAAATTCATACGAGAGGGAGCTGAGTCGGGGTGGAACAAACGTTCATCGTGGAAACACAGAAGCTGTCCAAGCAATACGGGGCGCACAAGCGGGTAAATGAAATCAGCCTGCAAATCCGAAAAGGGGAAATTTACGGTTTTTTGGGTCCCAACGGAGCCGGAAAAACCACCACTCTGAAGATGCTGCTGGGTCTGGTCAAGCCCACAGAGGGAGTCATCCGGATTTTCGACAAAAGCTTGACCAAACACCGTTCCACTATTCTGCGGAGCACCGGATCCTTAATTGAATCCCCGTCCTATTACGGACATCTTACGGGACTGGAGAACATGCGGGTGATGCAGCGGCTGCGCAATGTGCCGGAGAAGCATGTGAAGGAGGCACTCCGGATTGTCCGGCTGGAGGACCAGAAGGATAAGAAGGCGGAGCAATATTCGCTGGGGATGAAGCAGCGGCTGGGGATCGCCATGGCTCTGCTTGCCTTTCCCCCGCTATTGATCCTGGATGAGCCGACAAACGGACTGGACCCGGCCGGAATCGGCGAAATCCGGGAGCTGATCAAATCGCTGCCCCGGGAGTATGGAATGACCGTCTTGCTCTCCAGCCATCTGCTCAGCGAAATCGAGCAAATCGCCACCTCAGTAGGCATCATCAGCGAGGGAAAGCTGCTATACCAAGGCAGTATGGCAAAGCTCCGGCAAAAAAACAAAAGCGTCATTCTCTTCAAAACGGGAGATGACGCCAGAGCGGAGACGCTTCTCCATGCTTATGGCTACCGCTTTACCCCAACCGGAGGAAGGCTTGCCTTGGAAAACATGGATGAAACCGAAATCGCCGACCTGAATCGGCTTCTGGTGACCCAAAACATTCCTGTGACGCGGATCGAGGAGCGGACAAGCAGCCTGGAGGAGCTTTTCCTGGAATGGACGGGGAGGGAAAAAAGCCTGTGATGACCCTGCTGCGATTGGAATACTTCAAAATCCGCCGCAAAAAAATCGGATTGATGCTGCTGCTCTTTTTGGGGGCGGAGATGCTGTGGGCCGCTATGTCCCTGTCCATGTCCTTCGCGCGCAACCCGGACCAGGCGGTGTGGGAGGCCGTGATCTTCAGCATTTCCTCTATGAACGGGCTTTTTATGCCGGTAATCACCGCGGTTGTTGTCTCCAGAATCTGTGATATGGAACAAAAAGGAAACACGTGGAAGATGCTGTTGGCCACGGACGTCAGCCCCTTCCGGCTTTACGCAGCTAAGTATATCTGCTCCTGCAGCCTGCTCTTGACGGGGATTTTGGCGCAGACCGGATTTATCCTGGCTTTTGGATGGGTGAAGGACCTGCCAGGGGGACCGCCTTTAGAGCTGCTTGTCCCATTCATCTGCGGTGCCTTGCTGACAACGGCGGCATTGGCAGCTCTGCAGCAGTGGATTTCCATCGGCATCAAGAACCAGGCGTTTGCGCTGTGTGCCGGCATGCTGGGCGGCTTTGTGGGGATGACAGCGGGTTTATTCCCGGCGGCTGTAAGGCGTTTAGCCATCTGGTCCTATTATCTGGAGCTCAGCCCGGTTACCTATCAATTTGCCGAGCCCTCCGGGACATATGTAACACAACCCGTACTTTCCGCTGCCGTTCTGCCGCTGTTGGCAGGCCTTCTCTTCTACGCAGCCGGAAGCATTCTTACCACCAGGAAGGAAAGATAAGGAGGACATAACATGAACCGCACGTTTCCTGTGGAATGGCTCAAGCTGAGGCGTTCCCGAATCGGCTTTATTCTCGCAGCGCTTCCTGTTCTCAGCCTGCTGATTGCCTGCGCCAACTTTTACGCCAACCGCAGCGTTCTGGAGAACGGCTGGTACAGTCTATGGTCTCAGGCGAGCCTGTTTTACGGCACCTTTTTCCTGCCCGTGCTGATTGCCATTTGCTGCGCCTTTGTATGCAGGCTGGAGCACCAGAACCGGAACTGGGATATGGTGCTGGCTGCCCCTGTTTCCGCTGCAAGTGTAATTGGCGCCAAGCTGGCCGTGGTGGGCCTGCTGATCCTGTTTGCACAAGCCTTCTTCATGCTGCTTTACGGGCTGGCCGGTTTATTATTCACCCTGGGCAGCTTTCCCGGGGAAACCCTGAGCTGGGCGCTGCGGGGCTGGTATGCCTCCTTGCCCATCGCCGCCCTCCAATTGCTGCTCTCCATGCGCACACGCAGCTTCGCCGCGCCGGTGGGCTTGGGGTTATGCGCCGTATTGGCCGGCCTGGGATTTTATGTGGCGAAGCTGGGACTCTTTTTCCCGTTTTCGCTGCTTGCCATCGGCATGTGTGCGCTGAATCAGGAGCCTCTCTCCGGAGGTGAGAATCTTCTGTTTTGGCTGATGGCCACAGGGTTCATTCTGCTGTTTACTTCCCTTACAGTTCACCGCATGAAGAATAAGGATGTTAGTGCAGGTTCATAATCCGGTACGCCTCCAAGGCCCGTTCCCTGGCAAAAGCATGGTCCACAACAGGCTTCCGGTACGGGCTGTCCGGGGCAAGTCCGTACCGGTCCAGCTCGCCGGGAGCGGCCTTCCACGGTTCGTGAATAAGCGCATCCGGAAGCTGCTTCAGCTCGGGAACCCATCGCCGGATATAGCTGCCCTGCGGGTCAAACCTTTTGCCTTGAGCAGAGGGGTTGAAAATGCGGAAATACGGCGCCGCATCAAACCCGCTGCCCGTGACCCATTGCCAGCCCATGGCATTGTTGGCCGTGTCCGCATCCACCAGCGTCTGCCGGAACCACGCCGCCCCTTCGGTCCAGGGAACAAGCAGATGCTTTACCAGAAAGGATGCCGCCACCATACGCACCCGGTTATGCATCATTCCCGTCTCCCACAGCTGGCGCATCCCCGCATCCACCAGTGGATAGCCGGTCTTTCCGGCTTTCCAGCGGGTCAGCGACTCCGGATCCTCGGCCCACGGAAAGGCGGCAAAGGGCTTTCGCATAGGCGTATCCACCATATGCGGAAAATGAACCAGCTGATCATACGCAAATTCCCGCCATACCAGCTGCCTCAAAAAAGCGCCGGTATCCGCCTCAGTCCCTCCTGTACCCCCAACACTCAACGAAGCCGCCTCACCTGCCTTACGCATAGCAAACCATACCCGCCGTACGCTGACATTGCCCCAAGCCAGGTAGGGGGACAGACTGGAGGTGCGCCCGGAACCGGGAAAATCCCTGCCCTCCGCATATCCAATGACATGCTCCTGCCCAAATTCCTCCAGCTGCCGCAGCGCCCCCTGCTCTCCCGGCTGCCAATGAGCAGCCAGCTTGCTGTACCAAGCAGGGCTCGTCAACAGACCCAATCCGTCCAAGCTCATGGAATCCATCTCAACCAGGCCGGGAGCTATTGCCAAAGGAGGCGGTAGAGGAGTGCAAACCCGTTCCTGTGCCACTCTCCGGTGGAAAGCGGTAAAGATTCGGTAAGGCTCGCCGGTTCCGTTGACAATGGTTGCGGGTTCAAACAACAACCTGTCGTTGAACCACACCATCTCCAGCTGCTTGCTTCTCAACCGCTGCGTCAACAGCTTGCTCTGCTGCAAGCTGTCCGGCTCATAACTCCGGCTTGTATAGATTTCCCTGGCGCCGGATTCCGCGGCCAGCTCTGCCAGAACCCTTCCTGGCATACCCTGCCGGAGAATCAGAGGCGAACCCAACTTACCCAGCGCCTGCGACAACTCCTTCAGCGATTCATGCAGCCACCAGCCTGAGGCCGTACCCGCTAACCTCCAGCGCTCCTCTGCCGGCAGGATAAAAACAGGCAACACCCGGCCCTTGCGGGCAGCCCAATAAAGCGGCGCATAATCTTGAACTCTCAGTTCCTGGCGAAACCATACGATTATCGGCTCTTCCTTCATGCTCCAATGCTCCTATAATAAAATTTGCATTAAAAAAGCATCCGCTCTATTAACGGTTTGTATAACTTCCGAGTAATTTTTGTATAAGATTATACGTAGTTTTGTACAACTTGTCTATGCACCACAAAGAGAAAGGTGCCATCGAAGGAGCAGGATCCGGAGGACTGGCTGAGGGTATGCCGCCTTCTGCAAACGGTTAATAATCCCCGAAATACCGTTTGTATTTGGTTAAGGCAGGATCATCTAGAATATCGAGAGCTCCGTCGGTTTGTTTAGCTATCAGCTTCCGGCATTTCTCGATGCGGTTCAGCATCGGGTTGACAATCCCGCTGGTTTGGTTGATGTAGGTGTAGATATCCTTCACACTGGTCGGAATTTTGTAGCCATGCGCGCTGCTGGCAATCAATACGTCAGCATCTCTCAGCGGCGCAATGATTTTGCGGTACAGGTAGTTTTGGCTAACGCGTTTCATAGTGGATTCAGATAGATGGCGTGTAATCTCGGAGGAATGGATGAAGGTTGTTTTGTTGATGTTCCGGGCTACAAACAATAGATGCCGCAGGAATAAAATCCGTAACCGGACCTCATCCTCTTCGGAGTCCTTGTGGGTTTCAATAAAATGAGCGGCCCGTTGATCAGCCAAAAAGTAAATTTGATCATCGAAGGATGATTCGGCATGAGTTCCACTAGTAAAGGCTGCCGGTTGTCTGGGAAAGGTGATGACATCCCGCAAGCTTCCCTGGAACATTCTGAGCACATCGCGGGAAGCGGGATCTAGGATATGTTCCATAACCGATCCGGCTATAAAGCCGGCCATTTGAATAATATTGCTTTTCCAGGAATCGGTATAGTCAAAGTCATACTCGTTCAACAAATCGAAACTGGGACGATGCTCTTCAATATACTTCCGGTAACCCTCTTGGAATTCTGAGGCTCCATCCGTTTCTTCTACAATCTTCAGCTTGGGATAAACTGAATACATGGATTCATACAGCTTCTGATGCAGATATTTTACAAAAGGACTCTTATAGCTGGACAGCGGGGAGTCCTGAACAAACCTGTGTTTGTCCGCAATGAGGATAATGAGAGAAAAGTTCATTTGCAGAAGCTCCGAGAGAACTTTTCCGCGTTTGGCATAATTCCCGTCAATACGGCTTGAGGATATGTCACCCGATCCAAAATTGCTTTTGCGTATCTCCTCCACCTGCAGCTCCATTTTGTGTACATCCTCATTTTTCACGATAACCGCACAAATGATAAAATGGCTGCTTGTCCCATGGGCTTCAAAATCAAAGCCGAAATTGCCGCATTCACCAATAAAGGCTGTGCGTCCAGGCTGCGAGGCAAGACTATTTATACGCTCAATATCATCAAATGTTAATTGACCGCCATCCATATTAGCCCTCCTTTTCTTCGCATTGCCTGAGCCGATGCAGAAGCTTCCTTCCTGCATAGTTCTACTTGTATTATATTACAAAAAGTCAAATATGGTGGATATTTGAACCGGACAAAAAAAGCCGCGCTTATGCGCAGCTTTTCGATCTTGATCTATTTCAGCCACTTATGATCAGGATCGTCATAAGGATTGAGCTTGCGGCCGGACTCTCCGGCCATAAACCACAGGTAATACACCTCATAACCGCCCGCCGCGCTTACCGGATGGTAGCCTTTGTCGATGGCGAAGCTGTCGCCGTGACGGATGATATGGGCATCGTCGATGCTCCCGTCCTTGGTGTAATGGACCTGAATTCCGAAGCCTTGGGAAGGATTAGTCTGGTAGTGGTAAACCTCCTCCAAATTGGGCTCTTCCGGAGCAAATTCCCCGTCATGCTTATGCGGCGGGTAGCTGGACCAGTTGCCTGCAGCGTTGAAGGTTTCGCCCAGAATCATACGATGCACCCGGCCATCGGCATTGTCGGCGATAATATCATGCACCTCCCGCTTCCAGGAGTCCTTGCCACGCTGATGAACCACAACCTCATCAGGACGGACGACGAAGGGCGTATGCTTTTCCTCCGCCTTCACCTTGCAGACGGCAACCACCGCTCCGCTTTCGGTACTTACCGTATAAGAGGATTGGCATGGGATGTACACCGTGGTGGCTTTTCCGGCAAACACACCGTCCCGGCTGTCCAAGCCGTCGAAGGTTACCCCTTCGCAGCTTACGGTCATGTGACCGGATAACAGGACCAGTGCGGTTTCGTATGCGCCTGTTGATGCCCCATATTGCTGACCTTCCGCAAGAAACAGCTTGCCCAGCGCCAAGATCTTCAAATACGGATTATCCTCCGCAATGATGTCCACATATCCTTGTTCTTCCTTCGTTTTTACAAAACGTGACAAATCCTTCACCCTGCTTTCGGAGCAATATCATAACTTGTTACAACACCACCTAAGCATAACAAATTTCTGCATACGTGTGCAAAGTCTATCTCCGCCATATCCGGTTTTGTCAGAATACGCGATTGCCCAAGAAATATTTCCTGCCCCTCATTTAAAACACGTTCAGTACCCGGAAGATCATCACAGCGGCTTGAGCACGGTTCGCATGCAGGTAAGGGGCGAATGCTCCGTTATCCATCCCTTCCACGATGCCGTATTGCCCCAAAATCCGGATGTTGACCGCCGCGGCGCGCTAATTAAGGCTGAGCGAGCTTTTGGACATACCATTTGGCTGCTGGCGTGTCAAAGGTTCCCCGCGGGAAGGTTACCAGGCTGTTGAGGGTAACACGGTAGACGCCGGGTTCTTCCGGAAGCGGGACATCGAACGTAAATATGTTGTTGGCAACGGAAATATCGTAGGTGCCGAGGATTTCATCCGTGTTGTCCTCGCGGGTTACCTTTACACTCAAGCTGCCTGCTGTGTCAGCTTCCGTTTTCCCGCTAATGGTAAAGGTACGGCCTGAGGTTTCCGCATAGGCCAGGGAAGGCGTGACTCCGCTCACCTGCAGGAAGCTTCCTGATACATTGGAGGTATCCACTTGCGGCTTCACATTGCGGTAGGTCAGCTCTGCGGCAAAGCTTTTTACATACAACGGCCGATTTCCGGCCTCCACTCTTACCTGCAGCTCATTGCTCCCGATATCCGTACGGGTATAACTGATGTAGGATTGTTTGTACCGGTCTTGGAGTCCTTCTATATCATTTACAGTTAATGATGAGATCGCGTAAGCCTTGGTTTCGCCGTTCATCCGGTTTTCCGCCAGAATGATCGGATAATCATAACCAGTGAAATTCCCCATCATACGAACCGTATAATCATAGTTATCGATGGTTTCTGGAATCCCGTAGTCCTCCACCTGATAGGTTTTGTAGCTAATATCCAGAGCTCTAGTTTCCGGACTCCATACGGATTCATAGCCCATCATCTCCTTCAGCGCCATCTCATCCGCGTACAACACTCCGCCCTGCAGAAAAGGTGTGCGGTACTGCTCCATTGTCCGTATCGGTGCTCCAAACCAGCTTCTTTCCGCCTGGGCTTGGTCCGGACGCAGGGTGATTCCGTAGCCACTGCTGTTCAAGCGGACAGCACCATCAGCTTCTTTTGCCGTTTCGTAGCCGAGCTTCCCGGCAATCCATTCCACCTCCAGATAAGGCATCCCGTCCTTCACCGTACCCACCTGCTCTCCTTGGTAGGTTACACGGGTTGCGCCAATGGCGATGCCGTTCACCTTTACCGCTTCCTGCTCTTCAACAGCAACCACCCCTTCCATGGACAGCGTTTTGGCCTTGGTCAGGTCCGGAGCAAAAGTCAAGGATCGGGCCGCTTCACTCCATTCCAGCTTGCCAAACGGGGCCAAATCATTGAGCACAATGGCGGTTCTGCCGCCAATGTTGAAGGAACGGATGGACCCGCCTTCATAGGTGGCGCGAATATCGGTATAATACACATCGCCCAGCTTCTGTCCAACCGGCAGCTCCCCCCGGGTGGCAACGGCAGTCGGGCGCACCGGCTTTCCGGCAACAGGCGTGATCGCCACCTCCTTGCGTTGCGGAATCCAGGCCACATCAAACCCGTATCCGCGCAGATCCTCGGCCACTACGGCGGTAAGCCCGTCAATGTTCATGGAGGTAATGGTGCTCCCGTTCACATGAGCCTCAATATCCGTCGCCAGAACCTGACCAACAACATCGCCCACCTGGGGAGCTGCTTCAGCCTGAACCGGACCGGTTATGCCGTAACTGGCCACCACGGTGCTTAGCGCCAATCCTGCGGCCAGCTTTTTTATAAAAGGAACCATCGTTATTCACTCCTTGTTTGAAATCAGCTCGAACTGTATTATAGACGTCCAATTTGGAATTAAGTTACCATTTCAGGATGTTTAATTTGGAATGAGAGGTTTAGGCCGATTCTAACGGTGGGGAAAGCCTTTATTTGAGCAAAAATCCTACTTCAGAAATTTTAACGGCGGCTACAGCCTCTATTGGGGCTATTTGTTCCGCTGCATGCGCCATTTTTGCCCAATAAGGTCTCCTGCTTCCGTTAGATTCCGGAAACCCCGTTTTTGGAGCAAATAGCGTCTCCTACCGCCGTTAGAAGCAAAGACCGGAACAACGAAAAAGCCGCTCCCCGGAACGGGAAGCAGCCTGCTTTAAACCAATTCCTCCTACCGCCGAAATGTCCGTCGCTGGGAGACAAACTCCGTGGCCAGGAAGGCGCAGCCTGCAAAAAGCGAAGCAGCAGCCGCGAACCAATAGATGCTGGTGGCGCCGAAATGGTCGAACAACCAGCCCCCAACGGTTCCGCCTGTCATTCCCGCCAACCCCAGATACACCATGGACAACAGGGATTGCCCGGTGGAGATCAGCTGCTTGGGCAGCACCCGGACCGTGTAGTACACGGCCGTAAGCCAGAATACCGCATAGGTGACGATGGCTCCCGCCTGGAGCAGCACCATCACCCAAGGCTCGGGCGCCAGCGCATAGCCGGTCCACCGCAGGGTGTACAAGAGGCAGACGATACCCAGCAGCGTAAGCTCCCGGACCTTATGCAGATATTTGTTCAGCAGGGCAAAAGCCGGGATTTCGAATAACGCATGCAGTGCCCAGGAGTACCCTACCAACGCCTCCGAACCTCCGGCATTGCGAAGATACAGGCTGAACATCACATCATGCATCCGGTGCGGCACTGACATAATGAAGACCAGCAGCAGAAACCAGAGGAAGGATTTGTTTTGCAGAATAGGCTTCAGCGAGGCAAGAGTCATCCGCTCCCCTTCTGTCGGCTCATCCCGGAGCCGGAGCAGCAGAAGCAGGGCAGGAATCCACAATGCCCAGAAGAGATAGGATAAATTTCCAATTCCGATGAAGGAACCGAACAACAGCCCCGTGCCGATCAGAATGGTCATATAGCCCATGGACCCGAACAGCCGGATGCTTCCGTAGGTTACGCCTCTTTTTTCCGTGGCTTTAATGGTAATGCTGTCCATCAGAGGCAGCGTGGGCAACCAGAAAAAGTACACCGCCGTGGCGAAAAACAGTGCACTTCCGTAGCTTGAACTTTGGAACAGACCGATACTGGAGAGAATGGACATCCCCCATAAACCGGCGATGATCTTCTTGACCGTCCCCAGCTTATCGCTTAGATACCCCCAGAAGGGCTGGAACAATACCGCAAGCAGCGGGCCCAGCATCATCATGGTGCCGATCTGCGAGGAGGTGTACCCCTTAGCCGAGAAATACACGGGCAAATAGGGTGATAAAATATTGGTAGCGTACAGCCAAAACTGCAGTCCCCGCAATGTGGGAAGCTGCTTGTCCCCGGAGTCGGTCCGGGAGTCGTGCTCTGTGATCTTCGTGGGTGTTTTGCTTGAATCATGCGTTGTCATTGTAATGTGGCTCCACCTTATAACCGGATGATTTCAGTATAAGAGCCGTTTGTCCGGAATACCATATCCTTTTATGCTCAATTCGCAGCGGATTGTGTCTTTTTCATGTAGTAATAGACAGGCAGTCCGATCAAGGTGATCCCGATTCCGATGAAGGAACGCACCGGCTCCGCCATGATGGTGCTGACAATAATGTACCCGCCTCCGATTACGCCGATCAGCGGTGTAATGGGATACAGCGGCACCCGGTAACGGCCGGGTTCGGCTTGATGGCGGCGGCGAAGCAGGAACACGCCGAACACACCCATGGTGAAGAAAATCCATAAAACGAAAACCAGCAGGTCTGTCAGAGTATCGAAGGTACCGGAGAATATGTACAACACGGCCAGAGCCGCTTGGAAGATCAGAGCGTTGGCAGGTGTTTTGAACCGGGGATGAACAGCGCCCAGCACCCGGGAAAAGGGGACCCGCCCCTGCTCGCCCATGGCCTGAGGCACACGTGCTGCTGTCATCAGATAGCCGTTCAGCGCACCAAGCACCGATACGATAATGCCCGCGGTGATAAAGGCGCCGCCTCCATTGCCGAAGAGAGCATCGGCTGCGTCGGCTCCCGGTGTTTTGGAATTGATAATCGTGTCAAAGGGAAGCGCCCGGAAAATAGCCAGGTTAAACAGGACATACACCACCATGACAAACAGCACACCGCCCAGGATCACCCGCGGCAGCGTTTTGGCCGGATTCCGGATTTCTCCCGCCATATTGGTAACCCCGATCCAGCCGTCGTACGCCCAGAGTGTGCCCAGAACAGCCGCGCCGAAGCCCGCTGCCGTTGCTCCCGTGCTGATCCCGGCAAAACCCGGCGCATCCCCGCTGATTAGCCCCACCGCAATAATCCCGATAACCGGCACCAGCTTGCCCGCAGTGGCAACCGTCTGGATGATGCCGCCGTATTTGGTGGAGAGCACATTCATCAATAGAATAAATAGCAGAATCCCTACAGCCACCAGCTTTTGTACAAGGCCGCCCATCGGCAGAAAGTAGCCGGAATAGGTGGCGAAGGCAATGGCCAGAGCCGCTACGGACGCCGGATAGGATATGACTGCCTGCACCCAGCCCAGCAGAAAGCCGAATATACCGCCGTAGAGCTCCTCCAGATAAGTATACAATCCTCCCGACTTGGGAATCGCCGCAGCAATTTCCGCTACAGTCAGAGCGGAGGCCAGTGTAATCACACCACCTACCACCCATGCCAGAATGCTCATCCATTGGGAGCCGGCATGCCCCAGCACAATGGCGGGCTTCAGGAATATCCCGGACCCGATGATCATCCCGACCACAATGGCCAGCGCTTCAATGGTTGTAACCGATTTCTTCAATGTTTCCTTTGACATACGACAGTTGACCCCTCTACGGTTAATTGACCCAGCAATTGACAGCTAGTCAAATTATACGGTAAGGGGTTCAGTGTGTCTATAACTTTTTCACACAGAAACTCGTCTGTTCGATAAATAAATTTAATGTGGGAATGAAAGTTATTTTATACTGTATCTACTTAATTCCCGAATGGATGAAGCTGTTGATAAATTGGCGCTGGAACAGCAGGAATAGCAGCATCAAAGGCGCAATCACCAGCAAGGTGGCGGCGCTGACCTCCGTCCATTGGGCGCCCACCTCGAAGGATTGGGCGAAGATCGCCAGCCCTACAGTTAAGGGCCGGTTCTCTACTGAGTTAGTGACAATGAGGGGCCACAGGAAATTATTCCATTGATAGCTGACGGAAACCAGGGCAAAGGCCAGGTACGCCGGACGGGACAACGGCACATAGATGGTCCAGAGAATCCGCCACTTGGAGGCTCCCTCCACAACGGCAGCATCATCCAGCTCGGAGGGCAGCGTCTTAAAGGTTTGCCGGAGCAGAAAAATACCGAAGGCCGAGGCGTAATACGGCAGCATAATACCCAGCTTCGTGTCCAGCAGAGAAAGCTCCTTAAGCACACTGTAATTGGGGAAAATCAGAACATCCGCCGGCACCATAATTTGCACCAGGAATAACAGGAACACCACCGTTTTTCCCCAGAATTCCAGCCTTGCAAACGCATATGCAGCCATAGTCACAGTGAGCATCTGCACAGCGAACACGGCGACCACCAGCAGCACAGTGTTTACATAATATTGGGCAAAAGGAGCCGCCTCCCACACCCGGCCGAAGTTGTCCAGGGTGAACTGCAGGGAAAACAGGGAATCCAACGCCACCTGCTTGGGGCGGAAAGCCGTTACCGCCATCCATATCAGCGGAACCAGCCACAGCACAGACAGCAGCAGCATCAGTCCGCGTTCAATTTTCCATTTTGTCGGGAGCATATAATCGCCTTTCTTTTTCCTCTAGTGATAATGAATCCGTTTGTCCATACCCAAGAAATTTAAGGCGGCCAACAACAAGAGCACCGCTACCATCACAACCGTCAACGCCGCCGCCATCCCTTGATCCCAGAAGCTGAACGCCGTTTCGTATATATAGTACAAGAGCAGACTGCTGGAATTGTTGGGGCCGCCCTTGGTCATGATCAACAGATGGTCTACCAGCTTGAAGGAATTGGTCAGGGCAATAATGGTTACAAACAGAGTCGTCGGCATCAAAAGAGGGAAGGTAATCTTCCGGAACACTGTCCATCGTCCTACTCCGTCCACCTGGGCAGATTCATACAGCTCCGGTGAAATATTCTGCAGCCCGGCCAGATAAAAAATCATAAAATAACCGGCTTCCTTCCATACGACCATGGCGATCAAAGCCCACATGACTGTTCCGGGCGAACCCAGCCAGTTGATATTGGAGGCATTGCTGAACCAGCCGACGGCACGGCTCAACAGCCCGTATTGGGGCGTATAGATGAACAGCCACACGTTGGCGGCGGCGATCATGGGCATCAGCGTCGGATAAAAGAAAGCCACCCGCATAAAGCTGGTTCCCCGCAGCGCTTTGTTGGCAAACACCGCCATCAGCAGTGCAAGTCCGATGGAAATGGGGACGGTACCCAAAGCAAACCACAGGTTGTTCAGCATCACCTTTTGAAAAATCGGATCCTTCACCATGTCCACATACTGGTTCGCACCGGCAAAAACCGGCTCCGGATGCGCCAGATCCGCCCGGAAGAAGCTGAGCCGGATGGTTTTGGCAATGGGATAAAAGGTAAACAAAAAGAGGAATAACAAGGAAGGCAGCAGGAGCAGCCAGGCAAAGGCATTCGTTTTGAAACGCGGGGAGATCAGTCTGCCATTCAAGATTGTGCCTCCTATTCTGAGTAACATGGTCCCTGCCGAAGGCCGGATATGTTACGGAAGCTTCGAAATTGGCGAAGCCAATTTGAAGGATCTTCTGGTAATAACTTGGTCCATTGTGGTTCCTTCCACAAGCTGCGGTAGGGTAACTGCTACTCTAACCGCAGCTGTGGCGAAAACCTGTGTTATTTGTTGTACGGCTCCAGCACCTTGTCCGCATCCTGCTGGGCCTTCTTCAGAGAATCTGCAGGTGTTTCGGTTCCGGTGAGCACGGCCTGCACCTGGTCATTCAGGATCTTCATCACCCTGCCGTTATTATGGGTGGACAGCTCGGCAGCGGCATATTGCAGCTGGTCCCGGGCCACCAGCGTCTGCGGGAAGTCAGCGGCGTATTTCTTCATGCGTTCCGTTTCATAGGCTGACTTCCTCACCGCCACATAACCGGTGTCCATGCTCCACTGGGCGGCACGTTCGGTTTCGGTCATGAACTTCACGAACTTCCAGGCTGCATCCTGCTTCTTCTTGTCAATATCCTTGAATATGTAGAAGTTGCCGCCGCCTGTTGGGCTGCCATAGCTTTTCTTCTGAGGGAGGTAGGTCACGCCGAAGTCAAACTTGGCATTGGTTTTGACGTTAGTCAGGTTCCCGGTGGTATGGTACATCATGGCGGTTTTTCCCTGGATAAAGTCAGAGGGCACCGTTCCCCATTCCGTAGCGCCGGTAGGCATGACCTTGTCCTTCTGGGACAGATCGTTCCAGAACTGCAGCCCTTCCACATTTTCCGGAGTGTTGAACATGACCTTTTTGCCGTCCTCGGTCATCAGGTTTTTGCCATTTTGCAGAGCGAAGGTCTGCAGCATCCAGTACCCGTAGCCCGTTACCGGAATCTCCAGGCCCCAACGGCCTTCTTTGGTTAGCTTTTTGGCGTAATCCCGCATTTCCTCCCAGGTTTTCGGCGGCTTCTCCGGATCAAGACCGGCATCCTTGAACATTTGCTTATTGTAATAAAGCACGATGGTGCTGCGTTGGAACGGAATGCTCCAGGTTTTGCCGCCGGTTTGGGAGTTAGCCATAAAAGCGGGATAGAAATCGCTCAAGTAGCTGCTGCCTTCCTTGGCGATATAATCGTCCAAAGGCAGGACAGCGTTCATATCCAGCAGGCTGAACAGCTCGGTGGATTGAAGCACGGCCACATCAGGAGGACTTTTGCTTTGCACACCTGCCTGGGTTTTGACCGCCGTATCGGCGTAGCTGCCGGTATATACGGGTTTGACGGTAATATTGGGATTTTCCTTGGTGAATTCCTTGGCCATATTCTCGATGGTGGTGGTGAGCGGGCCGCCTACGGCAATGGGATAATAAAAGGTCAGCTCCACCTTCTCGTTGCTTTCCGTTGAAGGAGCGGTACTGGGGGCACCGCTGGCTGTGGTGCCGGTTGGATTTGTGCTGGTTGCAGGTGCTCCGGAGGTAGCCGTACCGTTGTTGCCGCAGCCGAACAATACCGAGAAACAGAGTGCTGCACTTGCCGCTTTCAGAACATGGGAACGCATGCTTTTCTCTCCTTTTTTATACTGGATTGTGATTATGCTTCCGCTTCCCCTGGCGCCCGCTTGCTGCTATCACTCTAGCAAATCAGCAAACGAACAGGATTATCGCAATGTGAAGCGGGTGTAAATATTGTTTGTCCCTTACAAGGAGGCGGACATGGCGGTTAACAGCTCCTCCATGGTGCTCCACACGTAATCCGGCCGCAGGCCCGATTGCTCCAGCTCCTCCCGGGATGCCGCCCCGGTCAGCACCAGCGCTGTGCCGAAGCCGTGAATAATGCCGAAGCGCACATCCGTCTCCAGCCTGTCCCCTACCATCAGACAGTGCTCCGCCTGGAGCTTCGATTCCTCCAGTACCTTGGCGGCATAATAAGCGGAGGGTTTGCCGATAACCATACCGGTGCTGGCGCAGCCTGCCGTTTCAATCGCCTTGACCAGCGGCCAGGTATCCGGGAGAAGGTCATTCTCCACGGGGCAGTTGGGATCGGGGTTGGCAGCAATCAGCTGGGCACCGTTGCGAAGAGCACGGGCTGCCTGATGCAGCTTATGGTAATCGAAGCGGGTATCCATGCCCACCAGCACGTGAGTAGCGGCCAGTGGATTTCCAGTGCAATCCACCCCGGCCAAGATGAGCTCCTTCAGCAGGGCTGGCTCCCCGATGGCATAGACCACCGGACTGGGAGACACATCCCTCAGATAAACGGCCGACGCATACCCGGCAGTAATAATTTCCTGCTCATAGGCCACAAGCCCCAGCCGACGCAGACGCTCCGCACATTCCTGGCGCGTCCGGGTGGTGGTATTGCTCAGGAACATAACTTTTTTGCCGGACCGCCGCAGCTGGTCCAGACTCTCCGGGACCCCGGGCAAAAGCCGTTCACCCAGATAAATGGTCCCGTCCAAATCAAAAAAATAACCCTCGTACTTCCAAACCTCCGGCAATCTACCTGCAGCCCCTTTCCTGAGAAAACCCAAAAAACCCTTTATGCGGCTTCAAACAGCATTCACGAATACACGCATGTGTATGTGCTTGCTTGCTGGCTGCATAAAAGGGTTTTCTCCTCGACTCTACCCTATGCGTATTCAGTTAACTCTCTTTTGCTTGTCCTGCTTGTTCCTATAGTAGCCCGCCATTGTTAACCGCAGATTATCTCCAGATGAAGAGTTTGTAAATCTCCGCAGGAGGCAGCTGTCATACCCAAAGCCGCTTATCCCCCATGGACACCGCCATAGCTCCGGCCTCCAGCGCCGTATGGATTTCGCTGTGGTCGCGGATCAGCCCTCCCGCTATAATCGGCACGTTGACGCGGGTTTTCAGCTCCCGGATAACCCGGGGAATGAGGCCCGGCATAATCTCCACCGCATCCGGCCCGCTTTGCTCAATGTTCTGGATGCCATGCTGCAGCGCTCCCGTATCAATCAGAAACAGGCGCTGGATGGCCATCAGCCCGTTTCGTTTGGCATGTTTGACGAAGTGGCTTTTGGTGGAGATGATCCCGGTGGGACGCACCTTCTCTGCGATATACTTCATCACGATGGGGTCTCCTCCCAAGCCCATAATAAAATCCACATGGAGAAACACCTGCTTGCCCGCGCTTAAGGCTTGTCCCACATAGTGCTCAACTGTGAGCAAATCTCCCGTCAGCAGGAAAATAGCGGGCCATTGGCTCCTGCAGGCCTCCTCCAGATCCTCCGGGGTGCGCACCGCGGGGATAATCTTTTTTTCTACCCAATACTCATGCAAACCCGGTTTCACAACCCATCACTCCTTTTCTCGAATCTCCTTCACCTTATCAAACGAACATTCGGGGAATGTTAACGGCGCGCCGAGAGCAGTGTAACGGAACTCAGACGCTCTTAAATGCCAAAAAACGGCTTATTCCAAATGTAACGGAACCCAGAGGCGCTTACAGGGAAATTTCGGGCATCAAAGTCCGCTTTTCCCACTGTAAGCGCTCCGCAGTTCCGTTAGCGGTTCCCCAGGCCGTAATTCCGGTTGTAAGGGTTATAGAGTTCCGTTACAGATACAACCAGTGCCTTCCGGCCATCATTCGTTGATGAACCGTGCTTTGACCAAAAGACGCTTCAGCATAGCAGCAGACTCGGCGCGGGTAGCGGTTCCTTCCGGAGACAAGGTAGTATCCGAAGTACCGTTCATCAGCCCCAGCCCGATGGCGGAGGCAAGCTCCTTTTTAGCCCAAATAATTTGCGAAGCGTCCTTGTACGGCTGCAGCACACTCAGATCCTCACCTGCATTCTTGCCTGTGCCGGTAAAAGCCAATGCCCGCATGGACATAGCCGCCAGTTCTTCGCGGGTGATGACCCGGTCCGGCCGGAAGGTGCCATCGTCGTAGCCGTTAATGAGACCTGCGGCAACGGCGGTGGCCACATCACGGGCATACCAGGCCCCGGCTGCCACATCCTTGAAGGCGGAGCTTCCTGCTGCCGGGCTTAGACCCAATGCACGGACCAGCAAGGCTGCAAACTCGGCGCGGGTAATGGTGCGGTCACCTTCAAAACGGCTGCTCCCTGTTCCTTCCACAATGAGCTTGTTGGCCAGCAGCTCCACATCCTTCGCCGCCCAATGTCCGGCCATATCAGAGAAGCGGAAGTCATGCTCCACAACAGTATAGATGCTGTTGCCCGGGCGTTTGATCTCCACCACGGACTTCCCGTCCTTCACCGAGAAAAGGGAAGGTACAAACCGCAGCCCGCCCCATTCCGGCGAATACCAGGCGGCAGTGGTTTTACGCGGATCAACCGTCTTTTGTACGGTCATCTCTCGGGTGATATAGTCGGAGCCGAAGGTGAGCTTGACAGTTTTCCCGTTGGATGCGGCCGCTTGCACCTCAAAGTCCAACGGCTCTACCGCCAACTCTCCTCCTTTTGCCGCCAATGCTGCATTCAGCCCGGATGTTTCCTTTTCATTCAGCTTGCGAATGGTCACGTGCAGGGTGACATCGTCCACGCTAGTGCCTAAATCCCGTGCCAGCTCGTCCAGCTTCAATACGGACAGCGGCAACCGGTAAGCGGCGGCAGTCCCGCTGATCACCAGCTGTTTGCCCGACTGGTTCGCAGCTTGCAGCAGACCCGCAACAGGGATAGACAAGCTGCTTCCGTCCAGCTTAATCTCCACTTGGGAGTGGGAAGCTAGAGCCTTTTCCAAGACGGCTGCTTCCACCTTACCTTCCTTCGCCTCTATCCTATTGGCAGGTTGGGCAGGTGGTGCTGCTCCTGGTGAAGGGGTTACGGACGGCTGCTCCGGAGAACCCGGTTCTTCCGAGCTGCCGTCATCCGGCTCACCCGCCACCTCTATTGCTACCGGCACGCTGTACAAATCGTAGGTGCTGCTGTCATCCAGGGTTGCAGTGTAACGAAGCAGTACATGGGTGGTGCCTGGAGTCAGCGCCGTCACTTCGGTGCCGGCAACGGCAACATGCTCTTGACCGTCCAGCCAAACCAGCTCCGGCGTAATGGCGGTTTGGGTGCCTTTGTAGGCGGTGAGGATGGCCGACAGGTTGGCCTTTTCATTTACGTCCAGCTTATAGGTTTCCTGCTCCGGCTTGATGGAGGCCGCCCAGTCTCCGGCCCAATGGGCATAGTCGGTGGTGAGACCAAACACACCCAGCTTAAACAGATTCATCAGATCATTCTTGGAATTGATGGTCCAGGGTGAAACAATCAGCCCACGGTGCTGGGCGGCTTCCAGGAAGTTCTTGCCGATGCCGTAATACCCCACGTCAAAGGTAGCATTTAACCCCTGCACCTGGGCCAGCGCATCCCGCACGGACTTGGTGGGATTGGACTCATTGGAGCTGATGCTGTTTACTAATAATCCGGTAGGCATATCCGGCATGATCTGGGACAGATAAGCCAGGCGGTCCGGGCTGAAGGACATAGAATCGATAACCGACTCCGAAGCCGTTTCTTCAATTAACTTCACATAAGCATCCACAACCGCATTGGTATCCGTTTGTTTGATCTCGGCCATGAGCATGGCGTTGCGTTCCTTCACCAGCTCAATCTGCTCCAGGAAGGTGGGAATCTGTACATAGTCATACCCCACTGGAAACGACTTGTTGGCATTCAGCTTTTTCAGTTCCTCCAAGGTATATTGGGTAACATTCCCGCTTCCGTTGGTGGTACGCTCCAGCGATCCGTCATGCAGAATCACCAGGTGGCCATCCTTGCTCAGGTAAATATCATTTTCGATAAAATCCGAACCATAGTCCAAAGCTAGCTTATTGCTTTCGATGGTATTCTCCGGAGACATGGTCGGCAAACCGCGGTGACCAATAATATAAGGCTTGCGGATCAAGGTTGTCCCGTGGGAATACACCTTGTATGCGTCATAAGCCTGCTCCGGTGAAGCGGTGACGATACCGTTAACCCCTGCGGTAATCAGCTTATGCATGGGCAAAGCCGGAGCTGCCGCTAATGGTTCCGCCGCTCCCCAAACCACAATCGCCCGGAGCTGAAGATAGTTGGTACGTTCCTTTGTAATGAAGCCTTGCGGCAGCAGCGCAATCTTGGCGCCGTTGCGTGTGGTTTCCTTGCGGATGTCCATCAAGGCCTCGTCCGATAACCCGGTAGCCTTCCGGTAGTCGATGACACCTTGGGTCCTCTTGTAGCGCTGACGGGCCTCCTTCACCAGTTCCGGATGGTTGGCATCGGCCACGATGAAGGAATCCTCAAACTTATGTGCGGCAAGATAATCCGTCAATTCAACGGCGGTATCCGCATCATGGATATAAAAGGCCGGAATCATCCGGTATTGGAGGGATTCTAGTATGGCCGGCAGCTCTCCCAGCTCCTGTGTTCTGGTTGGGTCCGTCACCTTCAAACCTTTGCCCACATGCAGAATGACGGTAGCTGGAAGGTTCGGCTCAGCCAATGCCGTCAATTGACCGGCGCCAGTAATCTCCGTTACCACGGACGGAGCCAAAGCAATGCCTGTGTCTGGAGATGCAATCCGGGCAAACCGGTCCGCTGCCATAGGGGGAAGCGAGTCCAATTGCAGCGTTACCTTTACATTATCCAGAAGCATTCTGCTGCCGTTGGCCTGGATACCAATACGTCCCTTGGAATACAGCGTTGCCACATCCGTATCTACAATAAGCTTGTCGTCAATAAACTGCTGAACCCGGCTGTCCTTGGCTTTCACGGTGTAGTGGTACAGCTTCCCGGTGTCCAGACTTTCCTCAAAGGAGCCCTTTTCCATCACATTCCAGCCGTTGGCTGCTGTACGTTCCGCAAACTCAACGCCGTTGATTGCCGTGGCGCCTTGACGCACCGCCATCTGGTAATACGGATAGTCGTTATTTTGCACCCGGTACATGATGGAGCTCCAGCGGGCTGCATCATTGGCGGCCAGAAAGGTGGTGTCGGCTTCTATCTTATAGTTGCCGAACAGCCCCAGATATTCCGGCAGCAGCACCCGGGAAGGATTGTCCGGCGTAGCCAGTGCGTCCAGCACAAAAGCCCCCTGCTGCACCGCAGCTTTGGCTGTGGTAGTGCCTTCCCTCCGGCTCCAGTCCTCCGGTATGGTGCCGTCCGCGATGCCGTCGAAATTCTCCTCGTAGAGGACATATTCGCTGTCCCCCGGATTTTTGACCACAAGAAGCACTTGGGTAGTTGCGGAGTCCTTCTTTACCGTCATTGGATAAACGCCTTGGGAAGCCGCTGTGACCATGCCGTTGGCGATCGTAACGCCGCTGCCCTGCGTCGTCCAGGTGGCCGCATCTCCCCGGATATCCTTGGTGCTGAAATCGGTGAAATCCGCGTTTAACACAATGTCATGCAAGGAAAGAGGGGTACCCGCATCGGCAAGCACATAACCCGGGTTGTGGCGGATTGCTGTTGCCTGGGCGCCAACCGTAGATGGAGCAACCGAAACCGTGCGGATAAGCTCCAGATTCTCATACACCAGCTTCAGCTCCGCAGATCCTGTGCTTACCGGATAAGCCAGGTTATTGCGGATTGCCAGCACACCTTCATCGGAGGAGTACAGCTTCAGCTTCCCGGGCACCGGACTCTGGAGGATGCCGTCGGAATAATAAACGGCTCCCGTTACCGTCAACGGTCCCGTTAAAGCTTCCACCGAAGCAGGCACCGACAGGTCCAAACGGTCCGCTGTAATCCGGGTCACCTTCAGATTATCGAAGGAAACCTGGCTTTGATCCACCTGCAAACCAACCTTGCCGGCTTCATTCAGATAAGAGGCATTGGCCCCGGAAACATTCACATCCAGGAGCTGGGTGTACTCCGCATCCTCCTTAGCCTTGATAAACTCCTGAATGTTGTTTCCATATACCCGGACCTTCAAGGTATAATCGCCGCCCAGAGCCAAAGCTTGGCTCCATTTGCCTTGAGCCGGAACCTGCCAGCCGCCGCTTGCCGTCCGGTAAGCGAATTCGTATCTGCCGTCCTGGCGCACAGCCATCTGGTTATAGGGCGGCTTGCCCTCGGAGGGCACACGGAACATCAGTGAGGCCCATCTGGCGCTGTCCAGCACCTTTTCAAACCGCACATCCGTCTCAATCATATAATTATCGCCTTGGACAGGCGCAATGGCCCTGCTTTGTTTGCCGGAAGCACTGCCGCTGAAGGTCAAACGCCGGTTGCCGTAGGTATCCTCCACTACACTGAAGGCAGGGCTTCCTGCGTTAACGTCGGAGATCCAGCCCACAGGCAGCTCACCGGCCGGGACTTGTTGGAAATCCTCATCCAGCAATACAGGGCTCACCGTTCCCGTTGCCACAGTATCCGACAGAACCAATGTTCCGTAGCCGGTTGTATCATTCCAGAAGGTAGCGGAGCCGTAGGCGCTCCAGTAGCTGTTGCGGCTTTTCACAGCCTTGGCGGAGCCATCGTCGTACCGGTCGGTCACCCCGATGTTCATGCCCAACTGCTTGGTGGTGATGGGATCGAAACCCAGCATATCCCATGGAATAGCCACCTCCAGATTCCAGCCGGAGCCGGTCTCGCGGATTGCCCGGAGAATCCGCTTCTCATCCTTGCCGCTATGATTATTCAGGGCAGCACCGAAGCGGAATTCCGGTGTTTTCGAACCCGGCCGGTAGACAAAACCAAGCTGCATATCCCCGTTCACAAAAGGCCCGGACCGGTGCATTGTAGGATCCAGGAAAATGTTGATATTGTCCTGGTCAAACCAATATCCAGCGGATGGGTCATTAATCAGGGTGGAGTCATCCGCCTTTACCCCGACGTACAGATAGGTATTGTCCCAAAGCACGCCGAAGCTGGCATCCTGGAAGGCGCCTTCCCCGGCATGGACCGGCAAAGGCTGGCTGACGCTCCAAATGGACTCGTCCAAGCTGCCGTCGATCACCGGAGCATATACCGTTTTGCTTACTGTCAATTCAGGTCTGGCCTCCGCAGCATGGGCTTCCGGCAGACTCAAGGCAGGCTCCACCAACCCCGCCAATATTGCCGTTACCAGGAACATACACATCAGCCTGGCCAATCTCTTCATCATGGAATCGCTCCTCTCATTTTTGGGAACAAAAAAACACCCCTTATCCACCCGGCACGGCATAAATTCACGCACGTCCGTCAGGCGCATAATCAGGGTATTCTCCTCGTCTCGTACCCCGTATTCAGTTGTTCCTTACGGTTACACTTTAGCACTGGTTTGTTAACGCTTGATCAACGCAATTTGAATTCCTTGTTAAGATGCATACATGCTCTAACGAATCTGGGGAACGTTATTGGGCTGTTTGGAGGCAGTTTTTAAATCTAACGAATCTCAGCCACTCTATTTGTCCGAATTTGCCCCTCAATTGACTTTTAGGAGGAAATAGCATGTGACAGATTCGTTAGATTTCAATCGAGCCTGTTTTTCGTAAAATAGCGTGTTACAGATTCGTTAGCCGGATACATGAATTTTAGTGTATGATTTAACCAGGAAATCGCTTTAACTTCAATTTTCTTGACTGGAAGGGGAAGAGACATGAAGAATGCTATGTTGTTCGCCGACGATTTCTCCGGCTTTGCCATCGGGGAATTCCCGTATGACCGCGATCATTCCGCCATGGGCGAGTACCAATATGTTACTGAACCGGGGGAGCACGGGGCCTGGACTGACCAGATTTGCAGCTATGCCTACAACGGCACCGGACCGTCCTGGATCATCACCGAGGCCGGAGGCAAACACTATATGGAGCAGATGCGTATCGAAAAAAACCGGCCCCACCGGATTTTCCCCACGCTCCAAACCGGTAAAACCGCCTGGCACAGCTACCGGCTGCAGACCGTCTTGAGGCGTCTTTCCACCAAAGGCTCTGCCGGGTTGGCCTTCTGCATGCAGAACAGCATCAATACGCTGGTGTTTGTGCTGGAGCAGGACGAGGCGATGTTGGCTTACCGTCACAAGGAAGAAGTGGAGATTCTGGCCAAAGCGCCTTACCCGCATAACTGCGACACGTATTATACGCTGGAAATCGACTGCAATGGGGATACGGTGGAGGCCCGTATTAATGGCAGCAGCCTGCTGAGCTATTCCTCCCCTCTCATCGCCCGCGGCGGCAAAATCGGGATTACCGCGGACTGCCCCACCCAATTTACAGATGTGCGTGTGGAGATTTGTGAGGACATCTTGCAGGATATCGAGAATAAGGAAGCTGCGGAGCAGCAAAAAGCGGCCCTTCTTCAGCAGCAGTATCCCGCTATGAAGCTGTGGAAAACCATCGACCTGCAAAACTTCGGCACCAGCCGCCAAATCCGTTTCGGTCACCTGAACGGCTCCGGCGAATGGTTTATCGTGCTGGCCCAGGCCCAAAAACGGGTCAATCGTGACGCCTACGCCCATATCAGCTGTCTTACGGCTATCGATCTGGACGGGAATGTGCTCTGGCAGCGGGGAACACCCTCGGATCAGGCAGATAAGCTGGGCAAAATTTCGGCCGACCTGCCTCTCCAGGTCTACGATATTGACGGAGACGGAGTAGACGAAGTAATTACTGCCTTGAACTTCGAAATTCTGATCCTTGACGGCCGGACGGGGGAAGTCAAAAAAAGCGTCAAAACCCCCCTCTCCGATGATGACGACACCACCCTGTTTGGGGTGCCCTACCAACTTTATGCCTTTGACCGGATCAACCCGGACGGCATCCGCATTGCCAACTTCTCCGGTAAGGACCACCCTTCGGATATCCTGATCAAGGACCGCTACTGCCGGGTCTACGCCCTGGATGCCGACCTGAATCTGCTGTGGAAGTACAAAAGCGACAAAAATACCGGCCACTTCCCGTTAGCCTTGGATATTAACGGAGATGGCCGGGACGAGCTGTTATGCGGCTATACCCTGTTGGATTCCAGCGGCAAGCCTGTCTGGACGTATCCGGTCAACGCTGATCACACGGATGAAATTGTAGCGGGCAAATTTATGGCGGGCAGCGACAAGGGGTATTTTGCCTGTGTATCGGGAACCGAAGGTTTCTTCATCGGGGATTTCCAAGGGAATATTGTTAGGAGGGATTACATCGGCCATGCCCAGCGGGTTAGTGTAGGTAACTTTTGCCCGGACCGGGAGGGATTTGAGCTGGTGGTAAGCAACTTCTGGGGCCATCAGGGTGTCATTTATATGTACGATTGCTTCGGCAACCCGCTGTGGGAGATGGAGAATGAATTAAACGGCAACCTGCTCACCCCGGTGAACTGGAAGGGCGACGGTTCCGACCTGATCCTCTTGAACGCGGATGTGGAGCGCGGCGGGCTGATCAACGGGGAGGGTGTCCAGGGGGTACGTTTCCCGGATGACGGGCATCCGGTGCTGTGCTGCGAGGCCATTGACCTGTGCCATGACGCCCGGGATGAGATTGTAGTATGGGATTACAAGCGAATGTTCATTTACACCCAGGCGGATGCGCCGCTGGCGGAGGTTTATACTCCGGTGAAATACCCCCACCACAACGCATCCAACTACCGGGGTGAATATTCCTTCCCGGACGAGTCGTACCTTACTTTCCGGGAGGATCCGGAGGAAGCTCTTTAGTCGCTGCCTGCAATTGGGCTTCAACAGCGGCACTTGAAGGAGGCAGCTCCATTCCCTGCTCCCAAAGCAGAATGGGGTTGTCTTTTTTCGCCCCATAATAAATCGCTTTGACCTTGGGGGCGGAGCTGGAACGGTTGGCGTTAAATTGTTCAAGATTAATGGCGGTATATCCGTTCGCCAGACCAAGCTCGGCATCCGCTTTGGATTTGATCACCGGCCGTTTGGGAGTCATGTAGAGAATTCCGTCATCCCCCATTCTGCCGGATATCTGATTCACCCGGTACCCATCCGTCAGTTTCACATGATAGGCGATTCTTCCATCCTTCATAAGGCTTACATCTGTAATCCTTATGACACTGGAAGGAACCTCCGTGCTGTTCCAACGGAATAAACCGTAATATCCCGACACCATAACGGCGCATATGGCTGAGGCTGCAAGCAAGCCTTTGGCAAAGGAGACGGCCTTAGAGCGTTTCCAGTATCCCTTGAAGCTTACCAGCGCGGCGCTTTCCTGTTTGTTTTCCCTGATGACCTCAAAGGGCAGGCTGCTGTTCTGCTTGAGCTTCTGCAGAGCAGCCTTGCAGTGTTCACATTGCGCCAAGTGTGCTTCAATGGCTGCACTGGTCTCCGGACTGCACACTTCATCATGGTATAGCGGCAGCAAGTCCTGAACAATTTCACATGTCAGCTTAATCATGGGTTATCCTCCCTTATCAGGTCTTGGATCAGATTCCGTGCGCGGTGGAAGGTGACTCTGGCCCAGCTTTCCGTTTTGCCGAAAACCTCTCCGATATGCAGAAACGACAGCTCCCCGAAGACTCTCAGGGTAAAAACCTCTTTATAAGGCTCCTTCAGGCTGTGCAGCAGCTTATGGATCCGCAAAGCTTCCGTTTTGTCGATCAGACCTTGTTCAATGGACAGGCCGCCGCCCCCCATTTTTTCAGGGATTTTCTCTGGAGGATGGCTCAGGTGGAGGCGCTTTTGTTTGTCCATATGCTTGAAGTACGTGTTTTTGGCGATTTGGCACAGCCAAACGCTGATTTTGCATTGACCCTTAAACTGGTCTATGCCTTTTACCGCTTTCACAAAGGTTTCCTGTGTGATCTCCTCCGCCAGCTGCCGGTCTCTGCACAGGGATAACGCAAACAGATACACATCCTGAAAGTATTGCTCATAAATCTGCTCTACATCGGCCACATGTTCACCACCTTATGGATAAGACCCAATTGCGGGAGCTTCGTTACAAAACATAAGTATTTTCATGTGAAATATAACGTAACGCGACGAATTATAGTAAACTTGAGAGTGCCGAGGCACCAGCCACCGGTTGTACAATCCATTTTGAATTAGAGGAGAATCGTATATGGGGAAACTTGTCTTGTTCATGCATGTGTCATTGGACGGGTATGCGTCGGATTCGAACGGCGGACTGGATTGGATTCCGTATAACGAGGAACTCGAAGCATACGCCGAGGAGGTCGTAGCCGACGTCGGCTCCCCCGTTTACGGACGTACGACATACCGGATGATGGAGGGGTATTGGCCCTCGGTGCTAAACGAACCGAATGCGTCCAAGCATGATATGGAGCATGCCCAATGGCTGGAGGATGTCAAGAAGATCGTCATTTCCAGTACAATGGACAAGACGGAATGGAACAATACGCTGCTGATCAAGGACAATATTGCAGAAGAAATCAAGTCGCTCAAGGCACAGTCCGGCAAAAATCTCGTAATCTTCGGAAGTCCAGGAGCGGCGAAAACACTCTTGAAGCTTGGGTTGATCGACGAATTTCTGCTGACCATTTGTCCGGTAGTCCTGGGCAGCGGAAAAACCATATTCGAAGACGGTGGCGAGAAAATAAAGCTCAGGCTGCTGTCGAGCCGAACATTCAAGTCGGGTGTTATTGCAACCCGCTATGAGCTGGAGCAATCCAGCGAAAATTGATATTGACAAAATAATGTTTTTATGCTATAATTTACATATTATAGCTTTGGGTTTATAATAAGATTCTCCTGGCCAGGGGAATCTTATTTTTTATGGAGGCGGATGTATGCCGCAACAAGAGTCCGGATTAACTGCCCTTATCGCCGCATTTGGGCGGGCGTATCACAGTCAGTATGATTTCCCCAAGATCTTCGATGACTACCTTGCCAAGGACCTGATCTCCCCAGAGGAGTTCACCCAGATCAGCGGGCATATGGTCCAGGGTTTTTCTTTTTTCTGCAAGGAAGCGGATCTGGCAGCAGCTCTTGACATTCCCGAGCAAAAATTACAATGGATCACCCAGGTTCACCTCTCCCCCACTCCCCTGGCACGTGCTGCCTATTGTGAGGGCGTTCTGTTACAAGAGCATGTGTTGGGCGTTAACCAATATGTAATTCTCGGCGCAGGGCTGGATACCTTCTCCTTCCGGCATCCGGAGCTGAAGGATAGTCTGGATATTTACGAGTTAGACCTTCCAGCCGCACAGGAATTCAAGAAACAAAGACTGTCTCACGCAGAGCTTACCATTCCCTCCAATCTGCATTTGGTTCCTGCGGATTTCACCGGTGCTTCCTTCTATGCGGCGCTGCTGGCAGAAGGATTTGATCCCTCCCGTAAAACCTTCTTCAGCCTTTTGGGCGTATCCTATTATTTAACGAAAGCGGATAAGTTGGAAATGCTCCGGCAACTATTCGCCGCCGCACCGGCAGGCAGCTCCATTGTTTTCGATTATGCGGATGAAACCCTCTTCGACACAAAGGGCATATTCAACCGGGTGGAGAACATGGTTCACATGACAACTACTGCCGGCGAGCCGATGAAGGCTTGTTATGCCTATGAGGAATTGGAGAAGCTGCTAGAGGAGGCGGGCTTGCATATCTACGAGCATCTGTCCCCCGCCGCCATCCAGGAGCGCTTCTTCGCCAACCGGACGGACGAGCTGTCTGCCTTCGAAGTCATTCACTATGTTCATGCTGTGAAACGGTAGAGATCCCCCGAATGAATCTCCTTGGGACAGAGAAACCCCTCTTTTCTTTTTTTCCTGGTTATGGTAATGTTGTAGGAACATTAGTTCCTATGAAAGGAAGAGCCCGGGCATGCCTTATTGTCAAACACCCCAAGCGGAAGTGTATTATGAGGATATTGGAGAAGGACACCCCATTGTGCTGATACACGGCTATGGCGTGGACCATCAGATCATGAAGGGCTGTATGGAGCCCGTGTTTGTCCAACGGAGCGGTTGGCGGAGAATTTATCTGGATTTGCCGGGTATGGGCTTAACCCGCAATTATGACACCATCGCCGATTCCGACGGCATGCTTGAGGCGGTGCTGGCGGCGGTGGACCAGCTGCTGCCGGGAGAACGCTTCAGTGTAGCCGGACAATCCTATGGCGGCTACATAGCCAGAGGTATGGTCCAGAAACGTCCGGATCAAATAGACGGAGTTGCTCTGATTTGCCCGATGATCGTCCCCGCCTTTGCCGAGCGGGATTTGCCTAAGCACCAGGTGCTGCGCCAGGATGAAGCCTTTGTTCTGGAACAAGGTGGAAAAGATTTCGATGAATACTGCCAGATGGGAGCTGTGCTGAATGCCTACACATGGCAGCGATATGTGGAGGATATTCTACCGGGATGCCGGTTGAGTGACGAAGCGTTTCTGGAACGGGTGAAAACCCGCTACGGCTACACCTTCCCGCTGGAGACATCCCCATTCCATAAGCCGGGACTGCTCCTGACCGGCCGCCAGGACACCTCTACAGGATACCGGGATGCCTGGTCCATATTAGAGAAGTACCCGCGGACGACCTTCGCAGCTCTGGATACAGCAGGCCATAATCTGCAGGTTGAACAGCCGGTGCTATTCAATGCCTTGATGCAGGAGTGGCTGAATCGGGTAGAGCTGGATTGATCCATAAACCGATGATTTGCATCAATGATAACAAACTAATATGCGATGGGGTGTTTAGAAATGGCATTAATGTCCACATTCACGAGCTTTAATCTGCCTGTAAACAATGTAGAACAATCGAAGGCGTTCTTCACTGGACTCGGATTCGAAATCAACCCGGAATACCCAGATAATGAGACGTCGGCAGCTATCGTAATCGGCGACAACCTGCAGGTTATGTTGATCAATCAAGCATTCTTTAATACGCTTACGGAGAAGGAATCCGTCGATACGAGTAAGTATGCGCAGATGACCATCGCCTTGGCCTTCGAGAGCCGGGAAAAGGTCGATGAAATCGTGAATACCGCGGTGTCCTTGGGCGGGAAATTGCACGCTGAACCTGAGGATTATGGGTCCATGTATCATTGGGGCTTCGTGGACTTGGACGGCCATCTGTGGGCAATCAACTACATGAACATGGATGCGGCACAAGGTTAAGGATAACAAACAATACTTTATGGAGCTTAAAAGAGCCGCGTAAAACGCGGCTCTTGTTCTGTTTCATTGATCATACTATGCAAGGCCGAACATTTCCCATGGAAACCACCGCAATATGAGGGGATTATTCTTTACCCAAGATTTAACTTTACTTCGAAGGAGGCAGTAAATTTGCCGAAGAACCTGCCGGATATCATGTACTTTGGCAGTCCCAAACAGGTGAATGAATTGAGCGGGAGAGTTTTTTTGACTCCACATATGGGGATAGCCTCTTTTTTTACAATTGACCTTGGCAATTTAAGAAAGTTAACCATGGACTATAGTTATAATGTTGGTTACCTGCAATGGCACTATCCTCACAGCAAACTTCAAAAGCTTTTCGATATGGTCAATATGACCCATAATATCAGAGAACTGCAAGATAATGTATATAGTGGGGAATCATCAGGTTTTATTCATGCTGTGAATATAACCCGGTTCAAGGACAGAATCACTCTTTTTGTTAGCAATGACCCCAATAGAGAAGTTATCTACAACGGTGCTGAACCTTTAGACATCATCAGTGTAACGTTTCACAAGCTTCATTGGGATTTTCGTTTTGATGAAGGAGAAGTCGAAAAGCATGGGCCGGCTACGAGGATTTTATTGCCTAGAGAATAAATGAAAGGTTCAAACTCACTCAGAACCGCGGCAAGTTTCTTTTAGATTGTTTATACAAAAAGGTTACCATATTTACTCTTCATTTGATCATTCATGTTCGAAAGGGTATACTCCACTGTTATTTTAAAATCGATCTTATTCTTTCCATCAATAGGTTGGTCGCTAAAAAACCGTGGGATATTATGGAGAGCATTAAGGCGTATATAGACTTCTTCTACTGGTATCCAGAGTTTGTTTGATGCTAACAGAACAGTGGTCTCACATATCAAATCACGCATTAATGTTATGAGGACTTTTGATTCCGCGCTGTGATCCAGAACGGAGGTCACGTCGGCAAAATTTATTTTTTCGTATTCTTTTAAACGCGAATATGTACAGCTATAAATTTTTATAAACTCATTGCTGCATTCGCAAAATTCAATAAAATTCTTAAAGAAAGAAACATCTTCTTCTGTCGTTTGAACATCATTCATTAATGAAACTGCCTTATTCCATTGTACAATCTGTTTTCCCAGATGTTTTTTGTAAATAAGACTCCATTTCTTTTTACTAACACGCCCTTTTTCAAAAACAAAGCCCAAATAAAGGATTTCTGCGTAAAGGGTGTTTTTATCCATCTCTTGTAAACCTTAATTTCCCAATTAGCTCTATAGCTTCTTTTAAAAATAATTTTGCTTTATTTATTTCAACTGCATTCCTTCTAAATACAGGTTTGTCCCAATCATAGTTGTATATTGCAACGATCTTAAAAGCACCTTCAATTAGGTTGAATTCAGGCAACCAGCCCACATCAAGTATATATTTCCCATCGTCATACTGCACTTGTAAAATATCATTCTTAAAAAACCATTTTTGTTCTTCCGGATACATTTCTGGTTCATAATAAAAATCATTAAGTTCAATCACACCGTCCTGGAAATCAATATCATCTACCATATTACGCATTTATTTCCCCCAACCTTGCTTACCCGATATCGCCAATTGTATCATAATTGTCCAAACCTCAAAAAGGAAAAACGGAAATTTGAAGGGAATCCGCATCTGCTGGCGTCTAACCATTACAGACATATACATCACCAGAGGAGTGACTGAATCGAATGAACCGTTTTATCCAAAAAATAGGTGTTATGAATGGAGCCATCATGCTCCTGACGCTTCTGCTCCCGGCCTTGATCTGGCTATACCAAGGACTTCCGGGTGTTTATTCATGGTTCGTCCTGAAGCTGGTTCTGCCTTTTGCCGGAGTGGCAGGCCTTCTTTATCAGACCGGAGCTCTTATGCTATTCACATCCAGACGCAAGCAGCCGATCAAACGGGCAGTTAGTCTGATCATCTATACCCTTTGGGCTTCCTGTTTGCTGTTGACTGTGAATGTAATCCCGCTTGCCTATCCGGCTTCCCTTACAGAGAGCAGTCCTTCTGCTATCATAACCTGGCCCTTCGCAGAGGAAGCTGTAATTGGATGGGGCGGCGATTCCGTAGAGGACAATCTCCCCCATGCCATATGGCCTTCGGAACGCTGGGCCTACGATATCGTAATGGAGCCTTATGAAACTGGCAGCCGAAATCCGGAGGATTACGGTGTTTGGAACCGGGAGGTGCTGTCCCCTGCGACTGGAACGGTTATTGCAGCTTATCAGGACGAACCCGACTTAATACCAGGTGAAGAAAACTTTCAGACCATGGCCGGGAACCATGTTTATCTGAGGTTGGACGACAGTGGGACCTATCTCCTGCTCAACCACTTCAAGCAAGGCAGTATCACGGTTCAGGTGGGTGACCACATAAAGCAGGGAGATTTGCTGGGACGTGTGGGGAACAGCGGTTCTTCCTCCGAGCCCCATCTTCATATCCATCACCAGCGCCAAAACCCCACGAAGACGCTCCATCCCATTCTGGCAGAGGGTCTGCCCTTATATTTCGGTAACTCCACAGATACGCTTATGCCCAAGAAGGGAACTGTCCTCAAGCAGTCGGATGATTAAAAATTAAACCAGAGACTTTTTCTTGGCGTCCGCATACAGCTTGTCGAATTGTTACTGATGTACGGCTTCGTTATTGCATGGATGATCAGCTCTAACGAATCTACATAACGCTATTTGAGGACAAATGAGCATTTTGGAAATCTAACGAATCCTAGCCACTCTATTTGTCCAAGTCAGCTCCAAAACACCTTCAAATGGGCGAATAGCGTGTGTCAGATTCGTTAGGTCTCTTTTTCCTGCCAATTAGCAGAAATAGCGTGTTACAGATTCGTTAGCGCATCCATCGAATCCCCCTCCTCACCATAGCAAACAGCCACGCTCCCAACCGGAGCTGTGGCTGTTTTTGCGGCTGCCTGCTGCCGTTACTTAAACTGATTAGCGTCAATGGCCTTTTGCTTTTCATTGAGGATTTCCTGGTAGCCGGCATCCAGGAACTTCTTCTTGGCATCTGCATACAGCTTGTCGAACTGGTCGGCAGGAGACATGACGATCTTCAGGTAGAGCTCCTGGAAGAGAGCGTTCAGATCGGCCTTATGCTCACTGACCTTCTTCAATACCAAGGTGAACAACGGATCGGGAATACGGTATTGCTCGCCATCTTTCCAGTTTTTCAGCAGCTGGTCGGTCAACGCTTCTTGACCTGGCACCGTCCAGTTGATCCGGTTAGCCTTATCCGTCAGTTCTGGTGTGGAGAATTCGGCGATTTCGGTCACAAGGGCCCAATAGTCCTTGTTATTGTTATTGGACAGCTTGGATTCACCCTTGAAGTCCGCCACTTTTTTGGGAAGGCCATTGGCATCCAGGTTATAGTTTTGGCCCTCTACGCCATTCTGCAGGAAGAAGAGATTCTTGGGCTGGCTCATCCACTCCAGATACAGCCATACCGCTACCCGCTCCTGCTCGGAGGACTTGTGGTTAATCCCCATAATCAAACCGAAGGGCCAGTCGGCACGGCCCGGGGCTTTGCCTCCCTTCGGGATTCCCGCTTCCGGCGGAACAACAGCGAAGGTGGCTCCCGGATTATTCTTCAGGGTTGCATTGAACACATCGGAATTGCTGGTCAGGTAAAGACCGTAGGTCCCGGTTTTGCCTGCCACGAATTCCGCCTTGATCTTGTTGTCGTCATCGCGGAGATAGAATTCCTTGTCAATCAAGCCGTTGGTATATTGATAGTTCAGGTTCTTCAGCCATGCCTCCGTTGCAGGAGAGGTGAAGTCGGCAACGGCCAGGTCTGAATATAAAGCATGTTTCTTGGGGTCCACTGGCCATTCGCGGAAGGCAAAGCTGTAATTGTAATTGTTGCGTGTCAGTGCGGCTCCCCCAACGCCAAGCCCGGCCTGCTTCCATTTGGCCAGCATCTCATTGTATTTCTCCAGAGAGTTGAGATCCTCTACCTTCATACCGACCTTCTCCACCCAATCCTTGCGGATGATGCCTACCCAGTTGCTGTAGTTGGGGCGTTTGGCGAACACGAACATGTTCTTTTTATCCACATTGCCGTACTGCTCGATGGTTTTGCTCATACTCTTCCAATAAGTGGGGGCATACTTCTGGATTTCCTCCAGCTTCAGCGGCTGCAGAACCTCTTCTCCGTAATAGGTCAAGGCCTGAGGCATGTCATAGTGGAAGATAATATCCGGAGCCTTGGCTGCCGACAGCAGCTGCTCGAAGTCGCGAACCTCATTGGTTCTGGCGATGGGCACGAAGTTTACTTTCACATTATGCTTCTCACCAAATTCCTTCTGAATCCAACGGGTGTAATAGTTATCCGCCACATTCCAGCCTTCAAAGGCCCGGTCATACACCGGGATATCCAGTGTCACCGTCTGGGGAAACCGGTTGTTGGCATCCAGCAAACCTGAGCTTGCCGGTGCGCTTGCACCTGGACTAGCAGCAGCGGCTGACGGAGCGGACGATGCCTGGCTTTCACTCCCCTTGTCATTACAGCCTGCCAGCAGCCCTGCACTCACAGCTCCTGCCAGCAATACGGGAACCCATTTCATCTTGCTCATTGAATCTCCCCCATAATCAATATTGTATTAGGCCGTGTCTGAAAACTCGTTGAGGGCATCTTTCATCGCCTTTTCATCCCTTGCTGCGTTACTTTTCCTTGACGTACCCCCGGTACGCCTGCAGAAAAGTGCCTTGCCATGAACGAAAATTCGTTAAAACCTGCTCCCCTCGGAGTTTTCAGACACGCCCTAGGCAAGGATAGGCTTACTCCTTGACAGCCCCCAGCATAGTCCCCTTTACAAAGTACTTCTGGATGAAGGGATAAACACACACAATCGGCAGAGTGGCAAATACCACTACCGAGGCCTTCAGCACCTCCGGGTTGCTCAGCTGCACATTCACAGCTTCCAGCTGGAAGCTTTCCGAGGCTTGAATGACCAGATAATACAGCTTCAGCTGCAGTGGACGCAAATCGGTATTGTGTTTGATATAAAACAGCGCATCCTGGTAAGCATTCCAGCGGCCAACTGCATAGAACAGAGATAACGTAGCCATGATCGGCTTGCACAATGGGAGGACAATATTCCAGAGAATCCGGAAATGTCCAGCTCCGTCAATCCGGGCGGATTCCTCCAGACTGGCGGGAATGCTGCTCATAATGGAGCTTTTCATAATCAGCAGATTGAACGCGCTGAAGGATAAGGGCAGCACCAGGGACCACAGAGTATCCAGCATACCCAGGCTGTTCATCAGCATGTAATCGGGAATGATGCCCCCATGGAAGTACATGGTGAATACAAAGATGAAGGTAAATACGGTCCGTCCCTTCAGCTGCTTCCGGGATAACGGGTAGGCTGCGCAGATGGTCACGATCATGCCGAGTATAGTAAACAGCACCGTAACCAAAACCGATACATACAAGGATCTGAGGATACTGGCATCGGCAAAAATCTTCTCATAAGCAGCTGTCGTGAAGCCCGCAGGCCACAGATAGACCTTGTTAGCGATTACATAAGCATCCTCACTAAAGGATTTGGCAGCCACATGAAGGAAGGGGAGCGTACACGCCAAGGAGGCGAGAATCAGCACCACATGGATCAGGATATCCCAAATGTCATAACGATGTTTTTTGTTGGCGGCAAAAATGCCGGCAGATGGTTTCATGGTTCGCCTCCTTGCTAAATCAGTCCGTCCTCACCCAGCTTCTTGGCAATCCGGTCTGCGGTCAGCACCAGAATCAGTCCGATGACGGATTGGAACAATCCCAACGCGGTAGCGCGGCTGAAGTTGCCGCTTTCGATCCCCCACCGGTACACCAGCACCGGAATGGTCGTGGTGAACTCGGTTGTAGCCTTATTCTGCAGCGCCATAATCCGTTCAAAGGAGCCGCCCATGACACCGCCCAAGCTGAGAATCAACAGTGTCACGATGGTCATACGGATAGACGGCAGCGTCACATTCCACATTTTGCGGAGCCGGCCTGCTCCATCCACAATAGCAGCCTCGTACAGCTCCGGATTGATGCCGCTCATGGCAGCCAGATAGATAATGGTCCCCCAGCCCATGCTTTGCCATACCCCGATGGCCAGATAGCTGATTAGCCAATTCCGGTCCTGCTGCAGGAATGGAATGCGGTCTCCGCCCAACTGCTCAATGACATTGTTCACCATCCCGCTACCCTCACTCAAGAGCTGGTATGCAATAGCCCCGATAATGACCCAGGACAAAAAGTGAGGCAGGTAAAGCAGGGTCTGGTTGATGCGCTTAAACAGCAGATTCTTGACCTCATTAATCAGAAGGGCCAGAATGATCGGCATCGTGAAGCTGAATAATAAGTCGAGAATATTCAACAGCAGCGTATTCCGGACCGCTCTGCCAAAATCCGGCTTGGCAAAAATGTCCTGAAACACCTTAAGCCCTACCCAATCACTGCCCCAGAAGCCTCTCGCCACCTTGTAATCCTTGAAGGCAATGGTTAAGCCAAACATGGAGGCATACTTAAAGGTAAGCACCATGGCTAGAGGAAGCAGGAGCAAAACGTACAGCTCCCAATCCCGGCGCAGATAATAGAGCCATCCGAATTTCCGGTTTTTCGCTGCATATAAAGCGGTTTCATTTTGGGGCTCAGAAGCAGTCATTCCTTTCACAGTTTCACCTCCTCATGAATGTCAATCCCGGTTGTGGGTATTCCGGTTGATTCGAGCGTAGCTTTATCATAGCGTCCTTACGGCTTTTGCGTAAATCATGAGGTTTGATTCTACCTGTCATTTTTGATAACGCTACCATCTATTCCCCCTTCGTTCAGCCCCGTATGATCAAAAATGATGGGTAAGAGCAAAAATAAGCTGCCCCTCCCGCTTAGAAACCGGAAGAAGCAGCTGATTCGCTTACGGATATACAATCTGACTCACATGTCCACGGAACGGGTTTTTGCCGACTTGTAGCTGCTGGGGGGCATTCCCTCGAACTTGCGGAAAAACCGGTTGAAGCTCTGCACGTTCATGTAGCCCACCTCCAAGGCAATCTGTGAAATGGAGAGTGTGGTTTCCAGCAGCATTCTTTTGGCATGTTCGATCCGCAGTTGGTTCAGGTAGTCGATCAGGCTCATCCCCGTCATTTCGAAGGCGATTTTGCGCATATACGAATAGCTGATGCCGATTTCCTTGGCCATGTCCTCGAAGACAATGTCCTCCCGGTAATGCTCGTTTAGATAGTGGATCATTCGCTCGCCGTAATTGGCCGCTTCCCCCGGTGTCCGGGCCAGATGCTGGATAATCTCCGTATAGAACTGGCGCAAATATTCATCCAACTCATCCAGGGTGTCAATCGAAGCCAATACGGCATACACATTGCCCCTTCCCACAAAAATCCGCGCCGTATTCACATAGTTCTCCCGCAGATGCTTGATGGTTACCCCTGTAAGCTGATGGTAGATAAACAGGATATTATCGTAGGAGATATATTCCGCCGAACGAATTTCGGTGCTGATCACATCCAATTCTTTAATAATATTGTCCAATTGACCCTGATCCAAAAAATTCAGCAGCCGCCGTTCGCTGTTCGCCGGATAAATGTAGCGTTTCTCAAGCCCCTCCTGATCTCTCCAATAATGGATGCCGCCCCCTCCGGCAATCATCCTGTGTTTGATTCCCTCCATCGCTTCAATGGCGCACTCGGCTACATTATCGCTGGATTCTGTCGCTTTGCTGACCCCGATAGTGACGGATTGCCCCAGAATCTCGGCTGCCTTGTCCCGGATATCCACCAGCGCAGCGTCAAACCCTGAACCATCACCCTCGCTTTCATACTCGGCATGGTTATAGTTCAGAATGATGGCGAAGCAGTTGTTTCCCTGATACACACATTTGGTAAACATCTCGGCGGGAAACAACCCTTCACAGTAGGCGATCAATTCCTGGCGGTGCTGCTGCCGGACCTGAGGCTCATTCCCGCTGACATATTTCCGGTAGCCGTCAATGGAGATCACCGCCACCAAAAAATACCGAGCCGGAAACATCTTGGCTGCCTGTGGGGTTAATTCGCCGCGGAGCAGATTATGGACCGCATGGCGGCTGGCATCCTTCTCCCGGACATGCAGCAGCCCGTGGAGCGCCTCCTCTTCTTCTTGCATCCGTTGGAATGCCGCATGCAAATAAGATAGCTCATTGCGGTCCTTCACCCCCAGATGTCCCCGCTTGCGCAGGGTCCGGACCAGCTCCCGGGCCGGCTTAGACAGCCAGGTGGCGAAGAACAAGGTGAGCACGGTTCCCGCAAAAATAATCACGGCCGTCAGGAGCACAATTTTCTTTTGCATGGAATGGGTTTTGCTCAGCAGCTCATTCACCGATGAGATATTCACATACATCCACCCGTAACGCTCTGAGCGCGACCAGGTATACAGCAGCCGGTCTCCGTCATGCTGGCGGAAGGAGTACCCTTCCGTCCGGTTCGCAGCCATCAGACCGGCAATATACGGATCATTGTTCCCTTTGGTCAGAAGCAGGCTTTTGTCCTGGCTGGAAATAACGGTGCCATTGGCATTCATAAACATATACCGGTGTTTGCCGCCGTTGGAGGCGCGCATATCCTGCTCCATCTGGGTTTCCCGCACATTCACCACAATGGTGCCCCGGGTCGTGGTGGACAGCCGGTTCAGGGACAGCACATACGAAACCACATTCACACCCGATTCCAGCTTGCGTGGATACCAAATTCCTGTAATTCCACTGCGCTCAGTGAACGCATCCTGGAGCCATTCCATGTCCTCATACCGGTCGAGTGTAGTAATGCCTTCATCCGTGGAAACCACATAGTCCGAATCACTCAGGTGAAAAAAGGAGGAATAAATTCCGTCCCCAATCTGATTCATATTCCGCAAATCCGTTTGAACGGACAAGGCATTCAACACATTTTCATAATTGGAGTTCATTTCATTGAAGGTTTCGTAAGGCCGGATTTTATCGAAAATGTGGGTGGCCGCCAAACGTATCGTATTTTCCGCCATAATATCCAGTGTGTTCTCATTCAGATTGCGGCTGGCAATCAGTCCGGCAAGTGCGGATTCGGCGATGGCATGCTCCGAATTCTCCAGAATTTGAGATCCGCTGTACCAGGTTAAGGTTGTTGTCGGTATGGCCATTACGCAGAACAAAATCAATGCCAGCTGAAGCATCATGGGTATCCGCTTCATTCATACAGCCCCTCCTCTTATCTCTATACGATCAAATGTTAGCGCTTGCAAAACGCTGCACCTATATAATTCGCTTTCCTGGGGCAGAGTCCTTTTTCGGGGATGTAAAAAATAGGGACTCCTCAGCGCGCATGATGCCAGTGCTCATATATGATAGAATCGAAATAAAAACAGAGTTAGAGAGGGAATCCATGGAATTTCAAAATTCAACTCGGACTTTATCATGTCCCGCATTATTCAAACTGAACATGCTGCTCATATTGGATGTATGCTTCTGAATGCGGGTGGTGTGATTGGTTATCATCAGGCGGTTACGCCTCAGCTACTCCTTATCCTGGTTGGGGAGGGGATGGTCCGAGGTGAGCAGGATGAATATGTTACAGTCCAAGCCGGTGATGCTGTCTTCTGGAACAAGGAGGAGTGGCATGAAACCAAAACGACAACGGGTTTAACAGCCATCGTCATCGAAAGTGAGGAACTACATCCTTCGTTATATATGAGTGTAAAGGTGACCGTAAATGAAACACCGGAATGAGCGAGAGCAACAGGACTAACCCCTTATTCTCCACCTCCCCCCTACGCCGAACGAATAGCTCAAATGCAAAAGTGCATCTATTTTGGGCCTACCATGGCCTTAGGTGGCCCTATCCTGCAAAACTGCAGTTATTTTCTACCCGTAAGCGCTACCGCGGCATTTGCACCGTAAATAGATGCACTTTTGCAGGATGAGATGCCCCTCTACCTCCACAACTCAATAATAAATGCAGTTTTGCATTTCGCGTCTACTATTTCCCTACCAAGATCATAGATTCAAGTTCTTTAATTAACACAAATAAAATGTAATGTACACATTTTATCCAACTGCCCTCTCGACTAGAATAAAGGTGTCAATCAAGTCGTAGGGGGCTATTATTATGATTCGTGTTGCAATCATCGGAACCGGGAATATTTCGGCCGCTCATATTAACGCGTATCTTGCTTTTCCGGAGCGCTGCAAAATCGTGGCCTTGGTGGATATTTATCCGGAGAAGGCCCAGGCCAAAAAAGAGCAGTTTGGTCTGGACGCGGAGGTATACGATTCCCATGAGCTATTGCTGGGATCAGAGGACATTGATCTGGTCAGCATCTGTACCCCACCCTTCAGCCATGCGGAAATTGCCGTGAATTTCCTGAATGACGGCAAACATGTCATCGTGGAAAAACCCATGGCTGCCTCGTTGGAGGAATGTGACCGCATGAATGCGGCTGCCGCAAAAAGCGGAACCGTCTTTTCCGTAATCGCCCAAAACCGTTTCCTTGATCCGATTATGAACCTGAAGCGTGTACTGGAGAGCGGCAAAATCGGACGGGTGCTTCATGCTCAAGTGGATTCCTTCTGGTGGCGGGGGCATTGCTATTACGATCTGTGGTGGCGGGGATTGTGGTCTAAGGAAGGCGGGGGCTGTACTCTGAACCATGCCGTCCATCATATTGATATGCTGGGCTGGATGATGGGGCTGCCCAATAAGGTCGCTGCCCTGTTGAGCAATGCCGCACATGACAACGCGGAGATCGAGGATATTTCCATTGCTGCCTTGCAGTATGACAAGGGTGCAGTGGCCCAGGTGACCAGCTCCGTGATCCATCATGGCGAGGAGCAGCAGGTCATTTTCCAGGGGGAGAACGCACGGATTTCCGCTCCTTGGAAGGTACGTGCCTCCACTTCTCTCGAGAATGGGTTCCCGAAGAAAAATGAGGAATTGGAGCAGGAGCTTAATGAGCTCTACAGCACATTCCCCGAAATGAAGCATACGGCACATGAAGGGCAAATAGACAATGTGCTTACCGCCATCGAAACGGGAAGCGCTCCCTTTATAACCGGAGAAAGCGGGCGTATGACCATCGAGCTTATTACGGCGATTTACAAGGCGGGCTTCCAGCAAAAGACGGTTGAGCTTCCCATTGCCAAGAACGATCCCTATTACACCGTTCAAGGAATTATGGACAATGCGCCCCACTTCTACGAGAAGACCAATTCTGTGGTCAATCTGGGCAGCAACCAGGAGATCACCTTAGGCGGCAGCTACGCAAAATAAAACAAAAGGGCGCCCTCATACTTGAGGAAGCGTCCTTTTTATGTATTCATGTTAAACACCAAGCTGAGATCATTTATAGACATCGGCATTGTTCCGGTACGCTTTTGGGCTGACCCCCATCAGTCGTTTGAAGGTGCTGCTGAAATAATAAATATCCTTAAAGCCGGTTTTCTCCGCCACTTCCCCCACATTGTATTCTCCGGATTCCAGCAGGGAGGCCGCCTTGTTGATCCTGACCTGATTAATAAAATCCGAAATGGTGCGTTTCTCCAGCCTTTTGAACAAGGCTCCGCAATAGACGGGATTGATATTGGCCGCAGCCGCCAGAGACTTGACGGTCAATTCTTCATGATAATGCTCGACGATATGACGCTTTATCAGCCCCACGTGGACATTCGCCTCTTCCTTCCCCTTCTCAAACAGAAGCTTATGCAGTATGAGGCTAAAGAGGGCGTGGCATTTCATCAGGTAACCATCTTTTCTCTGCAGCCACTCATAATTCATTTCATTATATAACCCTTGAAACTCCATGATGTCCTTCCACTGGGTTACTGGAGGCAGATCCAGCTCTTCCCCCTCCGGCAGCAAAAAATCGATGGCCACACAAACCATGCCCGTGGTAGTGGCATCGCGGACGCTTTGGGGCTGAATACACAGAATGTCCCCTTGCTGCAGATGACAAGGAATGCCGTCGATAATATAATCCGCACTCCCCTCCAAAACAAAAACCAGATCGTAGCAGTGAATCTTGTGATTCACGATCCTCCAGTTGGAGTCACATTCCTTCTTGACGAAATAGATAATCTGCGGGTGAATGAAGTCATTCACGGCAAGCTCTCCTCTACAAATCGATGACCTGCCCTGTTTTCAAGCTGCTGATCCGGTTTCCCAAAGCTTCCCGTAATAACTCGTATGCTTTTGGCCCTGTACAATGACAGGTATATATTTCAACATTTTTGCTGCGCAATCTGGCTCCCAATTCATTAATAAAACGAGCGTTCTCCGTTTTTTTGCTAATCGGATTGTAGAGATGCAGGCCACCAATGAGACAGTCGATTTTTAACCCTGCTTTCTCTTCGCATTCCTGGAGAATATTTACGATGCCCGTGTGGGAGCATCCTGAAATCAATATCGTTTTTCCGTTCTCCTGCAACAGGAGATGCTGCTCATGCTGAAAGCCATCTAATGTGTATGTACGTTTCTTCTTTACCAGCAAGCTCCGGTTGCCATTAGGCGTTAATTGCCCTCCAGTAATATTCGATACCAGTGTTAACTCTTCATCGATAGGATGAAGATCCTCGGTAAATACCATCCGGTTATGGGCTCTCAGTTCGGTCTCTAACCCAACATATACCTTCAGATACTTGAAGACGGATGCGTAATATGCATCGAACGCCTGGCGGCGTATGTAGATTTTGGCTTTATCGTTATGTGCCAGGAAGGCTTTTAATCCGCCACCGTGGTCCTTATGGCCATGCGAGATAATAACCATATCCACAGCCTTGATATCAATGTGAAGCCTTTCTGCATTATGGAGAAAGGTATCGTCTGGACCTACATCAAATAGAATATTATGCTTGTCCGTTTGTATATGAAGGCATAAGCCATGTTTATGTATATATTCCTTGGATATGGACGAATTCTCCACTAATGCCGTGATAATCACTTGTTTTCCTCCTTTTTTGAGACCAAATTTCACAAAGCTCCACTGTTAAATAAAGGATTTTCTACGTAAACCGAGAAGTAGATGGAGACGTAATCCAGTATACTAAAGGAGAATAAGAATGAGAAGCATCTATGAAAACGGAGCCCGCTTTTCTGCGTGGCTCCGTTAAACGGTTTCGGTAATGGAATAGGTATTATGTCCGTTATCCCATTGCTTTGAATGCTACAAAGAACAAAAAGAGACCAAGAATAATGTAAAATACTCGTGCTCCGGTTCTGCCAAACATCTTCAAAAAAATACGCGCCCGCCTGTGGTTAAAAAACCAGTCCCAATTCAGAATGGACGCCACGATACTAAATAATCCTGCTCCAAAGCCAATTATGACCGCGAAAGTATTGCTTTCCATTGTATCCCCCTCTTAATAAAAATTAGAAAAAACAGGAATTACGTCGAATTATAGGGTAGATTATTCTTTTTTACAAGAAAAAGATTCACGAATGTTAAATAAAGGTTTGCATCAAGCCGTTACGAAAAGGAGCCCGCCTTGCCGCGCGGCTCCTTGTTTCTGTATCCATGGAACTAATTCATGTTGTCATTTATACAAATGGCGCCCTGTTTACGTATTTTTATCATGAATGCTTCTGTTCCAATTGTGGTTTTGATGAGTTCCTGATATTCCTGCACATATTCATCCGCTAAAATGACAAGAATAACTCCGGCAAATCCGCCTCCGTGAACCCGGCAAGCACCTTCTCCTATTTGACCGATAAAGGATTCTGTTAGTGCCAAGGCAACCGTAATACTTTGTTCTGTTGGCTCATTGTTCAGATAGCAGTTTTGCAGCCATTTCCAAGAGGAATTCCCGGACGCATTGATAAGATTCATAAACGTGGGAAAATCTTTTCTTCCCAATGCTTCATCCAGCATTTCAACCCGCTCATTTTCTTTAAAAAAGTGTAGCGCACGTAAGACGGCACGGTCGCCAACACGGTTTCGTAAATCCTCGAATTGCCGGTAAATATCTTCGAGGCGGACTTCTGCAAGCTTATTTGCCCCTAATGCCTGTGCAACAGAAAACATTTCATTCGGAATGGAAGCGTATGCCTCCGTTAAAACGGCATGGTTGCCGCCTGTATTTACGATTAACATACTGTATCCATGCTGATGCAAATCAAAGTCCAATTTTTTTACAACGGGCTGCTTGGAATCCGTAAAGTCGATGGCAATAACACCACCTATCGCACATGCCATTTGGTCCAACAATCCGGATGGTTTATTCCAAAAATGATTTTCGGCATATTGCCCGATCTTCGATAAGGTGACAGGATCTATTCGTCCATGGTTATAAAAGTGATTCATAATGGAGCACACCAACATTTCGAAGGAGGCCGATGAGCTTAGTCCGCTTGCAGACAGCACATTGCTGGATAGATAAGCTTCAAACCCGCCAACTTCAAAACCAAATTCATGAAAACCCTTACAAATCCCAAGAATTAATGCAGCTGTACCATTTTGGGATATCCCCTCGTTTGATCCGGCGGTCAGATCGATAACGATTTTGCTACCGTACCCTTGTGAAACAATAGAAATCCTATTCGAAGGTACCCGTTTGGCAATCGCGATGGTATCAAAATGTATACTACCAGCCAGTACTTTTCCGTTATTATGGTCTGTATGATTCCCGCAAATTTCCGTCCTCCCGGGAGCACTAAAAAGGCTTACCTCCCCTTCTCCAAAATGCTCTCTAAATGATTCATGAAGCTGGAGATATCGCTGTTTTTGATCAAGTAATTCGTCTTTTCCATACATGTCCTCCAATAGTTTAAGGAAGGAAACAGATTCTATTAACTGTTCAGACTGATTGAATGGTAAGGAATTCATAAATTAGCCTCCTTATACACTCATCTTTCTTTATTAATTAAATAAAGTAAGTTTTGGCTCTATTATAAAGCTACGAACGGGCGATGTAAATACAAAAGTTCCCATTTATTCACCCTTCAATCCTTACACTCACCGTTACTCTCCCCCCACCGGAGGACGCATTTTCCAGCGTTACTGATCCTCCGTGCTCCTGCGCGGCGGATTCAGCGATGTAGAGGCCCATCCCATGATGGCGGCCGGATGTACGGCTTTGATCGCCCATGTAGAATTGGGTAGCCGCTTCGCGGAGGTCAGCGGGTGAGAAGCCGCCTCCGGTATCCGTGACCGTAAAATAGACGGTTGAAGCGTCACTTCGTACATGAAGCTTCACATTCCCTTGAGGAGGTGTATGCTCCACGGCATTGGCAATGATGTTGACGATGCCCCGCTGGAGCAGCTCCTTATCCATTGTGATGGATTCAGGCAAGGGGGCCTGTGTTTCGACCTGGGCCGTAATGTTCTTCGCGGTGGACAAGGCCCGCAGCTGGTTCTCCAATTCACCGAGGAAATCCAACAGACGGACCGGTTCTTTCCGCTGCCCGGCCGAGGACTGCAGGCTGGACAGGCCGATGACCTCCTGCACGAAGGCTTCGATGTCCTCCGCACTCCGCAGAATGTATCCGTTGTACTCCTGCTGGTCCTTATCCTGAACGGTCTCCTGCAGCAACTCCGCATTGCCCCGGATGATGGTCAGCGGAGTCTTGATGTCATGCGCCAAGGCAGAAATCTGGTCGCGGCGGGAACGCTCCAGCTCCCACTGCCGATTCAGTGACAAGCGCAGCGCCTCCTTCATCTGCTCAACAGAAGCCAGCACCTCGTCGATCTCGAAAATACCGCTGGGCTGCACGGCAAACTCCAGGTTCTCGCGCCGGATATTCTCGGTAGCCTCCTGGAGACCGGCCATCTTCTGTGCCAGCTTGCGTCCGAAGCGGGCGGCCAATACGGCTGCCAGCAGCAGAATGCCGGAGATGAAAAGCAGAACGCTCAGCAGCTGCGGATTGGGAAGATGGCCGCGCATCCAGGCCGAATGATATTGCGGCGCTAAGGTGTACCGGAAGATCCAGATATCCTCCCCGTTATGGATGATGGTATAGAAATACCGCAGAATCCACGGCTTATCCCCGCCTCCGACAGTGGTGTAAGAATCGGGAGTGAGGATTTTTTCCTGCTGGACAATCTCCCATGCCCGGCTGGTATCCCGAGCGTTCAGATTGCCGGAGAGCCGTTCACCCTCTGCGGTAAATACGGCGTAATCCGCCAGCTTCAGTGTGAGGTCGGGCGAGAGATCGCCGCCTGCTGCCAGCTGATCCTTCACCGCCTCGATTTCCTTCTCCGCATAATTGGCAGGCAGCACAGCATTGAACATAAACGCAGCTGTGAACAATCCCAGCAGCAGTCCAAGCAGCAGAATCGTACCGATGCTGAAGACCAGGAGATATTGCAAAAAAAAGGTGCGCAGGTGCATTTTCCGTCCCTTTGCTATTGCCTCCATTTGTAACCAATCCCCCAGACCGTCTCAATGGCTTCGATGCCTGCTTTGCTCAGCTTGGCACGAATGTTCTTGATATGCTCTGTAATGGCGCTGCTGTCGCCCTCCCCGTCAAACCCGAAAACCGCCTCATAAATATGCTCCTTCGAAAATACCTGCCCACGGCTCCGTGCGAGAAACTCGCAAATTTCATATTCACTCTTGGTCAGCGGAAGCTTGTGGCCATGAGCAAGCAGCTCCTTGCCGGAGAGATTGAAATGGACATGCTCCAGATACAGCACATTCCGCCGCTCCCGGGTCTCCCTTCTGAGATGGGCGTTAATCCGCGCCCGCAGCGCGCCAATCCCGAAGGGCTTCAATATATAATCATCTGCGCCCAGTCCAAGGCCGTACATCAGATCACTTTCCAGCGTTTTGGCCGTCAAAAAAAGAATCGGGCAATCCACCGCTGTGCGGATTTCCCGGCAGAGTGTAAACCCGTCGATACCCGGCATCATCACATCGAGGAGAATCAAGTCATAAGAACCCAGATCCATCTGGCGTACCTGAGCCGAATCGGGGATCGTCGTGACCAGATGATGATCCGCGGTCAGAGCGCTTTTGATAAGCGCAAGAATGGCGGGTTCGTCGTCGACGGCGAGTATATTGGCCATATGCACTCCCTCAGTTTCCAAGTTGTCAATTTAGTCATCAGCAGATCGCCCCTCCCAGCGCTGGAACCAGAGGAAGGACAGAACGGCAGCCACTGCCGTTGCAAGGCAACACACTAGAATCCCTATATCAGCCTCTGTTCCGGCAAGAGTAAGCCGGGTGCTGGCAGCATGGACAGTCCAAATCGACACCATATGGGCTCCCCAGGCAAAAGGCACATATGGCCAAAGCCCGTCCCCCAAGCCAGTAAGCAGCAGAGCAGCCATCAGACTTCCCACAATGCCAATCCCGATGGATGGTCCCCGGCCAAACCGAAGGCTAATGTAGCAAAACAACATATAAAGAAACAGGCTGCTTCCTAACAGAATACCTGCACTGCTCCAATAAAAAGCCATTCCCAAGCTTTTCTCCCCCAGCACCTCACGGAGCCCGAGCCCGAACAGGATAACAGCCAGCAGGACGGCGCCAAGGCTGTAGATCAGCAGCATCAGCAGCTTGCTCCAATATACCTTGATCCGATAGGTGGGGAGTCCCAACAGCCCCTGAAAATGCCCGGCCAACGCCTCCTGCTCCGCCGTCATTGAACAGATCAAGGCAATTAAGGTAGGAAAAGCGCAGCCCAGCACCTGGAGATACGCCTGCACTTTGTCGGCCGTATTCCAGGGGGAGTAAGAGTAGTATGCCAGGAATGCAGCCACCGCGATTAGTGGGGCCAACAAATGAAGGAGCAAAAACGGCGTGCGCCGGGTTTTGAGCAGCTCAGCCCTCAAGAGTCCATATAATGATACCATGTTACCTGGCCTCCTGCTTGCGGAAGCCCCGCCCTGTCAGGAAAAACAGTATTCCGAACCAGCCAAGCGAAAGCAGTACATCCAACAGAATCGTGTCCGTGTTTCTCAGCGGGCTGCCCTCCGGAACCGGGAGCCCGTTGGGCATAATATGGAGCACCGGGCACATCAGCCGCGGAGTAATGGTATACGGCATGACATTCCATAGCCCTCCGATGTTAAAGGTAACCACACCAATGACAGTCAGGGCGATATGCAGCAGCACAGCGGCAAACAGTCCGAGGCGTGAGGTCAGGAGCAGACACAGTGGAATTTGCCACAGAAACGTTACGAAGATTAGCAGATTGGCAATTGCACTACCCGTGAGCGGAATTGCAAGGCCAAACAACCAGCCCCCTAAGGAGACGCCGATGAAGAACAGCAGCGTGCTAAGCAGAAGCCAACCGGCGATGGCTGCGACTTTGGCGGACCAGAGCGTGTCCGGCTTTAGAGGCAGCGCCAACAAGGCGCGGTATTTCATCTTCGCCTCCTTCTGTATGGCAAGCGAGCAGACCAGGGTCAATGCGCCTGGCAGCGTCAAGGTGTACCATCCGTTAAACGCTCCGCTCTGAAAATACTGCCCACCCATCAGAAGGTAGAACAGCATCAATGTAAACAGCGGTGCAATCCAGACCAGTCGAGGGATAAAGGTGCGCCGCCATTTCAGACGCTCCGCGCTAATGAGTGGAAGCACCGGCTTCACCCTCCCTTCGGTTGACAGCAGCCACTTGCATGAACAGAGCTTCCAGCTCTGCTCCATGCGGTGCAGCGCCTTGGTAACCCAGTCGGCCACCGGCGATAATTCCGATCTGATCAGCCACCTGCTCCACCTCGGATAGAATGTGACTGGATAGTATGACAGTAATCCCTTGCCGGGGGAAAGAACGGATCAGCTCCCGCAGCTCTTGAATCCCGATCGGGTCGAGCCCATTGGTCGGCTCATCGAGAATGAGCAGCTTCGGCTTGTTCAAGAGCGCAATCGCAATACCCAGCCGCTGCTTCATGCCCATAGAGAACTGCCCGGCACGTTTCTTCCCCGTATGCGTCAGATCCACAATCTCCAGCGTCTCCGCGATCAGCGAATCCGGCAGCCCAAGCGTCAGCGTTCGCACCTTCAGATTCTCCCGGGCGGTCAGGTTCTCATACAGCGGGGGGGATTCAATCAGAACACCAATCTCCCTCAGGTCCTTCCGAACCCATTCATGACCCTGGAACAAAATTCGTCCCGAATCCGGCCGCAGCATACCCGCCATCATCTTCAGCGTCGTCGACTTCCCCGCCCCGTTGGGCCCAAGCAGCCCATAGATGGAGTTCCGGGGCACGGACAACGAAACATGGTCCACCGCCAGTTGTTTTTTGAAGCTTTTACAGAGGTTTTCAGTTTGCAAAATGATATCCGACATATAAGAAACTCCCCTTTCCACATAGACCAGTGTAAAGGAGAGTTATAAGGAAATGATAAGGGAGGAAATCAACCTGTATTACCCCCTATCAAAACACAACCCACGACACAACAATAAACTGCACAGAGCCCACTATTTCCAGAATCCCGGCCTTCATGGGACGCATTTGTTTGCCCGCGAATAGAAAGGTGCGAATCAATGGGAAGACGAACGGCAGCACCATCCATGGATACCCAAGGACCCATGGCACAACCAAAATCAACACGTGGTAAAGGTTTGACGCGGTCTTCCACTTCGGGTTACCCCGTTCACGGAAAATGGTTTTCACAAAAAAAGCAGTCCCCAGGAAATAGATGAAATTAAACACCGTCACCGCCAGCATGGTCCAATCCCAACCGCCGCCTCCGAACAAGTATGCCGCGGCCCCTCCCAAGGAAAAGATCAAGATCGCGCATAAGTCATTTATAATGGCCCGCTCGGATTTCTGCTTCACATGCCAGATGTTTACGATCAACAACAGCACAAAGGGAATGCCGAAATAGAATAAAGATGGCCTATGGGTAAGCGGAACCAGCGCCGCAGCCAGGGCAATGACCCCGTAGATTGCCGACCATTTCAGCAGATGAGCACGCTGTTTGCTTCTTTTCAATGCCTGCAAGAATGGATACGACGCCAAATAAAAGAACAGCCATGCTATAAACAACAACCAGTGGCTCCACTGGGGCGTTCCTGCCATCATGCCGAACAGAAACGGCACACTGATCATCGCCCAACCCCCGTGCTCGTGGGGAATCACCATGCCTTTATTTTTGGAATCCAATCTCTTAACCTCCTCCTCCATCGACTATCCCCCGATTTGCGACATTCTCCGGGCAGTAGGCGTGTGGGATACCGATGCGTCGGCCTGCAAGAAATGGGACATTTCATGCTTTTCAGGCTTTGTGCCCAGCGCCTCCAGCAGCATCCGTCTCATCGCCTCATCATTTCCGACCACACGGCGGATCTGGAATTGCTCTGTCCAGGCCAGGCAGGGCTTGATATATCCGTCCGCCGTCAGCCTTAACCGGTTGCAGGTTTTGCAGAAGTGATCACTGACCGGGTGGATCAGCCCGAAGCTTCCCCGCGCACCATCGATCCGGAAATTCTCTGAAGGTCCCGCTCCGAGCGCAGCATCTGCCGGGCTAATCTCCCACCCCTGCTCCGAACAAACCTCCATCACCCGCGACAGCGGCTGATACAAGCTTTTCCATCCCGCATCGTTATGGCCAATGGGCATGTATTCGATAAACCGCACATGGAGCTCACGATCCCGGGTCAACCGGATAAAATCCGCGATTTCATCCTCGTTTTGCCCCTTCATCAGCACCACGTTCAGCTTGATAGGAATTAAGCCCGCCACAGCACATGCATCAATGCCAGCCAGTACCTTCTTCAGGTCTCCGCCACGCGTAATTTGCTTGAACCGGTCCGGTCTCAGGGAGTCCAAGCTGATATTCACGCGGGTAAGCCCGGCATCCTTCAACAGCTGTGCCTTGGGTGCCAGGAACATCCCATTGGTGGTCATAGAAATATCCTCAATCCCGGGAACAGCAGCAATCATGGCCACCAGCTGCTCCAGGTTTTTCCGTACCAGAGGTTCGCCGCCGGTTAAGCGGATTTTGCGGACTCCCATCCCTGCGCTGACACGCACCACCTGGGCAATCTCGTCGAAGGTCAGGATATTCTCCGCCGGCTCGAACTCCATCCCTTCTTCAGGCATGCAGTATACGCAGCGCAGGTTACACCGGTCTGTCACCGATATCCGCAAATAATTATGCTCCCGTCCAAAGGGATCGATTAAGCGGGGAATCTTCATCCTTTTGCCCCCTCTCGGTAGTTATCAATGAGTCTGTCTGACCAAAGCAAAATGGTGAATCCATATTCATTAACATAAACGGGAGGGATAGGTTGGCTTGAGGGCGAGTTTTTTGGCGGCTTTGACACCTTAACATCCAATTCAATCAAGGCCGACAAAACGTGTTTGAGCTTCCAAGCCAAGCCTATCCCGGTAGTGAATGTGTCCTATGAATATGGATTCACCAATCACTCCCTCAGACAGACTCATTGACTCTCTCCGCCATATCCGCAAGCAATGGCCGCCCTTCCGGATAGGCCTGCCGGTTCAACTGGTCTCCGATCCACTCGGAGCCGTCCTCGCCATGCTCCTTTTTCCAGATGGGCACAATCTGCTTGATCCGTTCAATCACATATTCGTTGGCTTCATATGCCGCCTTGCGGTGGGGGGAGGAAACGGCGATCACCACAGCGATATCCGATATCTCCAGCCGGCCAATGCGGTGCGTCACCGCAACGACGGTATCCGTCCAGCGCTCACGCACCTCCTGCCCGATCCGCTCCAGCTGTGCAACAGCCATGGCCGGGTAAGCCTCATATTCCAAGTATAAGGTCTTTTTGCCAAAGGTCAATTCGCGCACGGTGCCGAGAAATAACGTAATGGCCCCGGCCTCCCTGCGGCTCACCTTGTTCGTAAGCTCCTCCGGATCAATCGGCTGATCCGTAATCTCAAACAGCGGGTTAGTCATAGGCAAACTCCTGCCTCCATACGTTCCCTTATTTTCACACAGGATTATCTGCGTTTCCGGTACACCACATAGCTTCTCGTAAGATATTTGATGGGTATACTCAACATGTGCACCAGCCTTGTGAAAGGAAAGACGGCGAACAAGGCCAGACCCAGAATAATATGCACTTTAAATATAGCAGGCACTGTATTCATGAGGGTGTAGTCCGGCATAAACCGGAGAACCCCGCGCATCCACGGTCCGATGGTCTCCCGGTAATCGAAATCGGAGTGCCCGGCCATATTGAACAACGTCGCAGCCATACCGACTACCACGATCAGCGTCAGCAGGATGATGGACAGCATATCCCCGAAGCTGCTGGTTCTCCGGATCCGGGCATCCGAGAAACGGCGGATCACCAGAATGATACAACCGATTAAGGTTAATAATCCCGCGATGGAACCAATATAAAGCGCCATGGTATGGTACAGATGATCCGAAACACCAAGCGCTTCAAGCCACTGCTTGGGGATCAGAATCCCGCCCACATGACCGAAGAAGACGAGCATAATTCCCACATGAAACAGGTTGCTTCCCCACCGCAGCTTCTTCTTCTCCAGCAGCTCGCTGGATTTCGCCGTCCATCCGAACTGGTCGGTCTGGTACCGGTAATAAAGCCCCACAAGGAAAATGACGAGGATCAAATAGGGATAAATCACCCACAGAAACTGGCTTCCCCACGACATTAGACATTCCTCCCTGCGCCATACCCTGCAGCCGCCCACATGGGTCCGCAGCCCAGTGCTGGCGGTGTGCTTCCCGTGCCACCAGCTCCCGTCATATCGAAAGACCCCTCTGTGATGCCGGATGCATCGATGATCCACAGAATCGCATCCAGCACATGCCGGTACGGGCTGCCGGAGCGGTGAAGCGCCTCTTGAATGGTCACCATGGCTTTCCGGAAGGAAACCAGCAGGCGCAGTCCCCGGTCTTCCCCGGCAACCGCCGCATATTCCAGCACTAGCGGGAGATAATCCGGCAATTCATCTGTGGCCAGGATAATCTCCTCCTGCTCAAAAACCTGCTTCAGCTGGAGCAGCACCGGACCGCGTTCCCGGTCATCGCCTAGCTGTCCGTAGGTCAAGTACAAGTTGGACTTTTTGCCAAAATCAAAGGTTTTCACATATCCCGCCCGAATTGCTTCCGCATCCATTCCCGTCAATCCGGCCAGACATCGGCCGGCTAACTCCTGAAGCGGCCCGGCAGTCTCGGCCTCTTCCTCGCGTTCAATGAAATGACACCAATTCACGTACAACTCATCCGACGTGTCCTGCCAATCCGCATCCGGGTATTGCAGGAGCTGCGAGAATAGCATCCAGTTGGAACGCTGTGTCAATATCTTCATTCCTCATCACTCCCATCCGATGAATAACAAGCTTAACCCCCGCAGGGTCCCGGGCCGCCCATCATATTGGTAAAGCCGCAAGCTCCCTGCTCCGAATACAGATCCGCAAACTCCTCACGGTGCGCTGCCGGAATAACGAACCGGTCCTCATACTTGGCAATGGCCAGGAGGCGATACATCTCCTCCATATCCTTGGCTGACATCCCGAATTGCTCCAGTAACGCAAGATCAGGCGCCTTCTTCAGGTTCAGGGAACGCATATGGGAGCGCATGACGGCCATCTTTTTCAGCACATGAGTAATGACCTCCGTATTCCCGGCCGAAAGCAGGTTAGCCAGGTATTGCACCGGAATCCGCATATCATCAATGGCGGGGAAAATATCCTCCGGCGACGCGGTTGCCCCCTTGCCCTCCACCATATTGGTAATGGGGCTTAACGGCGGGACATACCAGACCATGGGCAGCGTCCGGTACTCCGGATGAAGCGGCAAGGCGATTTTCCAATCTACCGCCATTTTGTAAATGGGGGAGCGTTGGGCGTATTCGATCCAGTCCTCGGGAATATTAGCGGCGCGTGCTGCAGCAATCACCTCAGGATCACTGGGATCGAGGAAAATATCCAGCTGCGACTCATAAAGATCCTGCTCATCGGTCACGGAGGCCGCTGCCTCTACCCGGTCCGCATCATAGAACATAACGCCAAGATAGCGGATACGCCCGACGCAGGTTTCCGAGCAAATGGTGGGCAATCCCTGTTCGATTCGGGGGAAGCACAGGGTACACTTCTCCGCCTTGTTGGTCTGCCAGTTGAAGTACACCTTCTTGTACGGACAGCTGGAGACGCAGAACCGCCATGACCGGCATGCATTCTGGTCCACCAGGACAATTCCGTCCTCCTCCCGCTTATACATCGCGCCGGAGGGACAACTGGAGACGCAGGGAGGATTAATGCAGTGCTCGCAAATTCTCGGCAGATACATCATAAACACCTGCTCGAACTCCATACGGACCGATTCCTCGATGCCCGCCATATTGGGGTCGCGGTAGCCGGATTCATGCACTCCTGCCAGATCATCCTCCCAGTTGGGACCCCACTCCAGGTTCATATATTCACCGGTAATCTGGGATTTCGGACGGGCCACCGGCTGGTGCTTGCGCTCCGGACTCTGCTGCAGCTTCTCGTAATCGTAATCCCAGGGCTCATAGTAGTCATCAATCATGGGCTGGTCGGGGTTGAAGAAAATATTCTTCAGCCGATTGGCACGGCTGCCGGAGCGCAGCTCCAGCTTTCCTTTTTTCAGCACCCAACCGCCCTTGTATTTCTCCTGGTTCTCCCACTGCTTGGGATACCCGATGCCTGGCTTCGTCTCCACATTATTGAACCACATGTATTCGGCGCCCTTACGGTTGGTCCAGGTGTTCTTGCAGGTAACGGAGCAGGTATGGCAGCCAATGCACTTGTCCAGGTTCATGACCATTCCGATCTGCGCTTTAATCCTCAAGCCAGTTCACCTCCTCGAGTTTACGAATCACTACATACAGATCCCGCTGGTTTCCTGTAGGCCCGTAGTAGTTGAAGCCGTAGCTCAGCTGTGCGTATCCGCCGATCATATGGGTCGGCTTCACATGAATCCGCGTTGGGCTGTTATGGGTTCCGCCGCGGGTTGTTGTCACATCCGTTGCAGGCACGTTAATCGTCCGGTCCTGGGCATGGTGCATGTACGCCATTCCCCGGGGCATCCGGTGGGTGACCACCGCACGTGCTACAACAGCGCCGTTCTGGTTGAAGCATTCGATCCAGTCGTTATCCTTAATGTCCGCATCGGCGGCATCATCCTTATTGATCCAGACAGTAGGTCCTCCCCGGAACAGGGTAAGCATAGGCAGGGAATCGAAATACATGCTGTGAATCGACCATTTGCTGTGCGGCGTCATGAAGTTCAGAGTAATTTCCTTGCCCTTGGCAGCCGGACGGTTCTTATTGGTATGGAACGGAGCATGCTTCATAGTCGGCTTGTAAACCGCCAGGTTCTCGCCAAATTCGGTGAGCATCTCATGATCCAGGAAATAATGCTGGCGCCCGGTCAATGTGCGGTAGGGAATCAGCCGCTCCACATTAGTGGTGAAGGGCGAATAACGCCGGCCATGCTGCTCGGAGCCGCTGAAGGCAGGTGAAGTGATGACCGTCTTCGGTTGGGTCGTAATCGCATCAAAGGTAAAGCGTTCCTCCATCCGGTCCTCCGCCAAATCCTTCAGCTTGAGCGCCGTTTTCTTCTCCAGTGCCTCCCAAGCCTTCACCGCCATTTTGCCGTTGCTTGTAGAGGATAAGGTGAGAATTGCCTCCGACATGTGCCGGTCCGTCACCAGCTTCGGACAGCCTTGGCTAATGCCGGGCTCATCCACAACCCCGTTTACCTTCTTCATCAATTCGTATTCATCCGCCGCCGACCAGCTCATTCCCTTAATGCCGTAAGGCTTATCCTTTATATTCGGCCCCAGGGCGGTCATCTTCTTATACACCGCAGCGTAATCCCGCTCCACCACCACGAACTTGGGCATGGTTTTGCCGGGAATAGCCTCGATCTCACCCTTGCTCCAGTCGAGAATTTTACCGAAGGGCTGTGCCAGCTCATCGGGACTGTCATGCTGCAAGGGCACGGCCACAATATCCCGCTGGGGTGCGTCGAACTGCTGTGCTGCCATCTCCGAGAAGGTTTTGGCAATGGCCTTGAAGGTTTCCCAATCCGACTTGGATTCCCATAACGGCGGCACTGCCGGATTAAACGGATGGATAAAGGGATGCATATCCGTGGACGAAAGATCGCTTTTTTCGTACCAGGTTGCTGCCGGCAGGACAATATCCGAATACACCGCGGTTCCGGACATCCGGAAGTCGATATCCACCATCAGGTCCAGCTTGCCCTCCGCCGCTTGGTCATGCCACTCGATCTCTTCGGGACGAAGGGTTTCGGAGTCATCATTCAACAGACCGTTATGGGCACCCAGCAGATATTTCAGGAAATATTCATGCCCCTTGCCGGAGCTGGAAATCAGGTTCGCCCGCCAGACGAACATGACCTTGGGATGGTTCACATCCGCATCGGGATCCTCAATAGCGAACTGCAGCTCCCTATTCTTAAGCTGTGCCGCCACATATGCCGCCACCGCCTCAGGAGACTGATGCCCTTGTGCCGCCGCTTCCTCCGCCAGGTCAATGGAGCTCTTGTTGAACTGGGGATAAGAAGGCAGCCAGCCCAGACGTGCCGCCATCACATTGTAATCCGCATAATGGGCGTACCGGGCTTTGCCGGTTAAGGCTGACGTATGACCGTCTACAGGATTGGATTCGAACCTCCATTGGTTGGTGGCAAAATAAAAGAACGAGGTTCCGTTCTGCTGCCGCGGCGGCATGGTCCAGTCTCTGGCAAAGGCCACATTGGCCCAGCCTTCTGCAGGACGCAGCTTCTCTTGACCCACGTAATGCGCCCAGCCCCCTCCATTGACACCCTGGCAGCCTGTCATCAGGACCAGGTTCAGCACACTGCGGTAAATCGTATCCGAGTTGTACCAGTGGTTAATCCCTGCCCCGACAATAATCATCGAGCGCCCTTCGCTGTCTACCGCATTCTGTGCAAACTCTCTGGCAATCTGAATGATAGATGCCCGGTCCACACCAGTGATTTCCTCCTGCCAAGCCGGAGTATAGGCGATGCTGGCGTCATCATAGTCACTGCCCTGCTCCGAATCGACACCATATTGGGCCAGCATCAGATCAAACACACTGGTGACGCGGTGCTCAACGCCATTGGCATCCGTAACGGTTCGGTATGGGATCAGCCGGGAAACGGCAGATTTCCCTTCATCGGAGAAATAAGGCAGCCGGACCACCAGCTTGCCTGCCGCGGAATCCCGCAAACCCAGCTGGGGCTCAATCTCCTCCCCGGTTAAGGTGTCAACCATCTGCAAATTCCACTTGCCCTCTTCTCCCCATCGGGAGCCGATAGTGCCGTTGGGGATACGCAGCTCCCCGGATCTCTCATCAATGAGAACCGTCTTCCACTCGCTGTTATTGGTGGTGACCCCCAGATCATGGGCTGTAAGAAACCGGTCTGCCATATATGCCCCATCCTGCTCCTGGAGCAGCACGAGGAACGGGAAATCGGTATATTTCTTGGAATAGTTTTCAAAATAAGGCGTACGCTGCTTCACATAAAACTCGTTTAATATCACATGCCCCATGGACATAGCCAAAGCGCCGTCGGTTCCCTGTTTGGCAGGCAGCCATTTATCCGCAAATTTCACAAACTCCGCATAGTCCGGGCTGATGGAAACCACCTTGGTGCCGCGGTAACGGGCCTCGGTCATAAAATGAGCGTCCGGCGTTCTGGTCATCGGCAGATTGGAGCCCCAAACCAGCAGATAGCTGGAGTTGTACCAGTCGCTGCTTTCGGGAACATCCGTCTGGTCGCCCCAGATTTGCGGGGAGGCCGGAGGTAAATCCGCATACCAGTCGTAGAAGCTCAACAGCGGAGAACCGAGTAGAGACAGAAACCGGGAGCCTGCTGCATAGCTGACCATGGACATGGCCGGTATAGGGGAAAACCCGATCACCCGGTCAGGACCGTACTTTTTGATGGTATATAGCATGGACGCGGAGATAATCTCCGTCACTTCATCCCACGTGGCCCGAACCATGCCGCCTTTGCCGCGGGCAGATTTGTAGGACAGCTTCTTTTGCTCATCCTGTACAATGGAGGTCCACGCTTCCACCGGATCATGGTGTTTGCTCTTGGCTTCCCGCCACAGATTCAGGAGTTTGCCGCGGATATAGGGATATTTCACACGGAGGGGACTGTAGAGATACCACGAAAAGCTGGCTCCGCGGGGGCAGCCCCGGGGTTCGAATTCCGGCATATCCGGCCCTGTGGTGGGATAATCCGTCTGTTGGGTTTCCCAGGTGACAATGCCGTCCTTCACGAATATTTTCCAGCTGCAGGAACCGGTACAGTTCACACCATGCGTAGAACGAACCACCTTGTCATGCTGCCAACGGTTCCGGTACATATTCTCCCAGGAGCGGTCGGCTGTGGATTCTTCACTCCACCCTTCCGCATTGGTTTCGCGCTTTTGGAAAAACTTCAGCTTTTGGATTAGAGGATTGAACTTATTCATCGTTCCAGCTCCTTGCACCTTATGATACTTCTATTGTAGATGCTGGAGCGTGGGGATAAGAGAGGGGAACTCCCCCATTCCACAGGAGGAATTCCCCGATTTCGCGGTAAACTATAGAAGGGATCTTGCGAGGGTAACAGCCGCATCAAGAACAGAGGCTTCATCCTTGATCCACAAAGCTGGAAGGGGAGTGCCGCCAACAGACTCCTCCCAGCTGATCCAAAGCCGGATATCCGCCGCTTGGGTAAACAAACCCTCTATATCATCAGAATGGCGGATCAGCGCGATCTTGGGATAAGGCGCCGATTTGAAGCCCTCTGCGATGACTATATCAGCCCGGCCTGCAAGCTGTACGGCAATGTCCCCGAGGGACGTAGGTTTTTTACGCATGGAGCGGGTGGCCCTTGATGAAGTCAGAACTGTCTCTACAGCGCCGTATGACAGATGCTTTTCGCTGTCCGTTTCCGGGTCATCCAGCCGGAATTCATGGGCGTCATGCTTAGCAGAGCCAACACGGAGCCCAGCGTTACTAAGCGCGGCGATCAGACTGCAGACGAGAGCTGTTTTTCCGCTGTTTTTGTATCCGACGACCTGCAAAACAGGGACAGCGTATATAAGGGATGTATTCCGGGACGAATTGTTCATTTCTCCCTGGTCCATTATTCGTGGAATCCCTTCAGAGGAATAAGCTCCACAAGCGATCCCGCCTTATAGCCATCAGGGGAACCCGGAAGACAGATCAGACAATTGGCATCCCGCAGGGATACGGTGACGCTGGACATATCATAGCCAGCAGGCGCTGCCGCCAGCCTGCCGTCCTGCTCGGTCATCCGGCCGCGGACAAACCGGGTAAACCGGTCCGATTTCACATAATCCTCCGTCAAGGTAGCCAGTACCCGGGGTTCAGGGGTAAGAGCTGCACCCATCATTCCCCGGAGTGCGGGCCGGAGGAATAATCTGCTGCCCACATAACAGGCGGCCGGGTTGCCTGACAAGGCAAATAGGGGTTTCCCCTGCCAGATTCCGAACGTAGTCGGACTTCCCGGCCGCATCATCACCTTGTTGAATGCCAATTCACCGTCCCATGATTGGGTGATGTCATACAGAATATCGTGATCCCCAACAGAGACACCTCCTGTTGTCACAACAACATCATAGTCACGGAACGCGTCCAGGATCATTTGCTTGGCGATGTCCGCATCATCAGGCACATGCTCCATCAAAACGGGAATCCCGCCGTAGGATACAATAAGCGAGGCCAGCATGTAACCGTTGCTGTTCCGGACACGCCCGGGCTCCAAGGGGTCTTCTACATGCAGCAGCTCTGCGCCTGTCGCCAGAATGGCTACCCGGGGCTGCCGGTAGACCCGGACCTTATGGACGCCGAACATGGCCAAAAGCGCGACTTCACCGGCACCGATCAGGACGCCTTGGCGCAGTACAGTTTCCTTCTCGGCGATTTCAATGCCAACCGGAGAAACATTCTCCCCCGGAGCCACAGCTCCCTTCACCATACAGAGTCCTGTCCCGTCCGGTGCTCCTTTCTCTGTTGTCATCTCGTACTTAATGACCGCATCCGCTCCCTCCGGCACTGCCGCTCCCGTCATGATGCGGATGCACTGGCCGGATTGCAGCACTTTCCCGGACACCATTCCGGCAGGGACGTTATCGACTATGTGCAGGTTGACCGGTGCTCCCACCGACGCCTTTGCCGTATCGGCAGCCAGCACAGCAAACCCGTCCATGCCTGAACGGCGGAAATGCGGCACAGGGTTGGAAGCGGTAAGCTCCTCCGCTAATGCTCTGCCCATGCTCTCGAGCAAAGGCACCTCCTCCGTTGGCATCATCTGGTTTCGTTCAAGCACCAGGCGCGTTGCTTCCTCCACGCTGACTGCCTTGCGCGTAAAGTTCTTCTGATCTTTCCTGCCGTTCATGGAACTGCCTCCTTCTCCATTACACCACTTGGTCAATTTCACTGAAAACGCCTACATAATAGCTCGTTTCACCGGCGTCGTTTTTGATTCCGTTAATGGTGATAAACTGCAAATAAACCTCACCGTTCTGCTTTTTGTTCCAGATGCGGCCCGACCATACATTCTCCGCTTTGAGCTGCTTCCACATGGATTCATAGAATGACTGATCATGTCTGCCGGATTTCAGGAAACCCGGCTTTTGCCCGATAGCTGCTTCCTTGGTGTAGCCTGTAATCGCTGTGAATGCCGGATTGACGGTTAGAATCAGTCCTTTGGGATTGGTGACCAACACCGCTTGGGAGGTGCTCTGTATCATTTGCTCCGCCAGCTTCACCCGATCCTGCCAGTACATATAGAGCGCAAGCAGGACGCTGCACAGGGCAACCATCCCTAACGCCATGAATCCGATAGCATAATGCCCGGTTATGGCCTTCAGCGAAGCCAACATCAGCGGCGGAAAAAAACCGCCCAAACCGCCTATGGCAGAGATCAACCCGTTGGCAATCCCGGATTGCTTCGAAAAGTAAAGCGGAACCAATTTGAAGATCGTACCGTTGCCCAGCCCGGCGCATAGCCCAATCAACAGACAGCCCACCGTAAAAAGCGGAATCGAAGGGGAGAATGCCAGCAGAATGCCGCCTATGGTCAAGCCGCTAAACACCAGCACCAATATTTTGAAGGGATTAAACCGGTCCCCCAGCCATCCCCCCGTTGGCCGCATGAAGGTGGCCAGCGTAACGAATCCGGCGGTCCGCAGTCCCGCATCCACCTTGCTGATCCCGAAGGTATTCACCAGATGATTGGGCAGGAAAACCGTGAACGCAACGAAGGAGCCAAAGGTGATAAAGTAGAAAAAGCAGATCAACCATAGCTTTTCATTGCGGTAAATGCCCTTGATTTGCTCCATCAGCCGGACATTGAGCTTCGATTCCTTCCGGTCCCCGATGAAGAAGTTGGCCAGAGCGAAGGCTGCCAGCAGGATCAAATATACCTGAACCGTGGAGCGCCATCCGATCTGCGTGGCCAGCAACGGGGCGAAAAAGGTGCTCAGCGCCGAGCCCAAATTCCCCAATCCGTAGATGCCGTTGACGAATCCGTGTTTATCCTTGGGATAATACTTCGGCAGCGAGGTCACCCCTACGGAGAAGGTGGCGCCCGATATACCCAGGAATAATCCGCCGATAATCAGATCGGTGAAGCTTTGAGCCTGGCTGATAAAAAATACCGGGGCCAGCAGCACAATGAAGCTGATCAGGAACATATTGCGGGCACCGAATTTATTCGTCCAATAGCCGAACGGGATCCGCAGAATCGAGCCGAGCACAACAGGTACTGCCGTAACCAGGGACAGCTGCCCCGGTGTTAATGCAATTCCGTCCTTGATAAACACGATTAACGATGACAAGATCCCCCAAACCGCAAAGCCTAGGATCAAACTGAAGGTCTGCAGCGGCAAAATCCCTTTGGGTGGTTTCATTCCCATTCCTCCTCATGACATCAACTGCCTCTCTCCATTATCCGTGGAGCGGCTCATGAAAAGAATTGGGGAAATCCCTCATTTGCTTCGCAGGAATTTCCCCATCTCGGGTTGCCATTATTCAGTTCCAGTGCTGCTCATCCAGGAGTATCCGCGTCGGGATGGTAAACCGTACGGTTTGGCAGCTTCCCTCCGCCAGAATCTCCAAATCGCATTTGAGTGCAAACAGCTCTTCCTTAACCGGATCCAGCAGCTCGCGGGATATCAGACCGTCCTCTTCACTTTCGAACTCAACCAGGGTATTGCCTGCTTCGTCCTGCCCCAGTACAACTCCCGCTCTGGTATGGGCCTGGATGCTGTGCCGCACCAGCAGCTCCAGAATGGCGGCGATCTGGTCCTGTCGTTCAAGGGGAAGCCGCGTCATCCGCTGATCCAGCAATTGGCAGGTCATGCCCTGTTTGCGGAATTCCTTCATCCGGAGCAGCAGCGGGCTGGCCTTCTCCTCCTGGAGCGTTTCCTGCGCTTCAGACTCCTGGCCAGGGGTTGTAATACTGTCATACAACACAGCCAGCCTCGCGGCAGAGCGTTTCACCTCTTCCACATCCGGCTCACCGAAAATCCGTTCCTCCCGCTGACCTATCAGCAGCACACCATAGGCTTTTTTCCGCTCGGGCCGGATGGAATCCACCGAAACCCCCACGCCGGAGCGCAGCGACTCTACGAGAAAGATCGGATAACCCAGCACCTCATCCTGGACCTCCTCCGGAAAATACGTCACCACATGGGGCCGTCGGGTCTGCAGGACTTTGCCGGCCATCCCGTTGCCCATACGGACTGTGATTTTTTTGTATCGTTCGGATTGAGCGCCAAGCGCGATTTTCCAATGGATATCCCGGTAATTGTCATCTGCCAAGGCCAAGGCGACAAAATCCAGCGCCATCTCCGACTTCAACTGCTGCAATTCCAGCTGAATCTGCTGCTGTGTGGTAAGTGGTTGGCCGCTATCGTTAATCAAAGTCAAGCAGCCCCCTTCGCAGCGCAAATTTCATCAATTCGCGGCGGTTATTCAATTGCAGCTTTTCCATAATATTCGCCTTATGGTTCTCCACCGTCTTCACACTGATGGTTAGCAGCTCGGCGGCTTCCTTATTGGTGTATCCCTTGGCTACCAGCGTGAGAATTTCCTTCTCCCGCTCGGTTAATGTCTCGAAGGTATCTGTCATCTCCTTGGTCTGGCCCTGCAGATAACCCTCTATGACCTTCTTGGTGGCATTGGGATGCAGGTAAACCAGCCCTTGATGAACCTGCAGGATCGCCGTGATCAGCTCCGACATAGGCGCCGACTTCAAAATATATCCTGACGCTCCGGCCTTCAGCGCACGGAACAAATATTGGTCCTCGTCATGCATGGTCAGAATGATGACCTTCACCTCTGGCATGGATTGCACCAGCTCGCTTGTGGTATACAATCCGTCACGGCCATTAGGCATGCTCAGGTCCATCAGCACCAGATCAGGGTGCAGCTCGAGAGCCTTCCTCATGCAGGATATGCCATCCTCCGCTTCGCCTACCACCTTGATCCCCGGCTTCGCATCCAGCACGGCCCGGAGTCCGTCCCGGACAACAGCATGATCATCCACAATCAGTACCTTAATATCCATTACGTATGCTTCCCCCCGCTATCTGTTGTGCTGGCCGGTGATGGGCACCTTGACCCGAATAACCGTTCCTTCTCCCGGTGCAGATTCGATCTCGAATTCCCCGCCCAGAATGTTCACCCGTTCCTCCATACTATAGAGCCCAACGCCCTGACGCAATTCCGTCGTGATCACAAATCCCGTTCCATAATCGCGAATCACCAATTCGGCGAACGCCAGCTGCAGCTTCAGTTTGACATCCACTACTTCCGTCTGGGAATATTTCGCCGCATTGGTAAGCGCCTCCTGCACGATCCGGTACAGCGCAATTTCGTGGGCTGACGGCAGACGGCCGCTGTCCCCCTCCATGGTAAACAGCACCTGAATGCCGAATTTCTGACCGTACAGCCGCACATAATTCCGCAGAGCCGGCACCAGACCAATATCATCCAAGGCAGAAGGGCGCAGCTCGGCGGACAAGTCGCGGATATCCTCAATGGTATGGCGGATGGATTCCTGCAAGGTCATCATCGGCTCATCCTCTGCCGCATCCTCCTCCGTCTCCTGCGACGCCTTGATAATCTCCGTCTGGATGAGAATGCTGTACAGGGACTGGCCGATGCCGTCATGCAGCTCACGGGAAATCCGCTTCCGTTCGTTTTCCTGCGCGGACAGAATGGAGTGTGTAATCATCCTGGCAATCTGATTCTGCTCCTCCTGGCGCTGCCCCTCCACCTCCTGCATTCGGAGAATATTCAAGGGACCATAGATCGGATCCTGGTATTGCGACAGGCTGGCATTCATGGACTTCTTCATCCCGCTTGGCGTCGTCAGCTGCAGCGTCATTACCTGCGCCCCCGGCTCGGTAATAAAACAATTCTGGTACGAGCACAGCTTATGCAGCCCCGGATAATTGGAGCATACACTGCAAAAATTCAACACTGCCGCTTCCTCGCCAATCTGCATCATCTGCCCGGCCACCGGATTCATCCGGATCATATTCAGCTCCTGATCCAGCACCAGAATTCCGTCCGGACTATGGGTAAACACATTCGCCAGCAGCTCCTGCTCCGACCGCAGCTTGTGGCTTTGCCAATAAATCATAAAGAAGAATAACGTGATAATCATCAGCACGAACAAAAAAATCGGAACATACTCCAGCCAGCCCCGCTCCTGCTCATGCAGAATCGCCCGAATCGCCAGCACAATAATCAGCGTCGTCGTCACTGCCAATATCCCGTTCTTCACCATAAACCGCACAAACGTCTTCGTCTTCTGAAACGTCGTCATCCCGGCGCCTTCCCTCCGTCACCACGTCATATTGGAATTATAGCATTGATTGGGGGGAAAGGTGGCGGTATAGTTTGTATAAAAGCACCGTTGATGATATACGGCATTCTACTATAAATCCAAAAGGTGATCGGAATGAACAGCAAAATTTTGTTGGTGGACGACGAAAAAGATATTGTGGATTTAATAGAGGAAGTGCTGCAAAAAGACGGGTTTCAAACCATTCAGAAGGCACATACGGGATGGGACGCGTTACATAGCTGCCGGGAGTTTCAGCCGGATGTGATTGTGTTGGACGTGATGCTTCCAGATCTGGACGGTCTGGAGGTATGCAAAAAAATACGGGAATTCTCCTATTGCCCCATTCTGTTTCTTTCCTCTAAGAATGATGATATTGATAAAATCCTTGGCCTCTCCTGCGGCGGTGATGATTACATCACCAAACCATTCAGTCCCCGGGAGGTTGTGTTCCGCATTAAAGCCCAGCTCCGCCGCCAGCAGTATCAGGCCGCCCCCCCTCCAGGCTGCAGCGATCTTGTACAGGTTGGCCCCCTTTCTCTTGATAAGGGAAGCTGCCGGGCTTACAAGGCAGGAGAGGAACTCAGCTTAACCGGGCGGGAATTTCTGCTGTTGTCTTATTTTATGGAGAATCCCGGTATAATCATCAGCAAAGAGCGTTTATATGAGCAGGTTTGGGGCGAATACAGCAGTATTTGTGACAATACGATTATGGTACATATCCGGCATCTCCGCGAAAAAATAGAAGCCATCCCCTCCTCCCCGCAGCAGCTTATTACCGTAAAGGGTTTGGGGTACACCTTAAAAAGAAGGACTGATTAAAATCCAGAAATCCGGTTTCCGCACCAGCTTTCACGTGTACCTGATTTTCTTCTTATCCATGCTTGGCGCTATTCTGGCAGCGGCCGGACTTTTTCACACATTGATTACCGTCCGGACACCCGATGGCGCCACCATAAAAAGCGATTGGCCAGCATCATTTACAGAGGCTTTCAGGAATGAAATTATTTTTATACGCGAGCTGCCTCAGGTTAGGCAAACGGGAATGGTTTCCTTGCAGGAGAACGGTATAGGACTACAAATTCTGGAGACCTCCGGCCGGGAAATTTACAGCTATCAAAAACCGGCTGGGACGGAGGATCGTTATTCGAATGCGGCGCTGCTGCAGCTTTATCAGAACGGGCGGCTGGAACAGGCTGAGGTTACCTCCTTTATGGGAAGCATCTCCCACAACGGAAATGACTATGTGTATATCCTCTATTTCCCCGGGCACATTGCGAAGGTTACCATGTATTTGAACGGGGACACCTTTTCCGGCGGGAAAACCGTTATTTTGCTCATTGTGGGCATCCTGCTTACGGCTGTTCTGGTTTCGGGAATGGTGTATGGATTTTGGACAACACGAATGATGGGCAATCTGACTGCTTCGATAAGGGACATCGCCGCACGCCGTTACCTCCCTAATCAAGCGCGCGGCTCCTTCAAGGACATCTACGACAGCCTGAATACCTTGGACACCGAGATTAGAGCAAGCGACAGGCTGCGGGACCAGACAGAAACCATTCGCCAGGAATGGATTTCCAACATTACCCATGATTTAAAAACACCCTTATCCCCCATTAAAGGCTACGCCGAGCTGCTTCTGGAGAAGGGCAGCATCACGGAGGAGCAATGCAGTCGGTATGCGGAGATCATGCTGAAAAACACTGCTTATCTGGAAAACCTCATTGACGATTTGAAGCTGACCTATCAATTGGAGAATGGCATGCTTCCCTTAAAGCGTCAGGAGCAGAATTTCATCCGGTTCTTGAAGGAATGCGCCATCGATATCCTGAACAATCCGGAATATGAGCGCCGCACCATTCATTTTGAAGCGGACACGGAAACTGTTCTGTTTCCCTTCGACTCCACCCTGTTCACAAGAGCCTTCCAGAATATCATGATCAACGCCTTTGTGCATGGGGATGAGCATACGGAGCTTACTCTGCGTATGTCTGCTGCCGGTTCAGTACTCGTCATTGTTATATCCGATAATGGCAAAGGAATGACGCCCAAGGAAACAGGCTCGCTCTTCGAGCGGTACTACCGGGGAACTCACACAGAGCATAAACCGGAAGGAACCGGATTAGGACTTGCCATTGCCAAAAGCATTGTTGAGCTTCATGAAGGAACCATAAGCGTGTCCAGTATTCCAGGCAGAGGCACGGCCTTCCGGATTCAATTCCCCCTGGAGCGTAGTGCCTAAATTAAGGTTAATTAAGGTTGTCTGAAAAATAGCTTAAGGTTGGCCGCTTATCATTTCAATATGGTAGCTGCCAATTTTTTTTTTTGCATTTTACAAGAAAGCGGGGGTCTGATTGAACATTCTAATAAAATACATTCTGGCCAATGTCAAAGAGCATAAGCCGAGAACGGCTGTGATGCTGCTGTCCATTCTTCTTTCCACCATTCTGCTGTTTGTGTCATTTTCGATTGGAGCGTCCTATGAAAGCACCCAACGGAAAATGGCCAGAGGGTTGGCAGGAAGCGCAACAGTTTCAGTTGCCGCCACAGGTGCCGGGGACAGCATCGGGATTAACAGCCTTCCCGCTTTAGCATCCGTTGAAGCCATTGCCGGTATACTGGAGGAAAACGCCTTATACCACGAAAATGGTTATTACGAAACCATTGATCTGATTGCCGCCGACCTCTCCCAGCTGAACCAAATCAATAAGCCGCGTCTAGCAAACGGTGGAGAAATCACAAATTTTGAGGGCAATCAGATCATTCTGCCGGATCGTTTTACCTCTAAATATGGAATTAAAAAGGGGGATACCCTTACCCTGCAAATAGGCGGACAGCCTGCCCGTTTGGAAGTAGCCGACATTGCCGCTTATGATACGGTCTTCTTAAGGCATACCAGAGGAGCTACCGCTCTTATGCCCCTTCCGACATTGGCCGCACTGGCCGGACATACCGACGGCTGCAGCAGGATACTGATAAAACCCGCTGAGGGTGTTTCTACAGAGAAGTTGATCAACGAGCTGACGGAGATACTTCCCGCCAGCGGCTATCAGGTGTCCCAAAATGTAAACGAAGATCAGATCACAGCCGATGCCAGGCAAAAATCCATGCCCTTTTTCCTCATCAGCTTCTTCTCGTTGACCATTAGCGTGTTCATCATTTATAGCAGCTACAAGGTCATTACACTGGACCGGCTGCCTGTGATCGGGACGTTCCGCAGTATTGGCGCCACCCAAAAAGCGGTTACCCGCATTCTTCTGATGGAGAGCTTGTTTTATGGAGCTATGGGAGGACTGATGGGCATCCCTGCAGGAATGGTTGTGCTGAGATGGATCCTACAGGGAATGGGACAGTCCTTGTCACAGGGAATTGAAATATCCATTGTCATTTCCCCGCTCAGTATCATCATTTCCTTCATGATGGCGGTTGCCGTTTCTCTGATCAGTGCCTGGCTTCCGGTTAAGCGGGCCAGCCGGCTGCCAATCAAGGATGTCGTGCTTGGAACTGTCGAGGAAAAACGGCTCCCCCGGCGTTTTTCCATTGCCATTGGAGCCGTCTTGTTTATCATCTCCGTATGTTTGCCCCGGATGGTTTCCGGCAAGCTATTATATCCAGCGGGCGGTTTTTCCTTATTGGGGCTGATTGCTGCCACGATCCTCATCATTCCTCCGATGACCAATCTGATTGCCAAGGGTTTGGAGCATGTGTATGGTGCCGTCTTTCACAATGAAGGCAAGCTTGCCGCCCGGAATATGCAGGAGAACAAAAGTGTCGCCCAGAACATCACCCTGCTCTTTATCAGCATTTCCGCAGTGATTGCCATCAGTGTGGTAGGGAGCTTCGTCACCACCTATATCAGCGATGTATTCAAGGGTGCGGAGCTGCAGGGTTTTGCTGACGGCAAAATGGACCGGGAGTTTATGGAGCAGGTGGAGAGTATGGACGGCATCCGGAAGGTGCTGCCCCTGATGGTATTTAAGAATGAGTTGCAAGGAAACGGCGTCCCCCTCTCGCGACTTGAAGCCACCGATCATCTGGAATGGTACAGCTCCATGTTTGCACTTCACTTCACAAAAGGCAGCATGCAGGAACAGGCCTTTGCTGCATTTGCCGGAGAACGCTCCATCCTGTTAAGCGAAAGCGGAATGAAACGGATGGGAGTATCCGCCGGCGACACCGTAGTTTTAACCAATGGAACCGCAGGCTCATCAAGCTCCTATGTTGTAGCCGGAAGCTTTAAGTCGAGGGCCACCGATGTGGAAGCCGTCATTCCTTCTCAGTATGCCCGTTCCGATTTTGGCGGGAGAGCCTACGGGTTTTTGGCCTATACGGCTGCTGACCCCGATGCCATCATGGTGCAAATCCGCAATCTGTTCGCGGACACCTGGAATTGGAGCCGGACCGTAGAGGAATTTAATAAGGACGCGCTTGCCACTGTTGGTGCCTTTCTGCAGCCGATGCATAACATGACCTACCTTATCTTACTGCTGGCCACAGTAGGCATCATCAATAATCTGCTGATTAACTATATGCAGAAGCGCCGCAGCATTGCCATGTACAAATCCGTTGGACTCAGCAACCGGCAGCATATGAAGATGATGCTCCTGGAGGGATTCTCCTCCGGGCTGATAGGTGCAGGAACCGCTATATTCGTTTCTTATATAGAAGTCCAAACTATTTTCCTTGTGGCCGGGCCGAAAATTTCTATGGTGCCGGAGCTTAGTCCCCGAACCTTTGTTATGGCAGGTACTATGGGCATCGTCATTACCTTATTGGGCTCCACCGTTCCGATCCTTAAAAGCCGGCGGATGAAACTGGTAGAAGAAATCAAATTCGATGCTTAGAAAATGGGAGGTATTCAGATGAAACCATTCACTGGTCAAATTGCCGTAGAAGGTAAACATATTGAGAAGGATTTCCGGATGGGCAATGCCACAATGAAGGTCTTACAGGGCATATCCCTGGCGATTATGCGGGGAGAATTCGTATCCATTATGGGGCCATCCGGCTCGGGAAAAAGCACCCTGCTCTATATTCTCGGGGGTCTGGACGCTCCGACGACCGGCTCTGTCCGCCTCAACGGCATAGACATCGCCCATCTGGAGGATGAAAAAATGAGCAGCATCCGGCGGCGGCAGATCGGCTTTGTCTTCCAATTCTACAACCTGATCCCTAACTTGAATGTGGAGGAAAACATTATGCTCCCTCTGCTGCTTGACGGCAAACGAATCAGACAATACAAGAAGCAGCTCCATCGAATTCTGGACATCGTGGGGTTATCCGACAGACGGATGCATACTCCCCGCGAATTATCTGGGGGACAACAGCAGCGTGTCGCCATTGCCCGGGCCTTGATCGGCAATCCGGAGATTCTGTTTGCGGATGAACCCACAGGCAATCTGGACAGCGCAACGGGAGCAGACATCATGCACCTGCTCCGCGATATCAACCGGGACAGCGGACAAACCATCATCATGGTCACCCACTCGCCGGAAGCCGCCAAAAGCAGCAGCCGGATCATCACCGTCCGGGACGGGGTCATAGAGTAAAAGGGGTATGGGAGAGGTTGTGCAACAATTCGCTACAGCCTTTCCCAATCTTCTTACTACCGGTTCCACCTGATTGGAATATGGTTTATCCGGCTTGCTGCACATAATTCTCTGCTTGCAGCCGAAACATCTCCGCATATTTCCCATTTTGCTCCATCAATTCATTGTGACTGCCTTGTTCAATGATCTCCCCTTGATCCATCACGAAGATCTTGTCCGCCATTCTTGTTGTGGAGAGACGGTGGGAAATGAAAATGACACTTTTATCTGCAGCGCCATGAAGCAAGGTCTGATTTAATTCGTATTCACTGATCGGGTCCAGGGAACTGGAGGGTTCATCCATAATCAGATACCGGAATGGCTTGAAGAAACACCGGGAAATGGCTATTTTTTGTGCTTCGCCTCCGGAAAGATTGATGCCCTCCTGATCAAATTCCCGGGTTAACGGCGTATAGATACCTTGTTCCGATAATACAATCCGCTTATACACTCCTCCAGCAACCAGCGCCTCTTCGATTTTTTCGCGGTCAGATAGAGAGACGGGACTCATCCTTACATTCTCCGCTACCGTAGCCGCATAGATCTGAAAATCCTGAAAAGCCACACCAAATTGTTCGCGGTACCGGTCCACTTCAAGATCTCGGATATCAACCCCATCCAGCAGAATCCGTCCTTCCGTCACATCCAGTAAACGAAGTATCAGTTGGATCAAAGTTGTTTTACCCGCTCCATTGTGCCCGACTATCGCGATTTTTTCCGCAGGTTTGATTTCAAAAGATAAATGACGCAGTGTTGGTTGACCGGATCCCTCATAACAGAAGCTTACATTCTCAAATGTGATAGTCCCAACTCGATTTCTAGGTAAAAGAGGCGACGCGGCATTTGTTATCTTTTGCTCATGCTCCAAAAACGTTTTTAATTGGACGGCATACAAGCTGTGCTGCTGCATCTGGGAAACGATGGACACTACACTTTGCAGGCTGCCCTTTAGATTCCATACCCCATTGATCATCCCCATCATGGAGCCATAAGATAGAGCCTGCAGCACAATCGACTTATAAGCCATCAGGATCAGATAGATACCGTCCAGCAATAAAGTACCGCAAATAAACCGCTCTAAAAAGCGGTAAAAGATCAACTTGGGTGATATACTCTGAACGACTTGCCTAACGTCCTCATTGCTCTGCTTAAAGTCCCGTTGAAGTCTATCATCCATTTCATGAAGGCGCATTTCCTTCGCATAATCCGGCAAGTAGAACAAGCGGCTGATATAAGCAAGCTTTCTTTTGATCGGGACGGTTTGTTCAGTTTGTTCAAAGGAAATCCGGTTTGTTTTCGTATTAAGGAAAATGGATAGTGCAAAGGAAGCCCCCACAAACAACAGCCCAATAGCATCGAGGGTTGCAATAACCGCTCCGATTCCCACAATGGCTACTAATTGTTGAATGGCATTCCCAAAGGTTGCAAAACAGCTGAATGCTCTTGTATCCGCCTCCGAGGAAGCGAAGATAAAATCGTTATAAAATAAAGGCTCGTAATACCGTTCTAAATCGGTTTTCACCGCTTTGGTGAACAGTTCGGTCTGCATATGCTGATGGAGCCGTTCCTTCATCTCCGGATAGATCCTTTCTTGAAGGAATGAACCCAAGGTATGAATCCCCAAATTGAAGCATCCCACAAAGATCAGAAAAACAAGAACACCAGAGAATGGCTTATTGAATTGGACAGCATCAATAATGACCTTGGAGACCAACACACCTCCCACAATGGTATAAAGCCCAAGCAAAACATGGTAAAGGATGGCCAGCCAAAAATATACAGGAGTGCACTGGAACACATACCGGATCAGCATCACATTATTCCTGAAGATTGGAATACTAAGCTTCTTGTCCATATGCCCCTCCTTCTGTATAGCTTTGCGCCTGCATCTTGTACATCTCTGCGTATTTGCCATTTTGCCTCATTAATTGCCGGTGAGTGCCTTCCTCCACCATACAGCCTTGATCCATTACAATGATTCTGTCAGCGCTTACGGTGGAAGAAAGACGATGGGAGATGAAAATGACTGTTTTGTCCTCCGCGGCTTTCCTCATCATTTGAAACAGCTCATGCTCCGCAATAGGGTCCAAGGCACTAGAAGGTTCATCCATAATCACAATCTTACTGGGTTTGGCAAACACTCTGGAAATCGAGATTTTTTGGTTTTCACCACCGGATAAGATCATACCATTATCATCAAATTCCTTAGTCAGAACGGTGTTCAGTCCCTTGGGCATTCGCTCCACCTTATCAAGTAAACCGACCTTCTGTAAGCTTTGTGCGGCCAAGGCTCTATGTTCTTCTCCAGAAGCTTCCTGCATCAACACATTCTCGGCAACGCTGAAGGAAAATATCTGAAAGTCCTGAAGAACCGTACTGAACAAGGCTCTATATTTCTTCACATTGTACTGCTTGATATTAATCTGATTGAGCATGATTTCGCCTTCCGTAGGATCATACAGCCGGAGAATGAGCTTAGTCAGCGTTGTTTTACCCGAGCCGTTATGGCCGACAATGCATATTTTCTCGCCCTGCCTGATTTGCATATGGATATGCTTCAGGCTGGGCTTGTCCATACCCTCATAGCAAAAGGACACATTGTTCAACGTCAATAAAGCCTCATCGGCTGCCGGTGTAAGTCCACCCTGGCTTAGGGAAATTTGAGGTTTATATTCCATAAAGCTTTTCAGGTTATCGATATAGAGGCTGTTTTCCGATAGCGCAATCATTTTCTTGGTAATATCCACCATGCTGTTGGACAGCATCATAATGGAATTTACGAGAACGATGTAATCCCCAATCAACAGGGTTTTGGAGACCATCATTCTGTAGGTGGCATATATAATGGAACCGACAAACATAATGGTTTGGCTTGAAGCCATTTGAAGGGAGAGCAGAAGCGCCAGCTGCTTGCCATACTTTTTTATCCGGACAACATTTTGCTTGATGGAGTGCTGGAATTTGTCCAGCAGCACCTCAAGTATCCCGGTAAGCCGAAATTCCTTCGCATACTGAGGCAAATATACGACTCTCTTCACATAGTCCTTAACCCGGTTATCCTTTACGTTTTCTGTATAGAGCCGAAATCTGATTTTGTTCATGAGGTTGTTAATGAAAAAGCTCGTGCATAAAGGAATACAGGCAAACAAGATCGCCATACGGTCAAGTGACATCATAATACCTACAATCGCAATGGATGAAAAAATCGTTCCCGCAAGATCCGTAACAGTATCCAAAACCTTTACCGCTCTTCCGTTTGCTTCAGCAACAGCCTTGGTATGGGTATCGTAATATTCCGGATTTTCAAAACAAGCCAATTCCACGTCTAATGCTTTATCGAAGAGCTTCAGATTGATATATTCAAAGATGGTTTGATCCGTTTGCGGCCTGATTTTGCTCGTATACCACGTTTGAAAAAGATCCACAAAAAACAATACGGCCATGGCTAAGCCAATGAATAACGCAATCTCCGAAAAGGAAACTCCGTCCTGCAACGCATTAAATAACATTCGGGTGAAAATGACATAAAAGAAAACCGTCCGTCCATAGCTTACGGTCTTCAAAAGCAAATCCACCCCTATTCTGGATGGACATGCTTCTGCTATAAACCTTAGCATATACAGATTATTGGAGAATGACTTGGGGTTTTTCGTCATGACTATTCACCCCTTTCGAATTCCATTTTAATGTAATTATATATGCAACATTCCATTTATACTATATCATTTTTACTTATGAATAATTGAATAGGCTGCCTCACCCGGATATGTTACCGGTATGGGGCAGCCTATTAATGGTTAATCGCCGATCACTGTAATGTGGACGGTATCGCTGGTTGATTTACCTACGACAGTAGAGGTAAGGGACAATTGGTCCCCCAGCTTAAGCAAATCTGCCGGCACATATATAGAATATGTACCGGAGGCTGAAGCAATGGTTCTGCTGTTCCAATTTCGTGTGTCATTTTTCAACTTCACAAGGGCTCCAGGCTCTGCGGTTCCAATGAAACAGTTAGACTCATTTATCCCTGTATAGCTCGGAACAGAGGTTTGGCCTTCAGTGGCCCGTACAGTAAACCGAACCGGATCGCTCTTCTTAAAGCCCGTTGCTTCTGAAGTTACAAGAACCTCTTGACCAGGAACCAGTATTTCATCGATAAGGCTGCTTGAGGAGAATTCACCTCTGTAGACCCCTATAGACGCTATATAGCTTCCGGTGACGGTTGTGACATAAACGGTGATATTCTCATCGACGGGGTGGGTTGTTCCGCTTAGCGTCAACACATTGGTATAGACCGTACCCGCAACTACAGGGGTTGGCGATTTGGCTGAAGCCTGGACTACAACCTGCACCGGGTCGCTGGCTGCTTTACCGGAAGTTAATGCAATAATCGTGACTGTGTCTCCTGCCTGCAAATTTTCCCGAGATGTAACAAATGAAAAGCTGCCGTCATAGGAAGAGGCCATAGTCATACTTCGGGCAACACCGCCGTTTCGGGCATATAGGAGTTGGACATAGGAACTCGGCTCCGCTGTGCCTCTGATCAACGCTTCCTTAGCATCCACTTCGACCGGCTGGGCGGTTTGTCCGTTTGCAGCCTGAACCATAACACGAACCGGAGCACTCTTTTTCTTGCCAAGGGTTTGGGCAGTGAGCAAAAGCTCCATTCCTTCCGGCAATAGTGCGTTGGAATCAAGGAAATCCTGCGCCAAAAAATGATCTGAACCATGATACCCGTAATAGATCGTGCCCCCATCAGGCTTGGACAACCGGATGATGGTATGGGAATTGGCAGGCATAGCTTCGGTTGTACCCCATAATGTAAAGAAGTTGTTATAAACAGTTCCACTAACTGTAGGCGCTGCTGTAACAGGAGCCTCTTGAAGGGTGGCCCAAACAGGATCGCTTGTTGTTTGCCCGATTACAGTTGAGGAGATAGACAGTTTGTCACCTTCTTTAAAATAGCCCTCGGGAAGCGGCAGGGTGAAGGCACCTGTAGTAGACGAGGCGGCAATCATCTGCTTGAAGTCCGTACCGCCGACAATGGTAACATAGGAGCCGAACTCTGCCCAGCCGCTGACCAGCAGCTCATTGGTTACATCCAGCATAACCGCGGCGGTCTTCACACCAGCAGCTTGGACAATAAGCTCAACCGGCTCGCTCTTTTTCATTCCATATTTTTGAAAGACAAAATAGACTGATTCGCCGGGGGTTACATTGATATCGGTATAGTTAATACCTTCCATGGTGAAAGAGCCATTTTCTCTAACACCCGCCGAACTGAGATTAAAGCCGCTTTTTGTCTGAAGCGATACATAGGCGTAGTCATTTCCTTGGACGGGCTCGGCAAAACCGCTCAGTTTCCAGCCGTTGGTATAGACTGATCCTGAAACTGTTGGCGTTACCGCTTGTGGTGCAGGTTGGACAATGAGTTGAACCGGCTGGCTGGTAGCTTTGCCCAATGCGACAGCGGTAATGGTCAATCTCTCGCCGGTTTCGAATTGACCCTCGTAGCCATGGAACGTAAAACGTCCGTCTGAAGCAGCCTTGACCGCGGCAATTCTTGTAAATCTCTCTCCAACTCCGTTTGAACCGCCATCACCGGTTCCCGGTTCAACCGGGACATATCTGTATTCCATATGGACTGCAGCCCCTGGCTCAGCTGTTCCGGTAATATTGGATACTTCATTCACGACGTCTGTAATGGCTGGTATGGCTGTTTCTCCCGTAGTCGGCAGAACAGTCATAATAACCGGCTCGCTGGTGATTTTTCCGTAGGCCCTGGCAGTGATCTTAATCTCTTCACCGGCAGAAAGGCTTCTATTGTAGAAAAGGAGGTTGACGCTTGAAATCTCGAACTTCCCTGAAGCGGCTGCACAGCTATAAGCTACAGAAGTCCCGTCCATTTTGGATAGGAAAATTTCCGTTAACTTGTTATCAGCAGCACCCTCCGCTGTTCCCCATAACTCAAATCCATTGGGGTAAATGGCTCCGGACACAACAGGCTTGGCTGTTTGAAGCACTGTTCCATCTGTCGGAACAACATGGACTTCGTTGGAGGTATAGGCATTTCCGTCTGTCCAGGCTTTTACAATGAAATAGTAGTCCGTGTTTTCTAAAAGCCCCTTTGCTGTGTAGGTAACGCTTTGAACAGTTACCAGCGGGGTTTCATACGAACCGCTGCTTCTGGAATGGTATACCTGATAAGTCACCCCGTCACCAATGGAAGTCCAATATAAGGTGGCTTCCCGGTTTCCTGCTTCAGCCTTCAAATGGATCTCAAGAGGCGCCTTCACAGTAACGCTTATACGTTCAGATAACTCCATGTAGGAGACGATGATTTCCGTAGTTCCTCCGGACAGGGCTGTTACCGTTCCTGCGGAGGTGACTGATGCAATCTTGGGATCAGTGCTGGTAAACGCAGCTTTGCCGATTAATAACGACGAGGTTCTGTCGGAATAGATGCCGAAAACCTTCAGGTCACGGCTTTCCCCTTTATCCAGTGACAACTGGTTGGGCTCAACGGAGAGAGCTTCCAGCTCCGCGACAGGCTGCTGCGCCGCGACGGTAATATGGAAGGTTATGGTTTCCGTTTTGTTGTTTTTGGCCAAGGTTGCCGTCAAGACTACGGCAGCATCAGCCGATCCGATTGCAGGGCGGGTGACTTCTCCGCTGCTTGTTATTAATGAAGCATCGGAGGTCGTCCAGGTAATGGTGACTCCCGTGGCCTGATCGATTGCCGGAAGAATAATGTCATGAGAAACGGATGCCTGGCTGTCGTTCTCGTGATAATTGATTTTCAGCTGATTGACTGCAGCTCTTAGGGCGTAGACCGTAATTTCATCTTTGGCTTTCTGCAATATGATTTCATAACCTGCAATTTCCTTCGAATCGATCCCCAGGACCAACGCATTATTGACCAAAATTTCGGCAGCTTGAATTTGGGCATCCTGCAGAGAGGAATATTCTGTTATCTCGCCAATTCCTTCTACAACTGCCACCACATTCGCTTTAAGTTCAACCAGGACGTTGGCGGGCACTTCTACAGATACTCCAGGAGCTGCAACAATCGGGACAGCTCCGATGGTGGCTGCATCACCTTCCAGCTTCACGTTGGCCTCAAGCCGCAGACTGGTGATGTTGGCAGTCGACAGATTCAGTGTCGCGCCTTCGGCTTCCTTGGATACGGTTACTTGCCGAATCTGGCCTTTACCCGCCAGTTCAATAGCGGCATGCGGAGAAGTAACGCTAATATTGCCCAATGTTGCGCCATCAGCTACGTTGATGGAAGCCTCTGAGCCTACTTGAAGCGTAGAGACAGAGGTTACGCCGCCTTCCTTCGGTGCAGCGATTTTGATTTGGGTGCTGGCGCTATCCACGGTAATATTGCCTTTGATGGTTCCGCGAAGCTCTACCTCCTGACCTGCTGCTCCATAGCCGATCTGGATCATACCCAGACTGCCGGCAGTAGATTCAATGATAGCTTTGGATTGGATAAGCGTTGTTGTAACCTGCGATCCGTCAAGAGTTTCTATCCGGGTAGGATGATTTTGATTCGTGGAGGCTATTTTTAAGGTATTGATAATGGTATTTTGGAGTTTGATGGTGTCCGGGCTGCCGGAGAGCACCTCAATCCGGGCTGCTTCCACATTGCGCAATGTGATTTGCCCGTTTTCACCGGGGTTAAGAGTGAGTGTGCCGGTAATAACAGTTGAGCCGCTGACAGGCCCAAGGGTACCGGAGGAATTGATCGTTAGAGAAGTGTAGGTGCCGCCCTTATTTAGTTTTTCTGTGTCGGTCAATGTGGAGTTAGAAGGGGCACCGCCACCTGGAGCACCACCACCGGCGAAGCTCGCCATGCCTGTGAAGGACTTCATGCTGTTCAGGCCTTTATAGATAAGGGTATAAACCGTGCCGGCAGCTTGCGGTTCGGTGGTTACTACGACAATGGTCTTGCTTCCTGCTTTGAGATCTGCCTTCGAAACTTTCAGCCCATTAAAAGCGAAGTCGGATAAGTCTATACCTTCGATTTCCTTGTAGAAGCTCACTTCAACCGTAGTATTGGTAATGGCTTCAATCTTCGAAACCGGGGAAGGTATTTCGCTTACTGCCAGAATTTGAGCTTTTTTCACGAGTACGTTCTTATTATGTATGAACTCATATGTCAATCGGGCCAAGGCCTGTCTTTGGGCATGGTCTTGGGGATGAAAGGTTATGGCTCCGTTTTGTTCAACCCCATTAATAAACCCAATCTTGTAAGCCAGGGAGACAGCGGTTTGGGCCCATGGGGAAACTTTGTTAAGGTCGGCCAATTCTGCATTGGCAGGCAGCTGACCTGCGACTATCTCCAAATCAAGAGCCCGTATGAAGAACACAATCAGCTCTTCCCGGGTCACCTCGCTGTCGGGGGAAAATCTGCCGGGCGAGGTTCCTTCTGTTATGCCGAGCTCCGTGATGGCCCCAACATAACCTTGATACCAACTTGACGCAGCTACATCCTTGAACGAGGCGGCCGCTTCCGGTTTTTCCTTCAAACCAAGCGCAAGGGAAAGAATCTTGGCAAATTCTGCACGGGTCATGGCTTGATCAGGCCGGAATGTCCCATCCTCATAACCGTTGACAATTCCCTGCTGGATCAAGCTTTGAATTTCCTGCTGTGCGTAAGAGCCGCTAATGTCCTTTAGCGATGCTTCCGCGCCATATGCCATTGCTGGCATCAGCATCGTGATCAGCAGTACGAAAACCAGAAGTATGCTGACCTGCCTTCGACCTTGTTTACTTACCATTGTTCTCCTCCAGTGGATGACACTACCCTATTATTCTTCCAAATGAAGCATGAGCCCCGAAAATTCGACCCAAAATGAGGAAGTAATGTAAGAATAATATCCCAAAATCAGGATTGTGGCAACGATTTCATCAATCAATGTCGAACATTGTAAACTAATGGACTATTTCATATACATACAAGATACTCTAGCACTAACACATACTGTCGGAATCTTAAGGTAATGTTAAGGTTAGCCCTATCTAACTGAAAGATAGGCCCTTTATAATGAACGTATAGCTTGAAGATGCATGAGTTCGAAAAGAGGTGAACCATGAGCAAAACGATTCTGATCGTGGATGACGAGAAGGAAATCCGGGAGCTTCTGCGGTTATATATCGAAAAGGACGGGTATTCCGTGATCCAGGCGGAGAATGGACGGGAAGCACTGAAGCAGGCAGCGTCCACACGGGTTGATTTGGCCGTCATCGATATTATGATGCCCGAGCTGGACGGTTACCAGCTTATCAAGGGTTTGCGGGCACACAGTAATCTTCCCATTATTGTGGTCAGCGCCAAAACGCAGAATCACGAGAAAATACTGGGCCTTGATCTGGGTGCAGATGATTATGTGGCCAAACCCTTTGACCCTCTGGAGATTGTGGCCCGGATCAAGGCACAATTGCGCCGTTATGATGGAGGTGCGCCGGATTCCGAGAGGATGCTGCTGACAGCAGGTGGACTGTGTCTGGATGTGTCTGCTTGCACCCTCCGTTTTGGCACCGGGAGCATCCCTCTTACCGCTACGGAATTTAACATGATGAAGCTGTTTATGCAGCAGCCCGGACGTGTATACACCAAACAACAGATTTATGAGGCGGCCTGGCAAGAAGCGGCCATCGTGGACGATAACACGGTGATGGTGGCCATCAGCAAGCTGCGGAACAAGCTTCCCGGCGATAGTACGGTCTCCATCGGAACCGTCCGGGGTTTGGGCTACCGTCTGGAGGTGGGGACATGAAGAACAAACGAAGCTTCAAAAGCCTCATCATGCGCAGCTTTATTGGCTATATCCTCGGCATTGCACTGGTGCTTCTGCTGTTGGAGTTTGTATTCAGCCTCTTTACATGGAAGGACGGCATGAACTTCTCGGAGCTGGCCTCCTCCCCTCTGGCAGAAGGGACGAAAAAGCTTCAAATCACTCTTTCGGCTATCTGGATTCTTATCACAGTGGCCGTGTATGTTACAGGGATTATCCTGTTTGGGCGCGGAATGAACAAGAAAATATTGGTACCCGTACAGAAAATGGAACAAGGCTTCAAGGCGGTAACCGCCGGCCGTTTGGACACCACCCTGGAGTTTGAAACGGAAACGGAATTCGGGGATATGCGGGATGCCTTCAATCTGATGGCGCGGAAGCTGAAGGACTCCGAGGACAAGCGGATGGCCATGGAAAAGGAGCGTATGCAGCTTTTTTCCCACATCGCCCACGACTTAAAAACCCCCATTACCACCATCTCCGGCTATGCGCAGGCCTTGGCCAGCGGCATGGTGGAGGAGCCGGAGAAACAGCAGGAATATCATCTGGCGATAAAGGCAAAAGCTGGGCAGATGAACCAATTGATCGACCAACTGCTATTCTATTCCAAGCTGGGTACACCGCAATACCGGATGAAGGTAGAGAAGGTCGATATGGCCGAGCTGCTTCGTGTCTCCTGCGCTGTTTTGTTCGGCGAAATCGAAAGCAAACAGATGCAATTGGAGCTGCAGCTGCCGGATAACCCCGTATATGTTATGGCGGATACACTGGAAACCAACCGCGCCATTGGCAATTTGCTCACCAATGCCATTCGTCATAATCCGGCGGGCAGCCTGTTATTCGTAGGACTGACGGAGGAACCCGGCCATATTTACATCGAAATTGCCGATAACGGGCCTGCTATCCCGGAGGCTATCGCCGGGAAGCTGTTCGAGCCTTTTGTTTCCGGCAATGATTCAAGAAGCGCCAGCAGCGGGACAGGACTTGGACTTGCCATAGTGAAAAAGGTGATGGAGCAGCATGCGGGTGAGGTTGCCGTATTGGGTGCCCCCGCCCCTTATACCAAGAGGTTTGTCCTGAGCTTTCCGACATTGTAAAGGCATGAATAGGATAGAGGGATGGATATGTACCGGAGAATGATTCAGAACGATATACGCCGGAGCAAGCTGATTACCGCAACAGTTACGGGATTTATCCTCATTTCCGCCATGCTGACCGCTTTGGCCGCCTCGCTCTCCGCCAATCTGTTCGGGGCGATCGATCATATGCTGCTGTCGGCTAAGTCCGTCCATTATATGCAGATGCACACAGGCGGCGTAGATACGGAGCAGCTGCGGAGGTTCGCAGATGCGAACGGCAGCGTGGAGGATGTTCAGGTGCTGGAGTTCCTCAACCTGGAGGGCGCAGATATTGTGATTGGGGACGACTCCCTTGCGGACAGCGTTCAGGATAACGGCCTTGCTGTGCAGGGGGAACGCTTCGACTTCCTGCTTGATTTGAATGGTGAAATCATCCGTCCCGCCAACGGCGAAATGTATGTTCCCCTCTATTACATGCAGGAAGGAAAGGCAGCGCTGGGCGATCCGGTGGTTATCCACGGCGTTTCCTTTACCGTTGCGGGGTTCCTGCGGGATTCGATCATGAATCCCGCATTGATTAGCTCCAAGCGGTTTCTGGTGAGCCCGGCAGATTTCGAGAAGGTCCGTGCATTCGGGCATGTAGAAAACCTGATTGAATTCCGGCTGGCCAAGGACGTATCCTTCCCGGCCTTCGAAGCAGCCTATCTGGAAGCGGGACTTCCGGCAAATGGACCGCCCCCCATCACGTACACACAGGTGAAGATGATCAATGGCCTTACCGACGGCATCATGATTGCCGTGCTGGTGCTTATCGGGCTTCTGGTTATTATTGTGGCATTTCTGTGCATCCGGTTTACGCTGCTGGCCAAAATTGAGGAGGATTACAGGGAAATTGGCGTCCTGAAGGCAATCGGGATACAGGTGTCGCAGATTAGAAAGCTCTACCTTGCAAAATATGGCGTTATCGCAGCAGTTGCATGTGCGTTGGGGTTTCTGGCCTCTCTGCCGCTCCAAGCTCCCTTTATGCGGAACATCCGCCTGTACATCGGCGAAGGCGGCAGTCCGCTGCCCGGCTTCTTCTGCGGGCTTTTGGGAGCGGCGGTCATCTTCGCGGTGATTTTACTCTATGTGAATAATGTGCTTCGGCGCTTCCGCAGCATATCCCCGGCACAGGCGGTCCGGTTCGGCGCACCCCGTGACAAATCCAGATCGGCCAGACTCCTCAGACTGAGCCGGAACCGGCTTTTTTCGCGGAATGTATTTCTCGGTATCCAGGATGTCCTTGTCCGGAAAAAGCTCTACCTCACCATGCTGATGGTACTTATCCTCTCCTCCTTCCTGATGATCGTTCCACAGAATATCAGCAGCACCATCTCGAAGGAAAGCTTCATCACTTCCATGGGGATGGGCATATGCGACGTCAATATCGGAGTGATGCGGACACAGGTGGAGGACGTTCCGGGAAAAACCGCGGAAATTTCCGCTGTGCTGGCCGCGGACCAGAATGTGGAGCGGGCTGCTTTGTTTACCGGGTTGATGCTGGACCGGAGGGCAGACGGCGGAACCCTGGAGAAGCTGCGGGTAACAGTCGGGGATTATACCGCTTTTCCCATCACCTACTCCAAGGGCCGGGCGCCACAGTCGGAGTCAGAGCTGGCTCTCTCTGTCCTCAATGCCAAGGACCTTGAAAAAACCATCGGGGATGAAGTCATCTTAATCGTGGACGGTACGGAAAAGCACCTGACGGTTTCCGGCATCTATTCGGATGTTACTAACGGAGGACGGACGGCGCAGGCCACCTTTGACGTCAAACATGAAGAGGTGTTGAGCACCGGGATTGCGGTGACCTTCCGTGACCGCCAGAACGTGAAAGCGGCCATATCCCAGTACAGAGAACAGTTCACCTTCGCCAAGGTCACCGGTATTGACGAAAGCATCGGGCAGATGCTCGGCCCTATACGGAAAGCCATCCAACAAGCCTCCGTCACCGCTATCGGGGTGACCGCCCTGCTTACCCTGCTGGTCACATTGCTGTTTATGAACATGCTGGTGGCGAAGGACCGTTACCCTATCGCCATCCTGAAAGCAACGGGCTTCACCGGTGCGGACATCCGCCGGCAGTATCTTGTGCGCTCCATTACAGTGCTGGTGCTGGGCGTCACCGTGGGCACCATACTGGCCAATACGCTGGGTGAGCTGGTTGGTGTGGCGATTGTATCCTCCTTCGGTGCGGCAGCCTTTCCTTTTGCGGTAAATCCGTGGTTCGTCTATCTGGCTTCACCGCTGCTGATCGCAGCCTGCGTCGTCACTGCCACCTGGTTAGGCGTTTCCGGCATTCAGACAGTGAGAATTTCCCAACATATCAAGGAGGCGTAACCGGATGAAGCACATCCTTACAGGCAGACATATCGTAAAAACCTTCGGCAAGGGGAACGAGACGATCAAGGCGTTGAACGGAGTCCATGTGGATATCGCCACGGGCGAGTTTATTGCTGTGATGGGGCCCTCCGGCTCGGGGAAGTCCACCCTGCTATTCGCGCTCAGCGGTATGGACGGGATTACAAGCGGATCGGTGAAGCTGGGAGATGTTGAGCTGTCGAAGCTCCGTGAGAATGCGTTGGCCAACCTACGCCGGACCAAAATGGGCTTTATCTTCCAGCAGCCAACTATGCTGAGGAACTTGAATATTCTGGATAACATTCTTCTCCCCGGCACGTGCAAGGGAAAGAAGGATCGGGAGAAGCTCACCCAAAGAGCAATAACCCTGATGAACCAAACCGGGATTACCGGGCTGGAAACCAGGGATACCACCGAGGTTTCAGGTGGCCAGCTCCAGCGGGCCGGCATCTGCCGCGCCTTGATGAATGCACCGGAGATCCTCTTTGCCGACGAACCCACCGGTGCCCTCAACTCCAAAGCGGCCGAGGATATCATGAGCCTGCTGGCGGGCATCAACCAGGAAGGCACCGCTATCTTGCTGGTGACCCACGACCCCAAGGTCGCAGCCAGAGCGGATAGAGTTCTGTTTACCAAGGACGGAAGCATCGTCTCCGAGCTGACTTTAGAGAGGTTCAGTCACCGGGATATAGTGGCCCGGGGAGAGCAGGTTCTCGCCGGCATGGCGGCTGTCGGCATTTAGGTCACTGGTAGCCTCCCTGGGCAGGCGGCAGCTCCTGGTATTCCTTCCGGGCCTGGATCAATTCAGCAATCGTATTCGCTACCTTCAGCATGTCCAGCCCGTCCGGACTCCGGTCACATTGGCTCCATTGATACTGATGCACATCCGGGCTATGTGTGGCGCTTCCATTCCCTTCCGCTGTCTTCACGCCCTGCCCCGTTCTTGCACAGCCCACCAGCACACCGACAATCAACATAAGCAATAAAACAGGCTTCATTCCCCGGTCCTCCTTTATCCAGCTTTGTTGGTTGGATTGGACGGGAATGCATGAGCAACTCCTCCCACCACCGGGGGCAGCTCCTGGTACTCCTTGCGGGCCTGCACCACTTCTATGATCCGATTCACCAACCGGGTCATTGCCTCCCCATCCCGGCTTTTATCACACTCGCTCCATTGATACCGGTAGTCGTCCTGCGGTGTATTCACCTTCAGATCATAACGGATATGGGGCTTCATGTTGCAGGCTAGGGTTAATTCCTTCGGCATCTGATAACTGGCCACAAGCATCCCCTTATAGATGGCACTCTGTTCTTCAGGAGTTAATACAAAATCATTCACCTCGGCAACTTCCCCATTCAAAAGATCCTTCACCACTCGGTTGTCCACTGTATCAATGACATTCCCGCGTACTTGCCCGTAGCCGTATTTCAGGACGAATGTGAAGGTCTGCTCATACGATAAATCAATAAGGGAGTCCCCATAGGTATCCAACGTTTCGCTTTCATTCATGCTGCTTTCTGAAACAGGAGCGGAAGGCAGGGAAGTCCCTTCGTTCTTCGTACAGCCCGCCAGGGCCAGAAAAACCAATATGAGCGTAAGCCCAAATTTCATGCTGCTCTCCCCTCCTCATCGTAATTCCTTTTGGTTACTTGACGGTGAGGACCCGGAGAATGTTTCACAATTCACCATGATGTTGATTTTTAGCCAAAAGAAAAACCACCTTGGTGAAAGGCGGTTATTTGAGTTGTTGCTTCCCTTCACATGAAAAGTGTTCTTTAGAAAATAAAGCGATAGCATTCATACCAGTCAATATAAAAATATAGATCAATAAACCTGCAATGATAATTAACCCAGAAGCAGGGCTTGCTTTATCTGCTTGTTCATTCATTGGAAATTGGGAAGAGAATAAAAGGATGTACAGGAAGTAATAAGGAATCCAGGACAAACCGAACAATAAATTTGTTCTCCTTAAGGGGAGAAATCGCTTTTGTATCATAAACACGAACATAACGATTAATAAAGAAAAACATAAAAGGCCAGTAATTAAACTGATCCTATTGATAAATACTATATCAACTCCAGTAATACGATTGATTCGATAAACATTCACTACCAATTCACTCCATATAAATGGAAACAAAGCGAAGATAGCACTTAAAGCATTGAATTTGAGAAAGTAACGCATATATACCCCCTCTTATAGATTATCACAAAATTTTAATTATCTTATAATATTTGGTTGCTATACCATTGAAACGGTAGGGAGCTAACCCTTTTGAATTTTCATAGGAGCTAAATGCACGTCAGGCATCCGTAGCCATTCGTTTAAATTCTTTATTCATAGAGGAAACCTTCAACTTTCTACTTCTTACCAATTTTTTAATATCGGAGACATTATCATAAGAGAGTTGAAAATAAAAATAGTTAATAAACTCTATAATAGCAAAACCATATATAAAGAAGGTGACGAGCAAACCTCCTACTGGCAGAGATGGATACCATTTAATGAAATCGATAGCAAATACAACCATTGCAGTAGAAATCATAATAACATTCACCTTCTTTAAACCATATAACTGTCGAATAACCTTCAATGGAGCTAGAGGATTATTCTCCTTTCGGAGTCTTTTAAGCTTTACATACCAATAAACCGTTCCTTGTAATAAAAGAAACTCTAACAGGAGAAATGATATCCAAAATGAATACAGCCCATACAAGTGGAGATTGGGAAATTGATGATTGACGATAAAACCAACGGGCACAAACGTGATTATCGAAAATAATTCCCCAGAATATAAATAAGCCAATCTTTTTTCTAACCTTCGCTTCAAATCAACCACTACCTCCTTCATCACCTAAGTTTACATTCTCCTCCTCGTGCTTTGTTCGCCTTGATAATCTTTGATTATAAGAATGCTTCGATACTCTCCGCCGCGCAATTCACACAATTCATACGAAGTGCGACCAAAGCTTTGTTGATTCAGGGCAATCTTCCCAAAATTTCAATCCACGCACTCCATACGAAGTGCGACGATCTGGCTAGTCGTTCGGTTCACTCCGGCGTTATTTCAATCCACGCACTCCATACGAAGTGCGACTCCAGGTCATCTGCTCACTGCTGGTGGGTCCAGAATTTCAATCCACTCACTCCATACGAAGTGCGACTTTATCCTGATGCAAAACATAACACTTGGAGTGCTATTTCAATCCACGCACTCCATACGAAGTGCGACACATGTATGCTGCTGTTTACCCTAACCTTACCGAATTTCAATCCACGCACTCCATACGAAGTGCGACAGGCAACTACTAAGACGGCCAGATGGTTGGGAGACCATTTCAATCCACGCACTCCATACGAAGTGCGACAACCAAGAGCCTGCGAACGGACATAGCGGAATGATTTCAATCCACGCACTCCATACGAAGTGCGACCTTATGGCGAACGGATGGGTCGTCCATCAGGCGATTTCAATCCACGCACTCCATACGAAGTGCGACACTCAAAACCGCCGATTTCGTCAAAGATAACCACATTTCAATCCACGCACTCCATATGAAGTGCGACTGATAAGTATAGCGACGATGTGGAGAGTAGAGCGATTTCAATCCACGCACTCCATATGAAGTGCGACCGTCATTGCCCATTACCTGCTGGATATCAACAAGGATTTCAATCCACGCACTCCATATGAAGTGCGACTCCCGTTTGAATCGTTCTTGGTCCAGAGTTTTGTATTTCAATCCACGCACTCCATATGAAGTGCGACGTGTCATCAACCACGTAGCCTTCTACGTCCACGAATTTCAATCCACGCACTCCATATGAAGTGCGACTGCAAAAACAGGCTTGATCAAGCGAAATGTGAGATCTTTTCAGCCTGTTTAACCAATTTGCTATTACAGAAAGTATAGCATAGATATTGACAATAGAGGAAAATGAAATTTAGTCGGCAAATTCGACAGAATATGAGGTGCGAAGGAACCGGGGTTTTTATGGGAGCTTGACATTCGCACCGTAATGAATCTGTTGCTCATAGTCCACTCAAACTTCACAATGGTATTTAAATAAAGTGCCGCGCACTACATAAAGCGCCATACCACGTCCACCTGGCCACAGCCAAAGGTCGAGTTGCGCCCAATATGCAGAACACGGGCAGCGTGAAGCCAAGGCGTGAACTGTGTGAGATCCCCCTCGAAGGTCATCGCCCCCAACAGCCCGCTCCAGTCCAGTGACTCCTGCTTCCGGTTGGAATAACGGTGCATCCGGTTCAAATAAAGCGCGTGGGAAACCATGCGAATATCTCCCGCTTGCTCGCAGGCTTGGGCCGCAGCGGCAGCATCCGTCATTCCTCCATATCGTTCGGTGAGCAGGTTTACACGCTTGGTAATGCTCCGGATCAGAGTGGGGAAATTCAACTGCTGCACCAGCTCACCGCCACGGCGTATGCGAAGCGGGGTGATCAAATGCACAGAGCACCAGGAAGCCTGCTCTTCTGCGGACGCATCTACGATATTTTCCGGTACGAGAGCCGATGTCTGGAAGTCGCCTCCCTGCCATATTGGCCCATACTGGTCACCATGAAGAATATCCCGCAGTTCAAAAAGGCAACGCGCCGCCCCAAAGCGGAAATGCCGAACCTGAGCCAACACTTGAACCACATCTTCCGCATATCGGATGGCCTCCCCGATCAGGATCAGCCTGAAGTGTAACTGCTCACCCGGTTGATATTGGGCTTTCGTCCGGATCGGCTCAATGATATAAGGATTCACAATGTCCTGTCCCGATCCTCCGAACCGTTTGTTCTCGAACAAATACGTATACAAGGCCGGATGCCGCGTCAACGCCCACCCTAACACACCATGGAGCGTAGACCCCAGGAAAGGGGGCAAGCTGGCAGATTCCCTACATTCCAGACGGATCAAAAGCGGAAGATACTCTAGTGAAAAAAGCGGCGGTTTAGATTCCATAGCATTCTCCAATCCAATAAAACTTCAGATCTCGTGCAGAATTCATGCACTCCATACGGAGTACGCCCCTCCTCACAGAGTAGACGCAAACTGTACAGCAGACTGCCGCTGTGTTGTTGAATTAACGTTTCACGTTCGCTTAGCTTGTTTTTTCAAAAAATCAACTCACAATCTTTATGCTCCCAGACATCAAATAAGTTACCATCCAAGTCCTCAAAAACAAAAAACTTGCCGTAAATACCTTCATTGCTAATTGGTCTGGTTGTAACTCCTTCAGATGTTAGTCTCATGTGTAATGCTTCAATATCATCTGTAAAAAATGTTACAATCCACCTCGACCGTCCGTTTACTTCGAAAACCGCTCTTGTATCATTATCAGACTCAATTAAATCAAGTATTGGACGGTTATCCCTGAATAAACTTATATAATTTCCTCTATCGTTTCGAATATTAAAACCAAAGTGACTGACAAACCATTCTGCCGATTTTTTTGCATCTTTAACCGGAATGACATTATATGCGATTCCTAAGACTCTTCCATTTATCATACCACTCAGCCCCTGTCATAAATTATTTCTAGGAAGCAGCCATTGCATGTAAGGCCTTCTCAAAATAGCTATATACTTCATCTGCAATTCCCAGAAACTCTTCAACACCTACATGACTATCCAAGTAACACGCATACAGATAATTAACTAAAGCGGGGTTAATCTCACAATTGGTTAATATGGCATTCTTCATCTCAATAATATCATCTTGCCATACACCTGTATCTTCTAACACCAAAGAGTATAATGCACGAATTAATCTCTTAGAGTAACCTTTCATATACCTAGTTTTCAATGAGTTATCACTAGCATTAGAAAGTAAATTATGTATACGAGCTACTTCCTCCTTGGTCTCTGTATTTAAGTCTAAAATGAACTTCGGAGAAATAATTATCGGTGGTACTTTTTCACCAACGTCATCACCATATACACAAACACAAATTATCTTAACCCAAAAACCCCACTCATTGGGTTTACTTAATACATCGTCAATCGAGCAAATGATCGTATCAATCTTAGTTACTACCGGATATTCTTCCAAAAGCCTGTCTTTAATAGCTGACAATCTTTCGTAATCAATATCTTTGGGATTAACACACACAATAGTAAAGTCTGCATCTGACTTAAAAGGTGTAGCAGTTCCTTTTGGAATCGAGCCACACATATAAATGCTATGAATTTTACCTTTGAATTCGGTAAGTATATTATCCATATACTCATCAACTAAATCCTTATATTCACTTTGTATTACAACTCTATTTATAACTTTTTCTAATATCATATAGACTCCTCCTAATCACTTCTGAAGTTAACAACAACTTGGCTGGTGATGAAAAAATCACATAACCTGACGTACTGTCGTCATGTTATGTCCTTTATAGTGATAATGGTAATTAACTGAATAAAACGAATAATAGGAGGTTTCATGAATGGAGAAAATCAACCATTTATTTGTTGATCCCAAAGAATTAGAAGGTAAGCATATCCTTGTTACTGGTGGTACCAACGGAGGTATAGGGGAATCAATTGTAACCCGCCTTACAAAAGCTGGAGCTACAGTCATTACAACAGCTCGAACGACTCCGGATGAATTAAAGGGATCGGATTTATTTATCCAAGCGGATGTCAGCACGCCAGATGGCACCACAAAGATTGTGGATCATATACTTGAACGCTTTGGCGGCGTCGATATTCTCATCAACAATGTAGGAAGCTCTACAACCCCGGCTGGCGGCGTTCTTAAGCAATCCGATGCAGACTGGCAGCAGACGTTTGAAACTAATTTATTCGCTGCTGTCCGGCTGGACCGCGGGCTGCTGCCGCCAATGATTAAGCAAGGCTATGGTGTTATCCTTCATGTCACATCCATACGGCGGCGCTTCCCCGGAGAAGATACGATGGTGTATTCAGCAGCCAAAGCTGCGCTTGGAAATTACAGTAAGGCGCTTGCAACGGAACTTGCACCCAAGGGCATCCGCGTTAACAGCGTTGCACCCGGCTTCACCGAAACAAAGTCTGCTGAAAGACTAATCGAGCGGATGGCAGAGGAACGCGGATGCGATTATAACGACGCGGTGCAGGCTTTGATGGATTCCCTCGGCGGTATTCCAATAGGACGAGCAGCGCACCCGGAGGAAGTAGCAGAACTCGTTGCTTTTCTAGTATCTGACCGCGCTTCCTACATTGTCGGCGCCGAGCACACAATCGACGGCGGCGTTGTCCGCACATTATAAAGGAGAATGATGACTATGATAAACAACAAATTTCAATTACCCCAACCGGTTGTGGAACATTTTCATGCGACAAATACAGATGATCCCGCAACCTTCCTTTCGATCTTTGCCGAGGATGCCATTGTTTTTGACGCCAGCAAAGAATATCATGGGAAAACCGCAATCAAAGAGTGGAGCGACCATGACTATTTCGAAGTACGTTTAAGACTGGAAATCACAAATGTCGTTCAGAATGCCAAGGAGATCGTTGTTACCGCAAAATCAGACGGAAATTATGACAAAACCGGACTACCGGACCCTCTCTATTTTGATTTTCATTTTACTGTGAAAGAAGATAAAATTACATGCTTGCGCATTGTTCTTTCCTCTAACAGCATGGCATTACCGTTGCCGCAGCCTATTGCAGCCTACTATCATGCCTCAGATATCTTTGATGATGACCTTCTCGCTAACTGCTTTGCCGAGGATGCCATATTAGTTGACGAGGGAAAAGAACATTTTGGTCCCGAAGCTATCAGCAAGTTTATTCTGAAGGCAAACAGGGACGCTGCGGGCAGGACGGAAATCACCAATTGTGGGGAGAAAAATGACGAAACGGTGGTCACCGCCACTATTTCAGGAAATTTCAATGGCAGCCCAATTCCACTGGATTTCCACTTCACGCTTCATAACGGAAAAATCAAAGCCTTGAATATCGTAGGAGCAGGTGAATAAGGATGATGGTGGAGAATTTTTGCGTGAAGGTCTGAAGGGTGCTTTCAATATAGGAGCAAATGGTCAGGAAATAATATTTCAATTCACGCACTCCATATGGAGTGCGACCAAAAATCGATGAAATGCTCGGAAGGCCTGAATGATTTCAATCCACGCATTCCATACGGAGTGCGACAATTGACCGCGTGTTGCTGGCCTTCGGACAGATATTTCAATCCACGCACTCCATACGGAGTGCGACCACTTACTCCCCAGGCTCCACGGCGCGGTTCGTGCTATTTCAATCCACGCACTCCATACGGAGTGCGACTTGCGATGTAATTATCCGCATCCGCATAGGCCGAATTTCAATCCACGCACTCCATACGGAGTGCGACCAAGAGGTCCGCATAATCAAGAGGGGGATTGCAGATATTTCAATCCACGCACTCCATACGGAGTGCGACCGCTATGGCATGAACGGTAATGATCTTTTGTGGATTTCAATCCACGCACTCCATACGGAGTGCGACGAGACCTGGAGCGGGAACGCCAGATTCTGAAAACATTTCAATCCACGCACTCCATACGGAGTGCGACCGGAGGCGATAAACATGGCGATTGAATTGATTAAAATTTCAATCCACGCACTCCATACGGAGTGCGACGTACTTTACGTTAAACATCGCCTGGACTTCTTCCATTTCAATCCACGCACTCCATACGGAGTGCGACCTCACCGTCCACTTATAATAAGTTGAGACGAGATATTTCAATCCACGCACTCCATACGGAGTGCGACAGCAATAACAGGGAAGATTCATCTGACAAACCGATGAATCCGGCCTTCCCACTCATTTCCAATATAAAGAAAGTATATCACAGCTGTTGACTTGTACGGAAAGGAATCTTTTCCTTCGGGTTTCGACAAAGTTTGAGGTGCGAAGGAGCCTGGATTTTTATGTGAGCTTCCCATTCGCACCCATGCTCTTGCATACTGTTTCGGCAAAAACCCGCACTACATCCCGGTCAAACTGGGTGCCGGCGTTACGGCACAACTCCTCCAACGCTTCCTCCGGCGAAAAGAGCGTTTGGTTGCCCCGCGGGGAGGTCATGGAAGCGTAAGCGTCGGCAACAGCCAGGATCCTGGACGGCAAGGGAATGCCTTCACCGGACAGCCCCTTGGGAAACCCTTTGCCGTCCATACGTTCATGGTGGCTTAGGATAATCGGTGCTAATGCGGCGTATTCGCTGGCAGACTTGAGAATCCGGTAGCCCCGTTCAGGATGCCTTTTGAATTCCATCCATTCTTCCTCGGTGAGGGGCTCTGCCTTCAACAGCACCTTCTCGCTCAGACTGATTTTTCCAATATCATGAACCAACGCGGCGGCGGCCGTTTCTTGCACCAGCTCCTCGCTCAGTCCCATTGCCACTGCCAGGGTATGGCTGATCTCGCTGACCTGCCGGTTATGTGCTTCCTCTGCCGGACTTTTGGCGTATAAGGTGTGGAGAATCCGCCTGACCGTCTGGTTGTGCACCTGGCTGCTGTCCCGAAGCTTACGGGTGTACATGGCATTTTCTGCTTCGAGAAACACGTCTGTCATCTTCTGCTCGACTGCGTCCTTGGTGGCGGACCCGAAGGAAACGGAAAAAATCATAAATTCATTTTGCTCCTCCGCAAGGGTCTGCTCCAGATGGCGGATGATCCGCTCTGCCTGCTCCCGGTCTGTGTGGGGAAGCAGGATCACGAATTCATCCCCGCCAATCCGTGCTATAACATCGTCTGTCCGGCAAGCCCCCTGCAATAATGAGGCAATGCGAATCAACATGCGGTCACCGGTCATATGGCCAAAAGCGTCATTCGTCAGCTTCAGACCATTAACATCCGCCAGAATGAAGGATACGGGCAGATGCTGTTCCGTATCCAGCCGCCGAAGCTCCATTTCATAGAATCTGCGGTTGTAGAGTCCCGTCAGTTGGTCATGATAACTCAAGTACAAGATTTCCCGCTCTGCACGTTTGCGTTCTTCAATATTGCGGGTAACGCCGACGATCTCAATCTCACCTTCCGCATTGTACCGGTACTTGGAGGATGTTTCCACCCAAATCGGGTGACCGTTCCGGTGGAGATTTTGGATCTCGGCCATGTATGGCTCATCCGTGCTTATCCCGCTCTGAAGAGCCTGGAGCCGCTGGGGAAACCGATGTTTGATTTGCTCCATAGACTCCCTGGCGACCAGAAAATCCGGATTGGTTTGCATCGCTTCTTCCGGCCGGTAACCGAACAAGGGATAAACGGAAGGACTAATGTAGGTGAAGGCCCATCGGGAATAATTAAAGACCCAAATCACATCCGAGGCAAAATCGGTGATCAATCGGTACTTTTCCTCGCTCGCCTTCAAAGCCAGCTCCGCCTTTTTCTGTTCGGTGATATCGATTACAAAATACTGAACCGCCGGCAGCCCGTTCCACAAAATACGGACCCCATTCATTTCCACTAAGGCCATTTCCCCAGTTTTCTTCACGATCCGGTATTGCTGCTTGTCCTCATTCATTTTGCCGGCCAGACGTTTCTGGTAATTATGGGCCACGAGGCTCCGGTCCTCCGGGCAAGCCAGCTCATCGAACAGAATACGCAGCAATTCGTCTTCATGAAAGCCTGTCAGGGTTTGCGTCATGGAGTTACAAATTTGAATCCGGTTACCCTGTACCACAAGGATGCTTTCCGCAGCATGCTCGAAGATCAGCCGGAACTTCTCCTCGCTTTCCCGCAGTATCTCCTCTATTCCTTTTCGCTCCGTAATATCGTGGTGGGTAGAGAGGGTGCAGGGTTCTCCCTGGTAGTCTATTATCATGGCGCTGCCCATGGCCCACAGCTCCTTGCCCCGCATGGTGCGAAGATGCATTTCCCAGTCCTTGATCAGGCCGTTTTGTTGGACGGCTTCAATGAAGCGAAGACGATCCTCCGGGTGAATCCATATGGGCAGAGTCGTTTGGTTAGAAAGATCAGTCTCCTCTAATTCGAACAGTTTAAAGCCCAGTGGATTCGAGTAGCGGATGGTTCCATCCAACGCGACGATGCTAAGCGAAAAGGGGAGATTATCGATGATCCGGTGGAATTGCAGCTCATTCTCCTTCAGAAGCCGCAGCAGCCGGACATGCTCCTCCACCTGCTTCCGTTCCTTGGTCACATCCAGAAAGTTTACCACAAAGCAGTGCTTCTCCGGCGAATAGACCTGGATGCGGTACCACCGTCCCAAGGACTCCATATATTCTTCAAATTCGGCAGTCCCTCCGTCCAGCGAAATCGCACCATAAGCCGCGATATAATCGAACGCTTCTTCGCGGATATTCGGAAGAACCTCCGTCACCCGTTTGCCAATGATCGCTGACGTTAATCCAGTCATTTCCTCAAACGCCGGGTTAATCCGCAAAAACACATAATCGCATGGCTTCCCTGCCTCATCGAGAATGATCCGGTGGTAAGCAAAGGCCATAGGTGAATGATCAATCATCGATTCATACGGCAAAGTCTCCATACAATCCCTCTTTCTTTTCCGTTCAATAGCAATAGAATATACAACCATTATGTCATGTCCGTACTTTTTTGAAAATAGAAAACATTATTATTTCCAAAACATTCCTCGATGAAAAAGCTTGCCGCTGCGCAGCAAAAAGACCAGCCGCTTAAGAAATCACTTAAGCTGACCAGTCCGTCCAAGTAGGGAGCGGTACAATCACCTGATGAAACGCACTCCATACAGAGTGCGACAGCAAATTCATGGAAGATTCATCGGAAATACAGATCCATTCAATCGAATTGGAGGTGCAAATGTCCTTTTTAATCGCCATGGGATAGGTGTAAAAGGTGAGCAGCGAGGGCAATTATTCTTCCCACGAGTTCAGTTCCTTCCGGTACTATTGCAGTTAAAGTAGGTCCCGCTCTACTACACTGTAAATGGTCTTAAACCTGGAGAAAGGCCGGACGATCCTGCACCCGAATCTTCAGGAAGGTAACACGGACTTTATGCATTATACAATGCTGTACGTCGCCCTTGGCATAGGATTCACGGATGGCATATTCAAACCCGGGAAGCCCATCAAACGAACTTTCAGGATTTCTCTCCATCCATTGAAGCTTTCTTGGCCTCCACGTAGAAGCCAAGGATCTACCTCATCCACGTCCATAGTAAAGTAGATAGCCTCTCCACTTACGGTCAAGTGCTTCAGCTTGATGTATAGCCCATTCAGGTCATTATATCGGTCAATTTTCGCGAAAACAATCAACCTTTTGAAATGAATCTTCTTATTAAAAAGTTTCTAATTGAAATAATTATGATTTCAGGAACTAAGACAATAAATACAAATAGTATGAAAATTAGTGGTGATGATGAACTAAAAATAACTGCGGATTGACTCTCTCTATTCACTTCAATCAGAAAGTACCATAATGGAACCGAAATAACCCACATGATCAATGTTGAAATCATTAAGTATCGAATATTTTTCCATAAAAAGCAAAATAGAAGGGATATAGCCATTGGTAAAATCCATGTGTCTATCTCTTTACGGAAGCTCAATAGTACGAAAATGAGCAATGGATATAGGAATGAAATAGTTAATTGAAGCTTCTTGTTTGAATATAAACTCATAAGCAGCTCCCTTCACTTTTAAATAAGAATATCACACTATATATCTATTGTAAACTTATGGAATAAATGATAAAGTTAATTAGAAAATAAAACTATTGGAGGGATTTAGTGGTGAAATGGAATAAGCTTTTACTATCATCATTTTTAGTATTTTTCCTAATGTTTTCAACTTCTTTAAGCGCAAATGCAGAATTTAAACCAATGGCTGAGCTTCCTGTTTACTACCCTGGAAGTAATGTTAGTATGCAAACTGGTGATATACTTTACTCATCCAAATCATTAGCCGCATCAACTCTGATTGTAGGGCATGTCGGTATTGTAGGATCAGATTTAAACGTATATCATGTCAATCCGGTAGATGGTAATGCTGGGAAATCAGATGGTATTTATACTTACTCAGGTAGACATGATCCGGGTGAAACTATCAGAATATACAGACCAATTCATAATTATGGTGTAAAAGCAGCAGAATGGGCAAAAAATAATTATGCGAGTATTTCAACATATTATATTCCATGGAAATCATGGGATAATTTTAAATTAGGCAGCTTAGATCCGAACTACTGTTCAAAATTCATCTGGCAAGCATTTTATTTTGGTAACAATAAAACTGATCATATTATTGGTTACTATAACGAGAACAAGGAAGCTTATGTTACTCCAATTCAAATCATTAACAGTAGTGAACTAACTTATGCTGGAAGTTTTATAACGCCTTAAGATAAATCATCAAGAAAACATCTACAATTTCTACAAGAGTCGTCCTTTTTCAGGATGGCTCTTTTGCAATTTTTAATTCATAATTCCGATTATTCCTATTCACTGGTCCTTGACTCAAACGAATATTCAGGTATTTCAAAATCGGGCTGAGTAATAGTCGACATTTTTTCTCCACGGTTTTCGACCTCAATAATAAATCCAGCGACAGCGGAAAATACACGTCCTAACGCAATCGCAGATGAAGTCGCCTGCTTCCCTTCAGAAAAATTCGCTTTGTAGAACGGTTTGAGGCTGGGGGTGAAATTCCCTGGACCTACTCGACCTGTATAATGTCGCTTCTCAGCTATTCTGGCGGGTGGAAAATCACCGAGAGTGGCGGTAGAAATGTAATGACAACCTGCCAGCATGCTGGGAGGTGAAGCAGCAATCATAGAGTGGTGCAAACGCATCCAGGCCCACTCCCCTCCCCAGGGGAGTCCCTATATATGAGTTTACACAAAACTCTTGACAGACCCCAGTAAACCGCCCCATAACTCTCAAACTATTAAACTACTTCACCTTTACATGTTTCTGCGGTGTTATTTTGTAATTCTACGCGATCTAATCAAATGTTCTCTTAGATAATACGCTTCAGATGAAGCCATTTCCACCATAACATCAAGTAAAATCCAACATGCTTGATAATATTGGTTTGATATAGCATCAGTAGTTTCTTCTAATAAAAACCGCTGAAGACACCGTACCAAGTGATAGGTAGTGTTTAATCCAGTGAATAATTGTGTTCCACCTCTAGCTTTTTGATGCTTCGAAAGAATTAATAAACCAGGTTTTAGGAAAATTTCGGGAAAGTGATACATTAGAGACGTCATCGCTTCAAAAACATCTGAATTTACTCCCGCATTGTTAACGAAATCTAGTATGGCTTCCTTTCCAAGTGCAATGTCTTGACTTTTATAATCTGCATTTTGCCACTGAACATCCGTATGTAGCATGTCACGGATCAATTTTGTTCTGTAGTCATTGTTTTGTCCCTGACTTTTTTTATTGAAAATCTCTATGGCAGTACTTTGAACTTTTTCGGATAAATGCCTCCATAATCTCCAATATATTTCCTTTTCACCCATCTTTTCAGTGTAATATTCAATATGAAGTAGTAACCCTCCCAATAACTCTGGCGCAGCATCGCATCCTCTGATTAGCTCTTGACTAAACACATTTAAGCTGGAATCGAACGTACTTATCAGGTAATCCGCAAACCTCTCTGTAAAGTTTGTCAGTAACTCATGAGGAATTTCAATCCCGCCCATTTTTTTAGAATAATCACGATCCCTTTCTGATTCCTCAACTTCGATCAGAAGAGTTAACATCCGAGAAAAAAGTAAAATGTGATCAGGTTTATTAGATTGGTTCGGAATCATCAAACAAGGGTTTAAAATACTCCATGGGCTATGCGTATGGAAAGATATACTTTCAATATCTGTCGTAACCTCTCCACTAACAATTTGCTCTCGCAATTTGGTTAACCGCAAAACTGATTGACCATTTTCTTCTTCATAATCATCACTTTTCCTTGTATGGCTCCGTGTTATCGAAAAATCTTTCGACTCAAATTTGGTATACTCAATTGCTCCTGTGATACAAATTTCTGCAAACTCAGGATCTCGCCTCCATAGGTGCTCTTTGATACCGATTGCAGTAGCTACCCTTACGCCTGAGTTTGCGTGTGTGAGGGAGTAAGCTATGATTTCTTTCACAGAATTTTTTTCGTCTTCTTCTCTCACAAAATCAAAAAACATAGGAAGCACCGTTGCTCCTGCAGCTGCACCATTCTGGTTCATCATATCTACAATGGAAGCACTATCCTCATTTTCTACATTTAACAATACTGCCTGAACAATAAGTTTCAGACACCAAGTTAGATCATCTTCATTCATTTCTGTAGCATGATCTCTAGCGAAAATTGATACTGCTTTAACGATGGCACCGGAGTACATTGGAGCAAATTCACTTAATTTATCGTTATTTAGGATTTCATGCAAGCTCTTTGCTTCTGCAAGCACATCGCTCCATTGGGCATAATATTCAAAGTCTAGAACTTCATTTTTAAATACCTTATCTGACCATACATACATTTTCATGAACCGATGATGTATTTCACGTTCCGTTACAGACTTTTGTTGAAGCTCTTTGAGATGAGGTTCTAAAGCTTTTGGAGTGAATGTAATTCTGCCGTTTTCTCCGTCCACCTCTGACTCCCATTCACGACTATCAATTCTGTGAAACCTAAATTGCCAAACCTCCCCACTAGAAACTTTTGAACGAAGTTCATCAATAATCGCGTGAGCTTCATTCCTATGCTCTGTGAATTGAAGACGTATAATTAAAGATTCGAGATGCTCTCTCCTCCAGACTCTCAATGCCGCGGTGCGCCGTTCCTCTGAATAAGCTTTTGCAAATGGATCACTGTTTAGTGCATGCCAGTTTTGCTCTTTTTCTCCTTTTTCAAGGGTAGAACGGACTAAATCCATATCATATAATTTAGGTATTCGTAAGAGAGGCAGTGCAACCTTAGCAAGTTTCACAGGATAGCCTGTAGCTATAGAAACCAATACAGCTGTAGACATAACTGAATTGCTATTTTTTAAGATGTACTCAAAAATCCATTCTATTGTTTCTGTATCCTTCCAGTGTTCCAAACAATCGATTAACCAATTTTCCAGTGCCATTAGTGCAGACTGAAGTAAATATGGAATTACAGAGTGACCTCGATAGCCATTCCATAATCTCTGGGATGAATATTGCTTAACTTTAGTATTATCCGGAAAGATAATCTCGATGTGTTCTACCTCTGATTGATAGCTCTTAAAAAGAGTGGAAGACTGGTTTGATGAATCTGCATCTGACGTAGCATATTTTTCGGCAGTTATATTCAGAAGTTTGATAATAAAATCTAGCCCTTTCCGTGGATGAAAACGGAGCAAATAGATAAATGGTCCCTTTGCTCCACTGGCCGGAAATAACTTGGCTTTTGATCTAAACCGGTGAAGTCCAAAACATTCTGCTATATCCTTACGGCTATAGCGATCTTCAATATTCTCCAGCTTACTTTCATCAATTACCCATTCATAAAGAGCAAGCTTAGTCACTGTGTCAGGAATGTGCTTACATAGGTGAATTGATTGTATTCCTGTTAATGCTAAAGCACACAATTCCTCAACATAGGGAAATCGTCGTGTTTCATCAACATTAATAAATACATCATTATTTAGAAGCTCATTGAGCTCATTTAGGACAGTGGGTGAGACTCCAAAGATTACTTCAAGCAGTTTTACTCTGTCACCTTCATCGCGGTAAGAATCCTTTATCATACTAAGTAAATGAAGAGCAAGTAAACCTGCTTCTCGAGATGAATTGGGTAATTCCTGGTCAATCTTAATCATTACTGACCATTCTTTTAGTACTGCCGTTATATGTGGTAAGAACTTTTCTGTAAGTAAAGGCCTGTTTTCGCAGAGAAAACGAATAATAGTTTCCCATCCCATTCCATAAGGTTTAAGGAAAATTGCACTTAATCCCCTCGATAGCTCACCCAGAAACTGTTTAATCAATTCTTGATTTGGTGTTTTACAAGATACCCGAAGAATAAAGCAAAACCTCTTTAAAAGTTCACCATTATTTTCAAAAATTTGGTATTCTAATAGATTTAGAAACTCATTAGGATTATCGCCAAGAAGTATTGCTGTAATTGTTTCATCTCGCCAACAACTTTCAATTGCTTTATCATTAATTATGGATAGAATGAGTTGAACAACATTTTCTTCGGATATCATTTTTTTATGTAACCATAAGCGATATGCCCTGTTCATTGCTGGTTCTTGTCCAATTGCCGCTACAAAATTCTTGACGCTTCCGGAATTAATTTGAAATGCTTCGTCAATATAACGTTCAAGACCCCAATCCTCAAGAATGTCATGCGATAAGCTGACAAGTCCTTTCACTTGGTCTCGGCGAATCAAATTGTCTTCTTCCAGCCTTAATAATGCCTCATAATCGTAATCTGCATCTGGCACACCATAAGCCATTTGTTTGGCTCTATTAACAGCAATGTCGATAAAAACCCTTCTTCGCTTCAGCGGCATGCCAGCTATTCTAACCTGTTCCTTCGATATAACATCTCTCCATACTGCTAACTTAAATTCCTGTTCACTATCACCGCTTGAGAATCGAGTACCAGCTTGGCCGACTCTATATGCTAATTCTGCATAAAACGGATTTTTAAGTAACTGATTGTTTGCTAATGGCTGCAAAAATTCAAAGTTATCACATAAACGTTGGATTTCATCATTTTTTAAATTATCGATTATTATTGAGGAATAATTAACTCCTGTTGTACTGAGGAAGTTGAATGTTATCTGCTGATAAGCATAATCACGCCCGCTCGCAATGATGGTCCAACCTTGATTTTTCTGTATAAATCGAATGAGATCTGAAAATCCAGCAGTATTCTGCAATTCAAGAAGTTTCTCTAGGGACTCTAATAACATATATTTTTTTGGAATCAGAGCTAAACCTGCCTCAAGCTCATTAAGTGAACTTACTAACCCTATTCCGGAAAATATATGATCAAGATGCGGCTTATCCAGATCCTCTGTGCGAAGACAAAAAACTGGAGCTCGATCCTTCATATGCTCTGCAAATTCCCTTATTAAACTTGATTTCCCACACCCTCGTTCTCCTGTAAGAAAAACAAACGTTTCATCTTCTGCTGCCTCCAATATCTTGTCGAAATACTCTCGCCGATCAATATGTAATCCACCGATATCCGACCTGATCATCTCAATGATGTAATTACCATGTACTTTCAGTTTTCTAAGATCTTGATCCCATTGAGTGTATTTCGTAGTGTTGAAGGCTCTTCTGATTTCCCCAGGTAAATTTTCAAGGCTAAATGTCCCAGCGGTTTGATTTCCAGTTTGAACAGTGTCTAAAATTCTTGACCACAATAATGAAGCATCTTCTGTTGAACTTTGTGCTATCAGTGATTGTACAAGCGACATGGAACTTCCCGATTCCGTATCTAAATCATAACCGAGAAGATAAAAGCTTTTTAGGAATTTCCAGAGTTGTTCATTAGAAATTGCCTTTCCCCCATTAGCATTATTAAGGTGGAACCGAAAAGCTTCCAGCTTATTCTTTTTTACGTCATTGCTAAAACCAATCGCATTGACTTTATAGAAAAATTCTTTTTCGTTCTCACAGTGACGTGCCCACTCTAGAAGAGTACGAGTGTTGTTAATATCCGCGGTACTTAAAGGACCAGTAATTAGAGCGAAAGCGTCGTTTTCGGTATTAAAAATCGACTGATCACCGAAGTCGTTCCAAGCGGCTTGGATTACTTCTCCAAAAGTATCATTACCCTCAGTAATACTGATAGTATGTTTTAATTGCGCAAGCAATTTCGCCTCAGTCCCAGATTTCGGATCTTCTGTGAAAACAATAAAATCATCCGTATTAAAACCGGTGTAACGTCCTTGAAGTTTAATTTTTGTAATTGGCCAAGGCGGAAGGCATGGAGATATTCGCCCAGTTAGCATAAGAACAACAAACGCAGCTTGAACGCGTGTTTCAAAGTTTCCCCCGCCACCGCCCGTGGAGAAAGGATTACTTATTGGCTTGGTCGGTTCTGTCATTCCTTCAGCCTCCCTATTTACGCTGTATCGCAATAATCTTTTTTGTACGAAGGCCTTACATTGAAAAAATTCACTTTTGAAACCTAATATTTACATTAGTTGCTTGCGAATTATTCATCTCCATGGTCATCCTTGGAAATACTCATATGATTTGAGTACTTTTACTACTCAAATCATATTCGACAAGTTCATACTATATCCTACTTTTTCCCAAATAAAAGCACAAACTTTCCATATATTAAAAGGATCAAGGCTCTAATTGTAGAAGTAAGGAATTAACCATATCCGAAAGGAGAAAGCCCAGTTATGGATCAAATAGATTCTTTAACCGAGTTGTTTTATGAACTCTTAGAAAATGCTACAGAATACGTAACTAATTCAGAAAGGAATTTAGCGATTCTTGCTTTTCGTTTTGGCCTTCAAGATAGAAATTCATTAAGTTTGCAAGAAATTGGGAACCTATTCAATCTTTCAAGAGAACGAATTCGTCAAATCGAGAAAAGAACTCTGCAAAAAATCAAGTTATACGGCAATAGGCAACTTCAAAATAATAACCACGAGTATGCTTGTGCAAAATTATTAACCTTTATAAGAATGTGGATAAATCCAGGTGATATATCCTCTGACTGTAACATGGCTATCTTGGCAATTCGGCTCTCAGATATCCCTAGTTATAGATTATTCCATATTTTAACTAATCTCAGTTACTCGAAGGACGAAGTCTCTGTGAGAAGTTTGAATGCTGAGCGTCTGTATAATACGCTTCGATCCTCTGTTCAAGAACGGCATAGAATCGATAGGAGGCAACAACAAATTTTTCAGCGTCTATTTAAAGACGTAGCATGGCCCCAAAACTTTAAGAATACTTCGATAGATGATTTCTTACAAATACACCCAAAAAGATCCGTAAACCATGATAGTGAGAGTATTTCAGGTAGCTTTTATAGTAAAAAGAATCAGGCTAACATCGAGTATGAATCCCAACTAGAATTTCAGTTTTGCAAATATCTTGAAGAGTTAGAGTATGTTTCTAACTATGTTCAGCAACCAATGGGGATTCTGTATACCATTTCAGAGGTAATTCACGATTACTACCCAGATTTTCTAGTTCGCTTAAATGATGGTCGATGTATTGTAGTGGAAATCAAACCCCATATGAGAATGGGGTATTACGGTAACATTATGAAGTGGATTGGTCTGCAGAATTTCTGTCAAGAAGAAGGGTATGGCTATCTTATTATAGAAAATTTACGCAATCTAAATGATTACATATGTGTTGAATTGGATCAAAAAAAGGTTGAGTTTCTCCTGTTTAATGTTAATGATCGAGTGCTTTATTGGTCTGATTATAAAAAATTGCGAGAAGAAGTGCATCTTTCCTGGTCAGAACTCAATAGTATTATCCTACAGCACAATCTAAAATTCACCTCTTTCCCTTTTCGCTTAGAACTGTCACCATTCAAATTTTCCGAATTTATCAGGAAGCATAAAAAAATGACTGGATTTACCGAATCTCCAAAAACAAATTTGTTAGTTACTTCAGGGCAGGAGAAAGCTCATCTAGGAACCAGGAAAAAACATAAGATAAAGCAGAAAGAAAACTCAATGGGCGCTACCGACCCCACATTATCCAATAGTTATAATCGTTGGGAGTTGTTCGAGGACGAACAGTTACGAATGGAATTCTATCAGGGAATGGAGTTAGAGCAGATGGCCTCTGTCCATAAAAGAAAAACAGGGGGCATTCATTCTCGTTTAAAGAAATTGGGACTGATATCAGAATAGGTAATCTGGCTTACACTTGCCCTAACAATCTGGAGTATTCATTACTATCGCATTTTTTTTCGTAGAAATCATGAAGAGCCATCCTTAACCTAAGGACGGCTCTAATAAACACGGAAAATAAAGTCAGAAACGATTGAATAATCCCTACTGCAGGTGGTCGAATTAAGATTGCTAAATTTAATATTTCATGATAACCAATAAGTTTGAAAACTACAATTATTGAACGTGCCTCTAAATGGTGTTTTATTATCAACCATAAAGGAAATAGTCTGTAGCTAAGCAAATATTTGCCGCTACAGACTCCTCAATGAATAAAAATGCAAACCGATGTGTATTTTTATTTTCTCAATATTTCCGACGAATTATTCTCACTTACTGCGCAAAAATTCTCATCATTTATGCAAAATCACAGAGGGCTCTTTTACAGAACCTCACAGCCACTCAACTACACCTACTATACCCGCAGCTGGTGCAGGTTTTGCACCCGTCCGACGGGATCAGCGAGGCGCTGCCGCAGCTGGGGCAGATGTCCTTGCTGACGGTGCCCAGGTCCAGGCTGCTGTGCCCGTGACCGTGCCCGCCATGGGCGTCATGGCCATGATCCGCTGCCGCGGGGGCGTGGCTGTGGGCAATTGCTTCCGCTGCTGCAGTGACATACGCTGCGCTGTTATGCGCGGCGGAGGCGGCGTTGGCCTGCACGTGCATTTCCAGCGACTTGGCGACGGCGTCGGCGATGGACTCCACTCTATTGGCGCCGAAGCCGATGGCTCCGGAACCGCCGATACCCTTCAGATGTTTGATCAGCAACGCTTCCTTGTTGCCGTGATTGCCGTAACGCAGGAACAGGGAGCATACCCGGCCCAGAGCCTCGGACATGGCGAACACGTCGGAGCCTGCTTTGCCTACGTTCAGGAAGATTTCGCTGGGGATGCCATCCAGATCATTAATGGTAATATAGGCCATCCCGAAAGGTGTGTTCACTTTATAGGTTGCGCCGCGGAGCACCTGCGGACGGCGTTTGTATTGATTGTCGAAGACCTGCTCGGTTTTCTTGTCCACATTAACGGCAAGGGCCGAACCGATAGCTTCGAAGGACTCATTTTCCACATCCGCTTGCTCTGACTCTACCGTTTCTGCAACCGGCTCCGCTTCCTTCTTGTCTTCCTTCTTCTCGGTAGACAACACCTGCACATCACGGCTGCCGTCCCGGTAGATGGTGACGCCCTTACAGCCCAGATCGAAGGCCAGCTCATACAAACGTTCGGTTTCCTCCACCGTAAAGTCTGCAGGACAGTTGGCGGTTTTGGAGATGGAGCTGTCCACCCAACGCTGGATAGCGGCTTGGGCCCGGATATGATCCTCAGCTGACAGACTCATGGCGGTGACGAAATAATCCGGCAGCTCCTCCCCGGGATGCGCATCCTTCCACTCCTGTGCAATGGGCACAAACTGCTTGTCAAAGCCCAGACGGCTTTGGCGGAAATATTCAAAGGCGAAGTACGGCTCGATCCCGGTGGAGGTGCCCACCATGGTTCCGGTGCTGCCCGTAGGCGCCTGAGTAATCACGGTTACATTACGCATACCCTTGGCTTGGATAGCGGCTCCCACTTCCGGGAAAGCCTCCACCATATTTTTCATAAAGCCGCTTTGCAGATATTTCTCCGCATCGAACTTCTTGAAGCTGCCCTTCTCCTCGGCAATCTCCGCAGAAGCCAGATACGCCTCCTTGGCCATAAAACCATAAAGCTTGTCCAGGAATTCCAGGGATTCCGGGCTTCCGTAACGAATCTCCAGCTTGATCATCAGCTCGGCCAGACCCATGGAGCCCATGCCCACCCGGCGCTCGTTCAGCTGGTTTTCCTTGTTTTCTTCGAAGTGGTAAGGTGTCTTGTCAATGACATTGTCCAGGAAACGGGAGGAATAACGCACCACCCGGCCCAGCTCCTCCCATGCCACATCATGCTTCTCGGCATCGTAGAAACGGGACAGATTCACAGCGGACAAGTTACACACGCCCCAAGCCGGCAAACCTTGCTCACCGCAGGGATTGGTGCAGATAATCGGGTTGAAATACCAGCTGTTGGACATCTGGTTGTAATATTCCATAAACACCACGCCGGGTTCGGCGGATTTCCAGGCGGATTCAATAATCGTATGCCAAACGTCACGGGCTTTGACGGTTTTGTAGACCTTCACCTCTTTGCCCTTGGCTTTCCACTCGTCGAGATCACCGTTCCATACGGCATCATATTCGCTGTCGGAGGTATCCGGGAACACCAGCTCCCAATCCAAATCCTCCTTCACCGCCTTCATAAAGCCGTTGCTGACGCACACGGAGAGGTTGGCGTTGGTGATCTGGTTCATGGTTTGTTTCACGGTGATAAAATCCAGCAGGTCCGGATGCCAGTCGTTCATCATCAGCATCAGGGCACCGCGCCGGCTGCCGCCTTGCTCGATGAGACCGGTGGTGTAGCTGAACAGGCCGCCCCAGGATACAGCACCGGAGGAGGAGCCGCTTACCCCACGGACTATGGACCGGCGGGGACGTAAGGACGACAGGTTAATGCCAACTCCGCCGCCACGGGACATAATCTCCGTCATTTCGGACAGGGTGGACATAATGCCGCCACGGCTGTCATGGGGAGACGGTACCACATAACAGTTGAACAATGTCAGCTCATCACTGGCATCCGCACCTGCGGCGATCCGTCCGCCGGGCACCAGCTTCCAGTCATCCAGTATGTAACGGAATTTCTCGGTCCATTCCTGGCGTTTCTCGGGTGTGGCTTCCACCGACGCCATGGCCTTGGCCAGACGGTCCCACAGCTCCTCGGGGCTCTGCTCCTTGGTCAACGTCAGCTTTTCGATGGAGGATTCCACCATTTCCCCGCTGCGCAGCTTAATGGTGACTTGTTTGCCGTTTCGGGCTACTACTGTCCCCACTTCCTTGGCGGGGAACTTGGGATCGTCCTTGGTCAGCACCAAAACCGCATCCCCTACCTTGGTATTGTTGGTGTCGGGGTCCTTCATCGCATAGCGGTCCAAAAAGATTTTTTCGCTAAGCCCCTCCAATTTCGATTGCTTCAGTTGCATGGTTTCCACATGAACACCCTCCCGGATAGGTTTATTTCGACTTGACAAAACATCTGGAATATGTTCTATAAAGAGGCAGAACGTTCAAGATATAGTGCGAGAAGTCCATTATACACCACTATATGTAGTGATTCGAATAAATGAAAGACGAAAATGGCGAGCCTATGCCGAAAGGCCGGGGAGAAGCTGTTATTTTCTCGGTCTGGCTCACTTTTTCGTGGTCAATAACCGGTTGCGGCGTGGCAGCCTTATGTGTTAGACGGGTGTTGCTGGTCCGGGGTTGGCGGAAGGCGGCTTCCGTTATTTGCTGCGGGATGCTGCACTGCGCCACGTTAGCGGAAGGCAGTTTCTGCTATTCCGACTCCAGTTAGTCCCATCCGCTATGTTTGAATGGCTATTTTGGACATCCCAGCGCCTCTAATTCGACATCCCTGTGCAATTCCGTGCAATTAGGGGTAAAATAGGGAAAACCTACTTTTGCCAAAAAGGAGCTTGTCCGCCATGAAATTTCTCCATAACCTCACCATTACGGATTACCAGGACGCGACGATACACCCGGATGACCGGGGCTATTACTTCGGGGACGGCATCTATGAGGTCTTCCGGATCTACAATGGACGCCTGTTCCAGGAGGATGCCCACCTGGTCCGGCTGGCCCGCAGCGCTGCCGAGCTCCGGATTCCTCTTCCCTATGGCCTTCCGGAAATCACCGGACTGCTGTACAAGCTGCTGGATGAGGACCCGGTGGAGGAAGGCATCCTGTATATGCAGATTACCCGCGGCGCCACTCCCCGTGGACATGCCTTCCCGCCGGAGGGCACCCAGCCTGTGCTGACCGCTTATTGCAAGCCCCTCCCCCGGAACCGGGACAAGATTACCGGCGGCATCCGCATCGTATCTGTTCCGGACATCCGCTGGCTGCGCTGCGACATCAAAACCCTGAACCTGCTGGGCAACGTTCTGGCCAAGCAGGAGGCCGTTGAGCGTGGAGCCGACGAAGCCGTGCTGCACCGCAGCGGAACGGTGACGGAATGCAGCTCCTCCAATATTATGATGGTCAAGGACAGGACGCTGTGGACTCACCCGGCAGATAACCTGATTCTGCCCGGCATCACCCGCCAGGTTGTGCTGGAGCAGGCCCGTACACTGGGTATTCCGGTGCAGGAGGCTGCATTTACCCTGGAGGAGCTGTACAGCGCCGATGAGGTGTTGATCACAGGAACCACCACCGAGGTCACCCCGGTCATTCTTATCGACGAAACGCCCATCGCAGGAGGACAGCCCGGCCCGATTACGCGGCAGCTGCAGCGGGAATACCAAACCTTATTTATGTAGAAAACAAGTCACTTCATCAGCATACTAAACAGGGACGCGGAAAGCCATCATCCGATCGTCCCTGTTTTTGGTGCGGGAGCTTGTGCGCAGAATTACCTTTTTCCCAATAGAAAAACAGCCCCGCGGCCTTCCCGAGTGAAGCCGGAATCAATAGTTTCTTATTAATTCATCATGATCTGGTTATATTTATGATTCCAATAGCGATACTGGAAATAGCTCAAGGATATTCCCGCAAGAAATCCGATTCCAATTAAGGTGAGTATCCATTTAGACTCATAACCCCACAGCAGCAAAATGGAAAAAAAACCTCCGACAGCAGCTCCCCAAGCTCCGGTGAATAACACAAACCAGACTTTGTATAAGGGCTTATCCCTCACCCGCTTCCACAAGTCCAGAAGAAATTCTGTGCGCTTATTGTAAATCCCAATCACTCCCCTTCTGCTTGTTGGTCAAATCCACGTACCTTCCTTACACTCTACTGACATTGTACTTGAATGATCAGCTTCAAACCACCCCAATTGCCCCGAAAACCGCAGGTGTACTCGAAATTTCATATCCAGCACCCCCTCGTGCACCAAAAAACCATCATTATACTCGAAATATCATATACAATCCGCTCCACATGCCTCAGAAACCACATTTATACTCGAAAAATCATACACAAACCACCAAAACAGGGTCCACGGCCTTCACTATACTCGATATTTCAAGTTCAGCTCCCTTCATCAAGCCCTCCCCTCTTCTCTACTCGGTTTTTCATGTTCAGCCCCTCCTTCAAGCCCACGCCCACCCTCTACTCAACTCGATTTTTCATGTTCAGCTCCTCTCCCAGCCTCCCCGCCCGCCTTATCCACCGTCCCTCCCAACTCTTCGTTATGAAAACCCAGCAATTGGTTCATACTATAGGATACTGCCTGATGATGCTGACGATGGAGGTGTGTGGCATGAGCGAACCAACAGCCCCGGAAGAAACGGTCCGGGCCTTAAGCAGCATTCTGGAGATGCACATCGACCGCAGCTGGCTTACCGAGATGCGGCAGCGCGAGGAAAAAAACGGCCCTTGGGACGACTGGACCCTGTTCCAGCTGGCCTACGAGGCGGAAGCGTCCCGTCTGGTCAGCAGCTTCGACGAGCTGCTCTGCCTGAAGCATCTGACCCAGGTGGAGCCGATGGCCCATCAGTTGGAGACGGCGCGCCGGGTGCTGCTGGAGATGCGGGGCCGGGCCATTCTGGCCGATGAGGTCGGCTTGGGTAAAACCATCGAAGCCGGGCTGATCCTGAAGGAATATATCGTGCGTGGCCTGGTCAAAAAAGCGCTGATCCTGGTCCCCGCCTCCCTGGTGCTGCAATGGGTGCGGGAGCTGAACTCCAAATTCGGCATCCCTGCCGCCGCCCAGAAGAAGGAATACATGTGGGAGCAGTGCGACATCATCGTCGCCTCCATGGATACGGCCAAGCGGGATCCCCACCGGGAGATCGTCCTGAACATGGACTATGACATGGTCATTATCGATGAGGCCCACAAGCTGAAGAACAAAAAAACCACCAACTACCAATTTGTCAGCGAGCTGCGCAAAAAATACTGCCTGCTCCTTACGGCCACGCCGGTTCAGAATGATCTGAAGGAGCTGTACAACCTGATCAACGTGCTGAAGCCGGGCCAGCTGGGCGGTCAGGGCCAATTCCAGTCCTCCTTCATTCTGAGCAAACGCACCCCAAAGAACGAGCGCGGCCTTCAGGACGAGCTGTCCAAAATCATGATCCGCAACCGGCGCAGCGACGGCGGTGTGACGTATACCAAACGAAAGGTGCAAAATGTCACCCTGGAGCTTTCCCCGGAGGAAATGGAGCTGTACAACGGGGTCACGGATTTTGTACGGCAGCGGTATGAGGAATCCCAGGGGGATCTGTCCGGGATTCTGTCTCTCGTGACGCTCCAGCGGGAGGTCTGCTCCAGCCGGGATGCGGTGTTCCTGACCTTGTTCAATATGTTCAAAAAAATGCCCGAGGACTCCCCCGTTCGCGGCCGCATCAACGAGCTGGTCCAGCTTATCAAGGGTATCAAGGCCAACACCAAGGCGGAAAAAGCGCTGGAGCTCATCGAAGAAATCAACGATAAGGTGATTATTTTCACCGAATACCGGGCCTCCCAGGAATACCTCCTCCATTATTTGAAGGAGCGGGGCATCTCGGCAGTCCCTTACCGGGGCGGTATGAACAGGGGAAAAAAGGATTGGATGATGGATCTATTCCGCACCAGATCCAGAGTGCTGGTAGCCACGGAGGCGGGCGGCGAGGGCATTAACCTGCAATTTTGCCACCATATGATCAACTTCGACCTGCCGTGGAATCCCATGCGGGTGGAGCAGCGGATCGGCCGGGTGCACAGGCTGGGTCAGACCGAGGATGTGATCATCCACAATATGTCCACCAAGGGCACCATTGAAGAGCATATCCTGTCCCTCCTGCACGAAAAGATCAACATGTTCGAGATGGTCATCGGCGGGCTTGACGCCATTCTGGAGCGGATCGAGAAGAAATCCGCCAGCCTGGAAAGCCTGCTCCTGCGGATGTCCCTGGAGTCCCGCAGCGATACGGAGCTGCGCAGCAGATTGGATGAGCTGGGCGCACAATTCCATAATGTACGGCAGGAAGTGGAGGAGGAAGAGCATAAGGCCGGAACAGGTTTGCCGGCAGCCTTCATGACCTCTTCCCAAAATGTTCCCCCGCCCAACACCATCTCATGGAGGTGAAGCAAGCATGAACCGGGAGATGATCGAAAGCTTCGTACACCGTTATCTGGAGGCCACCGGCAGCCAGGTGACAGAGAAGAATGACGGCTGGATCACCGTGCAGCTGTCGCCGGAGGCAGACAAGGACCTGATGAACCGCTCCTATTATTGGGGCTTCGTGGAGCGGACGGGAGCAGCGCCGGAGCCTATGCGGTTTACCTTTATTTTTGACCCGGAGACCTACGAGGCCAAAACCGCGCCTCCTCCCCGCCACGCAGCTCCTGCTCCTCCTGCGGCTCCGGCTTCAGGCAATGGCGTCCCGGGGTCTGCTTCTGCTCCAGAAGCATCCGCAACCGCTGCCCCGCAGAGTGACAGCATTCTCGGGCGGTATTTCGGAGTCACCACAGTGCTCTCATCGGGTTATGGCCGCATCCCCAGCGATGTAATGGCCTTTGGCAGCCGCCGCATGGAGCAGTTGTTCGGCGTGGCTAAGGCACGCGGCCAGTTTGTCCGCCTGTTCGAGAATCCGGAGCCAACGATGCTGAACCCGTATGCCTCATTAGGGTACTCTACCTGGCTTTGTGTGAATTACAAGGTAGAGCTGATCTGCGATATGAAGCGGGATGAGCTTCATTCCCTGGGCATCAACATGGCCACGGGGCAGATTGTGGAGGGTTTTTATGACCGGGTCAAAAAACGCCGCCTCACCCCCCAGATTCCGCCCACCATCCACCTCCAGCATGCAGCACTTTCCTTGGACCGGGCAGTCGCCCAGCTGGAGAATTTCCTTGAGAACAAGGTTAGCGCCTATGATCAGACGTGGTCGGTGGAGGCCTGGAAACGGCTTAAGGAGGAGTGGAACCGGATCGACAGCTATTACGGGGAGCTCCTGCGGAGCGTGGAATCCTCCCAAAAAGCCGAGGTAGAGGAGCAGTATAAAGCCCGAGAGCAGGAAATCGACTGGCAATACCGCCCCCGGATTGCAGTGTCCGTCACGAACTGCGGTTTCTTTCATCTCTATGAGGGAATGCGGACACCAATTGACCCCAGTCGCTAAATGTTCTTAAAAAAAGCAAGGCGCTTGTCCGCAAAAAGAAACAGTCTTTTTGCTGCCGTTCCGCTAAGCTGAATATAACGTTTTCAATTGAAAGTTGGTGCAAAGCTTTGGCACATTGGACACGAAGAATGGCCTCTGCTGTCCTTCTGGGCAGCCTGCTGGCGGTTTGGTCACTTGCCTCCTCCGCTCTGGCCGAGTCTCCTGCTACGGAAGCACCAGCGGGACAAGCCTCGCTGCAGAATGGACAAGCCTTGGCCCTGGGATACGCACCGGACAGTCTCCGGCAGTCTCCCGCAGAGGAAGCAGCCGATTCCGGCATGACTCCGGTTATCCGCTCCTGGGTAGATGCTCTGGCTGGAGAGCCGGGCTTTGAGAGCTGGGCTGCCGCTTCCTGGACCGTCTATCCCCTTGGCCCCGGCACCCACAGCTGGGTGGTGCTGCTTCAGGCAAACGCCCAGGAGGTCGGTTACCTGGTTTTGGCCGCCGACGGGGACAGCTACCGTCTCCAGGAGTACGGGCAGGGCGAATATCCCCTGTTCAGCATGAATACGCTGCAGCGCAGTTTGGCGCAGCGGGGACTTATTTCCGAATCCAATCCATCCATGACCATATCCCGCATCTATGCGGCGCCTCTGCAGGGAGTCTGGCGGATCGAGGGCGCTGCGGATGAACCGCTTTATCTGGATGCCAAAACCGGAGAAGAGCTTCCCTCACTCGATACTTGGGTTCAAGAGCAGAAAACAGGAGCAAGTCAAGCCTCCTCTGCTTATAATGTAACGGTGGCGGGGCAGCCCGGCACCCTAGCAGCCACCTTGATCAAAATGTCCTTCGATCCGTTCCTGAAGCCTGTTTGGCTGAAGGGCAGCCCGGAGCCTAAGCTGGACTACTCCGCTTGGAAGGCCGGGCCGATCAGCTCGGAGGAAATACCTGTCACCTACCTGGGCAAGTGGTACGGCGGCAAAGCCCTGTACCCCCTAGCAACAACCGGCTTCCATGAATGGAGCCATGCCGGGCCTTTTCTCCGGCTGGAGCATGAAGGCGCCCGGTATGTGCCTTATGCCGCGGCGGTGAAGCTGGGCAGCTTTTTTACCAACTAACGGTTCTCCTCCTATTCACATATAGAAAAGCTGCAGAAGCGCCGCCGTAACCGGCTCATGCTTCCACAGCTTTTCATCACCAGTCCGTCCCATAAGCAGCTGCGGGGAAATTTCTTGATTTCCACGCAGCTCCTTAATCGGGAGAGGGCTGTTTTTTTCGCTTCTGCTCCTTCCACACCTTAATGGACAACGGCAGCAAACCGAACCACCGGACCGACCAGGGGGTGCTGTTGCGGATGGTGCGCCGCTCCTGGCGGTGCTGCTTGCGCACCTCCATAGGGGTGTCGATATACGTGACCACCTGCTGGGTAATGTATTTGACCAAATCATCACTTTTCGCCATGTGCAAACTCCTTGTTTTCTGGGATGTGATTGCCTATCGTTTTCAGTTTCCCCAGCATCTCCCCTCCCTAAACTTCTTTTGCCTGCTGCGGGATGCGGGATTAAAGGATTCTTTGGTTAAAGCTGTTTTCGGTATAGCTTTTGCGGGATGGCCTGTCTACACTGGAGCTATTGGACTAAAAAAGGAGGATGTTACGATGCAAAACCGTTTGCGGCTGGTCTCCCATTACCGGGACCAGGATAGCCTGCGGCTTAGCTTTAACCGGCTGGCGCAGCTGACCTTTGGCATCCATTTTGAGGCGTGGTATCAAAAAGGGGCCTGGGACGACAGCTACACCTGCTTTTCGTTCGCAGACGGAGAGGAAATTGTGGCCAATGTGTCGGTTACGGCCGTGACTTTGCTGCTGAATGGAAACGAGGTGCCTGCGCTTCAAATTGGCACAGTGATGACCCACCCGGATTACCGGGGTTTGGGTTTGTTCAGGAAGCTTATGGAGGTAGCGCTGGCTTCTTCCGGGCAGCCGGACAACAGCTTGGTCGTTCTGTACGCCAATGAGTCTGTGATTACCCTGTATCCGAAGCTGGGGTTCAAACGCAGCCCCTTTTACCGGTATGAAACGGATGTGGAGCTCTCCAAGCCTGTCGGGTCGCCGCAGCTGCGGAAGCTGGATGTGACCCGGGAGGAGGACTGGGCTCTCCTGGTCCGGTTGGCCCAGGGACGGGGACCGTTGCCCTCGCAATGCAGCGTTTCCGGCAGCTCCTCCATCTTCCTGTGGCATTGCCTGAACACGTTTCCGGATGCCCTCTATTATGCGGAGGACCGGGAGCTGCTGCTTGTTTATGAGTGGTCCGAAGGAAATTTCGACCTTATGGATGTGGTCAGCTCCCGCCCTGTGTTGTTTGCGGAGATTGCGGAATGTTTGGCTGCCCACCAGGGGGAGGCTGTCTCACAGGACAGACGCTGCCGGGTAGAGTTCCACTTTACGCCCGATTTTGCGGACCTGGCAGGCGAGAACATCCGGCGCCGGGAGGATGAGGAGGAAATCTTCTTCGTCAAGGGAGCGGCTTCGCCGTTGATACAGAGCTGCATCCTTCCCCTGTCGGCGCGGACGTAAGGGTTAACCCGGTCGGCGGAATTTGTGGCCGTTTACGATTTTGCGGCGGAGGAGCAGAACAAGGTGCAGGATGCAGCGGGATAGCTTGTCTGGATCCCCGGCCGCCCTCTGTAAGAGCCGTTTGTACGGACCGAGGAGCCGCTATTTTGCCAAAAAACGAGGATTTGCAGATTTCGCGGACACAGGAGACGTTATTTGTATGTAAGCAGCACAAAAGTTGCAATTTCCCACCCAATAGCGTCTCCTCAGTCCGCAACTCCGGAAAAAGCCCTGTTTTCCGCAAAATAAAGCATCGTGGGTCCGTTAGAACGTAACTAGCTTGCATTACTTTTTATCGTTCATAAGTGTAAGCCATTTTTTCACCGGCTCCGGAGCCCGGATGATCCCATAGATCCGGATATTGCCAAAGGTCTCTTCTGCCAACTCCTTGGTTACATCATTAGCTATTATGAGTGCGCCCACGATTTTAACATCGATTTTCACACCCTCTTCTTTGGCCTCCACTAATCGATTCCGATCAAATTCCAATGCCCCGAAAGCAAAATACTTCCTATGCTTAAACTCCTTGATCTCCTCCGAATGGCTGTCCAATTGCCTCCTGATAGCAATCCGAATAAAATCGCTGCGGTTTGTATAAAAGCCTTGATCTACCAAAAGATCAATTTGGCCAAGATCCATCGGTCCCAGATTTGTGGTGATTTTTTCTAAATCCGAAATCTTCAACACACCCCTTCTTATCTACCCTTATAGCTTTCAATATGCCGAAATCTTTTTACCCTGTCAAGCAAAATAAAAGAAAATGTTCATTGTGCAAAATGGATAAATAAGGTACCATAACATCCAAGGGGATGTTAATTGGATGTTTAACAGATGGTTTTCAACTGCATCGTCCTCGAAAAACATAAACTTTTATGTAGGGGAAGGCGATCTGATGAATCAGCAGAAAACATTATGGCGGCTTACCGGTTACTGCTTGAAGCACAAAGCCGTCTACGCGATTTTATTTATGACTATGTTCGTGAGTATAGGCTTGAATCTTGGTACCGCTTGGTATCTCAACAAAATCACGGATGCAGCAGTCGCACAAACGCAGACGCATTGGTTACCCCTTATTGTCATTGGTCTGATCATTCTTGTTGGTACAGTTGCAAATGTTTATGTGGATACTTACCTAAAATCAAAGGTCTCCTCCCAGATCAGGAGAAATATCCGTATCGATACCCTGAAGAAGGTACTATGCCTTCCGGTGAGTCACTTTAATGATCATCATTCCGGAGAACTCTTGACACGGATGACGAACGACAATCAGGCCATCGGGAAGGCATGCAGCGACATCTTGCTTTCTTTGATCCGCAATCCAATCCTCGCTTTATCCTCCTTTATTTATTTGCTTACCATCAATTGGAGGTTGGCTTTCATTTGTGCCCTAGTTGGTCCGGTGACCCTGCTTGTCGGAGGGGTGTTCGGGAAGATTCTTCGTCACAATTCCCAACAGCTGCAACACCGCGTGGGGGCCTTAACCTCCGTTTTGCAAGAAATTTTGGGCTCCAGCCATATCTTTAAACCGTTCGGACTGGAAAAGAAATTGCTTCAAATATTTACTAAGAATAGTGATGATGTCAGCAGGTTCGAAATCCGTGGAGGTAAAATCCAGGCTTCCCTTTCTGCTGCGGCCAATGCAGTTGGTCTTTTATCCTTTATTGTAACGTTCATTGTGGGCGCTTATTTTACAGCGTCGGGGTCCATGACTGTAGGCGGGTTAATCGCGTTTATACAGCTGATGAATCATTTAACATGGCCATTTACCGGCCTGGCATCATCATGGGGAGAGCTTCAACAAGCGCTGGGTGCCGCGGACCGGATTTTTAAGACGATGGACGAAAGAACGGAATTTCCTGACATTCCCAACCACAAAGTGAATCAAGACTTTAACACATTGAAAGTGGATGGATTGAGCTTTGGATACGATTCCAGTCGTTCCATTCTGAATAATGTTTCCTTACATGTAGAAGCCGGACAGAAAATTGCGTTAGTCGGTCCAAGCGGGGGCGGAAAAACAACCCTTTTCAAAATTCTGTTAGGTTTATTGGAACCCGGCGGAGGTGAAATACGGATTAACGAAAAAAATATCAGGGATATGAAATTGCAGGAGTTAAGAGGTTACTTCTCTTTTGTGCCGCAAGAAAGCTTTATGTATTCGGGAACCATTCGAGAGAATATTGCCTGCGGAAGACTGGATGCATCGGAGGAGGAGATCGTGGCGGCTGCGGGGGACGCCAATGCGTTAGGGTTCATTTTGGAGCTGCCCGAAGGCCTGGACACACATATTGGTGAGCGAGGGGTACGGTTATCCGGGGGTCAAAAGCAAAGAATATCCATTGCCCGGGCTTTGCTCAGAAATGCGCCGGTATTGCTGTTGGATGAAGCAACTGCAGCGCTGGATAACGAATCGGAGCGGCTTGTTCAAAAAGCGCTGGAGCGTTTGATGGCCGGCAAAACAACGTTCATTATCGCCCACAGACTTTCCACAGTCCAACAGGCGGACCAGATCATTGTTATAGAAAATGGGAGGGTAGCAGAAAAAGGGAGGCACGAGGAGTTACTACAATTCAGAGGGCTTTATCACACCCTGTACAAAGGCACCTACTCCGCAAGCCATATAAAAAAGGGAAAGCCTCAGCACGAGACCTTCCCTCTCTAATTTCATTACTAAATCATCTCCGGTGATTCCAGGCCGATCAGGGCCAGGCCGTTGCGCAGGGTGATCTGCACGGATTTCACCAGAGCCAGACGGGCGTTGCGCACCGCTTGGTCCTCCACCAGAATCGGGCATTCGTGGTAAAAGCGGTTGAACGCCTGGGCCAGATCCACCAGATAGCGGCTGACGATGGACGGCTCCAGCTTCCACATAGCCTGCTGCACCTGCTCGCCGAAGATGTAGAGCTCCTTCAGCGCCAGCTGGGCTTCCGTATTCAACAGCTGGCCGGCATCCACCTCTGCGGCACCGGCAAACTCAATACTGGAGCTGCCGCCGTTGGATTTGCGAAGCACGCTGCACGCCCGGGCATGGGTGTATTGCACGTATGGGCCGGTTTCCCCTTCGAAGTTCAAGGCATCCTCCCAGGAGAACACCACGTCCTTGATCCGGTTGGTGGACAGGTCATTAAACACAATGGCACCGACGCCAACCTGGCGGGCCACTTCTTCCTTATTGGGCATATCCGGGTTCTTCGCCTCGATAATCTCCCGCACACGCTCTACCGAACGGGTCAGCAGCTCGTCCAGCATCACCACATTACCTTTCCGGGTGGAGAGCTTGGCGCCTTCCAGGCTCACCTGGCCAAAAGGCACGTGAACCATATTCTTGGACCATTCGTAACCCATCAGCTCGACAATTTTGAACAGCTGCTGGAAGTGGAGATTTTGCGCCGCGCCGGTGACGTACACGCATTTATGGAAATCATAGGTTTGTTTCCGGTAGATAGCTGCCGCCACATCGCGGGTGTGGTACAGAGTCGCGCCGTCCTTTTTGATCATCAGGGCCGGGGGCATATTGTACTCATCCAGACGGACCAGCAGGGCGCCTTCGTCCTCCTCCAGCAGTCCCTTGTCCTTCAGCTCCTGGACGGGCTTGTCCATCTTGTCATTGTAGAAGCTTTCGCCGGCGAAGGAATCGAACTTGATGCCCAGGAGGTCATAAATTTTGTTGAACTCCTTCAGGCTGATGTCCACAAACCAGCGCCACAGGCGGTGCGCTTCCTCATCGCCCTGCTCCAAACGCACGAACCAGGAACGGGCAACCTCCTCCAGCTCCGGAGCCTTGTCCGCTTCATCATGGAACTGCACATACAGGCGCAGCAGCTCGAGAATGCCGCCTTCCTCCACCGCAGCTTCATTGCCCCAATTCTTGTAGGCGACGATCAGCTTGCCGAATTGGGTTCCCCAGTCGCCCAGGTGGTTAACGCCCACACAGGTATAGCCCAGGTATTGGTGAATCCGGTACAGCGCATTGCCGATCATGGTTGAGCGCAGATGCCCCACGTGAAACGGCTTGGCGATATTGGGGGAGGAAAAGTCGAACACAACGGTTTTGCCCGCACCCAAATCGGAGGAGCCATAACGCTCACGCTCCGACAGGATGGTCGACAGCAGATTAGCTGCGAAGGCTTGTTTGTCCAGGAATACATTCACATAACCCGAAACGGATTCCGCCCGGCTGAACAGACCGTCCGTAGCCAGCTTGGATTTGATCTCATCGGCAATGGCCTGGGGAGATTTACGGAGGGCCTTGGACAGCTTGAAGCAGGGCAACGAAAAATCGCCCATCTCCGGGTTAGGCGGATATTCGATCATGTCCCGCAGGGCTGCTGCCTCCAAACCCTCGAATCCTTCCGCAATCTGTTGGGCCAGTTCGTCTTTGTAATTGATCATAGTACCCTTCCTCTCCTATATACAAAGGCACCCCTCGCAGCAGACTCAGCCGCCACAGGGTACCCGAAACTATATTCTGAATGAATGCTGTTTTGTGCTCTATGTAAGAAACTTATACGAAAACGCTGTGTCTGCCCGGCATTTTCATCCCTGGCGATGGCCGCTGGGCATGGGCGATTCTAACGAATCTCACAGCGCTTATTCGGCGAAAAAGCGGCTGTTTGCCAACGTAACGAATCTGAGCCACGCTATTGCTTACGTTCAGGTTCTTATTAGTGTCTTTAAGCCGGAATAAGACGCCTCAGATTCGTTACAACCGGAAGAGGGGCCATAGGAGCGAAATAGCGTGGCTGAGATTCGTTAAAAATCCATACTCCCGTTTTTCTGCCCACTGTCCGCTCACTCCCTTTATACGAAAGTGCCCCGTCTGCCCCAGCATTTTCATTACTGGCGATGGCCGCCAGGCCACGGGCCGATTCTAACGGAACTCACAAGCGCTTAGCCTGCATTTTCGGGTTATTTCCCGGGCTAACGGAACTCAGAAGCGCTTACGATGTGAAAACCAGCCCCGGAAGGCGTCCGCACCTCTGTTAGAGCTTCTCAGTTCCGTTAAAAAACCAAAACCACCGATTTTGTGCTGTAAGAGTCGCATAGTTCCGTTACAGCAACGTGTTTTACACTCATAACAACAGAACACCCCTTGCGGGGTGCCCTGAATAATAGCCTGTCCTTACGTCAAACTCCGGACCCTCATCCGAAGCTTCATTATACAGCAAGCGGGGTTTTATGGCAAATAGCCGCTACCCAGAAATAACATGGTCCCTGCCGCAGGCTGGATGTGTTATGGAAGCCTCGAAATCGGCAAAGCCGGTTTGAGGGCCTTCACTGACATTTCATCGGTCTTCGATGCAGCGGGAACCGCAGCATGAGTGGCTATTGCCGCGATTCCCGCCAAACCTGTTGACCTTTGAAATGTCGGGAAGGCCCTTGAGGCGCCCTCCCCCTCACCTTACCGCAAACAAGCGGATAACATAGGATGGTTCAGCTCCCGGATGCCCTCGGCCACCAGTCCGGCGATAGCCATTGCACCCTTCTCCGAGAAATGGGTATTATCCGTGGTGCCGTCGGGCAGCCCGGCATATTCACCTGGCGCCGTCCACATGAACAGAGCCTTGGAGGGTTCGTCCCCAACCTGCTCCAGCAGCGCCCTGCTTTTGGCCGCCAGATTAATGTAAGGCACCTCCAGCTCCCGGGCCAGCTCCTCCATTGCGGGGATGTAATCGCCGTGGGTATCCTTGATGGAGCCGTCCTCCTCGAAAAACCGCCGCTGCATGGCCGACACCAGCACTGGCAGTGCTCCGCGCTCACGGGCCCCCTCAATATACCGGGTCAAAAACTCCTTATACGTGGAATAGGCTTCCGTTCCGCGCTCATCTTCCTTTTCATCGTTGTGGGCAAACTGGATCACCAGCACATCCCCGGCTTTGATCAGCTTCCAAATCCGGTTCAGGCGGTCCTCCACGATAAAGCTTCTGGAGCTGCGGCCGGAACGGGCATGGTTGTCCACTGCGATTTTGGCGTTCAGGAACTTGCCGATGGTTTGTCCCCATCCGGTATACGGATATCCTGCCGAAGGCTGGTCCGTCACCGTGGAATCCCCCGCCAGAAACAGGGTAGGCAGCATGGGGGCATGAGTGATCTCAATGGCTTCCACCCGGACACCCGCTCCGTCCCAGGCCAGCTTCAGCTGTCCGTCGCACACATGCATGGCGAATTCCTCGCGGACGTTTTCCCCGGCTCCAGCTGGAGCACGGTTGAGCACAATACGGCCACGCCCTTCCTTCACAGTCAGGGCTGCCCCTTCCGTCAAACCCGTATAGGACACAGCAACGGTATAATTGCCTTTGGGCACATTCACGAGGAAGGTCGGCTTCATCGGCACAAAATAATCCCCCGGCCAGGAGTCCATCAAATCCTCATAACGGGAAAATGCCGGCGGCATGGAGAAGCCGTACCCTGTATTCCAACTGAAGCTTGTTTCCTGCTCCAGCATAATCCAATCCTCTCCCCGGTTCTCCGGGCAGAACGCAAAACGGTAATTCAGACTCAAACCCAACACCCTTTCGCCTATATTTAATGAACAAACGGAGATGAACAAATACGTTCAAAACCTTCCGCCTTTAGAATATCCTGATCCAAGCCCGATGTCCATGGCGAAATAGCGTCAGTCGCTGGGAGTTCTCCCTGGCCGGTTCGCTCCACAGCTCCCCTATAAAGGCAATAGGTTATGGGTCTTGGACGAGACAGCGTTCTTTTGTTATTTTGAAAAAGAGAGCCAGTCAGAGAGGAGCTGCCGTTTGTCATGTTTGCCGCCGTATTCAGCACCATGTTCCAGGTGATCGTCCCCATCTCCATCCCCGTTGTTGCCGGAGCCTTGCTCCGCAGGTTTACCCAGTTGGATGTGAAGCCATTATTGACCCTGTACCTGTATTTTCTGAGCCCTGCCATTATCTTCGATACCCTGTCCAAGGCTTCCATCAGCTCCGGTGATATATACCAGACCTTGGGCTTTTGCCTGCTGAATCTGCTTCTGCTGTGGGCCTGCGCCCAACTGCTCAGCCGTGCCCTTAAGCTGCCCCAGCCCGAATCGGCAGGCCTGACGCTGATGTCCACCTTCACCAACAGTGTAAATTACGGTCTCCCGCTGGTGCTGCTGGCCTTCGGCCAGGCGGGTCTGGACCACGCCTCCGTGTATGTCATCACCCAGATGGTCATTGTGAACACAGTGGGGATTTATTTTGCCGCGCGCTCCCACTTTTCCTTCCGTAATGCCGTGGTGTCCATCTTCCGCCTGCCCGCCATCTATGCCGCCGCTTTGGCTATCCTGCTCCGGACCACAGGCCTGCAGCTTCCTGAAGGGGTAGATAAGGGAATCACCATGGTGGCCGGCGCTTATTCTCCTGTGGTGCTGGCAATCCTCGGCGCGCAGATGGTTCGGGTGGCCGGAGTGAAGCTGGAGCCCCATGCCAACAAAACCTTCCTGGCGGGAATGGCCGTCCGTTTGCTGCTGTCCCCGCTGATCGCAGCTGCCGGATTATGGATTCTCCGGGTGGAAGGGACCCTTTTCTCCGTACTGCTGATTCTTGCCTCCATGCCAGCCGCTGTCAATGCGACGGTTCTGGCTGAGAGATACGGCGCCGCTCCGCAAATTGTGTCCAAATGTATTCTGTGGACCACCTTGGCTTCCTTCCTGGTGCTGCCCATCCTGCTGGCCCTGGTGCCGGGATAATATGCTCCTCAAAAAACACTAGCGAAATGCCACAGCAAAAAATCCGGATGGTTTTAGGGGCGTGTGTAAAAACGCGTCCTGGTGTTCAAAAACAAAGAAAAAACCTTGCTCTACCCCCTTTCATTCCGGGAGTATTTCAAGGTTTGGTTTGCCAGCCCCTTACGGAAGCTGCCTGTTCAAGGTTGGCGCTTGTTCTTCCTCAGCCAGGGTGCTCTGGAAGGAATGGCGGATCACATCGCCGCGGCTGATGATGCCCACCAGAACCCCGTTTTTCTCCACCGGCACCTTCTTGATCTGCCTCTTGCCCAGCAAGGATGCGATGTCCTCCACCTCTTCGTCCCAGTCCACCTTGTACACCTTTTTTTGGGCGATGACCATCACATTCAAACTGAGCACCCGCTTGATCCGGTCCTCATACTCATCCTGATCCCCCCTGAACACCATGCTGAAAAACAGGGAACCCACCACCTGGTCCTCCTGGCGTCCTACGTACCGGAGAATATCCCCGTCACTGATATACGCGACGATTTCATTGCGTTCATTGACTATGGGAAGGCCGCTGATGCGGTACTTGATGAACTTTTCAATCACCGCCCGGACAGAATCCGTTTCCTTTACCTTGTAAGCGGGGTTGACCATAATTTCATGGGCCTTCATTTCCCATTCCTCCACGAATGTGATCTATATTTGTATTATACAACTAAACCCGGGACTGTCAACGGACATCTATGGAATCGGGCCCCTTGTCCGATAATCCCCTCCCTCCAACAGAAAAAACAGCCTGGAATGAAGCCCTCCAGGCTGTTGCAACTGACGGTAAATCTTAATGAATGGACGCCGGCTCCTGTTGAACCGCACGCTCTGCCTCCGGCATCTTGTTGGAGGTACGCAGCGGGATTTCACGGATGAAGAAGGTCAAAACCAGTGCCAGCACAAGGAGTGCCGTGCCCGACAGGAAAACGGTGGTCAGCGCGGAGCTGAGAGAGTCCTTCAGCATATCGACCATATGCTGGATAACCGGCTGGATATCCGCCGGCAGGGAAGCCATCAGCTCCTTCAGCTTGGGCTGATCGAGAAGCGCCTGAGGACCTTGGAGATCCTTCAGGGATGCAGCCAGCTTGGGATTTCCGCTTGCCAGATTGGCGATATCTGCAGTTCCTGACGAACCGGCTGCCGCCGCCGCGCTTGTCATGTGGTTCTTCAGGGACGTGGTCATAATGGTGCCCATAACGGCAACGCCGATGGTCCCGCCCATGTTCCGGAACAGCTGCGAGGAAGCGGTGGCGACACCCAGCTCATTAGGCTTGACGGCATTTTGTACAGTCAGGGAGAAAACCGGCATGCCCAGACCCAGACCCGCTCCGAACACGATCATAGCGATAACCGCCATCCATACGGAATCCATGTACGCCATAATCAGCATGCCTGCTACCATGATGGGGAAACCAAGGAGGGCAAACTTCTTGTATTTGCCCGTTTTGGTGATCATACGGCCGGTCATGGCGCTGACGAATACCATGGCCAGAGACATGGGCATGGTCACATAACCCGAATAGGTAGGCGAGATGCCTTCCACACCCTGCACGAAAAACGGCAGGTAGATCAGCGCGCCCATCATGCCTGCGTTCATAATAAAGCCGATGACATTGGACAGGGTAACGATATCATTGCGGAACAGCGACAGCGGCAGCACCGGACTTTTGGCCCGGGTTTCCACCAGAAGGAAGATCAGCAGGAACACCGCTGCGGCTGCGAATAACCCGATGGTTTGCGCGGAGCCCCAAGCATATTTGGTGCCTGCCCAAGAGAAGCCCAGCAACAGAGGCACAATGGTCAGGGTCAGGAAAAGCGAACCCCAATAATCGATGCTCTCCGATTCCTTGCGGGGAACCTTCGGGAACAGAGCCAGAATCATAATGAAGGCCACAACTCCTAAGGGCAGGAAAATCCAGAACAGCCATTTCCACGGCATATTATCCACCAGCCAGCCGCCCAAGGTAGGGCCAAGCACACTGGAGAAGCCGAATACGGCCATCATCACACCGGTCCACTTGCCTCTTTCACGCGGGGAGAACAGATCTCCTACAGCGGTAAAGGCGGACGACATGATGATACCGGCGCCGATCCCCTGAATGCCGCGGTAGGTGATCAACTGGAAGATATCCTTGGAAAATCCGCTTAAGAATGCACCGATCATAAAGAATATAATACCGGCAAGAATAAACGGCTTACGCCCGTAAATATCCGACAGCTTGCCAACCAGTACGGTTGCAATGGTAGAGGTCAGCATGTAGATGGTGATGACCCAGGTGTAATATTCCATGCCGCCCAGGATGGCAATGATTCGGGGCATGGCGGTACTGACTATGGTCTGGTTGATAGCGGAAAAAAACATGGCGCCGATAATGGCGATCATGATGGACAATTTCCGTTTGTGTGAAAGTTCTTCCATACGTCTCTCTTCTCCTTTTATTGGTGTTTCTAACTGGACCCTTATTCTTTGTCTGGGGGGGCCAGCTTCTCCAGCAGTTGGGTGAGAACGACTCTTTCTTCCGGCTCCAGTCTGGTAAAATATTCGTGGATGATCTCGTTTCGAAGCGATACGGCCTGCGCCAGCATTTTCTCACCGGACGCAGTCAGCTCCACCAGGATGGATCTGCGGTCGGCTGGATCATCCCGGCGTACCACGTAGCCGGCACGCTCCATTCTGTCGATCATCACCGTCACAGCGCTGGGCTTCACCTCCACTTTATCGGCGATGTCGCTGAGCTTGCATTTTCCCTTCCGTTTCACATAGAAGAGCACATACATCTGCGGCGCAGTAATAGAAGGGCCCAGCCGCTGCAGGAGCTGGCATTCGAAGTCGCGGCGGAAACGCAGACTCGCTGTATGGAACCGGTCAATAAGGTCCTCTGAATCCTGTGCCATTGGTCCGTGATCTCCCTGCTTTTTATTTAAACAATTTAAATATTAATCAGTTTGAGTAACTTCGTCAAGTCTTATTCGGGAATGCCCGAGTTTTCAAACCACCGCACCTATGTTAATCTTGACATAAGCATGAAGCATACGTTGCCAACGGAGGTCCTTATGATGAACCAACAGTCCCTGGAGGGTGTAGAGCTGGAGCTGGCCCTCCTGATCCGCCGCCTCACCTCCATGATTTCCTATCAGAAGGTAGGCAGTCTGGACCGGGCCGCTTACCTGCTCCTGACCCAGATATCCCTGGGTGGAGCCTGCAGCATCAAAACCCTGTCCCATACCTTTCACCTGGACATCTCCACTGTCAGCCGCCAGGTTTCCGCCCTGGAGCAAAAGGGTTACATCCGCCGCGTCCCCGATGAGCTGGATGGACGGGCCTTTATCCTCAGTATTACCGAGCTGGGGGAGCAGCTGCTGTCGGATGACAAGGCCAACCGGATTGCCAGGCTGGGCCATGTGCTGGATAACTGGACAGATGCGGAGATGAAGCAGTTCGGCGAGCTGCTCAAGAAATTCAACCATAGTGTGGTAGAAGCCGAATATATGGAAAAAGTGCCCCAGCATGATAGCTGAGGCACTTTTTTTGAGCTGAATATAACGGTTCCCGCTTCTGCGTTACGAATGCAGCAGCTTCTGCCGTTCCCGGTACTCTGTAGGGGTGCAGCGGAACACCTTTTTAAACTGGCGGGCGTAATAATTCTGGTCGGAAAAGCCGCTCTCCATGGCGGCCTGCTGAACGGAAACCGCCTCGTCCCGCAGAAGCGTACAGGAATAATCCAGCCTGCGGCGGATGATATAGTCGATGGGCGTGGTCTGGTAATTGCGGGCGAACACGCGGCAGAACTGCCGCTTAGACAGGTAAGCCGCCTCCGCCAGCTGGTCCAGCGTAATCGGCTCCAGGAAATGCTCCTCGATAAACGTCACCGCCTCGCCGATCCGCAGGGCCTTATTCTCCTCCCCGCCGCTGTTGGCGGAATAATACCGGGACAGGGTTGCCACCAGCGCCGAAAAACAGGTCCGGATCATCAGCCGGTACCCCTCCTCCTTCCGCTCCGCCTCCTCCAGAATGGAATCCAGCATCCCCGATACCTTCGCCAGCTGCTCCGGCTCCAGGGTCAGCATGCCCTTGAAATTCATTTCCTTCCGGTAAAACGGCTCGATATAAAACAGCGCCTGAAAACCCGGCAGGTATTTCAGCTCCGACAGCTGGAGCAGCTGGTCCCGGTGGAACATGACGTTAACGTACTGGATATTGTTCACATCCCGGTAGCCGTGGGCCACACCCTCGTGGATCAGAAACACCTGCCCGGCCGTAACCGGATACTCCCTTCCTTCAATCACATGGACGGCGCTTCCCTCCAGAATCACCACCAGCTCGGAAAAATCATGGCTATGCACAAAGTAGTCATGGGTTAACGGGCATTTTTGGATGCGGAAAATAAAGCCCGGGTCCAAATCCATATCCCTGTAATAGATTTTTTTGGTCATGTCATTATTATGCTAAACAAAGACCGGATCGTCAAGGCGCCAGACTTCAGCTTGGCTTACCATAAAGGGGAAGACATAAAGCTTGCTTCACGGAGGCGGATACAGTGAAACGCTGTCAATTCAGAGCTCAGATGAATGCGGAATCGGACATACAGACCTTTTTGGAGCAAAATCAACCCTCCCTTCAGGAGCGGATGACTGAAAACGGGGTTAGCCGCCTCAGTCTTTTCCAATGGGACAGCCAGCTGTTTGTGTATTATGAATGCCCCGGCGACGGTCCGGCTGCGGACCCCCACAAGTTACTTGCGGGTGCTCCCGAGGTGCTGCGGATTTGGCCCGGTGGTGCTGAGGATCGACGTTGGGCGCCCATGGCGGATATTTTTCACTATCAGGCCCCTTTCGAGGGATCGCCCTGGCGGACTTCCCCAGGCAACGGCACACCATACGGGAGATTGGCCCGGCTTGAGCCGGACAAGATCGCCAGCTATATTTTTTACCACTACCAGTACCAGGAGGAGAAGCCGGGGGACGGCTGCAAATACGGCATTATTTCCCTGCATGAGGACCTGATGTTCTTTTATTCGGAAAAGCCTTATCTGGTGGAAAAAGCGCCCTACCGCGGCAAACTCACCACCGCCAATACCCCAACTGACTGGGGCGCCGTTATGGACCCCCACTTTGTTAAATGGCCCGACTCCCGCCCCTGGCTGGACATCCCGCTGGTTCTTCATGCGGAAATTTGAACAAGGAAGGTGACAATTATGCGGACCACCGTTTGCTTAAACGGAGAATGGGATTTTATGCCCCTTTACTCCACCCCAACCGCTCTTGAGCTGCCGTATCAGCTGGCTTTTGAACCGCAGAAGGTGCTGGTGCCCTCCAGTTGGAGAAGCGCGTACGAGAATGTGCCCGGCAGAAAAATGGGCGATATCCCCGAGCATGAATACCGCCCCTATGATCTGTTCGGTTATCCCAAGGAATGGGAGGCAGCCGCGGCAGGTGTGCTGCACCGGACGTTTACGGTTCCTGTTGAAATGGAAAATCAGCGGATTTTCCTGCGTTTGGACGGGATCATGCAGCAGGCTGCCGTTTATCTGGACCGGGAGCAAATCGCTTTTTGGCAGGACGGTTATCTGCCCCTTCGCGTGGAAGTGACGGGTAAGGTGAAGCCCGGCGGCGAGCACCGCCTTCATGTGGTGTGCAGCAGCTTTCCCAAGGTGAAGATACCCTCCGGTTTGGAAAAGGTCACCGGCCTCACCGGCTCCTGGTTCGGCTACATCGCCCGGGGGATCTGGCAGGATTTGTTCCTGGAAAGCCAGCCTGTGAAGGCGATTGAGGATGTTGTGGTCCGTACCTCCGTCCGTGAGAAGCGGCTGGAGGTGGATGCCTCGATTACTCTGCCGGTGGGTGTGTCTGTGTCGGCTGGTTCAGGTGCGGTTGCGACGGGCGGGCGGCCTGAGCTGCGGCTCGCGGTGAAGCCTGCTGGGGACGCCGAAGCTGCGGTTGTGCTGGAGGCGGAAGCTTCGGAGGTAGCGGCGGTTCCCAATGGCGCGACAGGTATGGCCCGTTTCTCCCTGGACTGGGCGGACCCGGTGTTATGGAGTCCCGATCAGCCGTTCCTGTATATGCTGGAGCTGGAGCTTGTTTCGGAAGGGCTTGTCCTGGACCGGCAGGAGATCCGTTTTGGTTTCCGTGAGGTGTGGACCGAAGGGCCGCGTTTTATCCTGAATGGGATTCCGGTGAATCTGCGCGGGGACTCCTGGCATTTCCAGGGGGCGAATCAGCAGACGGAAGGGTATGTTCGCACCTGGTACAGCATGTGTAAGGAAGCGGGCGTGAACAGCGTCCGCCTGCATGCGGAGCCATACCCGACGTATTATCTGGACATCGCGGATGAGATGGGCATGCTGATCGTGGACGAAACCGCCATCTATGGCTCCGGCAAAACCATGCAGGCCGACCATCCCGACTATATTGAGAACTGCCGCCGCCATGTGGAGCGTCTGGTTCAGCGGGACAAAAACCACCCCTCCATTATCATGTGGAGCGTCGAGAACGAAATGCGCTGGGTGGACGGGCGGGATATTTTTAAAACCTTTATTCCGGAATTTATGGACATTATCCGCCGTATGGACGCCACCCGCCCCATTATCGTGGAGGGGGACAACCGCCTTTTACCCAAAGAGCTGACAGAGGTGGAAACCCGCCATTACAACATCGACGGCATCATCGACCAATGGGACCGGTCGGTGCCCCTGGTATTCGGCGAGCATGGCGGCTGGTGGTACATTTGCCCCCAGAACAGCAGCATGTATGTGGGCTTCGATGCCTACCATCATACGGATGAGGCCGCCAAGGGACTGGCGGAAAAAGAGCGTCTGTTTGTGGAATATGCCCGCCGCCAAGGGGTGTCCGGCATCTCCACCTTTAACTTCGCCCACTATTTCATGCGGGCTATGCCGGAACGGGACATTCCCTTGCCAACGCCGGAACGTCTGGATACGCCGGGGCCAAAGCCTAAGGTAATTCCGCGCTACTCCCTATCGCTGAACAACGGCCTGCTGCCTGCGGAATACCCGGCGTACAGGACAAACCCGTCCTTCGCGATTATGGCCGCCTCCTTCAAACCTGCCACCATTCTGGCGGCGGAATACAACACCAGCTTCTTCGACGACCTGCCTGTCCGGCGGAGCTTCGATGTGTTCAACGATACGCTGGTTACGCGTGATGTGGAGGTCGTGTGCAGCATCCGTCAGGGCGGGCGGACTGTATTTGAAAAAACCTTCGGCTTCGTCCAGGAGCCCGCCGATCATCGGGTGGTCTCCTTCGAGTGGACGCCCGGTGAGGTGTCTGCGGTGGAGGAAGCCGTGCTGACGGCTGTGCTGCGGCATGACGGACAGCCAGTGCATGAGCTGGTTGTGCCGTACCGGATTTATTCTGGGGCCTTGAAGACTTCGCCTGCCGGAGTAGCGCGTCCTGCTGTTTTTGTAGGCAGCAGCACGGATTATGAAGCTTTGTTGCCTCTGGTTCCCGGATGCCGCCGGATTGGACCTGATGAGCTTGCCGGGCTTTCGCAGGAGACTCTGGTTATTGCCGGAAGCAAGCTGGCGGACCGGGATGGCGGATTGGAAGCGGTGCTGAAGCAGCATGTGAGCCAAGGCGGTCGTGTGCTTCTGCTGGAGCAGATCAGCCTGTCCCTGGGCAAGCTGGCCTTGAGCAGGCAGAGCTTCCTGCGGGCCCATGGCGCCGATTGGAAGCATCCGGTGCTGAAAGGATTGGGCAGCGATGACTTTATGTTCTGGCATGAAGCGCTCCATGAGGACGGACCGGAGCCGGTGGTGCGGGCGGCATTCGAAAAGCCGCTGCACGGCGATTTCACCATGATTCTGGAATGCAGCTCCGGGGATTTCGGAGACGGCGGCGATCTGTGGACACCGCTTTTGGAGTATAAAAGTGACGGAGGCATGTTTGTAGCCAATCAGATGGAGATGATGACCCATGTTGGGCGTGTACCCCAGGCTTGCCTGCTGCTGCGTAACCTGCTGGCTTACGCGGGGGAAGCGGCGGGAGCCGTGCCGGAAGCGGCTGCAGTCAGCGTAGTGGCGACGGAAGGCCGTACTGTTATTTCTGCGGAAGCAAAGGGTGTGCCTCTGACGGCGGCTTGGGTGAAGGCGGGCGGCCAGGCGCAAGCGTTCCTGGAGGCGATCCGGCTGGAGCATCAGCTTGTGGCGGATGGCTCTGAGCTGGGGGCGCTGCCTGCGGGAAGTCTGGTTATCGTCGAGGCAGGTCTTTTGAAGGAAACAGCGGTTGGGGATGCTGTACACAGCAACTCCCACGTCAATGGGATTTCAACGCCACAAACAGTCGATGCTCTGCGGCGGTTTGCCCAAAGCGGCGGAAAGGTGCTGGTTCTGCCTGCGCTGCCTGAGGATGCATCGGGTCTTGCCCGGCTGGCGGATGATGTAGTGAAGGTGGTTGAACACGAGACGTATCATCTGGAGGCAGAGTATGCGTGCCACGAGGTTTCCGGCATGAGTCCGGTGGATCTCTTCGGCTTCGATAAAGTGCATCTGTCTCCGCGGAATGTGGTGAATAAGCCCTTGGCCTTGCACCGCCTGGAGATTCCCGGCGCGGCCGTGCTGTGCCGGAGTATAGAGGGAACCGCCTGGAAGGACTTCTTCGTCGGGCAATATGCAGCCGAATACAGCCGCTTGGCGCTGGTGGAATTCAACCGCGACAAAACCCGGGAATCCGGCGTGTTCCTGGCCAGACTCCCCTTAGAAAAAGGACAGCTGCTGTTCTCCCAGCTGCTGCTTGACGCGGACAGCGCCAAGAGCATCCGGCTGTACACCCGTTTGCTGGCCAATCTGGGCGCAGCCTTCGGGGACGGTCTGCTGGAATCCATCAAGGGTGACGGGGAATGGGCGATCGAAAGCCTGATGGCGCTCCCCTGCCCGGCTTATGTGGATTTTGCGGCGATGAAGAGCTATTATACCGATCCGGAATTTTCGCTGAACAACTTGGGTGAAGGTCTCTACGGCTGGATGAAAAAGAAGGAGCGCAGCCCCGAGGATGGCACCGTGCTGCTGGACAATCCGGGCGGAACCCCCTGGTTCCTGAGCTGCTTCGTACATGTGCCGGTGGCAGGTGCTGGAGCCAATGCTGATGCTGGGGTTGAGGCTGGTGTTGATGCTTGGGCTGGTGCTGGTGTTGAGACTGGTGCTGGTGTTGAGACTGGTGCTGGTGCTGGTGCTGCTGCAGATACTGGAAAAGGGCTTGCGGCTGGTACTGATGCAGGTGCTGCTACCGAATCCGGGACTGCTGGTGAACGCGCCGGCAAGCTGCGAATTAACACCAATGCTCCCTACGAAATATACCTGAACGGTAAGCTGGAGCCTGAGCCGCAGAAGCGGATTACACTGCAGCCGGGGGTTAACCGATTGATCGCCATCGTCCATTCTGCCAAAGAGGATGTCCGGCTGGGCCTGGTTTTCCTGAACGAAGACGGCCAGTACATGAAGGACCTGCAATACCGCATGACCATGGACGAGGTTGAGCCGAAGTAAGGCTGGCTGCAGCTGTCCGGTAACTCTAACACAATCAATAAACAGGCAGGCCGCCGCTCCAACAACCAGTACCTTTTCAATGCGGCGCCTGCTCACCCATTACCTGCCTGTCTACCTGTCTACCTGTAACGGAACTATCCGACGCTTACACGGCAAATTCCACCCTTCGGATTTTCTAACGGAACTATCCGACTCTTAGAGGACAAATTTGGCCCGAAAAACCGCCAAACGCAGGTTAACGGTCTCTCCGTTCCGTTACAATACGGAACACGCCATTTTCGGCCGCTAAGAGCCGCTGAGTTCCGTTAGCGTCCCCGGGGGACACCACAAAAGGAGCGATCCCATGAAAAAGCCCACCCATCAACCGCTGGAGCAAACCTTCCGCTTCCACGACGACAAAAAAGAAGTGGAGTTTCTCCGTCACGACACCCCGACGCCCTGGATGAACTATTTGTCCAACGGCACCTTCCATACCATGATGTCCCAAGCGGGCGGCGGCGTAGCCTTCTACAAGTCCCCCCAAATCTGGCGGATCACCCGCTACCGGTTCTTCCATCTGCCTACTGACCGCTCCGGACCTTACATTTACCTGCAAGACCGGGTCAACGGAGAATACTGGTGTCCCACCAACGAGCCGGCTCATGCCCGCCCTACCTCCTGGAAAAGCGCCCACGGCATGGGCTACACCCGCTTTGAAGCGGAGCGGGACGGCTTGGCAGCGAAGACTGTTTATTTTGTCGGACCATATGAGAACTCGCTGATCTGGAACCTCACCCTGACCAACAACAGTGACAGCGCCAAATCCCTGAACGTGTTCGCCTACGCCGAATTCGGTATGATGGAATTTATGCGGGAGCTCCAGTGGCAGTGCTACAACAAGCATCAGGTGTCCGTAACCTACCTCGATAAGGAAGCGCTGGTCTACAAATACGGTGTGGAAAATCAGCCCAAACCCGACGAAACCCCGCTGGTTTATTTCGCCTCGGATACGCCGCTTTATGCCTATGACGGGGACCGTGACGAATTTATCGGGACCTACCGGAGTGAAGCCAATCCGGAGGCCATCGAAGGAGACGGCTGCACCAACTCCACTCTGCTAGGCGGCGACCCCTGCGGCGCCCTTCAATTCCAGGTCACCCTTCAGCCCGGCGAAACCCGGATACTGAACATGTTCCTCGGCTGCGCCATGACCGAAGAGGAGATTGCAGCAGCGCTGGACCATTCCCGGCAAAAAGACTTCGTCGACAAATCCTTCGCCGCCCTTACCGCTAACTGGGCGGACTACCTGGGCAAGCTGGAATGCCAGCTGCCGGATGAGGAAGCTTCACGGATGATTAACATCTGGAACCCGTACCAGGCGGAGCGGAACTTCCAGTTTTCGCGGAACATCTCCTTCTACGCCACCGGCACCTTCCGCGGAGTGGGCTACCGGGATACCGCCCAGGACATCTTGTCCGTGATCCCCTTCGATCAGGAGCGGGCCAAGGATAAGATCAAGCTGTTGTTGGGCCAGCAATACCAGGACGGGCATGTAAACCACTATTTTTTCCCCACGGAAGGTTGGGAGCCTGTCACCAGCATCCATTCGGACGATCATCTGTGGACCGCCCTGCCTGTTTGGGACCTGGCCGCCGAAACCGGGGACGCCTCCTTCCTTCAGGAAACTGTGCCGTATTATGATGGCGGAGAGGATACCATTTACGGCCACTTGAAGCGCGCCATCGATTTCACCGCCTCCAAGCTGGGGCCCAATGGCTTCCCGCTGATGCTGCGCTCCGACTGGAACGACCAGCTGTTCCGCGTCTGCCGCAAGGGCAAGGGCGAAAGCATCTGGACCGCCATGCAACTGGGCACCGTGCTTCTGAAAATGCAGGACCTGGCTGTGCTGGCCGGCCATCCCGAGGATGTGGAAGGCTTCCGGAAGATGTATGCGGAGCAGCAGGAGCTGGTGAATACCCTGGGCTGGGACGGCAAATGGTTCCGGCGCGCCGTGATGGACGACGGGCGTTTCCTGGGCAGCGATATTCACGATGAAGCGAAAATTTGGCTTAACTCCCAAACCTGGGCAACCCTCTCGGGAATGGCCGAGGAGCAGAAGGGCATCCAAGCCATGGATAGCGTACGTGAAATGCTGGACACCGAGCTGGGCATCAAGAAGCTGCATCCGTCCATCACCACCTTCCCTGATCCCGCGGACCCGCTCACCAACTACAACAAGGGTACGGGTGAAAATGGAGCCGTTTTCTGCCACGCCAATACCTGGGCGATTATTGCGGAATGTATGCTGGGCCGGGGTGACCAAGCGTACAAGTATTACCGGCAGCTTATTCCCCAAGTAGCCATGGAAAAAGCCGGCCTGAACCGCTACAAAGCCGAGCCATATGTCTACGCCTCCAACCTCTTCGGTCCCGAGTCCGACAAATTCGGTCTGGCCAACGTATCCTGGCTGTCAGGCACCGCCGCCTGGATGTATGTAGCCGCCACTCAGTACATTATGGGCATCAAGGCGGACCTGAATGGTCTGCGCATCGATCCGTGTATTCCCTCCGATTGGGAAGGCTTCACCGCCAAACGCCGTTTCCGCGGCTGCGAGTATCACATTACGGTCACCAACACCAGCCGCTCCTGCAAGGGTGTGAAGGAAATCCGGGTGGACGGCCGGCCGATCGACGGCAGCGTGCTGCCGGTTTATCCCGCCGGAACAAGTGTCCAGGTGGAAGTAGTGTTGTAACAAACGGAGCATGATCCCGCTTCGGCAAAAAGCCGGCACGCCTAATGGGGCATGCCGGCTGGTTTTTTTCCGGCCGGTGCATTCCAGCCGGTGCTTTTTCTATCGTTGGTATTCCTGTCGTTGCTATTCCTGTCGGTGCTTTTTCTATGTTTGCTTTTTCTATGGTTGCTTTTCCTGTTGTTGCTATTCCTGTCGTCGCTATTCCTATCGTCGCTATTCCGTTCGGTTCGGTTCTAACGGAAGCCACAGCCCTTATTTGATGAAAAATCCGGGTTCTCAGATTCTAACGGCGGTGAGAGACCTTATATGCTGCCAATCAGCCCAAACAACCCACTTTTCCCCGGAATAGCGGCTGTGGCCGCCGTTAGATTTTGGGAAGCCGCTTTTACGGGAAAATAACGGCGCTGGCCGCCGTTAGAATCCCGCACGGCCTTGCGGCCAGCGCCAGGGATGAAAATGCCGGGGACAGACGCGGCACTTTCGTATAAATTCTGATGCAGCCCAGCGGCCATTGTTGGATGTGAAAATACGAGGTACAAAGAGTCATTTTAGTAAAATTATTACTCCACCCCTCGATTATCCGTCGCATATGGCTCCCACATTCCCACCAGTTGGTCTAGGCGCATGCTTGTATCCTCTGACACCAACCCTCGCACCTCCGGTTTTCTCGGTCTCCCACTATGTACTCCCTTTTCTCAAAACACTAAGGGGCTTGCGCAGCTGCAAGCCCCTTGGTGTTTTTATGCTATTTACGAATTGCTAATTTATAAACTTCACCGCTTGCAGCAGACGTTTCACTACCACCGCCGCTTCGGCACGGGTTATGGCCGATTGCGGAGCAAAGCTGCCCCCGTCCCGCCCCGCAAACATCCCCGCTCCGCTCATCTGAGCCACAGCCTCCTTGGCCCAAACGGAAATCTGCGCCTCGTCGACGTAGGCGTTGCGTTTCTGCTCTGCATCCGGCATGGCGCCGGCCACCGCTATGCTACCGCCTGCTGCCGCAGCGGCTCTGGCTGCCATCACAGCCGCCTGCTCCCGGGAAATCTGCTCCGACGGCCGGAATTCTCCGGTTTCGAAACCTTCAGCAAGGCCTTCTTCCACAGCTGTATAAACGGCCTCCGCATACCAGTCGGAAGCTGCGACATCAACAAAAGCTGTATTTGAGTACGCAGTTGGTTCCAACCCAAGCCCCCGGGTCAGCATCGCGGCAAATTCAGCCCGTGTGACTAATGCGTCCGGCGTGTACTGATTCTCCGCCGTTCCACTGACCACCAGCTTGGAGGCCAGCAGCTCCACCTCCGATTTGGCCCAATGTCCCTTCATGTCGCTGAAGGTTTTGGACAGCTCCAGCACGGCATACACACTGTTGCCCTTACGCTTCAGCTCCGCTGCGGATTTGCCACCCTGTTGAGTGAATACCGCCGGTACAAAAGTAAGCTTGCCTGTATCCGGATCAATACGTACTCCAGTGGCAGCAGCCGGGTTAACTTCTTTCGTAAGAGGCAGCCAGCGGCTGACATATTCCTTCCACGAAGTCAATTCCACCGTCTTACTGTCTACTACCGCATCTACCTTGAACTCGACAGGTACGCCCATGAGTGTGCCGCCTGTTTTCGCTGCTGCGGATTGGGCAATTTGGTGGAGTCTGGATTGGGTCGTTATTGGTCCTATATGGACATGAATTGCCCCTCCTTCACCTGCCGCCAACGAAGCCAATTGCTCCGCAGCTCCAGCCAACGGCAGCTCATAAGAACCAGAGCTGCTGCGGATGAGCAGCGTAGACCTGTCGATTTGGCCCCTGCCCGCCAACAATGCGGCAGCCGGCAGCTCCAGCCGAATGGCGTTGTGGTCCGGCACCTCCACGATCAGACGCGCAGCCGCTCCGGAGCTGCCGAGCTTCTCAAGTGCTGTCTCCAGAACACTGGAGGAAAGCGCCAGCACCTTTACGGATCCGCCTTCCGGTGTTTGTTCGATTGTCCCGGTCAAAGATGCCGCATCCAGCACAATCCCTTCGGCGGTCACCGACAAGGGAATTTGGCTATTCCCTCCCCCAGCCTGGGAATGACCGGTTCCCGAAGACTCCTCAGAACCATCATCACCAGGATTTCCGGGAGTTCCAGGGTCCCCAGGGCTGCCGGGGGTCCCGGGGTTGCCGGGGTTGCCGGGGTTGCCGGGGTTACCGGGGTTACCGGGATTCTCCGGATTGACCACCGCTTTGGTAGTCACAGTTCCTGTCAGGGGTTCCCCTACGTTGCCCTTTTCATCCACCGGGATAACGGCGAAGGGATACGTGGTTCCCGCCTTCAGGCCCGAAGCCACATATTGATACACGGAGCCGGTTACCGTTCCGAGTACCTGCTCACCCAAACGGATACGGTAGTCCGCAACTCCGCTTACGTCCGCCGCAGCCGGCCATTCCAGCCTTACGGCATCCTGTCCGAGGCCATCAGCCGGAAAATCCAGCTTAGCCCCCACCGGCCATTGCGGTCCCGCTTGATCCACGGGAGGTTCGCCGGGACCCTCTCCGCCGCCAGGCTCCGCTGCCAACACGGTCAACGGAAACGAGGCCTTACCCGTTCCGTACACTGCCGAAATCACCGTGCTGCCGGGAGCATGGGCAACCACCAAACCATTTTCATACACGGAAGCCGTTACCGTATTGCTGCTGGTATATACCACACCTGAGGGAGCAGGCGCAGCCCTGCCGTTCCAGTCCACAGCTGCTGCCTGAACCAGTCCCTGCTCTCCTGTCTTTAGCGCTCTGGGACCGCTTAACAACAGCCCGGCTAACCGGTCTGCTCCAATCTCGCTTTTACCCAGCGTCAGACTGCCCGAACGGGCAATTAATCCGAAATAACCCGGACCACGCAAGGCATTAGAGGCTGTATCCAGATAATTGAACACCTCCTGACCGTCCACCTTGAACACAAGCCGGACACCATCCGCTTCCTCAATGCTCCCCATTTGAACATGCTTCTTCGCATTAAACGGCAGCATCGTATTCGGAATGGCATCCCCGGCGAGACTCGTATGCCCTGCTATATTGCCGTAAATCACCGTTCGGGCGGTGCCGTTGTAGCGCTGGAGCTCAATGCCCCCGGAACTGACCACCACCAGATAGTTGTCATCATTGGAGTAGCTGGCGGTATCGTTCTTTTTGCCGAAGAGAAGGGCATACCAGCTTGTTGTTCCGTTAATGGTCAGATCGAAATCCAGCAGTTCATTCTGGTACTGTCTTCCCCGGTAAATCCCATGCCCGCTGTTGGGGGTGCTGATGGTAATGGAGCCATCACCCGTGCTGATATTCTGATTGGTAGGATAAACGAACCAGTCATCTGTACCGGAGATTTCCTCCTGGAGACCCGACACCGCCGCATCCCCATCATTCCAGACCCGCACGTGGAAAATCCCCGTTTTCTCCTCGCCCAGCCGTTCCCCTTTCACCGTCAGAATTGTGGAGCCCTGCTCATGTGTACTCAAAACTCCGTCCTCCGTGACAGAGGCGACAGTAGGATCGGATACGGCAAACCGTGCATTACCCAATTCCACCGTATTGCCGAAAAAGGTTTTACCCAGGGCCTGAAGGGATTGGATGGTTCCGGAGCGGACCGCCAGCACATGGCCGGCCACATCCTTCAGCTCCACCTCAGACAAGGTATCCCCCACCGTTACCTCCGCCTCCAAGGTACGCAGCATGGAAGCGTTCAGGATATGGATGCGGATTGTTGTTTTCCCCACTGCAACCCCGCTGACCTGCCCGGAGGCGTCCACCGCTGCCACGGAAGGATTCAACGATTCATAATAGATCGTGCTGCTTTCCAGACTTTGAGGCATATCCTTGCCATCCTTCGCTGCCACTATCACCTGCCCGTTTCCACCCACAGCTAGATCCAGCCGCTCCGTGGACCAACGACGCAACTCGCCACGGACTACCCCCGCATAAGCAGGCTCAAGCCCCGCCCGAGCCATAATGCTGCGTGCTTCCTCCGGCCACTGCCCGTCGGCTACCAACTGATTGCCGGACTGATAAACGTCAATGGCATTATTGACAAAAATAGACTCCGTCATATAATTGTCCACCAGGTCCAGATCATGGATGGTGGCCTTGTAGGCCTGGGCCCAGCGTTTGGAGCCATGCCAAGGGGGCGATTCGGAGAGATCGATCACATTATTTTCGTAGCGCCAATACGTCGTGCCTTCATCGGCATACAGCGCAGCGCTGTCGTCCATCTGGTTGCGGATGTAATTGCCCTTCACCAGGTTCTTGTTCTCCGCCGTACCGCCGGAAGCCCCCAGACTGTAGATGGCTCCGCCGTCCCGCAGACCTTTGCCCATCAGATCGTAGATAAAGTTATTCTCGATCCTCACATTCCGCAGCACCGGGGTAAAAAGCTTATCCCAGCCATACCCGATATGCGTGCCGCTGTAAGGGATGTTGTAGATTTCATTGTGGCTGATATCCATATCCTCGGGGAAACCCGCCGAAATAGCCGACGACGACTTATAGTCCACCCCGATATCGTGGATCAAATTGTTCACCACATCGTTGTTTTTCAAAATCTTCCGGTGGTCCGCCGGATTGTAGTTTTCCCGGTCGGAGCTGTTGGGCTCCCCTACACTGACCGCATTGCCGGAGATATCATAGAAGCGGTTGGCACGAATGAGGCTGTTCTGCACCGCTGTTTTCATCCGGACAGCGGTAATCCCCAGCCGGGAAAAATCATTTCCTTCAAAATTCACTGTATTGGCATAGCTCAGATCAATGGCCGCATCCGGCAAATAATCCGGCGTTCCGGAGTAGCGCAGATAGTTATTCTGGGCATCGGAATGGCCGTATTCGCTGCTGGGCCGCATCCAGGTGGTGTAGCTGAAATGCAGGTTGCGGAACTCCAGATTGCGGACAGGAGTGTCCGCCGACTCCCCTTGAATGTCCACCAGCTTCTCCAGCACAGGGGCCACGATAGATGAGGTGCTCATATTTTCCCAGGCACGGGGTTTGTAAAAGAGCTTGCCAGCCTGTTGATCCAGATACCATTCGCCCGGTTCGTCCAGCAGCTCCAAGGCATTTTCGTAGGTGACGGGCACTGTGGCGGAGGTTAATCCGCGGTTTCGGACCGCGTCCCAGGCCGGCTGGTCCAGCGTCAGCTGCGCTTTTCCTTCGGAGGTGAGAGAGACAGATTTTACGCCTACACGGGAATTGGTCCACAGATCGTTAAATACCAGCTCCAGATCACCCGGTTGGGCAAAAGCGGCAAGCGCCGGGTCATCAGATGTATAACCCGCATCCGTCTTGACGGGATTGGTCAACCCGCCTGGGCTTGAAGCACGGACGGCCCGGATGCCGTCCACAAACAGCTGGCGCGTCCTCAGACCGAGAGCTTCGGCGGAATAAATCCCCTTTTCCGCGTCGTACACCGACCAGCCTGTAACCGGCTTGCCGCCGCTTACCAGCGCCTCCTCACCCGGATAGCTCCGGTAGATGATAAAATGCCCGTTTTCACCCGAGTCCTGCGGTGTAAACGTCAACGCCTCCGGCAACACATAGGTACCGCCCCGGAGCAGAACCTCAATATCTCCGTCCATGCCGTTTTTGAGAGTGCGTACAGCTTCCTGCGCCTTGGCGATGGTTCGGTAAGGGGCCGCCTCTGTCCCCGGATTGGTATCTGCTCCTGCCGGGGATACATACAACCGTTGCTGCACATTTCGGGCTGCTACCGTTACGTCCGTTTCCCCACGCACCAAACCGTTGGGGCTGGCCGCATACACCTTCACCTTGCCTGCAGAAACTCCCGTCAATTCACCGTAATGGTCAATGGTGGCGATCTGCGGGTCCGAGGTGCTCCATGTGATGAATTGATCAGTGGTATGGGCGGGCAGGATGGTGGCTTGAAGCAGCACACGGGAGCCAACAGGCACACCGGCTGCCACTGTCCCGATATCTATCGAGCTGATCGGCTCCGCAAACACCCGCACCACAGTTGTTGCCGGCGGCTCTCCGGCAAGCTCCTCTGGTGTTACAGAAATGACAGCTTCTCCTGGCTTTAGGGCGGTTACAATACCGCTGTTGGTAACCGTCGCTACCTCGGGATGGCTGGAGGTCCACATAGCATTCCGGTTGGTGGCATCCGCCGGATGGAAGACCAGCTCCAACGGCTGGCTGGTGTTGGCGGCGATATCGTAACTCTCTTTGGAGAAGGAAACGCTTTCTAATTTCTTGTAGGAGTAGACATGGAACTCGTCAAAATAGACAGTACCGATGCTGTCCTTGTAGAAGCCCATGGACATTTTGTCAAAGGTACCCTTGGCCCTCAGCGGCTCCCCGGACAGCTTTTGCACATCGTTAATGTAAAAATCATAAGTACCCGCTTCCGTATCTAAGGCGATGCGAATGTTATACCAGGTACCTGCCTGATAATCCTCCAGCCCGGTCCAGGCGCTGGCGCCCGTCTTCATGTAGGAGATTTTGCCGCCGTTCAAGGCAAATTGGGCCAGATTAACGGAGCCTGCATTGATATAAGGCAGATAAATCACCGCATTGGTCTGCTCCGCCCGGAACTGGTAGGTCAGCACACTTTTGGGAGTAGCGCCGGTGAAGGAGCGGGAAATGGTATAGGTGGCGCTGCGTTTGGCGGATTGGGTATATGCCAAAGCCCGTCCCGGGTGACCATCCACCTCCTGGACGGAGACGGCAATCTCCGGATAGGAGGCGATGCTCCAGCCGGAGGGTTTGCCGCCGATGGCGGCGGCATCGAAGGTATCTGCCAAGACGTTGCCGGCCGCAGAAGCAGTTTGAAGCGAAAGGCCGGAACCGGAGATAAAACCGGAAATGGGAGCAAAACCCGAAAACGGAGCAAATCCGGTCAAAAGCATTAACACAACTAAGAAAGCGCATACAATTGTTCGCAAAATGGATGGTTGTTTTACCGGTCTGGTGTGATTTACTGGTTTGGTATGATTTACTGGTTTGGTACTAGTAACCATAATTCACTCTCCTTTGAATAGTTAAGCTTTACGCCCCAAGGGGACGTGTTTAACTCGGTTTTTCAAGAATAATGCGCCACTTTGGCCCATCCCTATTCCGCCCCCGGACCCTCTGAGGCACTTTATACTTGGTTTTTCGAGCATAATCCGCCACTTCGGCCCCTCAGGGCAATTTGTACTCGGTTTTTCGAGTTTAATCCACCCTCCAGCCCCCTCCGGAGCGATTTATACTCGGTTTTTCGAGTATAATGCACCACTTCGTGCCCTTTGAGGCGATTTGTACTCGGTTTTTCGAGTTTAATCCGCCATCTCCCCCTCTCACTCCACGCCCTCCACCCTCCCCCTCCCCCTCCGCTCTCCTGCCCCGCCCTAGCAGAATGCACCCAGCTTCCGGGCACATCCTGCCTCTCCATGCGGGGCTGCTTATGCAAAAATATGGTACGGGTCGGCATACAGCTCCACAACCGGCTGGCCATCCCGCAAAAGGGTGCACCGTCTGGGCATAGCACCTGCCATCTTCCGCGGTACCTCTGCCTCCGGTTCAGTCACATCGCGGAGGGTATACCGGTCGAGATACGCTTCCAACTCCTCCACACTGGCTTCCCCATCCACGGCCACCACCGCCCAACCGGCCTCCAGTCTCCAGCTTTCCAGCCGGGCCGCTTCCGCCCGGGAGCTCAGGACCTGGCGGAGCCTCAGGGTGTCCCCATCCATCACCACAGCCACAGGCTGCTGCGCCTTATTCTTATCCCCCACAGCCACAGGCTGCTGCGTTCTCTCCGTATCCCCCTCGGCCAAGCCCAGCAAAGCAGCTACCGCCACAGCAGCATGGGGATACCGCAGCACATGCCACAGCCGGCTTCCAGCTTCAGTCGCAATGGTTTCCAGCACTCCGTCGAAACGGTGAACCACCCACTCATCCGCCAGCTCCTTCACCTGGTTGTTCACCCGGTTCATACTTCGAAGCACCAGAGCGGCGTTCTCCCGCTGCGAGGAAACCGTCTGCACATCAGGGTAGATGCTCTCCCGAAATAACGCCGGCTTAAGATATCCCCCATGATAATCATGGGCGGGATGGGTCCGGACGGACTCCCCCTCATCCACGTACCAGCGCAGATACGACACCTGCTTGCCCTGCACGCTGAAGCTTACGGGAAAGGACTGCCAGCCCAAACCCCAGGTAGGGCATTGATACGAACCGGGCATCACCGGAAACCGGCTCAGGCTGCCCAGCCGCACATTCCCGCCGATCCAGCTGTAGGCACGGGCATCGTCAAACACCCTCTCCTCACGTACACGAGGCAGAGGCTGCTCCTCCTGTGCCCGGATACCCGCTGCAAGCTCCGGCTCCAGCAGCAGCAAGGAAACCAGATCATTCAGATTGCAGGTATCCCCGCTCATTTCGGCAAAATCCCGGACTCCCGCCGCTGCCCACAGCAGGCTTTTGCGGACAGTTTCACCCTTAAAGTTATAGCTCCGGATGGTGGGCACAAACTCTTCCCCGGCATGAAACCGGAGAATCCCCTTCAGCTCCTCCATCCTGCCGGCAAGCCGCCCGCTCAACTCCTCGTCCCTGACACCAATAGCCCGTATGGCAATCCGCAGCGCATTCATCATGACACCTTGGTACACCAGACTGAGATGTTCCCCCCAGCCCCAGCCCCGCCGGAAGGTGTACTCCTCCCACCGTCGGAAAAACTCCACACCCTCCCGGGCATAACGTTCCTCCCCAGACAGTACGGACGCAGCCAGGAGCATAGCCCCGTCGCTCATAATCTTGTTGGGGTAATAAATCTCAGGGTGGGCACATTCATGGCTGAACCAGATGGCGGCATGGCCCAGCATCTGGTCCATCAGCTCTACATGTTTCGCGGGGAAAACGTCCGAAACGCATAACCGAACCGTAACCAGCGGCATCAGGATAAAAAACGCCGCATTGGAGTCCTGGATTTCTGCCTCTTCCCTATACCAGCGAAATCCCCCGTAATGAGGATGGGCCGTGTCGGTAATCTGCAGCTCCGCCACGGCCTGCAGAATCTCCAGCCCCTTCTCAGCGGGCAGCTGTCCGGTTAGCATTCCAAAGGCATAATATCCGGCTGAATAACGGCCCTCGTGGCAATAAGGCAAATGGGCAATCTGCCGGGTATGCCCCGGCCGGTCATACCGGACAAGCCCCTCCTCCAGTACAGCTTCGTGCAGCGCGGCCGCAAAGCTTTGCTCCAGAACTGCCCTCACTTCACTGTTCATTCCTGCTCCTCCTTACGTCCAGCAGAAAGGCGCACCCTGCGGTCCGCCCCTCTGACTTTTCATGCTGCTGATTTATTTCTTCTGAGCCGCTGCCATTTTGTAGATATCCGCCATCAGGATGGCTGTGCTCTTGTTTTCGTCATACCACTTGGCGTAGAAATCATCCACCTTGGTGCCGCCGGCTTTTTCCCAGGCAGCCTTCGAATCGGTGATAAATTGCTCCACGGTGTAGCTTTTGCCGCTGACAATGGTTTTGTTGGCTGCATCCAGAATGGTCTTGTTGGCGTTAGTGTTAATGGTTGCCAGGTCTTGCGGCAGGTTGGGCAAATAAGCCTTTTGGGTAATGCCAACCATCGGCGCTTTTTCATTAATGTACAGGGCTCTCGCCTGCTTCACCAGCTCACCCAGCTCCTTCTCGGTAGGTGTCGGGTTTACCTTGTTATCCAAACCGTAGCAGGGACCGACGATAGGCTGAAGCATGTTCATATCCCGGTTGTAGTCCCGCTCCTTCTTGTTCTTGTCGGCATCGATGACCTGAGCACAGCCGTTGCTGGTAGGTGTATAGTGGACACCCTCCATGCCAAACTCGATGGTTTTGGTGAACTTCTCCGTGACCATAAAGTCGATTTGGCGCATCACCGCTTCCGGGTCCTTGGTTGCCGCATTGACCATTCCCGTCATTTGGATCGGGTTGCTGGACAGGGGGCTAAACTGGCCGAATTCGGTTTTAGGCAGCGGGATGATGGCAATTTCGGCAGTAGGCACATTCTTTTTCAGGGTTTCGTAGATGGTCAAATCCGCACCGTTGCCGCCATAAATCCCCAGCTTGCCGGTAATCCAGGCCTGCTTTTGCTTCTCGCCGTTTTTGTCGGTGACGAAGTCCTTGTCCACAACGCCCGACTCGTACAGCTCCTTCTGGAAGCCGATGGCTGCCTTGATCCGGTCCCAATTGTGGACCACCTTGTCATTTTCCAGAATCCACGGAACCTGGTCGGTGCCGAACAGCGTGAATCCGGTTCCAAACATATGGTTAAGCACAATGCCGGATACGAAGCTCAGCCCGATGCCTTGGGTATCCGCCTTGCTGTTGCCGTCCGGGTCCTGTGTGGTGAAGGCCTTGGCTACCTCCAGCAGCTCCGCCGGAGTGGTGGGCGTCTTCAGATTCAGCTTCTTCAACCAGTCGCTGCGGATAAAAAGATAATGCTGCGGGTTCACATCCATTGGGCGGCCTACGGTGTAAAGCTTGCCGTCCGCCATGGTGCCTGCCTTTTTCAAAGCCGGATATTTCTCCAGCACTGCCTTGTAGTCCTTGCTGCTTTTGTTGATCAGGTCATCCAGGGGCAAAAGCTGCTTCTGGTTGTAGAGCTGGCCCTGGTATGCGGTGTCGTATTCAAAAATCAGATCCGGTGCGGAGCCGGAGGCAAACAGCACGTTGAATTTCTGCAAGGATTCGAAACGGGGAACGGTTACATATTTCACATCGTTAGGGCCATTCTCGTTCACCCACTTGGTCCAACGGTTATTGTCCATGGTGCCTTCTTCGGCGGGGACAGTGCCCCGGTCATACAGGGAAACGCTGATGGAGCCGCGTTTGGCCGGTGCCGTGCTGGATGTCCCGCTGCTGGCGCCGGGGCTGGTGTCGGATGCGCCCTTATTGTCGTCTCCGCAGGCGGCGGCAGTCAATGCTAACGTAACAGCCGCGGCAGTAACGGCGGTAGATTTCAACCATGTCTTTGTACTCATAATCTGTAATGACCTCCCTCATGTCCTCATTATTGTAGTACAGCGAGGCTTGTATTGCTCGTTTTCTAACTCTTCTTTCTTTACTCCCGCGGAGTCGGGCGGGTGAACATGTTTGACAAATATTCCGGAGGAATGACTGGAAGGATAATAGATGGCTTGAGGGCGAGTTTTTTGGCGGCTTTGAAACCGAAATTTCAGATAAAATCAAAGCCGACAAAACGTGTTTGAGCCTCCAAGACATCTATTTCCGGGAAGGAATGGATCTCCATGAATATATATTTGTCTTTTTTTCCTCCGAACAGACTCTACCCCTTGATGGCCCCAATCATCACCCCCTTCACAAAATACCGTTGCAGAAGCGGATACACAATCAGCATGGGAATCACCATAATCATAATCCCCGCCGCCTTGATGCCCTCCGGTGTAATATTGCTGACCTCCTCCTGGTTCATCATGTTGAGCTCCTGAAGCACCGACTGGCTTTTGATCATCTGCTGGATCAGCACTGTCATATTGTACTTGTCGGCGCTGTTCATATAGATCAGCACGTTGAAGAAGGCATTCCAGTAATGCACTCCATAGAACAGAGCGATGGTAGCGATCATCGGCACAGACAGCGGCAGCATAATCCGCAGCAGCACCCTCCACTCCCCAGCACCGTCCATCCGGGCAGCCTCCACCAGCTCGTCGGGAATGCTTTCGAAGAAGGAGCGCATAATCAGCATGTTGTACGTGCTCACCAGCGCGGGCAGCCACAAGGCGCCATAGGAATCCACCAGGCCCAGCTGCTTGATCACCAGATAGGTGGGGATCAGACCGCCGTTGAACAGCATGGTGAACACAATGACCAGCGTCAGATAACGCCTTCCGTAGAACCAGCTCCGGGACAGGGGGTACGCCGCGAACACCGTGAAGATCATGCTCAGGACCACACCCACCACCGTAATTTTCACATTGTTAAAAAAAGCATTCACAATCGGCGTGCCGTCGAACAGCAGCTTATAGGATTCCGTTGTCGCATCCACCGGCCAGAAGGTGACGAAGCCGGATAACACCGCATCTTTTCCGCTCAGCGAAACGGAGGCCAGATTCAGAAGCGGCAGCAGGCAGATGAGGCCGGCCAAGGATAAGAGGAAGTAGTTGACGCCATAAAAAACTTTTTCTCCCGTTGTGTATTTCATTGTAAGCCTCCGTCTACCATAGGGATTTGTTAAAGCGCTTGGCAATGGCGTTGGTCAGGATCACCAGGCTGAACGCAACCAGGGATTCGAACAAACCCAGCGCGGTGGTCAAGCTGAACTGGCCGCCCTGCAGTCCGATTTGGTAAATGTAGGTGCTGATGACCTCGGATATATTGGAGACGATGGGGTTCTGCAGCACGTAGATCTGATCGAAGCCCACCTCCATAACCCGGCCCATGGCCAGGATCAGCATGATGACTATGGTGGGGCTAATGCCCGGCAGTGTCACATGCCACATCTGCTTGAACTTGCCTGCACCGTCCATGCCGGCGGCTTCATACAGGCTGGGATCGATGGTGGTTAGAGCAGCCAGATAGATGATGGCGTTGAAGCCCGTATCCTTCCAGATGCCCGAACCCAGAAACAGGGAGATCCACGACCATTCCTTAAACAGGAAGGCGAAGGGCTCCGCTCCCGTCAGCCGTCCCAGCACGCTGTTGACAACACCGCTTTGGGCGAACAGGGTAATGACGATACCGCCGACGATAACCCATGAGAAGAAATAAGGCAGGTACACCAGCGTTTGCACGATTTTTTTGAACCACATCTTCCGGACCTCATTCAGCATAATGGCCAACGCGATGGGGAACGGAAAGCTGATGAATACAGTTAACAAACTTAGCATTAAGGTGTTGCGGATAATCTGGACGGATTGGGCTTGGGTGAACAGATTGCGGAAGTTCTCCAGACCGACCCAGGGACTGCCGAAAATCCCGTCGTGGAAATTGTAGTTTTTGAAGGCGATGACCAGCCCCGCCATGGGGGTGTACTTGAAAATCAGGTAAAATGCCACAACAGGCACAAACATCGTCCACAACGGAACGTTAAGCGCAAACCGCTGGGTTCTCCAAAATGGAACCTTTCTGGCGGGAGCCGTTGCGGCGCTGAGAGCCTGATTTCCGGTTGCGTCTAAAAAGTTTGGCTTCATGCCGGACCTCCTCGGGTGGATTGAATTGCTGCATGCCCCAACCTTACCCGCCCGGCCCGGAAGCCGCAATATTCAATAATCCGGTTAATTCGTCGGGAGCCCGCCGGGCCATATCCCGATTCCGGTTAATGCGGTGTAATCCCGCCGAGCCGCAACTGGATTCCGGTTAAGCGGATTCCCCGTAATAACAGCTGCCCGTCCGCTCCTGCTTGAAGACAGCAAAAAGCCGCCAGTTCTGCGCCCTGACGGCATTTTGGGGATACACAATTTTCTTGTTAATCGGTAACAAGTCTCCTGGGCGCTTGGTTTTGGGCTGGTCGTGCCAGGCTAACGAATCTGTGCCACGCTATTTCGCCAAAACCGGCCTCATAAAAAATCTAACGAATCTCTGCCACGCTATTCCCCCTTTTTGGCACCCATTCGGCACCAATCCGGACAAATAGAGTGGCTAGGATTCGTTAGATTTCAAACATGACCATATCCAGCCAAATAGCGTTCACCAGATTCGTTAGAATCGCTTATGACCAGCGAGACCATCGCTCACAACGAAAATGCTGGGGCAGACGCGGTACTTTCGCATAAACCCCCATGGTATAGGCTCTCCGGCAGACTCCTACCGGCCCTCCGCTGCTCGCGCCTCCCGTTCCTTCCGGTAATCCCCGGGGGTGACACCCTCCACCTTTTTGAACACGCGGATAAAGGACATGGGGTACAAATAGCCGACATATTCGGAAATGTTCTGCACGGAGTCCGGGGTTTTCTCCAGCAGCTCCTTGGCCAGCTCCAGCCGCAGCCGTGTGAGATAATCCACAAACTTCTCCCCGAATTCCTCCTTGAAAATCCGGCTCAGCGTCTTCTGGTTCATACCGAACTGCTCGCCGATCTGGGCCAGGGACAAGTTGGGATCGCGGAAATGTTCCGCAATATACTGCCGGACCAGAGCCGCCTGGGAATACTGCTCCCGGTTGGTGCGCAGGTCCTGCAGCTTCTCCGCCGTGCCGGCCAAGGAGGTCACAAGCGCCAGCCGGGCCTCCTCCATCCACTCCACCTGCTCCGTAATCGCCTGCAGCTCTGCCAGCCCCTCCTCCCGCCAAACACGCTGGAGCTCTTGGGGGGCATCCATCATCTCCCGAATTAACTGGGCCTTGAACAGATGGATAAAACGGGCGATATCCTCCTTGCCGTACTCCCCTCCCGCCATGGACGAAAAGGCATTGTTGAGCCGCTCCTGCCAATCCGGATTGCCCAGCCGGTACAGCTGCGCCGCTTCCTTCAGCTCCTGGAGGACAGCGTCGATTTTCACGCCTCCACCCGGACCCGGCTCCATAAACCGGTAGACCCGGTTGGGACCGGTGGCGATTTTGCGGTCTACGGCCAATTCGGCCTGGTCATAGGAGGCTGACAACAGCTGTACCTCCCGGATTTCCCGGCCTAACCCTGCGGTGACAGTGAACTTCAGATACTGCTCCACCCACTGCCGCGCTTTGTCCGACATGAACGCCACCTTATCCGCAAACACTTCGACCTGTTCGTTTTCCCCAGCGATACGACTCCGCCAGTACAATAACCCCAGCCGGTTAGGGCCAATCCATTCCGCCCACAAGGACTCGCCCGATTCCGCAGCCATTTCCTGGATGACACTGCGGATGGCGAATTTAAACAATGATTGATCGCGGATGCTGTATTCGGAAGCAAAGGCTTCATAATAATCCATTTCCACAATGCCCACAATGGCCATGTCTACCGAGAAGGAAACCCCCAGCTTCTGCGTTTCCTCATGGAATTCCTCTCCGGACAGCACCTGGTTGCCCTCCAGCAGTTCCTTGAAGAAGTGGGTTCTGCGGTAGACCAGCCCCTCCGCCTGCTGCTGCTCGAAGCTGTTGGCTTCGGCAATCAGACTTTCCAGCGCATGGTCGATGAAGGAAAAATCATCGTCCCCTTCCTCCCGCCGCAGGAGGCTGTTCTTCCGCTGGCCGAAGGTCTGCACCCGCTCCAGCAGCTGCTCCAGCGGCCGGTAATGCCGGTGGCTGATATAGGTCATGGCGACAATCCCGCCGATAACGGCAATCAGGCCGATACCGAACCAGATATAAGTAAAGGAGGAGAGCAGCGTCAGCCAATTGCCTTTTTGCAAATCCATACTCACCTGAAAGCCGGACAAAGCGGACTGGGCATACGCTCCGCCCTTATCAACGGGACAGGCTGCCCCGGGATTGGCGAAGCTGTGGTCTGCCTGATCCGCCAGGCAAACCTTGGCGCCGCCCTCGATTTGCATGTCCTGCACCAGCGCCTGCAGGGAGCTGGAACGAATATTCATGACGATCAGCCCCTGCTCACCGGAAAAATACGGCACCCGCTTCACCAGGGAGATCACGGAACGGTTCTGCTCATCGCCGGGAAACAGCGTCAGATTGCGAATTTCACTCCACATATTGGGCCGCGGCATATTCATCACCTGGCGGATAAAGGCGTCGTCCCCGAACTCCCCCAGCTGGGAGGAGAAGGATTGCATTAATATTTTGCCGTCGGATTGGCGGAATAAATAAACGGAATCCACCATGGGAAGCGGTGCCATAAAATCCAGCAGCGCATTGGTCGTCCGGTAATAATCATAGGTTCCCATGGCGCCGGATTCATCGAAGTAGCTGACCACCTCGCCGTTCAGGAGGAGTCCTTTGCTGGCCATGGTGTCCACGTTCTGGAGGGTGGCATCCACAATCTGCATCACCTGTCCGGCAAACACGCGATTGGCCTGGACGGTCTGGCGTTTAGTGGTTTCCCCCAGCGTGAGGAAGAAGGTAAGGATCAGGCAAAAAACAACTGTTAGGAAGATAGGCAAATAAGAGAGGATCAGACGATACAGCCATTTTTTCTGCATGCGGGCATTCGCTCCTGTAGATAGTCATCCATGCTGTATGGACCATGTTATGCGGATTTGCATCCCGGTCCCATTCATCTTACCGTATCTTCGGCCCAAAAGACATATTCACAATTCTCGTTAATCCCCCAACAAGATTCAATTCCGGTGAATGATGTTAAGAATATAGAGAACACTAGAACCAAATTCCAGAACACAAATTCCAAAATGAGGTGATCCCATGCTGCACCATAACGAAGCCCACCGGGAAGGATTGGAAACCATCCGTAAGCTGATCAAGGGAATTGACACGGCGATGCTGACCACCGTAACCGACGAGGGTCTCGTATCCCGGCCGATGAAAACCCAGGATGTGGAGTTCGACGGGGATATCTGGTTTTTGACCAAGAAGGATACGAGCAAATATTATGAGCTGCTCCACAATGCCCAGGTGAACGTGGCCTATGCGGATAGATCCTACGTCTCCATCAGCGGGACGGCGGAAATTGTACAAAGCCGGGAGAAGGTCAAGGAATTCTGGAACGCGGCTTATGAAAAGATGCTGGAAACCACCTGGGAGGATCCCAATATCGTACTCATTAAGGTAAACGCCGAAAGCGCCGAATATTGGGAATCCGGCAGCCTGTTCAAACAAGCCAAATTCCTGTTTGAGAAGCTGACCGGCAAGGAAACCGATACCAAGATGAACGATACCGTTAAGCTGTAAACCATGAAGCGGACATTCCGATTGCAAAACAAACAGGAGCTGCCGGCATTCCACCGGGGGCTCCTGGTTTTTTTATGAAAAAATGTATCCGGTTTAGCCCTATCTATTGACTCGACCGTTGCGTCGTACTTTACAATGGTCCTATCCGAACAATATGGAGGCAAACCGATGAGTGAGCTTATTAAAATCCGGGAGATGTCATTGAAATATGAGATTTCTGCACGCGCCTTAAAATACTACGAGGACATGGGGCTGATAGCCAGCACCCGGGGTGAAGAATATGCCTACAGAATGTACGATGAAGCAGCAGTCAAAAGGCTGGAGCAAATCCTGATTTTGCGTAAATTGAACATCAGCATTAAAGATATCCAGCGCATTTTTGAAGCGCCGGATTCTGCGGTGGTATTGGAGGTTCTCCGGAATAAAGTCACCGGTATTGATGAAGAGGTCTCCCTGCTTCATGAGTTAAAGCTGATTGTATTGGACTTTATCGAGCAAATCAAAAAAGCGGATTTTGCCAGGGATACAGATGTAAAGCTGCTTTACGCAAAAGCGCAAGAGATTGAAGGTCAGCTTGCAACGGTTGATTACAACGGAAATCCCTCCAATGTGAACCGTCTGCTGGAAATCAGCGAGCAGCTTGACAAGAAGGTTCCGGATGTCATGATTGTAAGGATCCCGAATTTCGTGGCGTTGGCATCGCCGTATCAGGGCTTTGGCGGATTGTTTAAGGAAGACAGTCTTATGTTCTGGATGGGCAGACACAGCAGCTTGGAAAAGAAAGTCATCTTTGATTCCGCCGACTTTCTGTGCAGAAGAAATGACGGGAAATTCCGATGGTTATACAGCGTCCATGAGCGTGTGAAGGAAATGGATTCCCTGCCTTATGAGGTGATCGATTTCGAAGGCGGCTTATACGCCTCCGCCGTGTGTATTGACGGGGATGACGACAGCCTGATGAAGGTGGAACAAAAAATCATAAAATGGTTGGAAAGAACAAACTTCATTCTCGATAGAGACCGCGACATCATGGGGAACATGACCTACAATGATGATGAAATCAAAAAAGGCCTTGGTTATGAGCAGCTCCAACGGTATGTGCCCATAAAAGGTAAGGAATTTTAATAACCGCAAAAAAGCCTGCCGGATCATCTTTCATGTCCGTCAGGCTTTTCATTATTGATTCCCTGCAGGCAATCCGCCTTAGTCCTCCACCACAAACAGCAGGTCCAATCCTTCGGCATCGATCCGCAGGCTCCGGTCCTCCAGGAACCAGACATCACTTTCCTTTATATAAATGGAAAAACCGCCGGCGGACATCTGAATAACCGGAACGTTGGGCTCAGGCCTCTCCCGCAGGATTCCCCATACATAGGGCTCGCTCCCGCCTCCGGCATACCTTACGTATACCCGGATATAATCCCCCTCCGCAAAATCCCATTCCTTCTTCAGGCAGGAGACTGCTGTTTCCGTAATTTGCATGTTCATGACTGCACCTCCACGGTTTTATTCTGATCGAGAACAAGGTAGATCATACACTCCCTTTATTCTACAGGAAATCGGTTGCCTAGTCAGGATTAAAATTCAATCTTGTTAAAAATAAATAATCCAATCATAGTGGATAGAGAGATAATTCCGAACGCATTTATCAAAATATGCACCATGAAATCCGTTGAACCTGACGTTTCAATGACAAGCGATGACATACCATAAATCGAATGCCGGATGCACCACCCAATAACCCCTGCTGCCATGTCGGAAAAACCAGCGATATTTTTCAGTACAGATACAAACATCTCACTCATAAGTACATACCCAAGGCAAATGATTGTGGATAGAATATGGCTTGATATCAAAATCGTCAGATCACTCCGGATCAAGTCCATTTACCGGTTCGTCCAAAATAAGGATATCCGGCTTTGCAAGCAACGCCATTGCCAGTTTCATTCATTGGGTCATTCCTTTTAAGGTTTTCAACCATCACGGTTCCGCTATACGCAGGAATAAGCCCGGTTAAAATGCGGAGCAGCGTTGTTTTCCCTGAACCGTTTTTGCCGATCAATCCGTTAAGGTTTAGAGACCACCTTGAAATCCATAAAGAGATAAAGGAATAGCAGCATCAACACAACCGTCGATATGGTGAAAAAAACGCCTTTTAACAAGGATTTGAACATGCCTTTTTTCCATCTCCTCGATAATTTTTGCAGGGTTTCGGCTTCCTTCAAATGATGTGCTGCCGGGTTAATGTTCAGTGCATCGTCCATGGCTTGAAGCTCGCTTTGGCAAGCGTCACAAGAAGCCAGATGCTCCTCCACCATGGCCTTGCTTTCATCGCTGCAAACACCGTCATGATACAAAGGCAGCAGATCTTTTATGACTTCGCAAGATATTTTCATTTCATATCCTCCTGCAATTGTTTTTTGGCTCTGTAAAAAATCAATCTTGCCCAGCTGTCGGTTTTGCCGAATAACTCACCAATTTGCATGAATGGCAACTCTGCAAACACGCGTAAAGTGAAAACCTCTCTGTAGGGCTCCTTCAAGTGATGGAGCAGAATATGTAATCGTTGTGTGGTCTCTTTATCCAGATAGGCGGATTCCAGATCAAAGGTTACATCGAATAGATCCTTATCGATCCCGGGGCCAGTGCGCTTCTGTTTTTGATAAAGAGTAAAGTAAGTATTTTTCGCAATCTGACAGAGCCATACGTAAAGCTTGCAGGTTCCATTGAATTGGTCGATGCTCCGCAATGCTTTGAAAAAGGTCTCCTGCGTCACTTCTTGCGCAACGGCTTCATCCCGGCTAAGGGCTAATACATATTTATACACACTGGAAAAATAGTCAGAATATATTTTGCCGAAGTCCGTCACCCTCTCACCTCCTGACCATAAGACTCCACTATAATGAAAGTGTTTCAAATTTTATTTTTTTCGACTTCTGATCAATGCTATAATAACATGTAAACGCTTCACCAAAAGCAGTGCCGCTTCCGAAGGGTGGTCCACATGAAGAAAAAGTCTACGATAAAAGGCCGCATCATTCTGATTATGACGGTGTTTGCCCTATTGTGCGCCACGGTGCTGTCTGTGTTCAGCTACCAGCTGATCTCCTTTTTCCAGCGCAAAACCACCATTCAGGCCACCAAGTTCAATCTGCAGCTGATTGCCAAAATCATCGATCAGGATCTGATTAATCTGACCGCCTTGGCCTTGAAGTGCAGCACCAATTCCCCGACGAACACCAGGCTGGCCGATTATTTCAGAGCGGAGGAGCCCAGCCCCTGGATGGCAATCGACGTATTCAACGCCATGCAGGATGAGTTCCGCAGCAACCCCTCTAATACTTACGCCCGGCGGCTGATTGCAACCAACAACAACGCGCTTTTTGTGCAGGTGGACAGCGCTGGCAGCTCCATCCCCCTGAATGTACATAATCTGGACAAACTCCCGAAGCCCGGAGAGCTCGGCGCCGAACAGTGGAATTCCGTGATGCAGGATCCCTTCTCCACGGCTACCATCCTCCCTTTTGCCATGCCCATCTACGGCAACGGAGCCTCCAACATCGGAACCGTCTACTTGTTTGCCAATGCAACAGTTATTACAGACAAGCTGAAGGGCTACAGCATTCCCAAGGATTCCCGGCTTGTGCTGACACTGGGTGGCATGCATTATCAGATTACCAGGGACAAGGTCTCCACAGAGCACATCCGCTATGAGGAGGAGCCCTATACCAACGATAACTTCGATGATCTGGGAGCCGCGTTGTCTTATATTGCCGGAGATTCGGGCAGACAGCTGGCTGTCTCCTATCCCGTCCGTTCCGGGGTGGTGCTGACCCAAACTCTGGAGGGCAACCAGTTTGCGCCCCAGGCCAATATCTGGCTGTTCCTGATGGCGGGGGTATGCCTGCTGGTGATCGGTGCAAGCGGCATCATTACCTTGTATTTGACCCGGACCATCAGCCTGCCTGTAGAAAAACTCAAGAAACGGATGGACAAAATCGCTCAGGGCCAATTTTATATTGATAAAAATATCGAGTGGAACAGCGAGCTGGGGGATGTGGGCAGAGGCATCAACCGGTTATCCCAGGATATTGTGGCGTTAATGGAGAACCGCATGGCTCAGGAAAAACAGAAACAGGAGCTGGAATACCGAGTGCTTCAGAGTCAGATTAATCCCCATTTTCTCTATAATACGCTGAACTCCATCCGGTGGATGGCGACTATCCAGAATGCTACTGGCATTGCCGAAATGACCACCTCCCTTTCCCGGCTGCTGCGCAGCATCGCCAAGGATATGGGCAAGCCGGTTCCTCTGCAGGACGAGCTGGCTCTTCTGGACGATTATTTCCTGATTCAGAAATACCGCTACGGCAGCAGCATCACCATGGAGCGTCAGGTGGAAAGTGAGGATTTGTTATCCGCCCTGATCCCCAGGCTAACCCTGCAGCCGCTGGTGGAAAACGCCATATTCCACGGGATCGAACCAAAAAGCTCGGGGCATGTCCAAATCACTGTTGCCCGGCAGGGAGTCTTCGATATCCGCATTGCCATAGAGGATAACGGTGTAGGTATGGAGATGGACCAGATTGCTGCCGCACTGGCGGACGAGGCCTTTGACGCCAAAGGGATGATGGAGCATATGGGGCTCCGCAGTGTCAACGAACGGCTCCGTCTGGCCTACGGCGAACGGTACGGCATCACCATTGAAAGCGAAGTAGGCCGGTACACGCGCATAATTATATTGCTCCCTTATTATACTTCCGGAACAAGGATGTGACCGCCATGATCAAGCTGCTTATTGCCGACGACGAGGCATTGGTATGTATAGGCCTGCAATCCATGCTGAAATGGGAGGAATATAACATCGAAATTGTGGGGGTCGCCCACAATGGCGCTCAAGCTGAGGAGTTGATCGGGACCTTACAGCCGGACATTGTGATTACCGATATCAAAATGCCGGTAAAAACAGGATTGGAGGTGGCGGATGCCATCCGCAAGAAGCAGGGCCGCCTGCCACTGTTTATCATCCTGACCAGCTTCGAGGAATTCGAATATGCCAAAAGCGCAATCGAGCTGCAGGCTGTGGACTATCTGGTCAAGCTGGAGCTGACACCGCAGATGCTCACCACCTCCATTAGGAGAGCCATCTCTCTTCTGGAGGATTACAAGTCTCTGGAAAAAAACGCCTCTGCCCCGGATATCGCCCACCGCAGCGACCTTCCAGGGCACAGGGAGAAGTTCTTTACACGTCTCTTGAACAATTTGTTCGAAAATAAAAACCAATACCTGCTGCAGCAAAAGGACCTGGAAATCGTGCTGGACCAGCCCTCTTACGTGGTTTCGACCTGCCGGATTCTCGGTCCCACCAGTGTTCCGCCCCGGGGAGACAAGCTGGTGGCCTTGTGCACCAGCACCCTCCAGATGGCCAAGGACACTCTTGCCCGGGCGGGCACTTGTCATGTGATCAGTCTGGACCTGCGGAATTTCGCTGTGATCCTGCCAGTCACGGGGCCAGGCTCCGAGAACGGAATGGCAAACATCGGAAAGCTTCTGGTTCATATGGCTTCGGTCCTGCACAATTACTTTAATGTGACGGTGATCGGAGCCCTGGGGTTTGCCGTGGAAGACCCCTACCTGCTAAGAGACAGCTATGAGTCCGCACGCAGAGCGATGCCGGAGGCAGTGCGCACGCAATCCTTTGTGTTCTATGCCCCCGACCGTCATACTCATGAGGAGCATGCTCTCTTCGATTTTTCCGAATCCCGGCAGGACATCAGGCGCGCCTTTGAGGAAATAGATACCCGGGCGTTATATGCTATTATCACCAGGATGATCGAGGATTTCGACAGCCGCCCCGAGCTGGTGGTGCCGGCCATGGATGCTGCCTGCAATGTGCTGTACATGGCCACCTCCCTCCTTTCGGATGGGGAGAACATGGTGGAGCACATCTTCGCCGATGAGCCGGAGGGTTACCGGGCCATCTACCAGCAGCACACCATGGAGGGGATTGTGGAATGGCTGATCCGGTTTCGGGACGGGAGCTGCGAGCTGTTGTCCACCCGGAGACAGAGCTATAAGGAGCAGCTGGTCAAGAATGTCCAGTCCTACATCAAGCGGAATCTGGACAGCCGTCTTTCACTGAATCAGGTGGCTGATGTGTTCAGCTTCAGCCCTAATTATTTGAGCCACCTGTTCTCCAAAACCGCAGGCATCAACTTCGTTGATTACATCACCGAAACCAAGATCGCCGCTGCCAAAGAGATGATGCTCCGCGGCGAAGGGCGTGTTAACGAAATTTCGCAGCGGCTGGGCTACGAAAGCGCCTTTTACTTCAGCAAGGTGTTCAAGAAGGTGGAGGGGATATCCCCCAGAGAGTTTATGCAGCAGACAGAGACTCTATCTGAATAGATAGAGGCCTTTTTGCCGTTTGCGCAACAGCGGCGTGATTCGCAATCCCGCGCGCGGCGAGTATGAAAGAAAAACACGGCTTCCAGTGCCCATCGGTTGTCTTAGAGCAGTTGTTTTTCAGGCCATCTCCTCCAATACAGTCGCCCTGAAGCTCCAGTGCTGTATGGTAAAGGGAGCTGTTGTTGTACTTCGGACCTGGAATGCATAGGCACCATAGGACGGTTCCGTAACGGTGTCCACCCAATTCATCATCATCATATATTGATTTTCCCCAATGCCCCAACCACAGTTGATACTGCCTGAATTGAGAACTTCGTCAGTAGACTGATCCACAATGCGGTAATGCACTTCAAACCTTCTTTCAGGCCCGCCTTCGAATTGAATTCCCATCAGAACCTCCTGGAAGACCGTTTGACCCGGCCAACCCGGAAGTGGCGGATGAGTTTGCACAGTAGTCCATCTTATCGTTCCATCATAAGCCGGCACCTTTACCGAAGGCTCAACATTATAGGTTAATTTTTCTGCGGACCGGAGGGGATGATGGGTGCTTCCCTTTGGACCGGTTGGTCCGAATGGACCTGTTGGTCCTGCTGCATCCGTTAACCGTGCTGCACCATCTAATGCCACGGGCTCCACTACGGGAATATCCTCCATACTGACTTGAGGGCTTCCGACAAGAGGGTGAGCAGCTATATTGCGAAAAGAAACAATTTTGGCCTTAACCTTGTAAATATGTGTACCTGCTTCAATATGATCGATAAAATCGATAATTTCATTCAACAGCTGGGTTTTCCCCGCAGAAGCGTGAATATCAACGGGGGACACCTGCTGCGCCACGACCACACCATCACGTGACAGCTCCCATTCCATATGCAGTGATCCTGTTCCCGGTAAACAGGTGGAAACCTTCAAGGGAATGAGGAACCGAAACAGTGTGTCCGGTTGATTGTAGTCTGTTATGACCGTTGCGGCCAGTTGAACTGTTGGACCCGGACTCCCCAGGACAAGGGGTATAAACGACATAACCTTCCGCTCCTCCTACAGCACATAGTCTCAAGGAAATCCATTTGGAGTACCAGTATATGTGTGTTGTGGTTTCAGTTGCACCTGTATATAGCCCGTAATGGACCGTGCGGACATAGAAATGGGCTTGGGGCTTGGAATAAATACCAGTAAGTTGCAAAAACTCCCCCCCAAACACCAGGTTTGAAGAGGAGCTTGCTGTTAGTTTACTTCTTCGATTACAGTTGCCCTGAAATTCCAATACTGCACTGTAAAAGCATAAGCTAATGCTCTAACTTGGAGCGAATACTCCTTTGTGGTACTTAACATTGCGGTATCCAACCCGTTGATGACTGAGGTGTAACGGTTATTACCTGCATTCCATCCAAAGGCAATCACACCGGTTTGAATGACCTCGTCTGCTGTTTGCTCTACTATTTGGTAATAAGCATTTATCCCGTAGTCCGGACCGCTGTCGTATTGAATATCTGTCAGAAGCTCCAATAAGACACTCTGACCCGGGGTGACAGGAAGCGGCGGGAGTGCTTGAAGCGTAGTCCAGCTAACGGCACCGGTGAAAGCGGGCACGTTAACAGGCGATTGACTGCTGCTATCGGATAATCTGCCTGATGAACGGACTGCGGAATAATCCTCCCCTTGTGCTCCTCTGCCTCCGGCAAAACCTGTTGGACCGGTAGCTCCCAAAACAGTTGCATCGGCACCGGACATTCCCGTAGGTCCGGGATTACCCGTTTCGCCTGTGGGTCCGGTCATTCCCAGACCTGCAGGTCCGGTAGCCCCGAAGCCCATTGGGCCGGTCGGACCGGTGGAACCAACACCCGTAGCTCCCTTCGGGCCGGTTGCTCCTGTGGAACCCGTTACGGACTCAGTGCCATCAGGTAATCCCATTGAGCCGGTTGGACCTTGTCTTCCCGTAGGTCCGGTAAAACCTGCTAACCCCATGCCTGTGGGGCCTGTAGCTCCCCTTGCACCTGTTGCTCCTGTCCGTCCCTGAGGACCGCTGGCCCCAGTAGCTCCCGTTACCCCCGTTAGGCCGATCAGAATGGCCGGTTCATCCGCCGGCAGCCTCGTTCCAACATGGGGCCGGCCCAAAAGAGGCTGAGCCGCGATATTATTGAAGGAAATCACACGGACTTTTAAATCATATATGTGGGTTCCTGCACCTGCGCTATCAATGAAATCAATGGTTTCACTAAGCAGCAGCTCTTCACCCGCAGATGTTTGGACCATAATCGGGGTCATCTGCTTCGCCACCAATTCATCTCCGCGCACAAGCTCCCACTCGATATATAACGCTCCGTTCCCGGGGGTTACCGTAGACACCTTAAAAGGCACCTGGAAACTGAGCAGCATGCTGGTTTGATCATAATCCGTGACCAGAGTGACGGGCAAATGAACCTCCGGGCCTGGTCTTCCCAGAATAAGAGGTGTAAATGACATAGCTCACCGCTCCTCCTACATATTCCTTATTTTCTAGCATCCCTTCAAGCTTCGGGGTTAATTAATGCTCGTAATCATACACAGTCAGATTAAGGGCTGCTTGAATAATGGTAATCTCAAATTGGCCATCAGCCGGTGTCGAATAATCCAGATCCATCCATACACCCGACCACTGATGAACGACATCCATACGAATGGGCAATACCATCTCCAGCAGATCCTGTCCTGCGGCCGGATATGCAAGCTCATTGATTTGATCCAATCCGGCATGCACCAGGTAACGGAAGGAAACTTGGCCGCTGCCGTTGTAAGCGCTGAGTGCACTGATTCGGACTTGGATATAACCATCAATTGTGCCGCGATCCATATCAAAGGAATAAGGCAGCGCAAGAAATTCACTTATACTTCCCGGGTTAGAGTCTAACGTTACGGGTGCCGGCAAGCTGACGGAATAACAAATTGGGGTTTCCACCGCTGCCACCCCATTAAATCCGGTGGGGCCGGTTGCACCGCTAGCGCCTGCAGGACCTGTAAGTCCCATTGCCGACCCTGTTGCTCCGCGTGGTCCTGTGGGGCCGGTTGCACCGGTGGGACCTGTAGGGCCGACTCCCGCCGGACCTGTAGGCCCAGTAATGCCGGGCCCGGACGGCCCTGTGGCTCCGGTTACCCCGTCTCCCGGCTCACCTGTTGCACCGGTGGAACCCGTCAGACCATTTCCGTATCCGGTAGGACCAGTGGAACCGCTTGGGCCGGTGGGACCGGTTGCTCCGGCAGCACCGGCTCCGGTAGCACCCGTTTGACCGTCAGGTCCCGTAGCACCCGTAGAACCTGTCAGACCGGCAGGGCCGGTAGGACCTGTGGGACCTGTCGGGCCATCCAGCAAAAGCTCGCCGGGTTTGGTTTGCAGGAGCGGATTTAAGGCAACAATTTCCGATGCAAGATTTACAGCGAGAAGGATGGTAACCTGAATGGTAAATGTGTGCAGTCCCGCTGCCAGAGGTTCCTTATAATTAACAAAGGCCTGGGTTTGAAGCTGCTCTCCGGAAGCACCATTGCCTTCTACGGTTACATTGCGAACCAATACAGGCGTTCCGTTTCGGCTGATGGTATATTGCATAAATAGTTGGTATCTGCCCGTAGTCTCCGTATGCAGCAACAACGGAAAAATAAAGCTAACCTCTGCGAGAGGATACGTCTCTTCCGCCAAGAGCGATACTTCATTCAGAACAGCACTCGCTCCGCTGGTGACGGGGAGGGAAATAAAGTTTGGCATCCTGTACAACTCCTTCGCATACAGCATTGTAAAAAAACTGGTTTGTTTTGTTTTTACACCAAAGCTTCATAAACAAGAAATGCTGCGAACGTCTGTTGAGACGTATTCATGACCCTGGGGGTGCCTGACAATTCGGTATATCTTGCTTGAATAATATATTCATGTGTGCCTTGCGGAGCATTGTCCAAAAGAAGAACCGGCAGCCAAATCATATTAAATGCCGTATAATCTGAAGCAGCCCGGACATCCGTATACCTGAAGGACTTAACCTCTGCACCATCACGAAGCACACGATAGTCGATGGTAGCATTTCCGTCGGTATCCAGAATATTGGTATAGCTGATATCGAAGCCACCCTTGAGCAATACAACGGAACGCAGCAATGAGGGAGGGGAAACGGGCACAACCACATTCGAAATCCGTCCTACCTCCACCCAATTCTGTGAAGGGTTATAAATATCGAATTGATTGTCACTCCGGCTGTAGGCTTTGCCGGGAAGTCCCTGACCGGGTCCGGTATAACCTTGACCGGTTGGACCCTTGGGACCGGTGGCACCTCTAGGACCTGTCGGGCCTGTAATTGTATCCTGGCCTGGGGCTCCTGTACTTCCTGTTTCTCCGCGAGGGCCGGTTGCACCGGCAATGTCCATTCCCGTTGGGCCTGTCGCACCCATACCGCTTGGTCCGGTTGGGCCGGTGACGCCAATGCCTGTTGGACCTGTCGGACCCGTTGGACCTGTTGCACCAGTATTCTGAATAAATGCTCCTTGAGGGCCTGTGGCCCCTGTGGCGCCTGTGGCTCCTGTAGTTCCATACCCGTTTGGACCTGTACTGCCAGTTGTTCCGGTGGGGCCGGTTGGACCTGTCGCACCTCTAGGACCGGTTGGACCCGTGGATCCGGTAGATCCGATTGCTTCAGCATCCGCAGACAGATGGACAACCGTAGCCGGGGTGCCAAGCTCCGGATTAGCCTGCACGTTTTGATAAGCCAGTACTCTTACGAGTCCTTCATATTGATGGGTACCGGCTGGTAACGTATCCTGAATATAAAAATCAATTTCAGCTGCTACCAAGTCATTGGCAGCGCCGGTTCCCGTATACGGGTCTGTGACAATTTTGATGACCTGACCATTCTTTACCAGCTCAATTCCCAGAACCAGCAGATAGCTTCCTGTCTGTTGAAGCCGGTATCGTACGGGAAAACTGAAATGAATCTGGGAGAGCGGATGACTTTCCGACTGCTCCACTGTGGCGGTTAAGCTGACTGTCGCACCGGGATTCCCCAATAGAATTGGAGTAAATAAAGACATTCGACACAACTCCTCTTCCAAGTGATTTCAAAATCTGCTGCCATCCAACCTTTGCAAACACAGCAACCTATGACCGCGCCATCCCCCTTTCCACAAGCCTAATTCCTGCTGCCGGCAAGCGCTTTGTTCAGCTATTCCGCTTCCGCCATGGCGCCATTCATTCTTCAAGGCGGACGAGCCGGAACCAACTAAACACGATATGCTATGTCTGATAATCCCTGCGTGTCCCAACGCATGCCTGTTTTACTTCAAAATGGTAATAATGCCGGAGTATCAATAGCGGATCAATTTTCGGCAAAACAAAAGAAGCGCAGCAACTAACGCCGCGCTTCTTCTTCGTTCTTGCAGTCATATGAATGGCTTCAGACTCTACGCAATTACTTCAAGCTTTTCAATAAATTGTACAGCACCTGCACACTTTCGGCCCGGGTCAGCTGTTCCTGGGGAGCGAACTGTCCGTTCTCCCGGCCCTGGAGCAGCCCTGCCGCACCTGCAGCGGTTACAGCGTCCGTGGCCCAGTCACCGATTTGGGCGGCATCCGTGAAGCTGATGTCCGACTGGCCTGCGGGCTGCCGCCCGGTCTTGAATGCAAATGCTCTCATGAGCATCACTGCCATTTCCTGCCGGGATATGGTGCCGTCCGGCTCGAAGCCGTCAGTGCTGCGTCCTGTAACCAGCCCCGCATGAGCAGCAGCTGCTACTGCTTCGGCATACCAGGCCTCCTGCGGCACATCGGTGAATCCGGCGGCCGCTTTACTGTCGGCAGGCTGGATGGCCAAGAGGCGTACCAGCATGGCGGCAAACTCGGCCCGTGTTACCGAACCCTGCGGTTCAAATCGGGTATCGTCCACTCCGTTAATCACATGCTTGGCTGCCATACGGGTGATGACGGTGTTGGCCCAATGACTGCTGTCCACATCTGCGAAGCTGCGTTCGTAAGCCAGAACAACATATTGGCCTGTCGGCGGGACGGTTGCGGTTATGGCGCCGTTGCTCCACTCGCCTCCCAGATAAACCGGCTTGCCGTCTGCCCCGATCCTGTACACACCCAACAAATCCGGGTCGGCAGCAGGGCCAGTTGGGATGAACAGCTGAACCGTCTCATTACTCAACGCGGAAGCAGCGGGAAGTGTTTTACCGTCGGAGGCCACCACTTCCAGCCGGATGGTGTACAAGCCGCTGGCGGCTTTCCATTGCACACCCGCCGGAAGGGATGCTTCCTCCATAACCTGCTTAACGGAACGGGAATCGCCGGTCACAGATGTAATCTTAATCGATGCTTCCTTCCCTTCTCCGGCTTCTGCCAATAGCCTCTGCAGGGTTTGCCCAGTGAGGGCAAGAACGGCCTGATCCTTCACCAGCTTCAAGGTGCCGCCAGCTTCCACAGTATTGGCCAGCTGCGCCGAAAGCAGAAGCGTTTCCTTTTCCGTGCTCCATTGAACGGTGTAGCTTCCTTGCCCATCCGGCTTCAGATCGTCCAGGTTCACCTGCTGGGTACCAGCCGGAATCTGGGCCACAGGTGCCGGGACTGGCGCTGGGACAGGTGTCGTATCGTCATCTTCATTGGAAGGTTTAACGGCTTCCCGAACAATCACCGTGCGAGTCACCTCCGCCGCCGCGTTGCCTGCCGCATCCTGCACATTGTAATGGACGGTATAGGTGCCGGCCACAAGGGTGTCGATAGCCGCAACAGACTTTCCGCCGAAGGTAATCGCGATCACGATCCGGTCCGTGATAATGCCGTCTTGATCATCTGCCGCAATGGCGCCCGGGTCAAGATAAACTAATCCATTATCCAACGTAATGGTTGCGTCACCAAGCAGGGTAATGACCGGCTTCATCACATCCGGACCGCCATATGTGACGACCGTGACTGTCCTTGTCACCTCATTGGCCCAGTTGCCTGCCAGGTCGCTGACATTGTAATGCACCATGTAGGTGGCTTCTGTCACCGTACTGACTCCTGCTGCGGGAAGCCCGTTCCAGCTGTAGGAAGTGATGATCCGGTCCGTAATATTCCCGTCCCGGTCGTCCACAGCCTTCGCTCCTGCATCCGTATACGCTGAGCCTATCCCCAGGGTCACCAGCTCCTGCCCCAACAGGGTGATCTCCGGCTTCACTGTATCCGGCTCAGTCGGAGGAGCCTTCACCACAACCGTGCGTGTCACCTCTGCCGCCTGATTGCCTGCCGTATCGGAGACATTGTAGTGCACCTTGTAGGTGGCTTCCGTTACGGTGCTGACTTCTGGTGCGGGAAGCCCGTTCCAGCTGTAGGTGGTGATGATCCGGTCTGTTATATTTCCGTCCCGGTTATCGGACGCCGTCGCTCCCGCGTCGGTGTATACCGCGCCTTTGTTTACGTATGCCGGATCTTCTCCCAGAAGAGTAATCACCGGTTTTACCGCGTCCGCACCTGGCGTTTGGGTAATCATGATCCAGCTAAGCTGCACATCCGTATTGCTGCCGGAATTGGCGGGAGCCACCGTAATTTCCATGGTCCCGTCCTCATTCATGACCATTCCCTTATGCTCCGCAACCGCATAGGAAGCATTAATAATTCTCCCGCTTTCTACGGTAACACCATTAATCACCGTATTGGCAACCCGTTTGGACTGGGAGCTGGAGAACCAGGGATCGTAGAAGCCCATGTAGACGGTATAATCGCCTTTTTCCAGATCGAACTTGTAGGTCAGACTCCGTTCGGAGGAGCTGTTCACATAACGCAGACTTTGGAAAATATCCGCTGTGTTGGCCCTCAAGGTGCTGTTATTACCGTAATATCCCCATATTTTACCACTTGCAGGATCATACTCTTGCTCTGCAGCCTCATTCAGCAGGGATCTGCCTGTGGATGTTTTGTAGGCCTCCACCAGTCGGGCATATTGCGGTACATCATCAGATGCCGGATTGACGAAATACTGCAGATTCTGCGGCAGAGCAACCGAAACCTCCACATCCACCCGGCTGCCTGCCAAAACGCCGCCAAGGGTTCCTTTTACAGAGGTGGCTCCAACGGTAAGCCTTGCCGCCTCCACACTGGTCGGGTCCCAGGTCACTGGGATATCCCGAGAGACAGCTTTGCCCTTTTGCACATCCAGGGTTAATGGCAGCTCAAGAGCTTCACCCAAACGGAAGGTCTTGGTCACAGGGGTCAGCACCTTCAGCGGACTGTAACCATCCAGCATGTCAAGAGTCCAGTTGCTTAGAGTTTGCCCTTCAATCTGGGTGCCGTTGGACGTGATACGCAGGGGAACCCAGGCATAGCCGGAGGTATCCAGTGCCCGCTGAATCCAGCGGTCGCCCATGTAGATAAACAGCCCGTTTTCAGCATCATAAGGAATTACCGCAGTAGACTGCGTCCGATAGGACGTGTTGGTGCTGTCGTTGGGGAACGGATTCCCCAGCTTGGTATAAGGGGTGAAGGTTTTGCCTCCATCCTCCGTATTGCCAAAAATATGATTGGCCCGGTACGCAATGGACGGGTTCGGATCCCAGCCTGTTGTGCCGGAGGTGATGAAGTAATAATATCCGTCATACTTGAACACTGCCGGAGCCTCCCGGCTGGCATCCGGGAATACCCGGGCCGTGAAGGTTTCGCCCAGCCCTGCTGTGCCGTCCTGCGCAGGCGCCGTGTACGTCTCATTCAGCAGGGAAACATACGTGTACTTGTTCTCCTCACTGGAATAAATGGCGTACGCCTTGCCGTCGTCATCCTGGAATACAGTCATATCCCGGGCCATACCCTTGTTGCTGTCGTAATTGCCCTCCACGTAGTTCATTTTCTGGGCATTCACCAGCTTGAAGGGGCCGAAGGGGGTATCCGATACGGCAAAGCCCATTTGCGCCCGGCTGTACCGGCTTATTCCGGTGTTATACACAGGGTCGCTCGCCAGGGTATCGAACTGCTCCATTATCCGCGCATCTGTGGGACCGTCTGCATGGTACACGATCACATATTTGCCGGTTTGTTCGTTATATAGCATTTTTGGGCGTTCCATGATGGTGTAATAGGCATAGGTGCGGTCAAAAGCAAGCCTCAGGCTAGCCTCATCATAAACAGCCGCTGTGTAGTCGAAGCCCGCGTCGGCACTTCTGCTGTAGCCGGGATGAGCGCTCCGGTCCACATAAGCCTGCAGGAAATCCCGGGCACCATCAATATCCGCCTGGGTCAGAGGCTGGCCCATTTCGTTCAGATCCACTCCGGGTGCCGCCATAGCCCTTGCCTTCAGCTCGGCCAGGCGGGTATTGCTCAGCTGAACTCCGGTGCCATCCGCTGTTTTCTCCATGGGGAACATCCGGTGGGGATACAGCGCAACCCCCATATCCACCCAGTTGTACAGATCCTTGGACACATAGGTGTGAATGCCGCCGATGGGACGACCGCCATAGGTTTTGTCCTCTCCCACCCACAGCCAGGCGCCATCGCCTTCGGCCGGAGCGGCTGTATAAGACGGCTCATTCCCGTTCCATGTGATGTGCTCTACCCAGGTGACCTGACCGCCATGGGCCTGGATGGGGACACCGTTGGTGTCAAACCACACATCCGTATTTTCACCTGCTACCCCGCCCAGGGAGGAATACACAGGAGATTGGGCCGGAGCTGCCAGCTCCTCCACCGCCAGCCAGCTGATTGCGGCATTCTTGTTGGTTTTGCCTGCTCCCGGACCATCCGTATAGGAGCCCACGTTGGTCAGAACATAACGCACATCCGACGCTCCCACCGGAAGATTGAGGCTGAACTCCACCTGCCGGGAGTGTCCTGCATGATCCAGGTGCAAACGGTTCACCTGCTGGGTGACGGTTTTGCCGTTTTGGCTGTATTCCACGGCAATTTTCAGCGGCATTTCATTATCCCACCACAGCCGGTGATAGGAGGTAAACCGGTAGCTTTTGCCTCCCTCCAGTCCGCCTAACCGGTACGTCAGGGTAGACAGGGGATCGCCGCCGTCGATCATGATGCCAGTTGCATTTTTGTCCAAATCGGGCTGTGCAGATTTATTAATGATGGGTTTGACGGCTCCCGTACTGCTGAGTGCGGTGTAGCCCCATCCTGATCCCGAGCCTTCATTGTAAAGCTGGTTGGCTGAGCTGTTTAACAGCGTGCCGCCCGCCAGCTTGCTGACTGCTTCATAAACAGCAGGGTTTGACGCCCCTGGATCAATGAAATATTTCAGACCGGACGGGATAACCTCCACATAAGCCTGGAACTGCTTTTCCCCGCTGCCGTCGTTGTAAGTACCGGACACTGGGACGGTTTCAAAAGGTGTCTCAAAATCGGCTGCGGTGACAGCAGTGCCGCCGTCGGTGGTCCATCGGGTAACGGGATATTCCGGATCTCCATCTGCCAGACGCACCAGCTGCGGCAGCTGGGGAGCTGTTCCCGCATAAGCGGCAAAGGCTTGTGTTGTCCGGGATGTATCCACCACGGGCGCTTTAATCGTACCGCTTGCCGCTGCGCTGGCCTCTGCCTCTCCCTTGGACAGTGCCGCTGTAAAGCTGAAGCTGCCCGGGGCCACGCCGGAGGAAGCCTGGAAGGAGGTAAAGGCGATATCGCCTACCGTTACTCCTGTTCCGGTAAAACCAGGCAACCCGCTGATGGTTTGGCGCAGCCAGGTCCGCACGTCCTCCTCGGTATTGGCTGCTGTCCGCTCTATGCTGTAGGCTGCTCCTTCCAGAATGCCCTTGGCCTCCTGGACTGCCTGCACATCCGCCGGGCTGGGTACCCGTTTGGCAACCGCTACGTAGCTGACCACCGATGCCTGGTTGCCCGAATACGTATTGTTAATGACCAGCTTGACTGTACCGTCAACAGGCAGGGTAAAGCTGTGGCTTACAGATACACCGTTGGGCCCTGCCACCAGCCCGGATTTGATAGGCTCCGTCACGGTGGCCCCTTGGGCATCCTTATAGCTCAAGCTGATGTCCATGGTCCGGTTGGTATTGTTCCACCAGTCCCGGTGGAAGGAGGTAATGGTATACTTGCCCGCTGTTAAAGGGAACACATAACCCAACGGATTGTTCCGGGTATTGGAGCCGTAAACGCCGGTTTGGCCTTTATCCGTTGCCACCACGTCACCGCCCAAGCCCTTCATCTGGTAATTGCTGTTGGCTGGGGTATGTCCCCACACGCTGTCGCCGGTGGAAGGCTGATCCGCCTTATTGTTAAGCAAAGCCTCCCCGACCAGGCCTTTGATGAGGGTATACGGAGGTGTATCCCCGTCCACTGTGACACCAGGATCCACGAAATAAACCAGACCCGGAGGCACCACCTCCACAAAAGCAGCGGTCTCCAGATTACCGTAGGTTCCTTTGACGGAAACTGTTTCGTAAGAGTTGGAAAAAGCTGCATCGGGAACCTTCCAGTCCACCTTCACCATGGAGGTTGAGCCGTCCTGATGGTTGGCCTCCACATTTTGGGGCAGCACAGGAGCCGTTCCGGTATACGTAGCCACATAAATGGGTGAGGCCAGAGAGATGATGTCACCCATATACAGCTGGTGCTCCGCTGCTGTTAACCGTGCTGCAAGCTGCTCCACACCTTCCTGGTCCAGCCGGTAGGCTGCGGGATCGGTCAACGCCTCCTCTACAGAAGTCCTCATAGCCACAAACCGCTGCCAATCGGCCTCGGTATATTCGGGCTGGCGGGTTACCGTTTGAGCCGCTGCGTTTGCTGTCTGCAATGCCGCCGTATCTGGCGCACCATGGGCCAAACCAGGTACTACCGCCACCGCATCCACAGACAGATTCCCGCTGACCACCTTTACTTCAACGGTATGCTGACCATACTTGAGCCCCCGGAGGGTATAGGTTTGGTACAGCTCCTTAGAGGCGATGGTGGGAGCTGCCTTCGCTATGGTCATACCATCTACGGTCACCTCCAGCTTGGCTGTACCATCATTCGGTCCGAGAAGATCCAGTCCGGTGCCGGTAAAGGTGTAGGAAAGTGCGGCTCCAGCCCCTTGGCTTGCTGATATGGAGCGTTGATAAATATACATTCCCTGCCCGTTGGTGTGGTTCCATGAACCGCTATACACCAGCTTTTGTTGAGGAACCGGAGCCAAATCGGTCATTTCCAGATTGTCCAGCAGCTCGGTGTAATAAGGCTCGTAGCCGTCCAGCTTTTCCACCACCAGGTTATCAAAACGGGTAAAATAATAGCCGCTGGCCAGATCCACCCGCCCGGAAAGCTTAGGATTGGGATCGGTATAAGTGGCAAGCTTGACACCGTCCAGATACGCCGTGATTTTGCCCCCTGCTGCTTCAATGCCCAGCTTGTGCCAGGCGTTATGGGCCGTATCAAAACCATCAAGCTTGACGCCGCCTGTGCCGGTGGCTGCATTGCCACTGGCCACCTGGCTATTGTTGACGAGAAGCTGCCAGCCGCCGTCAAACCAGAATTTCAGCACATACGGGGTGCCTGTTATGGAGTGGGAGCTGCCGCCACCCTGGTATCTTGCGCCGATGGCCGCATAGTTCGCTCCCCCTTGAGTGCTGTTATTTTCAAAAGACACATCCACGCTGGCCCTGTAGTTCACCCACCTGTTGTCACCAATAGCGGTGACGGGTTCGCCGTTGTTCCATGTGCCGCCCAAGCCCATGATGCTTCTGTCCAATTGCTGTCGGAGCACATAATTGCCGGTGGTTTCATCGAGATAGGCCTCGAAGGCACCATTGCGGTCATGGGTATAGCGGGGAATGGCTCCTTTGGGACCACCACGGGAATCCACATAGCCTTCGGTCCCCGTGATCAAACCGCCTGCGCCAATGACGGGAACGGTTTGGCCCGAATAGTCAAAATCATCCGCATACAGAATGCTGTCCGCTGTATTCTGAACGGCGCCGGTGGCGTCGGTATCCAACACGGTTCGTTCGCCTTCCACCGGAAGCGGCTTACGGTAATCCGGGTTGCCGTCATTATCCAGGGATGTCACCGTGACAATGGAATACGGCTTTACCTTCACCGTGTAGATGCCCGCCCCGTCGGCAGCCGCCTCTCCCAGGTACTGCATGTACCGGCTGTTGAAGGCTTCGCCCGCCTCAGCCGCCCGGGTTTCCCACACCTCCAATGGAGGTTTTCCTGCGGAGAAGGCCATGTTTACGGTTTGGAGCTTGTAGATCCGTTCGTATTCGCTGTCATTGACGATGACCGTGGAAAAATTGCTTTTGTCCGGGGCCGCTGCGGTCATATAGTTGGGGATGCCGTTGCGCCCGCTTACCGGGTTGGTGCCTGTGGCCCCGGTGCTGCTGGCCTGGGGAACCGCCCGCCAGATGCCGGCAGTGTTGGTTTCATTTTCCCAACCGGCCTTCATGAACCAGTTGAAATGCTGGAGCACCGCCAGCCCTGCATCATAATGAATCCAGCCTGACCACGGGTCGCGGGCGCTGACCAGCTCCTTGAAGGAATATTGCCCTCCCTCATAAAAGGAACCGATGGCCGGCTGATAAATAAAGTGGGTCCGTCTGGAGTTCACGAAGCCCTTGATAATGGTATTGCCCATCTCCAGCGCACTGCCGGTTCCGCCAATACCGGTTCCGGCTGCGGATGGATCCTTCACATTATTATGCGGTCGGAAAGCCGAATTGCTGAAGGTGGCCTGGGCTTCACTGTTCCAGATTTCCAGGTCGAACTGCTCCGCCAGCTTTTTGAAATTGCCTGCGCTGTCGTCATCGGTATTGTAGTGATATCCGGCTGCAGCAACCACATCCCGGAGAGTAGCATCGCTTACCAGGCTGCCGCCGAAGCTGCCGATACCCACCTCGTCGGAAATCACGAATTCCATCCGGTTATAAAGCGCTTTCTCTTCCGGGCTCAGGAAACCCTCGGTGTCATTTCTCACCTTGGCGGCATATTGTCTGGTCCAGTTAAGATCAGGTGCATGCTCGTTAATATGCGGATTCACGTAATCCACCATATATCCGTATTGCCGATAGGCGGCCAGAATTGTGTTTTTGTACCAGGTATAGATCTTGTCGTTATTATTATCCGCCCAAGCCGGAGCACTCCAGCGCAGAATGCTGACCTTGAGGTTGGGGTTTACCGCCTTGGCATCCGCCGCCAGCTGAAAGCCGGGATGGCGGGTCACATTGGCGGGCTCATCAGCCGTCCGCATGGTAGCCGGGTCAGGGCCGGTGGAATTATTCCGGTCATTGCCCATTTCGATTTTCACATGGGACATTAGCGGATGTTCACCGCCGAACAGCACCTGGAGCAGCTCCGTATATTGCTCCGGGTGTTCAGCCTTATAATCCATCAGCAGAGCACTGGTGCTGTTGGCGCTAAGTACGCCGAAGCCCTTGAAGGTCAAGCCGTTGACATTATTCGCTTTGATGTCGTTGCCATCCAGCAGCACCTTCACCGTGGAGGCTATGGCCTTGCGGGCATCCTCAATCATGGTTTTGATCCCACCCTGGGCAACGGAGAACCAGCTCAGAATCGGCGCTTCCCCGGACACATTGGCGTAGGTCAACGTAACCGGCACGCTGGCATTGGCATCCGCAGGCAGGGTGAACTCACTGGATACCTGGGTCGTGGCGTTGGTATTATACTGGTCCAGCTGCAGGGTCTTCACAGCCCCGCTTGTATCGGTATACTCGATGCGGGGTTTGGTCTCCCGGGAGCGGGTGCCGTACCAGTCGAAGAAGCCGCTGGTCAGGGTATACGTGCCAGGGACCAAGGTTAGCTTATACGAAATAGAGTTGTTTCCGGTGCGCAGGCCGATGCGGTAAAGGTCGGTGGAATCACCGGCAGCTGCGCCGTCCGGGCTCTGCAGCGGATCGGTCCGGGTAGAGTTGGCGCGCAGGCCCACAACGGCTCCCCAGGTGTTATTGGGTTCTCCGGTCATGTTAAAAATCTGGTCGGACACCTCGTTAGCCAGGTGCATACCGCTCAATTTGGTGACCGCTTCATAGAATAAGGAACGGATCACCGGTTTTTTGTCAGTTCCGGCCGGCGGGTTTGCCCAATCCGGGCCGGTGCCGCTATCCACAAAATACACCAGCGGGCTGTTCTGTGGCGGCAGCACCACGACGTTTGCCGTAACTGGCGTGCCGTTGGCCGCCGTTCCGGTAACCGTGGCGATATCATACGGTATGGCGAAGGTATCCGTCCCGATCAGCCAGGTGACCGCCGATTGTTCGCCGCCCAGCTCGATTGCATTGGGCAGCGAGGTCCCTGCGGTTGTGGTCGCTCCCGCGTAGGCGGCGGCATACACGGTTTCCGGCACTGCAGCCGATGCCCGCTGTGGCGGCAGCACGGTCTGGAACAGTCCGGCCAAAAGCACAGCCACCATGACAAGCGCGCATAACCGGCTTCCTAAGGTTTGCTTTCTCTTCATTGAAATCCTCCTTATGTGGGTGGTGGGGATAACACACCGGTCTGAACAAAGAAGCGCAGCCCACTGGAGCCGCGCTTCATCATGCCTTGTTGTCGTATGGCGGTGACAGGGCTTGGAATCAGCCATTGGAACCGCCAGTCAGCCCTTGATGCCCGATGACGCGATGCCCTGTACGAAATACTTTTGGAGAGTCAGGAATACAATCAGCACGGGTATGATGGAAATCACACTGGCCGCCATAATGAGGCCATATTCCGCCGAGTATTGGGAGATGAACATCCGCAGACCGATCTGGATGGTTTTCAGCTCGGTTTTGGTCAAGTAAATCATCGGCCCCAGGAAGTCATTCCAGGTGGAAACAAAGGTGAAGATCAGCAGTGTGGACAAAGCCGGCTTGGACAATGGAAGCATGATTCTCGCCCAGATGCCGTATTCGCTTAGGCCGTCGATCCGCGCCGCCTCACACAGCTCATCGGGAATTCCCTGATAGAACTGCCGCATCAGGAACACCCCGAAGGCGGAGAAGGCCTGCAGCAGGATAATGGCCAGGTGGGTATTGTTCAGACCCATCGAACGCATCAGGATAAACTGCGGCACCATATACGCCTGCCAGGGAATCGCGATGGTGGCGATATAACCCAGGAACAGCGCATTGCGTCCCTTGAACCTCAGCTTGGAGAACGCATAAGCGGCGAAGCTGGAGGTAAACAGCTGCAACACCGTCACGATAATCGATAATTTGGCTGTGTTATAGATAAACTTGCCCAATGGAATCCGCGTCCAGATGTCCGCATAATTCTGCCACCGCGGCGCCTCGGGAATCCACTGCATGGGAAAGGTGAACACGTCCTTGTTCAGCTTCAGCGACGATGACAGCATCCAGATATAGGGCACCAGCATAAACAGCACCGTTACAATCAGCATTGCATACACACTAGTCATGAGTACAAATTTTAGTCCCTTGCTACGTCCTGCCATGGCTTATTTCCCCTCCTTTATGCGATTGCCTGACTGCCGGTTATCACCCATACTTCTTTTCCCCGCGGAATTGAAGGATGGTAATACCCAGGACAAGCAGGAACAGCACGATGCTGATGGCGCTGGCATAGCCGTAGTCGAGTGACCGGAATGCCGTGTTGTAAATCTGATACACCAATACCCGCGTGGAGTCGTTCAATTGATTGTCCGCTCCCGCAAACAAGTTAATGAAGATATCATAAACCTTGAAGGAATTGATGATCAGAATCATCAGCACAAAGAAGGTGGTAGGCGCAATCTGGGGAATCGTAACGTTGCGGAACCGCTGCCAGGCATTGGCCCCGTCCAATTGAGCCGCTTCATGCAGCTCGGGATTAACCCCCTGCAGACCGGCCAGATAGATCACCATATAATAACCCATATTTTTCCATACTGTAAAAAGGACCACTGTTACCATTGCCCAGTTTTTGTCCGCCGCCCAACGGGGCAGCTGCTCCAGGGGAATGCCGGTAATAGCATGCAGCAGATTGTTAACCGGGCCCAGGGTCGGGCTGAAGATAAAGTTCCATACGGCGGCTACGGCCACCAAGGATGCCACATACGGGAAGAAAAACACGGTGCGCATAAAATTCCGCCCGAAAATCTTCTGGTTCAGCAAGATGGCCAGAGCCAAGGCGCAAACCATCGTGAGGGGCACCACACCGACAGTGTAAACAATGGTATTCCACAAGGCTTTATGGAACACGGTATCCTCGAACAGTCTGACGAAATTGTCCGCACCGATAAATGACATGGGATTGGACCCGTCCCATTCCACAAAAGCCAGCACCAACGCAAAGGCCATAGGAACCAGGGTAAATATGGCAAACCCGATAAAGTTGGGAGCAATGAAGCTGTACGCCACCAGATGCTCCCTGACACTTTTGGACATCCTCCGTTTGGGGGGCTTCCCCGTTCCTAGGACGGTTTCATTCTGCATGATCTCTCCTCCAGTCCTTCCGTCTTCTCCGGCAGCCTTCCGCAAGAAGGCAGGCGCCAAGCCCGCCTCCTTTTGCAGAAGACGCTTTATGTCTGTTACTTTTTCAGATCATTACTTTTTCAGAACGGCCTGCACTCTGGTCTTCATATCCGCCAAACCCTTGTCGATGGTTACGTTCTTGGTCATGATATTGTCATGGACCTCATTCAGCACCACTTCGATTTCGGCACTCTTTTCGTGAAGCGGCATTTCCAGGTAGGTCTTCACAGTAGACAGCGCTTGTTTGCTGTTTTCGTCGGTGGGGAAACCCTTCATGGAGGCGATGGAATTCACCACTTGACTGTCCTTGATAGCGGGAATGGTGCCGGTGGCGGCGATGACGGCTGCGCCTTCCTTGCCGGTGACGAACTTCATGAATTCCAGAGCGGCATCCTTCTTGGCCGACTTCTTGTTTACTGCCAAGGAGGTAATGGTGCCCAGCGTAGTTCCGACGGCTACGCCGTCCGGGTGCGGGTACTTCACGATGCCCCAGTTCTTGGCCTTGGACTCGCCGCTTTGCACCTTGGCGATTTGGGTGGCGATAAACCAGCTGCCCATGTTCATCATAGCCACGTTATTGTTGTAGAACACACCGGAATAGTGCGTGCTGGAGGTTTTCAGAGTAGCATAATCCATGACAATGCCATCGGTTTGCTCCTTCAGGATCCGCTCATAGGTGGGCTTCAGGAAATCGTATTCTCCGCCGACAATGGTATTTTTGCCGTCCAGAATGCCGAACAGCTGGACTGCGCTGCGCCAGGTGTGATAGTGGCCGCCGTAAACCTTGGCCGAGCCGGAGCCGGAGGTCAGCTTGCGGGCCAACGCGTCATATTGGTCCAGGGTCATATCATTGGTGGGATACGCCACACCTGCTTTGTCGAACAAATCCTTATTGTAGTACACCACCCAGAAGTCGCTGCGGAAAGGAAGCGCATACACTTCATTGTTAACTTGAATTTGTTCTACAGTTCCGCCGTAATCCCCCGTATTGATGGAGGCCTTGGAGATGTAATTCTTCAGGGGCTCCAGATGGTTCTGCTTCACCAGGTTAGCGTAGCCTGGAATATCCTTAATGGTCAGAATGTCCAGATCCGCGCCGCCGGACAATTGGGTGCTGAGCATGGTCATGTAGTCGGTGGAGCCCAGATCTACATATTCAATCGTCACATTGGGATGGGATTTTTTGTAGGCTTCAATCAAAGGCTTGTAGTAGGCGGTTGCTTCCCAATCCCACAGGGCCCACTTCAATTTCACCGGTTCATTGCTGGGCGCTGCGGAAGCGCTTGCAGAAGCAGCCGGTTGAGTTGGTGCGGTGCTTGCCGAGCTGTTATTGTCGCTATTTCCGCCGCAGCCTGCCAGCAGTCCGGCGCTTAAGGCACCCACAAGGGTAATATTGAAAACGTTCTTCATTTTCATGCCGATTCCCCCTCATTTTATCCTTGATTATCGATTCGTCTGTCCGAATCTGATTCTGATTATATCGGATGACTCCGGAAATGCATATGTACATTCAAATTGAGAACATGCATTTTTTATCCCGCCTCTTCTGCCACTGCCTAAAAAGCTGTATTATTCCAAGAAAAACATGCACTATTTTATGCTTTTGGCCCAGCTAACGGAAGCCAGCACCCTTATTATGTTGATTTTGACTCTCCTGAAAATCTAACGGCGGCCAGCAGCACTAGATGGGCAGAAAAACAGGGGTATGGATTTTTTAACGAATCTCAGCCACGCTATTTCGCTCATATGGCCCCTCTTCCGGTTGTAACGAATCTGAGGCGCCTTATTCCGGCTCAAAGACACTGAAAAGAACCTGAACGTAAGCAATAGCGTGGCTCAGATTCGTTACGTTGGCAAACAGCCGATTTTTCGCCAAATAAGTGCTGTGAAATTCGTTAGAATCGCCCACGGCGCAACAGCCATCGGCAAGGATGAAGATGCCGGGGCAGACGCGGCACTTTCGTATAAATGTCACTCAATCCAAAAACCCCCCGTCCCTCCGCAAACAACGGCTGAACACGGGGAAGCAGGGTCAACCGTTACAGCGTTTGCCTCTCGCCCTTAAACTTAGTAAGCCACCACACCAGCGCCGCCGCCAGCGACAGCAGAGAGGCCAGCATAAACAGGCCTGTTTCATGGCCCCCGTCCAGCATCCAGCCGCCCAGGGAGTTCCCCACCATACCGGGGATGGTGAACAGGAACAGCATCAGGAGGGTTTGCCCCGAAGCCCGCAGGGCGGAAGGCACCAGCTCCTTCATATAATGCATGGCGGCGATGAACAGCAAACCATTGGTCAGCCCATGCAGCAGCTGGATGCTCACCATCCAACCGGGATGGCCGCTGGCCAGCGGCAGCGCCCACCGGACGCAGTAGAACACGGCGGCTGCCAGCATCAGGAAACGGCTGCCGCGTTTGACAATCCACCGCTGCGCCGAAGCGAACACGGGGACCTCGCTTAAGCAGGCCAAGGCCCAGCCCACTCCGATCAGAAAGGATGATGCCCCCCGGCCCTCCAGGATTATGCCGTAGAAGGAATCCACCGATCGGGCCGGCACTCCCGCCAGCAGCAGAAACAGGGCAAATGCCCAGACCCGCTTATCCTTCAGCACCAGGAACAGCTCTTTGCCGTAGCCGCGTTTTTTGTTGAGGGCAGCATTCTCCACCGGACGGAGCAGAATCAATGCAGCCGCAGCCAAAACGAGGGATGAGGCGAAGAAGCTGAACAGCACCGCTTCGCCGGCACCTACCGCAAACAGGCCGAAGCAGATGGACATGGCCGCAAACCCCAGGGACCCCCACAAGCGAAAGGAGCCGTAGTTATCCCCCTTCTGCTCGCAATAGCTGAAATTCCAGGCATCCATCATGGGGATGATGGGACAGGAAAAGAGGGTATACATCAAATAACAAGCCAAAAGCAAAGTTTTGTCCTGGGTTCCGAGCAAAAGTCCCATGGCCAGCAGCAAACCGCACATAGCGGATAGCAGCAGCAGCTTGGTTTTGCCCGACCGGTCTGCGGCCATGCCCCATAAAGGCTGCATCACCAGTGTCACCAGAGGCGCAGTGCTGAGGAATCCGCCGATCTCCAGCGGCGACAAACCCTTGCTCTTCAGGAGCAAGGGCATAAAAACCACAGTAATGGCTGTTGTTCCGTAATACAGGAAGAAAAAGGCGATGAAGCTGACCCGGTCGCGGTTGAGCTGATTCCTTACGCTCATGCCAGAATGGAGTCGATGGCCGCCAGCTCTTCCTCGGAGAACTCCAGCCCGCTTATAGCCCCTACCGCATCCTCGATGTGGCTGATTTTGCTGGCTCCGATCAAAGCCGAGGTTACTCTGCCTCTCCGCAGCACCCAGGCCAATGCCATCTGGGCCAGCTTTTGCCCGCGTGCATTCGCCAGCTCTGTCAGCCTCCGCACCTTCTCCAGACGCTCCTCACTGATGTCCTGCGGCTTTAGAAACGGGCTGGGTCCGGCTGCGCGGGAATCCGCCGCAATCCCGTTCAGATACCGGTCGCTTAGAATACCATGCTGAAGCGGAGCAAACACGATTGAGCCGATGCCCTCCTCCTCCAGCACATCCAATAAGCCCGCTTCAATGGTCCTGTTCAACATGGAATACGAGGGCTGGTGAATCAGACACGGGGTGCCTAACGCCTTCAGCAGTTGGGATGCCTGCCGTGTTTCCTCGGGCTTGTAGTTGGACAGGCCTATATACAGTGCCTTACCTTGCCGGACAATCCCGTCCAGAGCCGACATAGTCTCTTCAAGGGGTGTATGGGGATCAGGGCGGTGGTGATAAAAGATATCCACATAATCCAGCTTCAGCCGCTTGAGACTTTGGTCGATGCTGGCGGTCAGGCTTTTTTTGGAGCCCCATTCCCCATACGGTCCGGGCCACATATAATAACCGGCCTTGGTGGAGATCAGCAGCTCATCCCGGTACGGGGCAAGATCCGATTGCACCAGTCTGCCGAACATCTCCTCAGCCGAACCCGCCGGTGGACCGTAGTTGTTGGCCAGGTCAAAATGAGTGATGCCCGAGTCAAAGGCCTTGCGGATCAGCTCCCGCCCCTTCTCATAGGAATCGATCCCGCCGAAGTTATGCCACAAACCCAAGGAAATAACCGGCAGCTTCAGGCCGCTTTTGCCACTTCGCCGATATAGCATGTTGTCATACCGTTTGTCGTCCGCTTTATACATGTTTTGGTTAACCTCCCTTTGAGATTAACCTTATTGTACTCCACGCCGGCAGGCCTGCCCATGACAGCATGGAAGAGATTTATGGCATAATGTCACTTTTGTGCCGGATTAAGAGCCTCCAGCAGCATGGCAGAATAATCCGCCTTCAAGGCATTGGCATCCTGGCTGCTGAGGGAGCCGGTGGCCACAAGCAGATTGATCTCCTTATTGGTTTGCTTCACCAATCCCTTGAGCAAGGTGGCTGCATCGGTTTGCGCAGCTGCTGCCAGACTCCTCCCTTGGGCCAATCCTTCCAGGATTTGCGCAGCCGGAACGCCTGTAACGGCGGCAGCATCATACACAATCCGGTCCGTACGTTCCTGCAGGTAGGCATCAGCGTCCACCTCACTGGCATATCTTGCCTGATCCACTGCGGCGAGCAGCTCCGCATATGCCGCTTCCTTGGTGGAGGCTGCCGCTTCCTGCTTCAGCCAACCGTTATTCACTGCCTGATCAATGTAAGCAGCCACAGAGCTGTACAAGGTTGACGCAAGCTCATCCGCGCTTACATCCGCTGCAGCTGCAAGCGTCGTGCCGCTATCCAGCTGGCTTCTCAGAGCGGATGCCTCCATACCTACATAGCTGGCCGTTTGACTGACTACAGCTCGCAGGCTTTCCTTCACAATATCCGGAGCAGAATCTGCTGCAGTATAATCATTGGCGGTTACAGCCGCAAGAAGCTGCTTGTTGGCCTCCGCCTTCCATTCCTGAAGCTTGGACGTGCTGAGTGCGCCGGACATCCATGCCGCATCCAGTGCTTTGTCCACATCCGACTGGAGGTACCCGGCCAATACACCGGCATCCATTCCCGTTGCTGCCTGCAGGCTTTGTCCTGCTGCGAGTGCGCCGGTCACATCGGTGTAGTCCGCATCGGCATATATCACTGCCAGTCTCACGCTGCTGTTCAACCTAGCTTGAATGATTGATTGGGCATATGTGTCCATCCATTTATTTTCCACAGCGTCATAGCCTTTGGTGTTCACGAATTTGGCCACATGCAGTGCCGCTTCGCTTGCTAATCCACTGGCCTCCGCTTGCGTCAGGCGGTTAGCGTTCACCAACCGGTTCAGCTCCTGGTTCAGCCCTGACAGCAAATAGGCAGTCAGGTCCGCTTCCTCCAAGCCAGAGGCCTCCACCAGAGATTGACCGGATTGTAACGCTGCCCGCAGGTCGGCTGTGGAAACCCCGGAGAAGCCTGCAGTCAGCTGGACCAATTGGCTTAAGCGGTTATTCAGTGCTTCCCGGCCCAGATTCAAGGCGTCTGCCGCCGCATCATAACCTGTCCAGGCTTGGTCTAACAGCTGGGGAAGCACGCTGTCCAATAGTTTGGCTGCATCGGCGGCTTCCTGTGCGGTAAGATAGCCGGAAGCCACTTCATTCTGGACATCCTTCGTGAATATAGCCGACAGATCGGAAATCATCGTGGAAGAGGCTACACCTGCCGCAGCTGTAATGGAGGCTCCACCTGCCAAAAGATCTTCATACACATCCTGGTCCAGACTGTACAGTCCCGATACCCGGTCCGGCAGGCTGCCCAGCCAGTTGGATACGAACACGTCGGCATATGTGATCTTTTGCTGTGAGGCTTCTTGACCATAAACCGGAACCGTCACTGCGTATGTACTGTCCGCCGCATGAACCGCTGAGCCTGCCCATCCCCATCCTCCCGCTGCCAAAACCGCCGCACTCATTACTACCGCCAATTGCTTCTTCATTATTCATCGCTTCCCTTCAGGGTTTAGTGGAATGCTTATTGCTGATGAATAGAGCATATCCCCCGAACCTTAAACGGTGATGAAATGAAGCTGAGCGTCAACTGAGAGTTTCCTGAATGTGCCAGCCCTTATTCGTAATACACCCGGAACAGCAAATCCTGATCATAGTTCCCGAAGCCCCGGCCAAAAAGTGTCATCCCCCCGCCATGTCTGCCCCCGTCCTTCGCCTCCATCCGGAATATCCAGGCGTCTCCCTTCCACCCGATATCCTGAATCCGCATGTCGGAAATCCGCTTGCCGTCCATAAACGTGCCATGTCCGTTGATCCGCAGCCGCTTTAATAATCCGTATTGATTCACATTGGAGGGCCACCAGTCCGGCGTCAGCTTGCCTCTCCGGTCCCCGTAATCCCCCGGGCTTGTCCATTGGCCGATCCCGGTTCCATTCAGGTAAAATCCGATATCCGACGGCCACTGATCCCGGGTATGGGGTGCCTCCGAGCTGATTTCCATGGAAATCTCCACCTCGTTCATCACCTGATGGGCGAACAAATAATTCGGCACCTTATATTCCACAAATCCTTTGGCAAACCATAATATCCCGGCGTTCATCCGTTCAGGGTCCAGAAAATAACGGGGATTGTCATACTCCCCGATCAGCCTCTCCGTGGTGGCCAAACCACAGGTAGGATGGGCCTCCACATCGGTATATTGGCCCACCGGAACTGCGATTTCCACCAGCTTGCGCGCCTCTGAAGCAGCCGAAGCGAGGTTAATCTGCAGATGATGTGTGGTCAGGGAGCAGAGTTTATAGGTGGCGCCTTGAATCCGCTTGCTCCTGCAGCTGATCAGCCCCGCCCGCTCCAGCTTGCCTGCATGCACGCTGGCCATGGGATTGCTGATATGAAGCGCCTCAGCCAGCTCCTTAATGCTCCGTTCCCCCTCCTGCAGCAGCCGGAGCATCCCCAAACGAACCTCGCTGGCTAACGCCTCATATACCGCTAATGATTCACTGTCCGTAGTGAGCAGCATCGTTATCCACACCCCTATCCTCTATAAGCTTCATCCCTCAAATTTATATATTGATTATTTCAATAAGGTATGTTAAACCTATGTTGCCAATAACGCTATTTTAAATTAATGTTTTCATTAATTCAAGAGAGGGGATTTCCCATGAAGCTGCAGGCAAGTTTGACAGTGGATAAGGATTTTGTCATTTCGGAGGTGGATAAGCGGATATTCGGCTCCTTTATTGAGCATCTGGGCCGTGCTGTGTATGGGGGGATTTATGAGCCGGGACATCCCACAGCGGATATCAACGGATTCCGCGGCGATGCCCTGGAGGCTATACGCAGGCTGCAGGTGCCAATTATCCGTTACCCCGGCGGAAACTTTGTCTCCGGCTACAACTGGGAGGACGGGGTGGGCCCGAAGGAGGAGCGCAAGCAGAAGCTGGAGCTGGCCTGGTGGACAACGGAAACCAACCAGATGGGCACCAACGAATTCGCCGACTGGGCCAAGCTGGCCGGATCCGAGGTGATGATGGCGGTGAATCTGGGCACCCGCGGGCCGGATGAAGCCCGGAATCTGGTGGAATACTGCAATCATCCCTCCGGCTCCTATTACAGCGACCTGCGGATTGCCCACGGCTACAAGGAGCCTCACCGGTTCAAGACCTGGTGCCTGGGCAATGAGATGGACGGCCCTTGGCAGATCGGTGCCAAAACCGCCGTGGAATACGGGCGTATCGCCAACGAAACCGCCAAGGTGATGAAATGGGTGGATCCGTCCATTGAGCTGGTCGCCTGCGGAAGCTCCAACAGAAGCATGCCCACCTTCGCGGAATGGGAGGCCACCGTGCTGGATCTGACCTACGATCAGGTGGATTACCTTTCCCTGCATACCTACTATAATAACAACAAGGATGAAACCGATAATTTCCTGGCCAAGTCCCTGGATATGGACCAGTTCATCGATAGCGTGGCTTCCATCTGTGACTATGTGCAGGCGAAAAAACGCTCCAAGAAGAAAATCTACCTCTCCATGGATGAATGGAATGTCTGGAAGACCATCGGAACCAGCCGGGCCTCCGATCGCTGGCAGGTGGCGCCACCGGAATTCGAGGATATGTACAATATGGAGGATGCCCTGATGGTGGGTTGTCTCCTGATCTCTCTGCTGAAGCATGCGGACCGGGTTAAGGTAGGCTGTCTGGCCCAACTGATCAACACCATTGCCCCGATTACCACAGTAACCGGGGGCGGACTTTGGCTGCAAACCACCTATTATCCCTACCTGCATGCCTCCTTGTACGGCAGAGGGACCGTGCTTCATCCCATCATCCGTTCGCCCAAATATGATTCCAAGGACTTTACCGATGTGCCGTACCTGGAGGCTATTGCCGTTTATAATGAAGAGCTGTCGCAGGTAACAGTCTTCGCTGTGAACCGCCATCTGACGGAGGAGCTGGACCTGCAGGTTGACCTGCGCAGCTTCGGCGAAGTCAAGGTACTGGAGCATCTGGTGCTGGAGCATGAGGACTTGAAGGCGGTGAACACGCTGGAGCAGCCGCAGCGTGTGCAGCCACATAACAAAGGCAATACACGCGCAGACGGCAGCCGGGTGGAAGCTCGCCTAAGCAAGGCCTCGTGGAATGTGATCCGGCTGGATGTAACACATTAACACACCGGATCGGTCAGCAACTTGGCACAAAAGGTCAGTTTTTCGCCGGATATTCTATTGCCCCGTGTGGGACAGGCCCCTATACTTTTCAGTAACACAACCGATGTATGGAGGGAAAATGGAATTGACACAGCTAAAGAACAACTATTCCGGCTATTTAATGGCCCATTTTATCGGGGAGCAGCCTGACGGAGAACAGGTCTATTTTGCTTACAGCGAGGACGGGCTGCATTGGAAGGACTTGAATGCCGGTTTGCCGGTGCTCCGTTCGGTATTGGGTGAACAAGGAGCCCGTGACCCGTTTCTAGTACGGGACCCGCAAGCGGACAAGTTCTATTTAATCGCTACCGATCTCCGCGTTGCCAACGGCAAAGGCTGGGCCACCGCTGTCCATGCCGGAAGCCGGGACATGATTGTGTGGGAATCCGCCGATCTGGTGAATTGGTCCTCTCCTTGGGCGGTGACCCTGGCTGTGCCCGGTGCAGGCTGCCTGTGGGCTCCCGAAGCCATTTATGAGGAAACATCCGGGGAATTCCTGGTCTTCTGGGCCTCTTCCACCAAGGAAGCACAGGAATCCGAGCCCAAGCATAAAATTTACAGCGCCCGCACCAAGGACTTCCGAAGCTTTACCCCTACGGAAAAGTACATTGAACGGGATAACCATATTATTGATACCACCATCCTGCTTCATAACGGCGTTTATTACCGCTACTCCAAGGATGAAACTACGAAGAATATCCGGGTAGAGCAGGGCTTTTCCTTGGACAAGGATGCCTTTGTTCCCGTCTCCGCTCCCATTCTGGAGGAGCTCCTGGGTGTGGAAGGCCCGGAAATCTTCAAGTTTAACGACCGTGAGGAATGGTGCCTCATCGTGGACCGGTTTGCCGCCGGCAAGGGGTATTTGCCTCTGGTTACAACCGATCTGGCAAGCGGGGAATTCCGGATACTCGACGACAGTGAATTCGATATGGGCACAACCAAAAAGCGCCACGGCGGCGTGCTGCCGATCCCCCTCGACGAATGCAGCAGGCTGTTAGCCGCCTACGGAGACGGGCATCAGGTGCTGCCGGGGCAATTCGCCGATCCCGATTTGGCCAAATTCGACGGCCGCTATTACCTGTACCCTACCACTGACGGCTTCGACAAGTGGTCCGGCACCCGGTTCCATGTATTCTCCTCCGACGATTTGAAGCTTTGGAGGGACGAAGGCGTTATTCTGGATCTGGCTACCGATGATGTCCCTTGGGCGGTAGGCAGTGCGTGGGCACCCTGTATCGCCTCCCGCAACGGCAAATACTACTATTACTTCTGCGGCAAGGGTGCGGATGGCAAAAGCGCCATTGGTGTCGCTGTCGCCGACGCCCCCGCCGGCCCGTTCCGGGCGGAGCCCCATCCCCTGATCACCATGGAGCTGTTGGGCCGTCTGGGCATCTCCATGGCTCAAGCCATCGACCCCTCCATCTATGTGGAGGATAACGGGGAGGTATATCTGCTCTTCGGCAACAGCCACGCTGCCATTGTCAGAATGAACGAGGACATGGTCAGTTTGACGGAGGAGACCATGCGCAATCTGGAGGGCCTGTACGACTTCCGCGAAGCGGTAACGGTGCTCAAGCGTGGCGGGCTGTACCATTTCACCTGGTCCTGCGACGATACAGGCAGCGAGGATTATCACATTAATTACGGCACCTCGGAGGAACTCTATGGTCCTGTCACCTATCGTTATCCCGTCCTGGTCAAAAACAAGGAAAAGGCTATGCTGGGCACCGGACATCACTCCATTTTCCATGAGTCGGAAACGGATATGCATTGGATCGCCTACCACCGGTTTGTAACCCCTCTTACCCGGTTTACGGAGGGCAAGGGTTTCCACCGTGAGGTGTGTATCGATCCGCTGGGTTTTGGTCCGGACGGACTGATGATGCCGGTAGAATTGTAAAATTTTTAATGATCCGTTAACAAACTTTTTACCGCAAGCACATTTCCTTCCTGTATGATGAGACTGACGGGTGGACTGTTCTCATCCTACATGAGGGGGAGCGAAAGCACATGAAGATCGGGCTTTTTACGGAAACCTATTATCCGCAAATTAACGGTGTAGCCACATCCGTGCTGATGCACAAAAGACTGCTGGAGAAGCTGGGACATCAGGTATATGTGTTCACAACCACTGATCCTGGCGCTGCCGAGCATGAGCCGGGTGTGTTCCGGGTCACCAGTCTTCCGTTTGCCAGCTCCAGACGCATCGGCGTTTTCATCCATCCGCGAACCATCCAATTTATCCGCAGGCTGGGCCTGGATGTGATTCATACCCACACCGAATTTTCCTTAGGGTTGCTTGGCAGAACACTGGCCAAGCTCCTGCATATTCCTTTGGTGCACACCTACCATACCATCTACGAAAATTATACCCACTATATTATCAAGCTCGGGGTGCTGGAGCCCGCGGCCAAAAAGCTGGCCCGTTCCATCAGCACCCGTTTTTGCAATTCCGCCGATCAGGTGATTGTCCCCACGGCGAAGGTCAAGAGCTTATTGCTGAGCTATGGCGTCCGTCCGGATATCGCTGTAGCGTCTACTCCCATTGATGTCAGCCGCTTCGGCAGCAGTGCTGTGGCCTCTGACGGACAACTGGATGAACTGCGGACAACCCTGAGGATTGCAGCCGGCGACCGGGTCCTGCTCTACATCGGGAGATTGGCCAAGGAAAAGAATATAGAGACGCTGCTGGTTTATCTGCAGCATTATCTGCCGGGCCGGGAGCAGGTGAAGCTGCTGCTGGTGGGAGACGGTCCCGAGCGGAAGCGCCTGGAGGAAGCTGCCGCGGAATACGGCATCAGCGGTCAAACCATTTTTGCCGGAGAGGTGCTGTGGGACCGGGTGCCTCTTTACTACAGGCTGGGCGATGTGTTTATCAACGCCTCCCAGAGCGAAACCCAAGGCATGACCTACACGGAGGCGCTGGCCTCCGGGGTGCCTGTAGTGGCGATGGCGGACCCCTGTCTGGACGGGGTTCTCCGGCATGGGAGCAACGGCTACATGTTCCGGGAGCAGGCTGACTTTCTCCGTTATACGGATGCCATTCTCACGGACCGTCATCTGCAGGAGCAGCTCGCGGCGGAAGCCCGCCACTCTGTATCCGAGCTGACCGGGCTCCGTTTTGCCAAAACGGTGGAGGGATTGTATGAGAGAACCATCGCCCGGACCACCGGATTGACGGAGATAGAATCGGAGAAGCTGAGTTAACATCCGTTTAAAGCTTACTCCCGCCAGAAGCACAGCCTGTTCAACGCAACCGCTGGGTTTTCCCTAGAGAAAACGAATGCGCAAGCTGGTGCTGATATTCCTAACGGCGGTGAGAGCCGCTATTTGCCCCAAAACAGGGGTCTGCAAAATCTAACGGAAGCAGGAGCCGTTATTGGGCTAAAAAAGGGCTTGCAGCAGGGAAATGGGTCCGAATAACGGCTGTGGCCGCCGTTAGATCTGGGGAAACGGGGTTTTGGCTGAAATAAGGGCTTTCCCCGCCGTTAGACGCTTCGATCGTCATTTCAAGCAAACGAGTGTGCCGGTTCTGCTACCCGGCATGCTCTTTTTTTGCCGCTTCCATCGCAGAGAATCGTTAAATTTTGAAATAAATACTTTTTATTTACATATTAGTATGCGTTATGGTATCTTTTAACCAAGCGCATCCTCCTAATTTTTAACAGAAAGTCATGCGTGATACCCATTATGGTTTGAAGAAAGAAGAAAGGAGCTGACAGAGAGCAGCAACCGGAACCAGCAGATTTTGTTCCAACCATTTGAGAAGGAGATGAGCTAATGTTTGTGTCACGTCTGAAAAAAACGTTTTCCGCCCTGTTGGCGGGAGCTACGGCCTTATCCCTGTTATTGGCGGTACCAGTGGCCAGTGAGGTTTCCGCGGCCAGCGACGCGGTGGTGAATCTGTCGGCGGAGAAGCAGGTGATCCGCGGCTTCGGCGGCATCAACCACCCTGCCTGGATCGGCGACTTGACCGCTGCCCAACGGGAAACCGCCTTCGGCAACGGAACCAACCAGCTGGGTTTTTCCGTGCTGAGAATTTATGTGGATGAGAATAAGAACAACTGGTCCAGGGAGCTGGACACGGCCAAAGCTGCCATCGCCCGCGGAGCCATTGTGTTCGCTTCCCCCTGGAATCCTCCCAGCGACATGACGGAAACCTTCAACCACAATGGCGACACCGCCGCCAAACGCCTCCGCTACGACAAATACGCCGCTTATGCCCAGCATCTCAACGATTTCGTCACGTATATGAAGAATAACGGAGTGGAGCTCTATGCCATTTCCGTCCAGAACGAACCCGACTACGCCCATACGTGGACCTGGTGGACACCAGAGGAAATGCTCCGTTTTATGAAGGAAAATGCCGGATCGATTAACTGCCGCGTCATCGCCCCGGAATCCTTTTCCTACCTCAAGAACATGTCTGATCCGATTCTGAACGATCCTCAGGCGCTGGCCAATATGGACATTCTGGGAGCTCACTTATACGGCACACAATTCAGCAATTTTCCTTATCCCCTGTTTAAGCAAAAAGGAGCCGGCAAGGACCTGTGGATGACGGAGGTCTATTATCCCAACAGTGACAACAACTCCGCAGATCGCTGGCCGGAGGCGCTGGATGTTTCTTATCATATTAACAACGCTATGGTGGACGGAGAATTCCAGGCATATGTCTGGTGGTATATCCGCCGCCAGTACGGCCCCATGAAAGAGGACGGCACCATCAGCAAACGCGGCTACAATATGGCCCACTTCTCCAAGTTTGTCCGTCCCGGTTATGTGCGTGTGGATGCCACCAAAAATCCCAACACCAATATTTATGTTTCGGCCTACAAAGGCAACAACAAGGTTGTCATCGTGGCCATTAACCGCGGCACCTCGGCTGCCAGCCAAAGCTTCACATTGCAAAACGGCACCGCCTCCACCGTATCCTCCTGGCTGACGGATGCCACCCGGAATCTGGCGGCAGGTTCGGCCTTAAGCGTTACCAACGGCTCCTTCACCGCTCAGCTCCCGGCTCAAAGCGTCACCACCTTCGTTGCCGACTATACGGCCGGCGGCGGCAGCCCAAGCGGCACCACCTATGAGGCTGAAACAGGAACCACCCTGACCAGCGCCGCTGCGGAAACCGTCAATGCCGGCTATAACGGGACAGGCTACGTGAACTTTAACGCCTCCACAGGCGCAGCTATCCAATGGAGCAGCATCTATTGCGCCACTGCCGGCACCAAAAACGTGAAGCTCCGGTATGCGCTGGAGACGGGCACCCGCAATCTGGATGTGTTTGTGAACGGTACGAAGATCATTGCCAACCAGGCCTTCGCCGCTACAGGCAGCTGGTCCACCTGGGGCGAGCTCACGATCCAGGTGCCGATGAACACCGGAACCAATACGCTGAAGCTGGTCACCACCGGCACCGAAGGCCCCAATGTGGACAGCATCACCGTAACTGCGCAATAATCTCCTCATCCTTAGAAAAATCCCCCGCCATTTGGTTTAAGCGCCAACAGCGGGGGATGATTTTGTCCGCGGAAACGGAAGACTAATCCGAGGCCAAGGCCCATTCCAGCGCCTCCGCAATATGGGTATTCCAGAAATCCCACGTATGGGCGCCGGAAGCCTCCTTGTAGGTATGGGCCACCCCTTCCCCGGTCAAAAATTCATGGAACAACCGGTTTTGCTCCAACAAAAAATCCTCGGTGCCGCAAGCGATATAAATTTCCGGCATATCCGCCCCGGCCGCCTTCAGTGCCTGGACCAGCGCCTCGGGATCCTTGTCGCTTCCCAACAAGGCGTTCAAATCGCCAAATACCCTGCGGTAATAGGCATAACCGGCAATCCCATTATGAAAGTCCGGGCCGATTCCCGCGATCCCGTGGAGGATCAGGGCAGAGGACAAAGCGATAATCCGGCCGAAGCTGCCGTTGTACTTCAGCCCGTTGCGGATTGCTCCGAAGCCGCCCATGGACAGTCCGCCAATGAAGGTATCCTCCCGCTTCCGGCTTAAGGGGAACAGGCTGCGGGTCAGCTCCACCAGCTCGCTGCCGATGAATTCGCCGTGCCGCTCCTCCTTGTCTTCATCATCCAGGTAGAAATGATTTTCACCCGACGGCATAAACACAGCAATGTGATGCTTCTCCGCCAGCTCCCGGATCCGGGTGAAATAGAGCCAATCGGTATGGCTGCCGGCATAACCGTGAAGCAGATACAGAGACTTCAAGCCTTTGCGCTCCGGTGAGAACGGTTCCATCCGTTCCACCGGTATAACAGCAGAGAAGGAAACCTGTCTTTTCATGGTTTTGGAATAATACTCCATCTGCAGATTGGCCAAAATCGGACACTCCTTTTATAGGCGGGATACGTTACTGAACAACCCCAAAGCCCAGGATGGTAAATTGCTTATCCTCATCGCCGGAGGCCATGGTGATCTCGATAAGGTGTTCGCGAGCCTCCGCTTCATTGAATAGAATCATGGCATTGCAATGTGTCCAGTTATTCGCATGCGGGTCGGCAGTAAGCACCGCTTGGCCATCCACCCGGACAAGAGCTTTGCCAAATTGGCTGCTCCCGGAATCCTTAAATACCAGAATCAGCCGTCTGCAGTGAAGCTCCATCCGGAAGCTCTCATCACCGGAAGCGGTAGTATGCATCCAGTTGTACGGGAACTGGGGTGTTGCAATCGTCTGGTCATCCAACGGGGCCAGCTGCAGATCGCTGTCGGATTCCCCGAACCCTCCGGCGGAGATTCTGGCAAGCCCCTCCCCATTCCGGCGGTCCAGCAGCCGGATATCCTTGTACTCGCCGCCGAGAAGAGGAGGTTGGTCCAGAGAGATATCCTCCTCGGAGAGCGCAGCTTGATCCGCCTTGGCAAAAAGCAGCCCCAGGCAATCGGCCATCACCTGATGTCCGGCATTGGCGGGATGGTAAATGTCATAGAAAAACTGCTTTTTGGAGATGACATTGCCCTGCTGCTTGGACAGCCGGAATTGCTCCACCACCGCATCCTTCACGCTGACCATAGGCAGATCGTAATGCCAGCCAATAGGCGCCAGCCGCTCCTGCAGATTCCAATCGTTTACGAACACGCTGAACAGCAGGATCACGGCAGGCTGTTTGGCCCCGTCCAATGCCTTCAAGACCAGACTTTCGTAGCAGACTCCCTGCGTTTCGTCCCCGGCATCATTCACCGCAAATTCAATCACCACCACATCTGGTTCAACATCTCCCTCCCGCAGTACATCCCGCTCATAACGGACAAGGCCCAGCTCCGAGGGTGTGCAGCCCAACCCCGCCTTGATCAAGCGGACCTGGGCACCATCTCCGGCGCCGAACCTTTGTTTGAACTGCTCATAGGACTTATAGACATAGCTTTGAGTATGAACCGGAACAGCGCCTGCCCCTTGGGTAATGGAACCGCCAATATAGGCTACGGTTACCTCTTCCCCAGCCTTTGCCCTCTCCATTACCGCCTTCAATCTCCGGGTATTGCCCAGATTCAGGAAGGATCTCTCGATCATCGCGTTATAAGCGGCCGAGCCGTAAGCAACGGGAGGCTCCACCTCCACCTCGGGAACCGCATACCCGTCATTCAGGTAAAATACCACACTGGCGGAGGCCGTTTCACCCGGCTCCTCAAACTCAAACACCAGCTTGCCCGGAACATCATCGTCTTCAGACCAGGTGAACTCCTCCAGAAGGAGCAAGGTTTCGGACCCGTCCCCCGGACACGAGGCCGTCAAGCGGGTGCCTGCCTGAAACCGATCCGTTTTGGCATAATGGTGCATCTCAAAACCAAGACTCGGGGTTCCCGCCTTATCCGGACGGACCGACACACCGATGCTGTGCACCAGCCGCCGGAACCCTTCCGTGGATTTCAGCAGCTCCAGCACCAGCTCATCCGTTACACCGCCGGTATAACGGGCTTGGTCCACCAAACGGCCCTCCAAATAGATTTCCTGGGAATGGACTCCCCACGGCCTGGTGACACCTTCAATCTTCGCCTCGTACATGATGTAGAAGCCGCTCCGTCTGGCTATGGGGTCCTTGGGGGCGGCCGGCCCCTCCAAGGAAGCACCGGCCGCCATTGGTTGATCGTTCACATGATCAGTCCTCTCTTTTGGCATGGGGATCCCCTCCCGGCCATCAGCCCTTCACACCGCCAACCGTCATACCCTGCACAAAGTACTTCTGCACGAAGGGATATACCATCAGAATGGGCACGCTGGCTACAATGGTCATCGTAGCCCGGATGGAGGTGGGAGTAACAGTATGGGTGGAGGAGCTTTGGGCGTAAACATCCGCCGCACTCTGGGTAGTTGCCGTATTGGAGGTCTGCAGAATCTTCATCAGCTCGTATTGCAAGGTGCTCAGCTGCTGGTTGGAGGAGTTATACAGGAACACATCGAACCAGGAGTTCCATTGGCCTACGGCGACAAACAACGATACAGTGGCCAGAGACGGCACCGTAAGGGGCAGCACCACACGCAGGAAGGTGGTAAATTCCCCGGCTCCGTCGATCCGCGCCGATTCCAGTATACCCTCCGGCAGCCCTTCAATGAAGGAACGGATAACGATCATATTGAATACGCCGATGATGCCGGGAATGATGTACACCCAGAAGCTGTCCGTCAGGCCCAGATTTTTGATGAGCAGATAACCCGGGATAAGACCCCCGCTGAAATACATGGTGAATACGAAAAACATCGTAACAAACTTGCGCAGCACATAATCCTGACGGCTTAACGTATACGCCAGCATAGCCGTGCAGAACACAGAGATGACGGTCCCCAGAACTGTGCGGATAACCGAAATAAAGGTGGAGTGGTAAATCGCCGATTCATTAAAAATATACTGGTAATTGCTCCACGTCCACATCCGTGGCCACAAATAAATGCCACCCTTAATGGCATCATTGGCATCATTAAATGATATGGCGAACATGTTAATAAATGGATATAAGGTAACGATTACCAAAAGAAGCATAAAGATGATGTTGCAGGTATCAAATACTTGATCGCCTAGGCTGTTGTAGCGCAGGCGGGATGATTTAGTTTTCGACATGATGGGTTAATCTCCCTTCTAGAACAGCCGGCTTTCGCCCATTTTTTTTGCAATGTAGTTGGCACTGAACAAAAAGATAAAGCTGACCACAGTTTTGAACATGCCTGCTGCCGTACCCAAGGAAAAATTGCTCATGGCCATACCGTATTTCAGCACGAATATTTCAAGGTTTTCGGAATAATCCGCATTCATCCCGTTGCCCAGCAGATACTGCGGCTCGAATCCCGATTCCAGAATGCTCCCCATGTTCATGATCAGCAGGATGATAATAACCGGCTTCAGGCCCGGCAGAGTAATGTGGCGGATCCGTTGGAAACGGCTGGCCCCATCAATTTCTGCAGCCTCATATTGGGAGGGGTCGATGGTGGTAATGGCAGCCAGATAGATGATGGTGTTCCAGCCTACATCCTTCCAGACCTCACTGATACCGAGAATCCCCCAGAAATAACTTCCCTTGGCCATCCATAAAATTGGCTGATCGATAATATGCAGCTTGGTCAGGATCAAATTGATAATGCCCTCCGGCGACAAAACCATCAGCACGATGCTGGAGGCCACTACCCACGAAATAAAGTGAGGCAGATAGCTGATGGTCTGAACAACCCGTTTAAACACAATATTCTTCAATTCATTCAAGAGAATAGCCAGCGTAATAGCTGTAAAAAAACCCAGCACCAGCTTGATGCAGCTCATGGCCAGTGTATTGCGGAGCACCCGGTAGAAGGTGTCGTCCTGGAACAAAAACCTGAAATTCTTCATCCCGATCCATTCCTGATCCATAAAGGCTTTGGCCGGTCTGTACTTTTGGAAGGCCATGCTCCAGCCCCACAGGGGCACATACTTAAAGAGAAAGGCCCATAACACAAACGGTATGGACATAAATACAAGAGACCTCTGCTGGATAAGCCGTTTTACGAATAACGGTTTTTTTATTTGTTTTTCCGCAGCTGCCTCAGGGACCGTCAGAACCGAACCAGTATGCTTCCCCACAACAAAAAACTCCTTTCCGTATCCCCACAAGATGTGCAACGGAGGAGAGAGTGAACTCCCCTCCGTTGTTTATGCCTTTTACCACTTGCCTGCAATACGGTCCTGAATGGCCTTGTTCATGGTCGCTTCATAGGTTTTCTTATCCAGCTTGTTCAGCTCGTTCATATACTCATTCCAGGTGGCATCGAATTTATCTGTGCTCTCCAGAATCAGCTTGGACAGATATTTCTTCTGCAGATCATCGGACTTGGTCGTGAAAATTTGCTCCGGCGACCCTTGAGGAATGGCGATGGACCAAGCCGGGAACCATTTGCGCTCATCCGGCTTGTTGTAATAGCCGCTGAAGGTTTTGGCGCCATAGGCTTCGAGGATTTTCTTGTCGCCGTCGGTGTACAAGGCAGAGGCTACCTCAGCCTGGTTGCCGGGCCCATAGGCATTCCCGTCCTTCAGAACAGAGTTTCCGCCGTATTTGGGCCATTCCGTAAAGTAGTTAAAACCAAACTTGAGACTCAGATCCGGGTCCTCATGGTACTTGGCCTGGTCATCCTTATAGTAAAAACGACCTTTTTCATCGACGCTGTAGGTTTGATCCTTGATTCCCCAGGAGGTGAGAATCTGATTTTCTTCCTTGAGCAGATTGTCAAAGTATTTGATAATACGCACAGAGTCCTTGGCCTTCACACTGATGCCTACACCATAGTTGGATACGAATCCGGGCGGATCGATGTATTGGTCCTTAATGCTTTTATCGAATACGATGGGCAGTGGCGCATAACGCTTCTCGTCGATACCGGCCTTCTTCAGATTCTTGAAGGCGTCCCCAACCTGGTAGGAGTAGTTGAAGAATCCAAGCACACGGCCGGAGGTGATTTTGGCCAGATATTGGTCCTTGTTCATGGTGAAGGATTCGGGATCAAATAAACCGATAGCATTCATGTCGCTGAGCTTCTTGATCCATTTCTTCTGGTATTCAGTGCCCGCGTAGATTTTGGCTTCATTGGTCTTCATATCCACGATAACGCCGCCGTCATTGGGGGAACCGGCCAGATGTGCAGCAGGGTTCTGCAGGGTGAAGAAGTTATTGTTTACCCCGGCAGACACCATAAAGCCAATGGTATCCTTGCCGTCCACCTTCGGATATTTCTCCTTGTATTTCTTCATAAAATCGAAGTATTCATCCAAGGTGGTGATCTTCGGATAGCCGAATTCCTTCAGCACGGAGCGTTGAATCCAGAATGCGGTGGCAGGATCCGGCTCGGAAACATAACCCTGGTTTGCCGTGAAGGGCAGTGTATAGATCTTGCCGTCCTTGGCCTTCATTTTATTGAAATAAGGCTCATACACACGTTTGATATTCGGGCCGTACTTTTCGATCAGCTCATCAAGAGGAATGTACGCTCCGGCATCCAGCAGCTTGGCCATTTCTCCGCTGGCGCTGATAATGTCCGGGTAATCTCCGCTTGCAATCATCACGCCCGCTTTGGTTCCGCTGTCGCCCACCAGGAATTCCATCTTCACATCCACGCCGGTCTGCTTCTGTAGCTCCTTGCCGATGGTAGTTTCGCTGGCCAAAACATCCTTGCGGCCTTGTCCAAAATGATAATACTTGAAGGTAACCGGAGAGGTATCCTCCACAGCTCCTGCCGACGCAGAAGGCGAGGAGGCATTGTCCTTGCTGTCGCTCCCGCAGCCTGCGAGAGCTGCAGCTGACATCACCGCCGCCAGCCCCAATGCCAATACTTTTTTTGCATACATGTTTTTTCTATTCCCCTCTCGAATTGTAATCTGTCCTGTAGACGCTTTCATTATAACAATATCCAGGATATATGATTAGATCACAAACTTTAGTTTATAGTATGAAAACTATATGGAAACAATGGTTTTATGCTTGCGGCTCCGTTAGAGGCAGCCCGATTTCTATGGAGGTACCCTCCCCCTCCTTGCTCTGGAGATCGAAGCTGAAGCGGTCCTGGTAAATCAGCTTCAGACGGTAATAGGCGTTTTTCATCCCCACACGCTCTCCGATTACATCATCCCGGTTCAGATACCGGCGAATCTCCTCCAGCTTGTCCGGGGACATGCCGATGCCGTTGTCCGACAGCCTGAAGACCAGCCTGCCCTGCTCCAGCCCAATGCTAATCCGGATCACCCCTTTGCCCGGAATGGATTCAATCCCGTGAATGCTGGCATTCTCCACAAACGGCAGAAAAATCATATTCGGCACCTTAAGCCCGATAGCCTCCTCCTGGATGTGAATGCTGTAATCCAGCTCCTCGTCGAACCGGTATTTCTGGATTTCCAGAAAACATTTGACCGCCTCTATTTCCTCCGCCACCGAAATCCAATCCCTGCTCCATGAGATTGATTTTCGGAGAATTTTTGACATTTTATGGATTATTTCTGCAGTTTCCCCCTCCTCCTTAATCACACTTCGCATTCGGATCGATTCCAGCGCATTGAACAAAAAATGGGGATTAATCTGGCTGTGCAGCGAGTGAAGCTGGGCCTGCTGCTGCTTCAGCTCCAGGTCCTTCTTCTGGATATCCGCCAGATACACATCCGTAATCAGACTGTCGATGCGCTCGGTCATCCGGTTGAACTCATTGGTCAGCTGGCCAATTTCGTCCCGGGCCTCCTCATGGGGAATGGTCTGGAAGTTCTGGTTCTTGACCTTCTTCATATACTTCAGCAGCCGTACCAGCCGGACATGCAGGGATCTGGACATGGCCGCCAAAATCAAGGAGGGTACCACAAAATTGATAAACGCCAGGACAAATACGAAGGAGCGGGACTTCCAGACTTCGTTCAGTACAACCTCCTTGTTCATCACTCCGTGCAGCATCCAGCCCTCCAGATAATTTATTCCTGTATAACGGGTCTCGAACAGCTCCGATTTCTCGGGCAGCTTCAGCTCCTGGAAGAAGGGATTGGCATGGGGCGGCTCCCCTTCGCTGCTGAATTGCACCTGCCCCTGGGGATCCACCAGATAGACTTTCCCGTCAAAGCCGTTGTTGTGGAACAGCTGGCCGAAGGTTTTCATGTTGAGATCAATTTTGAGAAACGGATTAAACCCATTGGTATAATAATAATCCAACCGCTGGATGACGCTGAAGGCCTGGTCGTCATAGATGAGGCTTGGATAAGGCAAGGACACGGACTTAAACTGCTTGTACCAGCCGGAGCTTTGCACGTCCTCGTTCAAAGGCACAATATACCCGGACAGGATGGTGGGGTTGTCGGTGTATACCTTGTAGGACATGGTGTTCAGGACATTCTTATCCGCAGAGAAGGAGCCCTTCAGGAAGGAATCATAAGCTTCCACAAAATCGAAGGGTGTTTCGAAACGGCGGGATAGGGTTTCATTGAAGCTCCGGTCGGCATAGAAGGAATACGACAATCCGGCAGCCTGGTCCACCAGCGCCTTCACCGAGGCTTTCACATTCTCCAGGGCAAGGCTGGCATCGCGGATTTTCTGGTTGCGGATATTGGTGGTGGTCACCTGATAGAACACCACATTGGTCATTACAATGGGGAGGAATACGGACAAAATGTACATGAGCAGCAGCTTGTCCCGCAGCTTCACATTATTCATATTGAAAGACCTCATGGTTAACGCCGCCCGTCTATTCTTTTTTGACCAATTTATTGCGGTACTCCATCGGGCTCAGCTTGACCAGCTTTTCGAACTGGGAAACAAAGTAGTTGGCATTTTTGATGCCTACCCTCTCCGCAATTTCATACATCCGCAGATCCGTCTGCCGCAGGAGCTTCTTGGCCTCCTCCACCCGCCGCTCCAGAAGGTAATCGTTGAAATATACCCCATAGGTTTTGCGGAACAGCTGGCCCAGATAAACGGGGTTCATGTAAAAAAGAGCCGCGATGTTTTTGAGATTCATATTGTCGGCATAGTGGGAGTCGATATATTTTTTGATCCTCTCTATATCCCCCTTATTCCGGTCCTTGCGGAGAATATCAATGGATTGCGCGGCTTCCCCGGTTATCCGGAGGAAACATTCCGTCAGCTGGGGCAGGGTCCAGACGTGATATTCCTCCTCCAAACGGACAAGCTGCTGACGCAATTCCTCCTCGTTGCCTCCCATCTGCTTCACAACCAGCAGAACGCGCTCCACAAAACGGGAGATGGAATGAACCGCCGCCGAAGGGGTAAACCGTCCTCTCTGTAAAAATAGCTGCAGCTCCATGGCCGTCTGTGCAAAAGCTTCCTTGTTATTCTCCTCCAGCTCCACCAGCAGGCGGTTGAACAGCCCCGGCTCCAACTCCGTCTGATCCAGTGGTTTGGCCTTGACATGCTGGTGCACAATCACCCTGCCGCAGCCTTCGGCATACTTATGCTTCACCGCTTCATTGGCCTCCAGATAGGACTGGCGCACCTCGGTCAGCCTTTCCTTGGAGCCGCCGGCATAGAAGGTAACCTCCTGCTGCAGCCTGACGGCAAGCTCCTTGCGGCATAATTCCAATGCTTGGGGCCATGAAGGCTCCATCGTGCGAAGCTGACTACCCCCCAGCAGGGTGCCGAACCGGCCCGGACAGTGCTCTACCAGTGGAGGCTTCTCTCCCCCTGTGCCCAAGGCTGCCCACACCTCCCGGAAGCTTTTCAGGGATATCGAGGCTGTGAAGGGGCCGGTATGGACCTCCACAATCAGAAAGCGCAGCTCCGGTTCATGGGGCTCCAGCCCGAGAAGTTCCTCAAACCGGACATCCTCCTCCGCAGGCAGCTTATCCTGGAGCAGCAGCTCCAGAACTCCATCCCGGGAAAAACGCTCCTTGGTAAGCGCTATCAACCGTTTCTTACGGATGGTACCCGCCAGCTTAACCAGCGTCTCCTCCATCTCCTTCACATCGATGGGCTTGAGGATATAGTCCTGTACGCCGTACCGGATCGCCTGTTGGGCATACTTGAACTCATTGTAACCGCTGATAATGATAAATTCAGGGTCGGCTGTCCCGTCCCCCTCTTCCTTCACACTGCGGATTAAGCCCAACCCATCCAGCACCGGCATCATAATATCCGTTATGACCAAATCAGGTGACAGCTCCCTGATCAGATCCAGCGCTTCCCCGCCATGCTTAGCCTCGCCTGCAATGGTAAAATGGAACTCCTCCCAAGGGATCAGCTTCTGCAGCCCCTTGCGGACAAACACCTCATCGTCCACGATCAACACCTTGAACATCTGCCACAGCTCCTTTCAGCCAATATTTGCATAAATATAGGATTTATGCCTACTTTATCACAATTAATCTGGAACAAAAAGGATTGACTTCCGGCAAAATTTGCGCTTTCCCGGGCAAAATCAAAGGCGCCGGGGGAAGCTTATGGCCCGGCGCCTTTGATTATAACTTATAAATTTTGCTTATGACTTGAAGTACCAATACCCCAGAGTACCCCAGCCTTGCTGCGACTCCCCTGTAAACACGAGGAACAGGGAATGAACACCGGCGACAGCGGCAACGGAGGTTTCCAGCTCCACAAGCTCGCCGGATCCGCCTGCTGCCGTTCCCGCGTGTAAACAGCCGATGAGCCGACCGTTTGGCTGGTCCAGCCGAAGCTCCAGAAGGCTGCCGGGTGCAGCATCGCCAATGGCTGCCACAAACCTGCCCGCCCCCTCCGGGCCAAAATCAACCCCGGACACACCGATCCAGGAGCCGTTTTCCATACCGGCTAAAACCTTGCAAAACACAGGACCTGATGCCCGGGAAGCGGGAACCAGATTGGCGGGACTGAGGCCGGCACTCCAGCCGATCAAGGCTGCTTTCACAGGACGGTACGGGTCCAGCGCTGCCAGCTGCTCCACTCCCTGGTAGTCTGCCTCCACCTCGCGGATGGAGCCGTCTTCGTTATGATACAACCGGTTTAAGTGAGTAGACCGGTAGCCCTTAGGGTCCCCCATGGCCTTGGCCAGGGTTTGAGCGTGGTAGGCGACATACCATTGATCCCGGAACTGGAATACCGCATGGTGATTATTCCCGCCTACCCCAAAGAAAAACTCGGGATTCTTCAGCAGGGTTCCCCGGTACGTCCAAGGGCCAAGTGGATGGCTGCTGGTCATATAGGCAATCTCCCCGGGAGGGGGGCTGCCTGCGGTCCGTTGGCCGCTGTAGAAATTGGAGCAGTAGGTGTAATAATAGGTGCCGTTATGCTTGTGGATACCGGCATCCTCGAACATATAAGGAGCAGGTATGGCAGCGGCCGTGCCGGTGACGCTGATCATGTCCGGCCCCAGCTCCATCACTCTGGCCGTATCCGGCCATTCATGCAGCCCGTCGGGCACACCTCCGCCAAAGTAAATGTAGCTGCGGCCGTCATCATCCACCAGCACGGCAGGGTCAAACAGCCATTTGACATCCGCCGCCCCTGGCGTTTCTCTGGTAATCAGCGGTTTGCCGATGGGGTCGCTCCAGGGACCAGTGGGACTGTCCGCGATTAACACGCCGATGCTGGATGCATTGTTGGCAAAATAAAGGAAAAACTTATCCTTGCCTCCGATGACCTTATGGACAGCGGCCGGAGCCCAGGACTGCGTGGCCCATACCGCCGCACCCTGCGGTCCGGCCACAGGGATGTCACCATGATCCATCCAGTTGGCCAAATCCGATGAAGACAGAACGGTAATCGTATTGATGGAGGAATACGAGTTTTCTTTGATTTTGCCCTCGGTGTCCCTCTCCAGAGCATCATTGGTCATGTACAGGTAGACTCTGTCGCCATAGACCAGTGCGTAGGGATCCGCCCCGAATTTATGGTCTGCCAGCGGATTACCCTGGGAAGGGGTTTTACAGATAGGGTCCTTGATGGGCTTGCATGCAGGCGCCAGCCCGGCTACTCTCCAGAAGGATTCCTTGGGTTTCCCCTCCGTATTAAAGAGGAAGGGCCAATTTTTACGCCCGCGTACAGGAAAATCATCCAGCCAGGTATAGGCGTCCGCCACTCCCCAGAAGGTTACGGAGGTAATACTGGAGCGGTATTCCCGAAACAGCTGGAAGATCTCTTCGTAGCGCTTCGCTTGCAGCTCCAGCATTTCCGCTGTGGGTGCGGTCAGGTCCGTACGTTTATCGTCATGCCGGAATACGGAAATATCCAGTTCGGTAATATGCAGCTGCACTCCAAGGGAGCTGTACAGCTCGATAGCCTCCCTGATTTCATCCAGACTGGGGCTGTAGATGCTCCAATGAGCCTGCATGCCGATGCCATGAATAGGGGCGCCCTTTTCCAACAGGGAACGGACCAGATTGTAGATCTTTTGGCGCTTCACCGGATTGGTCTCGTTATAATCATTGTAGAAGAGGAGCGCCTCCGGATCCGCCTCGTGGGCCATCCGGAAGGCTTGAAGGATATAATCCTCCCCAAGGAGCTCCAGCCACTTGGTTTCACGCATCACCTTATCCGTTTTATCCTCAATGGCCTCATTGACCACATCCCATGCATAGGCCAACCCCTTGTACCGGCCAACAACCGTTTCCATATGGCTCTTCAGCCGCTCCAGCAGCAGCTCCCGCGATGCGGGTCCGCCGGTAACCGGGTCCGTAAACACCCAATCGGAGGTCTGGTTATGCCACACCAGGGTATGACCCCGCAGGGCAATCCGGCGGCTGCGGGCAAACTCGGCAATTTCGTCAGCTGCGGCGAAGTCATAATGGTCTTCCTCCGGATGAAGCATGCCGAATTTCATCTGGTTTTCCGCTGTGATGCTGTTGAAGTGCTTTGTTATCAGCTCCCCCTCCGACCGGATCACGGACGGACAGACGGCTGCGCCGATTTTGAAGCTATCGCTGAAGCATTTAGACAAAGAAGGAATTTCCGGATTCATAGAAGCCTCCATTATTCTGCAGAATGACCGTCATCCCCTGCGGGATACGGGTTGATGGGTTGAATGGTGCCGTCCTCATTATAGCGGAGCTCGGCATACTTGATGCAGCGCTGGTGGTTAAGACCACCCGACAAGGAGCTGTCGTGATAGAACAGGTACCATTTCTCTTCGAATTGGACAATGGAATGATGAGTAGTCCAGCCGATAACCGGCGGCAGGATCAACCCCTTGAAGGTAAAAGGCCCCTCCGGTGATGGACTGACAGCATAAACCAGCGTGTGTTTGTTGCCTGTGGAATACGACAAATAATAAAGGCCGTTGTATCGATGCACCCACGCCCCCTCGAAGAAGCGTCTGTCCTCATCTCCCGCCAGCAGCGGGTTGCCCTCCTCATCCACAATGGAAAGCTCCTTGGGGGGTGTTAAGAAGGAGACCATGTCATCCGACAGCTCTGCGAATTGCGGTCCTAAGGCAGGAGCATCCGGGGCAGGCCCTTCCCCGTCCGCGAGATAGGAGCCGGTTTGCCATTTCTCCAGCTGGCCTCCCCACAAGCCGCCAAAATACAGATATGCCCTTCCGTCCTCCTCCACCAGCACGGCCGGATCGATGCTGAAGCTGCCGGGCATGTACACAGGCTCCGCCTGGAACGGTCCCGCCGGACGAGTGCCGGAGGCAACCCCGATGCGGAAGATGCCGTTATGGTCCCGTGCCGGAAAATACAGGTAATACTGCCCGTTCTTATAAGCGGCATCCGGTGCCCACATCTGCGTCGATGCCCAAGGCACATCACGGATATGAAGCGCCTCGCCATGATCCACACACGGGGAGCTGAGGCTGTCCAGGGAGAGGACATGATAATCCTCCATGACGTATTGGTCCCCGTTATCATTGCTTTCCATATCATGTTCAAGATCATGGGAGGGATAGATATACAGCTTCCCCTCAAACACATGTGCAGACGGGTCTGCCGTATATATATGGGTTACCAGCGGTTCATGCTGCGCAGCAGGCTTATTCATTCCTATTTCTCCTTTTCTTTTTCATTGTAGTGAAACGCCTCCTGAAATCCATAGAATAAAAAAAGATGATTTGGAATTTTTAAAGATTAAATTATACTAGAAGAAAGAGGAGGCGTGTTGCTTTGGATTTGGCGAATCACCACCACTTGGTCCCCAATATATTCTTATTCGTGGACCGCAAATGCTTCGGCGACTGGAGAATAGGGAAGGATTGGATCGATTTCCATGATTTAACCTTCGTAATCAGCGGCAAAGCCCGCTATTGCATAAACGGTGAAACCTATGAAGTCGAAGCCGGCGATCTGGTATATGTTCCGGAAAACAGCACCCGCGAGGCTCATACCTACGCGGATTCGCCCATGCATGCCTATCCCTTCAATTTCCAATGGGCCAATCCCCATAACAAGGTGCATCTCCCTTTTGGCGTTGTCACCAAAAAATTGATTACCCCAGAAATCCTTAATTATATTCAGGAATTCAAGCATGTCTGGATGGGCAAACAACCCTTTTATCCCCTTCAAGCCCGGGCTATCTTCGAGTTGATCCTCCACCGTCTGCTCAGCAATTATTACCTGCTGTCCAACCCGGTGATGGATCCCCGCATCAAGAAAATCACCACATATATCGAAGAGCATTATTCCAGTGACATCGCCATTAGCCAATTGGCGGAGACGGTGAACCTGCACCCCGTTTATTTGGGAAAGCTGTTCAAGGAATACACCGGCTCCACCTGTAAGGAATATCTGAACCGCATCCGCATCAACAATGCGGAAATGATGCTGTCCTCCGGGGACTTTTCGGTATCGGAAACGGCAGAGCGCTGCGGCTTCCGGGATATCTCCTACTTCAGCAATATGTTTAAGCTGCTTAAGGGTTATCCCCCCTCCGCAGTTTTGCGCAAAACCGGGCTTTCTTTATTCAACAAGTGAATATGCGAAATCCGAAAAATCGGCTCTGCCCCCGGCTTCCCGGGTGGAAAACAGGAACAGGCCTACCCGGGCTCCGACGAACATGTCCATCTTGAACACCATGCTGTGGGACACCCCAAGCTTGCGCCAAGCAGCCCCCTCCATATAATAAAATTCGCATGTATCCGCCTTTTCCACAAAATTACACCGGACCCTTAGCCTTACTGGGCTGCCCTCAACCGCCACTCTGGCATATTCCACTCCCGGATCGTTGTCCACCAGATTCCCGAAGATGGATTTATCCTCCGTTGGCCGTGCCCGCATCACAAGATAAAGCTGCCCCTCCTGCCGGGTAAGGCCGATTAATCCATACGAACTGATTAACAAACAGAGACCCGCGAAGTCCCCTTCCTTAAGTGCGCTTCCATCCAGCGTAACCTCTGCTTCGCATTGCGGCCCTACGGTTCTTTGGGTCAGGGTATTTACCGCATACACCAGATTGGAAGACAGCCTGTCCGTGCGTATCCGGTATACGCCGGGTTGTTCGGTAACCGACCATAAGCCGTCAGCCGGATTGTGGTTCCATTCCCAATACTCCTTCAGATGCACAATGCCATCTCCATCAGGAATATACTGGAAATCATCACCGCCGTACAGCGGCCTGCAGACGTAACCGGGCCTTGTGGCAGGCACTTCAATGTGGAGTGGCGCCTGTTGCGGAAATACGGGCCAGCCGTCTTCCCACCGGAGTGGCACCAGCACGGGGATACGGCCAAGTGCTCCGTAGTCCTGGAACAGCATAGCATACCAGTCCCCCCGGGGCGTATCCACAATCCCTCCTTGGGCTACACCGGAATTGAAGAAGCCCATATCATCATTGAAAATATCCCCTCCGGCAAATTCCCCCTCCAGCGAGTCGGCGGTAAAACAAGCCTGTGTCCGGCGTCCCGCCGCTTTGGGCATATGGATCAGGAACAGCACGTACCTGCCGTTGATCTTGTACAGATGGGCCCCCTCATAACCCAGATAGACCTCCTCCTTGCGGTCCTGTACAAGCACACGGTTGAGGCCGCCGGGTTTGGGGCCGGACAGATCCTCCGCCAGCTCAGTCAGACGAATCTCCATATTGCCCGAAACCAGATACGTCCGCCCGTCGTCGTCAAACAACAGGGAGCAATCATGGTAAAAGCCCGCTATCGTCCGTTTGTTCCACGGCCCATTAACGGAAGCAGCTGTATACAGATAGGTTTTGCCCGTATCATTGGCGACAAAGCATACATAGAATGTGCCCTGGTGGTACCGAAGAGACGCGGCCCACATGCCTTTGCCGTAGATATGCCTCCCTTCCTCCAGCTTCTGCCCCGGTGTATCGTCCAGCGTCCGGTACACATGCGCTGCCGTTTCCCAATGAATCAGATCATAGGAACGCAGGATGACACAGCCTGGCATAAAATGCATGGTTGTGCTGACCATGTAATACGTATCCTCCACCCGGATAATATCCGGATCGGGGTAATCCGCGAGAATGATGGGATTCTTCATATGCCCATTTCCTTTCCAGAAACCGTTATCGGTACCGAGATAGTAGCACGGGAAACCGGAGCCGTCAATTGCCTCTTAAGCCAGGTGGCTGCTGATTTTTTTACCGCTAAAATAATCTTTAATTTCTCCAAATGTTCTTGATTTTCTTTATGGACGAATGGAAAAATAAGGTCCATTATAGGAATGATAACGTTTTCTCCATATGGAAAGAGAGGCCACCTATGAAGACCTTTACGAATCCGATTTTGCCCGGTTTTTACCCGGACCCGTCCATCTGCAAAGCCGGGGATGACTATTACCTGGTTACCTCCACCTTCGAATATTTTCCCGGCATCCCCATCTTTCACAGCAAGGACCTGGTCCACTGGCGCCAGCTCGGCCATGTGCTGGACAGGCCGTCCCAGCTGGACCTGGATGGTGTATCCCCGTCCAAGGGTGTGTTTGCCCCGACGATCCGCTATCATGAGGGCGTATTTTATGTCATCAATACCATTGTCGGCAAAAAAGGCAATTTCGTTGTAACCGCCACTGATCCTGCCGGGCCATGGTCCGACCCGTATTGGCTGGAGGCGGAGGGCATTGATCCGTCCCTGTTCTTCGACGAAGACGGCAGGGCCTATTACACGGGAACCCGGCCTGTCCGGGAAGGCGAGGCGTATTTCGGCAACTGGGAAATCTGGCTCCAGGAGCTGGACTTGTCCACCATGCAGCTTACAGGGGACACGTATTCCCTATGGAGAGGCGCACTGCGTGATGCCGTTTGGCCGGAGGGTCCCCATATCTACAAAATTAACGGCTATTATTACCTGATGATCTCCGAAGGCGGCACCGGACCGGACCATGCCTTGTCCGTTGCCCGCAGCCAACAGCTGACCGGGCCATACAAGGGATATCCCCGCAACCCCTTCCTCACCCACCGCCATCTGGGCCAGGACTATCCCATCGTGAATGTAGGCCATGGGGATATTGTGGAGACTCAGGATGGGGAATGGTGGATGGTGCTGCTGGCCTCCCGTCCCTACGGCGGATATTACCGCAACCTGGGCAGGGAAACCTTTCTGGTGTCCTTTGTCTGGGAGGACGGCTGGCCGGTGGTGAAGCCGGGCAAGAGCATTGTAGAGTTGACGGAAACTGCTCCCAGCCTGCCGGAGCACCGCTGGTTGACCCCTCCGGCGTGCGACCAGTTTGAAGGCGGAGCCTTGGATATGCAGTGGATGTTCGCCCGGACACCCCGGGACGAATTCTGCAGCCTGGAAGCCCGCAAGAGCTATCTGCGGCTGAAGCTGCGGCCGCAGACCCTCTCGGAGAATGCCAATCCCAGCCTGGTGTGCAGACGCCAGCAGCATATGGATTTTACGGCGAGAACCAGAATGGAATTTACCCCTCGGGCAGAGGGTGAGGCCGCCGGGATGGCGCTGTTACAGAGCAGCCAGTACCACTTCCGCTTCGTAGCCATTCAAGTGGATGGCAGACAATACGTCCAGTTAGCCAAAAGCCAGGACGGCAAGGAGGAGATTCTCGCCCGGCAGCCCTATTCGTCGGATGTCCTTTATCTGACGGTCACGGCGCATGGGCAGGACCATTCCTTCTATTATGGAAGCACCCCGGAGGAGCAGACGCTCTTGGCCGGCCAGGTGGACGGGCGTATCCTGAGCACGGATGTTGCCGGAGGTTTTGTGGGCGCATGTCTCGGCATGTATGCCAGCAGCAACGGCAAGGACAGCGACAACTGGGCGGATTTCGACTGGTTCGAATATACGGGTGTATAATATTGAAGTTAGGTAAGGAGGCTGTCCGCGGGGACAGCCTTCTTTTTTTGTGTATGCTTGTTAGGGGGGCCTGCGACCAATCGTATATGAAAAACCGAGTATAATGGCCCAAACTGGGCTCCCTTGGCCAATCGTATATGAAAAACCGAGTATAATGGCCCCAACTGGGGCTCCTCGGCGGTAGTAGTTTGCAGGATCAGAATAGGCATGTGTTTCATAACAAATAGCATGTGGTTAATATTATATATATTGTTAAATTTTATCTTTTTTAGCTTTCGTCTTTAGCTTTCGTCTTTAGCTTTCGTCCTCGCTGTTATTCACCATCATGTCAAAAGGAAGGAGCCTTTGAGCTCCTTCCTTTTGCATGATCACCTAACCTGAATGATTATGTTCCGTTGCCGCAGTGCTGTATGATTGGCTATTTCTTGTAAATCCGGTAAATCAGAACGGCGGCCTCCGCCCGGGTTGCCGTGCCGTTAGGATGAAGGCTGCTGCCGTCTCCCTGCACAATGCCCTCCTTCACCAATGCGGCCACGTTGGCTGCGGCATAATCCGCCACATCCGATGCGTCCGCAAAACGGCTCAGATCCTCGTTGTTTCCTTCCGCCGCAAGCTTGTTCACAGCCTCCAGCGCTCTGGCAGCAATCACCATCATATCCTGCCGGGTAATCTCCCCTCGGGGATTGAAGCGCCCATCCTCCAAGCCGTTGATGATGCCCAGCTTTTTGGCTATAGCCAGCGCCTCGTAATAATAATCATCCGGCTGCACATCGGTGAAGCTTCCTTCATATCCGGCCTTCAGGCCCAAGGCCCTGACCATCAGCACCACAAAATCAGCACGGGTCACATTGCGCTCCGGACTGAAGGTAGTGTCCGTGGTACCTTGGATAATGCCCTTGGCATACAGCTCTCCGATAGCCTCATCTGCCCATGTAAATCCGCTGTGTATATCCGCAAACACGCTGCTGCCCGGTGCCGGAGCAGGCTGCTGCGGTACAGATGGTGCATCCGGCCCCGCAGGTGGTGTGACCGGAGGTGTGACCGGCGGCGTTACCGGCTTTCCGGGGGTTCCCGGCGTGACCGGAGGTGTCTCCGGCTCAGGGTCAGGATCAGACCCGGGTTCCTCGCTGTAGCTTAGGGTAGTCGCCATCACTGACGGCCCACCGCTGCTCCAGTTGCCAGCCGCGTCTCCGGCCTGGATCAAGAAGGTATACTCCGTACCTGCCGTTAAACCGGTGACGGTATAACTGCCTGCAGTACCCTCCAGCTCAGCAAGCACGCTGCCATTCCGGTACAGCTTATAACCTGTTACTCCCTTGTTATCACTGGCACCGGACCAGCTCAGCACCAGACTCGTTTGCGTAACCCCCGATACCGTCAATGTACTGCCCCCTGCCCACACAGGAGCTGAGGTATCCGGAGCAAGCAGCGTAGTTGCCATAACCGACGGCCCAGTAGTGCTCCAGTTGCCGGCCGCGTCTCCGGCCTGGATCAAGAAGGTATACTCCGTACCTGCCGTTAAACCGGTGACGGTGTAACGGTCTGCCGTACCCTCCAGCTCAGCAAGCATGCTGCCATTCCGGTACAGCTTATAACCTGTTACTCCCTTGTTATCATGGGCACCGGACCAAGCCAGCACCAGCCCCGTTTGCGTAATTCCCGACACGGTCAGTGTGCTGCCTTCTCCCCACACAGGTGCTGATGCATCCGGAGCGGGTTGAGTAACCGCCCTAGCGGAGGGGCCGTTCTCCGTCCAGTTCCCGGCGGTATCCCCCGCTTGAACCGTGAATAGATATTCTGTCTCCGGGGCAAGCCCTGTCACACGGTAGCTGTACACCGCTTGGGTCACAGACCCGCCATAGACGGCTTCTGTCACAGCCGGTGTATACACCGTTTGCGTCACCGTGAGAAGCGGATCACCGGCGACAACTGTCAACGGCAAGGAATTTACACCGTTATAGATCCGGTATCCGGCTACGCCGCTGTCATCCCGAGCCTCCGGCCAGCTCAGAAGAGCCTCCGTGCTGGTCACGGCGGTCACGCCCAGTGTGCTGCCTTCCGGCCATACCGGCGGGATTATATCTGCAGCAGAAGGAGTAACTATGGAAACGGTCGGACCGCTAACACTCCAATTGCCGGCCTGATCCCCCGCTTCAATCTTGAAGGTATAGGCCGTAGCCGGCTTCAATCCGATTACCCGCCAGCCATATACATCTCCGGCCACCGTAACCGGCTCCGCATCCACTCCGTTGTAAATCCGGTATCCGGCTATGCCGCTTTCATCCTCCGCCGGGGTCCAGGCCAGCACAGTACCTCCGCTGGTTACCTCTACGGCCTTGACTGAACTGCCCTCCGGCCATACCGGACTTTTTTTGTCATCTCCTTCTCCTCCGAGCAGGGTAATCGTGGGGACATTGAGAACCGCCTTTCCTTTGGCGAAGACAACTGAATACGGGTTGCTGCTGCCGGAGATCAGCCCCTGCACCCCAAGTGCCTTCAACTCACTATGCAGATCCAGCCATTGCTGGGCCTTCGCCTTTAACGCCGGATCCTGATTCAGCGCGTTGGGCACAGTAATGGTGCTTCCAATCAGGGCCGCCGCTTGCTCCACAGCCACCTGGTCGGGACTGGTAGTTGTGTTTCCCGAGGATTTGGACAACGTCACATTAGAGAACGTAATCTGCAGATCTGCCGTGGAGCTGACGTTGGTTCCGTACAGCTGCAGCTTAGCATTGGTGAAGAAAGCCGGCGTGTACGTGGTGGGAACCGTGGCTCCCGGGCTTCCGCTCATAATGGTGTAGCTGGAGCCTCCGTTTGTGGAGAAATACCCCTGCACATCATTTCCGGTTTTCACGACGCGCAGATAATAATCCGTTCCGTTGAGGCTGGTCTGGCTGGTCGTATTGCTTTTGGTTTCACTGCCTGTTTTGCCTGAGCTGTTCACCTTGACGCTGTTTCCTACCCGGATGCCGTTCAGCCGGAAGAACTCTCCGGTGGAGACATTGCTGATTCCAAGCCCTACCTGGGTGCCGTCGGTAAAGGATGAATCGCTCAAGGCTTTATTCACACTGATCTTCGCCGTTAAGGTCCAGTTGCCCTCGGCTGAGCCAGGGAATTGCAGCATATTGCTGCTGTCGGGGTAAGCGGCATCTCCCTTAATCCCAGCCAGTGTAACACTGCCGGAGGAATTAAACGCCAGAGCCTGCTCCGGTTGAACCGGATTGGCAATGGTCCAGCCAACCGGCAAACCGCCGGCAAAGCTGATTACTTGAGTAGTGGAAAAGGCAATGGTATAGGTTTTGACATGCTGGCCCTTCACAAAACGGACAATGGCCGTGCCGCTCGTGCTGTCCGCCTGGGAAATGCTCACCCTTGTGTTGGGATCGGTAGAAGACGCGGTTACCACCGGAATGGTCTCCCCTGTCACCGGATAGGAATAATCATACTTGTTCGGATCAAAATTAGACGGCGGCGCTCCATTAATCATGACCGTATAAGTCGGAATGAATTCGGGCACCAATGAAAGCTGGTCGGCGTACAGGATATTGCCATCCTTGGCGTACACCGCCAATGCAACCTTGGCTGTTCCCTCCGGCTCATCATAGACGAAGGAGGTGCTGTCGCTCTCATGCCAGTCCGCCACCTTCACCATAAGCGGTTGGAAGTTGCTTAAGCTCATAGGGCCGCCCTCCAGAACGCGTCCGATAAAGGCCCCGTTGCTCCAATACCCCGCATCCCCCGCTTCACGAGCCGGATAAGGTTCCGGCATGTCACGGCCGCTGATGGGCTTCATGCCCAATTGATTGCCCTGGCTGTCGTAATACACCAGTGCAACCTCCACATCCCCCGGCTGCTCCGCAGCCACATCGAAGCTTTCCGGGCGGCTCTTCATGGACAGGAAATATCCCTTGAAGTCGTAGCTTTCTCCCTTCTCCAGCTTGCCGGTGACATCCTGCCACATACCGTCATACTGGCCTGGGGCTTCCGTGCGGCTGGCAATTTTGGCCGAGCCGGCTACCTTGGAGGTGGAGCCGTTCTTCAGATACCGGGAAAGCCCGGAGTAGCTTTGAATGGTATCTGCGCTCAGAACTGGCCCGGTTACGGTGCGGGTGAAAACACCGTTGTCATAACGGCCTGTGGTCCAATTGTCTGCCGAAGCCGCTGTAGCCGTGTCAAAATCCCCATTCAGGAGAAGATTACCCGGTATGGCAACGGTAGAATTGTTGGCCGCCGTGCTCCAGTCGGAGTCATTGGCCCCAAACAGGAAACGGTCGATCACAACAGATCCGGCCGATTTTGCCACGATATACAGATCCTTTATCCCGTATGCGCTAAGATCCCCGGTGTCCACCATATCCTGATACTTGCCGAACTGGCTTCCTGCAGGTACGTTGATGTCCGCTACCTTGCGGCCCTTGGCCATGATGTCGCTTGCCCCGGACACAGCCGTTCCCGGCGGAAGCACATAAGCCTCAAGGCTGCCGCCTTCAGCGGACTTGGCCTGTGCGGTCAGATACAGCAGATGCCGACGCACAACACCGCCATTGGCCGAGCCGTCTGCAAAATTCAGGTTTTTGTAAGACAGATAGCCGCTGTTGGCAAGAGTAACGGCTTCATTGCTCCGTCCGGCGTTCCCTGTTGTATCCCCGGTTATCCCGTTGTCATTGCTCTCCGCCTCCAAGGAGGAGAAGATATCCCGCTCCCCGTCCAGGCCGTTGAAGCTGGCATAGGTGCCGTTAGAGGGAACCACAGTGACAATGCTGGCAGAGGGAATATCAATGGTGAACTTGCCTCCGCTTACGGGAATGGTCCCCAGCTTCTTCTGATTTTCGCTGCCGGTTGTGCGGAACACGGTGACACTGCTGGTTCCCGCTGGGAAATCCTGCAGGGTAAATTCCAAGGGTTGTACGCTGTCGTTATTTTTGGCATTAGTGATGGTAATGGAGTAATCCTTGCTTTTATCGTTCTTAAACCCGACAATGTTGATGTCCTCCACAGGACTGCGGGTCACATCCATCCGTTTGTCGCCGGGATTCATAAACCGGGAATAATGGCCGTACCCGTAAAAACGCTTGAAGATCCGGTATTCCCCGGTAAGTGTGCTGATCCGCCCCGGCTCCTGCTGGGAGTTATTGTGGACGAAACGAATCAGGTCGGAGCCGTCCGCCCCGTTGCTGTCCCACATGCTCCACCAGACGAAGCCGTTAAAGCCTGGATTGCTGGTGAACATATTGGTCATCAGGTTCGACCAGCGCACCGCATCGTTGATATTCTGGTTGCCGTACCGCTGGGTGTACGCCCCGGCGGAGCCGTCCCCCGTATCCTGGTTCATAAATTCCGCCTGCCACAGCTTGTAGCGAGTCAGATATTCGGGGTACTTGGCGCTGTCGGTGGTGTAATCCAGAGGCCGCTGGGCGAAATCCCCCGTATGATACAGCTTGTTTTCATCCGTTCCGATGCCCACCGTGCCATACAAGTGGGTGGTGAACACATCCAGAAACGGATTTTTCGGCGTTGCCGTTGCTTCATCCGTTTCGGAGAAGACCTTCCCGCCTCTGCTGATGGACGCCGCCAGATTCGTGCCATCCACAGCCGCCAGTTGGGGTGTGAAATCGATAGCCTTGCCCTTGGGGTTCTTGATTTCATATAAGGCGCCGCCGGGCTCCACAGCCTTCTTCAGGGAGGGACCTACGTAATCGTCAATGATTTCCTTGACGTAATCGGCGGTTCCCCCGGCCAGATCCACCTCGTTGAAGGGATTGATGTGGGTGATAGGTATGCCCCATTGCTCCCACATGCCCTTGATGTAATGAACCAGGTAATCCGCGAAGGCCTGGTAATAAATTTTCACATCCTTGCCGTCAATATTGGCCATGTCGCTGCGGATGATTTTGCTGGGCGCATTGGTGGAGGAATTGCTCATCCAGTAGGGCACGGTCCACACGCAGGCATAAAATTGCTTCACCCCATATTGCTGGGCCTGCAGCATAGTCCATACCTGGTCGAAGTCGAACAGTTCCTTCCGGGTGCGGGAGGTATTCTTAATCACCACTGGAGCCTCACCCGGTGCGCTAAGCAAATTGGTCGGACCGCCACTATCATTGCCGATGGGGGTATTCCAGGACGGATAGTCCCAGACGAAATCCGTCAGCGGCACCAGCGTTCCTTTGGGATGCTCCGGCTCCACCGGCCAGATGCTGTCCGTATTGCCGTCGTAATACCGGTTTTCCGCCTCCATTTTATAGCCGTATTGCCCTGCCGTGCCTCTCATGGGGATCGCAGTGCCGCCTACGTCGAAGCCCGGTTTAGTCACATCGGCCAATAGCCCCGTCAGCGGGTTGAAGCCGGGACTGGATGCGGTTCCATTGGCAGTGAGGCCTCCATTGTCGCCGATGATGACCCGTACAATATCATGTCCTGTGCCGTTTTTCTCGTCGAAGGTCAAATTGAGCAGCTTGCGGACGGTATCCTGGTGTCCGGCAGTCGCCAGCTGCATCATATGAACGGAATCCGTATAGGCATACGCAGCGCCTACCCCATCCATCGTCTGATGCGTATCGTACCAGCTGGCTATTACCGGAGCGGAGCCAGCCGCCTGAACCCGGGTGGCGAATGGCGCAGGGACGGCGATGGATGCCGCAAGCGTCATCACTGTCAGAGAAGCCAGTGTCTTTCGCCGGATGAAGTTGTTCATGTTTTACAATTCCTCCTTCGTTTTTTTGTATACGCTTACAACCTCTACAATAATAGTGCGTCCAAGCTGATACCATCGTAACAACCCCCTATTCAAGTTTAAATAGGAGGAATGCACGAATCATTATAAAATAGCACGGAGATTTTCTTATTTGATTAAATCAGTGGGATTCATGCCGGTGAGCTTCTTGAAAAGGGTGCTGAAATACGGCACATTCTTATATCCTACCTGCTCCGCCACCTCATATACCAGCAGATTTCCCACGGTCAGCAGCTCCCTTGCTTTTTCAATGCGGACGCGGGTCAGATAGGTATTGAAGGTCTCCCCGGTAATATTCTTGAAAATAATGGAAAGATGGTTCCGCGAAATAAAAACCTTGTCCGACAGATCGGCCAACGTCAGATCCTCCGCATAGTGATCATGGATATATTGGGTCATAAAGTCTACGACCTTGCGGTGCTTGCTGCTGCCCTTCCACTGTCTGCTGCCGCAGATGACGGATATCTTCTCCTGAAGCCACAGCTGCAGCTGCTCCGGCTGGTTCAGCTCCTTGATTTCTCTGGCGATGAGCTCGTTGTTAAACAGCTCCTCCAGCACCTGTCCCACCTCATACAGACAATACGCGATAATGCCCCATAGCTCACTGCCCATCATCCGGACATAATCCGGCGTAATCCCCGGCTGACTCCGCAGCCCGCTTGTCAATTCGGCCACCAGCTGCTGCGCCTCCCCCTCCTGGGCGGACTTGATGGCATTGGCCAGCTCATAGGAAACCTTCACCGGCAGCAGAACAGCCGGACTGTCCCCGCTCTCCCCGATTCCCTTGTACACAAACAATTCACTGCTGCCGGGCACCCGCGTATGCCGGGTATCCATAGCCCGGAAGGCTTCTTCCGTGGAATCCGGAATACGGGTCCAGACGGTTTTGATGCTGCCGATTCCCACCCGGCAGGCCAGCTTCAAATAGCTTTGGATGCTGTCGATGATACGGGCCCCCAGCTCCTCCATGGCTTTTTGGGTCTGCTCGGTCTGGTCTGCCTGCGGATGGATAATCAGCACGGCCCTGGTGCTGTGGAGCTCGGCATATTCCACAAACGGGAACGTTCTCCGCGCCCATTCACAGACAATATTGCTGACGGCAAACCGGAACAGGTTCCAGTCGGACAAGGAGCATTGGTTGGCCCGCCCCTCCCGGACCAGCTCAATACCAATTACCGCATGGTGGCAGCTTTCCCAATAGCGGTAAGGTTTGGGCAGATGTGTCCCATAGGAGCTGTCCAAGGTCCCCACCGCCGCGGAGCGGACCCACTCCTTCTCGATGAAGGGTTCGTAAAGCATCAGCTTCTGCTCCAGCTCCCCCTGCTTCATCCGCTTCTCCTCCTCCGCCGTCAGCTCCTGGATCACCTTGGCCAGGATCGTCTTCAGCGTCGGAATGCTGATGGGTTTGGATACATAATCGCTGACATTAAAGCGCAGGGCCTGACGGGCATATTCGAAGTCGGAATAGCCGCTTAGAATAATGAACTTGCCGCCGAAGCCCTCCTTGCGCAATTGCTCGATCATATCCAGTCCATTAATTAGCGGCATATAAATATCGGTTATGACAATGTCCGGCTGGACCGAACGGATGATATTCAGCCCATCCGCCCCGTTCATGGCTTCGCCCGACCATTCCGCATCCAGCTCGTCCCAGGGAATCGCCCGCTTCATCCCCTGCAGCACCTGGCGCTCATCATCGATAATCGCAATTTTCCACACTGCCATTCCCTCCTCACATTTCCTTCACCGGAGGCTCTCCCAGCAAGGGCAGCAGAATCTCCGCCCGGGTTCCTCCTTCTTCACGCTCCGTCAAAGCCACACCGTAGCCGTCCCCGAAGTATCCGGCAATCCGATCCTTGACATTACGCAATCCATAACCGCCTGTATGCCGTTTTTTGGGGTTTTCCGCTCCTTGTTTCAGCCCGATGCCGTCATCCAGAAGGACTATCTGAAGTCTCTCTTCTTGGCGGCTGATCCGGATCTGCACATTTCCTGCAAGTCTGGTATTAAAGCCGTGCACAATGGAATTTTCCACAAAGGGCTGCAGCGTCAGCTTGGGAATATACAGCTCCAGCACCTCGGGCGGGGCCTCGATGGAATAGTCAAGCCCTTCCCCCCAACGAAGCTGCTGGATCTCCAGATAGCAGGTAATATGCTCCAGCTCCTTCTCCACCGTGATGAAGCTGTCCCCGTTGGACAGGCCGATCCGAAACATCTGCCCCATCAGCTCCAGAATCCGGCTCAGCTCGTTTTGGCCCGCTTCAATGGCCATCCAGTTCAGCTGGTCGAGCATGTTATACAGGAAGTGGGGATTGATATTCGCCTGGAGAGCCTTGATCTCCGCCTTCCGCTGCTGCTCATACCGCCGCTGCAGGGACACATACAGCTCCTCAATCCGCTCATTCTGCTTCCGGTAGCCTGCAAATAAATAGCCGAACTCATTCTGGTAATCGGAGGGCAGATTCACTTTTTTGCCCCCAAGGGAATAGGAAGTCATGGCTTGCACCAGGGTTTTGATGGGTTTGGTAAATTGTCTGCTCAGATAAAGGGTCAGCGCCAATACCAACAGCACCGCTGCAACGCCAATGATGCTGATCGCCTCAGCCAGCCGGACGCTGCCGGAGGTGATCTGGCTCCAGGAGGTCATCTCCACCAGAGCCCAGTTGGAGTTGGCCAGCTTGGAATACACCAAGAGAGAATCCTTCATCCGGGAATTGCCTTTGATATGAACATAACCGGATTGCTCCGTTTTCATATTGACCCATTGGCTAAGCTCCATCTGCTCCAGAGTTTTGCCGACCTTGAGGAACTCCTGGCCGTTCATGTCCGTCATAATCCGGTTGGAGCCGCTGGTGTGCCCGGTAAGCAGAGTACGGATTTCGTTAGCCTTCACATGAATCACCACCACACCCACAAGCACAGTATCGTTAAACAGGATTTTCCGCCCGAAGCTCAGCACCGGCACATTGCCCTGAAAGCTGGGGATTTCATGCTCCGCCGTCCAAGCGGAATCGCTTTTGTCCAGATATCCGGTCCAGCCCTCCTTGTCCAGCTCCCGGATATCCTGGAATTGGATGTAGCTGTTGGCTTCGTTCTTCAATGGACGGTCCATGTACAAATCAATGCCTTGGATAATCGGAATGGAATAGGTCAGATTGGCAAGGGTATTCTGGACATTGACAATTTTGCGGTAACGGTCAAATTCGTCCTGGTTGTTGCGGAGAAGAGCGATCATTTCGTTATCGCGAGTGGTGGACAGGGAAAGCTGCTCAATCATCACAAGCCGGGTGGTAATCTCGTTGTTGAGCTCATCCAACAGCTGCTGCTGATAATGGGAGGTGGTGGCAACCAGGGTTTTGGATGAGATGTTGTAGCTGACATAGATGATGCAGGCCAGCACAACAATCATCAGAATGGAGAAGCAGCGGAAAAACAGGCTGTCGATGCGGAACTTCTTGAAGGGATTCGTCATCCAGCAAGTCTCCTAGATTATGATTCAGGTGCACGAAACGGTAAAGCTGCGAATGAGACTTCGTGGCTTTACCGTTTATGGTTAACTAGGTGGTGGCTTCAAACTCCGAGGGGAGCAGATTTGGCCGAATTTTGGTTCATGGCAAGGCACTTTCGCGAAGGCGTACCGGGGGTACGTCAAGCGGAAGTAACGATGCAAGGGACGAAAAGGCGGTGAAAGATGACCTCAAGCGGGTTTGAAGACAGGCCCTAATCCAGGATTATCTTACCCTTTAATTCCCGTTGTGGCAATGCCCTCCACAAAATAACGCTGCAGGAACATAAAGACCACTGTGGCCGGCAAAATGGAAACCAGTGACATGGCCAGCAGCTGCCCCCACTGTTGGGCGGATTGGGCGTCGTTGATCATTCGCAGGGCCAGTCCCACCGTATATTTGTCCACGGAATTCAGGTACAGGAGATGTCCGAGGAAATCGTCCCAGTTCCAGAGGAAGCAGAAGATCAGCACCGATACAATGGCCGGTGTGGTCAGCGGCATTACCACCCGCCAGTAAATGCCGAACCAGGAGCAGCCGTCAATTTTGGCGGATTCATCCAGGTCCTTGGGAATCCCCCGGATAAACTGGATCAGGAGGAAAACGAAGAAGGTTCCGCCTGTACCGGCCGCCACCAGATGGGGAATGACGAAGGGAAGATAGGTATTCACCCAGCCCAGCTGATGGAACATGGCGTACTGGGGAATAATGAGCACCTGCCCCGGCATCATCAGCGTCATCATCAGAATGGAGAACCAGAACTTCTTGAGGGGGAAGTCCAATCTGGCAAAGCCGAAGGCCACCAGGGTGGTGGACAGCAGAGTCGCCAGCAGCACCATCGCCTCCAAGCCGAAGGTATTCAGATAAAAATCGGTGAAGGTATGTCCCGGAACGGATTTCCACCCGTCGGTAAAGTTGCTCCACTTGGGCACCGTGGGGAAAATTCCCGGCGAACCCAGCTCCTCGTTGGATTTCAGCGAAGCCCCCACCCACCACAGCAAGGGATATACCATAATGGCGCTGAACAGAATCATGAGGGTATGCCGGATGACAGCATGCCATGTTTTGGTCATTTGGACTTCCTCCCTGTTTCCGTTTCGTAGAACACCCAATACCTGGAGGTCCCTGCAATAATGACGGCTACCACCACGATCATTGCCAGCATCACCCACGCCAGTGCAGACGCATAACCCAGCTGGTAGCGGCTGAAGGCACGTTCATACAGATACAGCGCATAGACGTAGGTGGAGTTCATCGGTCCGCCATTGGTAATCACGAAGGCCGAGGTGAACATCTGGAAAGAGTTGATGACGCCCATAATCAAATTGAAGTAAATAATCGGCGACAGCATGGGCAGCGTAATCTTGAAGAACTGGGTAAGCTTGTTAGCGCCATCCACGGATGAAGCCTCATACAAGTCGTTGGGAATCTGCTTCAGTCCCGCCAAAAAAATCACCATCGCGGAGCCGAATTGCCACACCGTCAAAAGGATCAGCGTCCATAACGCCGTGCCGGGGCTGGTGATCCATCCCCTCCCCTGAATACCGAAGGTGGCCAGAATCTCGTTAAAAATTCCGTCCACTCCGAAGATATTGCGCCACAGAATGGAAACGGCAATGCTTCCGCCGATGAGCGAGGGGAAATAAATCGCCGTGCGGTAAACAGACAATCCCCGGATGGCCTTGTTGAGAACCACCGCAACCAATAAGGCTGCCACCAGCTTCAGAGGCACCGAAGCCAGCACATATTGGAAGGTGACCCGCACGGAGGTGGTGAACCGGGTATCATCCGTAAAAATCCGGGTATAGTTGTCCACACCCACCCACTTCATCGGCTCCAGCAGCGTGTAATTGGTAAACGAATAATATAGAGACAGGAACATGGGATACGCTGTCAAACCCAGGAAACCGATGAGCCAAGGGGCAATAAACAGATACCCGGCCACTGGCGCCTCCCAGCGGTTCAGAAATTTACGCTTCTTCTTGACAGCAGCGGCGTTGGCGGCTGTGGCTGTAGATTGGTTCAAGCAAGATCACCTCTGCACTTTCCTCATAATCATGATTTATAGCTCCATTATATAAACCCCCTTCCCCTTCCTAAAGTAGGCAAATCATCGAATTATTTCACTTTTTAACGAAAAAAAAGAAAGAGCGGCCGTGGCCGCCCTTCCTCTTACGGATCAGACGTAGATCAGGCGTCAGCCTCATCGGTAATCCCGCTATTCGGATACCGCTCCCAATAATCGCCGGCCAGACTTTCAATAATACAACCGCTGGCCCAAGGCATCAGGGCGAACCAGGTGCTGGCGGGAGAGCCGTCGGCGTAGGTTTCCGTTACCAGTCCTTCGGAATGGCAGAACCGTTCGGACATCCAGCCTTTTTTGCCGTAATCAAATTCTTTGTCGTACCGGTTGTAGGTTTGGCAGCCCCAGGCTGCGGTATCCAGCATCCGGTCCCGGACATAAGCATCACCGGTCCGCTCCACATAATACAGCATCTCGTCCACCACATTGCTGGACATGGGATGAATATGGGGGTTGGCGGTGGAGGTGACACTTCCTCCGCAGCTGGACCAGCCTAAAGTGCTTAATGGCGGAACCTTCACCGGGGAGTTGTAGCAGAATTTGAAGGTAAACTCGTAATCCAAGGCAGCCTGCATATGCTCCAAATACACAGGCTCACCGGTTATGGCATGCAGATAACGCAGTGCCTTGATGTACGCCAGAATCCCCTCCGAATCCACTGCCTTATCGGCGTCCAACGGGGCTCCGTAGCACTCCATCCGCCTCACATAGGCACCATAATAGTGCGCCTCGCTTTGCTTCAGGCTGTCCAGGTGAGTTCTGTCTCCGGTGAGCCAGCTCCAGTACGCTATCGCTGCCATGGCCCAGGTGCCGCAGAAGGCGTCATACTCCAGACCGGCTCCGGTTTTTTCGGACAAAATATACGGATATTCATGATCCGCATTCTGAGTGCCCTCCAGCCTCTGGAGCACCCGGGTGGCGAACGCCAGCCAGTCCTCATGGACGATCCCCGCAAGCCGCTGCTCGTATTCATAAGCCTTCAGAAGATAATACATGGCCTGTCCGGCCAGATATGAGGTATGGCCCGGTGTGTGCATACCATCAAACCACCAGCCATGATTGGACCATTGGCCGTTGCTGTACGTTTCGAAGGGCAGCCCTGTGGCGGGATTCAGGGAATGCTCCACCACCTCTTCAATAAAAGTCAGCGCCTGACGGCGTATAGAATCCTGCTTGAGTCTGTGGGACGCCATCAGAAGGGGAACAGCCACGGACAGCCCATTGGTCCATGTTAGGGAAAAAATCTTGTTGTACCTGTAACCGCCGGGGACTGCTTCATCCTCAATGACAAAGCCAGAGTAGCTTTTTTCCTCGGGCAGCCAGGCATAATGGTGCACTGCCTCCGCCAAATCGGCAACCGCTGTTTCCGGCTCCGCCCCCTGACGCGGATTTTGGTGGTACAGGTAATAAATGTCCTGAAGTGCGGCATTTACGCCTAATTCCGATTCCGCCTCATACGCATACAGCAGCATCTCAAAGGTTACAGCTTCACCCGGCTCCAGTCCGAAGCAATTGTCAGCAAGAGGTGCACGCTCCTTGACCAGCGTTGCCTTGATGAACAGCCAAGGAGCATTCTCGTAGCCCAGCGTGTATCCAACGGTACCCTTGGTGATGGAGCAGCTGTAACCGTTGTATTGGTAAAAATCCCCCTCTTCACCGGGCCTCCACTGCCGCTTCCGGTTTTCACCGCGGATAAAGTAAGGGCTGGCGCAAAGTCCGTAGACTATACCGTTGTCATAGGCAAAAGCCGCCGGATGGGAAAGCCGGTCGCTTCGCACCATCCACCAGGGAGAAGCCGGACGGGGCGGATTCCCTTCCCGCAAACGCGGGAACTCCTTGGGCACATGAAGAGGCGCCTCCCCGCGGTTGGTTCCGTACATGAAGGCAGGCAGAAAAAAACGCGGGCTGGTTTTGGCGAAGGGCAGCTCCACATGAATCACCCCTGCCCACGCAGCGCCGGCTTCATTCCGGATCGTAATATCTGCACGGTACGGATCCTGGGGTCCTCCTGTGCCTCCGGCAATATGAATGGACGGGCTTAATCCGTGACCGGTTAGCCCGGTATATTCCGACTGGTCCTGCCCTTGGCTTCTTGCAGTGAGAATCAAGTCCATAATAACCTCCAATATTGCCACCACCTTTATTCAGTGGTAAGATAAATTCATTTTAGAATAAGCTGATGCTGTTTTCATTGCGCTTCTTGCAGTTATTATTGCGCGAACAGATATGGAGGGCCATGATGAGCGGCGATCATGATTTTCTGTATGATCCTATCGGCCGGGAGCTTCTTTATCTTCACCGGGTCACCACCTGCAATCAGGGAACCTTTTACCACCGTCATAATGCGTACGAGATTTATTTTTTTCTCCGCGGGAATGTCCATTTCTATGTGGAGAATCAATGCTACTGTCTCACCCCCGGCGATCTCCTTATCCTGACCCCCGAGGAAATGCACCGCTCCTACACCCTGGACAATTCGGAGTACGAACGGATCACCATTAATCTGCACAAATCGTATTTGAACCGTCTTTCCACCCCGGCTACAAACCTGTCCCACTGCTTCGACTACCGGCCCAAGGGAAAAAGCAACATTGTCCATCTGGACGATGAACGTAGGCGGCAGTTCCTGGGTTATACCGGTACGCTGGAGCAGCTTCTTCATTCCGGAGCCTACGGGGCGGATGTGAGTATCAATGCCGCCATCAGCCAGCTTATGGTGCTGATTAATACCGTTTTCCAGAGCACCACCTTCCATGCCGACGATATTATGCCGGAGCTGGTGCGCAACACCATGGATTACATCGAAGCCCATTTGCATGAGGATATCAGCCTGGAGAGCCTGACCGAGGCCTTCTATCTCAACGGCACCTACATCAGCAGGCAGTTTAAGAAACATACGGGCCTGACCCTCCGCTCCTATATTCTGGACAGGCGGGTGGCCCTGGCCAAGACTTGTCTGAGCGAAGGACTGAGCCTGTCGGAGGCATGTTATCAATCCGGTTTTGCGGATTATTCCAATTTCATCCGCAGCTTCACCAAGCTTGCCGGAACGTCTCCCGGCAAATACGCCAGGAAAATGAAGGGACAAGAGGGAGAACCTCATTAAAACTGTCTGCAGTAAACAAAGCGCCGGAGCGAAAAACCCGCTCCGGCGCTTCTGTTTATTTTTCGTATGATTTGGATGCGGATTTCAGTTGGTCAAAGGCTTGCTCCGGTGTAATCTTGCCGAAGGTCAGCTGGTCTGCCACCAGGGTCCAATCCTTGTCGATAAAGTTGGTCCAGCCGCTGGTGGAATCCCAGGTTTGGCCATCCTTTTCTGTCGCCCGGAGCAGTCCCAGGCCAATTTTGTCCGCTTCGCTCAGGTTGGACTCCAGCAGGCTGGCCATTTCCTTGTTGGCAGGCAGACCGCGGACCGTAGTCAGGATCTTGGCTGCTTCGGGATCATTCACAAACCAGTTGACGAACTTCTTCGCTTCCTCCTGCTTCTTGGAGCTTGCCGTAACCGTCAGATACATGGAGGGCTTCAGCCAGCCGCCTGCTTCGGTGGAACGGGGCATGGTGGTCAGCGCATATGCGCCCTTCTTCAGGCTGTCATAGGTGGCATAGCCGCTGGAGAAGCAGTAACGCACCAGCACCTTGCCGTTTACCAGCAGGTCCAACTTGGGATCATTCTCCTTATCCGATGCATTCACATCAGCCGGGGGAACCAGCCCATCCTTGCGCAGCTCCTCGAATTTCTTGGTCCATTCCAGGAACGTAGCCTGATCCACATGGAATTTACCGTCAGTGGAGACTACAGGCCCCTTGCCCTTGGCATATTGGTAGGCAGAATAAACAAAGTAATTGCCGCCGTAATCCTTGGTGAAGTAGGTGCCGCTGGGCAGCTTGGCCTTGGAATCCTTGGCCAGAGCGAAGAAATCATCCCAGGACCAGCCGTTGGCCGGGTTCTTGATGGCCAGCTTATCCATGGCCGCTTTATCGTAGATCATTCCGAAGGCAACCGATCCCAGCGGAATCCCGTATTGTTTGCCTCCGGCTTGTCCTCCTGCCATCAGCTTGGGATCGAATTTGCTTACATCCACCGCCGGAGTCAGCTCCGCCAGCTGCTTGCGGGCAGCCCAGTCGGGAGTCCAGCCCGGATCAAGCTGAACAATATCGGGGGCATTATTGGCAGCCGCCTGGGTGGACAGCTTATCCAGATAACCGTCCATACCTGAATACTCCGGCTCGAAGGTTACATGGGGATTATTTTTGGTGTACAGCTCAAGTGCCTTCAAGGTGGCGTCATGGCGGTTCTGGGCGCCCCACCACATAATTCTCAGCTTAACCGGCTGGGCCGAAGCCGTTGGCGCAGCGGTTGCGGTTGCGGCTACTGATGCCGCAGCGGTCGGAGCTGTGCTGCTTGAAGCATTATTATCTTTGGTACCGCCGCAGCCAGCCAGCGTTCCCGCCAAGGCGGCTGATGAAGCCAGCACAACCAGAGAGCGCTTCCATCCATTCATTTTTACCCCTCCAGATATTTTTAGTGGCCTTTCTTGATCCTATAGTACCAACTCCTCCCAGTAATTCATATAAGAGAGATGCACGATTTGTTTTAAAATCCCCCGGAAAAGCACTTGTTCCTCTCTGTACAGCAGAAGCTCTCCGCAGGGAAATCCTTTTGTGGACTGGCAGCTTTGGTAGGAGAATAACGGAAGAGGAACGTTCGCTATTGCAGCCAGCATTGGGTAAATCCGGGAATAAGGGAAAATGGTCTTACCCTATCGCAATATACGTGGTTGTTTGGGCCGGTTAGCGGAAGCCATTTTCCGCTATCTCCGGGCAGGAGCATTATCATCCGAAATAGCGGAAGCATTCTTCCGCTAAACTCCTCCCGCATTGGCATTCCGTGGGATCCAAGGTGGGATAACGGAAATCTCTTTCCGTTATTCGTGCTCTTACCCCAGCAGCAGAAACAATAACGGAAAAGCCTTTCCGTTATTATCTTCTGCGACTGCAAAAAAAATTTGCTGCTGCCTCCCGACTGAAAAAAAACGGCGGCTGCCTGCCGGCTGCGCATAAAGCGCAAACCCGGGTCGGCAGCCGACGTTTTGGTTGTTGTGTTGTGGTGCAGAGAGTTCAGCTTCCTTACCAGAACAGCTCCCCATGTCCCAACAAACGGGAGAGGCCTTCCACAAAATAATAATCGCCGTAAATCAGCGGCACATCCATATTCTTGCGTTCGGGATAGTGACTGGTGCCGTGAAGGATCAGCCCTTCCTCTTCCTCGGAGTCCCAGGTACCGTAGTTGGCATAAAGGGAATGAAGAATCCGCTCCCCGGCCTGGCGGTACAGGTCCGCCTCCAGCCCATCCACCTGCTCGGCTATGAGCAGCAGTCCGCAGGCGGCACAAGCTCCAGCAGAGGAATCGCGGTAATGGGGCACATCCTCCGGCAGGCGGAAATCCCAATGGGGCACATGATCCTCCGGCAAATTGGCGATGAAGAAATGGGACACCCGCTTGGCCGCTTCCAGGTAGCGGATATCGCCGGTATGCTTGTAGGACAGCGCCATTCCGTAGATGGCCCATGACGCGCCGCGTGACCAGGCGGAATCCGGGGCAAATCCCTGTCCGCCATTGACGGAAACTTTCTCCCCTGTCAACGGGTCAAAAATAACAATATGATTTACCGAGCCGTCCGGCCGGATAAAATGCTCCAGTGCCATATCCGCATGGCGGATGGCAATATGCCGGTACCGGGGGTCGCCGGTCAGCTCTGATGCCCAATGGAGCAGGGACAGGTTCATCATACAGTCGATGATGGCCCAGCCTGCATTCTCCTGACCCTCATGCCACGGGTTCCAGGCCCGGATATAGCTGCCCTGCACATTGAACCGCGCCGCCAGCAGATTAGCGGCCAGCAGTCCGCGGCGTTTGGAATCCTCCGCCTCCGCAGCACCAAGAATCTTGTACCGGGCCACACTAGTCAACGTCCACATAAAGCCGATATCGTGGTCCAGCCTGTAGTAGTCGGCGATTACCCCGTCCAGCTGCTTTTCGCAGGACTCAGCCAGCTCCCGGAGCTGAGCATCCCCGGTTTTCCGGTACAACAGCCACAACAGCCCCGGCCAAAAGCCGGCGGTCCACCAATAAGCGGGCTCCAGCTTATACATCCCGTCCACACTGGCGTGGGGGAATCCGTCCTTGATGCGCTGACTGGTCCGTCCAATCTTCTCCACCGTTTTGTCCCATGCCTCCTGGGCCCAATTCTGCGGCAGACTCATGATATCTAACCCCTTTATTCATCGAATGTTAAAACGTTTCAATATAATGAAACCCATTTCATTTTACCAGCTTCTGCTTAGGGTTTCCAGCATATTTTTGAGGCTGCTTGAGCCTCCAAACACGCTGCCGACAGTCGGTGGGGACACCACTGCAGTTAGCTTAGGCACCTCAGTTACCTCAGGCACATCAACCACCACAGTTACCTCAGCTACTCAGTCACCTCAGGCACATCAACCACCTCAGTCACTCCAGTTACCTCAGTTACCCACAACCACTTCAGTCACCTCAGCCACCCCAGTCCCGCCGCTAACGGAACTCAGAAGCTCTTAGACGCCAAAATCCGGTGGTTGCAAATTCTTACGGAACTCAGAAGCTCTTAAACGGACAAACCGGCGAAAATCGAGCTGAAAAACAGCGCTAAGGACCGCTCAGTTCCGTTACAGCGGAAACAATCCCTTTTTCACCGTCTAACAGTCGCTCAGTTCCGTTACAGCAGAAACAGTCCCTTTTTCACCGTCTAACGGTCTCCCAGTTCCGTTACAGCAGGAACACCCTCTCTTCTGCCGCCTAACAGTCGCTTCGTTCCGTTACACGAAAAGCCCCGCCCGCATCAGAGCCGCTGCCCCCCTCGGAGTTTTCAGACATGACCTAGAAAAATAGAGAGGATCAGCGATCCTCTCTATCCCTGCCTAGGGCCTGCCGTCAAACCCGCATGAGCGTGTTTGCATCCCTGCCGCCCTGCTAAGGCGTTTTACTTTTTGTTGGCGTCAATGAGCTTTTGCGTGCGCTCTTGAGAGTTTTTGATCATCTGATCCACATTCTGCTTGTCCAGGATCATCTTCTCATATTCCTCGTTGATCACCTTGTACACGTCTGCGTTATAGGAGGTCGGTGGTACCAAGCTAGTAGACTTGGCGCTGAGCAGCACCTTCTTCAGGGACTCCTTGTCCACCTTCTCCGGATTTTTGGTTCCGGCCAGAATGGTGTCAATGATGGAGCTCAGCTGCTCATCCTTGATTTTGGACCAGGACGGCACGTATTTCTCCTGGGCAATAACCCCTTCGGTGGTGGCGAACCGGATAAACTGGTAAGCTGCATCCTTGTTCTTGGAGTTGTTGGCCATGGCGTAGAAGTCGGTGGTCACCATGGAGTAGGTTTCCTTATCCCCTGCGTTGTTCTTCGGGAACGGAGCTACGGCCACATTGAAGTTCAGCGGGAATTGCTCCGTGCCCCCGATTTCAGAGTTCATCCAGCTGCCGATCACGATCATGCTGGCGGCTTGATTGAAGAACTGCGGACGGTAGTTCAGCTTCTGCGAGATCATATCGGTATACGGAGTGGAGGACTTGTCCACCTTCTCCATATTGTAGCGCAGCTCAATGGACTTGCGGAAGTTCGCGCTGTCCAGGTTGGAGGTGCCGTCTTCCTTCAGATAGTCGCCGCCGGTAGCCTGGTTGGCCATGGCCAGACGGGTGAACTCCAGCCAGCCGCCGCCTTGGGGACCGTGGAAGTAGGTGCCGTAGCGTTTGGTGGCGCCTTCGCCCTTGGTCAGCTTTTTGGCGTAATCCCGGAAGTCATCCCAGGTCCAGTCAGTGGGAACCTTCAGACCGGCTTCGTCCAGATGGGTTTTGTTCAACAGCACATACCACGGGTTAAACTTGCCGGGCAGCGCATAATATTTGCCATTCAGCTTGGTGTCAACCTTGTATTCCTCCGGAACCTTATACCCTTCCTTCGTGATATAATCGTCCAAAGGAGCAACCATGCCCAAGGCTACACGCTGGGCGTACATCCCCGCTTCACTGAACATAATAACGTCCATTGCTTCATTGGAGGCTGCCGCCAGGTCCAGCTTCTTGGCATATTCCTGGGTGTCCCCTTTTTCGCTCAGGTTGACCAGATCCACCTTGATGTTGGGATATTTGGTCTGGAAGGCATTAATCACCTTGCTCCAGTTTTGCTGGGCTTCACTGCCGAAGGCATGGAACTTGATGGTTACCTGCTTGTTGGCATCCGGGCTGGCTCCGCCAGTGCCGGTATTGGCATCATCTTTTCCTCCGCAGCCTGCCAGCAAACCGGCAGCCAACACGCCGCACAGCAAACCGGCCGTCAATTTACGCTTTTGCATGTAAGGACCCCTCCATATCATGTGTGAAATTGTGAAATTGTGTACAGCGCTTTCTTTCCCTTACTCCTCGAGTATAACAAGGGGGTGAATACAGCAGATAACGCAATATTTACCTCTCCCGTTGTTATTTTGACTTTTGCAGCCTGCAGCCTCAGGAGCTACCGTTCCGGTATTCCTGGGGGGTGACCCCTGCCTGGGAACGGAACATCTTGATGAAATAGCTGTGGTTGTCATACCCCAGCGCTTCACCGATTTTGGCTACGGGCAGGCTGGTCTGGTCCAGCAGCTCCTTGGCCCGCTCCACCTTCATCCGGTTGACGTACTCGATGAAGGTTACACCGGTTTCCTTCCGGAACAGGCGGCTGAAGTAGCTCGGATTCATAAACAGATGCTCCGCTACCTCATCCAGCGTGATCCGGTGGTTCAGACGAAGAGTGACATAATGGATGGCATCCAGCACCTCGGTGCGTTTGCTCAGCTCTTTGACTTCCTCCGCCACCACCAGTGAGGATTCAAAGAAATGGACGATCCAGACCTCCATTTCCTCCAGTGTGTCAATTTCCAGCAGCTCCCGGTGAAGAATATCCACCGAGAAATGGTTCCGGAACATCTGCATGGATTGCAGCTTCAGCTTCAGATCAAGCATCAGCTTCATGGCCCAATCCTTCACCATATCCGGTCGGAACCGCTCCTCCCGGATGAACTGCATCCAATGGCGGATAACCGGCTCCACCCGGTCCGTTCTGCCTTCAATGAGAATTTCCCGGAAGGCATTCACGGCTTCATCATAGGACGCGAACAAGTCATTGGAGCTAAACACCTGCTTATTTTTCCTTTCCAGCGAATTGCTATACATATAAAAACGCTGTCCGGAGGAAGCCAGTAATCCGTTCAGCTCCTGCTTCAGCTCGGCGGGTGTTTTGCAGAGACCTCCCACGATAAAAGACAGCCGAATTTTGATGGTTCCGTCCACCACCGATTGAATCCGCTTCAGCAGCCCTTCGGCCACATCATACGGATTGGTTTTGATACCACCTGACACAGGAGCAATAATGAAGGAACGCAGGGCGTCATAGGTGAAATTGATATTGCCTGTTTTTTCATCGGCCAGCATCTCCTCCAGCAGATTGTTCACGGCAAAACGGAGCACATCATCCGTCACAAACCGCTGCCGGGCGGAACGCTGACCATCGATGTAACAAATCACCGGAAGGAAGCCGCCTGCCGTCCCTAAGCCGAAGGACTCCGCCTCTTCTTTCCAGGCCATCTCGTTCAAAAGAGGGGTGTGGACCATACCCCGGATAAAGGATTCCTTATGCTGCTCCCGGTTCCGGTCCACCAGCTGCCGGAGCTGGTCATTCTTGATGAAACGGCTGGATTCCTCATCCAGGCTGATTTTGAGCTGGCCCAGCAGCGTCTCCAGATCCTGGGGATCCAGCGTGTCCTTCACCAGATAATCCTGGACGTTTAGCTTCATGGCCTGCTGGGCATAATGGAACTCGCTGTGGCAGGAGAGAATCACTACCCGAACGGCGGGATTCAGCTCCTTCAGCGCCCGGATCAGCTCCAGCCCGTTCAGCCGGGGCATCCCGATATCCGTGACTACAATATCCGGCATCACTGCCTGTGCCGCCTCCAGTGCAACCTCCCCATTTTCATAGGTGCCCATCAGCTCCAGCCCCAGCCCTGGCCAGGGGATTGCCTCGGACAACAGCTCCAGCACCGGGTAATCATCATCCACCAGCATCACCTTATACATCTGCGGCACCTCCTAAAGCCTGGTCTGCTTGACCGGGGAGAGGCAGATACATAGACAAGCATGTGCCCCCTCCCTCTCTGCTATCAATCTCCATATAAAATCCGGACCCGAAGGTCATTTTCATCCGTTCGTAGACATTATGAAGGCCAATACCGGAGAAACCCCGCTTCTCCCGTCTCTCTGTTTCCTCTCCCCGTGGCTCCGCCAGCCGCAGTCTTAGCCGCTGCAGGGCCTCCGCATCCATACCCTTGCCCGTATCCCGGACCTGAATGCGGATATATCCCTGCTCCTTGCCCGCATGTACACAAATCCGCCCCTCCTGCTGGTTCAGTCCGTGGATCATCGCATTCTCAATAAGCGGCTGCAGGCAAAATCGGGGCACCCGTTCCATCAGCACGTCGGCGGCGATATCCACCTCCAGCGGGACCTCCTGCTTTTGGCGCATATTCATCAGCTTCACATAATCAATGGCCGTTTCCACCTCGTCATGAAGGGGAATATTATCTGTATCCTGAATGGTCATCCGCAGCAGCTTGGACAAGGAGCTGAGCATGTCGGCGCTCTCCTTGTCCCCGTTCTTCAGCACCTTCATCCGGATGGAATTCATCACATTAAACAGGAAATGGGGATTGATCTGGGCCTGGAGCATATCCAGCTCCGCCTTGCGCTTGCGCGCCTGGGTGTCCGTGATCTCCCGGATCATATCCGTAATCCGGTCCAGCATCTGGTCGAAGGATTGGCCCAGCCGTCCCACCTCGTCCTGCCCCCGGATGGAGGAACGCACCTGCAGATCCCCCTGCTTGACCTTCAGCGCCACCCTGTCCAGCCGGACCAGCGGCAAGGTAAACGCCCTCAGGGCCAACAGCAGCAGACCGAAAAAGCCCGCAAAGGAAATCAGCTGGAACCAGAACACGTTCTGGAAAATGTCGTTGATTTTGGCCACGGCGGACTTGTACGGGGTCAAGGAAACCAGCTTCCAGCCTGCCATACTGATTGGCTTCTCGGACACCAGGTACGCCGTCCCGTCCCGGTGAATCAGCGGTGTGCCGCTGGCAGCCAGCGCTTCTCTCATTTCCGGAAAAGGAGTGCCGATCCGTCCCGTATCCGTATGGGACAAAATCAGGTCATTCCCGTCCAGCAGCAAAATTTCCTGTTGAGTCGGCAAACCCTCAAAATACTGATGAATCAGGCTTTCCATGACGGTAACCACCACGTAGCCGTAGATTGCGTTTTTGTCCCCCCGGAGGGGACGCACTGCTGTAAGCTGGTATGGATTGCGAGCCTTTTCACTGCTGAAGGAGGTAGGCATCACCCCGGGCCAGTATGAATTCAGTCCAAACACAGCGCCGGATTCCTTGACCCAGTCCTCCTTCAGCAGCTGCCGGGGGTCATATTCATAGCCCAGGTAATTGGCGAAGGTCATGCCGTTGTTCAGCACAATGGATACGAAGCTTTTTTGCCCGGCTGCGGTCAGACTGCCAATGCTCTTGCGCACCTCATTGCCCGCCAAAAACTGCGCCTCCGTCTGCCGGTTCGGGTCATACGGCTCCGCCGCCAGATTCTTCAGGACAAACAGGATATCCTGGTCCACAGTAAAATAGTTCATCAGATACAGCATGTATCTGAGCTCATTGGAGACATGACCCTCCACCAGCTTCAGGGTCTGGTCGGCATTGCGAATCGCCTGGTCCTTCACGGCATCCCGGGTCAGATAATTGTACACCAGCATGGTTCCCAGCGCCGGGAGCAGAATACAGGCCACCGACACCACAATCAGCTTGCTTCTGAAGGACCTGGAGGCAAAGGAAAAGCCATGGCGCCAGCCCATAAAATCCTCTCCTCCTAAACTAATTCCCCACAAAGTGAAATACGCGGGACCAGAGCTTTCACCCTCCGTCCCGCGGTAACCTCATTGTATATCCTTGCTGCTGAGTATTCGTTCAGATTACCCTTTGACCCCGCCCAAGGCAATGCCTTCGATAACATTCTTTTGACCGATGATGAAAATAATGAGCAGAGGCAGAATGGCCGACACGGCCGCCGCCATAATCAGAGAGTAGAACTCGCCGTTCAGGGAGGCGAACTTCTGCATTGCCAGCTGAATGGTGTACCATTTGTCCGAACGGATAAAGATCAACGGGTTCTGGTAGTCGTTCCAGGTCCAGATAAACCGCAGAATCGCATAGGTAGCCACAGACGGGCGGACCAGCGGCAGAGCAATCTGCCAGAAGATCCGGGCATGGCTGGCACCGTCGATTTTGCCGGATTCGATGTATTCCGTGCTTAGACTCATGAAGAACTGGCGCAGCATGAAAGTGCCCAATACGCTGAAGCAGTTGATGATAATAAGACCCAGCAGGCTGTCGAACAAACCGATGTTGCGGTATAGAATAAACTGCGGCACCAGAATCGCTTGTCCAGGCACCATATAGGTGGCCAGAATCAGCAGGAACATGCCGTTGCGGCCCTTAAAATCGATCTTGGTGAAGCCGTATGCCGCGAGAGCGGACACCACGCAGGAGATTGCCGTTGTGGCCACAGACACGATGATGGAGTTGGCGTAATACTTATAGAACGGATTGGCGCCCAGCCAAATTTCCTTATAGTTGGCGATCGCATTCCAGCGCTGCGGAATCCACTGGATGGGATAGGAGAATACGTCGGATTCCACCTTGAAGGATGCGGACAGCATCCAGACAAAAGGCAGCAGGAACAGGATGCTGATAATCAAAAGCACAATGGTCCCAATGAGCTTTTTTATGCTGAACGGTTCTTTAATACCTGAATCCATAGGAAAGCCCCCTCTTTAATAATTGACCCATTTCTTCTGTGCGAGCCATTGGATACCCGTAATAATCAGCACACAACCGAAGAGGACCACAGCGATGGAAGACGCATAGCCGACCCGCAGGCTGACGAAGGCTTCATCATACAAGTACCAAACCAGCATGCTGGTGGAGCGCATCGGCCCGCCCGCCGTCATAACGGCAATCAAGTCGAAGGCCTTGAAGGAGGAGATCACCCCGGTGATCAGCAGGAAAAAGGTGGTCGGCGACAGCATGGGAATGGTGATGTGGCGCAATTGCACCCAGGAGCTGGCTCCGTCGATGTCGGCAGCCTCATACAAATCCTTGGGGATAGACTGCAAACCGGCCATATAGACGATCATGTTATATCCGATGGAGATCCAGACAGAGATCATCATTACGGAAATCAGGGCGAAATTGGGGTCCGCAATCCACTTGGGCGGATTGTCGATGCCGATGGACATCAGGAACTGGTTCACCGGACCGGAGGACGGGTGGAACAGCACCTGCCATACAATGGCGACGGCAACCACACTGGAGATATACGGCATGAAGAAGGCTACCTTGAAGTAGGACTTCATGTATACATATTTGTTGATAAGAATGGCCAACGCCATGGACACAGCCAGGTAAGCAGGCACGGTCAACAGGAAGATCAGGTTGTTGCGCATGGAGATATGGAAGGTCTCCTCACGGAACAGCCGGGTGAAATTGTCCAGCCCCACCCAGGTAATCCCTTTAAAGCCCTGAACGAAGTTCCAGTCGGCCAGACTCAGGATAAAGGTGGCAATAATCGGCAATAAGGTTAGTACAATCAGCCCGATCATCATGGGACTGACAAACAGGAGACCGGAGATGGTTTCTTGTCTGCGGAGATTGCTCTTATGCTTAGCCTGTTCGGATTTCATGTTCGCGTTCACCTCTCGCAATGGTTTTCTGCTCTTTCGTTTATTCTCGATGCTTGAATTATAATGAATATCGGAAACGGCCGGATAACGCTATTTTGATATTTTGCCCTTCAATTTTGACATCTTGCGGGAAGGCTGTATGTCCTCCAGGCAGATTGTCGTATAATGAATGCAGGCTGATGATTCCCATTTTTCCATTTGAATGGAGGCTTCCCATAACCCATGAACCCGTTTCCTTTGCCCATCCGGCAAAATCCGCTTCAGACGAAATCCGATCTTCAGCTAGCCTTCCGGCAGCTGACGGATCCGCTTATGCCTTATTATTCCTCCGGACGGGCCGGCTTCACACTTGGCAGTACCGGCACCAGCTATAGCGGCAAGGTTGCCGCGATGGAAGGCTTTTCCCGGATCCTGTGGGGACTTGTCCCGCTTGTCACCGGGGGTGGCGACAGCCCGCTGTGGGATATGTATATGGAAGGCATCAAAAACGGCACCAATCCCGCACACGAAGAATATTGGGGAACAGCAGGCGATTACGACCAGCGCAGTGTGGAAATGGCTGCCTTCGGCCTGGCGCTTGCCCTGGCTCCCGAAAAGCTGGTGGACGGCCTGGGCCGTGAGGGTCTGGAGCAATTGACCACCTGGCTGGCTCCCATCAATAACCATAAGCTGTGGGACTGCAATTGGCTCCTGTTCCGGGTGATGGTGCAGATGGGCTTCCGCAAAGCAGGCCTGCCTTATGACAAAGCGCTGACGGAAGAAACTCTGGCTGCCATCGAACCCTTCTATATGGAGGACGGCTGGTATGCCGACGGCTTGAAGGGCCAGGCTCACAGTGATTATTATGTACCTTTTGCCATCCATTATTACGGATTGCTGTATGCGACCTTTATGGCGGAGGAGGATCCGGTCCGCTCAACGCTGTACAAGGATCGTGCCGTGCAGTTTGCCGGTCAGTTTATCCACTGGTTCGCCGAGGACGGAAGTGCCCTTCCCTACGGGCGCAGTCTGACCTACCGCTTCTCCCAAGCCGCCTTCTGGTGTGTGATGGCCTTCGCCGGATTGGATACGCCTTATTCTATGGGTGTCCTAAAAGGGCTTGTCCTGCGGCATTTGCGCTGGTGGTTCGCCCAGCCGATTTTTACCCCCGACGGTCTGCTGACCATCGGCTATACGTATCCCAACCTGGTCATGGGTGAAAACTACAATTCTCCCGGATCGCCCTATTGGGCGATGAAGAGCTTCCTGCTGCTGGCGCTCCCGGATGATCATCCCTTCTGGACCGCGGAGGAGGAAGATTTGCCCCGGCTGGAGGCGTCGGTTGTGCAGCAGGCTCCCCATCTGGTGCTTTGCCGTCAGGCTGAGGTGCCTCATGTGACAGCCTTCAATTCGGGGCATACCTCGTCCAATGAGCATACCCATACCTCCGCCAAATATGAAAAATTCGCCTATTCCACCTTTTTCGGCTTCAGTGTGCCCCGGGCGGAATGGGGTTTGGCCCAAGGAGCCTTTGACTCCATGCTGGCCTTGGCCGAAGGAGATAATCTGTACCGGGTGAAACGCCGCTGTGAGGAGACCCGTGTGGAGGAAGGGCTAATCTATACCCGCTGGAAACCCTGGGCAGATGTGGTAATTCGCACCTGGATCATCCCCGGCTTGCCCTGGCATGTGCGGGTCCACCGCATCGCCACCGGCCGGGTGCTGGACGGTGCGGAAGGCGGCTTCGCCCTGGGCATTGAAGGCCCGGGTTCGGGCGGCTGGCTGCCGGGCGGCAGCAGCGAGCAGACGGCGCGACCGTACAGCACGGTGCCGTCGCAGGGGCCGGAGAGCAGCGGGACCGCCGCCTATGCCGCCTACGGCAGAGGCGCCAGCGGTGTGAAGCTGCTCTACGGAAGCGGGCAGGCGGAGCTGTTGACGCCGCAGGCCAACACCAACATCATGGTGAGCCGGACCGTGATCCCCACGGTCCGCACCCATGTGGAAGCGGGAGCCACGGCATGGCTGGCCGTAGCCGTATACGGGGAAGCCTTCGGCGCGGAGGGCTACGCTGCCGGAGCCTGGGCTGCCGCGCCGAGCGCACAGGTGGTGGACGGCGAGCTGCTGGTTTATACCGCCACCGGCGGTACAGCCGCGCCTTCGTTCCGGGTGCAGTTGGACAGGTAGCGCCGCCCTTCACCGCCTAGTTATCCCCCAAGAAGGGTTCACCACCAGAAAAACCGCCAGGGAGTCAGCTTCCCTGGCGGTTTTTGGCTTTCCGATAACAGTTAGTTCGTTAGGTTACCCCGGCTCTGCATGTACTGTGACTAACAGGTCATGGTTGGATTCTAATGGGGTTACGTCACACAGATGGGGGTGTGGGCTGCTGAGGCTAACGGACTGACGTCCCACCGCCAAACCTAACGGACCGAGGATACCCTATTTGCCGCAAAAACAGGGTTTTGAAAAACTTACGGACCCACAATCCGCTATTCCGCTCATCCTGCCTGCTTACGCCCTCTTTTCCGCACAATAAGGTCCCTACGGTCCGTTCAGCAGAAAAACCGGCGTTAATTTGGCAAATAGCGGAACCACCGTCCGTTAGCTCCCCCGATTCCACGTAATTGCCAGTTCCGCACCTTTTACCCGTGCCGCAAAATCATAACCCCGTACCCGTTAACCGCTGCGGTACCCGTCACCCTGCTTCCGGTCAACAGATCCTCCGCCGCCTGCCCGCCCAGATGGATGGAAGCGGCGGCGGGATTATGGTTCAGCACAAAGGTTAACACAGTCCCGTTCTTCTTCCGCTGTACCAGCTCGATACCAACGTCCGCGCCGAATGGAGCAGCGACACCGGCTTGTTCACACAAGGTCCGGCAGAGGTCGGCGATCATTCTGTCCTCCGCATCCGCCGCCACATAATAAGCTTTGCCTGCGCCAAACTCATTCACCGTCAGCGCCGGCATTCCCGCGTAGAAATCCTCGCCATACACGGCCAAAGCCTGGGCTCCCTCCAGATGGAGCAGATCACACAGCAGGCCGCATTCATATTCGCCTTGGACCTGGCCGAAGCCGCCCTGCAGTACCATCCGGTTTTTCATTTCCGGCAGCAGACTGTCGATTTCCTCTACCCAGATACCCAACAGCTTCCGCAGCTCGCCCGGGTAACCGCCCAGCTTCACCCGGTCGTTCTCGTCCACGATGCCGCTGAAGAAGGTGGTAACAAAGTTGCCGCCGTTCTGAACAAAAGCCTCCAGCCGTTCCGTCACCCCTGGCTTCATCATATACAGCACCGGCGCGATGACCAGCTTGTACTTGGAGAAATCCGACAAGGGGCTGATCACATCCACACCGATATGGGCATCGTAGAAGGCCTTGTAATATTTCTGAGCCTGCTTGAGATAATCCAGATCCACACTCGGGCCGCTGGTGATCTCCACCGCATTCCAGGTGTCGATGTCGAACAGCAAGGCCACCTGGTTCTCCGCCACCGCATCAAGCAGCGTATCCCCCAACGCCTCCAGCTCCCGGCCCAGCTGTGCACATTCCCGGAACACCCGGGTATTGCCATGGCCCACATGCTCGATGATCGCGCCGTGGTATTTCTCACAGGCGCCGAAGGACCGGCGCAGCTGGAAGAACATAACGGTATCCGCCCCATGGGCCACCGCCTGGTAGCTCCACAGCCGCATCACACCCGGCCGCTTCAGGCTGTTGTACGGTTGCCAGTTCTGCTGGCTGGGGGTTTGCTCCATCAGCATAAAGGGCTTGCCGTCCTTCAAGCCCCGCATATAATCATGCCGCATGGCTACATTGGTCATGGGCTCATTCATTTGCGGATAGCTGTCCCAGGAGACCACATCCATCCGTTCGCCCCACTTCTTCAGATCCAGCCCGTTAAACAACCCCCAAATATTCGTGGTAATGGGAATATCCGGCGTAACCGCCTTAATGGCATCATACTCCGCCTGGTAACAGGCCAGGATGGAATCCGACATAAACCGTTTGTAATCCAGCATCATCCCCTGGAAGCACCGGTTGTCTCCGTTCAGATTGGACGGCGGCACAATCTCCTCCCAATCATACACGGTGTGGCCCCAGAAGCTCATATTCCAGCGGTTGTTCAGTTCGTCCACGGTAACATAACGCTCCTTCAGCCACTCCCGGAACGCAGCCGCACACTGCTCACAATAACAATGCGGCCCATATTCATTGGCAACATGCCAGATCAGCAATGCCGGGTGGTCCTTGTAGCGCAGGGCCATCCGCCGGGCCAGCTCCACCGAGAAACGGCGGTACACCCCGCTATTGGGGCAAAAATTCACCCGGGAGCCGTGGGTTCGCTTGTTTCCGTCCACATCCACCGGCAGCACCTCCGGATACTGCCGCGACATCCAGGCGGGCTGGGCGGCGGTGGAGGTAGCCAAACAGGCATAGATGCCGTTTGCTGCAACAAGATCCAGAATTTTATCCAGCCACTCAAAGGAATACGTGGTTTCGTCAGGCTGCAGCTTCGCCCAGCTGAACACCGGCAGGGTCACAATATTAATGCCGGCCTCCTTAAAAAGACGCATATCCTCATGCCAGATTTCCTCTGGCCATTGATCGGGGTTGTAGTCGCCGCCATACCAGATGGACGGGAGCTTGGAATTGATCATGGGAACATCCTCCGTTCGGTGTCATGTAGTTACGGGCATGTGTTGACGGTCGTCTATAGTGAAACCCATTACATGAAATGGGTTTCAGTCATATACAGAGAAGCTCCGCCAAAGCGCCCTCTTCTCCCCTCATCTTAAAGCAGGTCCTCACATCGGTCAATCCTCAAATTCCGGGTATCCTCGCAGGACCTGTGCTCTGCCGGCAGATCAGCTGCGGCTCCAGGACCGTCAGCTTCCTGCCCTTCTCTCCGTTTATCATCTGATGGAGAAGCTGCACCGCCTGCTCACCCAGCGCATGGGAATTTTGCGACACCGTAGTTAATTCAGGCGTAATGGAAGCGGCCAGCAGCGTATCGTCGAAGCCCGTAACCGACAGTTCTCCGGGAATGTCCACCCCTGCCTCCAAAGCCGCCTTCACTGCACCAACCGCCACACTGTCATTCACACACATGACCGCCGTAGGCCGCTTTTCTCCTGCCAACACCGTCTGCATCAAGCTGCGGCCACACGCAATGGAAAAGCCTCCGTAAAGAACCGTATCCGGCCGGAACGGCAATCCGTTCTCCTCCATCACTGCCTTCAAAGCCTGCACCTTCTGGACAGTGGCCGTGACCGAACCTTCCCCGCCGATGAACCGCAGTTCACGATGTCCGAGATCGATCAGGTGCTGCGCTGCCAGCCTTAAGCCTGCAGCTTCATCCGTTATTACCCGGGGCAGAGAAACCCGCGGCATATTCCCGTTGACCAGCACCACTGGAAGCCGGGCCGCACAATCTGCCAGCTCCCGGGCCAGCTCTGCCTTGGAACGGACCTGATTGATCCGCCCGCCAAGAAAAACAATGCCGTCCACCCGTTTTTCCTGCAGCAGAGCCAGGTACTCCGACTCCTTGTCCGGCTCCCCCATGGTGTTGCACAGGAAAATGGCATACCCTCTTGCCCGGGCCTCCTTCTCCGCACCAAGAAATACCTCCGGAAAGAAAGGATTCCCAATATCGGGCATAATCATGCCGATCATGCCGCTTTCCTTCTTGATCAGGCTTCGGGCCAAAGCGTTGGGCTGGAATTGGTGTTTATGGATCACCTCCAGGACCCGCTCCCGGGTGCTGGCCTTAACCGGAGCGGTGCCGTTCAAAACCCGGGAGACGGTCGCAACCGAAACCCGGGCTTCGTGGGCGATATCATAGACGGTTATATGCTTCATGAATGAATCCCTCTCGTATCCAAAATTTCTCGTATGTCCGATTATAGCATGACCGGAGGAGAAACAATCAATAAGCCTGAATCAATTGTCTAAACAACAATGCTCCATGCAAAAGCAACCTCCGCCTATAGGCGGCTGCGGGCCGCTGTGGTTTAATGCGGAATAGGGCGTGTTTGCGGACATGTCCTGGCAACATACCTATGGATGGAGAAGGGATGGACGAGTATGGGCAATTATGAGCCACTCGGTTTGAAGCCCGCAATGGGCTGGAATTCGTGGAACACCTTTACCTGGGATATTCATGAGCAGCTGATCCGCGATGTGGCCGACAGGTTCGTGTCGGAGGGGTATAAGGAGGCGGGGTACGAGTATATCGTCATTGATGACTGCTGGAGCTTGAAGGAAAGGGACGCCGAAGGCAATCTTGTTGCCGATCCGGCTAAATTCCCCGAGGGCATGAAGGCAGTAGCCGATTATATTCACAGCAAAGGTTTGAAATTCGGCATGTATTCCTGTGTCGGCACCCATACCTGCGCGGGTTATCCAGGCAGCTTCGAGCATGAATTCCAGGATGCGGCCCGGTTTGCCGAATGGGGCATCGACTTTTTGAAATATGATTATTGCTTCAAGCCCCGCCACATTTCGGGCGAGCTTCTGTACAAGCGGATGAGCCTGGCCTTGAAGAACTGTGGACGGGACATACTGTTCTCAGCCTGCAACTGGGGAGAGGACGGAGTCTATGACTGGATCCGCGAATCAGGCGCCCATATGTACCGTTCCACCGGGGACATCCGGGACAATTGGGAATCCGTCAAGTCCCTGGCGCTGTCGCAGCTGGGCAAACAATGCTATACCGGCTCCTTCTGCCACAATGACATGGATATGCTGGTGGTAGGTATGTATGGGGGAAGCAACAGCGATTTCATCGGCCGGATCGGGGGCTGCAGCGACACCCAATACAAAACCCATTTTTCCCTGTGGAGTCTGATGGGCTCTCCTCTGATGATCGGATGTGATATCAGACAGGATAACCCGATTACGAAGCAGATTCTCCAGAACTCCCACCTGATAGCCATTAATCAGGATCTGGAGGCCCGTGGCGCTTACCGCATCAAACCCGAGCCCCAGTGGTTCCATACGGACGATGTTTTTATGCTGGTGAAGGTACTTACAGACGGCGACCTGGCCATCGGGTTCTTTAACCTGAGCGACAGCCAACGGGAGCTTTCCCTGCAATTTTGGGACCTGGGCTTGCCTTACGCCGCCGGCTTCTCCCTCTCCCTGTATGATTGCTGGGCGGAGCAAGAATTGGGCGTTTTCCGGGAACGTTATGCTCCCGTGGTAGCAGCCCATGATTGTTTGATTGTCCGGGCCAAGCTGGTGCGGTAATATGGGCAGCGACAGATTCTGTCTGGCTTGCAGGGCTCCCCTCGCTGCCGACGATGTGGCCATCTATCTGAAGCTGGTGTCCCGGACCGACCGGAAATTTCTGTGTTTGGATTGCCTGGGACACAAGCTGCAATGCGGCCGTGAGCCTCTGGAGAAGCTCATCGCCTATTACCGGCAATCAGGCAATTGTGCCTTGTTCCGTTAACTCTCCTGCCGGTGCAGCAAGCGAAAAGCGGTGGGGGAATAGGAGGTTGCCTTTTTGAACACCCGGGAAAAATGCAACGGGTCATGATAGCCGATGGAATAGGCTACCGACTGGATGGATAAGCCCGAGGACTTCAACAGCTCCTGAGCACGCCTGACGCGGAACCAGCTGATATAGCCGGACACGGATTGGCCGGTGGCTTCTTTAAACAGGCGGAAGAGATAGCTGCGTTCGATATTGACGGCTTGGACAATGTCGGAAACCTTCAGGGACGGCTTCCAATAATTATGCTCGATGTAGGCCTTGGCCATCCCGGCGTAATCCGTGGGAGCCGCCTCCTCACAGGGATAGAACTCCAGATAGCAGGACAGCAGCAGACGCAGACGGGCATCCGACCGCAGCCGCTCAAACGGCTGTACGCCGGGATTCCAGACAATTTGAAATAATGACCTCAGTTCTCCGGGAGCTGCGCCCACAGCAGGGCAGCTCTTCTCCAGCTTCGTCATCGCCAGCAGCTGCCGTGCCTCCTCCCCGCTGAACTCGTTCCAGACATATTCCCAAGGCTGCTCGGGATCAGGGTAATAGTAGACCTCCGTATGAGGAAAAATAAGAAAGCTCTCTCCTTCCCGGATGTGATACTTCACCCCGCCCGTCTCCAGCGTGCCTCGGCCGCTGATGATATAGTGCAGAGCATAAACCTCCCGCACACCTGGTCCCCACCGGTGCAGGTTGGCAGATTTATAGCCACCTGCCAGGTAGCGCAGATCACCTGCCGGATAGTGGGATACCGTATAGCCTTGTTCCATGAGAATCTTCCCCGTTTCTCTTCCTAAGGTTCGCCCGGACAGCTTGCTGCTGCAAGTGTAACAGGAAACCTTCTGATCAGGCAACCGTCCTATTCAACGCGGATGATCATCCTAAGAAAACTACTTGATCAGGTTTGACGGCCAGTTCCCGTACCACGAATAGCCTGTTCTTCTCTCCTGCTCAATGTCGCTGAGCTTGTACTTCACAACGCCGTCACGACCCACAAAAATCGGCTTGTTGGTGCCGATTTCATAGAACCGCGCCCAAATCGGGGTGGTTACGCTGGGGTCTTGCACCACCACAACATCATCCGCTGTTTTGACTACTTTGATTCCGGTCATTTTCACTGCCTTGAACCAGTCCACGGCAGCATTGATAGAAGCGGTGATCTGTGTTGTGGCGGTCCTGGTTTTCAGGAAGTTTACAATCGCCACGCTTTCGCTTGAGCAGAGGGAAGGCACCTCATACGCTCTGGCCCCGGCCGGCTTCAGGGTGCTGGAATCATGCTGCTGCCCCCATACCGTCAGCTTCCCGTTGACGATAACCTGGGTCTTCAGGATACAATCAACCGCTTTGTCTACCGCTTGTTTGCTCTTGGAGGCCAATGTGCTGTCGATGAAGGAAAAGTCACCCTTTTTACCCGCAACCTCATCCAACAGAATGACCACATTCACCATCGCATTGTCATTGTAGGTAATATGGGTATGATAGCCTGTGCTTTTGTAGATTTGGGGAAAGCCGCCGTTGGCATATTGCATACCGAGCAGGAAGTTGATGCCCTTGATGGCGGCAGCCGAATATTGGCTGTTGCTGGTCTTTTTGAATTCCGCCGCCAATCTCCTGATTTCTGTGTATGTAGCCTTATTGTCAATGGTGGACTTAGCCCAATCCCCGCTGGTGACCGAATAGTCCTTCTTCCAGCCGCCGTCGGACTGCTGGTTTTTGATAATGTCGGCAATGCTGGCTGTGGCACCGGAAGCATCCGCCGCATATACGGTCCCTGTGGGTTGGAGAATAACGGCCGGTACAGACAAAGCCATCGTAAAGGCAAGGGCAATGGCAAGCGTGCTTTTTTTCAAATGGAACATGTTCATCTCATTGATTCTCCTTTGTTTGTATGAATAATTGAACTGCTCTTCAACCGTGCCGGTTGTGAATCACCACCCTTTTGTTAGCGTTTTCATGTGGACAACTTGATTGTATTCCAATATATTCCTTTTGTCAATTATCACCAATAAGAAGTCAAATATAATGAAATTCATTTAAATTATTATATATGTTTGATACTAAAAAGGACTTTAAGCAGAAATCCTGCTTAAAGTCCCTTCATGTTACTTCTTCTGCCCGCCCTGGAATTGCGTCTCATCCTGCTTTACCCGAACACCCGCCTCCTTCGCCTTTTCCAGCAGCTCCGAGGCGTCATCCTGCGGTTTATAGCCGATAAGGTCCTGCAGATAATCAATATTATAGTAGCTGTCGCTGTTGGCCGACGTGCCGTACAGGTTCACATACCGCAGCTCATCGTTTGCCTCGATGCAGCAGGTAACCAATTGAGTCATATCCCGTTCGGAAATCCAAATCTTCCCGGCGCGCTCCGAATGGGGGCGGTCATCTCCGGGGAAATTGCCGATTCTGATATTGAACGAGGAAATTTTGCCCTGATCCGCGTACAAACGTCCCAAGAGCTCAATATAACATTTGCTCAGGCCATAAAAGCTGTCCGGCCGGTAGGGATCATCCGGAGCTACCTTCTGATCCGTCTTATAGAATCCCGTCGCATGGTTGGAGCTGGCAAACACCAGCCGCCGCACCCTGTTGCCCACCGCGGCTTCAAATAGCTTGTAGGCATTGCTGACATTGCCGTTTAACACCTTGCCCAGGAAATCATCCTCATCCTTGATCCAGGCAAAATGCAGAATCGTATCCACATCTTTGGTGAGGCCGGTCAGCTGCTTCTCATCTGCAACGTCCGCCTCCAGAATTCCCTGCTCCTCATCCGCCTTGATATCGACTCCAAGCACGTCATACCTGCCGTCCTGCTTCAGATTGTTGTAGATGGCATTTCCGATTACACCGGCAGCCCCGGTAAGCAGAAGCTTGCGTTTCATCTGAAACCCTCCCCTTTTCTGTGGTCATATCTACTTTAACCAAAACAGAAAGGAGTCAAGCCTGCATTGGGTTGGTTGTACCCCCTGGTTTTGAGCAAACTCTGCTTCATGCGCCGCTCTTCCGGACACCAGAGACCTTATTTCCTCTGTTTGGCGCCCTTCTGGAATCTTACGGACACTGAGGACCTTATTCGGCCAAAAAAGGAGCTCAATCGTCTCCATAGCTGCAATTAGCGTCACTGGAGTCCGTTAGATTAGCAAAACCCCCGCTTTTGACAAAATAACGTCTTACCGGTCCGTTACCGCGGGCAGCAAACCACGGCAACTATACCTCCAGCGTAAAGGAGGCCAGCCCGGCGCTGCCGGAGCCGGTATACGTCAGGTAGATGGCCTGTACCCCATCGGGGATAGCGATATCCGCCGTGTAATCCTTCCACACATTGGTGAATACCACCGGAATCTCGCCCAGCACCGGGCCGTCCCATGCGGTTTTGACCTGGAAGCTCCCGCGGCAGTAGCCCCGCACCCGGATTTTCACCCGTTTGACTCCCTGGCACCGGAAATACTTAAACCCTGTGGTTGCGGAATCCAGCATGTTGGCGATATAACCGGGCTCTTCATCCCCATCCTTGCCATCCTGGGTAATTCTGGGGAAACGGCTATCCATCCAAATCCCCTCACCGCCCACATACTTCGCCTCATCCTTGTAGAAGAGATTGCAGGCCAGATAAGCGGGATATTCCCCCTCCCCCGCCAGTGGTCCGCCATTCAGCCCGCAGGAGGTCATCTCCACCTGTGGAAAAGAGCCGTCCGGCTGGAGCCGGAGCCGCTCCGCGCAGCCCTGACGGCTGAAATGGGTGCCGTTGGTCTGGCGGTGGTAGAAGATGTACCACTCCCCGTTGATTTCCGCCAAGCCCCCATGATTGTTGCCGCCGTAAAACATGGGTTTGTCCGCAGGCTTGTAGGAGCCGATATGCAAATCATTATTGCTGACGATAACGCCCCTGTATACGAAGCCACCTGTGGGAGATGGGCTTGTGGCATAACACAGCTCGTGCATCACCACGGAGGAATACACGAAGTAGTAGGTGTCCCCTATTTTGCGGATGGAGGAAGCCTCGAAAAATTCATGCCCCTCGAAACCACTGCCCGCGCTGTAAGGCTGACTGGGTATAAGCGTAGCCGGCTCCTCCAGAATGGTCAGCATATCCGGCCCGAGAACCGTCACGATGGCACCTTTGCGGGAAACGTCTCCCACCGCACAGAAGCCCGTGTAGAGGTAGGTTCTATCCCCCTCCGTCAGCACAGCCGGATCAAACTGAGGCTCGTCACCCTCCTTCTCCCCCAGACGGGTGCCGTCGGCATACGACACATACCCGTAAAACGCATACCGTCCAGCCGGTTTGTCACAAACCGCCACCGAAACCACAGATACCTTATCCAGCACATAATACAAATAATACCTGCCGTCCGGCCCTACAGTCACATCCGGCGCATAGAGGCACATGCTCCCGTCCGGGTTCAAGGGATCCCCGGTTTTGGGATAGATGACCCCCTCATATCGCCAATCCCCCAGATTGTCCACCGGGGCAGACCAGCATACATAGTCGTTCAAGCAGAACACATGCCCGTTGAACCGGTCATGAGAGCCGTACACATATACCCGCCCGTCATAAACATGGGGCTCTCCGTCAGGAATATATTCCCAGGAGGGCAGGTAGGGATTCAAGCCTTGCTTTTTCATCGAAACCCACTCCTTATCTAACGTATGGAATACGGATGGCCGGCTGGCTCCCCGCACATGGCTACGGCTGCACTACCACTTGGATCGTACATGCAGTCAGCGCCGGATGAACATCCCGCTCCCCGGCCACATCGAATACAGGCTTGCCCTGCTTGTTGAAATGAAGACGGTGCATGGCCGAGCTGCAGGTTCCGTGCTTCACCAACTGCTCCTCCCCGTGATACATGATGTAGACAGTGCCGTCCTCATCCCGGAAGAAGGAATTATGGCCGGCGCCGTATAGTGCCTCAAGGGAATAATAGGACAGCACAGGTGTGCCTGCTTTGGTCCAGTTGGCAGCTTCCAGACAGTCTGCTCCGCGGGGAATGCTCAAAAGCCCAATGGAATAGGTGTAGCCCCTAGCCGCCCCGCCGGAATAGGCCAGATACACGGTATCCTCCGTCACCAGCGGATAAGGGCCTTCATTGTTGATGGTGCCCTGAATATTCTCCCAGCCCAGCAGCGGCCGTGTCAGCAGAACCGGCTCACTGGTCAGCACAGCAGGATCCCCCTCCTCCACCGAAGCGATATAGATCATCGAACCGGTATCCAGGGGAGTTCCAATGCCCTTGCGGTAGGACCAGGCCACATAGGAGGTTTCACCGCTCCGGAAATAGGTCATATCCAGAGTTATCCCGTCCTCAGCCAAAAATCTGCCGCCGGCCTGCCTTACCCGTTCAGGTGTAAACCAATCTGTCGCCTCCATGATGCTGCCGCCCTTGCGCAGCTTCATCATATGGCATTGCGGCCCCCATTGACGGCCTCCAACGGCAAACAGGATGTACAGTTCACCGCCGATCACATGGAATTCGGGCGCCCAGAAGGTCTGGATGAAGCCCCGCTCCTCATCTACATCCAGAATGACAGTCTCCTTGAAGCCGGGAGCGAATAATGCTTCCAGCGTATCCGCCTCCCGCACATATAACCCAATATCATTCTGGTTATCATTGGTTGCCAGGAAGTAATATTTGCCCTCCCACGGAAGAATCACCGGGTCCGCATACCCGACGGCTAACGGGAACAGGAAGCGGCGATTCACCATAGTGCCGCTTACGGTGTACATACCAGGCCGGGCAAAATCCACCCCGCTGACATCCCAGTCCACCTGCTTCTCGTCGCTGGACCCGTCGGAATAAACCGCCGTGGCGGTTACTGCCTTCACCTGCTCGACGGAGGAAGCGTGAATCTGCTCCGGCACCCGGGTTTCCGTATGGTAAAGCGGCAGCCAGGCGTCTTTGACCATTTCCCGGACTTGGCTGTCCACAAGAAGCCTATTGCCCGGGAGAATATCAGGCAAAGATGCTTCAACAGCAGCCTCACCAGTCCACACCTCCGCCGCCTCCACTGCCTGCGAAATTCCCTCCGGTGCAGCAAGGTCCGCCAGCCTGCTCACATATCGCTTGCCCGCTTCATCCCGCCAGCGGATTTCATAGATGCGCTCCGCCGCCATATATTCGCAAGCCGCCTCCTTCACGAAGGCCTCCGGATGCAGCCGCAATAGCCCGCAACTCTGAAACGCAACCAGATCCTCCGAGGTCCAGAGCAGCAGCTGACCCCTGCTTTCTTCATCAGGGGCGCCGGTTTTATCCACCCGCACAGCCACAATTCCAAATCCGCCCTCTGCCGTCCTGAACAGAAACGGATGTTTAACCCCTTTTTCCTGAATCACACTCTGCCCGTCCACCACTGCCTCCGCAAACACAATACCGTAATTGCGGTTCAGCGGCTGAAACTCCCCTTCTCCCTGGCGCAGGGCCAAATGGATGCTGTTGGCAAGGGACTCCGTATAGTCATTGTCCGGCTGACGTGTATATACGAGAATAACATCCTGCTGATTGGATAATTCCACGAATGATCGCTCCTTGCTTTATGGTTTCACCTTCACGGTCAGACTCAGCTTTCGATGGGAACGGTCAATATCCTTGTCCTCCGTCATATCCAGCACAGGGAAACCGTCCTTGTGGAAATGCACCCGCCGGATACCCGTGCTTCTGGGGCCATCCTTCCCGGGACGGGCATGATAGGTGTTCCATACCATCCCCGAGTTGTCCTCTACATAGGCGTTATGTCCAGGACCGCATTCTCCGGGGACGGAAAAGGCTGTTAACAGCGGGTAATTACCTTTGGTCCAGCTGGCGGCATCCAACAGATCGGCATCCTTGTGAATGGACAGATACCCTACACAATAGGTGTAATCCACCAGCGCACTGGAGAAGGTGATGTAGAGAGTATCCCCGGCAAATAACGGATAAGGCCCCTCATCCACAAAGGTATGGTTATTCGCCCAGCTGTAATCCGGCTTGGACAGCAGCAAAGGCTCGGAGATCAGCTTCCACGGCTCCGATTTATTGAGTTCGGCAATATAGATCCAGGAGCCCAGATCCACCGGCTTCAGGTCCCGCTGGGCCCATATGGCATAATATCTCTCGCGGATGCAAACCGTGGTCATGTCCAAGGTCAGTCCAAGGTCGCTCAGCACCTGGCCGCTGCTTTGGAGAACCGGTTGCGGCTTCTCCCAATCCTCCTTGTTGCGGATATCCCCGCCCGGCTTCAGCTTCATCACATGGCAGCGGATTTGTCCGAAGCCCTGGGGACTGCTTGCCAGGAATATGTATACATCCCCCTCTATCTGGTGAAACTCGGGAGCCCAGAGGAACTGGACCATATGGGGGTACATCTTTGTGTTCAGAATCTCGTATTCAGCAGCCGTGGCAAGCTGTTGGATCGTCTCCCCGCGCCGGACAGATATACTGCTGTTATTGTCCGCATCATTGGTGGCGATGAAGTAATAATATCCCTGCCACTTAAAGATACATGGGTCCGCCCTGTTGATGGAAACCGGGAAATAAAAGGAGGGTTGGTTCACCTCCCCGGTAACCGTATATTGCCCGGCTGTATCCCAACGGATATCATCAGCTTCCCAGGTTACCGGTTTGTTCACCGTTGTGCCATCGCTGTAATGGAATGCCGCTTGAACCGCGTCCAGCTCCTCCATGGAGGACACTGTAACCTCCACGGGCAAGCTAACCCCCGTATTATATGGCACCGTTAACCGCTCCAGGAGCTTCTCCGCCACATGGGCGGGAATTTCCAGCACATTCACCGGCCGGGCTCCTTCAATGCCGGAAGCCACCACTTCAGAGGAGAAGCTTGCCGCCGGCTCCGGGTTAATCTCTTCCATTCCAAGCTCCGACACATAAGCCAGGTAACGCCGGTTGGCCACATCGCACCACTGCAGGCAGTATCGCTCCTCTTGGGGCAAATACGTACAGGCCACATGGCGGACATAGCCCTCCGTTTTCAGATTCAGAGGCTCCCATTCCGTATACTCCAGGAAATCCCGGGTAGTGAACAGCATCACCTGGCCTTTGCTGGATTCATCCGGCTGCCCGTCAGCTTCCACCCGTACGGCTACCACCCCATATCCCTCCCCGCCCAGCTTGAAAATGTAGGGATTGGCCAGGCACTTGGCCTTGAGGGTGCGATTCTCCTGCTCCGCTGCCTTGACATAAAGCACACCGGTATTGTGATTGAGCGGAATGAAATCGCCTTCATTCACACAAACAGCAAGATGCATGCTGTAGGCCAGCTTCTCCTCGTAAAGCCCGGCTGGTTGTCGGGTATATGATAAAAGCTGATATTTCTTTTCAGATGACAAGGGATACACCTTCCTTTAGATGGTATAAATACCCTTTTATTATAAAGAAATTCATTGACGATGGTCCATGATCTATTGTAACTTAGTGTTGATCTATTCTGACATTGAGGAGAAAAGGATGGAGAAAATCTTCTTTGCGGATAACCATGCGGAGCATACAGCGGACTTCGTCTTCCATCAGCCCCATGGCCATGACTGCTGGCTGCTGATTCTCACCAAAACCCCGGCCATGATCCAGGTGAACGGGCAGCTGAAGCGGTACAACAAAAACCATGCGGTCCTGTTTCGTCCAGGCCAGCCTATTAAATATACCGCCTGCGCCGAAAGCTACATCAACGGTTGGATTCGCTTTAACCTGAACCCCAGCTTTTTCGACCAGTGTCCCATCGATTACGGAACACCGTTGCATATGGCGGATTACATCCAATGCCATCAGCTGACGCAATTTATTGCCCATGAGCACGCAGGCGGAAACAGCGCTTCCTCCATTTATTTATTGAAGGCGCTGCTTATGATTCTGAACACCAACCAAACCCATGAGAAACGAACCGTGGAGGATAAGCTATTTAACCTGCGCCAGGAAATAGAGTGCAACCCCGGCTTCCCATGGACGGCCACCTATATGTCCAGCCTGGTCAATTTGAGCGAAGGCTATTTTCACCGCATGTACAAAAAAATGTTCAGCAGCTCCTGCATCGACGATGTGATCGAAATGCGGCTTGCCCTAGCCCGAAGCCTGCTGACCACCCGGCAGATGAAAATCAACGAAATCGCCAGTCAATGCGGCTACAAAAATGTAGAGCACTTCTGCAGGCAATTCCGCAGCCGTCAGGGGGTTTCTCCCCAGCAGTACCAAGGGTTATAAAAGCTTCGGCTCAGTTGCATCTGCTTAGCTGCTCCGCTAATCCGATTAGAATCCCTTCTACGCCGCGTATGTAGCAGAGCCGGTACGAGCTCCCGTACTGCACCACTTCGCCAACAAGCTCTGCACCGAACCCTGTGAGTCTGGCTACCATCTCGTCAATATCTTCCACGGTAAACATAACGCGCAAATAACCGAGGGCGTTTACAGGTGCAACCCGGTGGTCAGCTTGAATGGGCGGAGCAAGAAAGCGCGACAGCTCAATTCGGCTGTGCCCATCCGGGGTAACCATCATCGCAATCTCTACACACTGGGAACCCAGTCCGGTTACGCGGCCAGCCCACTCCCCTTCGATAGTGGTCCGTCCTTCAAGCTTCAGACCAATCTCCTCGAAGAAAGAGATGGCCTTATCAAGGGATTCCACAACGATGCCGACATTGTCCATTCGCAGCAATTGGTTATTATTCATTGTTTGATCTCCTTTCGTGTTCGAGCGAAAACCGTTTTATTCCTCAGCAGGATCGGTATGAAGATCTTGATCGGGAAGCGTGAAGCTCCAGCGGGTAAAGGTCACCTCAAAGCCCTCTCGAGTTGGAGAGGTGGTATAAGGGCCTGCCTGATTCCCTGTTGGGTAGGGAAAACGCGCCACACGTACAGTACGCCAAGCATAGTGCTGTGTCCGTGCACGGATAATCACGGCATCCTTCATAATGGAAGCGCGAAGAGTAACTTCTTCCCCAACCCACTCCGGCACAGCAGCCAGCGACCAGTCGGAGTAACCATCGGTTACAACTGCGGAAAGCTGGGGAATACCGTCATTCACCTCAACCCCGGTTTTAATCCATTGCCCCGGGCCATGATATAACAAAATCCCTGCCTGATCATATAATTCCGCGAATGACGAGAGCTTAAAGGATACCTCGACGGCCGTATTGGTATCCCAATCTGCCAACAAAGCGGCACCATCTTCATATTCGAAGCCATATAAGGTTTTTTTCCAGAAGTCTCTTCCCTTCTCAGGTTTGACCTTGTAGAAATCCCCTTCTTTCTGGGCGGATTGCGGCTTATTCAGCCACTTCCCTTCACTCCAGTCCATTTTCTTAATCGTCATTTTGGTGTCCTCCTTAGATTAATTCTCCGCGTTTTTTTAGATACCGATACAGCATACAGCCGGAAACCGAGCATAGAAGAGCGCACAAGCCGATAAAACCATAACCTGCTTGCAGCCCGCGCAGCAAACCGAGGGAGTCTCCTTCACCATAAATCCTTTTAACCATTTCTATAACAAACCCGATTACATAGTTGCCAATAACGCTGCCAAGCCCCATTAGTGTGACAGTAAAAGTAATGGCTGTATCACTTCCACGCGGATACCGTTTTGCAATAAAGGCCATAACGGTTGGATAGATCATTGCAATCCCAATACCTGCTGCTGCAAAAAGAAACGACCACTGTTCCCCTCCAATAATAGCGGCAAACGTACATATAGCAGAAAAACCTGAAAAAATAATGAAAGATAAAGCAAATCCGATTCGATCTGTCACAGGTCCCAAGAAGAATCTGGAAATGGCAAAGAGAAGAAAAAATACGGACAGCATACCGGAAGCCTCGACTGTACTCCAGTGGTAGGCCTTTTCCAGATAATTCACTAACCAGCCACCCACAGCCAACTCAGATACAACTCCGAAGGTGAGAATCATCACCATCAACCACAAGGCTGGGTCTCGCAGCAATACTTTAAAGGGAGTCCGGCTTGCATCCGCAAGATCATCCCCGGGAAATGAACTGCGCATGGCAGTCAGGATGGGTAATAAAGCTAATGAAAGCATGACCAAATACATGCCACGCCAATCCAGCGTTTGACCAAACACTTGAACAGTCATAACTTTCGTTGCGATTAAGGGTGCAACCGTTGAACTTAACCCGTAGAAAGCATGAGATAAATTCATCATGGCCCCCGTATTTCTGACAAAGATCCTAGCTCCCAAAATCGCCAGTGCAATTTCCAGCATCCCATTTCCTATATACATCAGAAAGTAAGAAGCAGAAAAAAGCGGATACGTATGCGATAAAAATATAAACACACCCGAAACCAGCATGGAGGCAAAGGATAAAATACTTGTCGCTTTAATCCCCCATTTTCTCACTAAAACAGCAGTAAACGAGCAGGCAATTAGATAACCTAAGGCATTTAAAGATAACAGAGTACCTAATTGTTGTTCATTCAGATTAAAATCGAACTGAATCCTGGGAATCGCCGGACCTTTTATATTCTCTGAGATACCGAAAATAATAAAACCCAAAAAGATAGTAGCAAGCTGCAATGCATAAACCTTGTTAAAATTCTTCAACCGCTGCATAAATTCCGTATGCCTCCTAAGCTTGCCATAACTCTACACTTTATGTAATATTATATCATCGTAAAAGTGATGTTCAAGCCACTTTATTCCCACTTCGTATCACTATCTTCCCAAGTAAGGGGATTTCAATGAGAATCGATACCATGCCGTTAGATCATACATATTTTGAAAACATTCAACATGGCCAGCTAGATTTTCCCATTCAATACTATGTGGATGAGCTGCATAAATTCCTTCAGCATAGAGTGCCTCTACACTGGCATTTTGAACCGGAGTTCTTTGTTGCCCGCGGAGGAATCGTTGTGGTTCAGGTGGGGCATCATCGAATAGAATTAGAAGCCAATGACGGCATCTTCATCAGTAGTAATACCCTGCACTCCTTTGAACAAAAAAATGAATCGGATGTTTGTGAATGCCCGAACATCGTTTTTTCCGGTGAGTTGATCGCGTCACATACCAGTGTCATTTACAAAAAATATGTCCTTCCATTTCTGGGTGACAAACATGTGCCATATGTCGTTTTACATGCTCACGAACATTGGCATAACGAAACTCTAAAGAAGCTGGAGAGCATCTTTGCTCTGCTTCAGCAGCACGGTGCAGAAAGTTGGTACGGTTCATTTCCTGTTCTGGATTTCCAGACGGATTCATTCTTGGAGGTTGGTTTCGAAATGCAGGTACAAGGCCTCCTCAATCAGATCTGGTTGTCCTTGGTTCAACATTGGCATCAGCTTCCTACCGTAACCACCGATAAACGGGAGCTGCAATATCAAGCGAGGCTTCAGAACATGATTGCCTTCATTCAAAAAAACTACATGAACCATTTGACACTCGAAGACATATCAAGCTCCTCGAATATTAGCAAAAGTGAGGCCTCACGCTGTTTTCATTCATATATGAAATGTTCACCTGTAGACTACTTATTGCAATACCGGATCGAAGCCGCGCAGCGCCTTTTGCTGGGGACTACCCGTTCGATCCAAGAGGTCTGCGCGGAGTGTGGTTTTAATTCCCCCAGCTATTTTATCAGAATGTTTAAAAAGAAGGTGGGCATAACGCCTGGGATATACCGAACGCTAAATTCAATGTAATGCATGCAAAAGCAAAAAAGGGCTCCAGCGAAAATCGCTGAAGCCCTTTTTTGCATGTAGTGCGGTCGAGAGGACTCGTTACTCGCATTGCCTCTGACACACTTATTCATCATTGGCCGCAGCGTATATCTGCAGTCTGCCTAAATCCAATATAAATTGGCCCGGAATTAGAATATCCAAGCCGATCAAACCATTAATCTGAGTATCTTCTCCGATGCGACCAAAATCTATGGGGAAATTCTCCATCTGAAAGGATTGAAATTGAAAATTCAAGGTTTATGTCATGAAGTTCTCCTGACCATAGGCTTGTCCCGTACTTCCACAATGATTGATTCATTGGAGGTATGATATACGAAACGCTCATTTTTGGCAGCAAATAGCTCTTTCCATGCTTCCTTCGGATCCGGAATTAGCTTGATGACAGCCACTTCTTCCACATGGAGCTTATTGTCTTCGTAATGAGACTTTAGTTCCTCCACCAATACAAACTGATTAGGAAATAGTTCTCTAACCTTCGTCCAGAGCATCTTATTTCGCCTCCCTGCTTTCATTTTACCAATCCTATGGTTGCTCTGAACACCCAAATCGTGTTCAAAAATCTTATCCTTCACATGGTGCTATTTCATAAAATGTGTCTGCCTACTGTAAGCCTTCTGCCAATCCCTGCAAGTCAAGTCCATCTTTTTTGAAGGCCTTCCGCAGCAACTCAGGAGCAATAAATTCATCGTACTTTCCCATAGTCGGCTTTTCGTCAGCAGCAAGCAGCAGCACCCGGTTTCCTTCCGTAGCCAATCCGATGCCGAGGTTGACCGCTGTCGTTGTTTTGCCCACACCGCCTTTCTGGTTGGCAAGGGCAATCACCTTGACCATATGTTCAGTCTCCTCTCCATAGAGAAAAAGCCGGTTGCATCGAGGAACCCGAGCACCGGCTTTTCAAGGATATCTATATAAAAAGAGTCATCCACGAAGGATGAACTCTTGGATATTCGATTTTCAATAAGGACTTCTCCATTGACGTTCGCATGTGAAATGTCTGTATAAGCTGTCATTCTTGCTGAATCGAACCTGAACATTAGAATATCCACGAATATGTGTACCTTGGGCAGACTACACGCCTGCGGACAAACTGAGATGGTAAGCTTCAGTACTCTTCGCAGTAATCTCTGATGACGAGTAATAGGTAAACACAGAAAAAATTTATCCGGTGGACAGCGGTGAACTGTCTCCATAAGCGCAAGTTTGCGCTTCCCCCAGGATCGCTGCAGGCCGCCCCCATTGCGATAAGCTGTGGCTGGACGAAAGTATCATAATCCCAACATGCAGGTCATCGCCGAAAATGGAACCACCATTTCGTTATGCATCGCGGAATCGCTCTCGTCATCTCCTGCGTCATAAAGAACAGCAGGAACAATACGGTCATGGCGCGCTAGCATTCTGGCTTTCCTTTGAGGCTGCATGGGGAATGTACCGGATAAACTTGTATGTTGTTTTCAAAGAGCCGTTTTGAGAGATTTTTTATCCCTCTATAAGCCGTTTCATTTTTCAGTCAAAATCGGGTAGTTTGGGGAAAATAGGTAGCGTACAATAGTTTGTGTACCAGAAATTGGCGTGTTGTCAACACGAAAAAGACAGGGTACTCTCGGAATTGTCCAGACCCACGAGAGGAGATCACCCTGCCATGTCATCTAGTATACACAATGCCGACTTTATCAATCAATTGGAACATGCCGTTCGTCTGTTTGTAAAAGAGAAATTGGAACTCCTCATGCGAGAGGAAATCGCCAATTTCCTTACCGTGGAGCAGCCGGATACACCCAATTCCCGGAATGGCTATTACACGCGAACCTTGGACACGAAGTTTGGAAAGATTGACGACCTAAGGGTACCACGGGACCGTCAAGGCGAGTTTCAAACCCAGGTATTCGAGCCCTATCAACGTCGGGACGGTTGGCTCGAGGAAGCGGTTATTCGCATGTATAAAGGCGGAATGAGCACCCGGGAAGTGGGGGACTTTATTGAATCCATCATTGGCACGCACTATTCACCGGCAACGGTCAGCAATATTACCAATACCGTCCTTCAAGATGTGCATACCTGGCAGGAGCGCCCCCTGAATCAGCGCTACTCCGTTCTGTACATCGATGGGATCCACTTCAATCTTCGCCGGGACAGTGTAGCCAATGAAGTCCTTTATGTAGCCATGGCCATCGACGAAGAAGGAAGACGTCAGGTGCTGGGCTTTGTCGTCGGGGGCCACGAGAGTGCTCATGGCTGGCAGACCTTTCTGCAAGATCTGTACAACCGGGGAGCGACCGACATTCTGTTAGGTGTTTTTGACGGGCTGGTGGGCCTGGAAGAGGCGTTTCACAGCGTCTATCCCAAGGCCGACATCCAGCGTTGCGTTGTGCACAAGATTCGCAATCTGTTTCCCAAGATCCGGGTCAAGGACAAGCTGGCGTTTATGAGCGATCTCAAACTCATTTACACGGCTCCGATCTACGAGCAAGCCCTGCGTCAATGCGCTGCCTTCGAATTAAAGTGGGCCAAAATATATCCGCGGGAGGTGGCCTCCTGGAAGACGGATCTCCCTGTATTGCTGACCTTTTACAAGTATCCGGAGGACATTTGGGCCCGGATTTACACCACGAATGCCATTGAGCGAACCATGAAGGAAATCCGTAAGCGGTTTTACCCGATGAATAGTTTGCCGAATGTGGACGCCGCTGAAAAGATCGCCTATTTGGTGGTCAACGATTATAACCAGAAGTGGGCCACTCGCATCATACGTGGTTTTGGCATGGCCACGACCCAAGCCATCTTCAAGCAGATGTACGAAGAACGGTACCCCGCCAAGGAATAAGGGACACCGCTCTAGCCTGCCTTCATCCAACAATTACCGTGGGCTTCCTTTTCTTTTATACACAAACTTCTTGACACTATCGGAAAATATTTTGAAGACTTTTTTGAGGACATCTCGGGGATTCTATTTTACAAAATCAAAAGACAGTAGACTGAAAGTGATTGAAATCTAATTTGTTGAAAAGTTAGAGGCAACAAACAAAACCCCGCAGCATATCGGCAATTGGACCGAAGGGCTGTGGGGTTGCAATATATCTAAATATCTACTATATGTCATAAAAAAGGCAGATGGCTTGAGCACGATACAGCCATTTTACATACCTCATAGCTGGGTCTGTCCGAGTCTGTATCGTAATATTCCCATCCACTTCCACTTCAATCCGGTCGATCAGTCGTTCGGAAATTCCGCGCAACACTTGTTCATCCGTTATATCCAGATTAGCCAAACAACGTTTGTAGAACGGCTTGAGTATAACTTAAACAGAATAGGTCTTCACACCTTTTTCGATGTGTTGCTCCATTGTAAGCGGATATCTATGGTATCGTAACGTTCCAAAGGGTTTTTCCGGGCAGAACAAACGATTGGTGCGCGAGAATGCCTGAATGATATTTTCGTATTCAAGCATCTTATCCTTGTACAGCGTGTTAACCCACTTGGAATCGAAGCCTGTAAGCATCTGGTTGACTACAATTAGAAAATCGAGCTGAATTTCGGGTGTTCTCTTAATAAATTTATTTCCATATTTTAATTAATTTACCATATATTTTTTTGGAATGATCGAATCACGCAGAGCGTAAATTGTTCTTCACGAAGCTTCAACATTACATCACGTCAACAGGGAATTTGCGAGGTTGTGTTGAATTCATGAATATGGGAATTTAACTCACCTCAAGGCATGGATATATTGTTATCTCGACAATAACAATTTCCATTTTGAGTGTTTGAATTCCTTTTTATTTTTCAGGCAACACACCCTGATTTTTTCAGGGAGAACTAACTATCTATTGTCTCTTTAACAACCTTAGCAACTTCACCTTCAACGAAGATCATGTCTGCGTGATCGTCAACATCTGATGCTCCAATAAAATCCCCTTTATTAGTATAAAATGTAATGTCTTCACCAATGTAAAAGCAATACCTATCCAATCCCTCACTATAAAGTCCATCATCACCATTAGGATAGTTCTTATATTTTACTTCGTTATATTTTGTTTCCAATAACTTAATAAACGCCTTTTCAGCATCTGCAATAATTGCAATTTCATCTTCCGTATGGTAGTTAATTTGTTCATTTATATCTTCAATTCTATCAAAGATATTTATATTTAATTTATCGATTTCAAACATAAAAATTAATAACTCATCTGTTAATCTCCCCGAACTTTTAGGGTATTCATTCGTTAGTATTTTTAATCTTGCATGGTGGGACTCATCAAATAATCGAGAGAAACTGTCATTATTTTTTGATATACCAACATAATAAAGTTCATATCTTGTAAAATCCCGGTAATTAAATTCTGTATCATCGATAATACGGATAGATAATTGATTTTTCCAGTAACGATAAAGCAATATATCTGGAGTGTACCATTGTAGAACGTTGCCCTGACTGTCTTTAATACGGAACTGTTTCTCTCCAAGCTCGATGCTAATTTCGTCCTCAATATCTGGCAAGCAATGGTTCAAAGAAATTTGTATTATCGGACTTTTGTGAGTTGCTGTTGCTAACTGAAATTGGATAATTCCTCTTCCCTCAGAAATAAACTGCTCATTAATAAATTTGAGTTCTTCTCTGTGACCGATCATATACAACTTACTACCTTTTACGAAATCACGAACCTCTGGAGCATTCCATAGCCAGGCACCTTCTTGGTTAGTTATAGGTGGATATACTAGAGTCAATTTATTTATTAGTAATTTCAAATAAGATCTGCCCCTTCATGAGATCTCTTTTGTAGTTATACTCAAAAAAATCATAAAAAACAGGAATTCCCAAGTTCATCTATCATATCCTAAAAAACAAGGAACGTAATTACTTTCCCTTAGTCAATAGAAAAACTGCTTTATCGACTTCTGTAATGAAATGCGCCGCGGGAATATGATTATTCACATTCACTTATATGTTCAGCTTAGTCTCCAACACATTGGCGCGGATCCAGATTAAATGTAGGAACTCGATCTTAAAGAAATAAATGTTATACAGTTTGGAAATATGAGCAGGTTTGTTCATTTCCAAAAACCACTAGTATAGACTTCGCCCTACTTAAGCCAACATATAAATGTTCCCTGTGTTCCTGAATATCAATAGAATCCATACCCCATAAAAATACTATCTCAGACTCTAATCCTTTAAACTTATTAACTGTTGTTACTAATACTGAACTATCACTTCTATGTTCGATATCCGAAAAGTGATGTCCTTTGGGTAGTGGATTTTTCTCAAGTGCTTGTAAATATCCCCATTTGTTTTTAGCATCCACAATTAAAATTGCAATTTTGCTAGATTCAACCTTTTCCTCTAATAATAATTTTTGAATTCTAGAATGGATCTTGATTGCTTGATTATTTATATTAATTGCATCCACTAGTTGCAGTTCTAAACCATCCAGATTAGAATGCTCAACAGGGTCACCTATATAATATTTATATGAGGCCTCATGAATTTGAACAGTGTTTCTACAGTTTCTTGAAAGTGGATATACTTCATCTTCAGCTATTGGAAATGTACTTACACGGGAATATAGATTTTGATTATCGTCAAAAAAGATATAGAAAGGACTTGATTTTTCATCAGACAGCAATAATTCCAGCGGCAACCAGTATTCTTCTCTGAAGTCTTGACCCTCATCACATACTATTGCATCAAATCTATCAGTAATAATATCCAAAGAGCATGCAAGAGCATTAGGAAGTTGTACATCAAACTCATCTTCACCAGGATATGTTTTTTTTGCATCATCTAATAAGTCAATACCGCTCTTTTCTTTAGCTTCTTTAATCTTTGTATGACAAAGTTGATGAAAACTCATAACAGTTAATCCATTAGTCTCTTTACAAATTTCAGACAAATGGTTTGCAAGTGGACGGTTATAGCAGGTCAATAGTGTTGAAAACCCTTCTCTAGCTAATCGCTTCGCTTTTTCCACAGCTAATATAGTTTTCCCGGTTCCCGCACCACCACTAACTACAACCCGCCGTTTTTTCCTTAATATATCTAACACCTTAACTTGTTCGTTTGTTAGGAGTAACCTTGCTTCTTCCTCCATTTTTAAACTGCTTGAAATTAGCGGTTTGATTGAGAAAGATTTTGCGAAAACCTTTTTAAAAATATCTAACCCTTTTTGCCCAATAGGAGTTGATATTGGATCATCATCAGTACAAAATTCTATACAATCTTCTAACCACTTTTTAATATCGGCTAAGTTATTATTTGTTCCAATTAAATGTGCCGGCATGTCTGGTCTTTCTAACAGTTTGGAATCTCTAATATCCGGGAAGAACACAGCATGTCCATTCCTAATTTTTTTGCTTCCAAACAGTCTCCACTCCTCAGTTTCAAAAAGCTTTGTTCGGATCGAATACTTTGCTTTTTTGGCTTGCCTTATTGGATCTTTTATTGAATTGTTCTGCCCGTAACGATCTGTAGAGAACCATTGATTAGTAGCAGCATCAAAAGAAATTCCTCCACCCTTTACTTCAATACACAAGTATCCGAAATTAGGATGGACAATAACAAAATCAGTTTCTCCATCGTGTGCTTCCTCATTTTCTCGTTTAAGAATCCATGCTACTTGGGAGAATACGTAGTAACTATCAGGAAGTCCCTCTTTTAATGCTCGATATACCTGAACCTCTCCCTTTGATTCAATTTGAGAGAGTTGTAATTCAGTAAAATCCGGTATCATATTAGCCAATTTTCTTAGTCCTCCAAAATATCCATTTGAGTTATATTTATTGGAATTCTTTTTTCTCCACTTTCAAATTCGACAATTAAAAGTTTTAATTTGCCCCTATTAATTTCACTCTTAATAATCCCCAACCCATGTACAAAGTGATTTATTTTAGTGCCTACAATTAATTTATCCAATGGATTGTTTACTTCTGCAATTGCTCTCCACCCATAATCAAGAACATAATTTGTGATTTTATTATAAGGATCCTGTATACGGTTAATTCGTACATGTTGTTCATCCGCAACGAATTCAACAACGTATAGCCAAAATTTATCCACTAAGTCTTTGGCCTTTTTCATTTGTGAATGTGAAAGCAGTACTTCATAGTTGTTCCACTCACCAATAAAGCCAAATACTTTAATATATCGACTTATTTCTTCTGCTTCACCACTATATGAAATAACATCATAGTCTTCTTCCATTTCATATGGTTGAATCGCCCTTCTCCCTGCTTTTTCCTCGTATTCAAACACGATTTTTCTAGCCAATAATTGGTATTGCAACTTTCGTTCATATTCCACTACTAGCAAAGAAGGCTCAATTGGATCACTTGAAACAAATGAAATCAAACGTTTCTTTTGTCTACTGAGGTTGAAGTTATCCGTGAATGTTACTGAGCTTGTAGAATGTTCGTAATTATGCCGCTCTTCGAGGTGGTCATCTTTTTCTAAATTAGAAGTGCTGTAGCCCCCAGAATTCTTCTCTCTAATATAGTGATCTAACATATTTGACTTATGGTTATTACCAGAAGAAGTATTCTCGATAAAATACTCATCATCCTCAATAACTTCTATTGATGTCTCAAAATCACTGTCTTCTTCAAGTTGCGGATCAATATCAGCAAAATAATCTGGATCTTCTATGGCAATATCATCGTACTTAAATTCTTCACTTTTACTAGGTTCATACTGAATGACAATGTAGCCCTTTGAATTAAGCCAGCTTTCAATCTCAGTGCTAGAAAGCTGTATTATAAGCCCCACTTCTCTATCCTTACCTTCCATCTCAAAAAGTGAACTCAAAGAACTACTTAAATTATACAGAGTCAACGGATTTTTAAATTGACCAACATAATACAACGAATTTGAATCCGTGTCATACCACGAATCAACATTTTGATTGTATATTTCTGTACCAGATTTATTTGTAAAAGATAAGGATAAAGATCGAGCTTTACAAAAGCTAACTTTTGCAACTTTCTGTTTAAACTTAATCAAAGTTTCCATTGGATCTTCAGCTTTGAAATTCGAAAGAAGTGTAGCAAAGTATTTTGCTTTTTTATGCAGCTCCCTTATCAGTTCGAAATCATCACACTTATCTGTTACATTTAGTTGAAGATCATCATTCCTAATAATTTGAATATCAAAAAAATTGAGCAAGATATCTTTGTCTCTTAGTGAATCTGGCACTTTAATAAAATTTTTTGAATTAGTAGGTGGAAGCTGCCCTTCTACATCAAAAAAATAAAGTAATGAAGTATAATGAAAAGTATCATCTGTTGCCAATAATTTCATATCGTTAATATTATGTTCCGTATCATAAACAGGTTTATTGCTTATAAGTTGTTTATATATAGCTTCTATCTGTTTCAATGTATTTCTATCAACTTGACTATCTTCAATTTTTTTTAATAAACATAAGCAGTCATGAATTGCAACTTGTGTTTTAATCCCCAAAAATTCTTCTTGTTCTTTATTGAAGCTAATAGACTCATGAACAGTAGGGTAATAACCCTTAGTTATGTCCCTCAATTTTTCCGAATATAGTTCAATAGATTTGTAACAATGATTATTATTAGCGGGTATACTAGGATAATTTTTGACATAGTATTGAAAATATGAAATAACTTGCTTATTATTTATTTTTGTATAATAAGTTGTTTTTTCGCAATTTGAACGAATCGTTTCCCAACTTCTACATATCATCTTCCAATATGAAATAGAGAAATTGTAATTTTTGCTATGTTCTAAATAGTCAATAATAACAGCATTTCTTAATCCATGCTGTCCACTATATATATATGGTTTAGTTATGCTATCATAAAAACTCCCTTCATCGTCAATGAAATCAAAATATGATTTTACTGATGGGTATTTATTAATCATCAATGTTCTTTCAATAATAGGTACGATTCTGATACCTATTTTTTCTTTAACCCCCAATTTGGTGAACATTAGTCTCCACTTATTTATTTCCGATTCTTTTTCAACATATTTACCGGTTACAAACTTGCCTTCGGGCAGTATTTCTTCTATTTTCAATTCTGGTCCATAAAAATCTGATAAATAGCATTCACTGGGTAATTCTAAAGCCCCTTTTGTGGTTACCAATTTTAGTGCCCGCAAACTATTGTAATCGTTATCATCGAGTCTACCTTGCTGATAAACCTTGAAAACAAACTTCCCTATTTGTATTGCATTATTAGTGTTTATTGAATTGGTTTTTATCATTTCAATTATTGACTTACGTATTATTTCAATATCTGAAGGTTCTCTTACTCCCAACATTTTCAACCAATCTAGCAACTGCTTATTACTTTTAACACTTTCATATAACCTTTCGTTTATGCATATTAATCCAATTATATTATTAATCTCTTTTTCTCCATCGGATATAGGAAAATATACATTTTCAGGAGATTTCAAGTTATTACTGTCACTCAACAAAAAAGCAGCTGTCTTCAGTGTTTTTGCCCACTCAAATTTTTGTTTATGAGAATCCTTATTATATAAAAACTGAATAATTTTCATATTGAACTCTAAATTAGAATTACATAATTCTATAAACGCATCAGTTTTAAAAATCTCACATAAATCCTTAATTTCAATTTTCTTAGCGCCCAAAGCTGACAATCTATTGGGATAAATAATTTTACAAGCAGCAACTTCATAATTATTATTGTAGTGGTTGGTGACTATTAAAGGGTTAAATTCCTCGCAATATCCAGTGTTATCTAAAATACTCTCGTTAACTTTTAATAAACCCGCCTTGTCCTGTTTCGGGATAAATGGTGTCTTTGCAATCGCTAAATTAAGTCCATCATTGTATGATTGTTTTAGTTCTGAAGATCCTACGGGTGTATAATGGGTCTTAATCAATTTCGTGAATTCATACTTAAATTTAGTATTCTGCACTAGTTCAGAGATCCATTTAATTTTACAAATAGCTAGCTGTTTAAATACAAAGTTATTCCAATCATTTTCGAGAATTTGAGTTCTTTCAGCGTTTGTAATAAAATCACCATTAACCAAAAAGCTAAATTCACTTCTAGCTTTTGTTGGTAAATAAGAATAAAATAGAGCATCAGATATTTCTTGTATTTCATCATTTAAAACAGAGGCAGCAAATGTAATTTTGGTATGTGATGAAAATTTTAGTTTGTCTGGACATACAGTAGCATCAAGCAATTTTACTTTTTCTTTTGTCTCTCCATCTACAGGAACAACAAATTCTTTATAGATCCACTTACTGTGCATTTGTCCACTAACAAATATTCCTCTCGAATCTTCATCAACTTGTTTACAACTAATTTCCAATAATTTTTTATTCATATCAAAAAAAGTGATTTGACTAACATGGCGCAAAAACAGCATTACTCTCGGATCTTCCAAAACATGGATAATATCATTCTTAACCTTTTCTCTATCACTTATCGAAATTATTGTGGTAACCTTTGAATTATTGAGCTCTGCTCTAAGTTCGCTATCTAAATCAGTCTCTTCAAACCATATGGGAATTATCTGCCATGGATACTCTTGTGTATTCTTCCACACATCATAGTGTTTATCAAATTTAAAGGTGAACTTATTGGATAAGATATATACTTTATCACACGTTCCAAAAATGGATTTAAAACCAATCCCCTTATATCCCGTTTTTTCAAGATCTTTTGTTTTACCGCTGTCTCCACTACCCACGTCGGAGATACCTCTCACGTCTTCTTTAGTGAAGTGCTTTCCATTATGACTAAATATCAAATTGTTATTTATAAGCCTGAATTCAATTTCTACATCTCTACGGCCCTTATCCTTGGGAGAGTCATCAGCATTCTGTATCAATTCAAAAACAAATCGGTTTGCATCCCCAAAAACAGTTTTTGTAAGTATATTTAAAAGACTGGCTAATGATTTCGAATTACTATCATTTTTTGTTTTATCATCATATAGACTTTGTACAAAGTTTTTCTCTTCCATGGGATATTACTCCTACTTATAATTTGGAATAACTTTTTAGAAACTTGTCGATCTGCCGCGGTATCTTCTTGCAGATTCACTATCCGAGATGTGTCCACTAAAATCCAGGAATTCCCGATCCGCCTTCTCCAAACTCATTTAAACCCGGACACCAAACACAAAGGAGCCTTCTTGCTCTGGTAAAAGCTACAAATCCTACACGGGCCTCTTCTTTATCATTTGTTTCAAGCCATCTTTCAAGCTCCTTTAAATCTGCAGCAATAACAAGGATGGCGGTAGCCTCTCTTCCTTTGGCACTGTGAATTGTTGTTAAATAGGCTCTTTCTGCCTCGTTCGGATCTAGGATGATTTGATTCATTACTTGTTGCACTGTTATCTTTTTGATGTCCCTCTTTTGACTTGGCCAATCATAATCAAGGCTTTTGAGTTTAATACCTATTTTAATCCCTAATCTCTTCTCAGAAAAATCCTTTAGATGTCCCTTTAATGCTTTAAAAAAGCTATCTATAGTCATTACATTGAAATCTTGAGTATTTATCCAAGAAAATACTCCAACATGTAATTTCCTCCATACCATGCGATCATACTTTATTTCAGAAAGGTTAATAAAATTGGGATTCTTGTTGAAAATTATACGGGCCAATGCCAATTCAATTGCTTCAATACTTTTTCCATATTCCTGAGATTTGTTCAAGAGTACTGCCCTCAGTAATTGATTAACGATTTCGTATCTTCTATAATCAATTTCTTTTAATTTATTGAGAAATGGAGCCTGTTCGATCTCATGTCCATTAATCTTATGTTGAATTTCTGTAAGCTTTTCATGTTTCCTAGACAGAATTAAAAATGGAATATGCTCCTGCTCCGAACCAACTTTTATCCTAAGCTCATGAAAAGCCTCAACCGCTTGTTTTATATCAGCTTTATCCATTAGAAGAATAACGTCTTGCTGTATGCCTGTGTTACTTCCGTTTGGCAATTGTTTAAAAGTAGCTTTCTTGTTATTGAAATCAACAATTGCCATTGTACTGCGGAAGTTATTTGTGAGAGTATATTGTTTAAATGCACCAGGATTACTTAACCTACTTTCAAATATTGTTGGTTCAGCCCCCGTAAAACTAAATATCGATTGGTTAGGATCCCCAACGAAAAAGAAGGAAGTAGCATTTAAAAATTGAAAGATCTGATCCTGGTAATAAGTTACGTCCTGATATTCGTCAACTAAAATCGCTGAAAAGCGGGAAGTTAGTGCAGCTTTAAGATGCGGGAACTTAGATAAAAGTTGAAACGCAAAATATATTGTATCTTGTTGGTCAATCTTATGATCATCATGTATCAATTTTTTCAATATTGACATTTCAACTTTTGTAATTTTGTTCGACCTAAAACAAATTAAATCACCAGTTTTATCAAATCCGATTGATTCTAGTGCAATAACGTTATCTGGTATTTTAAATTTTCTTGAATCAGAGACACTATTAACATAATATTTAGAGAAACCACGAGGTAACAATTCATAGGTTTGTCCAACTTGCGAGAGTAAATAGCTATAGGGAGCTATCAAATACTCATTTAAAAATGAATGTATTGTCCCAATGAAAGTCCCCTGGGGCAAGGAGAACTCATTTTCTTTTTGAAGTCGTTCAAGTATTTCATCTTTAGCCGCATTTGTATACGTAATACAAGCAATATTTGAATTAGGTCTGATTGTGTGCTTGCACAAATAGACGAGACGATCTATTAGTAGCTTCGTTTTCCCACTCCCGGGACCCGCCGCGACAATAATACTCTCAGTTACTGGAAGAGTAGCGATTTCTTTTCTTAGTTCTTTGGAATCTTTCATTAATCCTCCGAAAGAAAATCCAAAATATTTGTGATATATTTTGGAATTTTTATTTCTTCTCCTAATACTAATTCATCTAGCACATATTGAGCGGCTTTCCCCTTAGTCTCGGCGACAATTAGAAAAGCCTCCATTTCAAATTCATGGCTAGTCAATGTTTCAATTTCTTTCCTTTCGTCTTTTGTACCTAATTCGTACTTTGTAATTAATTTTTTAAAAAAGTCATGATTCTCGAGTATAAGATCATATTCAAATGTTTTTAGGTTTGTTTGAATGAATACATTAGGTAGTCCTTTAAAATCATTTATTAAGTTAGCAGTTCTAGAGCAGGGATTGGCAGGAGTGTGCTTATTTGGGAACACATCAACCTTGAGTGTTTCGTTAGACACTGGATCAATTATCTCCCGCTTTTCCGGGTCACTATCAGTCAATACTGCGCATTTTTGGTTTAGACCAGTTTGTCCAAAAAGATGTAAGAACGGTCGGAAAGCGACACCATCTACAGATATTATTGATGCCCCATAGCCTTCTAAAGTTTTTACCGGATCGTTTTTCTTGCGGCCCTTGTTCCAATATATTTCTGCCATTTTGGGAATAAGCAACCTTTCAGCAATGCCCTCTACCAAAAGGGTTTTTCGTCCAAAAAATATATTGGATTTTGTAGCATCAAGCCATCTTTCAAGGTGGCGTTTATATTGTTCTGTCTTTTTATCAAAGATACTGCCTATTTGTTTTGACTGTATTTTCCCGCTTTCTTTATACATCAGAATTAATGAATTTAAATTAACGGATGATGAGATGTGGGTCGAATGGGAAGTTACTAGAATTTGGCCAGCTAAAGACTCCTTGAAGAAGTAGTTGCTTAAATACCTTTGTAAATGGGTATGCAAATGCGCTTCGGGTTCTTCAACTGTTAAAATTGGAAACGTGTAATCAACGCCCTTTTTATCCTTTTTATTGAAGTATTGCGCCAACAAAAGACTAATAAAAAGCAAATTATTATATCCTAATCCGTTAGTCTCAACTGAGTGTACGTTGCCACTGTTGGGACCTATTAAGACCTTTAAATTCTTAAGTAATTGCTCATAACTACTTTCTGCCATTTGAATTTCCGTACGTTGATGAAGATGACCTGTTATTTGTTGTAGATAATCATTAATCGCTGCTTGAGCGTTATTTATTTCACTGGATAACTTAATCTGTTTATTTAAATCTCGGGCTTTCAGGATCACTTCATCTTTATTTATTTCGTCTTGGTCATAGGAGCTAATAATTTTATGTAACTTACTAGAGGATCTACTTAAATCAAATGTTGCATCTCTTAAAGCACCCACACTTTCAAAAGTGAATCGTTGAAGCATCTGATGATCAAATATATCATTTGTTTCCTTTCCACCACCAAAAACAACCCATTCATATTGATCAATTGGTATTTTTAAATCTTTAATTAAAGCTGGATTGACTGGTGGTGTTTTTTTACAGTTGCCTTTTGGCCTAAAAATATATGTTAATTTAGCTTGCCCTGGTTCCTTAGTTAGCCACTTATAAGCAAGTGCCATTTCATCATCAGTAGTTATTTCAGATAATGTAACCTCAACTTTTATCGAAGGCCATACTCCATGAACTACTAATTCATTATTAAAATCATCTTGAGTTAATTGTCGGCGCCTCCAACCGTTGTTCGATATAAATATGAGGGACAATGCATCCAGCATATTTGATTTACCAATATTGTTCTCGCCAATTATTACTGACAGTCCCTGGTTGAATTCTATTGTAAAGTCCACAAAGGATTTATAGTTCTGAATACTCAGCTTAGATATGTACATATGTAATACCCTCCAGCAATTCCAACTATTCATAACCCATAATTCGCACGTCAGAATAACAAAATCATCATAATCATTTATCTTCGAATCTTTTGCATGTAGCATGATCCAATGTCGTTTCCGTCAATCGGAGAAATCCGACGAACAATGATCGCTTTCGACAGGTCCTAAACGCACCTCCCCAATTCGGTTCAGCAAATTGCTGTTCGTCAATTCTACGAATTGTTTCAGGACTAGTGGTCATTTGCTTGCCCATCTCCTAGTACATTCGTTCCGTGCTCGATATTCCCCATCGCTCGATGAAGATCGTGAATCTTTATTGAAAAAGCTTGGATGACAAATTTAGTAGGTATTGCGATGTAGCTCCTTCTAGCGCCGATTCCAATCAACTATTGAATACTGACAGCTTCAACGTGAATTGCAATCACTCACCCACTGCACGTGGACGAACCCTATAACATATCATCATTACAGTCACTCTTCATTTGACAAGAGTACATACCTTAATCATAGCCTATTACCACTACAATATCCAGAAAATATTCCCATTTTCAACAAACAAAAAGCCCCCTGCAAGCAGCAGGAGTCTCAACTTTATAAGCCTATAGACCTTATTCAACTACCTTATTCGCCTCCAACTGATACCAAACCTCTACACCCATCGTTCCTAAAGTAAAAAGTGTGATTGGCGATATGGCATACTCCGAGAAGGACAATTTGGTCTACGGTAAGAAAAACGAAATTGAACTCGTTTCGCAATTAAACCCGCAGATTACGCAAAGCAACCGCTTCAATAAGGATGTATGTATGTTGTAAGGCAGGTCATATGGCCATACGCAAAGCCAGACAAGGTAAAAAGAGAGTTGAGAAGAAGCAGGTCGACACCTACTACTTCGATGTCGAAATCTACAAACGCTGCCCTATGAAGGATGACTGTTACAAAGAGGGGACGACGAGCAAAAGCTATAACGTTACTGTGAAGTCCGACGACCATAGCGAGCAAATGGTCTTCCAAGACAGTGATACGTTCAAGTAGAAGCCAAGGTGCGCTACAAAATTGAAAACAAAAATAGCGAACTTAAGCAAAGACATGGATATGATATCGCCATATCTTCAGGTCTTTCCGGAATGTAGATGCAAGGAGCACTGGCTATCTCTGCGGTAAATCTTATTGATCCATTGAGATTACATAGCAACACAGAATAGAAGGCACCTGCTCGTTCATTACGAATGAGGTGCTCTCTTTTTCATACGCATTGCTTTTCAAAAACAAAATCAAGTAGTTATTCAGTGCCCTCCATTCTGGAAAGGTGGTTTCTTATTTTTTCTCTTAACTATCCGATTTCATGCAAAAAATGAACAGGATAATGAAGGCATATATATGGCTCACTCCAATTTGCAAGACAAACTTGAAGCAACCAGCTAAGGAGAATCTTCATGTCACATGATGAAAATCTATTCGTTTTTGAATCTGATCCGTATCATCTCCTTTTTCAGTCCATGCCCGATGTCGTGACTGTCGAGCAAATGTGCATAATGTTAGGCGGCATTAGTACCAAAACGGGCCGCAAACTACTCCAATCAGGGCATATTGCTCACTTTCGCATCGGTCGGTTTTACAGAATTCCGAAACTGAGCATCATAAATTATTTACGGGAAATCATTACCCCCAGCAATCACTTCGACACTTTAAAGCGCGTTGAATCACTTATTCGTTGCCTGTTATAATTAAGATATGGTAGCAGGCCACCTGCAAGAAAAGAAAGGAAATTATTATATCGTTTTGAACTACAAAGATGAGAATGGCAAGCGAAAGACCAAGTGGATTGCAACCGGACTTCCAACAAAAGGGAACAAGAAGAAAGCCGAGGCACTGCTGCAAGATGCACGTAGAAGTTTTGAAGTACCTTCAAAAGCCGCTGACGAAGAAAATGTGATGGTTTTGAAAAAGGCAGCCCAAGATGAGGACGAACCAGCCGGTATTCTCTTCGCCGACTTTATGGAGCATTGGTTGGAAATGATGAAGCATCGCGTCGAAGTTACTACTCATGCCGCGTATACCTTTGGGATTAATGGTCGCATCGTGCCTTACTTCCGAGAAAAGGGCTTACGATTACTGGAGATTCAGCCAAAGCATCTGCACGACTTCTACCAGTACGTATTAAAGGAATTCAAGCTCTCTACAAGCACCGTTCAGCACTTTCATGCTTATATTCGTCAGGCGCTGCAACACGCGCTAAAAATGGACATGATCTTAACCAACCCAGCTGATAAAGTCGAGCGGCCCAAAAAGAGCCACTTCACTGGAAGCTTCTATCGGGATCAGGAGCTCCATGAATTATTCGAAGTAGTAAAAAGGCGATCCCATTGAGCTCGCCGTTCTACTGGCCGCTTTCTACGGTTTGAGGCGCGGTGAAATCGTCGAACTCAAGTGGCAGGCGATTAATTTTCAGAATCAGACCCTTACGATCCAGCACACGGTCATTCCCGTATCTTATGAGGGTAAACTAATCACGGTCGTAAAGGACCGAGCAAAAAATAAATCTAGTCACCGTACGCTCCCACTCGTTCCGGCATTTTAGGAACTGCTTATGCGACTGCTGGAGGAGCAACAGAGAAATAAGCTGCTCTACAAAAAATCATATTCCGATGAATACGCAGATTACATCTATGTGAACAAGCTGGGGGAGCGAATCAAACCGGGATATATTACCCAACACTTCCCGATTGTTCTGGAGAAGCACGACATGCGCAGAATTCGTTTTCACGATCTTCGGCATAGTTGCGCAAGCCTTTTGCTGGCAAACGGTGTGGGGATGAAGGAAATTCAAGAATGGTTGGGGCATAGCCATTATTCCACGACAGCGAACATTTATGCTCATCTGGACTACAGCTCCAAGATGTCGTCGGCGCAGGTCATCAGCAACACGTTGCACATTCCAGGCATGCAAAAAAGATCTTGAACACCGTCCTAGGAACGGATTCAAGATCCTGATAATTGAGGTGGTGCGGTCAAGAGGACTCGAACCTCCACGGTATTGCTACCACTGGCACCTGAAGCCAGCGCGTCTGCCAATTCCGCCATGACCGCAAATTTTCGCCTCAGCCTGTGTCTCGGATAAAATAGAGAACTACAGGAGAGAACTACAAAGTGTAAAGCTGATAAAACCGTGTAACCACGGGCATCTTGGAGAAATACAAGCGGCTCACGCACAAGTACCTGAATCTAGCGCGTCTGCCAATTCCGCCACGACCGCATGCTTTGTTGCTTTCCTCTCGAGGAGGACAAAAAGAAATATACCATGGGCCCGGCGAAAAGTCAAACCCCTGAAATAAAGTTCTATTTTTCAGAAAAATCAGCCATAGCTGGCGGCCAGACTAAGGCTAACCGTCAGCTATGGATATGGATTTTTCGGTGTCTTTACTTGGATTCAGACAAATTCAAATCGGGAACCGGCACCTTGTCCCATCTCATATCGGTGCCGAAGTAGAAGCTGGTATAACACGGCTGGTTGTACACTACATTCTGCCATGCCACACCTGTCCGGTATTGGGCATCATGCATCAGGGTGTACAGCTTCCGGTCTGTTACCTCGGTGCTCATGTAGATGCGGATGGCGGTGCTGTCCGCGGTGCGCACCACCAGCTCCTCCCGCCAGTCGCCGAAGAGGTCGGCTACCAGACATGGATTACCCTTGGTGCCGTTGTTGGAGCGGCTGCCTTCTGCGGTAAGCACAGTGCCGCGTTTCCAATCCTCGATGGTCACATCCTGATCGAAGCTTCCGTTGACGATCTGGGTGGTCATGTCCGCCCCCCACTTGATGCTCATGTTGGTGCCCGGCGCACTTTCGTTCAGCTGCTCGCCTTTGGCCGAACGCAGCCCCCGGGAGGGCTCATGGGCCAGGTGGCTTTCGCTGCACCAGGTCTGTAAGCCGGGAACGTCCGGCTCCACCTTGCCTACCATGCCCCGGCCCACGTCCTCCGAAGCAAAGGCGCCGTACAGCACCTCACCAGTAGCCGCGTCACGCAGAGTATAGCCATAAGGCGCATGGGCACCCTCTTCATGGACCATATAGATTTGCAAGCCCTCCCGGTCCGGGTCCACCACCGCTACATGCAGTGCGTCCCCATGGCCCAGTTTGGCGTATTCGCCGGGTGCGATACCGCCCTCCGGCAGAATGCCGCCGGAGCTGTACAGAATGCTGCCGTCCTGGTCGATGGTCACTGACCCGTATACAATCTCCTGGCAGCCGTCTCCGTCCACATCCGCAGTGGACAAGGCATGAGCGCCTTGTTTGGCGAAGCTGCCAAAGCCCGGGTTGCGTCCGTTGGGCTCATGCAGCGTATCCGCGAAGGGGTTGTTCATGGTCACCCAGCCGCTGTCGGTATACCACAGCTCTTTCAACTCCCGGCCGTCCCAGTTGTAGGCGGCCATAGTGGCCCGGGTGTAATAGCCGCGGGCAAACAGCGCCGAAGGGGTACGTCCGTCCAGGTACGCCACCCCGGCCAGGAAGCGGTCCACCCGGTTGCCGGGTTCGATCCGGTTCCAGGAATAATCGCCCCACATCAGCCCGTCGTCGTGACGACCCGGCTTGTAGCGCACGGTGGAAAGCTCCGCTCCTGTGTCGCCGCGGAAGACGGTCAGGTATTCAGGGCCCTTCAGGATAAAACCCTCAAACTCCCGCAGCTTGTTCCGCGTACTCCGGCTGGGGGCGTACACGTCCACGAAATAATCTGCGAGCTTCTCCGCATCCTCCTGGGACAGCGGATAACTGTACTGAGGCGCGATGCCGAAGCATTCCTCCAGTGTAGCCGGCCAACGTCCCGCCAATACTTCTTCATGGTCATGCCAGCCCTGGAACATCTCCACCACGTGAGCTACATAATCCGCACCGCTCATCCGGTAGTCATCCGAGTGGCTGTACCCTGCAGTTGCATCCTCCGGCAGGAGGGTAATATACGCCTCCGACACGGGCGCGCCATCTGCAGCATAACGAATTACCTTGGTGCCCGGGGCGGTTTTGAACATCAGCTCGGCCTTGCCATCACCGTCAAAATCATACACCAAAAATTGCGTATAATGCGCCCCCGCCCGGATGTTCACGCCCAGGTCGATGCGGTACAAAAGCCGCCCGTCCTGCTTATAGCAGTCCAGATAAACATTGCCGGTATAACCCACATGGGAAACATCGTGGGAGTTGGACGGGTCCCACTTGACGATATATTCATATTCGCCGTCGCCATCCACATCACCGACACTCATGTCATTGGCGCTGTAAGTGTAGGCTTGTCCGGCGGGAGTTACCCCATCCTCCGGCTTTTGCAGGGGGATCTCCAGATACGAAGCTTCCCAAGCCTTCACATCGGCACTAGGCTCCTGCTCGACCCCGTTTACCACCGCGGCTACCGCATACACCGACTCTGCATGGCCCGAACGGTCCAGGTAGTTGGTGCTGTCCGTTACGTCGGCCAGCTTCACACCGTCCCGGTACAGGCGGAAATCCGGGGCAATAAGCCCCTGCTTTGAAGCACCTGTAACCTCCTGGCCCAACAGCCGCCAGCTTAAGAATATTCCCTCCGAGGTGCGGACTGCCGCCAGCCCCCGGTTTAATTGTTCCATTTGCACGCTCATGTGTATCCTCCTGCATCATAAGGCTTCATAATCTCCATTGCACATGTCTACCTTATGCCCTATCCGGCTTGCAGGCAATCGGACATTCTTGATTTTCTCCGCGAATCAAGAAAGTGCAAACGGGCCAAATAATGAAAACACCAAAAAACCGGGAGATCCGCTTAGGGCGTGTTTGAAAACTCCCCTCGGAGTTTCAAACACACCTAGGAACCCCCCGGTTCTTATAAATAGCTGTCCGTCCTTATTTTTCCTCGACCCTCTCCACCTCAAAGCCATACTCCCGGCTCAGCTTCACCAGCTTCCGGTTGGCCTTGCGGAGCAGCACCATCTCTTCATCCCAAGCTACCACAATCCCCAACACATCATTAGCGGGATCGGCATCCCGGCGTACCCGGACCCGGGCCCCGGACAGACGGAATTGCTGAAGCATATCTGCCGTAACCATACACCCTCCATTTCCGCAAAAAAGACCTGAACGGATGTCCGTCCAGATCCTCTGCCGTCGTACTTGTCAGTATCGATCAAAATAAGTGCGCTCTATACGTTCACGGTCAGCTGACATGCTCCTTGGATTCGAACCAGTAATCCAGCACTGTCGCGGACATGACACGTTTGGCGATATATTCGGACTGCTTCTCCGAAAACTCCCCGCTCCAGTCCACATGAAGCTCGTTGCACAGCTTCACGATGGTCAACAGTTCGGACCAGGCGACATACCGTTTATACCAGAAAAACTGCGGATGCTCGATCATATAAGGATACAGATCGTCAAATTCGGTATGCTTGCATTCAAGGGCACGCTCAAAATGTACCTTTGCTTCAACCAGCTTAGACAGCAGGTATTCTGCCGGAATGGAATTCTCCCCCATGTCAAGTGCCTCCTCTCTGCCTTCTTACCCACCATTATAATCGAAAATGTCAAAACGGGGAAGCCGAAGAGAACTTGAAAATGTTGCTTTTTCATGTCAGTTCCAACCGGACTAATCGCTAAAGCGGACCTCAGTACCGTCCACAGAGGCAACCCGGACAAGCGAATCCAGTCTCACACCAGCCTCCCGCAGGGCAGGCGCCCCCTTCTCGAAGGCCTTCTCCACAGCGATGCCCAAGCCTACCAGAGTACACCCGGCTTGCTCCAGGATCCGGATTACCCCCCGTACCGCATCACCGTTGGCAATAATATCATCGATAATCAGCACACGGTCCTCGGAGCTGAGCAGCTTTTTGGAAATCATCAAATCCGTCACAATGCCCTTCGTAAAGGAAGGCACCCGCTCACAGTAAGAGTCATTGTCGGTGGTCAACGTTTTTTTGCGGCGCGCAAACACCATGGGCACTCCCAGCTTATAGGCGGCAGCAAAGCCGATGGGAATTCCCGACGATTCGATGGTCACGACCTTGGTGATGCCCGTCTCCCGGTAAAGCCGTGCGAATTCCTCGCCCATTTCCATAATCAGCTCAGGATCCACCTGATGATTGAGGATGGCATCCAACTGGAGGACTTTGCCGGATTGCACCGTCCCTTGACGCATGATTGCTTCCTTTAACCGATCCATAACCAAAACCCCTCCGCGCGCATCGCTTTTTTCGCTGTCTTAATCCTTGTAACATTACCATACGGAATTCAGGCTTTTCAAGTACGTTTGTTATTTTTTTCATCAAAACCGCAACTTTTCCCGGAGAAGAACGGTCTATATAAGGTAAATGGAATGTTTATCCTCCAAATAAGTTAGTGCCAATTGAGTATTGTTTATGGCAGCCCTTTGGAGGTATGATGGATTACATCCGGTGTCACAGATGACGCCGTCGGGCGTTTATTCCAGACACAGGTTCTATAGAAGGGATCGATTCTCCATGTTAAAGAAATGGTTCAGCCAGGCAGCAGCAGCCGGAATGATGATTGCCCTTGCCGCAACAATGGCTGCATGCGGCGGCGATAATGCAGCCCAATCACCGTCTCCCGCACAGGCAACCGTTGCCGCAGCAGCAGCAACCGCCCCAACCGGCAGCCCTACAGCCGGCACCGTAACTGCAGCATCGGATACAATGGCTCCCCCCGAGAAGGCACCGGGAGTCAACAACTATGTTCAACAAGCAGGCAATGAAGCCAAACCCACTACCGCGGCAACCTCCAAACCCAAAAGAACCTACGACTCGTATACGGTGGAAAAACCCCTGCTCATGGGCGTAGCGATTGGCGACTCCCAGGAGAGTATGGTCAAGCTTCATGGCAACCCCAAAAGCCAGTATCTGATGGACGATGCGGAAGACCCGATCAATGTATATGAATATGATGGCTTTCATATCGGTTTGAATCCCCTGAAGCAGGTGGAATTCGTAGAAGTCGCAAGCTCCGAGGAGGATCCCGGCCTGAACAGCCTCCGGTTAGGCCAAACCACTGCTGAAGCCGCCAAGGCTTTGGGCAAACCGGATTCCAGCACGGACTATGTGATGACCTACAAAACCAAAACCACTGTCCTCAAGCTGGACATCGATACGAAGAGCAAAACCATCCAATCCATCAAGCTGTTCGGAAGAAGCGAATAAACCAGCACTCATAAATAAAAACGGCCACCGCCTATGCATTCCCTCGGGAGAGCAGACAGCGGTGGCTTTTTTGGCGTTGCATCCGGCATCTTTAGACAATCCGCTTGCGGCTGCGGAAAAAGATCAAAGCGGCCAAACAGGCAATAACGGCTGCCGCCCCTACACCAATACCGATGTAGCGGTGGACAATCGTCATGGCGAAATCCAGGTTATGGCCGATAAACCGCCCCAGGGTAATGAAGGTCACCGTCCAGACTAGTGCACCGGAGCCGGCATAGACAATATAACGCCAAATCCGGACGCCGCTGATGCCTGCCAGATAGCAGGTAAAATGGCGCACACCCGGAACGAAGTAACCGAAGGTGACCGTCCATAATCCGAAGCGTCTGAACCATTCTTCCGCTTTATCCAACCTTTTGGGCGTCAGTTTAATCCACTTGCCGTACCGGGTGAGAAAGGGCTTGCCGACTTTATGCCCGATGGCATAGCTGACCAGCATGCCTGTCATAGAGCCGAAAAAGCAGACGGCTATGGAGAGTGTGTACGAAAACCAATTCAGCGATGTCAGATATCCGATGAAGGTCATTAGGATTTCGTCCGGAACGGGCAGCCCGATGATCCCCACGGCGAGAAAACCGTACATGGCAAGGTAACCGAACTCCAGTATCCACTCCTTAAGCAATTCCAGCACAGATACACGCTCCAGTTCATTTTTCATTTGGCAATTCAAGATGCAAGTCATGCGCCTGTCCCTTCTATCATACCCTTGTACTAACGGAATGGAAAGGAGGCGGAAGCACGAATGCGCAATTTGAAGCAAATTCTCCAGATCGCTTTCACCTATATGGGAACCATCGTCGGCGCCGGCTTCGCAACCGGGAAGGAAATTCTTTTGTTCTTCACCAGATATGGCTGGGTAGCCGTGGCGACCATCGGGATTGCAACGGTCCTTTTTGTGTGGGTGGGCTGCAAGCTGATGATGATCGCCCATGAGATTGGCGCCGAATCGTATGAGGACCTGAATAAGGAGCTGTTTGGCCCCAAAATCGGCGATGCGGTCAGTTTATTTACCCTGCTGACTCTGTTCGGCGTTACCTCTGTTATGCTGGCTGCTGCAGGATCCCTGTTTCAGGAGCATATGAACCTGCATGTTCAAGTCGGACTTTTCCTGACGGTAATCTTGACCTACCTGCTGCTGAACAAGGGGATGTCCGCCATCCTCGCCGTCAACTCGGTGGTAGTTCCCATCATGATATTGTTTACCGCGGCCATCGTTTGGATTACAATGCGTTCCCCGGGCTCCGGCAACTGGGTTACCCTGCAGGGGGATCTGCCTTGGCATAAGGCCTGGTTTTCGCCGATTCTCTACACGTCCTACAACCTGGCTATGGCACAGGCCGTGCTGGTCCCCTTGGGCAAAGCAATCCAAGACAAAAAGGTCCTCTATTGGGGCGGAATTGCTGGAGGCGCAGGGATCGGCTTGCTTCTCCTGGCCTGCCACTACACCCTCTCGGCGCAGATGCCCGGTATTATCCGTTATGAAATCCCCATGGGCCATTTAATTCAGCCCTTGGGGCGTGTTGTGCAGCTCTTATATGTGCTGGTCATCTTCGGGGAAATATTGACCACGTTTCTCTCCAATGTGTACGGGTTGGGGCTGCAGTTGAAGCAGCGCTCCGGTCTGCGGATGGCTGTACTGGTCCCCATTATCCTCTTGTGCTGTTATCTGATCAGCCAAATCGGCTTTGGCCGCCTGCTGGAGGTGCTTTATCCTCTATTCGGCGTGATAAGTCTGGTCTGGTTTGTTGCTCTGATCTACCGCCGACGGGTCTGGATTCGCAAGGCGTAGCACCATCATAAGCCGGACCAGCATAAAAACAAGTCCTACTAATGAAAATATAAATCCGGACAGCAGATAACCATAATGGTAATACGGGTATTGGTCCCGGTCATTGATAACACCGATTACGTCGGCCAGCAGGAATACCAAACCGATCAGCACCAAAGCCAGAACAGCATAGTCGAATACGGTCCAGCGGAGCAGCAGCTGGCGTTCCAGCTTCCCGGGAGCGCCGGTTTTTCCTTTGGCCTGGAACAGACGCCATACGGTATATACGGCTCCGCCGGTGACAGCTAAACCAAGAACCGCTGCAAATACCTGAAGAATGGTATAAAACATAAACAAGAGCCTCCTAACAATCTATAATCATTCAATGCGGACCATTCAGCCCCCGGTTAACCTGGATACCAGCCAGACCACAGCCGCAAAACCGGCGGCAGGCAGCACCGCGGCAGCCCAAAAAACGGCTTTCCAGCCGGGATAGGGAGCGCGCTTCCAGATCACCCCGAGCAGCGGGTTTTGGCTATGGATATCATGGGTATCCGGATGGGGAGCGTTATGGGCAGGAATCGTCTGGCCCGCCTCCCGGGAGGTTTGGTCGGATACATGGATCTTACCTTTCTTCCAGCCGATGCGGTAGCTGATTTCTCTGTCGGATTGGGATTGCTCCGGCAAGGTCACTGCGGCGGCCTCCTTTCATAAACCTATAGAAATAATCCATAAGCTACTTCTATAGTATTCCAAGCCGCTCCCAAAAAGCAACGCTTTTGGTGAAAGGGATAGAGTCATTTCAGCCGATTGTGGTAATATGTTGGTAGTCTATCTTTCGGAGGGAGGTTGGCGAATGGCGAAAACAGCGCTTGTGTCGGGAGGCGCCCAAGGAATTGGCCGCTGTGTGGCGATGCGTCTGGCTGAAGCGGGATATGCCGTGTCCCTGTGCGATACGGACCGGGAAGCCGGGCTGGAGGTCATCAAAATGATTCATGAGGCGGGCGGAACAGGGATTTTCTGCTGCGCGGATATGGGCATCCGGGAGGACGTGGAGCGGTGGTTCCGGGTGACGGCTCTGGAGCTGGGGGACATCCATGTTCTGATCAACAACGCAGGCATCGGAAAAAATGCGTCTATGCTGGAGCTGTCTCTTGAGGATTGGAGCCGGGTCATTGCGGTGAATCTCACCGGCACCTTCCTGGCCTCCCAGCTGGCTGCCCGGCGGATGCGGGATCAGGGAACAGGCGGTTGCATCGTCCATATCTCCTCTACCCGTGCACTGATGTCGGAGCCGGGGACTGAAGCGTATTCGGCCTCCAAGGGCGGCATTCTCGCTCTCACTCATGCCATGGCTGTCAGCCTCGGCGAATACGGAATCCGCGTGAATGCGGTTAGCCCAGGGTGGATCGAGACCCGGGATTGGCAGCTGGGCTCCCGGTCAGTCACCCCTTTCCACAGCGAAAAGGACCTGCTTCAGCATCCCGCAGGCCGTGTGGGCACTCCGGAGGACATTGCCGCCGCTTGCCTCTATTTATGCGGGGATACGGCTGGTTTCGTCACCGGGCAGAATCTGGTGGTGGACGGCGGGATGACCGTCAAGATGATTTATGAGGAGTAATATTGTTTGTCGTGTAGTGTGATGACATCTGGAGAGGACCTGATCATTCATGTGGTTGTTATTGGCGGCTTCGGCTGCAGTCTGCTTCGGCTTAAGGGGGATTCTGTACCAATGGACCTCCCGGCAGCCGGCGGACCGGAATATGCTGCTGTTCGGCGTGTATGCCTGCGGAGCAGTGGTGGCTTTGGCATTGAATTTGTTCTGGGGACAGCCTTGGACGGCGGGTGCGGCAGTCGGCATCGCCATGGGGCTGTTCTCCTTTGTGTCCAACTCCGCCATGCATAAGGGCTTTGCGGTGGGCAAGGCCTCGCTGGTGGCGCTGTTGGTGGGGCTGCCTCCACTCATTGTCGTCCTGGCGGCAATGGTGCTGTGGAAAGAGCATCTGAGCGTCGGTCAAACGTTATGCTTTGTGGTCATTCTGGGCGGCGGCTTGCTGGTGAAAAGCGCCGGGGGTTTAAGCCTGCGCAATATGGAGGGCGCCCAATGGGGTCTTCTGGCTATGGTCACCTTCGCCTTTACGGATTTGTCCAGCAAACAAGCGGCATTGTCCGGTGGCGAAACGCTGCCCACCCTTGTGCTGATGTACGTGACCGGCAGTCTGCTGTTCGCCGTATCCGCGGGTATGGACCGGAAGCGGCAGCTGGCTGCGGAAGCCCGCGGAGGTGCAGAGGCCGCTTTGGCCCGGAAAGAAACAGCCGCTGCTGCTGAAGGGGGACAGCCCCCGCGCTGGAGTCTCGGCAAAACCGTGGGAATCGGTATGGCCGTCGGCATCAGCAACATCTCCGGGATGATCCTGATGATGCCCGCTATGAAAATGGGCATCACCGGCCTGGTTTCCGCCATTATTGCGCTGAATGCGCTGATTATTATGCTGTATGCCTGGATCATCCTCCGGGAGCGGGTGAAGCCCATGGAGCTGGCCGGGATGATCCTGGCCTTCGCCGGGGTACTCGCTCTGCGGCTGCTGGGTTGACGCGTCAGGCGGATATCACGGACATATTGCTGCTGAAGAGCTGCGTTAGCGGAAGTGTTCTTCCGCTATGGGGCCCGGCAGCCTAAATAGAAGGAATAGCGGAACCGATTTTCCGCTATTCCTTCTTTTTTGCCGTTCGGCTGGCTGTAGATAGGGCGATAGCGGAAATCTCTTTCCGGTATTCATAGATAACACGCCCAACCAACCCATAGGCATCCCGGAAATAATATTTGGTTATAATCATCCGTTCCCCTGCGGAAGCGGCTTTTTTTGCGTATACTAGGGTGTGTCTGATAACTAAGCAGCGTATAGCGAAGTTTCAGGCACATATGTAACTCACTATGAATGTATCGGAAGGATGATGTTGTATGCACTTGCTGACGAATGGAAAAGACGGACGCAGGTGTCCGAGGCTGGAGGTCTTGTCCTGACCACATGTAATCGGACTCCTGCGAAGAAAACGGCTCAGTTCCACCGGAACTCAGCCATCCTAGACCGTGTCTGAAATCTGCTCCCCTCGGAGTTTTCAGACACGCCCTAATTTATCTTGGCAGGAGGAAAAACATTGAACGACTTTTTAGCACAATGGGGCTGGCGCCCCTTGTTTGATGAGGAAGCAGATATTTACCGGGCCCAGGGATGTGTTCCCGCCCGTGTTATATTGGAGCACAAGCATATGTACCGGATCGTCTCGGAGAACGGTGAATATCTGGCAGAGGTCACCGGCAAATTCCGTTATCAGGCGGATGGCCGGGAGGATTTCCCGGCAGTGGGCGATTGGGTGATGGCCAACCTTCGGGAATCCGACGGGCGGGCCACCATCCGCGGACTGCTCCCCCGCTTCAGCAAATTTTCCCGCAAGGTTGCCGGGGCAGTAACGGAAGAGCAGATCGTGGCGGTGAACGTGGATACCATCTTCCTGGTGCAGGCGCTGAATCAGGACTTTAATCTGCGCAGACTGGAGCGTTACCTGATCCTGGCCTGGGAAAGCGGGGCCAACCCGGTGGTGATCCTGAGCAAAGCGGATCTGTGTGAAGAGCGGGACGAACTGATGGCGCAGGTGAACATGGTGGCTGCAGGGGTTCCAATCCACGCCGTAAGCGCACTGGACGGAATCGGGCTGGAGGAGCTGGCGCCTTACATCGGCAAAGGAAAAACCGTAGCGCTTATGGGTTCCTCTGGTGTAGGCAAATCTACCCTGATTAACCGGCTCATCGGCCATGAAGCCATGGATACCGGCGGCATCCGCGAGGATGACGGACGGGGACGCCACACCACCACCCACCGGGAGCTGCTGCTTTTGCCTGACGGCGGACTGCTGCTGGATACACCCGGCATGCGGGAGCTGCAGCTGTGGGATGCGGACCAAGGGATCAGCACCGGTTTTGCCGATGTGGAAACCTTGTCCGGCCAATGCCGCTTCCACAACTGCTCCCATAACCGGGAGCCGGGCTGTGCCGTTCAAGCCGCCCTGCAGGACGGCACCCTGGAGGAGGACCGTTACAACAGCTATCTAAAGCTCCAGAAGGAGCTGGCTTATCTGGCGCGTAAGGAGGATAAGCAGCTTCAGCTCCAGGAAAAAACCAAATGGAAGCAGCTCCACAAGCAAATGCGCACCCATAAGCCCCGTTAAGATCTGTGAAGATCTATTAAGATCGGTGAAGAACCGTGAAAACTCGTAAAAATCCGGAAGCCCTTTTCCCCGGTAAGGCAGGCCAACACCTGTCCGCCCGGTGGAAAAGGGCTTATTTTGATCAAACTCGGCATGTTCTCGATGAATTATCGGGGAAAATGGAAGAGACCCAAAAGGCAAGGCAGCCGGATATATCTGCGCTCCTTGCCTTTTGGGTGTGCAGGAAGGTTATTGGCCGATTTCCTCCTTGACAGGCTCAGGGGTTTCCCAGGAGGGGAACGGGTCCCGCAGCGTCTTCCAGTCGGCTGCCATCTCCCGGTCGGTGAGCAGGCATTGATCCAGCTGTGCGGTGAGATGCTCCCGGTCCAGCCGGATGCCGATCAGAACCAGCTCATTCATCCGGTCGCCCCACTCCGGGTCCCATGTTTTGAGCAGGTCGGGGCTTTCCTGGAAATAGAGCTCCCGTTCCTTCTCCGGGAGAGTCGCCAGCCAAAAGCCTGCCGGGCCAAACTGGATGGATGGGCCGGCTTGTCCGATGGAGGCAGCCATATCCGGGCGGGAGGCCAGCCAGAGAAATCCCTTGGAGCGGACAATTTCCTGAGGTAGCTTGGTCAGGAATTTGTAAAGCCGGCCCGGGTGGAACGGACGACGCCTGCGGTACACGAAGGAGCCGATGCCATACTCCTCCGTTTCCGGTGTATGCTCCTCCTTCTGCAGCTCCCGCATCCAGCCTGCGGAAGCGCTAGCCTCGTCGAAGTCGAAGCGGCCGGTATTGAGAATTTCGGCGGCATCTATCCTTCCATATATGCTGCGGACCAGCTTGGCTCGGGGCTGAAGAGTACGAAGCACTCCCTCCAGCTGCTCCAGCTCGGTTTCCTGCAGCCTGTCGCATTTATTCAAAATGAGCACATCGCAGAACTCGATCTGATCGATCAGGAGATCGATAATATCCGGCTCCTCCCCGCTCTCCTCCGCTTCGGAGCGTTCCAGAAGCTGGTTGCCGGAGGAGAAATTCCGCCATAGAGTATACGCATCCACCACCGTAACCATGCAATCCAGCCGGCAATAGTCCGTCAGATCGACTCCGTTAGCTTCATCCCGGTAGGTGAAGGTTTGGGCGATGGGCACTGGCTCCCCGACCCCAGTGGATTCGATGAGAATATAGTCAAACCGCTTCTCCTCCGCCAGCTTCTTCACCTCCAGCAGCAAGTCCTCTCGCAGGGTACAGCAGATGCAGCCGTTGGACAAGGATACCAGCTTCTCCTCCGTACGCGACAGGGATGCGCCGGACTGAATCAGGGAGGCGTCGATGTTCACCTCACCCATATCGTTAACAATGACGGCTACACGCAGGCCCTCCCGGTTGTTCAGCACATGGTTCAGCAGCGTGGTTTTGCCTGAGCCCAAATAGCCGCACAGGACGGTAACAGGAATCCGGTTATCTTTCAATTTACTCATTTCTTCTGCTCACTCCTTGTCATCACTTGATATCCGCTCGTCTTATACTCGCTTGTTAGACTAGCTTGTTAGACTAACAAATAAGGAATACATGCGGGTACCTCGCCATTTAATCGTAATATTTACTATTTAAACATATCTTTTCTAAACGCGCAAGACTTAAGTAGGAAGGTTCGCTGCAGCACCACCTCCCATTCGCCCATGCCCCGGCTTAAAAAGCTCCGTCCGCCTCTGGCACCCTTAGCTGCTCGTTCGCCCCCCCTTTATCTGGATATGCACACACGCTCTGGCTGATAAAAGACACAAAAATAGCGGAACCGGAGTTCCGCTAATGCTTATACAAGAGTGGAGGTAAGCAGAAAACGGAAAGGCTTTTCCGTTATCCCCGAGAAGAGAGGCTAACCTTCCGCTAGTGGAACCACGCCGGGGATGCGCCACCATGCTCCGGCTGAGGAAGCACTGCCAGCCGGAGCAGCAGCCGGCGCCGAAGCTCAGCCGGCGCCGGAAGCCCCCGGCAGCAGGATCCGCTGCGCCGTGGGGGCTGCTTCCGCCAATGCGTCCAGCACATGGCGGTGGCATGTGAAGAGCAGCACCTGATGCTGCTCCGACAGCGCAGCGAGCTCCCGAAGCGCCAGCAGCAGGCGCTCTCCGTCAAAATTGACGAAGATATCGTCCATGACAAGAGGCAGTGGGGTTTGTCTGGCGAATTCCGCAGCAAGTGCGAAGCGGAGGGCCAGGTACATCTGCTCTGCGGTCCCGCGGCTCAAGCGGGCGGAGTCCACCGCTTCCCCGCCGGGGCGGATGGCGAGCAGGCGCTCCTCACCCATGGGCGCTGCGATGCGGACATAACGTCCGCCCGTCAGCCGGGCAAAATGCTCCGATGCCCGGCGCATCACCTCCGGCTGCTTCTCCCGCTCATAGCGGGATTTGGTGCGGGCCAACAGACCTGCCGCCATGGCGAACACCGCCCATTGGGACGCCTCGTCCCCGAACCGGGCCAGGAGCTCCTCCTGCTTTTCCCGCAGCGCTCCATGATCGGCACCGTCCGCCAAACGGGCGTAGTCCGCATGGAGCCTGCCCTTCTCCTCTTTCCACCGGTCTACCGCCGCCTCCAGCTCCAGGAGCTCCTGCCCCAGCCGCTCGGTCTCTGCGGCTACCTCCGCGGTGGACCCGCTCTTCAGCACCTCGCCCAACCTGTCCAACCGGCTGCTGCCCACGGCCGCAGCAAGCAGCTCCCGGAGGCTCTTTTCCTCCGCCTCCAGCTCACGGCGGGCCGCCTCCCGGGCACCCAGCCGCCGGAAGTGCTCCTCGCCGTCCGCACCGGCCTGGTGCCACAAGTGCGCCAGCTTTTCCCGGCAGCGGAGCAGCGCCTCCTCCTCCAGCCGCAGCCGCGGGGCGAGCGCCTCCAGCTCCTCCTCCGCCTCGCGGCAGCGGCTTTGGCGCTCCACCGCCTGCTCTATCGCCTTGCGGAAGCCCTGCAAGGCAAGCTGCAGCTCCTCCGGCGTGCCGAAGGCCGCACCGAGAACCGCTCCTGCAGACGCTTCGAATGCCGCCCGGTTTTTGCGGATGCGGTCCAGCCGCCCACGGCCCTCCTCCTGGCGCAGCCGAAGCTCCGCCGCCTGATCCAGCAAGGCCACAAACTCCATGGCCGCCTCGGGGGACAGCTCCCCGGTCTCCGCATTCCATTGGGTCAGCCATTGCCTCCATTCGGTCAAAAGCTCCCTTTGCTCCAGCTCCGTTTTCCGCTGCTCCCGGCCCAACTGGTCCACTTGGCGCCGCAGACGGCTTTCCACTTCTTGGGCAGTCCTCCATTTTTCCTCCAGCTGGTAACAATCCCGCAATGCCTGATTCAGCCGGGATAACCACTCCTCCAACTGCTCCGGCAGCGCTTCATTGCCGGAGTCCAGCGACGGAAGTCCGCTGCTGCTTCCAAGGCTGCTTTTCAACCCCTGCAGCCGGACCTCCAGATTTCCGCGCAAGCGTTCCAGCTCCTGCTCCAGTTCTTGACGCCGGGCGGCAAGCGGCGTGTCTGCCGCCAGTCCCGCCGCCGTTTCGTCACCGGGGCGGTACCGGCGGGAGGAACGGCCGCCTCTGTCTGCAGATGAGACTGCCCTGCCGCCAAAGAGCAGCCCCCCACCCCCAACAGCCATAACCACCAAACCTGCAGCCGCCATCAACCAATTGCCGGCCAGCCCAAAAAACAGCCCGGCCCCGCCCCCCAAACCCAGAAGCAGCGCCCAAAGCAGCACCAAACGCCCATCCAGTCCCTCCTGCCGGGACACGGTCCGCCCGTTTGCCTCTGCCTGGGCCTGAAGCTGCTCCACCGACAGACGGTGCTCCAGCTCCCGTTCACGCAGATGCCGGTATTCCCGTCCGACCTCGGCCAGCTGCCCGTATTCCCGGCGCAGCTCCCGAACTACCGCAGGCAGCTCCGCAGCCAGCCTGTCCGCTTCAGGCGAATACGTCGCCGCAAGCGTCCGTTCCGCTCCGGCCAGCAGCTCCCGCCGCTCCTGCACCAGCGCCGCCGCCTGCGCCAGATCAGCTTCCGCAGCGTCAACAGCCCTGTCCAGCCGGACCCGGGACAGCTCCCGCTCTCCCCACAGCTCCTTGAAGCGTGTTGCCTCTTCCCGGTGCTGCAGGGTAACTGGAGGAAAGGACTCCGGGGGCACGGCGGCGGTTAATTCGGGGACTTCCGGCGAATCCGCTTCGGCGGGCAAACCACCGCAAGAGATGCCCCCTTCCTGCAGCTTCCCCTGCAGCAGACGCTCCAGGCGCCCAAGCTCCAGAAGCAGCTCCTCCTCCTGGCCAAAGCCCGCCTTGTAGAGGCTCAGCTCCTCCGTTAAGGCCTGCGTCCTCTGCCGCTGCCCCACCAATCCGGTATCCGCTTCGGAATAAGCGGCGATTATATCCTCCAGCGCGGTATGCCTCATCCGCAAACCGGCCAGCGTTTCCTCCCGCTTCTCCACTTCGCCCAGCAGTACGTCCTGCCGGGACAGGCCCTCCTCGGGAAAACAACACTCTTCCGCCGCCGGCATCCCCTGGAGTGACTCCGTCACATGACTCAGGCGCAGCCAGCGCTCCCGCTGGGCCAGAGCCGCCTCCAGCAGCTCCAACCGGGCTTTCCCGTCCGCCAGCTTTTCTCCGGCCTCCGCAATCCGCTCCGTAAGAGCCCCGATTTCTGCCGTCAGCTGGTTATACCGCCCGGCTTGAACCAGGCTTTTCCGCCAGGCGCTGTCCAGTGTATCCCACTCGCCCAGTAACTGGCTGATCCCCTGATTCCGCCCCTTGGGCCGGAAGCGGCTCTCCAGCTCCTGGACCAGCCGCTTCTCCGTCTCCCGGACCAGGGAAGCCCGCACCCCCAGACCGGCGCTGTGCAGGAATCCGCCCAGCTCCTCCGAGGTCAGAGTATGCAGTGCCTGCAGCTCCGTCAGGGTGAAGGCGAACAAATTGCGGAACTGCTCCGCCGTTACGCCCCCGAGCAGCTCCCGCAGCAGCTCCTCGCCTCCCTCGCGCCCGTCCGGCAGCGTAACCGTCACCAGTCCGGCGGAGGGAATACGTCCCTTTCCGCCTGCAGCAGCAGCGTCCGCTGAACGCCTGAACACACGCACCTGGCTGCCCGGCTCCGGCTCCAGCACCAGAGAACCGCCATGGACGCCGCCTTTGGCCGGTTCGAACCGCTCCAAACCCGACTGGCGGGAGGGGAAACCGAACAGCACCGCACGGATCAGATGCAATAACGTGCTTTTGCCCGCTTCATTGGGGCCGTATAAAACGGTCATCGGGCCATGCAGCTCCACCGTCCGGTTCTGCAGCCCGCCGAAACCCTCCACGCGGATTTCCCGGATTCTCACCTACGCTCCCTCCTCTTCATCCAGCAGATGGTCCAACAGCCATTCCGAAGCCTGCTTTAGCAGTTCGGACGCGAATTCCGCCTCTATTCCCGCCTCAGCAGCTCCCTCCGCCGTCAATCCTGTTTTGCGCAGGAGCGGACCAGCCCGGTGATGGCCCAACAGCGGCTCCAGGCATTCTCCGGCGAATCCCTTCAAAGCCTGAGGCTCACTCTCCAGTTCAGCGGCCGACCGAAGGAGCTCACCCAGGAACCCTTCGGATTGCAGCAGAGCCTCCCGGTCAGCCGCCACGCCTGTCCGAACGGACAGCTTTTCCAGCCAAACCAGCAGCATTCCTTCTCCTGCGCCCGTTTCCTCCTCCAGCAGCTCCCAACGCTCCAGCTCGGCCCGCCGCAGCTCCTCCGCCAAATCCCGGGCGTATCCGCCCTGGAGCTTGCCGTGAAGCCGCCCTCTGCCAGTCAGGACAAGCCTCAGCACGGCAGGCCGCCCCTCCGCTTCCGTGCGGGCCCCCTCCATTGCCTGCTCCAGCGCTTCCCTCAGCTCTTGCTCCGTAGAACAATCCGCAATGGACACCTCACGGGCCAACCAACGAACCGCATCCAACGCATGGAACCGCAGCTCCGCAGCCCCGGTTCCGTCCACCTCCACCACATAACAGCCCTTGGCCGACTGCTCGCGGACGCTCCTGCCCTGGATGTTGCCCGGATAGACCACCCAAGGCTTCTCCGACAGCACCCTGCGGGTATGGACGTGGCCCAAAGCCCAATAGTCCAAACCGGCCGCCGCCAGCTCCTTTAACGAACACGGGGCATAATCCGCATGCTCCGGCGAACCGTCCACATTGGCATGCAGCAGCCCGATCTGGTACACACCGCCTGTCCCCCCTCCGAAGCGCTGTGCATAATTCTCCCGCACCGCCGCCGTCGGGTACGAAATCCCCTGAATATCCGCCACATGGCCGCGCCCCTCCAAAACCACAGGAACACGCTCCACCTCTCCCGGCTGAAACATATGTACGCCTGACGGCCAGCCCAGCTTCGCTTCCCGGCCGTCCAGCGGATCGTGGTTCCCATGAACGACAAAAGCGGAGATCCCGTTCTCCGCCAGCCGTTTCATTGCATATTGAAACCGGAGCTGCGCCCTGAGCGACCGGTCTGCCGAATCATAAACATCTCCTGCAATCAGCACAAAATCCGCCTTCTCCCGGATTGCCAGCTCCGTGAGGCTATCCAGCGCAGCGAAGGTGGAGCCACGCAGCAGCAGCCGCACCGCCTCCGGCACGCCGGACAGTCCCGCGAAGGGGCTGTCCAGATGAAGATCGGCGGCATGAATAAACCGGAACGGAATCACACTCCGCCGCCTCCTTCGTTTTCACCCTCACCCTCGAACTCCTCCGCACCGTCGGCGGCTGCAGTTCCGAAGCTCCGGTACACCGTCGCCAGCTGCTGGATCACCCGGGTAAGCGAGTAGGATTTTTTGGCCTTTTCCCATGCGGCGCGGGCCAGCTCGTAGCGGTAGCCCGGATCCTCGATCAGGGTTTCCAGAGCGGCTGCCAGAGCCTCGGAATCCCCTGACGGGACCAGCAGGCCATTGCGCCCGTCCTCGATCTGCTCCGGGATGCCCCCAACCTGAGTCCCCACCAGGGCCAACAGACACAGAGCCGCTTCCGCGAATACGGACCCGAAGGCCTCCGCCCGGGAAGGCAGGACGAAGATATCAAAGAAAGGCATGAATTCCTCGGGATGCAGCATATAGCCGTAAAAAATGGTATCCTCATAAATGCCCAAATCCACCGCCATCTGCTCCAATTCCTCCCGGATCGGACCGTCTCCGATCAGGTGCAGCACGAAGGGGACACCCTTCTTTTTCAAGCGGGCACAAGCCTCAAGAAGGGTATCCAGCCCCTTGGCCGGGACAAGACGGCAGACGGAAATCAGCTGGGTCACCGCATTTTCATGGGAATAAGGACGGAAGCGCCGCTGGTCGAAGCCGTTCGGAATCACTTCAACCTGGCTGCAATCCTCCATATAGTTCCCGAGATACATGCGGAATGCGTGGGAAGCGGTTATGATACGGTCCAGGCTGTATTCTAGCTCTCCATAAATCGACGTCAGGAACTTCTCCTCCGGCCCACCCTCCTGAATGCGCCCGTTTAACATCAGCTCCTTCTCATAGCTGGAGTGGATGGTGATCATCACAGGAGTATCGGGGAAAATCCGCTTCATGGCCAGCGCCGCAATGGGATGATGGGCATGGATCAGGTCATAGGAGCCCTTCAGGCGCAGCTTGGTCCACCATATGTAATCCTTATAGGTTTGAATATATTTATCGATAATCGGATTGCCGGCATACTGCTTCCAGTCAAAGGTGTGGAACTCTACATCCTCGGTTCCTTTGCTGCGTATGCGCTTGGGCAGGGAAAACAGCTCCATATCCCAGCCCTTCTTAATAAACCGCTCCTGGATATACGGCACCATGGACGATACCCCACCAGGCTGTTCCGGCGGAAAAAACAGCGCCTGCAAGATTTTCATGATTTCCTCCTTCATGGTGCAAAAAAATCCCGTTTCATCCCTATTGTAGCGCTTGCCGGCAGCAATTGAAAAGAGAACACACCGACAAAGTTTTTGGTATAATGAAAGAATGGGTTGAAGGGAGAATGGACATGCTGTACGAGCTTTTGTGCGGACCGATGCGTCCCGTTTATTTTTCCACGATTATACTGGTGATCCTTCTGCTGATGCTGGTGATGACGTTCAGGCTGTTTGTGAGCCGGCGGAAGAAGGCTTATTTCTCGCTGTCTTTATCGATTCTGGTGGTGATGGTTCAGCATATTCTCATCATCTCGGCTGGAACCGACGCTCCGGGTACAGGCAATTGGACGGGCTACGCCACGATTCTGTTGAAGGCGGTTTCCTTTATCTTCCTGAACCTGGGCATCTACCAAATGTACAATTCCTCGCGGACCCGGCAGCATATTCTGACTTGGTCAGCTGTCGCTGTTGCCGTGCTGCTTTCCTTGATGTACTTCCTGGTGGACGGATTCGAGGGTAATCCGGGACAGGTAGTGCTGCTGCAGAATCTGGGTATTGAGCTGTATATGTTTTTGATGCTCTTCTTGTGCCACCAGTGGATTTCCCCCTGGGTCGGCCAGTGGAACCGGTATCAGCTGAGTTTGTCCTTTTATTTCATCTACCAATTGATCCATCTGGCGGATGTGTTTATTACAGGCAGTGCTTATCCGGCTGTCGCTGCAGCAGGCAGCATATTCCTTGTATTGTATTATATGACACTGTTTCTCATCGTGTTCGAACGGGTGGTGGAGCTGCTTCAGGCGGTGTATACCAAATCCATTACGGATGCCCTCACCGGGCTGTATAACCGGCTGTATTTTATGAACCGGCTGAAGCAGTATCTGTCCCATGAAGTGCCGGTCACTGTTATTTTTGCAGATATTGACAATTTCAAGAAGCTGAATGATACACAAGGCCATGACAAGGGTGATGAAGCGCTGAAAAAGGTGGCCTCGATCCTTCGGGAATGTGTGGAGGAAATCGGAGTGGCGGGACGTCTTGGCGGCGAGGAAATGGTGGTGCTGGTGACGGACCCGGAGGTCCATCCGGGCGAATTGGCGGAGCTGATCCGCAAGCGGATTGAAGCGGAAGCCGGGGTTACGGTTAGCGTCGGCTACAGCAAGGCGAAGAAGGGGATTTCTCCGGATGCCCTGGTGAAGCAGGCGGATGAAGCCATGTACCAGGCCAAAACCTCAGGCAAGAACAAGGTCTGCAAGTATATGAAGCAAAAGCAGCTTAATGCCGGCAGCCACGTCGGATAATCCATGCCTTAGCTTCGATGGGAGGCGGTAACGAAAATGCTAGGTTGGTTCCGTAAGAAAGACCCGTTAGACCCTGCCGTCCAGCTGAAAAAGCTGGCTCTATTGGGCTTCCGCCCCCGTCCGGAAATCCGGGAGCAGGAGCTGGTGAAATTCCGCAAGGAGGCGTACATGGAGAAGCCGTATCTGCTGCTTCTGATCGCCTTGGGCGGTACCGCCGGGGATGGAAAGCCTGTGTCGGAGCGGATCTGGCATGTTCACCGGGACAGCATCCGGCAGACGGAGGATTATGTGCACGCCCTTATGCGGCTGGCTGGGGTGGCCGAAGCCTCCGGGTCGGTACTGCCAGTTGCTGATGTTCAGGCCCTTCCCTCCGGGGAGAACGTGCTGCTCCGGTTCACGCTGGACACACAAACCTGTGAATGGGAGCTCCTTCAGTCCGGAAACAAGCTTGACCCGGCACTTCTCCTCAGAGCTGCCGATAAACTCCGGGAATCAGCAGGCCCGCGCCAATTTGCCTATGCCGCCTTGGGTGGACCTGATGCCCTGATCGTCTGCGTTGACCCGGCAGAGCTGGACGCCTTGAACAGGCTGACGGGATTGGGCTTCACGTGGCTCGCTGGAAGCGGCTTCCGGTTCTAGGACGTGTTTACAAGCAGGCCCCAGAATTGGGCCGATATGTCCCAACATATTCTAACGGCGGGGAAAGCCCTTATTCCCGCAAAAAAGCCCCTCCAAAAAATCTAACGGCGGCCACAGCCTTTATTCGGACCTTTTGGCCCGCCGTAGGCTTCTTTTTCACTCATTAGCGTCTCCTGCTTCCGTTAGATTTCGCATCACCCTCTTTTTTGGGCAAATAGCGGCTCTCACCGCCGTTAGGAATAGCAGCATCAGCCTGCCACGGCTCCCCTCCCGCTTACATCGCTGACCGTAACGACTTATCGGCTCATGGAACGATGTCCGCAATCTCCCCCTAACTCACTGGCGGCAGCAGCTCCCGGACCCGGTCCAGCGCCTCTTCTACCGTAGCAGCCTTAACTACCATGGGCTCCTCCTTGTACATTCCTTCGGAATGGGCGTACAGAGGATCATAATAATACTCCAGAAGCAGCAGCACCGCCTCCTCATAGGACCCGGACAACAACTTACTCTCAATGTCCTTGGCTATGGGCGTATGAATCCGCTCCTTAATGAAACGGTAGGCCGCCAGCAGCGCCTCCCCGTGAACCTCGGGCCGGTAGTCTGCCACAATATGTCTGGCCCGGACCTCCAGGGGAAGCTCCAGCAGAATGGTTCTGCCCTCCTCCTTGCTCCGCATCATAAACTCCGGTAACGTAATTTTGCCAACCTTCCGGCTTTCAGCCTCCAGCAGAATCCAAGGGGAGTGCTCCAACATTTCCAGCCTTTCCACCAAGCAGGCGTCGAAGGTTTTTTGGTTATGGGGCAGCATTCCGACTCCTCCAAAAATAGAGCCGCGGTGCCCCGCCATCCCCTCCAGGTCCGCTACCGGATAACCTTCGGCCTGCAGAGCCTGAAGAATGGCAGTTTTGCCTGTGCCGGTATTCCCTTGAAGAACGTATGAAGGCCACGGCCGCTGGGCCATCTGCTCCAAACGCGCCGTCGTCCACCTGCGGTAGTCCCGGTAGCCGCCTTCCAGCCGGTAAACGCGGATGCCCATCAGAGACAAGACGGTGGAAACCGTACGGCTGCGCATGCCCCCTCTCCAGCAGAACACCCCTTTTTCCCGGCCGATGCCCTGAAACTCCTTCACCAAAGCGGGAAGCTTGGCAGAGGCAATCTCCAGTCCCCGATCCTTGGCCGCCTGAACACTCACCCGGGTGTACAAGGTGCCGATTTCCGCCCGCTCCTCATCGTTGAAAAAAGGAATGTTCATGCTCCCGGGGATAGTGCCGTCCCGGAATTCGGACGGAGACCGGACGTCCACTGTGATCAGGTCTCCATTTTTCCTGCGGATAAGCAGATCTTCTACACCGATGTCCTGAAACACACCTGCCACTCCTCTACACCACCTGAATTTGTCCGGGATGCTCTCCGGTGACCCGCCCGATCAAATGCGCTTCCACTCCGTCCGCCACCAGCTTCTCCAACAGCTCCGCACTGTCCGCCTCATCCACGGCGATCAGGAGCCCGCCGGAGGTAACCGCGTCGCATAGAATGTAGCGCCCGATCTGGTCCATATCCTCGGGGAATATAACCGAAGGCTCTACATGCTTGAAATTATTGCGTGTGCCGCCGGGCACTGACCCGGCTTCTGCCAGCTCTCTGGCTCTTGGCAGGACGGGAACCCGGTCGGCTTCGATGCGGATGCCGTTGCCGCTGCCCTTGGCCATCTCCAGCGCATGTCCCAACAATCCGAAGCCCGTCACATCCGTACAGGCGTGGACCCGGTAAGGCTCCATAATCTCGGCGGCTTTTTTGTTGAGTGTTGCCATAACCTGGGTAACCCTTGTTATCTCCTCCGGAGACAGCAGATCCTTCTTGATGGAGGTGGTCAGAATCCCCACTCCGATGGGTTTGGTCAGTATCAGACAGTCGCCCGGTTTCGCTCCGGCATTGGTGCGCACCTTGTCCGGATGGACCAGACCCGTTACCGCCAGCCCAAATTTGGGTTCATTATCATCGATGGAATGCCCGCCAACCAGGGTCACTCCAGCCTCCCGCATTTTGTCCCCGGCACCCCGCAGGATCTCCGCCAACACCTGCTTGTCCAGCTTGCTGATGGGGAAAGCCACAATATTCAGCGCTGTCAGCGGTTTGCCGCCCATGGCGTAGATATCGCTGATGGCATTGGCGGCAGCCACCTGCCCGAAGGAATACGGATCATCCACAATCGGCGTAAAAAAATCCACCGTCTGCACCAGCGCCAGCTCGTCTGTCAGGCGGTACACGCCAGCATCATCGCTGGTATCGATGCCCACCAGAAGATTCGGGTCCGGCAGGGGAGCCGGCAGGGAACGGATCACCTGGGACAGGTCTCCGGGACCAATTTTGCAGCCGCAGCCTCCTTTGGTGGAATAAGAGGTCAATTTAATGGAATCCATGGACATAAGAACAACCCTTTCGCCCCAGGCAGAATTTTACTTTCGCTAAACCTGATTATGCTGTAATGATAACCTATTTGCTCCTCCAAAATCTATCTGCACACGTTACTCCTCCCCTTTTACCTTTTAGCCGTAAAAAACGCCGTTTTCCTTCCCGCATATGGGGTTGGAAAGCGGCGTTTTATCTAAGAAAACTGTTTGATTACGAAATCAGGTTTTCAGGGTTCAGGACTTCCAGCTCCGGAATGACGAAACGGCCGTCCTTACGGATCAGAACGTCATCAAACCAGATTTCTCCGCCGCCGTATTCCGGGCGTTGGATACAAACCATATCCCAGTGGATGGCGGAATGGTTGCCATTATAAGCTTCGTCATAACATCTGCCTGGGGTGAAGTGGAAGCTTCCGTCGATTTTTTCGTCGAACAGAATGTCCTTCATCGGGGTTTTGATGTACGGATTCACGCCGATGGCGAATTCACCCACATAACGGGCGCCTTCGTCGGTATCCAGAATGCCGTTCAGGCGTTCCGTATCATTGGCAGTGGCCTTCACAATTTTGCCGTCCTTAAACTCCAGGAGCACATTCTCGAAGGTAAAGCCGTTGTACGGAGTCGGCGCATTGTACTGCAGGGTACCGTTGATGCTGTCCCGCACAGGAGCGGTATACACTTCACCGTCCGGAATGTTCATTTCGCCTGCGCATTTGATGGCTCCGATTCCTTTGATGGAGAAGGTAAGTTCCGTGCCGGGGCCGGTGATCCGGACCTTGTCGGTGCGGTCCATCAGCGCTTTAAGCGAATCCATTGCATCGTTCATTTTACCGTAGTCCAGTGTGCACACATCGAAGTAGAAGTTTTCGAAGGCTTCTGTGCTCATGTTGGACAGCTGGGCCATGGAAGCGGTCGGGTAACGGAGCACCACCCAGCGGGTTTTCTTCACCCGGGTTTCAAAATGAACCGGAGTCTGGTACAGGGCGTTATATTGCTTCAGCTTGTCGGCGGGCACATCGGCCATTTCGGTAATGTTCAGGCTGCCGCGGACGCCGATGTAGCATTGCATCTGCTGCATCTGGAAGTCATCCACCTTGGCCATGGTGTTCAGCTGCTCCTCCGTTCCCTCCAGCACCAGCTGGCGGATGACCTGCTGATCCCGCAGATTCACGAAGGGATTGGCGCCTGCCTTGTACACCTGCTTCACCAGTTCCTTGACCAGCGGATTGTCAATGTTGAAGGCTTCGATCAGGACATTTTCACCCTTCTGGGCTCTTACGGAATATTGGACCAGCACCTCGGCCAGCCGTGTTAAACGGGGATCTACCATGGGTTGCACCATCCTTTGGATAATTGGTTTATGGGTTATAACATTGCCAGCATCATTGTGGGCTTTACTCTTTCAATTCCTCTACTTCATCTTCATCCTCATACTCATCCCCATCCGCAAACAGCGGCCCCTCCGCCTGAAAGCCCACGGAAGCCAGATAAAACAATCTGCTTTCCTCGCTGCCGGGATCGTTCATGTCATCCAGCTCTTGAAGCATGGCCCGGTATCGGGCCAGCCACCCGGCAAACTTCTCCGGTTTAAGATGCACCTCCATCTGCATGGCGATGCGCGGCCAGGCGTCTTTGTTGGCGCTTTGCACCTGGAAGGCCTCCTCCGGTGCCGTCAGCGTCCGCAGTCTGGCACGGCTTACGGTGTTCAGTGTGAACTCCCGGAAGTAATTCTCCACCTCGGTCCGGTGGGGCAACAGCCGCTCCCCCGGCACGAAGCTCCAGGCTACCGCCCGGTAGAACTTCTGGATGATGCCGTTTTTCACTTCGGTTTTGACCACGCGGATAAAGCCGTTCTTCTCCAGCTCCGCCAGATGGTAATGGATCTTGGACCGCGGAAGCGCAAGAAGCTGGGCCAACTGCTGCCCGGTATACGGCATCTCGATGAGGTGGCCCAATATGGTGGTACGGAACGGATCGCTTACCGCCTTCAGCTGCTCATACTCCTCGATAATAAACACGGGGGCCAGCTTCATAGGTGCCTCCTTCCGCCGTCCAGTCAGAGACGGTCAAATATTTTCACTCGTATCATAATATTTGTTTGACCCGTTGTCAATCGAGTGCATAACAAAAAGCGGCTTTACGCTCCGTGATAACGGAACAGCAGCCGCTGGAATTGGTTGAGACATGTAGTCCGTTCATTTAGCACTTTGGCTTTGGCACATTGGCTTTGGCATATTGGGCACAATTTCCTTGTTATTTAGCTCTTATCCACCAATCGGCTCATTTGAACTCATTCACACCATTCACCAGCACAGTCGGGTCAGCTAGGCCCATTCGCACCATTCATCTCATCGTTCATCGAACCTTCCGGGCCCATTCGCATCATCATTTCTCTCAACTAATCAGCTTTATCCCCTCAATTGCTCACCTAACGGACTGGAGAGCCGTTATTTCGCTGAAAAGCCTGTTTTGAAATTTCTAACGGACACGAGAGCCGCTATTATGCCCAAAAGTCCGGGAGATGCCCCCGTTTGGCGGTAATAACGGCTTTGGTGTCCGTTAGTTTTCAAAAAGGCAGCATTTGGCCGAAATAACGTCGCTGGAGTCCGTTAGTTAGCTGGGCTAAGCTCTGGGAGGCTGGTTGCCGGAGGTAACCAGATTTCCAGGGCTTCGGAGGTTCCATGCTTCTGGGGGTTCCAGGGGTTCCGGAGGTTCCGGGGTCCCGAAGGTTCCTGGGCTTCCGGGGGTCCGAGGGTTCCGGGGGTCCCGAAGCTTCCGGTGGTCCCGGGCCTCCGGGGTTCCGAATTCCGGGCTTCCGAATTCCGAAGCTTCCGGAGGTTCCGGGTTCGGAATTTGCCCCGCGTTCCCCTCCCCGTCAATATCCCTCCTGCACCACCTGGGACAACAGTTCGTAGGAGTGCAGCCGGGCCTGGTGGTCATAGATTTGACCGGAGGCAATCCATTCATCCGCGCCGGTGAGCTCCTTGATGTACCGCAGCCGGCTGCGGACGGTTTCCTTGCTGCCGATAATGGAATACCGCTGCTGGCTTTCCACCACGGCACGCTCCCTCTCCCCCGGCCACAGCTCATCCATGGAAGCCACCGGAGGCTCCAGCGGTCCGCCCCCGCCGCGAATTAACCGCAGGAACTGGATCTGCTGGGAGGTGGACAGAATGTCAGCCTCCTCATCCGTTTCCGCAGCGAAGACATTGATGGCAACCATCACATGGGGCTTATCCAGCACCGCTGACGGGGTGAAGGTCATCCGGTATAAATCCAGCGCAGGCAGGAGATAATCCGGGGCAAAATGGCTGGCAAAAGCAAAGGGCAGACCCAAACGCCCCGCCAACTCGGCGCTGAACCCACTGGAGCCCAACAGCCAGATGGGCACCTGCAGGCCCTTCCCGGGCACGGCCTGCACCCCGACGCTGGTGCCTTCGAAGTAGGAGCGCAGCTCCTCCAGCAGAACCGGGAAATCCTGGCCCGACGCAGCCAGTCCCCGCCGGATGGCACGGGAGGCCGACTGGTCGCTGCCCGGCGCACGGCCTAACCCCAGATCAATACGCCCCGGGTACAGAGACTCCAGGGTGCCGAACTGCTCGGCGATCAGCAGAGGCGCATGATTGGGCAGCATAATACCGCCGGAGCCCACCCGGATACTTGAAGTCCCCGCGGCAATATAACCGATGACCAACGAGGTAGCTGAGCTGGCCACACCCGCCATATTGTGGTGCTCCGCCAGCCAATAGCGCTTATATCCCCAAGCCTCGGCATGTCTCGCCAAGTCCAGGCTGTTATGCAAGGTTTCCGCCACACTGCCGCCCTTTAGTACAGGAGCCAAATCCAACACCGAAACCGGTGTATGATACGCTGCATGCTCAGCTGTTTCCGCCATCTCTGCTCTGCGCCTCCTTTTTGATAGGTGACCGTTACTTTCTTACGCCACAATGTCTTATTTAATGAATACCCCGCCGAAGGGGATGACCTCCCGGAGCACCCGCTTGATTAACCCTTCCTGGCGGTGCTCCTTCTCCAGCTCCGGCCCCGCCAGACTGCCCTGCACCAAGGCTACTCCGCGTCCGGTCATGCTCCAATGATAATTCATATGCTGGCTGGCCAGATGATTGCCATATACGCACAGCTTCAGACTGGCGTTCTCCGGCATGGCGACCACGCAGCGTGCATCCACAAACAACGGCTCCCGCTCATCCAGCTCGATTTCATACAGGGGACCATAGGTGAGAAGGCCCACCTGCCCCTCCCCGGACAGCTTCATTTTCATCCAGTCCCGGGTGACCAGCATTTTTTTCAACTGCAGAAGCTTATGCTCCATATGTATGCCGGGGGTATAAAAAAACAGGTTGCGGAATTCGAACAGCAAGTCGCTATTGCCTTCAATCGGCAGGGTTTTCAGATAAAAGCCGTGGGGAAGCGCCGTCAGGAATTCGCAGGGGCCAGTCAAGTCCGCCTGAAGCAGCTTCCGTTTGCGGTACATCCCCTTCAGGGTCATAAAACGGTCGGATCTTCCCTGAGGCGCCCCCCTATACGCGATAATCTGGCCGGGATATAACAAGGAGACCTGCTCGCCGGCTTCCAGAAGGAATCGCTCAACCCGGCCGTTTTCCGCATCTCCCGGATGTTGAGGCCCGATATTCACAAGGCCACCTCCGTCTGTAGTCTATGTTACGCTCTAGGGTCTGTCTGCGCCATTATCGTCTCACCCGGGCACGCATTACATACCTGGCCACCCGGCTGATTCCGAAATACCCGCCAACCAGCAAAACCGCCGTCCAAATCAAACGTTTCACTCGGGCTGCCGACCGGGCGCGGGCCTCCTCGGAATCCTTCAGCTCCTCCAGAGTGGCTGCAAGCTGTCGGTTTTGCTCCGCAAGCGCCGCGTTATCGTTCACGAGCTGCTCCTGGGTTTTGCGGTACTCCTCCGTGAGCTTCTGGGCTTCCTCCGCCCGGCGCCGGGTCTCCTCCAGCTGCTCCACCGTGGCATCGTAGCCGGACTTCATTTCATTATATTGCTCCTTCAGCTTGTCCACTTCGCCGGGCACCTGGAACACATCGCGGACCCGGTCCACCCAACCCGCGTGTGCAGACTGCGGCTGGGCCCCCCACAACAACGCCAAACACGCTGCTGTCACCACTGCCGCAGCTCCCAGCCTGATTCTTCGGCTTGTTTTGTTCACGGGGTTTCCCTCCTCAGCGCCGGACTGCAGGAACGCAAGCCCGAAGGTTATTTTGTCGCTACATGTAGTATACGCGCGTTGGGCTTGAAAGGTTTCCGGGAAGAATTTTGTCCTGCCGCTTTGGAAATTGACCCTTTTTGTATTAGTATGAGTATACGATACTGCAACGCAAGGAGCCACACAACCATTATGCCTCAAACATTGCCTGAAGATTTTCTCCGACAAATGTCAAGCCAGCTGGGGGAGGAGCTGGAGCCCTTCCTGGCCAGCTACGACGCTCCGCGGACCTATGGACTGCGGGTTCAGCCTTATAAGGTTCCACCCGGAAGCCTCATACAGGAACGGCTAGCCGCCATGTTCGGCCTGGAGCCGGTTCCCTGGTGTCCCACCGGCTTTTATTATCGGGAGGAATCCCGCCCGGGCAAACATCCCTTCCATGCCGCAGGCCTGTATTATCTCCAGGAGCCCAGCGCCATGTCCTCAGCGGAGCTGCTTGCTCCGCAGCCGGGGGAGACAGTCCTGGATCTGGCCGCCGCACCGGGAGGCAAGTCCACCCAGCTGGCTGCCAAAATCGGCCCCGAAGGCCTGCTGGTGGCCAATGAAATCCATCCCGCCCGGTCATTGATCCTCGCGGAGAATATCGAGCGGATGGGTGCCGCCAATACGGTGGTGGTCCAGTCCCCGCCGGACCGGCTGGCCGAGCGTTTTCCCCGCTTCTTCGATAAGATTATGCTGGATGCCCCCTGCTCCGGAGAGGGGATGTTCCGCAAGGATGCGACGGCGCAAAAGGAATGGTCGCCTGACCATGTGGACATGTGCGCTGCCCGGCAGTTGGATATTTTCCGCCATGCGATAGCCATGCTCAAAAACGGCGGCACCATCGCCTATTCCACCTGTACCTTCAACCAAAAGGAAAATGAGGAGCTGATTGAGGCTGTCCTGCGGGAATATCCGGAGCTCACCCTCATCCGCACCGAACGGCTCTGGCCCCACAAAGTTAAAGGGGAGGGCCATTTTGTCGCTGTCCTCCGGATGAATGGTGAAGTGGCGGAAGAGCCGGAGAGCCGCAAAACAGGAAAGGCTGGGCGGCAGGACAAGCCAACTGCCCCATCCGCTCAAACGTCAGAAGCGTGGAAGCTTTTCCGGGAATTTGCGGAAGCGGTATTCACCACGAAGGACCTGCTCCCGCCAGGAGAACCCCTTCTCTTCGGGGAACAGCTGTATTGGCTCCCTTCCGGACGGGAGGGGCGCTTCCGCAGCACCTTGCTGACAGGGCTTAAATCCCCGCGGCCCGGCTTGCATCTGGCGTCCATCCGCAAAAAACGGGTGGAGCCCGCCCACGCTCTGGCGCTGGCCATGCCGGCTGCCAATTTCCGGCAGACAATCAGCTTTTCAGCTGAATCACCTGAGCTGGCTGCTTACCTCCGGGGCGAAGTCCTCCCGGCGCCTGTCGATTTGCCTGACGGCTGGGTACCCGTATGTGTGGAAAAGCATCCCTTGGGCTGGGCCAAATGTGCTGCCGGCCAGCTCAAGAACCATTATCCCAAGGGGCTCCGTTCCCGTTAAATTGACGGTGTCGACCCGCCATTTGATGCGCTTAAGGGTTTTTACCCTTTGGTATTTTCCTTAACCAAATTCAGGCAGCGGCATCAGGATTTCCAGCATTTATGTGTTGTTCCTGGGCATTCCCCCCTTTATACTGGGTCTACCGGCGAGAAGCCAATCCAACAAGGGAGGAATCGGATCATGAATAAACGACTTCAGCAGACTGCCCTAGGTGTTGTCCTTCTTTTCGGCGCCCTGGCTCCGGCCCATGCTTTTGCCGCTACCGAATCCGTCTCTTCCGTTGCCGCCGTTTCGGCCAAAACCACTGTTGCCGATAAGATTATTGCTTCCGGCAGCAAGTACCTGGGAACGCCTTATCTGTATGGCGCAGACCCATCCCAAACCAACAATTTTGATTGCTCCTCCTTTACCTTCCGGGCCTTTATCGAAAACGGCATCAATCTGCCGCGTTCGTCCAATGACCAGATGAAGGAAGGTTTTGCGGTTACCATGGCTACAGCCCAGCCGGGAGATCTTCTGTTCTTCCGGGATACCACCTATCCGGACAGAGCCGGCCATGTGGGTATATACCTTGGCAATAACCAAATGCTGCACGCTTCGGCCAGCAAAGGTGTGACCATCACCTCATTGTCCACACCGTATTGGCAAAATCGATTTATGGCTGTGAAGAGAGTCATTCCGATGACCTACACCGTTCAAAGCGGCGAAACCATGTGGAAAATCAGCCAAACAACTGGCATTTCCCTGAATAGCCTGCGCACATGGAACTGGAAATCCGTCAAAAATGATGCACTGGTACCGGGGAATCAGCTGTACATTTCCGACCCGGACCTTCTTATGGGCGATGCCTCCAAGGAAAAGCCTCATTATACCGTTCAAAGCGGCGACACCCTCTGGAGTATCAGCCAGAAGCTCACTGTGACGGTGGATATGCTTAAGGGCTGGAACAGCCTCTCCTCCAATGATATCGTGCCCGGCCAGATTCTGAAGCTGAATTAATCAATCTCCTCTATGCGATTATGCAAAAAAGCCGCGGCGCTTCCTACCGGAAGGGGTCCGCGGCTTTTTTTTGGGGACGGATGGATGGCTCAACACCACCATCCTTTTAATGAAACGGCTCGTTTTCGAACACAACCTCATCAATCGGCTTATTCCGGGCCAGCATGGTGAAGCTGATCCGGTTATAGTTCTTCTCTTTATCCAGCTCCTGCATAATCAGGGCAGCAATCCGCTCCCTCTGTCCGGATTGAACGGACGAATCCCGGAAATCAATAAACCCGGACAGCTGCTTGCGGCTGATGTCCACTGTGGCGGTGCCTATCGGATGGGCTCTGGAGCGTTCGTAAATTTCATATGTCAGCATATCCTGATCGTCCCGGGCGAGGGTAACCCGGTAGTTCTGATCGGTTCCTAGGCCTGCGGCATTTCCGGTGAAATCCGTACTATCCGTCAAATCCTCCTGCGCGTAATCCGCCGTTTCCAGAATTGATCCTTCATACCGGTGGTTCAGCCGGAAGCCATCCAGCACCCTATCCTCCAGCTCATCGGCGATGTAATCGGCCAAGGTGTCCATCTCCTCGGTTTCCGGATTGAACATCCAATGCACGTCGGCTACAAGCCCGCCTCCGGTCTCACGGATAATCAGCTCCGCCACCCATTCCCGGCCCTCGTCATAAACATGGTACTCCGAATGGCTTGCTGCAGTATGGGTGGGCACAAGCTCGTAGAAGACGGGGGCCTCTTCATTGTCGCCCTCATCGGCATAACCCAATTCGGCATCATCCATCCGGAAGGTTTCCGGCTCATAGATATCCCAATCGCCCAAACCGTCCTCGTCATCAGATACCCAAATCACTTCAGGCTCATCCTCATACAGACGAACAGGCTCCTCTGTTTCCCTCTGCCAGGTATCTCCGGACAGAATGTGATCGTAGCTGCCCATCGTAACGACAGCTTCAAAATCCTCAATATCCAAAGCGTCGGCCAAGTCCCGGATATGGCGGTCCACAAACCGGTTGACCTGCTCGGCTTCCCTTCCGTCCAGATTGTCTGTCTCCAGCTGTACGGCGCCGGAAAGCCTGTCCCCCTCCCGGTAGACCAGCATAAGGGTCCCGGCAAAACGGCCGTTCACTACAATATCGCTGACTTCTCCGCCCGCCGTTTTCAGATCCGGTCTGAGCACCACTTCTGCCATGGAGCATCGCCTCCAGCTCGTTATCGGTATTCCTCCATTAAAGAATGCCTACACTGCCCAATTTCTATTCACCCGGGCAAACGTCTACGACGGCGGAGTTCCCTGCGCATATGATACAGTAGACCGACAGACATCAGGGAAGAAGAGATACGATTCCTGCCAAGACCGCGCATTGATCGCATACGAACCAAAACAGTCGGTACATTAACCCTAGGAGGAATCATCATGAGCGCAGTAGGCGGCGGCTTCACAACTACAGGTGTTATCCTGGTTCTCTTCATTCTTCTGGTCATCGTTTCCCGTCCGTTCATCTACTAATCCGGCGGGGTTAATCCGATGAGTCTCTGACTGCTTACGGAAATTGCCTTCTCCAAAAAGGAGGCGCCTGTGCGGACGAGATGATCTTTCTCTTATCAAACCCGTCCGTGCAGCGCCAAAAAAGAACGCCATTCCCTCAGGAAGGCGTTCTTTTTTGTATGTATTGGAAGCGCTCCCGAAGGGGTACCGCTTCTTTAAAGCCCCAGCACATATTCCTCCAGAATGCGGCGGACCGCTTCCTCGTTATTGGAGACGGCTACCAGATCCGCGGCCTCTTTTACCTTAGCCGGTGAGTTAGCTACGGCAATGCCCAAGCCGGCGAATTCCAGCATGGCGATATCATTATAATAATTGCCCACGGCAAGCACCTGCTCCCGGGGGACAGCCAGGCTTTCCACCAGCTTTTTCAACGCGTTCCCCTTGGTTGCTTCGGGATGCATCACATCCACGAAGAAATCCCCGCTGCGGATAGGAGACATTTCACACCCGATCTGGGGCCATTGCGCCTCCAACCGGTCCATCTGCTCCATCGTACCGAACATGGTGAATTTCTGGACGGGCTCCTGCAGCATCACCACATCCTCCACCCGGTTGGGCCGGATGCCGTACTTCACATACATATCCTGCTCCCGGGGAGTAATCCGGTCGATATACATCTCGAAGGCAGTATTGGCATCATAATGGATGCCGGTGCTGCGGCAATACTCCACCAGACCCGCCAAATCATGCATGTGGTACGCGAAGCTGTGAATCAGGCGTTTATCCTCCGACATCACCGTAGCGGCGCCGTTATGGGCGATCAGAACTCCCTGGAAGCCAAGCTCCTCCATCAGATAAAAGGAATTGCTGGGCCCTCTTCCGGTGCACAGCACAATGGTGGCCCCGGCCTCATGCGCAAGCCGGACGGCCTCCTTGGTACCATCGGTCAGCTGATGCTCATCATTCAACAGGGTGCCGTCTACGTCAAGGGCAATCAAGCGGTAAGGCTGATCCATCTTTCGCATCTCTCCTCCTGTGGGATGTATGCCTGTGAATCAGACACCTTCCCTTTTTTTAGAAAATGGGACATTGTTTCTATTCCGGTCTCAAGCCTCGAAGCTCTTCCTCTGTCAGCTCCCGGTAAGCACCCAACGCCAAGGTGTGATCCAGCAGCAGAGAGCCCATGCTGATCCGCTTCAGATAGACGACCTTTTTGCCCACAGCCTCGAACATACGCTTGACCTGATGAAATTTCCCTTCCATGATCGTCAGCTCAATCCGCGCCTCTGTCCCTGCATCGCCGGGCTCGAGAATGGTCAAGTTGGCGGGCAGAGTCACATAACCGTCGTCCAGCCGGACACCCTCGCGGAATGCCTCAGCCTCCTCCACGCCTACCGGGCCGCCGGATACCCGGGCGAAGTAGGTTTTCGGGACATGCTTCTTGGGTGAAAGCAGCCCGTGGGCCAGCTTGCCGTCATTGGTCAGCAGAAGCAACCCTTCCGTATCCTTATCCAGCCTGCCTACCGGAAATAAATCAAAATGGCTGTATTCGGCGCCGATGAGATCCAGCACAGTCGGATCGCGGGTATCCTCCGTGGCGGAGACATAGCCGGGAGGTTTGTGAAGCATCAGGTATACGAACTCCCGGTAAACCACCTTTTCTCCGTCCGCCAAAACCTCATCCCGCTCCGGATTAACCTGCTGCCCGCTGTCCTTGGCTTTTTTGCCGTTGACCTGAACCCCGCCGCGCTTAACCAGAAGCTTGATTTCGCTTCTCGTCCCGTAGCCGGAATGAGCCAGAAGCTTGTCCAGCCGCATGGTTTGTTTCACTATACCCATCTCCATCCTGCAGGATATTCATTCTTCAGCATCCCCTGGTTCCATTTGCCCCAGCCTAGAGGAAACCGGTCCACACATACCAGCACATAACCCTTGGAGGAGACGCCGCCGGAGCATTCCAGCTCCCCTTCCTCCACCTCCAGGGTTTCCCCCTTCAGATACCGGATCACCCGGGACGAGTCAGGGGGCAAAGACAATACCCGCCGGGCATCGCCGCGGCATAGTCCCATAGCCAGAGCATGGGAGGGCTCGAAACGCCCGCGCTTCAGCTCGCCTGCATACCAGCCGGGCCGGTAGATCTTCAGCTCTGCCACTGGCGGACTTCCGGCTGCAGCCAAATAAAGCCGCTCCCCGAACAACACCGGCGTGCCCTGCAGCAGCTGTGTCAGGTTATCCTTGACGAATTGCTCCCAAGGGGTCAAATCCGGTACTGATGTCCGGGCTGGTGCGGAACCCTTCCGGTTGCCCGCAGGTTTGCTTTCCAGACGGACCGGTTCCGGTTGCGAGGCAACGGGGACGCCGTCCTTTTCCAGGATCACGGCAAAATGCCCCTCCCCCTTAATCCGGTGGGGCCACAGCCGCACAGCGCCTGCCGTTTGCGCCTCCGCTTCATCAGGCACGTCCGCACCTCTGGTATGCGCCGCCCAATCCGGCTGCCCGTGAACAAAACCATGAGCCGCCGGGACTGGCACCACATGGAAGCCGGGATGCTGCCGCAGGAACTCAGCGATCATACTTTCATTTTCCTCCGGGGAAAAGGTGCAGGTCGAGTACACCAGACGCCCTCCCGCAGCCAGCATCACCGCCGCATCCCGCAGAATCTCCGCCTGCATGCCCATACAGACGGCGACGGAATGCTTCTCCCACTGGCGGATCATGTCCTCATCCTTGCGGAACATGCCTTCACCGGAGCAGGGGGCATCCACGAGAATTTTATTGAAGGCCTCCGGCCAGCGTGCCGCCAGCCGGTCCGGCGTTTCATGGGTAACCATGGCATTGCGGATGCCTGCCAGCTCCACATTTTTGGTTAATGCCTTCACCCGGTCCAGGCTGTTGTCGTTGGCCACAAGCCAGCCCTGGCCCTGCAGCTTGCCTGCCAGCTGGGTGGTTTTGCCTCCGGGAGCGGCACACAGGTCCAGCACCCGGTCTCCCGGCTTCACGTCCAGAAGCTCTGCCGGAATCATGGCGCTGGGCTCCTGGATATAGTACATCCCGGCATGGTAATAGGGATGTTTGCCCGGTCTTGCGCTTTCTTCATAATAATAGCCCGTCGGGCACCACGGAACAGGCGCAAGCCCATAGGGAGCCCGCTCCACAAGCTCCTCCGCCGTCAGCTTCAGCGAATTGCTCCGCAGGCCGTAATACCGCTCCTGGCCGAACGAGGCCAGGTACGCCCGGTACTCCTCTTCACCCAGCAGGCGGCGCATCTTCGTGCGGAATGCTTCCGGTAAATGGTTGTCCATCACATCTCACTCTTTTCTATAAAAGGAAGCCCGCTTTCATTTGCCAACCCCGAATGGTTCTATGCTATACTATACCAAGAATAAGAGTCAATAACTTGACCAAAGGAACCTTGCAGAGGAGGCGCGTAAACATTGAAGAAGATGATTATTTTTCTGGGTATTATTCTTGGTGCGTTTGTTATCCTGTTCTTCGTCAATAAAGCTTCCCTCAAGGCCAAGGACAACAATGTTTATGGTGTCCCTGCATCCCAGTTGAACTCCATGACCGTCAAGCAGCTGGACAATCCCAATTACCAAAACATCATATTGCCCGCTGACCTGACCCAGAAGCTGGCCGATAAAGCCAATTTGTTCGTTTATTTCTTCTCCCCCACCTGCGTCCACTGTGTCGCAACTACCCCCCATTTGGTACCGTTGACCAAGGAGCTGGGTGTGGATATGAAGATGTACAATGTCCTGGAATTTACGCAGGGCTGGTCGGATTACAAGCTGCAATACACCCCTACCTTGGTTTATTACAAGGACGGCCAGGAGGTAGACCGCATCGAAGGCGGCTTCTCCATGGAAAAGAACAAACCGTCTGCCGAGTCTTACGAGAAATTCAAGGCTTTCCTCAACAAATACAAAGGCTCGTAAACTGACAAAACACCGGATGCCGGATGGGTGACTCCCCCTGGTGGTCCGGTGTTTTTTTGTGGGTGGCATTCTAACGAAACTCAGCCACGCTATTTTGCCGAATTGGCTCCTTTCCTAAATCTAACGAATCTGATAAACGCTATTTGGTAAAAAGAAGCCGAAATGCAGCTGAACCACGAGGATAACGCCGCTCAGATTCGTTACATTTCCAAACCGCCATCTTTCCGCAAAATAAGCGTTGTGAGATTCGTTAGACACTCCAGAAAGTAACTGCCTGTCCGTGAGCACCGAGTCATAAGCGATGCTAACAGAAGCAGGGGAAGCTATTGGCCTCGCAGCCAAAAAACGGCCGCCCCGTTAACAGGGCAGCCGCGCTATTCTTCCTTTTCGGGGGGATTCAGCTTCATCTCCTCCACTAATCCCTCCAGAACCGGATCGGTAACCTCGATATCCAGATCATAGAATTCGAAGGGCTCCTCCTCCAGACGGTGCAGCTTCTCCACGTATACCCTTGCATCCCCTACAAGCTGCTGCAGTTTGATGCCGTGAAGAATGTCCGGCTGCGCCTCCAGCTTGGCGATGCCCTGAGAGAACAGCTTGATCGAGCCGCTGACATTGCCGTTGCGGTGATGGTATAGCCCCACTGCAATTTGCAGCAGTCCCTGGAAAATGGGATTACGTCCCTCCTCCAGCCAAAGCGCCTCCATTACCTCATGGCATTCAAAATAGTCGCGTTCGATATTAAAGTAATAGATGAAGGCCACATACAGCTCCTCGTAGCCCCTCATAATCCCTGATCCCCGTCGGGTTTGGTCTTAAAGGCCTCTCTTGCCTTGATCACAGACTTCTCCACCTCATCCGCCAGCCCGTATAATCTGGAGAGCTCGTTGGACTCCCAGATTTCCTCCAGCCGATGCTGGAATTCCGCTGCTTCCTTACCCTTGCGGTAAAAATACAGCACCTGAATCAGGTTCAATACCTTGGACACCAGGATGGAGTGTTCCTCGAACAGCTTCTGGGATTCCACAATCTCATCGCGGATGCTGGACATCTCCTTATCCAGCCGGTAAGCCGCTTCCGCCGCCTTGGATAAACGCCCGCTGATATCCGCGGGAATGATTCCATGATATTTGTAATTGAGGGAATGCTCGATGGTTGCCCAAAAGTTCATGGCCAGTGTCCGCAGTTGGATCTCGGCCAATATATTCTTCATTCCCAGGGAGGTTTGCACCGGGTATTCCACAATAATATGATAGCTCCGGTACCCGCTTTCCTTCTTGTTGCGGATGTAGTCCTTACAATACAACACCTTCAAATCCTTACGGTCGGCAATCAGCTCCGCCAGCCGTTCAATATCCTCTTCGAACTGGCACATAATGCGGATGCCGGCAATATCCTCAATGCCTGCTTCCAACTGGTCCATAGGTACATTCAGCTTTTTAGCCTTGGCCAAAATGCTGGAAATTTTCTTTACCCGCCCGGTCACAAACTCAATAGGCGAATATTCCTCCCGAGACTTGAGCTCTGTCCGCAGAAGCTTGAACTTGACCTTCAGCTCCTCCACCGACTGCTCGTACGGGAGCAAAAACTTGCTCCAATCTCTTCCGTCCATCCGGCTTCCTCCCAAGAGCTTTGCTGTTAAGCAAGGCTCAACTTCGTAAGCATCGACTGAGCTTTGCCGTAGGGCAAAGCTAACTTCGCGAGCATATGCTTGAGCTTTGCTGTTAAGCAAGGCTCAACTTCGTAAGCTTACGCTGTCTCCTTCATTATTAAACCCCATCCTTCCAAGGTTTGCAAGAATATCCGCAGCCCTGGAGCGAATTTGTAAAGGGGTGCTAGTACACCCCTGCCGGATTGTGGTAAAATAGGATTGTTCAATATCGTGAGAAGGAAGGGCGATCAGACATGTCCGTTAAGAAGCAGGCACCCGTTTTGGCCCGCACCAAGAAAAAGGACAACGAAGTCAATAAGAAGGCCATCATTTGGACAGCCTCCATCGTAGGCGCCATCGTTGTACTCATTTCCGTACTGATCATTGTAAACGGTTAATCTACAGCCACCTGTAGATTTTGCCGGGATTGGTTTCCTGGCGCAGGGCCGGCATGCGGAAGGGCGATTCGCTCCGGAGGATATCTGCCGGCAGCAGTCCCCGTCCGATGGTTACCTTGGTTCCGGAAGGAACCATGTCGAACAGTTCTTCTATATCTGCCTTCAACATCCGAACGCAGCCGAGTGAGCGGTCTTCTCCAATGCTCCTCGGCTCTTTCGTTCCATGAATGGCATAGTCGGTATCCGACAGCTGCATGCCTCTGGAGCCGAAGTCCCCATCGTCCCTGCCGTTGGGGTTTTTGACTTTATCGGTGATGGTGAAAACACCCTCCGGCGTTTTGTCTCCCCCCAGGCCAATCGGGTAGCTGCGCAGAATAAACCGGCCGCTGACCAGGGCCAGCCTATAGTTATGCCGGTCGACCACAATCTCCAGCGGTTCGCTGTAGAGGGTGGGAATTTGACCTGCCCCGGCCTGCCCAACACCAGCACCGGCGCCGGCTCCTCCGCCGTTGCCCGGAGCCGCAGCTGATGAAGGAGCCCCGCTCCGCAGCGCCTCATAGGCCGCTTTCATCTGCTCCGTATATCCCGGCAGGAGATTATCCGGAAAATTCCGGACCACTCCGTCCAGATTTTCCGGCAGCACACTCCCGTATCTGCTTTGGTAGGCTTTGACGACGGAGCGCAGGATCACGTCCTGCTCCTGGCTCTGGTACCAGGAGGCTACAGCTGCGGATGCTTCCGCATTCACCTGGGGAGTGCAATTGCACCAGGCCTGCTGAAGGTAATCCACCTTCACCCCGTTGCCGGCGGAAGCACTCTCCGCACTGGCCAGCAATGTTGGCTGGCGCAGGCCGTTGACCCATTTCCCGTCGGAGGTGGGAATCCCCTCCACAACCAGTGTTTTGCTGCCCGGAGCTTGCCCCGGCTGGATCACCTGCTTCCACAGCTCCTGCCCCCGCCCGGCAACCGGGTCGGTATACAGAATCCGCAGGCCCCCTTCTCCCGGAGCAGCCGTTCCGGTTTCCTCCGAAGCCAACTCCCCGGTTCCGTCCATGTCTTCACGGGGGAGAATACCGTCCCCCAATATGTATGAGCCTGCCAGAAGCGCTATGAATACCGCCCCGGCCAGCTTGATTGCCAGTCTTGCCCGTTTTTTGCGGACGGTGCCTCCGGCGGCTGCCCCTTCCTCCGCCTTCAGCTCCTCCAGAAGCCCTAGACGGACCTTCTTTTTCTCGAAGGCCTCATATACCTCTCCCGCCTGAGCAAAGCAATACCGCGCCTTCCCTTGTTTGCCCCGCAGCGCATACTCCTTGCCCAAGAGATACCAGGACAGCTTGTTTTCCGGGTGCTCCTTCACAAATTGCTTGAGATACACCATATCGTCATCCAGAGGATTATGCTCAAAAAACGCCTGCAGCTGGTCCTCCAGCTCTTTTTGATTCATACCAGCACCGCCTTTCTGCCGTGTCGTCATGGATTATATCGGCAAAACGGCGCCGCCGTTACATGAGACTCTAGACCCCGAACACGGAGGACGCCGCAGCATATCCTCTGGTTTGCAGCATCTCCAGAAGCAGGCGCACATTATCCCCCACTTCTGCCCCGTCCGTATGAAGGACCAGCTCGGGATTCTCCGGGCGTTCATAAACATCGGACACTCCGGTAAACATGGGAATCTCCCCCCGGCGCGCCTTGGCATACAACCCCTTCACATCCCGCCGTTCACATTCGGATAAGGTACAGTCGATATGCACCTCCATGAAGCTGGTCAATTGACTGCGGGCATACGCACGCATTTCCGTGTACGGACTGATCATAGAGACAACCGCATTCACTCCGTGCCGGTTCAAAAGGCCGCATACGTACACCGCTCTGCGCACATTCTCCATCCGGTCCTCACGGGTAAAACCCAGGCCGGAACCGATATGCTGCCTCAAGATGTCACCATCCAGGCATTCCACGGCGCAACCGAGCTCCTCCAGCTTTTCCGTCAATGCGTTGGCGGTGGTGGTTTTGCCTGCGCTTGGCAATCCCGTCATCCATATGGTCCACCCTTGCTGCTTCCTAAGCATGTATCAGTGCTCCTCCTTGTAATAAACGGCCCTTTCCAGCTTTCGAATATCACGGAATGGCTCAGCTCCGAACATCACGGAATGGCTCAGCTCCGAGCTATCCCGGCGCGGGGTCCAGCAATCCTCTCCAGCAGCCGCTCTCCATACACATCCGTCAATCCCAGCTCCGGCATATGGATATACCCGATGTAGCAGCCGCAGGTATCCATTCTGCATGGCCTCCGGCGGGACAGTCTCTCCAGTCCCTCCCGGTACAGATGCCCCAGCACCTGCTGGTCCTGGTAGCATCTCTTCACCAGACCTGAACCCTGGACGTAGAAAACAGACTCGCCTGCCAGGCAGCTTTTACCGGAGCTCTCATAATCTATCAGATTCCGTTCAAAATGGGGATCGATTCCGCTTAAAAACAAGCGGTCCTCCTCCGTGTAATAATCCGCCTTATCCTTGTAGGCGTTCACCCAGAGATACACCTCCGCAGGCAGCTTACCCCGCAGCGAGGCTATGGCCTCGAAGGCACTTTTTACGCCTACGGTCCCCACACTGAAGGGAATGCCCCGGCTGTGCAGCTCCCCGCATCTGCCCAAAAACGCCGCCTCGCCCACCTGCCCCGGATGATAAGTAGCCCAGAAGGCCACCTTATCGTGGTTGAGGCCATCCGTCCAGGCCAGAGGCGCCGACAGATTCGTCTGGATGGCCACCTTGTCCACATGCTCCATATGAGACAGCTCCGTCATAGCTGTCTGGTACCAGCGATGGATCAGCCCCTCCCCATAAGGGTTAAAAAAGATCTTCAACCGGTGGCCGGCTTCCCCCTGTTCGCCCACCCACTGGACAAACCGGGACAGCTGCTCCCGGTCCCGGGCAAGAGTTTCCGCCGTATCCTTCTTTTTGCCGAAGGGGCAATACGGACAGTCGTAGTTGCAGGAGGATAAGGAGCCGCGGTAATACAATACGGCCCTCATGCAAACACAAATCCTTCCATCCGCTCCCGCACAGCCGGGGAAATCAGCCCGTCTCCGTTGGCGTCGGAATGGGCAAAACCTTCATCAGTCAGCCGGAGGATGCCGTCTTCAACAGAGGCCCACTCCGCCTTCAGCAGCACCTGCAGCTCCGGGCAATCCTCCCATGCCGAGCTGCCGAACCGCTCTCCATAAGCGGGAAGCGCCAAACCTTCCTGATGCAGAACCGCCTTCAGAATGTAGCGGCGTTTCTCCTCCCGGCTGTCCAGCACCATGCCATAGTCGGCGGTTTCGTAGCTCCCGGCGCTGATAAATTCCCGGATAATTCGTTCCGAGGCCACCCGGCTGACGGCATACCGCGTTGCGTAATGCACATGGCGGGTATAGGAGCGGGCACCGCAGCCCAGACCAACCAGCCCCTCCTCCTGGCAGCCGTACGGCAGCACGGTCTTGCCGGAATGTGCCGGGGCTTTGGCAAATCGGCGCATGGAGGATTGGACATACCCCTCCGCCACAAGCCGATCCCGGGCCACAAGGTAACAATCCATCCGCAGATCGGTGCCGTCCCGCCGGCTTTCTCCGGGCTTCAGGATGGTGTGCTCCCGCGTGTACAGAGGATACAGGAAGATTTCCTCGGGCTGATACGCCAGCGCCCGCTCCAGGGAATACAGCCAGGATTGGACCGTTTGTCCGGGCAGCCCGTAAATCAGGTCCAGATTCAGCACTGGGAAATCATAACGCTTCAGCCGGTCCAGCGCCCGCTCCACCTCCAGCGGCTTCTGCGGCCGGTAGATGGCGGCGGACTCTGCTTCCACGAAGCTTTGCACCCCCATACTGATCCGGTCAACGCGCCGCTGTCGGAGAATATCCAGGCGCTCCGGCGTAACCGTATCCGGGGAAGCCTCCACAGAGATGGACGCCTGCTCCGGGTTTAGGCCCATCGACTCTTCCGCGATGTCGAAGAGCCTACTCAGGAGCTCCGGCGCCAGCAGCGTCGGTGTGCCGCCACCGATGGCAAAACGGGCGAAGGGCTTGCGGCTCACGAAAGGCGCCCATTGACGGGCCTGGCGCTCCAGAGCATCCACATATTGACGGTGCAGCTCCGGGTGCCTGTCGGGCAGCGTAAACAAATTGCAGAAGCCGCAGCGGGCGCCGCAAAAGGGGATATGCATATATAAGAAGAAGCTTTCGGCGGGTTCCCTCTCCCACAACTGGGCAAGAGGCAGGCCCGGCTTCAGCTCGCGGTAAGCGGTTTTGTGGGGATATGAGTACAAATAGGAGCGATACGGCTCTGCCCGCATCTGCTCCTTCCACCGGGCAATGGCCGCATCATCCGACGGATCGGGAAACGTTGAATCGAACACGTGAACTCTCCTTTCTATGTAAGCTGTCAGGACTGGGTGCCGCCGGAATTCGCTGCCTCAAGGCGGAAATCCGCTGCCTCAGCGCGCTAACGGAATTGAACGACTTTTAGAGGTCCAAAACCGCCACCTCCATGCGCTAACGGAACTGAGCGACTCTTAAAAGCCTAAATCCGCCACCTCAGCGCGCTAACGGAACTGGGGGAGGCTCTTAGCCTGCTTATCCGGGCCAAAAGAGCTGCAAAATGTGCGCTAAGAGACGCTGGGTTCCGTTACAAAACTAATCGCTTCCTTTTCAGCCGCTAAGCGCTTCAGAGTTCCGTTAGCGTTTCAGCTGCTCTGGTTTACATCCCGCCACACAGGCGGCTTAAAGAACAAACTCACGGTACGGCACCGTCCATACCACCTCGTGGGCAAGGCGGTGCCCTTCATAACCATCTTCGCCGTAGGCGGTGCCGTGATCGGAGAAGGCCATACAAAAAACAGGCCGCTTCCGGGTGCGCATCGCAGCAAACAGCCGTCCCAGCTGGCCGTCCACATAACGCAACGCCGCCCGCTGAGTGTCCACCGAGTCGCGCTTTGCGCCCGGCACAAAATAAAGATTCGGCCCGTGGATGGCCGAAATGTTCATGAACAAAAAAAGCCGCTCCTCCTGGCCGGTATCCTCCAGCAGCTTCAGCGCATGGTCCACCTGATGCTCCGTGGAGCGCGGATTGGTGACGCCAAAGCTCATACGCCAGAAGCTTTTCTGGAAATACCCGGGTAGCACACGGGCAAGCGGCACTTTTTTCGTAAAGAAGATCACCCCGCCGATACAGACGGTTTTGTACCCCTCTCCTGCCAGGCCGGAAACCATATCCGGAGTGTCAAACAGCCAGGTGTGGGGATGGGTGGGTTTGCCGGTGTTTTTGGAATGGAACAGTCTGATATGTCCGGGTCCGGTTTTGTCCGTGGTAGCGGGTGTTGGCAAAAATCCCCCGAAAAAGGCATGATGGGCCGCATAGGTAAAGCTGCCCGGCGAATGCCGTTTTTCCCAATGGCCGCCGCCGCACAAGTTCGGACAGTTGGCCTCCTCCAGCACCGCCGCATCAAACCGGAGAGTATCCAGGGTAATCATAAGAATGTCGTAGTCGCCTACGATTTGGTTCATGTCCGTCATGGTGCTGTACCTCCTGAAGCTCCTGCATCAACTTCAGCTTCTGCCACTTCAGCTTCTGCCGCTTTAACTTTCGCCACTTCTGCCGCTTCAGCTTCGGCCACTTCAGCTGCAACCCCCCGTGCCCTCCACGTGTCATAATCCGGGAGCTGCTTCATTTCCCAAGCGTAGGTGCCATAACCTTGATGGTCAACCCGGTACAACAGATCGCCGAAGGGATTCAGCTCCCCGATAACGGGAGCATAGGTGCCTTGCCGCAGCAAAACATCCACCCCGGCAACCAGGGAACGCGGGAACAGAGACAGAGCCCGCTCCGCAGCGCCCCCCGCCGCCAGCCGGATCTTCTCCGGAAGGCCCAGCTCCTCCAAGCTCTTCCGTTCACTTCTCAAATGAAGGTTGGTGATGGGTGTCCTGCTTAGTCTCGCGATACTGTGGCAGGCCTGCCCGTCCACCACCAGCTGCCGGACATCAAAAGCCCTGCCCTGATAGGTGGCCTTGGTGATCCACTCCTCCACATGCGCCCCGTGGGCCAGCAGCCAGTTCAGCAGCAGCCGGATGCCCTTCGGCTCCGTATAACGGAACGGCTTGATGGCATTGTAATACACAGGCGGTCGGGTCAGGTGCTGCTCCACCCCCAGGGTGGTAACTGCTACCTCCGCCCCAGTTCGCGGATTCAACTGGTACGCCACAACACCGCAGGCCCCAGAGCCGTGGGCAAGCTTCACAAAAACCCGGTGTTTTCCCTTCCGGAGCATCGCTTCGCGCAGAGCTTCATAATCGGGAAGCTCCGCAGGCGGAGCCAGCAGCTTTGGGACGGGAATCCCGGCTCCGGAGAGAATCCGGTGGGTAACCCGTTTATCGAACATGGCGGCAATATCCGAGGGAGCGTTTAACCAGAACGGAACGGGCCACAGCTCCTTCGTTTCCCGCTCCAGCCTTCCCAACAGCCGCATATACCCGCGGAACCATTGGGAGGGATGGTACAGCCGCCCGGCCTCCTCCCGGATCGAATGCGCCTCCTCCTCCGCCAGCGGATGAGGATCGGGGATTGAGCCATAAGCCAACAGCCGCTCATCCCGCTGGTCTGCCGGAGCATCCGGTGCTCCCAGAGCGATGAGCAGGCGCTCCACCTGGAAGTCCTCGCTAGGGGCATCCAACCGCAGCATGGGAACGGCATCCGCCGGCAGACCCAACCGCTGGCACGCTTCTGTCATAGTGGTTGTTCCCTGGAGCAAATCCAGGTACGGGATCACCAATGCCGGCTCCAGCCCCAGCTGCCGCCTCGCCTCCTGCAGCCCTTCCGTCCGGCGGTTGCCGGGATTGCCGATCAGAATCAGATGCTCCATCCTATTCCGTCAGCGCCGGATACCGGTATTCGTCATCCTCATCCTGGGCGTCGCTGATATCAACAGACAGACCGGATTGTTTCCAGCGTTTGATCATCTTTTCCGACATAAAATGATGGCTCAAATCCAGATGGCGCAGCCTCTTCACCCGCTCACTGTTCAATAACGCCTCCGCCCCGGCATCGGTCAGGGTTCCCATGGACAAATCCAGAGTGTGCAGTTGATCCAAAATCGGCGCATCGGCCAAAGCAGCGGCAATCTCATCTTGGATTTCGCTATCCTTCAGTCCAAGGTATGTAAGCTTGGGGAATAATCCGGGTTGGGCCACCTGCAGGACATCCTCCAGGCTGCCGTCGAAGCCGTAATTGTCCACGCCCAGATACAGCTCCAGCTTTTGAAGACGGGGAAAATGAGCTTGGGCAATGCTGTCCAGCACACTCTTGCCCAGGCCGCCGCAAATGATGACCAGCTCCTCCAGCTTCTCATGGCGGGCAGGCTCCAGGCTCAGATCTGTACTGCCTTGAATGGTCAAGGAAGTCAAATCGGGAAATGCTATGAAGAGGGGGGTAACATCCGATTGCATGATCCAGGATACCTCACATTCCTCCGAATCCATGTCGCCGATGAACAGCTTGCGCAGATTGGGAAATGCATCCTTTGACTGAACCAACGCCTCCACCACGGTACTGGAATCATTCTCATAAGAGCCGCCCCAATCGCCGATGATCAGGCTAACCAGGTCCTTGCTCTCCGGTTTCGCCGCCAGCTCTTCAATAAGCTGGTTCATCCTAACGCCGTTTTCGTAATCCTCGTACGCCACAACCAATTTAACCTCAGACATGTTCGTTCCTCCTTTAGAGCTTCCAACGATCATGACAAGTTTACCATGTTTTGGAGCCGCCTAACTAAAAAAGCCGCCGGATATGTTCCGGCAGCTTCTTCTGATGGATGAATTATTTATTGAAAGCTGCTTCTGCAACCTTGATGGAATCTGTCGGGCAGCCGTCTTGGGCGTCTTGGAGATCATCGTAGAGATCATCCGGAATTTCAGTTACGCCTTTGTTGCCGTCGCCTTCATAAATAACTTCAGCCAGTCCATCATCGTCATAATCATAAATGTCAGGGGCTGTTGCGCCGCATGCGCCGCATGCAATACAAGTTTCTTTGTCTACCCAAGTATACTTGGCCATCTGTATCTTCCTCCTCAAAAGTCATCCTCAATAAGAACTATAATATAAATTCATACAAAGTTCAAATAAAGATGGCGACTCTGTTACAGTCTATGGGGTTCCTCTGTTTATTGGGACTCCCCGAAAAAATCTTTTTCCTTCAAGTGGTCCGTTTGCAGAGAGGTTCCCCGGATCTTGTGATTGCGGATTAAAGCGGAGGGATCATCGCCCAGCATACCCGCGGTGAGAATGGCGCTTTCGCCGAAACGGTCCCTGAGCTTGTCCATAATCCGGTTCAATTCTTCCTTCTTGGGCTGCCTGTTATAGTCGAAAAGGTCCAGCTGTACTGCTGCCTCCGACTTGTCCACCAGATTCTGCAGGGTAATCCCCAAAAGCCTGACAGGCTGGCCTTTTTGCCAATGGCGGTGGAAAAGCTTGCAGGCTGTTTCGAAGACGGTATCCGCGTCCTCCGTAGGGCCGTCCAGCGTCACCGAACGGGTAATGGTCTTCATACTGGGATTGCGGATGGTGATTTGCACCGTGGAGGACATCAGATGCTGCTTTCTCATCCGGCGGCAAACCTGATCAGCCAAATTCAGGAACACACGCCGGATATCCAGATCGTCCGTGAAATCCTTGGGCAGTGTGGTCGTATGGCCGATGGACTTGCTGGCCTCCTGCTCCGGATTCACTGGCGTTTCATCCTCACCGTTGGCGGCAGCCTTCAGCCATGACCCCACAATGCCGAATTGGGCAGTCAGAAAACCCTCCTCCGCATGGGCCAGCTCCCCGATGGTGCGGATGCCCAGTTTGTCCAGCTTCTCCCCCGTCCGGCTGCCGATGCCATACATATACGAGCAGGGTTTGTCCCATAAGAGCGACGGCACATCCCGCTTCCGGAGAATGGTGATGCCGTTGGGCTTTTTCATATCGGATGCCATCTTGGCCAAAAGCTTGTTGGGAGCGATGCCGATGGAGCAGGGCAGCCCCAGCTCTGTCCGGATTCTCCCTTGCAGCTCCTCCGCAATTTGGACAGGAGTCCCGAACTGCTTGGAGCCGGTAATGTCCAGAAAGCACTCATCGATGGACATGGTCTCCAGCTGGGGCGAATAGCTATAGGCAATGTTGAGGAATCTCCGTGAAAATTGGCGGTACAGATGAAAGTCCGGCGAGATTAAGAGCAGCTCCGGGCAGAGCCGCAGCGCCTCCCGCACCTGCATCCCGGTCCGCACCCCCTTCGCCCTGGCCGCGTAGGAGGAGGTAACCACAATCCCCCGCCGCAGCTCCACACTTCCGGCCACCGCACTGGGTTTTCCCTTGTATATCTCCGGCTCTACCGCCTCATGCACCGAGCAGTAAAAGGCGTTCATGTCAATATGGAGGACAACTCTGCCGTTTTTGGGATAATGGGATTCCGCATCCGCTCTGGGCATGCTGTGCACCTCCCGGTCTTGATTTGCGGGCCGCTGCCCTTTTACATTCAGCATACCGTTGCCTGCGGCAGAGGTCAAGAAGCCCAGGCCGTGTTTGCAAATACAGCTAGTCCCCTCCATTCCTATAGGATTTTTTTATACATATCTCTTCTTCCCCGAAGATTATGTTATAATGATGCATTATACATGCCTACGGGTCGTGTGTTGAATATTTGCGATGGGCACAGGGGGCATTGACGGATGAATCAAGTGAAGATTTTTGACACGACACTGCGGGATGGAACCCAAGGGGAAGGCATCAGTTTGACCGTAGAGGATAAGCTGAAAATCGCACGCAAGCTCGATGAACTCGGTGTCCATTATATAGAAGGCGGATGGCCGGGCAGCAATTACAAGGACATTGAATTTTTTGACCGGGTCAAGGAGCTCCCTCTGCAGCACGCCAAAATCAGCGCCTTCGGCAGCACCCGCCGGAAGGGGATAACCGCCAAGGAGGATACCAACCTCAACCGGATTCTGGAAACCGGGGTCTCCGTGGCTTCGATCTTCGGGAAATCCTGGGACTTCCACGTGGAAACCGCCATCCAGACCACACTGGAGGAGAATCTGGCCATGATCGCCGATTCCGTCTCGTACCTGAAGAGCAACGGTCTTGAAGTGATTTATCTGGCAGAGCATTTTTTTGACGGGTTTAAGCATAATGAAGCCTACGCATTAAAGACGGTGAAGGCTGCCGCTGCTGCAGGAGCAGATTGTGTGGTCCTCTGTGATACCAATGGTGGGACGCTTCCGGAGGGAATCGCCGCGGCTGTTGGCCGTGTATGCGGGGAGCTAAACATTACGGTTGGCATCCACGCTCACAATGACTGCGAGCTGGGAGTCGCCAATACGCTGGCTGCGGTACAAGCGGGTGCACGGCATGTGCAGGGCACCTTCAACGGACTGGGGGAACGGTGCGGCAATGCCAATCTGTGTTCGGTTATTCCCAACCTGCAGCTGAAGATGCAGTACCGCTGCGTTTCGGACGCCCAGTTGGCCGGTCTCACCATAACAGCGCGTTTTATCAGCGAAATCGCCAATACTCATGTTTCCCCCAACCAGCCGTTTGTGGGCGCTTCCGCTTTTGCCCATAAGGGGGGCATCCATGTTTCCGCGATTCTGAAGGCCTCCAGCACCTATGAGCACATCTCTCCCGAGCTGGTGGGCAACAAGCAACGGGTGCTGGTATCCGAGCTGGCGGGGCAAAGCAATCTGTTGGCCAAGGCCCAGGATCTGAATCTGGACGTAACCCGCCAGACGGACAAAACCAAGGCCGTTATCGAGCAGATCAAAACCCTGGAGCATCAGGGCTACCAGTTTGAGGGAGCGGATGCTTCCCTGGAGCTGCTCCTCCGAGAAGCCTTCGGTGAGTTGGAGCATATTTTTACCCTGGAATCCTTCAAGCTTCTCGTAGAAAAGTCCGGCGACAACCCCTTTTCATCCGAGGCCTTCGTCAAGGTAAGGGTCCACGGGGAATCCATCTTTACCGCGGCTGAGGGCAACGGTCCTGTGAACGCACTGGACAATGCTCTGCGGAAGGCTCTGGTGAAATATTACCCGAATATCGCCCATATGCATCTGGCGGATTACAAGGTCCGGGTTATTGACGAGAAGGACGCTACCGCGGCCAAGGTGCGGGTGCTCATCGAGACTACCGATTATAAGAACAGCTGGAACACTGTAGGTGTGTCCGACAATATTATCGAAGCCAGCTGGCAGGCGCTGGTGGACAGTATCCGGTACGCCCTCATAGGCAAGGAGCGATCGGTGATCACGGAGGATACCCCCTTCGGCAAAGCAGGGCTGATTAATCACTAATTTGTGCAACGAATGCATTATAAGGCTTCGCGATAACCCAAAAACACCGGCAACCCTTTATGAAGGATACCGGTGTTTTTTCATTTCTTTTTTAGATTCCCATCAGCTTCTGGAGTTTCTTCTCCAGCTCCTCAGGGGTGAGCAGGTTGATCACGTCCACAATATTGCCTTTGGTATCAATGAGGAAGCTGGTAGGAATCACCTGGAACCGGTACTTTTTCGCAGCCTCCAGCTTGTAGTCCAGAAGAACCGGGAAATGGAACTTGAACCGGGTGGTAAAAGCCTTCACCTGTTCGAAATCATCATTTTCCGTCAAATTGACGGCATACAGATCAAGCTTATCCTTGTACTTGTCATACAAACCGGCCAAAGCAGGTGCCTCTTCCTCGCAGGGGCTGCACCACGACGCCCAGAAATTCAATAACAACGGCTTCTCCCTCGGCCCTCCCACCTGATAAGTTGCCCCGTCCAGAGCCGTCAGCTGAAAGGACGGCGCTGCCATATTCAGCCGCGGAGCGGCTTCTGCCGGAAGCACGGCCTCCGCCTGTCCGCGCGAGCCGTAGTGGTACAGCAATGTTCCCGTGAGCAACAGGCCTACGGCCAGTGCCACGATCCGGTTGCGGTTCATGATGGGGCCTCCCGTCACATGTTGTAGTTCATTAAAATGATTCTAACATGATTGCCGACATCCAGGCCAATTATACCACGCTTCTCCAGCATGACCGGAATCCCGTTGGGACAGATTAGGGATATCCCCAACGAGAAGAGGCTGAAACATAAATGGAGAAGACGAAGCAAAAGCCCTTGGAGGTTGTGTTTGAAAGCCTGATCAAGAATGACGGCGAAGAGACTGCCGATAAAAAAGAGCCCAAATCCAAGTCCAAAAAAACGGAAAAAGGGCAAGGCTGGCAGTTTGCAGCCATTGCCACCGTCCCCCTGGTTCTGGTGCTTGGCAATTCCATGCTGATCCCGATTCTGCCGGATATGGTGCGGGAAATGCAAATTTCCGACTTCCAGTCCAGTCTGGTGATTACCTTGTTTTCCGTTACGGCAGGGTTATTTATTCCTGTCAGCGGATTTCTGTCCGACCGTTTTTCCCGGAAAGCTGTTATGATTCCTTCTCTTATCGTATACGGCTCCGCAGGGATTCTGGCTGGCTTCGGAGCCATCTGGGGCTCCTACACGGTCCTGATCGCCGCACGGGCCTTGCAGGGTTTGGGCGCAGCGGGGACGGCGCCTATTGCCATGGCGTTGGCGGGGGATCTATTTAGCGGCGCAACGGAGAGTAAAGCTTTGGGCTTGACCGAAGCCTCCAACGGCACCGGCAAGGTGGTCAGTCCCATATTGGGGGCAGCGTTGGCATTGATCGTGTGGTACCTGGCCTTTTTTGCCCTTCCGATTTTCTGCGCCATCTCTCTTCTGGCGGTGATTTTCCTGTTGAAGGAGCCTGGCCGGGACGGCCCTCCCATGAAGCTGGGGGAATATACCCACACCACGCTAAAGATCATTAAAGAAAAAGCCAAGTGGCTTCTCACCAGCTATCTGGCGGGAGCATTGGCCTTGTTTGTCCTGTTCGGGGTTTTATTTTATTTGTCGCAAATTTTGGAGGAATCGCCTTATTCCATCGACGGAGTTGTGAAGGGCCTTGTGCTGGCCATCCCTCTGTTGGGAATGGTCATCACCTCATACACCACTGGCTCCGTCATCAAAAAGAACGGTATCCTCATGCGCAAGCTGATGCTGATCGGCCTGGCTGTCATGACCGCCTGCTTAACCGCGGCGATCTTCCTCAACGGCAACATCTATTGGCTCATCGGCCTGCTTACGGCCAGCAGTATAGGCACCGGCCTGCTGCTGCCCTGCCTTAATACCATGATTACCGGCTCCGTGGAAAAAGAGCAGCGCGGCATGATCACCTCGCTCTACAGCAGCTTGCGCTTTCTGGGAGTAGCCGCGGGTCCTCCCTTATTCGAGCTGATGATGAACCGTTCGGACATGCTGGTGTTTATCACCGTATCGGTTCTGGCGCTGATCGCCTTGACGTTGGTGTTTTTCCTGGTCAAACCGGAGGCGGAGGTGGCATAACGCCGCTTTCCGCCCCTTTTTTCCGTTCAGGGGATTGAGATGCCTTTTCGGACGGCACTGTTTTGATATGGGTAGCGAAATAATAATGAAGATAAGCTGCCACCACCAAGATAAATAGACGCAGGAACAACAGATGCGTAAGGATAAAAGCCACCGCCAGCATGGTGGAAGCAAAACTCAATATATACACCTTGGTCCTGCGGGGCATGGAGCGGGACTCAATGAAGGACTCCAGATGCTTCTTGTACAGGCTTGTGGATAAGAACCAGCGGTTAAACCGCTCCGACCCTCTGGCAAAAAAGAACGCCGCCAAGAGCAAAAAAGGTGTAGTGGGAAGCACCGGCACAACCGTTCCGATGGCACCCAGCCCAAAAAAGAAAAAGCCCAAAAACAAATACAAAATCTTCATGACCACCATCCTACCGAAATTGGAGTATCTTCATTATACTATAAGCTAAAACCCCATTCGGAGGAAGACATGGAAATTTTCTTTGAACCGAAGCTGTTTCAGGAACATCACTATCCGGATAGCCTGGCCGCCGCCTGCCGGCAGGTTTACCCCCGGGAATGCTGCGGCATTCTGACAGGGCACAACCGGAATGGCTCCTTATATGTAGAAGGTTTTCAATGTATGCACAACAGGGCCGCAGATCCGGAATCGGCCTTTGCCTTTGATCCGGCAGAATGGGTAGAGACGGTCTACCGTTACTCCCTGGCGGCCACGGGACCATCCCTTGTGGGGCTGTTCCATTCCCACCCCAATGCGCCTGCCATTCCCTCAGCCGCGGATATGGACAGCTTATGGGAGACGGCGCTTCATGTCATTGTTTCCCTCCAAAACAACAATACGCCCGAGCTCCGCTGCTACCTTCCCCGGGGAGGCCGTTCCTGGGAGGAACAGGCCATCAGGTACCGTAGTGACTGAGATGGGCGTATAAGTCGCCAAGGTTGGTAATCTCCTTGGCAGCAATATCCTTCAACATTTTGGCCCACAAATGGGCGGTCATAATGGAGTCCTCCAGCGCATGATGCCGGTGCAGTACCTCCACATCGTACAGATTCAGCATAGAATCCAGATCGTAGTGGCTTCGTTTGGGATGGAGCCACATGCCGATCATCATCGTATCCAGCAGCCTGTGGGAGAGATTCACCTTGGAGGTTTTCCACAGTGCCGAATTCAGGAAATGCTTGTCATGCCCGCTTCCATGCGCGATAAGCACCCGATTGCTGACAAATTCCAGAAAGCCCTTCAGCCCGTCAATAAGATCAGGAGCCTGGCTCACCATTTCGTTGGTGATTCCGGTTAAGGCTACAATCTCCTCCGGCACCTGGCGTTTCGGATTGACCAAGGTATAGAAGGTTTCCTCACATACCTGATTTCCTTTCACCAGTATAGCGCCGATGGAAAGGATTTCATCCCCGTTATAAGGAGAGAACCCTGTGGTCTCCAAATCAAAAACCACCGCTTCCAGCGTATCCAGCTGCACATCATACAGGGAATTTTTGCGCTGCTCCTTCATGACGGACCGGATAAAGGCCATTTGCTGCGCATTTCGTGAATCGAACATGGAGGTGATGGCAGGCGTCAGCCCTCCCATCTTATACAGCTGCCACATTCGGCCTGCAGGTCCCGGATCCTTCATCCGTATCCCTTCTTCCCGTTAGCTTTTCCCGAACCTTCTATATCTCCTCGTTTTGCATCTCTTTTTCTACATATTTATGAAGCTTTTGGCCGACCTTCAAGGCGAACTTCAATTCATTCTTCCGTTCCTTGGTCAGCTTGGACCCGGGCAGGATGCCTCCGGACTGGTAGAAGCCGTCTTCCAGCTTGGAGGTGGTTAATGAACGGAGCTTAAGTACCGTTAGAACTGCCTGGCGCCATTGTTCAATTGCTTCCGAGTCCTCCGCCTTCTGCTCTTCCATCGCGGCTATCCTGTCCAAGGTATTGGAGAGGGGAATGCCATGGCTGATGGCAAGCAGCCGGATTGCGTTAACCAAGGGGATATACGCGCCGTACTTAATATCGATTCCGCCCATATCCTCCCCGAACCGTTCGGGAATGAGATTCCCCAAAACACCCAAGGACACCTTACGCCGGAGGGTATTGCGGAGCATATGCACCAGCAGTCTGCGGTCGGAAGCCACCCGGTCCAGCAGCAAGCGCTTCAGGCTTTCTCCAAGCGTCTGGTCTCCGCTGATGCAGCGGGAATCGGCAATAATCAGGATATACCGGATATTCTCCCAGTTGGGCTCATCCAGCCAGGCATTGATAGTCGCGTACCAGTGGTCAGCGCTTTGTGTCCAAGCCGGATTGCTGCACATCACATCCCCTTCACAGGGAGGATAACCCAACTGGAACAACACGTTCACAATTTCCGATCCCAGCCGTTTAAAAAAAACATCCGCCGCTTCCTTCATGGACACTTCCGGCTCTTCATAGATCAGGCCGCTGTCCTGGTCGCTCCACAGCGTCTGCTCGCGGCGCCCGCCGCTGCCGAACAAAACAAAAGCATATGGAAGCGGTGGGGTTCCCAATCCCGCCTGTTGCAGGTTGTCCTCCGCTTTTTTTACGGCAAATTGAATCAGAGCGTCATGGACTGTATTGATCCAGTCGTTCCAATCCCCGGGAAATGCGTCAAGGGGCTGCGCCAGGAGCTTCTCATGGATTTGGTCTCGCAATCCGCGCAATGTATCGGGGTCCGAGCTGCGCGCAATGGCCTTACGAATCTCCTCCAGATGGAGTTCCATAGACATTGTCCCCTTCCGTCTTTAGCCCTAAAACAGAATCAGAAGGTAACGGCCCCGGTTGGGAGCCACCTCCTGATTCCATTTTAACATAGATGGATTATTTCTTGCGGCCCGGCCGGATCAGCCTGTTACGTTATAGCCAGTGCCAGCTTTCTTCATTTGTTCCGGATAGCCGTAGGAGCCGTGTTCGCTCAAGTCCAGACCGATCACTTCTTCCTCTTCGGTTACGCGGAGGCCGATTGCCTTCTTAATGAGCCACAGGGCTGCGAAGGATACGACGAATGCGAATACGCCGGAGGTGATGACACCATAAAGCTGAACCACCAATTGATCAACACCGCCTCCATAGAACAGACCCGCTTTACCTACACCAACCTTCTCAGCCAGTTCACCTGTTGCGAAGAAGCCGGTGGAGAGGGTACCGATGATACCGGCAACGCCGTGAACGGAGAGTACGCCGACCGGATCGTCAACCTTAACCTTGTCGAAGAACTTCATAGTGAAATACATCAGACCGCCTGCAACAATACCGATTACCACAGCCGCCCAAGGTTCGACGAAGGCACAGGATGCAGTGATCGCGACAAGACCAGCCAAAGCGCCATTCAACATGGTCGGGATATCAGCCTTGCCCAGGAAAATCCAGGATACAATCAGTGCGGCTACGGCGCCTGCACCGGCAGCCAGTTGGGTATTGAATGCAACATAACCGAAGAAACCATCGCCTACAGCAACTGTGGAGCCGGCGTTGAAGCCGAACCAGCCTACCCACAACAGCAGCACGGATACAGTGGAGAATACTTGGTTATGACCTTGAATTGCGTTCACAGTGCCATCCTTGTTGTACTTGCCGATACGTGGCTTAAGCAGGATTGTCGCTGCCAGAGCCGCTGCCGCACCGGTTAAGTGAACAACCGTGGAGCCTGCAAAGTCTTGTTTGCCGTGGGATGCCAACCAGCCGCCGCCCCAGATCCAGTGGGCGATAACCGGGTAGATGACAACACCGAAGATAATGGTGAAGATCAGATACACGGACAGCTTGGCGCGTTCTGCGAAGCCCCCCCATGCAATGGAGAGGGAAACAGCTGCAAAAGCCAGTTGGAAGAGGAAGAAGATAGAGGTGCCGGCGATGCCGCCTTCTACAATCTTGCTGGGGTTAAAGAAGGCTTCGGACAAACCGCCCAGGAGGGAGGTGCCTTCGGTGAAAATCAGACTGTAGCCCACTGCCCAGAAGACTAGGGTGCAAAGGCCTGTTGCAAAGATGGTTTTGCCAGCTACGTGACCGGCGTTCTTCATGCGGGTGGAGCCAACTTCCAGAAGAATAAATCCCCCTTGCATGAGCAGTACCAGAACCGCTGCAACCATTACCCACAAGCTGTCCAGCGAGAGGCTCACAGTAGCCACCGGATCATCTGCCGCAAAAGCCAAGGTTGGGAATAATAAGCTCATGATACCCGTTGCATAAAGCATTTTCTTTACCATACTTACCAACACCCTCTCTTTAATGTCATGTTTTTTAACATCTTATGAAATTCTTAATGTCATTATATACGGGTATGTTGCGTTTGACAACAACTAATTTTTCAAAAAACGAAAAATTAACGTATCAATTCTGATAATAATTCGTGTTTTCTTAACATATGGGATGTTAGAGTACATGCATTGTACTATTTACCATATGTTAGGACGCAAAGAACATTCCAACCTATATAAATCTAACATGAGATCACGAATATTCAATAATTGGCTCTGAATGCTTTATTCATGTCAGGTTTTCGCTTATAATTAGATTTTCTACCTTGTTTACCGATATATAATGTAGCTGATCCAAAAGCATAACGTTTTACTGTACGGTTTTTGTGGTGTACAATAGAAGATGGAGGTGATCCCAATGGAAGAACGGACTCTCTACCGGGTAGGGGAATTGGCGAAGCTGACCGGTGTCAGTCAGAGGACCATCGATTATTACACGCATCTGGGATTAATTCATCCCATCAAACGGGCCGATAATAACTACCGCTACTATAATGATGAAACCATCCACCGTTTGAAGCGTATTGAATCGATGAAGCAGGAAAAGCTTACCCTGGAGGAAATCAAGGCAAGCCTGGATCGTCTGGACCGGATTACCGGGGAAGCAAGTGTGGCAGATAAACTGACAGATTTTCAACTTCACATGCAGCAGCTTCTTAAGGAAGTCAAGGAAATCGAGCCGATCCTGGAGCAGCTAAAGCCTAACCAGGCGAAGAACTTTTTCAAGCTGATTACACCAGCCGGAATCGCCTGCTTGGAAGCCCTGCTTGTCCTCTTCGGCAAGGATCCCTTTTAGGGAATGTACGCAAACAAAAAAAGGAGTGAGGCACGATGCTGTTTACCCCATGGACGCCCCTGATACTGCTGGCTTTTGGCCTCAGCATATGGGCGCAGTTCCGAGTCAAAGGCACATTCACCCGGTTTGGCCAGGTTCCCGTCAGCACGGGCGTAACCGGCTACGAGGCGGCAAGACGGATGCTGGATGATGCAGACCTGTACAATATCCCCATCGAGCCGGTACCGGGACAGCTGTCCGACCATTATGACCCCATCGCCAAAACCGTACGCCTCTCCGAGGCTGTATACTACGGAAACTCCATCTCCTCCGTCAGCGTCGCCTGCCACGAAGTCGGCCACGCGATCCAAGACAAGGTCCGTTATCCTATGCTGGTCGCGCGCCACCGGATGTTCCCGGTTGTTAACTTCGCCAGCGGCATTGCACCTCTCTTGTTAATTGGGGGTTTCCTCTTCAAGTTCAGCGGCCTGATTCTTCTGGGTATCATCCTGTTCAGCGCCGCAGTCCTGTTCCAGGTCGTCACCCTGCCGGTGGAGTTTAACGCCTCCTCCCGGGCCAGAGACAACATGGTCGCCCTCGGCTTCATACGCAACGACGAAGAAGGCTTCGCCGCCAAGGTGCTGAACGCAGCAGCTCTGACCTATGTCGCGGCAGCCGTCATGAGCATCCTGCAGCTCCTGGAGTACATCTGGATCTTCAACCGCTCGGATGATTGATTCGCATTACCAGCCCTTTCACCTCCCATCAGGAGGCTGGAAGGGTTTCTTTGTGTTCTTGAATATTAAACCAATCTCCACTTGGAAAAATACAGGCGTATAAATCAAGAATTGGTGCACTGGACTGCATATACTGTCTAAAAGAATGAGGAGGAATTGCCTTGGTCCGTACACTTGATTCGAGATCTTCCCAGAATATGAGTTATCCGGTATTGCCCGATCAGTTTTATGGTGTGGAGCCAATCCTTATCGCTCAAGTTGGCTTGCAAATTTACAACCCGGGGGAACTGATTCGAGTTCATTTTTCAGGCATCCTTGGTGTTTCTGCAAACCCGATCTCCTCAAGCGAAGTTTCCATACGGACATTTGTCGTAAGAGGATTCGATGTCGAAACAGGCGCAATCGTATTCATTATGGATAATGTCGTGGATCTATTTAATGTGCAAACCCAAACCCTTTCCTTTACCGGGTCAGATTATGACATCCCGCCGCCGGATGATGACATGCTTGTTTATACCTGCTTTGTTAGCTCGGATCTGGATGGAGCCATATATAGGCGGGGGCCCGAGAGTTTTAACGCCACTGCTTATTGCAATGATTAATTGGCTGTCAAAACAAAGAAGCCGCTCTCAAGGCGAAACACCCTGTTAGCGACCTCCAAGCCTGACTCTATGCGGTTTGCATTGCGGCTTTACCCCAGCTTGAAGTAGTTCATAAGGAAGCTGCGGAACAGCTCCGCCACCGGTGTCAGCTTTTCTTCCTTCCGTCGGACCAAACCGATGGTGCGGGTCACCTTGGGTTCGCTGATGCGGATTTTGGCCGGCTCCAGCGGGCTGATCTCCGTCAGCGCCATCTCCGGCAGCAGGCCCACCCCCAGCCCCGCGGCTACCAGACCACGAATGGTGTCCGTCTCTTCCCCCTCGAAGCCGATCTGCGGCACAAAACCCGCAGCACGGCAGCCATCCAACACAATGGACCGCAGCGAATACGCGTCACTGAACATCACGAAGGGATCGCCACTCAGCTCGTCCAGCCGGATTTCCTCCCGTTCCGCCAGGGGATGGTTCACCGGCACCACCGCATACAGCTCCTCCGTAAGCAGCAGCTCCCCGGTAACCAGGTCATGGGATTCAGGGAATGGGGAAACAAAGGACAAATCAATCTCCCCGCTGATCACATCCCGCAGAAGACTGGAGTACGTCCCCTGCCGCAGGCGGAACTTCACGCCAGGATGCTCCTTGCGGAATTGGGCTACCACCGTGGGCAGCAGGCTGATCCCCATGCTGTGGGGGAACCCGATGCGCACCTCGCCCAGCTCCGGATCAAGAAACTCCCTCACCTCCCGGACTGCCCGCTCTAGGTCGGTAAATATATTTTCCACCCGGTCCAGAAACAGCTTGCCCACCGGTGTCAATTGCAGATTACGTCCCTTCTGCACAAACAAAGATACTCCCAGCTCCTGCTCCAGCTGGTGAATCTGGCGGCTGACGGCGGACTGGGCCACATGAAGCTCCTCGGAAGCCTGGGTCACATGCTGCTTTTGCGCAACCTTGATAAAGTAGTGCAGTTGTCGAAGCTCCACGGCAGCGATCCTCTCAAAAAAAGTTTTTGTCGAACTGTGACATTTATCATTTCTTAATTGGACAAGTCCATCATAGCCATATTATAATGAAAAAAACGTTTTTTTGATACAGGAGGAAGAAACTAATGGCACAGGCAACCTTTAAAGGAAATCCCCTTACTCTCGCAGGCAATACGGTGAAGGTGGGCGACAAAGCCCCTGATTTCACATTGAACAAGGATCTGGTTACCGAGGTTTCGCTTAAGGATTACGCAGGTAAAATCAAACTGATCAGCGTGGTCCCTTCCCTGGACACAGGAGTGTGCGACGCCCAAACCCGCCGCTTCAATGAAGAAGCCGTTAAGCTGGGTGATCAGGTTGTGGTTCTGACCGTGAGCGTGGACCTCCCCTTTGCCCAAGCCCGCTGGTGCGGTGCCGCTGGCATTGAGAATGTCATCACCCTCTCCGACTACAAGAAGCATTCCTTCGGCAAAGCCTACGGCGTGCTGATCGAGGAGTTCCACCTGCTCATGCGCTCCATCTTCGTGATCGACGCCAATGATACCGTACAATACGTGGAGTATCTGGGCGAAATGACCGATCATCCGAACTACGACGCAGCTGTGGAAGCTGTTCGCAAGCTTATCTAATTGCCTGGGCTTGGCCAACAGGACAAGCCGATTTATAAGGACACAGAAAAACAGCGGGGAATTTCATTCTTCCGCTGTTTTTGTTGTGGAGCAAACACACCCTAGCAGCTGTATCCGCTTTATATTTTGTATGGAGCCAGCTTCCGGTCAAGCTCTCTATAAATTTCCAGAATTATGCGATAATTGGAGCCGAGATCTCCCATTGAACCACGCGAAGCGGAATAAATATCCACTGCTGATTTGCTGGGTCCCAGATCGAATACAGTCAGCGTAATGTCCTGTGTCCGGCCAGTAATGGTTCTGCGCTCCAATACAATCTCGCCCACATTAGGAACCTCATGGAGTAGCTTATACCCGTTCATTTTCTTTAGAGTCGATACGACTTCATCCCATGCCTTGGCTTTCGGCAGCCTGTAGTGTTTGGTTTTCAAGGCCGGGTCCTTGGCCTTCTCTCCGGTCAGCTCATGACTGCGGATGATGCCGATCAAGGTTCTCTTAAGCAAAACGCGAATCCCCCTTTTGGTAAATCGGAATGAAGCAATTTCCTGGAGTTCTGACCTTTCTATATTACCACTCTTTTGGACACAGCAAAAGAGGTGATTGAAAATGCTTATGAAAACCGGTGTCAGGATAGAGGTTCAATCCGGATTTCGCCCAGCAAGGCTCTCATATCGTTCAGATTGACGCCGCCCGCCTCTTCCGTGAGGGCATTGGCTGCTCCCGTCGCAGCTGCCATCCGGATGATTTCCTCCACCGGCGTTCTCCGGTAATATCCTGCGCACATGGCGCCAACAAAAGCATCCCCGCAGCCTACCACATTCACTGCCTTCAGGACCGGAACATGTACCCGGAACAGCTTGCCGTCTATCCCTACCACGGCACCGCGTTCACCCAAAGTCGCTGCCACACAGGATATGCCCTTGTCCGCTAGAAGCTGGACCGCTTCAAACACATCCTCATCACTCTCGGGGCTCCTGCCCAAAACGGCTGCCAGCTCATCCTGGTTAGGCTTCACGCAGGTAGGCCTCGCCTCAATTCCCGCCAAGAGGGCCTCGCCGCTGGCATCCAGAATCGAGATGACCCCTTCCTGATGAGCCATTTCAATAAAATCGGCATACAGCGTCACCGGCGTCCCCTCCGGCATACTGCCGCAAATCGCCAGCACCGAGGAGGAAGCCACCGACGACCGAACCTTGTCCCGGATCGCCAAAACATCATCCGCCCCAATCTGGGGACCACGCTCCAGAATCTCCGTGGTTTTTCCCGAAAAGCGGTCGATAATGTTAAGACTCACCCTGGACTCTCCGTCTATGCGCACAAAATCGTGAAGGAGCCCCCGTCTGGAAAGCTCCGTCTCAATAAAAGCTCCGTTAAACCCGGCTACAAATCCTGTCGTCAGAACAGGGCAGCCCAAATCATGGGCCACCCGTGCTGCGTTAATGCCTTTGCCGCCGGGAAAACACCGCATGTCGGGAACCCGGTTCACCATCCCGATCCGCAGATCTCCTACGAAGCAGGTTTTATCCATCGTGGCATTTAAGGTTACTGTGGTAATCATAGATAGCCTAACCTTTAAGGAAATGCTTCATTTCCCGGCTCAGCTGGGATTCCTCTTGAAGGGGAAGCTCTACTGAACGGAAAAGATTCCAGGTTTCAGTGTGGGCGGTTGTTTGCCCGGGAGCAAGCTGCACCAGCGGGCCCAAGCTCTCCAATTCCAAGAAATGATCGTTTACATATGCCTCGAAGGAAACGCCGAAGTCAGGATATGCTGCTTCAGGCTGATGCTTGTAATACTTCACAAACAGGTTGCCTTCATTATAATAAGCCGCCCAGCCGTTTTCATTGTTCGTGCCGATTTTGAACGGAGTCGGGCCGTCCGCCTGGCGGATCAGCGTATAATCCTCTCCCCAGGTGACGCGCGGATCATTCATCCGGCTATATGGCCAGAGGGCCAGAATCCGGTTGCCCAGCAAGCCGGTTTCCCGTTTGACCTGGGGAATGACAGCCGTGCCGCCCTTAGCCATAACGGACAACGCCCATGGGGCTAACTCCACCGTCCATGCACCGGTATTGGCAATCCGGTGATGCACAGTGACTTCCCCGCTATCGTCCATGGAGATTTCCATTTCCTTCTGCAGATTGTTCCACTTCTCAGCAGGAGGTGTCAACACCACGCCTGTTTCTGTAGCCCGCCAGGCCACCGGCTCATTGTCCGGATAATAGCTGCGGGGATGAACTTCCGGGCTGGTCCACAGGCGGTGTCCGCCATAAATAAACCAGGTATCCTCAGCGCCCTCGTACTGCACCGGATTGGTGATGGAGCGGTCCGTGTCTTCCTTGAACAGATTCGCCTGTCCCTTAAAGCCAAAACGGATAATGCGCGGGCCCAGGTCCACAGTCGCGACCACATCCACAATGCCGTTGGATATCTCAACGCAGTTGCCCCACCCGCCGTAAGTGATTGTCTTCACCGTAATTGCCATGTTTTTCTTGTCTCCTTTTAAGCGAAAGAGAATTACACCCTGCGAAAGCCCATGTGCTTCATAAACCGGTCATAAGCGTCCATTCCCGCTTCCGTACGCTTGTAAACACCGGCATCGGCCAGCACCGCGGCGAACTTCAGTCCGACCTCACGCTGCATGGCAGCCGTTGCTTCCTGCTCGGTCAGAGAGGAGCCGTAACGGGTGATCAGCTCACCGATCCACTCGGCATGTTTCGACAATGGATGCTCATTCTTATTCCATTCGCCATCGGCACCCCATTCTCCTTTTAAAATTCCAGCAATTTCATCAAGCTCTTGAAGCAGCCGGCCCGGAAGAACGGCAAGCCCCATCACCTCGATCAAGCCGATGTTCTCCTTCTTGATGTGGTGCAGGTTGGCATGGGGATGGAAAATACCCATCGGATGCTCCTCGGAGGTCCGGTTGTTACGGAGCACCAGGTCCAGCTCGAATTCTCCGTCACTGTTGCGGCGGGCAATCGGCGTGATGGTGTTATGGGGCACAGACACCCCATTTTCTCCCGCGGATTCCGCTAAAATCCCTGCAGCCTCGTCGGTATAGCCCCGCCAGGCATCAAGCAAGGCGCTGGCCAGCACCACCAGCTGCTCCTTGTTATGGCCGGAAATGCGGACCACGGACATGGGCCACTTGACGCGTCCAATGTTGACACCGGGATATGCCTCAGCCTGATAGGTTTGCTCCACAGGAGCTTTTTCCATGGGGAATACATGCCGTCCGCCCTGGAAGTGGTCATGGCTTAGAATGGAGCCGCCCACAATGGGCAGATCCGCATTGGAGCCGATAAAATAATGGCCGAATTGGCCGATAAAGTCCAGAAGCCGCACGAAGGTCCGCTCCGAGATTTGCATGGGCGTGTGGTCGGCGTTAAAAATGATGCAGTGCTCGTTGTAATACACATAGGGCGAATATTGCAAATACCACGGTTTGCCCTCCAGCTTCAGCGGGATCACCCGGTGGTTCTGGCGTGCAGGGTGATTCAGACGACCGGCATAACCCACATTCTCCACACAAAGCAGACACTTGGGATATTTGCTCTGGGGGAGTGCGCGCTCGGCGGCAATTTCCTTGGGGTCCTTCTCCGGCTTGGAAAGATTAATGGTAATCTCCAGATCGCCATATTCCGTGGGCGCAGGCCAATAGCCGTTTTTGCGGATGCGGTCCATACGAATGTAGTTGGAATCGATGGACAGCTTGTAGAAACGATCCGTCGCCTCCTCCACCGAACGGCTGCCGGCAGTTTCCCAGAACTCCCGGGCTACCTCAGATTGGCGGGGCATCAGAAGCCCCATAATCCGCGCATCCAGCAAATCCCGGTACCCGGTTGTATTGTCCGGCAGTATTCCCTTGTCTGCGGCATAGTCCAGAATCCGGCCGAGAATAACCGGGCTCTCCTCCCGTACTTCCGGCAGCGCTCCCTCATAGGGCTCCGCCACCTGAAGCAGATCCAAAAGGCTGTTGACGGCAACAATATCGTCGCCTTCACCCAGCATGCCGTTTTCAACTCCAAAACGGACCAATAACGCGATATCCTGCGCAATGTTGTGGGACATGGATGCTCTCTCCTTATTTAGCGTAGCCGTTCGGATGGGCTTCATGCCATTTCCATGCGGTTCCGATGATATATTCCAGATTATCGAACTTCGGTGCCCAACCCAGCACATCTCTGGCCTTTTGGGAGGAGGCGATCAGCACTGCGGGATCTCCGGCGCGGCGGCCTTCAACCTTTACAGGAATAGGGTGTCCGGTTGCCTTGCGCGCAGCCTCGATCACTGCATTGACGGAATAACCGGTGCCGCTGCCCAGATTGAACACATTGCTTTCGCCGCCGTTGCGCAGATAGCTGACGGCCTTCAGGTGGGCATCCGCCAGGTCTGTGACATGCAGGTAATCACGGATGCAAGTGCCGTCCTCTGTCGGATAGTCATCACCATAAACAGAGATGAACGGCCGTTTTCCCAGCGGGACTTCGAGAATCACCGGAATCAGGTGGGTTTCCGGATTGTGGTCCTCCCCAATTTTGCCGCTTTCATGGGCGCCGCAGGCGTTGAAGTAACGCAGGGACACATATTTAACATGATGGGCGACATCGAACCATTTCATCATTTTCTCCATCGCCAGCTTGGTTTCACCATAAGTATTCGTGGGGAGGGTGCGGTCGGATTCCAGAATCGGCACATTCTCCGGCTCGCCGTAAGTGGCTGCAGTGGAGGAGAAGACAATTTTGCTTACACCGTATTCATTCATCTTTTCCAAAAGGCAAAGGGTACCGTACACGTTGTTGTGGTAGTATTTGGCCGGGGCCTTCATGCTCTCGCCAACCAGAGAATTGGCGGCAAAGTGAACCACAGCGTCGATTGTATTTTCCTTAAACACCGTATCCAGAAAATCCTTGTCCCGGATGTCGCCTACATACAGCTTGCCGCCCAGCACCGCTTCCTTATGCCCTTGGTACAAATTATCGACGATCACTACCTCTTCGCCTGCCTTGATCAGCTCTGCCACTGTATGGGAACCGATATAGCCGGCTCCTCCCGTTACCAATACTGCCATGTGGAAACACTCCTTTGTATATGATTTAACTTAACAGCTTTTATAATTGGGGGCTCCCCCGAAAGTAATCGGATTACGCTTCAGAGCTTCGCTTCACTTTTGGGGGCATTTATCTGGGGGCTCCCCCGAAAGTAATCGGATTAAGCTTCAGAGCTTCGTTTCACTTTTGGGGGTGGTATTCGCTTGCGCCGTCCCCGATATCCGCTACGTAGAAATCCGCCTTGTAGTCGGTCCGTTCGCCGTAGGCCTTGCCCACCTTCTCAATGAACTCCTCCACCTTATCCTCGCTGACCAGGGAAACCGTACAGCCGCCGAAGCCTGCACCAGTCATCCGTGAGCCCAGCACACCTTCAACCTTGAGAGCTTCCTCCACCATAACGTCCAGCTCCTTGCAGGTTACCTCATACAGCTCCCGCAGAGAAACACCCGAAGCGGTCATAAGCTCCCCGAAGCGTGCCAGGTCATTCGCCTTCAGCGCCTCTACGGATTTCAGCACCCGGTCGATTTCCTCCACGACATGGCGGGCGCGCATCAGTACAATGACATCCTTAATGAGATGGGCATTGGCCTCAAATTGCTCCAGGGTAAGCTCACCCAGCAGCTTCAGGTCGGGGAATGCAGCCTGCAGGTCAATTACTGCCTGCTCACATTGGGCGCGGCGGGTGTTGTATTCGGAGTCAACCAGCCCGCGGCGTTTGTTGGTGTTGCCCACCACAATTTTGTACCCCTTGGCCTGGAATGGCACCAGCTGATATTCCAGGGTACTGCACATGAGAAGCACCGCATGATCCTTCTTGCCGTTGGCAATGACGAACTGGTCCATAATGCCGCATTGAACACCCATAAACTGATTTTCGGCCTCTTGGGCTGCCAAAGCCAGCTGAACCCGGTCAATGGGATGGCCTTCCATGGTCATAAAACCGATAGCAGTAGCCAAATGGATGGACGCGGAGGAGGAAAGCCCTGCTCCGTTGGGGATTTCGCCATGGTACAGCACATCGTAGCCACCGAAGGTGAAGCCTCTCCTCGCCAGATGAACCAGAATGGACTTGGGATAATTGCCCCAGTCATGGGCTTCCTCGTAAATAGCGTCCTTCAGCTTAAAATCCACCTGCAGCTCAAAGTTAGTGGAGGCCAGACGAATCACCTCGTCCTCCCGCTTGCGGATCAGCATGAAGGTGCCGAAGGTCAGGGCAGCCGGAAAAACATAGCCGCCGTTGTAGTCCGTATGCTCGCCGATCAGGTTAACCCGGCCGGGGGCGAAGAACACCCGGATGTCTGCCGCGCTGCCGCCATGCAGCTCCACAAAACGCTGCTTCAATTGCTCCACATTTGCCATGGATGATCATCCTTTTTATTAAGTATTGTATTGGTTGGGATTGCTGAATACACTGCGCAGAATCAGGGTGGCGGCGCCAATAATGCCGCAATCATCCCCCAGCCCCGCCGGACCGATATAGATATGCTCGATATTGTGCTGCATGGACCGGTTGGCTACTTCCTCCTTGATGCCTTGAAAAATAAAATCCCCGCCGTTGGCGACCCCGCCGCCGATCAGCACCATCTCGGGGTTCAGCAGATTAATAACCAGAGACAAGGCACCGCCGATATGCCGGCCCGCCTGATCCAGCAGACCGATGGAGAACGCATCGCCCTGCAGGGCGGCCTGATGGATCAGTTCGCCTGTTATGGCATCTGGCTCATCGTTACTGAGCTGTGCCAGCAGCGGCGCCTGCCCTCTGGCCATGGTGGTCCGGGCAATTTCCTCCAGTGCAGGACCGGAGGCTGCAGTTGACAAACAGTCTGTTTTGCCGCAAAAACAGGGTTTTTCCTGGTGGCTGGCGATGCGGATATGCCCGATCTCCCCTGCTCCGAAGTGGGCTCCCTTCAGGAGCTCGCCGTTAAGATAGATGCCTGACCCGATACCTGTTCCAATATTCAGGAAGAAAAAGTTGGAGACGGATTGAGCCTTGCCGAACCACTTCTCTCCCAGAGCCATGGCACGCGCATCATTGTCGATGGAGACGGGAAGACCAAACTGCTCGCTGAACAGCTGGGCAACCTCGACATTCTTCCATTGGAAAGCCGGGGCAAAAAGTGAAATCCCCCGGTCCGGGTCCACCAGTCCGTGAATGCCCATACCGATGCCGAGAATCCGTTCGGCGGCTATTTCCGAAGCGTCCAGCACGTTACGGATAGCTTGCCCGATGATGCCCATAATTTCTTCAGGCTCCGCTGCTCCTCCAAAAGGTAGCGTGTTTTTGCAGTGGATATGTCCTTCCAAATCCGTAATGCCTACAGCAACGTCGGTGGTTCCCATATCCACACCGACCACATAATACGCCTCGGGGTTCAGCTCCAGCAGGAGCGGCTTCCGCCCTCCGCTGGACACGCCGATCCCGGTTTCCCTCACCAGCCCCAGCTCCATCAGCCCTGCCGTATTGCTGGATACGGTAGCGGGGTTAAGCCCCGTAAGCTTGGAGATTTCCGCCCGGGAAATCGGTCCCTTGGTACGGACAATCTGAAGAATGGTTGAGGTGTTCATGTCCTTGATCAGACTTTTGTTGGCGGTATTAAATGTTTCCATAGACACCCACTTTCTTTATTGACTAAATAAAGTATCTGTTGAATCCATTTTAGCAGTCCAGGGGTGATTATACAATAGGTTTTGTGGGGCGCTCTCAAAAAAGTTTTCCGCTAAAAATCTAAGTTTATTCATTTAACAAACTATGTTATAATGAAGCTCAAATCATCATTTCTACAAGGAGCACGATACGATGAATTATTTCTTGGGCATTGATCTCGGCACTTCTGCCGTCAAGTGCATTCTGGTGGCCGAGGACGGCTCTGTTGCCGGCAGCCACAGTGAAGAATACCCGCTCCTGCAGCCGCATCCCGGTTGGGCGGAGCAGCATCCCGAGGATTGGTGGAACCAGTCCGCCGCCTGTATCCGCGGCCTCCTGGCCAAAACGGGAATTCCCGCATCGCAAGTGGCCGGAGTCGGTTTGTCCGGACAGATGCACGGCTCCGTTTTCCTGGATGAGGAGCTGAAGGTGGTCCGCCCCGCTCTGTTGTGGTGCGACCAGCGTACCGAAGCGGAATGCACCTGGATTGAAGAAACCATCGGCAAGCAAAAGCTTGGCGAGCTGACCGGCAACAAAGCGCTGACCGGCTTCACGGCGCCGAAGGCGGTCTGGCTGAAACGGAACGAACCGGAGCTGTTCGAACGCACCCGGCACCTGATACTGCCCAAGGACTATGTAAGACTTCATCTGACAGGCAAGCTGGGGATGGATGTGGCAGATGCCAGCGGCACCCTTCTGCTGAATGTGGCTAAGCGGGCCTGGTCCCAGGAAGTGGCCGATGCTCTGGGCATCCCCTTCGAATGGCTGCCGCCTCTTTATGAAAGCAATGACGTTGCCGGCCATCTACTGCCGGAGGCGGCTGAAGCTACAGGCCTGGCTGCCGGTACTCCCGTAGTGGCCGGTGGCGGCGATCAAGCCTGCGGCGCTGTAGGAGTAGGCGTGGTGAAGAAGGGGATTGCTTCCGTTGCCTTGGGCACCTCCGGTGTGGTTTTCGTGCATGACGAGGAATGCCATATGGACAGCGAATTCCGCCTCCACTCCTTCTGCCATGGTGTACCTGGCAAGTGGCACCGGATGGGCGTTATGCTCTCCGCCGGCGGCTCCTTCCAATGGTGGCGCAACCAGTTCGGCTATGAAGAGCTGGAGAAGGCGGCCAAGGAAGGCCGCGATGCCTACGAGTATCTGACTGCCCTGGCGGAAACTGCCCCTATCGGCAGTGAAGGCCTTCTGTTCCTGCCCTATCTCACGGGCGAACGCACACCCCATCCCGACCCGCGGGCGCGGGGCGCATTCGTGGGGCTGAACCTGCGTCATACCAAAGCCCATCTGACCCGTGCGGTATTGGAAGGCATCACCTTCGGCCTGCGGGATTCTCTGGAGCTGATGAAGGAATCCTCCGTGGAAATCAGCGAGCTTCGGGTGAACGGCGGTGGCGCAAGAAGCCCCTTCTGGCGTCAGATGATCGCCGACATCTTCGGCTACCCGGTGGTGACGGTGAACTCCACAGACGGCCCGGCTTACGGCGCAGCCGTGATGGCCGCCTCCGGTGTGCTGAACCGTGACATCTCCACCTTGTGTGAGGAATGGATCCGCGTCGAGCATAGAACCGAGCCGAACCCGGACAATAGCGCCCGCTATGAGGCCTATTACAAGCTATACCGCAGCATGTACCCGACCCTGCGCGACTCCTTCCACCAGCTAAGCGCGTTGGCTGTCCAGCAATAATCCGTAGAAGCCCGGCTTTCCCGTATGGGAGGCCGGGCTTTATTATGGTTATGGTTCGCACCTTCAGACTCTAACGGACCGTGGTTCCTCTATTTCACCAAAAACACCCTTTTGGCCGTTCTTACGGACTCAGCTTCCGCTATTCCGGACAAAACAGCATTTTGGACAGCCTACGCACCAGAATAACGTCTCCTAGGTCCGCGAACGGCGGGGAAGTGACGAATTTGCTCAAATAGAGGCTGTACGGTCCGCAAGAATACAGCATTGGGCATCGGAGTGTAAACCACCTTCATTATGATGATCATCCACACACCTCATCCGCCATACGTCTCCGCCCCGATTAACGTCACCCCCCGCCCGCCCATACAACCAATAACCAATATGATCCCGTCCCCAACTCCAGCGCACTCTCCAGAAAACACCAAAAACTCCTTCCGAAGAAGGAGTTTTTGGGTAACCCGCCTATGCCGTCCAGTCCTCTATGCTTCAAACCCGCTCTCGCAGGTGGGTGACCGCAGCCGCGCTTTTGAAGTCCCCCGCATCAGGAGGGCAGGTCAGCCGCGTGACAATCTTGATCTCCCTAGAAACATTCATTGGTTCAAAACAATGGAGGACCATTACGCACATCGCAGGAATGTGTCTATATTATAATCTTCGCTGAAGCAAAAGTAAAATATCAGAATATACCTACAGTTTCAGCCGTATCCGTCTACAGTTTGGTCGGCGCGTTCAGCTCGTCCTCTTCGGCTGCTTCCAGCTCTCCGGCCTTTTCCTTGGCCTTCTCGGCCTTGTCCTGCAGCCGCTGGAACCCGCGGTAGAAATACCAGAAGGTCACGAAGGCGCTGACGCTGCCCATGAAGAAGGGGATCAAAAATGTGTACCGGGTACTGATATACACAATAACCGCATTGGTAGCCAGGATCCCGATGGAGGTGAACGGCTGTCCCATAGTCATTATAAACGCATTCTTCACCAGTTGAAGCAGCTTCATATGAAAATGGACCATCAGCGAAAAGAAATTCAACAATGCACCGACATACACGACGCCAAAGGAGATAAACAGAAACGACAGCCAGCGCAGGGCATTGGTCTGGGAGGAATAAAACCGGATGCAGACAATCAGCAGCACACCGATGACCAGAAACAGCAGGCCGCCCAGCATGGCTTGTTTGTAATTTTCTTTATAACAACGGAAATAGGTTTTAAACAATGGAACATCCGTATCACCCATCACCCACTTGCGGGCAACACCGTACATCGCCACTGTGGCGGGTATCAATGTAAACGGACACAAAATTGCGATTATCCATAAAGAAGAAAGCATAACATCCACAGTCATTTCCGGCGATGCCAGCATGGTCAGCAGCATAAAAAAGACCGGGATGGAACAAATCACCCACAAAAGATTGATGGCGCTCAACCGCATAATCCATTCCGATACACGGTAGAACCCGCCCATAATGCCCCGCATTTCCAAAAGAAGCTCCCCCTCAACATAGTGCCAGAATCACATCATGCATATATTATAGCCTATTTCCGGTAAAATCGGTAGCGGCTCCTCCTTCCCTTGGTCCATGCTGCAAGCTGGATAAGGGATGGAGGCCCGAAATGGGCAACGCCTATTTGAGGAGAGTCGCCCCCGGAAGAGCAGGTATATTACCTGAGATGCCCCGCGGCTCTTTATACAGATCCGATATTTCCAGGAAGCGGTGCTGGCATTTCAGGAACACCTCGATAATATCCGGGTCAAAATGAACCCCCGCCTCCCGTGCGATGTGCTCTACCGCCTGATCATGGCTGAAGGCATCCTTATATACCCGTTTGCTGGTTAACGCGTCATACACATCCGCCACAGCCATCAGCCGCGCCGACAAGGGGATATCTTCCCCCGCCAGCCCGTCGGGATAACCGGTGCCGTTCCACTTTTCGTGGTGGGAATACACAATTTCCTTGGCATAATGCAGGAAGGTTTCCGTTTTATCCATAACCCGCTCCGCCCTGTCTATCGCTTCTCTGCCCAATACAGTATGAGTTTTCATAATATCAAATTCCTCAGGCGTCAAGCGGCCGGGCTTCAGCAGAATATGGTCGGGAATCCCCACCTTTCCGATGTCATGAAGAGGGGCGGAGGTAACAATCAGATCAATGCTTTGCTGATTAAGCTGTTTGCTGTATTTGCTTGTTTTGGACAGCCATTTGGCCAGTTCCTGTATGTATAGCTTGGTACGCTGTATGTGGTTTCCCGTATCCGTATCCCGGATTTCCGCCAAGGCGGCCATTGACATGATGGTGGCCTCCTGAATCCGGGAAATCTCCTTGATCCGCCGCGAGACCTCCAGCTCCAGGAATTCATTCTGATCCTTCAGAAAATCCTTGGTCTGCTTCAGCTCCAGATGGGTTTTTACCCGGGAGAGGAGAATCACGGAGCTAATGGGCTTGATGATATAATCCACTGCCCCGCAGGCAAACCCCTTATTTTCATCCTCCGTGTCGCTCTTGGCGGTCAGGAAAATCACGGGAATGTCCGCTAACGCCTCGTCCTCCTTAAAGTGCCGGCAGGTTTCGTAGCCGTCCATCACGGGCATCATCACATCCAGCAGCAGCAGATCGGGCGGAGAGGCCTTGGCAATCTGCAGAGCCTTACTGCCCGAGGTGGCCACCTTTACCTTGTAATGCTCCTTCAGCAAACCGCTGAGCAGAGATAAATTATCGGGTGTATCGTCAACTACCAGAATAACGGGCTTACTATTCATCGGCAGTCATGGCTCCTTTCCTTCATAGCCGGATGGCGGGCAAGAACGGCCTCAATAACAGTGGCCGCCTCTTCCAACTCATAAGATTTAAGGCAATGTCCCAGGTGACTTTCTTCATCCGGCAAAAGAAGCATAGCCAGCTCATGCTTGATGGCTTCATAATAGTCAACCGCCTCACTATCGCTGTCCTGAAGCATGCCAAGCAGCTTCTGCAGCGCTTGAACGGTGGGCTCCGCGCGGAATTTCACCAGAGCCTTGTCTTCCGTATCTGCCGGAATCCGTTCCTTAATCTCCCAGACAACCCGGCGGAGCAGCTGCTCCAGGTCCTCGGCTTCCCTGTTGACATCCTGTTCCTCCCCATCCTGGGGCAGCCTCCGCTCAATCCGGTCACATAAGCCGCTGATGACCCATATGCCCAGGTTTGCCGTAACACCCTTCAGATTGTGGACCAGGCGCTGAACCGTCTCCAGATCCCCTTGCCGGAGCGCATAACGAATCGGTACGGCCGTATCTGCCTGGTTATCCGCAAAGCTGAGCAGCAGTCTTCGGTACAGCTCCGCGTTATGCCCCACCCGGCGGAGGCCGTCCTCCAGATCAATGCCGTGGATGCTCGGAGGCCAATGCTCCTGCTGCCCTTCCGGCTCCGGTGCTGCGGTATCCCCCAGTTGGCCGTCTCCGGCAGCCGCCGCCACCTCCGGAAGTGCAGGATGAGCAATTCGCCGGATCGTGGCGAACAGATAATCAGGATCAATGGGCTTCGCCACATGATCGTTCATCCCGGCGGCCAGACACATGGCCTGCTCCTCCGGCAGGGTCCGGGCCGTCATCGCGATGATAGGCAGGGTATATCCCATGGCCCTGATCCGCGCGGCCGCTTCAAAGCCGTCCATCTCCGGCATCTGCAAATCCATCAGAATAAGGTGATACGGGTCCGCTGAGGAGGTCTGATTCCTCATTTTCTCTACTGCAATGGCTCCGTTGCCTGCGATATCCACCCGCAACCCCCGGCTGGTCAAGAGCTCCACAGCAATCTGCTGGTTGATCTCATGATCCTCCACCAGCAGGACATAACCCTCCATATCGGCGCCGCCCGGCTGGGCTTCGCGGCCCTCCGGCAAAATCGCCGGCGGTGCGAATATCCGCACCAACGCATCAAACAGCATGGATTCACTCACCGGCTTCACCAGATAATCGTTCACCATCGCCTCCTCCGCCTGCTTCTTCAGGCTGTCCTCACCGAAGGCGGTAACGAGAACAATGGCCGGCTGGTGCCGGATGGACGGGTCGTTCCGGATCAGAGTAGAGGTTTCCAGACCGCAGATCCCCTCCATTTTCCAATCCAGGAGGATCAGATCGAAGGGCTGGCTCTGGTCTGCCCCGGCTACGGCGCGCAGGGCCTCTTCACCGGATTCCGCCGTTTCCACGCGGCAGCGCATGTGTCCCAGATACTCTGACAGAATTTCCCGGGCGGTATAATTATCGTCCACCACCAGAACCCGGAGGCCGTCCAGCCGTTCCGGCACAATCCTGCTGTGGGTGAGAGCAGCCTCGGCAACCTCAAACCAGGCTTTAAAGCTGAATACACTGCCTTCTCCTTCCACACTCTCCACCCATATGGAGCCGCCCATCATTTCCACCAGCTCCTTGCTGATGGCCAGTCCGAGTCCGGTTCCGCCGTACTTGCGGGTTGTGGAATTGTCCGCTTGCATGAAGGCCTGGAACATCCGGGACTTAGCGTCCAGAGTCATACCGATGCCCGTATCGGAGACGGAGAATTTCAGCTCCAGCTTATCCCGGTAACCGGAAACCCGCTCGATCTGAATCTCCACCTGGCCCTCCCTGGTGAATTTCACGGCATTGCTGAGAAGATTCATCAGAATCTGCCCCAGCCGCAAGGGATCCCCCTTCAAGGTCCGGGGAATACCTGGCCCCAGTCGGGATAGAAGCTCCAGTCCCTTGTCGTGGGCCTGCTGGCTGACTAGACCGATGGTTTGGCCGATGACATCCTCCAGCACAAAGTCCACCTGCTCCATTTGAAGCTTTCCGGATTCGATTTTGGAGATGTCAAGGATATCGTTCAGAACCCCTAAAAGGGATTTTCCTGCATGATGTATTTTGGAGACGTAGTCCTTTTGTTTGCCGGTCAGCTCCGTACGGAGCGCCAGATAAGCCAGTCCGATAATGGCATTCATGGGGGTCCGGATTTCGTGGCTCATATTCGCCAGGAACTGGGACTTGGCCTGGGTGGCTTCCTCCGCCAGCCGCAGAGCCTCCTCCAGCTGCTTTTCCTTCTGCTTCATATCGGTGATATCCTCGGATATGCCCAGCAGATAGGTTTGGTTGCCGTCGGCATCCACCATGGGCAGCTTGGTGGCATGAATATACCGGCTGCCTTTGTCTGCAGTATGGACCACCTCAATCTCACTGATGGCTTTGCCCTCCCGCAGTACCCGGGTATCCGTATCATCCAGCGCCTTCGCCACATCCTCCGGAAAAATATCCAGATTGGTCAAGCCGTTCATAGCCAAGGGGGAAAGCCCGAAGAAATCGCTGCAAGCCCGGTTCACCTTATCAAAGCTCAGAGTATCCGCATTCTTCACATACAGCATCAGCGGCAGGCTGTCGATAATCGTATCCAGAAAATGATTAGTATTCAACAGCTCCTTTTCCTTCTGCTTTAGGTCGCTGATGTCGGTCATGATCCCTAAATATCCGCCGATGCTGCCGTCAGACAGCCGGTATGTGGAGACCGTGTAGAGAATATCACGCTCCAAGTGGCCGGCGAAAATCCGCTTCATCATAATACTCACCGGCTTGCCCGTATCCTCCACCTGCTGCCGGGCGCAGCTGAATTCCTCATAGCTTTTGGCGGATACATGAGCGAATTCACTAAGCTTGAGGCCCCGGAGCTGGCTGCGGTTAATTCGGAAGGCGTCCTCGTAAGCCCGGTTGCAGCCGACGAACCGCTCCTCCTTGTCCACATAGAACAGAGGATTGGGCAGGGTATCGATCAGCTGATTAATAAAATAAAGCTGGTTGGACAGCTCCTTGCGGATTCGTTTGTACTCGGAGATATCCTCCTTAATGCCAACGAAATGGGTAATCCGGTCCTGCGCATTCTTAATCGGAGAGATAATGACGGCTTCCTCATATTCCTCGCCGCTCTTCTTCCGGTTGACAAACTCGCCTTTCCAAATGTCGCCCTTCAGAATCGTCTCCCACATGTCCTCATACACATCCGCAGGTGTTTTGCCTGTGCGCAGAATCCGGGGGTTTTTGTCCAACGCCTCCTCCTTGCGGTACCCGGTGACCTTGGAGAAAAAAGGGTTGGTGTATTCAATATTGCCGTCCGTATCGGTAATCAGGATGGACAACGGGGATTGCTCAATTACATTCAGATACAGCTGCAGACTTTCCGTATACTGGCGCTCCGAATCCAGAAGCTTCTTCGTCACCCGGATCTGCTTGGCATAAAGCCGGACCAGGAAGTAGGACATGATGATGATGGAGAAATAGAGCAGCACATTGGTGGAAACACCCTTCATGAAGATCACCAGAAGCGGATAAGCCACAAACAGGATGCCTGCCTTCAGGGAACGGTCTCCCAGCATCATCCAGCTCCACCTGGAGCCGCTGGCGGGCTGGCGCATAGGCCAGTGATAAGCCAATATCCCTGCTGCCATCAAAAGCGTGCTGGATTTGTAGATAATGTCCACCAGTGTTCCCGTAAAGACGCGGAAATGCAAGGTTTGAATCAGATCCGTGCAGGTCGCAAGGCCGACGCCCAGCAGAAGAAGAACAAATCCATTGGTGCGGGATTTTTTGTCTGCGTACAGGGAAACCAGCAGAATCAGAGACAGGATAGACAGAGACAGTACTGTATAAACCAGTGCAATAGACGCTTTTGCATCCAGTCCGGAGATTCGAAAGGGGTTATCCTGGAGATAAATGAACCAGACGGTGCCAACAACACATTCCAGAATGGTGATCCAGTCCCAGAGCAGCTCCATCCGGGAATGGCCGCTCATAAATTGGCGGGCATAACCGATCAGATACAGCACAAAGCACAGCCTGGGGAGAACATAAACCAGCAATTTCACTGCGGTAAAGGCGGTGCTTCCTGCCTCACCGTCGGCAAAGAATGAAGGTCCGGCAACCGCAAACAAATCACCGGCCAGATGGAAAAGAAACGCGGCTTCCAGCAGCCTCCTGTACTTCTTTTGCTCCGGCGGGAACCGGGAATAAAAACGGCAGGCCAGGAACGCCAGCAGCGGGGGGATGGGCATGGCAGCATCGAGAGCCGCCGGATTCCGGATGAGGAGCAGGATCACATACAGCCCTGCATAAACGGCCAAAGCCGCCCACATCCATGATGGGGAGTAACGTCGTGGAATGTCACCGCTTGATGATGTCATAATTTCGACAACCTTCTATGGTTTTACTACACATTTTACCATGATTCGAGCTTTTTTTCAGCAACAAAATAGAGGCCACAGCCTCTATTTTTTCACACTCTTAATGGGCATTGATTGTATCTACAATGGATAGCTGATGAATCTGCCGGGCCGGCCTGCGCACCGCCAGAAAGGAAGCCAAAATGACAATCAGGCTGATGACAGCAAGCGGACCGTATGGAATCTGCCAGACCTCCCCCCAATAGCTGGTAATCATCTTCCGGTACAGGAGCTGGTGCAGAGGCAGCCCGAGGGCACAGCCAACAACAGTCCCGCCCCCCCCATAAACAGCCGCCTCCGCCATTATCATTCTGACCAGCTGTTTACTGCTCATCCCGATAGCCCGCATGGCGCCATACTGCTGAATGCGGGAGCGTACGCTCATGGCAATGGTATTGACAATATGGAAAACGGTAATTAAGGCAATCACCGCCAAAAACCCGTAGATAAACAGGGCATAAGAAAAGTAGCTTCCCCTCGCCTCACTGTTGCTTGCACGGCGGTCGGAGAAGGTAGCCTCTCTTCCGGCAAGCTCCTGGATCTCCTTCACCGTCTCATCCGTAGCTCCCTTGGACAACTGAATGTCGATTACGGTATAACCGGTTTGACCGGTCAGTCTCCTGAAGAGCTCCTCGGAGCAAATTACCGTTTCTACACCAGACTGGCTGGCAATGAGGCTGGTGGACAAAATTCCCGCAACCTTCACCTGCTGTGATACCCCGCCGATCTGAAACTGCAGGAGCTCTCCGACCTGTAAGGAGCTGTCTTTCTTGTAAAGCACCAGCACCTCCATACCCGGCTGGCGCACAGGCTCAATGGAGCCGGCCAGCAGACTCTCCTCCGCCCACTTTAACTGATGCGTTTCATAGGAGACGAGATCCGCTTTTTGGAGGCCGTCTTCGGTTTCCAGCGGAAGCCCGTTGGCAAACATCCGGCCGTACACCCGCTTCACATGGTCCATCCCCTCCAGCCGTTTAATGAAGGAAGGGTCGAGAGAGGCGGTTTTGTCAGTAGTGGTAAAGGAAAAATCCGGGTTCCACGGCTTCAACGGCCGGATGGCATGGTGCATAAAGTCCACTGTGGTGGAAAAGGACAGATACAGGACGATGCTAAGCGCAAATGAACCCACCACCATCAGGAAGCTTTTTTTGCTTGCTACCGCATGGTGGATGCCCAGAGCCGTTTCCACCTTGAGGAATGCGGTGCTGGCCGCGGTACGGACCGGCCGCAGAGCGTGGGCACTTCCGGTAGAAGCAGCCAAGGGCGAAACCCGGGAAGCTCTTCGGGCAGGAGCGCGGGCAGCCAGAAGCACCGTAAGCAAACCGACCACCACTCCCGCTGCAACACCGATCCAGCTCACTCCAAAAACGGGAAGCTCCGCAAATTCACTGGGATTGGCTATTTTCAGAACTGCACACAACCCCCAGACCACGGCTATTCCCGCACCGATCCCCCATGGAATAGCGGTTTTGCACCACTGCAGCGCCTCCCGGCGGACAAACCGCATAACCTGCTGCCGGGTAGCACCCAAACAGCGCATCATTCCGAAAAACTCCGTTCGCCGCATCACATGGCTGTTAAGGCTGCTGGCAATCATCAGCACACCCGCCAGTACGATAATGCCGGAGAGAACGGCTGCGCTGGCATACAGCTGCAGGACATAGCTGTTCCTGCTTTGCCCCATTGCCGCCAGAAGATTCCCGTTTTGCTGGATTTGACCCTCGCGCAGCTGAAATTGCTGGGCCATGTCCGCAATCACCTTCTGCATATTGCTGAACCGGGACAGCTTCATGGCCAGGAGGCTGTCATACATGTCCCGGGGCACTGTATGCCGGTATCCATCCTCCGAGAACGTCAGGACAAAGGTTCCCCGGCTCAACATGGAGGACGTCCCCTCTGTAATACCGGCGACAGTCAGCTGCACGGGGCCGGTTCCCGGCCGCTCCAGTGTGAGCGTATCGCCCAAGCCCGCGCCTAGGCTGAACACGGCATTTTCGCTTAAGGCGATTTCCGTATCCTTTTCCGGATATCTTCCTTCTGTAATATGAAGAGGGAACATATCCTCGAAGGTTCCTTTATCCAAACCCTCGACGAGAACTGGCTTTCCCGAAACGGAGAAGCCATGCCTGTCGTCCAAAAACGCATACCCTCCTGCGGAGGTGACCTCCGGCCTGGACTTCAGCATTGCCTGAGTTTCGGCATTGACTCCCGAAACCATAACATGCCAGCTCCCGGAGCTCTGGATAACCTGCAGCCTCTGGCCGCGGATGGCCATATCCGCCATTCCGAACACGGCCGTTACCATGAAAACCGACAACACAATACAGATAATGGTCATCCGGTTCTGCTTTTGATGGACCCTCGCAAAAATCGGGACCAGGTCCAGATAGCTCTTCATGCCCGCATCCCCCCCAAGTCGGCAAGCACACCGTCCGTTACCTGGAATACCCGGTCCACAGAGGAGGTCAGGTTCACATTATGGGTAATCATGAGAATCGTCTGCTGGTAATGCCGCGAGGCTTGAACCAGCATATCCAGAACATCGCGGCTGTTCCGGGAATCCAGATTGCCGGTAGGCTCATCGGCCAATATCAGCATGGGTTTGGCGATAAGCGCCCGCCCAATGGCAACACGCTGCTGCTGGCCGCCGGACAACTGGCTGGGCAGATGCTTGCGCCGGGAGGTGAGGCCAAGCAGCTCCAGCAGCTCATCCACCGCTTTTTGCTCCGGCTTGCGGTAATCCAGAAGCAAGGGGAAGATCATGTTCTGCTCCACCGTTAGCTCCGGCACCAATTGGAATGATTGAAAGATAAAACCGATATTCTGCCGCCGGAAAACCGTCCGCTCCGATTCCTTCATGGAGAAGAGATCGCACCTGTCCAAATACACCTTCCCCGAGGTGGGGTTGTCCAGACCTCCGATGCAGTTCAACAGCGTGCTTTTCCCCGAGCCGGATTCACCAACTACCGCCGCAAATTCTCCCTTGTCCATGGCGAAGGATACTTCCTTCAAGGCCTGTATGCCCGCTTCGCCCTTGCCGTATTGCTTGTTCAGACCTTCTACTTTCAACAGCTTCATACACTGTCCCTCCTTTCCTTGAAGGTTACCAGATGCAGCTTACAATCCGGTGAAAGAAAGCTTACGGATTTGTAAGGAAGCTGATGGTGAAGACGGTTCCCTGCTTCAGGACACTTTGGACGCTGATGATTCCCCCTTGCCCTTCGATAATCGCCTTGGCCAGGGGCAAACCCAGTCCCAGTCCGTGGGTGCTCCGTGAATGCGCACTCCGGTAAAAACGCTTGAAAATATGATGGATATCCTCCTGGGCAATGCCGGTTCCATGATCCTCAATCGTCAGACGCACCATGCCGGGATGGCGTTCCCAATGGATCAGGATATCCCCCTCCGGTTCCGAATGCTCAATGGCATTCTGAATGATATTGCCCACCGCCTCCCGCGTCCAATATAAATCACAGCGGATATGCTCACCGGGCTCACCGCTGACCTTCACCCGGTGGTCCCCTATGGCTTCCGGAGCTCCGCATTCTACCGCCTGGGCCACCAGCTCCGATACAGAACAAGGCTTTGTGTCGAAGGTTATGCTTCCTGCATCCAGCCGCGCCATCTTCAGAAGCGCCTGGATCAGCTGCTCCATTCTTTTGGTGGCTGCAGCCGTTTTTTCCGAGAACATGGCTACCGTTCCCGGCTGATCCGGTTCACCGGCAATGATTTCGTTATACATATGAATAGCAGCGAGAGGTGTTTTCAATTGATGAGAGATGTCCGATATAATTTGTTTCAAAAATTCTCTGGCCTGGTATTGAGCCTCCCCCTTGGCCTGCAGAGCTGTGGCCATGTTATTCACGGCGCCGAACAGCTTGTCCAGGTTTCCTTCGCCATCCCGCGGCAATCTCCCGGAGAAATCATCCTCCGTATAACGGGAGACAATGCCGGAGGCGTGCACATACAGGGTTTCCCGCCGTTTCAGATAGCGAATGCATGCAGCTGCCAGCAAAACGGTAAAAAGGCCCCCGCCGGCTGCCGTATACACAGCTGTTTGAGCAGCAAAATCTCGGGCCGGGGGAATAAAACGGACGCCCGCCTCCTGCGACAGCCCGAGCTGTACAAGCAATGCTTCACCTGCTCCGTCATCCATTCTCCCGGTGATCGCCGCAGCTATAGTCCCCGCCGGGATTCCCTCCCGCAGCAGGGCACCCGCGACATTGGCGTTCTGCTGGAGCAGCATCTGTTTGGCGGAGCGGGACTGCACCAGCGCCATTATACTTGCGTAACCCAGCAGCAACATACACAGCAAGATGATGATCCGAAAAAAATGACGGGATTCCCTGTCTCTCCAAAAGCTCATGAACGCACCTCGTTCCATTGATATCCGAAGCCGCGCACCGTAACAAGCCGTTCCGGATGAGAGGGAGTCTGCTCCAGCTTTTCCCGCAAACGGCGGATATACACGGAAAGGGTATTGTCATCCACAAAATCTCCGGTACCGTCCCACAAGCAGTCCAGAATCAGATTCCGGGACACTATCCGGCCAGTATTCCGCACCAGAAGACATAATAGGCGGTACTCCATCCCCGTCAATTCTACAGGGTTTCCATACAAGGTTACACGGCTGCCCAGCAAATCGATCCGCAGACTGCCGGATTCAAGAACCGTATCGGAATCATCCTGCTTGGGCATACCCGACCGGCGGAGCAGCGCTTTGATGCGGGAGCAGAGCTCCCCCAGCTTAAAGGGTTTGGTGATATAGTCATCTCCGCCCATGTCCAGCCCGCGAATCACATTCACTTCTTCATCCGATGCAGTCAGGAAAATAATAGGGACTGCATTGCCCTGCCGCCTGATCCGCCCGCAAACCTCAAAGCCGTTCCCGTCGGGCAAAGCCACGTCAAGCAGCAATAAATCATAGGTCCGGTCTGAAAGAAACGCCTCCGCCTCGGCAACGGTACGCGCCACTTCTACAGCGAAGCCGTTTTTCGTGAGAGCATAGTGCAGGCCGTCAATTAGGCTTCGGTCATCTTCCAAAAGCAAAATGGTAGGATTCATGCCTGTTCCCCTTGTTCGTTTTGATTACATCTGCATAAAAAAAAGCATACACCATCTTCCCGGATTCGGGAATCGGTGTATGCTTGAATTTTATCTTAACGGTTGGCGAAATCTCCCTCACGGTTAGAGCCGGAGGAGCCCTGCGGACGGTCGCCGCGGTTGCCTTTGTAGCCTTCGCCGCTTCTGTTGCCGCTGTAAGAGCGTCCTTCATATCCGCCCTTGCCTTGGGAAGAGGAAGAGGAACGGTAGCCACCGCCGCCGCTAGGACGGTCGCCTTGTCTTCCGCCGCTGCGGTTGCCGCCATTGTAGTATCCGCTGCCGGTGCCGGGGCGGCGTCCTTGGGAACGGATATCCCCGCCTTGACGACGCTTCACGCGGATCGGATCCTCCGGTGTCAGCTCGATCGGCACTTCCTTGCGCTCGCCGGCCATCAGCTTCAGGGCTGCGCCCAGGAGAGCTACGGAATCATATTGCTCCAGCAATTGGATAGCCACAGCCTTGAATTCGTGGCTGTCGCCGTTCTCCACAACCTCCAGCACCTGTTGGGCCAGAATCCGTTGTTTGCCTTCCATCGCCTCGGCAATAGTGGGCAGCTGGCGCTTGGTGATGCGGTGGCGGGTAATCCGTTCGATCAGGTGCAGGTGATCAATTTCACGGGGGGTTACGAAGGTATAGGAAGTGCCTTCCTTACCTGCGCGGCCGGTACGGCCGATCCGGTGAACATAGCTTTCCGGGTCCTGCGGCAGGTCAAAGTTGATAACGTGGGTAACACCGGACACGTCCAGACCCCGTGCAGCTACGTCGGTGGCAACCAGAATGTCAATGCTGCCGTCGCGGAACTTGCGCATTACGTTATCCCGTTGATTTTGGGACAGGTCGCCATGAAGTCCTTCTGCAGTATAACCGCGCTTCTGGAGAGCCTCGGAGAGCTCATCTACACGGCGCTTGGTGCGTCCGAAGATAATGGCCAGCTCAGGAGCTTCCATATCCACCAGGCGGCAGAGTGCGTCGAACTTGGCTTTTTCCTGAACCTCGATATAGCTTTGTTGGATCAGAGGCGCGCTAACTTGCTTCGGAATGACGGAAACATGCTCCGGGTTCTTCAGGAACTGCTGGGCAAGCTTCTGAATGTTGGGCGGCATGGTTGCGGAGAACAGCATGGTGTGGCGGGTTTCCGGTACCAGGGACAGAATGCTTTGAATATCCTCCATAAAACCCATGTCCAGCATTTCGTCGGCTTCGTCCAGAATAACAGTTTGCACGTCATCCAGCTTGATGGTCTTGCGGTTGATATGGTCCAACAGACGTCCCGGCGTGCCAATGATGATCTGCGGGCGCTTCTTCAAGGCACGGATCTGCTTTACAATATCCTGACCGCCGTAAATCGGCAGCGAGCGGATGCCCTTGAACCGGCCCAGCTTGCTGATCTCTTCTGCAACCTGGATGGCCAACTCACGGGTGGGGCACATAATGAGGGCAACAATACGGTCTTCGCTCACATCAATCTTGTGAATCAGCGGCAGGCCGAATGCGGCGGTTTTACCTGTACCCGTTTGCGCCTGGCCGATCAGGTCGCGGCTTTCCATGGCCAGAGGGATGGCTTTTTCCTGGATGGGAGTGGCTTCCTCGAAGCCCATCTCCGTTACGGCGCGGATAACTTTTGGCTCCAAGCCAAATTCGTTAAATGTTTTCAATACGTTCGATCTCCTTTTTTTGCGTGCCGCTTCAACGCTTTGGTTCGTTCAAAGCTCACGTTTTGGTGATTTACCCTTAAGCGCGACTTAGTATAATAATGAAGCATTGGTTTCAATCATGCTTCTTTGGGCAGCGGGGCACATCCCCTCCAAAGCAGCGCATGCAATCTATGCCGGGGATACACGGGAAGTATTCCCTCATCCAGGCAGATCTATATGGACTGTTGTCGATGTTATGCCACGGTACGGCACATCCTGGAAACCAAGGAAAATACAGCCGAACTTAAGAATATCTCTAATATTGTAGCATATGTCCGTTCCATTTCGCCACTTTTATGAAAGTCGTCATCAATTATTTTCATTTTCGAAACCGGTGCCGCTTTGCCGCGTATAAGGGAGCATCGGAGTGAAACGAATTCATAATGAGGAGCGCTGACCTTTCATGTCCATATTCAAGCGGATCGGTTCTATCATGCGTAACAATAAAGAAGTACCCGCAGCCCCTAGCCGCAACCCGTATGAAGACTCACAGGTGGGGGACATTGTCAATGTAGATCTCGAGCAATACGTTGTCACGGGCAAGGTCATTTATTTTGACCGGGGCTACGCCCCCCACCGCTTCGCCTATTATATCCAGAGCGGACGCAAAATTTCGTGCCTGCTCGTAGAGAAGGGCCGCAGCTACGAATGCTTCTTGTGTGACTTCCTGGAAGGCTCCCTGAGCGATCCCCAGGATGTCCCCAACCGTCTGGATATCGACGGCGATTCGGAGTTCCAACTGGACCACCAGCGTACGGATCTCACCCGGGTTGAGGGCAATACCGACTTCCGCAACGGAGACGACCTGATGTTCTGGCGTTATTACGGCATCAGCGGAAACCCGGACGAATACTTTTTCCTGCAGTGGCAGGACGGGCGCTTTATCGCTATGCGGGGCGAGCAGACGTCTGCCGCACAAGTGAAATTTATGAGCAGCCGTTAATGATAGCATGAATGTTACGATTCCGGCAAGCCGCATCTGCGGAGGTGCCGGATTTTGGTTTGCCTATTTTGCGTATGCTTCCCCAATCCACTATACTGGCAGTATCCACCCATGATGCGGTTCCCCCCGCATCTGATTCGAGGAGGCATTCGCATTTGACACGCAGCTTTTGGATTAAGAATATTTCGGATGTGATGATTTCGGTAGCCGGAGCGGCTTTGGTGGCTGCCGGCTTCAATTTGTTTCTCATTCCCCACGGTCTGCTCAGTGGCGGGATCTCGGGCATTGCCATGATCGTCGGCTATGTGACCTCATGGAACATCAGTCTGCTCTACCTTTTGTTTAATTTGCCTGTTATTCTATGGGGCATGATGGTCTTGGGGAAACGCTTCATAACCCTCAGCGTCATCAGCGTTGCAGGCACCGTCTGGTTTATGCAGCTGATCCCGGAGCTTTCGGTTACTCAGGACCCGATCATCGCAGCGATCTTCGGCGGGGTTGTCGTAGCGGCAGGTACGGGAATTTGCTTGCGGATCGGCGGTTCAACCGGAGGTTTCGACATCATAGGCTCCATTATCACCATGAAGAGCGATTTTCCTCTGGGCATGCTGCTGTTTGCCCTGAATGGCTTTGTTATTATTGCATTGGCCTATGTACAGGGAGAATGGACTGCCGCCCTGCGCTCTATGCTGTGTATCTACATAACAGGCAAGGTCGTGGATACCATCCATATCCGCCACGTGAAGGTCACCCTGTTTATTATCACCAAAAACAAGGATGCCCTTCTGGAGAAAATGCTCCTGCATCCCCGCGGCGTTACACTCTTGAAGGTGGAAGGCGCCTTTTCCCACCATGAAAGCGACATGCTGATGACGGTCACCACCCGCTATGAGTTGGGTGAGCTGCGCAAGCTGATCCGCGAAACCGATCCCCACGCCTTCGTGAATATTGTGGAAACGGTTGGTGTACTGGGTCAATTCCGCCGGGGCAAGGATGCCTGATCGCCTTCCCCTGGTTGCATATAAGTATGGATATCCACGAGAAACGGATGTACAATCCCGGCTCTTATGGTATAATGGGTTGTAATTTCATATCTGTTCTGGTATTACGAGAGTGATCGTGCAGCTTCTATTCCTATCGCAATTACAACGATAAGGGAGGATGATTCACGTGGAAACCGTCAAATTATCCAGGATCGTAATGAAATTAACGCCCGAGCTCCATACCTTTCTTAAACCGGGTGAACTTGATTCCGACATCGTGCTGATGCATGGAATCGACGCGCTTTTGGAAGAAGATGCCATCGAAATTATTCAGTTCAGCATATCCGAGCACCAGAAGAACACCTATCTACACTAGATTTAACATAAGAGCCCCGAGCATTTGGGGGCTTTTGTTGTTTGTTGACAGCAGCAACCGGCAGATTTCCACAAATTCCGTCCATTTGCCCTGTACGACTTTTGAACCCTTGGCTTATAATAAGGCTACAAAGAAAAGAGACAGGGAGAGGTTCAAAATGGAATTGCTTATTGCCGCCATGCTGATGCTGTGGGGAAATGTGACAGATGGAAATCCGGGAGTGACTCTTGACCAGATTGCCCAGATCGCTGAGCTGCCCCCTGCCGCGATTGTGGTGCAGCCTGATGGCACCAAGTCTGTCGACCCGCTGGTTCCCGCGGGCAAGGCCGATCCGCAGGCGGGAAGTGCCCCCACCGTCAAAGGCGTTTATGCCACTGCCCACAGTGCAGGCGGAGCAAGGCTCGAAACGCTCCTGAAACTGTTGGATGAAACAGAGCTGAATGCTCTGGTAGTGGATGTGAAGGATGATTTCGGCTATATCACCTACAAAACGGGGAATGCCGAGCTGGAAGCCATGGAAACCACCAAGAAGATCATCACCGACATGCCGGCCTTGATGAACAAGCTGAATGAGCATCAGGTTTACCCCATCGCCCGGATTGTGGTGTTCAAGGATACGGTGCTGGCCAAAAAAAAGCCGGAGCTATCCTTCCTGAATCCGGACGGCACACTGTGGAACAACGGCAAAGCCTCGGCGGACAGCTTCGTGAATCCATACAGTAAAGAAGTTTGGGACTATAATATCGCCGTTGCCAAGGAAGCGGTGAAGGCGGGCTTTAAGGAAATCCAGTTCGATTATGTCCGTTTTCCGGAAGGCTTCGAAACCAGGGCAGATAAGCTGCAGTACACCAAGGATGAGCGGTCACGGGTGGATGCGGTCACGTCCTTCGTGAAATATGCCCGGGAGCAGCTTGCTCCCTTGGGGGTCAGAACCTCGGTGGACATCTTCGGGTATGCAGCGTCAGTTCCGGCAGCTGAGGGTATTGGCCAGGATTTCATCAAGATCGCCCAGAATACCGATGTGCTCAGCCCGATGATCTACCCCAGCCATTACAGCACAGGCTGGTTCGGCCAGAAGGTGCCTGATGCGGCACCCTATGCCACTATCAACGGCGCTTCCGTAGATACCAACAAGAAGCTGGAGCCCCTGGAGACGCTCAAGCCCATCATCCGGCCGTGGATTCAGGATTTCACCGCCTCCTGGGTACAAGGCTACATCAAATATGGCAAACATGAGGTGGAGGAGCAGATCCGGGCCTTGAAGGACAATGGCGTGGATGAATTCCTGCTCTGGAATGCCGTCAATACCTATACCGCGGGAGTGGCGTATTAGCATTCCGCTTCACCGCGAACAAAAAAAGCCCGGGAAGATGCGGATGTCGCATCTCTTGGGCTTTTTTGCGCCAGCACCGCCTCCGCTCACTTCCGGAGCTGTTCAGCCAGCCTCAATAAATAATCTGTCGCCTTGCTGATTCTCGTCCGGACCCGCGGCTCTGTAAACTCCCCTGCCGGGTTCGTTTCCCGTTCGGAGCTGCCGATGGAGATCCATTCCGGCGAGTTTATCCCATGCAGGTTCCGCACGATGGCTTGCAGCTGGTTCAAGGCGCCGAAGGCTGCCACCCCAGCGGAGCAGGCAGCGGACAGGACGGGTTTGCCGTCAACATGCTCATAGATGAGAAAATCCAGAGCATTCTTCAGCGCGCCCGAAATGGTGCCATGATATTCCGGACTGACCAGCACGATGGCGTGGGCCAGGTATACCCCAGCCACCAGCTCCTCCACCCCCGGATGCCCGCTGTAATCCTCGTCAGGATCGAACATGGGCAGCGGCTTCGTATGCAAGTCGAATAGAGACACCTCATGCCCCTTTTCCCTGATGCACCCGGCAATCGCCTTGGCAAGCATCTGGGTGGAGCCGGCCTTGCGGCTGCTGCCGGCCAATACAAGGATTTTCATAGCCTCACTCCCCTTCCGGTGAAGGCGGGCATACTAGAATTCCGCGGTTTCAATCACATAGCCGCTACCCTTTTCCACCCGTTTTTTCTCCACAATGACCGTTTCCAGAATCTCCGGTTTTTTAATAAAATGCCGAACCAGATGACCCTCCGCATAACCGAAGGCCGCTTCATCGGAATCCGCCAGGACAATCAGGCATACGTTCGATCCGGTTAATTTGATTTCCAGCTTATACAGAAACATCGGTCATCTCCCGCCTTTCGGGGTAAAGATTCAGACAGCCTGTTCAACGCCGGATGCTTTATCCGGGTAAACTTGAGTTTTATCTTACCAGAAATCGCGTTATGATGAAAAGAAAAGGGGGAATTCGCTTTGAAAATCATTGTTTATGCGCCGAAGAACGCGGACACCCTGCTGTCCCTCCTGGAAGATGGGCTTCCTGAAGGGCTCACCCTTGTTCCTTGCAAGAGCCGGGAGGACGTTGCAGCCCTGGCTGCGGATGCCGTGGGATTTATTGCCGCAGGCGGCGGCATGCCGGATTCGGCTATGCTGGAGGAGCTGCCGCATCTGTCCTGGGTACAGATTCTGTCCGCCGGTGCGGATAAGCTGCCTCTGGAGGACCTGCACAAGCGGGGAATCCGCCTGACCAATGCCAAGGGTGTCCACCAGATTCAGATGAGCGAGTTTGCCCTGCTGCAGATGCTCCAATGGGCCAGACGGGCCGATCTGCATTTCTCCAATCAACTGGACAAAAGATGGGGCCGACGGGTCCCTTCAGGAGAGCTACACGGCCAAACCGTCGGTATTCTGGGCACAGGCAGCATCGGGCAGGCTATTGCCGCCAAAGCGCAGGCCTTCGGCATGCGTACCCTGGGATACAATACCAGCGGGCGTCTCGAGCTTCATTTTGATGGCGTGTTCCAGGGAGCGGACGGGCTGTTAGCGGTTCTTGGGGAGAGCGACTATGTGGTGGTGATTGTCCCCTCCACCCCTGATACCCAGGGGCTGATCGGACGGGAGGAGCTCCATGCCATGAAACCTTCCGCATGTCTGATTAATCTGGCCAGAGGCACGGTGGTTTCCGAGCCGGAGCTGATTGCCGCCCTCCAGAACGGCATCATTGCCGGAGCAGCGCTGGATGTATTCGAGGAGGAGCCTCTTCCTCCGGAATCGCCTCTGTGGGAGCTGCCCAATGTGCTGATCACGCCCCATGTGGCAGGAGCCAGCCCCCACTACAACGAACGGGCAGCCGCAATTGTCCGGGAGAATCTGCGGAGATTGGCGGTGGACCCGGACGGGCCTCTCCACAATGAAGTAGATTTGAGCCAGGGGTATTGAGCAGCGATGGAGCCACATTTTCTCCTGTAAGGGCCTCTGCATTCCGTTACGCCGGAAAAAACGCTGAAAATTGCCTCTAAGTGTCGCGCAGTTCCGTTAGAGCCTACACCAACTGTGCAGCCACAATAGAGTGAGAAGGAAGCTCCTGTCTCCACAATAAACCCCAAACGCTGTCCTGATCAGGACGGTGTTTGGGGTTCATCTGCTGTCCTGACCGGGATGGCGTTCCGGGTTTGCACCAATAGAAAAACCCCGATCATCCGGAGCATCTGCGCCGTCCAACCAGGGAGTGTTGTCTGATACTGATTATTGGGAAAGACGCAACGCCAGCTCGTACATGTCCATATTGAATTCCTTCTTGGTGGTAATGACCTTGTGGATGTCCGTCGCCACCAGTTGGCCGTTGATCACGCCGCAGCCCTTGCCGGAATCGCCTGCAATCAGCTGGCGTACGGCGAAGTCGCCCAATTGGCTGGCGAGAATCCGGTCCTTGTGGGTCGGTGTGCCGCCCCGCTGAATATGTCCCAGCACGGTCAGGCGGGCATCGATGTTCACCCGGGAGGTAATGGACTTGGCAATCTCCTCGCCGCTGCCTACTCCCTCCGCCACAACTACGATAGAGTGGCGTTTGCCGTTGACGAAGTTCTCCTTCATCCGGTCAGCTACCTCCTCCACGTTGAAGGGAATTTCCGGGATCAGGATACTTTCCGCACCACTGGCAAGACCTGCATGAAGGGCAATGTCACCACAATGACGGCCCATAACCTCAACGATGGAAGCACGCTCATGGGAGGACATGGTATCCCGCAGCTTGTTGATGGCGTCCACGACAATGCCGACGGCGGTATCGAAGCCGATGGTATAGTCGGTGTAGGAAATATCATTGTCAATGGTGCCGGGCAGGCCCATCGTCTTGATGCCCAGTTGAGCCAACTTGTCTGCACCTTGATAGGAGCCGTCGCCGCCGATCACGACCAGGCCGTCAATGTCCCGTTTGCGCAGGTTGTCCGCGGCGGTCTTCTGGCCCTCCAGCGTCATCATTTCCTTGCAGCGCGCTGTCTGGAGAATAGTGCCGCCCCGCTGGATAATGTCACCCACGCTGCGCAGGTCCATTTTGCGGATATCATCATGAATAAGTCCATAATAGCCACGCTGCACCGCATACACGTCCAGCCCATAATAAATAGCGCTGCGCACCACCGCGCGGACCGCTGCATTCATCCCTTGGGAGTCGCCTCCGCTGGTAAGCACTGCAATTGATTTGACTTCACTCATAGTAGTAGCCTCCTTAAGATTAATTCAATGAAGAGAACCGAATCCAAACACTGTTCACCCAGAAAAACAGGCGTGTCATCGGGCTGTTCCGCATGAGCCTGCGTTTGATTTTGACTACATCGGCCTGGGCCTTGACCTTGGGGTCGGACAGATACAGGGCGATGAGGCCTTCAATGACCAGACGGTGAAATTTAGGGGCTGCCAGGCCGTCCGCTTTGGTCCGGGCAGAGTCCACAATCATGGACATTCTGTCCAGCGCTTCCCCCTGGCTGTAATAATTGCAGAAATTCAAATCGCCCCCCTGCCGGTCCTCCTCCTGGTCAATGAGGTAGTCCAGCAGAATATGCAAACCGCATATGTATGGAAAATAAGCTTCACGGATGGCCGTTACCTCCGCTTGCTCCAGGCAGGGATCGGAGGCGGCCAGAAACAGCATAAACATCCCCAGGGTCGACCCCGTGGCGGCGGCAAACTCATTCCACCGCAAAGACGGATACCGCTCCCGGTGCAGCTCCCACCAGCGGAGCAGCTCCGCTTCCCGGAGATCCTTGCGGATATGCTTGTATACCTGGAGATCGCAATAATACGAAACCAGCTCCCGGACCTGTGTCTCCACCAGTGCATAGGAGGGCAGCATCAGGATGCAGCTTTGGCAGGTGCGCACCAGCTTCTCCAGATAACCTCCGTCTTCCCTCTCTTGGCGGAAAGCGTAGTAATCGTTTACAGGCGAGGCAGGATCGACGGCATCCAGCATGGCTTGATGCAGCATCCGGAAATCCTGGGGGTCCAGGGAGGTGCTGCGGTCGCACAGATTATCAAGGTAGTCGCTGATGGTCTGAAGCGCCACAACCAGCGGGATCAGCACATGCCGGGCATTCACATGGGCCGCCGCATAGATGGAGCCGCCGATGCAGTGAAACTCCTTGTCCCGCATGCTGGCCAGCGCCTGCTTCCGCAGCTCCGGGTCCGGCATACGCTCCGCCTGCTCCTGCCACTGTGCCAGCTGTCCTTTGACCTCGGGCAGCACATAGCGGTACACCCGCCGCATCATGGCGAAGGGGCCCTCCGGATAAACAAACGTATTATCGGTTAAATGGCTCAATAGTCTGTCCCCCACAGGCATTGCGGTAGGAATACTCCAGCAGCGTAATGATTTCCTGCTTCTGCAGTGCCGTAAGAATTTTCTCGAGTTTGGTTTCGTAGCCGGTGGTAACGGTGCCCTGGACCAAATCCACGAACAGGATCGGATCCCAGGTGCGCTGGACATACAGCTGATGCAGCCCTACCCGCAGCTCATGGCTTGTGGCATATTCCCAATCGCCGTCATAGACGATATCCTCCTTAATAAACTGGAGGCGGCTGAAGATAGGATGTTGGCCTGCCTTATCGAACCAATATTTCGAATTGTCGTAATCGCCTTCCATACGGTGCATCAGCCCATGCCAGTAGCATCCGGTGGTATTCAGGATATCCTGGCTGAGCACATGAGAACGGTGCAAACTTTCATTCCACAGATGAAGTCCGGCTTTGACTGCCATTCCGTAGGCGAGGTCGAATTGGGAGCGGTCCTCTGCGAGACTGGATGCCACCAGATCCATGATCTCCTGATCCAGCTCCTCGTTCCAAACACCCGTTGGGAACAATCCCGGATCGTGGTCGCGCAAACGTTCCACCAACACGGTGAACGCCGGTCCCCTCATTATTCCTTCCTCCATTTCCTTGTGCCAATTTCGATTATACCGTAAAGCCGGGCATTCCCAAAGAACAAATCCCGAACTTTATGTGGCTCTCGTGAAATTTTTCGCAAGCCCAGCTTGCCACCATCATTGCTTGCATTATATTTTATCTCCTAAGCACAGTCAATCGTGTTATACTAAGCACTAATTCGACCATCACGTGAGACAGGAGTACGTATCATGCATTCACAAGGAACCGGACAGCTTCCCCCGGAAAAATCGGGAGTCCGCCTCTCCCAAATGTTCGCTTTTTTTATTCCCTTGAGTCTATCGGCCAGCCTCGTCACCATCTCCCATGTTATTATCAACGGCACGTTGACCAGAGCCCCCAACCCGGAGGAGATCATCGCAAGCTACGCGGTGGCCATGAGTCTCCTGGGGATTACCGAAAAACCCGCCATTCTTCTGCGCCAAACCTGCTCCGCCCTTGTGCGCGACCGGATCTCCTTCCGGGCCGTGGCGCGGGTGGCTTTCTATTTATTGGCGGCTATCTTTACCTTCGGCGTTCTTGTGTCCTACACCGCCCTGGGCGATTTGATCTTCGGCACCCTGTTCGGGGCGAAGGGCGAAGAAGTGAAGCCGATTATGCATGTGTACCGGGTTGTAATGTTCGTCAGCATCTTCTCCGGCATCCGCTGTTTGTTCCACGGCATCATTATTTTTAATAAAAGGACCTTCTGGCTGACCATCGGCATGGTGATCCGCCTGCTGGGTATGTACACCCTCTCCCAATATTACATTGCCAGAGGTGTGGACAGCAGCCAGGTGGGAGCGGTCATTTTCCTGACAGGTATGATTATAGAAGCAGCGGTGGCTTTTTTTGAAGGCTCCCGTTTGTACCGGCGGACTCTCCCCGAGAAGGTAGAGAATCATCCTTATGAACGCCCCAGCCAGATCTTTTCCTTTTACCGCCCGCTTCTTTATTCATCGCTGATCGCGGTTATTATCGGTCCTGCCATCAATATTGCACTGGGCAAAACCCCGGATGCAGCCCGCTCCATTGCCGCCTTTGCGCTGGCGGGGAGTGTCTGCCAGCTGGTTCTGAGTATGTTTTCCTATTTACACCAGATTGTACTCAACTTTTACCGCGTCGATCCGCAGCAAGTGAAGCGGTTCACCCTGCTGCTGGCTTTTATGCCCGGCATTCTGCTGGCACTTCTGAGCTTCACCCCTGCAGGCGCCTGGGTGATGACCCACCCCTTGGGGGCCAAAGAGCTGCTGCTGGAGGAGAGCCTCCGGGCGCTGCGTATCTTTGTGATTATGACCGTTGCTTTTACCTGGCTGGACGTGGCCAACGGCATCCTGATGCTGAAGGGTCAGACAAAGATTATGGTCTGGTCTCAAGCCGCCAATGTGTCTGTTGTGCTGCTTACTCTGGTGATCTGTCTGACGGCCGCCCCGGGCCTGAACAGCCGTGTTGGGGCCTTGGCCCAATCCTTGGGAGTAGCCGCCGAGCTCATTTTTGTGCTGTGGGCGCTGCGCTCCGCCCTCCGGGGAGAAAAATCTGCAGCACCGCCCGGGCAATCGCTGCCGGGTTGAATACCGAACGAAAGAAGGCCGCATCTTGAAGAAGCAAGAAGTCGTTATCAATTCCTTTTCGTTTTCCTTTTTTATGACGATGGCCCTGGTGGTCTCCTTTTTCCCGCTGTATTACGATTCCCTTGGCTATAGCAAGCTCCAGATCGGCGCCTTGTATTCCATCGGCCCGGCGGTGGGCATTATATCCAATCTGTTCTGGGGCCTGATCAGCGACCGGTTCCAAACTCTCAAAAAAACCATCATTGTCATTTTGTTCGGCCAGCTGGCTATGGTCCTGCTCCTGTTCAGCACCGACGTGTATTCCATACTGTTCGTCATTGTCACCGGCTTTTACTTCTTTCAGACCCCGCTGAACGGGCTGAATGACAGCCAGATTCTTCTGTACACCCGGGTCAGCGGCAAAAGCTATGCCTTTTTCCGCATGTGGGGCTCCTTGGGTTTTGCCTTTGCGGCTGTGATGGTGGGCCTGGTGCTGAACAAGCTGGGTGTTGAAATCATAAGCATTCTGGCCGTTTGCAGCGTTACACTCTCGTTATGCCTCGCCTTTCTGCTGAAGGACAACCGGGCAGGCATGAAGAAAATGGATCTCTCCGGGGTTGTGAAGGTTATTTTCAACCGCAAGCTGCTGTGGTTCCTGGGGCTCATCTTCTTCATGTCCATCGCCCATCGGGCTAATGACGGCTTCCTGTCCACCTATCTGAAGGATCTTGGCGGCAAAAATCTGGTGGGGATCGCCTGGATGACCTCGGCCTTGAGCGAGGTGCCGGTGTTCTTCTATCTGAACAAACACGGGCACAAATACAAGGAGCTGCCGCTTCTGGCCGTGGCGTGCAGTGTCTACGTGATTCGGTTCCTTCTGATGAGCCTGGTCAGCGGCCCGGGCTGGATCATTCCGCTGCAGGCCTTGCACAGCCTGTCCTTCGGCATCTTCCTGGTGACGGCTCTGCGTTACCTGCAGCAGCTGGTACCGGATGAATACCGGGCCACAGGCCAGGCCGTTTTTAATATGACCTGGAGCGGCTTCTCCGGATTGATCAGCGGCTTCGTCGGCGGCCGGGTGTATGATGCATGGGGCGGGGCCATCCTATATAGAGTTGCGGCTGTTTCTGCATTTGTTGCTTTTGTGGGATTTTTGGTGACCCATCTATATACGCGCAATAAAGAAGGGCAAATGGATACGATGATGAAAGGGGCATCCCGATGAACCAGGAAATTGAACGCAAGTTTTTTCTGTCCGCGTATCCGCAAGGGTTATTGGACAGCGGTGAGCTGAAGCTGGCCGGACGGGAGATCATTGAGCAGACCTATCTGGCCTTGACCGAAACGGAGGAAATCCGCATCCGCCGGTTGGCTCCCGCTGACGGAGGAACGGCCCATTATACCCACACGTACAAACGGGGCCACGGCCTCTCCCGCGGCGAAGCGGAATATGACATCAGCGAGGAGATTTACAAGCAGCTGCTGGAGGGCTCCGGGCGGCTCCCCCTGATCAAAACCCGCACCAAGGTCCTGGATGCTTCCGGCAGGCTGTTCGAAATCGACAATTACCACCAGTTTAATCTGCAAACGGTGGAGGCGGAATTCACATCGGTGGAGGAAGCGGAAGGGTTTGTTGCGCCGGTGTGGTTCGGCGAGGAAGTCGGCAGCCAGCAGGAGTACCGGAACAAAACCCTGTGGCGGGAGGTCCAGGGGATCGGGGACTAAGGAGCTGTTGGCGGGAGGTCCAGGGTATCCGGGACTAGGGCGCTGTTGGCCGGCGGTGGAGCGCTGGCGGAGCTGACGTCTCTGGCTATCTAGCGAGCGGTGGAGCACCGGGCCGGCTACCACGAACGGTGGGCTGCTTCTGTTTGCCGGGTGTCTTGTCTAATGTAAGCGCCAAACAATGTATGCTATTCGGCTGCTGCGCCCATTTTTTATATGAATAGCGATCATAAAATGTTTGCTATTCCCTGTTTTCAACCGAATTACCAGTCCATTTTCGCCAATAGCATACATTTTAGGTATGCTATTTGGCAAAAATGCGGCTCTTTTCCGGAATAGCAATCATTTGCTGTTCGCTATCATTCTGCTAGTGAATTATTATCTACTTGAAGACCATCTCTACTTGAAGACCATCATTACTCTTAGTGACTCACACTACCGAATGACAGCAATCTATTCACTCACCACCATTCCCACTTCAGCCACTCCCCCATCATCACCAAACACAAAAAAGGACCTTCTTAGCAGTTTTGCGCTAGAGAGGTCCTTTTCTTTTATACGATCATCGTTTTTTACTTTTACCCGTACGGAGTCTTCCTTTCAAATCTGGAGAATTCCTGTCTACCCTGTGCATTCACACCGGTTTGCGGATCACCAATAGCTGGTGCGAACCCGGTATAAAGGAAAGCGAGGAAGCCTCCAGCGCCGGGGACAGCCCGTGGCCTTCCAGGAAGACCATCAGCTCCCCCAGTCCCGCATACGGGTCCCACTTCAGGTCCAGCAGCGGGTAAATCCGAACCTCTCCTCCACGCCGGACTACCCGGGCCAGCTCCAGAACCGCCTCCTGGTGGAAGTCCGCCCCGAACTGCTCCCCGTACAAAAACAGAAAATGGCTGCACAGCACCCGGTCAAAGCTTTCGTCGGCGAAGGGCAACTGCAGCAGGCCAGCGGACACATAAGCATCCGTCCCGTACAAACGCCTGTAATCCTCCAGAAACAGCTCCAGTGACCGGCGTCGAAGCGCCTCATGCTGCGAAGCCGAGCCGTAATAGCTCCAGGAATAAATATGCTGCATATCTGCCAGCTTGGCGGAAGCCTCCTCCAGCTCCTGCAAGCCGCGCCGGGCCATCGTATCCGGCTCGAGGCTATAGAGCGGATCGGCGGACACCGCCTGAATCCCCTGCTTGCGGGCAGCCGCGGCGAAGGATGATGCGCCTGCAGCCACATCCAACACCCTTTCCCCCGGCTCAAAACCGCATGAAAACATACACTCATACTCCTCAAAGCTCCGGCAGGTCATGGCGACCCCGATTTGAGGATACCGTTCCTTCTGCATTCCACTCATCTTCGCTCAGCTCTCCTTGTCTCTTCGCCCCTTTTGCCGCGGGGCCTGGCAGCACCCGGCCTGTGCCGGAAACTGCTTCCATCTTACTATATAAGGGCCCCTAAGCGGAAGACTCATTCCAATAAGAAGGGAATTATACGCTTTTACGGTTCAACTCAAGCTCCTGCTCGTGCAGTGGTATAGAAATGGTCATATGAACACCGGAGCCAGCGGGATTGTCCATTTTCAGCGAACCCTGCATCAACAGAATACGCCCCTTCATCTGCTCCATTCCAATACCGGACCCGCCGATTTCCCGCGTCCCCGGCTCAATAGGCTTGATGCCAATGCCGTCATCCTCGTAGATGAGCTGGAACTGCTGGGGAGTGGCAGACAAGCGGAAGGCGATTTTGGAGGCTTGGGAATGCTTCTTGGCGTTGTTCAGCAGCTCCTGGACAATCCGCAGCAGATGCCGTTTGGTGGTCAAGGACTCTTGTTCCACCCGCATCGCCCCATTCTCTGGCTCAAAATGAATGTGGAAGGGCGCCATATAAGCCTCCTTCTCCAAATACTGGCGCAATGTGGCAACCAGCCCGATTTCCCGCAGCAGATGGGGATTCAGCTCAAAGCAGCTTTGGCGCAGGCTGGCATTGATCAAATCAACAAACTTGAGGATATTCTCCAGATGCTCCTTGTCCTCCCGGTTCATCACATACCTGTCCATCAAAGCGGCAAAGCGGCGTTTTAGGAAAAACAGATCCTGCATCGTGGTATCATGTAAATCCGAAGCAATCCGGATCCGTTCTTCCTCCTGCAATTCAAACATCACCTTGCGGAACCATTGGAACTCTGCAGCCGATGTATCATCGTTGAAACGAGACGACAAGTCCTGCAGCTTTGCGGTCAACGCCCGGATCAAGTGCACATTCTCCAGGCTGACCTCCAGATAGGAGGTGATCAGGCCCAGCCATTGCTGTTCCTCCCGGCTCAACAGAACATTGGTGCGCTTGCGGGTCATCACCAGATAGTTGGTGGATTCCTCCGTCCGGCTGATTTCCATACAGGTGTAACGGTCATTTTCAGCCAATTCCTTTTGGGCCAAAAGCAGCTTAATTTCCTCTTCATTCATTTCGCCGGCCGATATGGCTTCCATATGATCCGGGTACTGGCAGACGATTGCACCGCCTTGAACATCCAGAGTCTGAACAATATCTGCCAGGAAAATATCCTTCATCTCCCGCATGCTGGATACTGTACTCAGGTTCCGGGATATCTTCTTCAGCGAATTATTGAGCATGGCTTTCCGCGGGAAAAAAATCGGCTCCAGCCGGGTTGTCAGATACTCAGTGGAATACAGCATCAGGGCCAAGGCCAACAGACAACTGAAAAAAACAAAAGCAATCATCTGTTTGGTAGCCGTCTGTTGAAAAATAACCATAAAAAGACCGGTGACAATTGAAGCCGGAACCAGAGCCAACAAACAGCCAAACAAAAACCGCCGGAAAACCAGACCAATATCATAAAGCTGGTCCGAGGCGATCAAATAGGCAAAGGAAGCGGGAAAGAGCAGCAGGAACCCGCTGGTATAAACAGCGTCAACAATAGCACTGCCGGTTAATATCATAGGTGCGAAAGAGAGGCTGACAATGGGAAGAAACGAAATAAAAAGAGCATACCAAATCGATTTAATGATAGAGGCCAAATAAGACCGGTTTCTTCCATGTTTAAAGTAGAAGGACACCAAAAAGGCCAAATTGTAAAACACGGCGATAACGAACAATCCGAGAGACGCTGTAGGAGCTATATCGTGAACGAAGGAAGTCCATTCATTGGAAAACAAATAGGGCAATCGGAATAAAAATTCTGCAAAAGCTATGGAATAGAACAAGATCAGCGTTTTTTTGGAGAGATGGATATTGGCTTTTTCCTTAAAAAAAACAATTAAGAAGTGGAAAAACAGAATTGGCAGTATGGATAGAGACGTTTCAATACTAACTTTAGCTAAACCCTCTCCTCTGATCGATGCGCCCTGACTCATGTAGGTAACAGCACCCGACAAAAATACTACAGCAAGAAGAGCGGCTGAAGGGGAGTTGGGAATGCGAATAAATATGATCCCCGCTAACAACAAACAGACTAAACTTTCAATAATGGAGGTTGCGTCATATAGCGTCATACCTTGATTCTCAAAAGAGATCTGTACTATTTCTTGCCCTCGCAATATTTGTACATCCTTCGAGTCGGCAAGGCTGCCCCAATTCTGAAGCGAACGGTTTTCGCCAGGCAATTCATTGTCAATCAACAGAACTTCATCTCCAACATGAAGACTATGTTGCCCAATCCCTTTTGTTGAAAGTTCTGTGACCATCCATTTTTGTGAATCATTTTGTTCTATTGTTACACCTAAATATGGTTTACTGACGGTCACAAGCACCAGCCATCCCATTAATATAAAAAGAGCAGACAGAATAACGTAATTTCTTGTATTTTTCAACTTCATTTTTCTCAACCCCTGTTTCAAAATCCACTATTTTTTGATAATCTAGAGAAAGGACCAAATATTTTGACAGAGGAGTTGTTGTGGATGCAATCAATTCATGTTACACCTAGTTTGGCTAAGGCTGTCCGCAATTCACAGATTTCTGGCACAGCGACTTGTACGGATGAAATGCCGGTAACATCTACAGAAAAAGCACAAATTTTTAAAGTATTTTATAAAAATAATATCATTTTAAATGAATACGAAACTACAGGTGATAATTGGTCTTAGCCCCCCTTGATTTTACCAAGCGTTGAAGGAAATGTCTATCAAGCAATTTACGGTTCGACATAGGTTATGAAATTCCATAAGAGGATCACTCCCCCTTCTGGGGGAGCTTTGCAATACGTCCCATTGGCCATTACTTTTTATATTATTTTCCCTCCTCGTAAAAAACGCAAGCTCAATTCATCTGCTATACCAGCCTTCCTGTAATATTTTTCTCTCCACTTCCCCTTATTATTTGGTAAGCAGAACTTTTCGACGATTGCCTCCTTTTTGCCAACGGGCCTATAATAGAACTATTTAGGAAATGGATTCTATTAAACCGGGGGGGCTTCTATTGAAACGGGCGCTGATCGTTGACGACACGAAATCCATCCGGGTGCTTCTGACCAAGGCCCTGGAGCACAAGGGATTCGCTGCGGATCTGGCTGCCAGCGGCCATGTGGCGATGGATATGCTGAAGGCTCAAACCTATGATCTTGTTTTTCTGGACATGAAAATGCCCGGTCTAAGCGGCAAGCTCGTGCTGAACTGGATGGTTCAGCGGGGCATCACCACACCTGTGGTGGTGATTACGGCCTTTGGCACCGTCAGGAATGCCGTGGAATGCACCCGGCTGGGCGCATCCGCCTATCTGCAAAAGCCGTTTACCGTGGAAAAAATACACCGGCTGCTGGCGGAGCTGGAGCCCCCGCGTTCCAGCACCACCCAAGAGGCCAGTCTGCTGCTGGAGGTGGGCTATTGGGAAAAAGCGCTCCCCCTGCTCTCCTCCGCCCTTGCCGTTTCACCCGCCAATCCGGAGATTTACCGGCTGTTGGGACTGGCCTACCGCCAATCCGGCCATGCGGAGCAGGCGGACAAATTCCAGCAAACCTATGAAATTATGAAATAGCCACCCTACTGCGGACTAAGGCCCAAGCTATGAGCAACAAGAAAAGGAGCTTCTGTTATGGATTCACGTTTACCGCAAGAGCTCGTTGTCCGTCAGGCAGAGGAACTGGCCCGGAACAGCGCGCTGCAAGGGATATTCCAGCTTCTTCCTTACCTGGTGCTGGTCCTCAATAAACAACGCCAGATTATTTATTCCAACAACGGCCTGCTTCAGGTGCTGGGGATTGTGCCGCTTCACGAACGATTGGGCTGCCGGCCCGGCGAGATGCTCCGCTGCATCCATTCCTGCAAAACTCCCGGGGGCTGCGGCACAACCGCCTATTGCACAGTATGCGGGGCCAACACGGCTATCCTCGAGGTGCAGCAGACCGGACAGCCCGTCTACCGGGAATGTCTCCTGACCACCTCTGCAGACGGCCAGCATACAGAGAGCCATGAGCTTTCGATTCATGCTATGCCGGCAGGCCAGTCCAACCCGGATGCCGTCCTTTTTATGATCCGCGACATCAGCGAGGAAAAGCGTAAGAAGGTGCTGGAGCAGCTGTTTCTTCATGATTTGTTGAACAGTGCAGGTGCAGCCAGGGGATTCATGGAGCTCACCCATATGACAGAGGACCTGCCCGAGCTCCAGGAGCTGTGCGGCTGCGCCAAGGATGCCGTCGAAGTGATTATCGGGGAAATCGAGAACCACCGGGACCTGCTCCATGCGGAAAAAGGAGAGCTGGAGGTGAATCCCGAGCCTGTCGACCTGAATGGCTTGATCCGTGCCGTGGCAGATTCGGTTCAGAACGGAGCGGAGCAAACGGTGGATATCCGGTTGGAGGGGGAGGAGGAGCTTGCTCCGGTGAGCGACCCCATTCTCCTGCGCAGAGTGGTCACCAATATGGTGAAGAACGCCGCCGAGGCTTCCGGGGAGCAGCCAGTCCGCATCCGTACGGGCAGACAGGGAAGCAGCATTACCATTGACGTACACAATAAGGTATTTATGCCCCCTGAGATACAGCTCCAGGTCTTCAAACGCTCCTTCAGCACAAAGGGGGAGGGCCGCGGCTATGGGACGTATGGCATGAAGCTGTTCGGAGAGAGGTATTTGGGAGGGGAAGTGCGGTTCCATTCCAGTCCGGAATCGGGGACTTTGTTTACTTTTATCCTTCCTGAGGACTACCGGCAATCCCAGGGAAACGAATCCCGAAGCAAAACGCCGATACAGCACGATACGCTTCGAACGGATGGGATTTCTTACATAAACCGGATGTAGAAGAACCGGATAAAGCCGCGGGCCTCCCCTCCTCTTGGTTTCCAACCGGATGGTTGGTGCGGTATGATTTTTCTAATTGAGCAGGACGGGGGTCAAACGTCCTACTACAGCAAGAAGAAGAGCCGGTCCGCTCCAGACGGAGGGAGACCGGCTTCCTTATACGCTGCGGGGGGTAACGAATTGATTGCTTTGCTGCGTTATGTGCCTACTCTTTACATCAAGCTTTTCGAGCATCATCCGTTTGCCATGCTGACTATAACCGCCGAAGGCCGGCCATTGATGGCCAACGCCCAAGCCAGAGTTCTGCTGGAAGCCGGTTCAGATGGAGCTGCGGCATCCTCCCTTCTGACAGACCGCCGGCTTCTGGAGAAGCTTGCCGAACACAAGAGCTTCGGCGGTCTTCATATCTCGGTTTATCAAGCGGGAAGACGGCGGGAATTCCAGATCGATAGCAGCCTTATCAGTGGCCTGTTCCGTGCCGTTTTTTTGCTGTCTGTTCAGGATGTGACGGCATCCAGCCGGCATCTGCGGAAGCTGCGCCACCAAGCGACCCGTGATTCCCTCACAGGTATGCTGAACCGTGGAGCCTTCCTGGAGAACCTGGAGGCTGCTATCGTCCTGGCGGAGCAACAGAAGCACACGCTGGCAGTGCTGTTCATCGACATTGACGAATTCAAGGAGATGAATACGGCTTACGGCCATGAAGGGGGCGACGCCGTTCTGGCCGGTGTTGCCCGCATCATCGCCCGGATTGTCGGCCGAAAAGGAGCAGTGGGCCGGTTGGGCGGCGATGAGCTGGCCGTATTCATGCACCCTGTCCCGTCTTATACAGAGATCAGCGGGATCCTGCTGGATCTGACCCACACTATCCGCGCCATGGACATCCCGTACAAGGGCCAAACCATCCGGGTGGAAGCAAGCTATGGGGCAAGCCTGTATGCAGAGAACGGCGAGGATGCAGCCTCTCTGCTGAACCGGGCGGACAAGGCCATGTACCGGATGAAGGAGGTCCCCTTTTCAACGAATCTTATCGATTAATTCACGCTTCCTTTGTACATATTGCCTGACGGGCTGCGCGTATTGCTGGATGCTGTGGCCGTTGCGCCATTATCTGCGTTGACGACATAAGCTGAAGCATTGTCCAGATACACCGTGTTTCCGGTGAATGAGGCGTTTTGGCCCCAACCGCTTGCGCGCTCATGGACTTGGAAGGCGTCTATGATCTTGCTGTTTCCATTACGGTAGCCAGTGTTATTCCGGATGATGTCCTGATTCCCCTTCACATCAATAAAGCTGTCCGCATAATTGGCCCCCGAAATGCCTGTTCCGTCAAACGTGCAATTTTCTACGACGGTTCCTGTTGATCCTTCCTTAATATCCACATGCTCAGCCCGGACATCGGGGCCGAAGGACACGCCGGAGATCCGGTTTTGGTCCGTCTCCTTCTTGTAGCTCCCCCATTTGCCTACGTCAGACCCGACATAAACCCCTTCCCCATATTCCGGGTTCAGCTTACCTGTATCATACACGGCAGAATTTTTGATTACATTAGTAGAGCTCCCGTCCCGGAAATGCACCCCTTCCTCCCCGATGTTGTACACCTCCAGATACTCCAGCCAATTGTTGCTGGCGTGATCCAGCATAATGCCTTTTTTGGCATTGGTTATTTTCAGATTGCGTACATCATAATAGTCGCCTGTTATATACAAGGCATAACCACTGGAGGTTGTCCCCCCGTTCAAAACCGGCTTATTCGTGGAGCTTGCTCCCTTAATCGTAATTTTGGCAGATGAGGTGCCGTTTTTGGACGCTGTGAAATTCCCCGTGAAGGTCACTCCCGCTGCAAGGGTAATCACATCGCCGGGCTGTGCATTGGCCAGAGCCGATGTCAGGCACGACACCGTGCTGCAGGTTACGGACGCCGCCTGAGACAGCGCGGGTACGGACAAGGACGTGGCAGCCAGCATGACCGCTGCAATTGCGAGCTTAAACCATTTGTACATCATTTACTCACTCCTTGGATCGATTTGGTTTTGACGTTAAACAGACAGGTTAACCTCCTTCTTTCTACAGAGTTAATGAGAAAGTGAAGCGCTTACAAAATGAACATACAGGATTTTCCTTTTTCCGTCTTGTGGTATTCACAGATGTTTTTGTTATTTTTTAAGGGCATCCGCCGGGATGAAGGATGTGCCTCCTTTTGATTAATGCCCCGCTTCATGCTAAAGTGTTAGGAAGCAATGATAAACCACTTAAGCGGGGGAAATACGGTGAAAAGCAACAGAATCAAGACGGTAGAAGTCTATAAACGCGACAAATGGAACATGTTAAACGTAGAGATCAACGGAAAAACCCTTATCCTCCGGGAGATCTCCGAGGAATGGGGCGAGGAATGCCATACCTTCCTGAGCCGGCCGGCCATGATGCACTGGGCGGAGGAGCGGTTTTCGCCGAAGCGCTTCAAGGGAACGGAAGAGGAGCGGCTGCAGATCCTGGAGAATTTCCGCAAAGTCTGATCGGTGAGATGAGCGGTGGACAAGGAACGGACATCCCGAAGTGGAATGTCCGTTTTTTTGGCGTGGAGGAAGGCTGCGTGCGCAGTTGTGGGGTTGGTTAGAGGCTGTGCTTCATGCTGGGTAGAGGCTCAGAGACCGGTCAAGTTGGATGTAAGCGCCATAAAATGGTTGCTATCCGCGTTTTCGGCCCCATTTTCCTGCAATAGCAATCATAAAATGTATCCTATTCACTCTATAATGGAGATTTTGCGGCTCTTGAGCAGCAATAGCATACATTTCATGTATCTTATTTGGTGGTTTTCTTCAACTTTACACCAATAGCATTCATTTGTTGTTCGCTATCATTCTCCTCACCAAAAAAACCAGAAAGGACATCATGTCCTCCCTGGTTTTTAATTAGGCTTGGCCCAAAATCGCCGGCCGCTCAGCCTGCATTTTATAAGAATCAGCCCATTTGCTTTTCCAATTCCTTCGCGCCCGGTGTGGGCTTGGAATCGTTGTTCTTACCTCCGCTCAGGAACCAGCCGGCCGCGGCAATCCCCACCAGGACTACATAGAAGCTAAGCTTCCAGGCTGTGCTGTGGGCAAAATCCTCGGACAGAATCGCGATGTCCGGATGGGCCAGTGTAATCACGGCCAGCTTGACGCCGACCCAGCCCACGATAACAAACGCTGCGATTTCCAGGTTGGGGCGGGATTGCAGCAGCTTCACGAACAGGTTAGCCGCAAAACGCATAATGATCAGTCCGATGAAGCCGCCTGCGAAAATCACCAGGAATTGACCGCCGTCCATACCGCCGATCTTGGGCAGTCCGCTGGCGGGAAGGGCTACGGCCAACGCTACCGCGGCCAGGATGGAGTCGATGGCAAAGGCGATATCCGCCAATTCAACCTTCAGTACGGTCATCCAGAAGCCGGGTTTTTTACCCTCCACTATAACGCCTGTGGTTTCCTCAATCTTCTTGTTCTTGAACATGACCTTCCGGAAAATGTGGTTGGCTGCGATAAACAGCAGGTACAGCGCGCCTATCGCTTGAATCTGCCAGACATCCACCAGAAACGAAATCACAAACAGGGAAAGCGCACGGAACACGAAGGCTCCGGCCAAACCGTAAAACAATGCCCGCTTCCGCTCTTCCTCGGGAAGACGTTTCACCATAATCGCCAGCACCAGCGCATTATCCGCGGCCAGCAAACCCTCCAGCGCCACCAATACCAGCAGCACCCATCCATACTCCAAGAATAATTCCAAACTCCACTCCTCCTTATTATCTATACCTTGAAAATAATAAAGACCTCTACCGCAAAAGTATCCCTCTTCATCGAAGAAGTAATACTTCAGGGTAAAGGTCTCGCTAACAGGTGTAATAATGCCAATAAAACCGGAGCAGGAATGCTCGTAATGACGATTTTATTGTACAGCTACTCCCCTTTACAGGTATGCAGTTGGCATTGAGGTAAGGTTCTTGAATAGAGCATAATCGAAGCACGGGGATATTGTCAATACGAAATGAACAATTCCGACGGAATTACAATGAAACGGGCTTTGTGGTAAAATAATGAATCAAACAGCTCTTCCCGCTGCCAAGTACATATGTTAGGTGGTTTTCCGGTATGGCTGATCCGCAGGTCATTGCAACCTTTGTAATTATTTCCTTTTGCTTCGCTTTGGTGCTACTCTTAAAGAAGGACACCATCGCCCCCGGCTTTAAGCGCGGTCTTGCCATTATGGCCGTCGTGATGGTCAGCTTTTCATTTTTTCTGATTTTGTACAGCTTTTTTACAATGGGACGATAAAGGCAGAATAAGCTGCGGGGGCAGCCGCACATACTAATAGGCAAACTTTGGTCTCTTTTTGGGCCCAAAAGGTTGCGGAGGTTGATGCTTTGTCCCCTTTACGGCTGCTGTCCCTTATCCTGTGCGCCGGGTTGCTGGCATCAAGCGCTTCACCCGCGGCAGGAGCCGCTGTCCGCCTGGACAGCCAATTTAAACCCGATAGGAGGATTCCCATGAGCCAGGTCAAAAAACGTACGGAAACCGCTCCTGAGCACCGTTGGAAGCTGGAGGACATGTTCCCCAGCCAGGAGGCGTGGGACAAGGAGTATCAGGACACCAAGGAGCTGCTGAAGAAGGCGGAGGATTTCCAGGGAAAGCTGTCCAGCCCTGACGCGGTCAAAGCCTGCTTCGAGCTGGAGGACAAAATCTCGCAGCACACGGAACGTTTATATGTCTATTCCAATATGAAGCATCACGAGGATACGGCGGAGCCGGAGTATCAAGCCCTGTCGGAGAAATCCAAGAAGCTTTCGGTTGAAGCGGGCGAGGCCTTATCCTTCATTACGCCGGAAATTCTGAGCTTAAGCGACGATGAGCTGAACAAGCTGATTCAAGCTCCCAAGCTGGCCTTTTACAAGCTGACTCTGGAGGAAATGCTGCGGCAGAAGGCACATGTGCTGAGCAAGGCTGAAGAAGCCCTGCTTGCCCAAGTTGGCAATATTTCCAGCGCGCCCGGCACCATCTTCTCGCTGATCAACAATGCGGACATGAAGTTCCCCAAGGTCAAGAACGAAAACGGCGAGGAAGTTGAGCTCACCCACGGCAGCTACATCACCTTCCTGGAGAGCAAAAACCGGGATGTGCGACGGAACGCCTTCAAAACCATGTACGAAACCTACAGCAAGCAAAAAAATACGCTGGCCGCGACCTTATCTGCCAATGTAACCAAGAACCTGTTCTACTCCCGGGCCAGAAAATATCCGTCCGCTCTGGAGATGTCCCTGTTCGGCGACAATATCGACAAGGCTGTCTACACCAACCTGATCGACACCATCCATGAAGCCCTTCCCCTGCTGCAGCGGTATATGACCCTGCGCAAGAAGCTGCTCAAGGTGGATGAGCTGCATATGTATGATCTTTTTGCCCCGCTGGTGGAAGAGTTCGATATGAAAATTACATACGACGAAGCCAAGGAAATCGTCACCGACGCCTTGAAGCCCCTTGGCCAGGACTATCTGGATGTGCTGAAGGGCAGCTTCAACAACGGCTGGATCGACATCTACGAAAATGAGGGCAAACGCAGCGGTGCATACAGCTGGGGGGCTTACGGCACCCATCCTTATGTGCTGCTGAACCACAAGGACAACCTGAACAGCATGTTCACCCTTGCTCATGAGATGGGCCACGCGATGCACAGCTACCTGTCCGATACCAACCAGGAATACCGTTATGCCCAATACACTATCTTCCTGGCCGAGGTGGCCTCCACGCTGAACGAGGCGCTTCTGATGAATTATCTCCTGAAGAAAACCACCAACCCCAAGGAAAAGATGTACCTGCTGACCTATTACGCCGATCAGTTCCGCACCACCGTTTTCCGGCAAACCATGTTCGCCGAATTCGAGATGCTGATCCATGCCCGTGCCGAAGCCGGCGAGTCCCTGACTCCCCAGGACTTCAGCAAAATCTACTATGAACTGAACGTGAAGTACCACGGCACAGAGATGGCGGTAGACAAGGACATCGAGATGGAATGGGCGCGGATTCCCCATTTCTACAACAGCTTCTACGTGTACAAATATGCCACCGGCTTCTCCGCGGCCACCAGCTTCTCCAAGCAGATTCTGGATGAGGGCCAGCCTGCAGTGGACCGGTACCTGGGCTTCCTGCAGTCCGGCGGCAGCGACTTCTCCCTGAACATTCTGAAGAAGGCCGGTGTGGATATGTCTTCTCCTGAGCCGATCCGCCAAGCCATGGACGTCTTCAAGAACCTGATCGAACAAATGGAAGCGCTGGTGCAATAAGCTTATTGAGCATACCGCTGTCTGTTCCTTTTAAAAAAGGGGCAGGCAGCTTTTTTGTATGAAGCGAATCGGACTGACACCTCTCCAAATCCAAATCGATTACCCGGACCCGATGTTTTTGGATCAAACCCGCCAGTCCGGCCTGCTCCAGATTCTTACTCAAATAATGGTTGGCGCTCTCCGCAATGGCGCAGCTTCCTCCGCAAGCGCTAACGTATTCGATCACCCCGGCCAGTAGAGACGGAACAGGTCATAACAGACGGAGAGGCGCACTACATTCCGAAGTGCTTCAGGGAGTATGGCCTTAGAATGGGTATTCGCCACCTCCAAGCGGCCTGAAATGCTCTATTCCCACAACGTGAAATTATTGAGCTTGATGAAGGCTGCAACTTTTTGTCCTCCTTCAACGTCTGGATGGAAAACAGGCTGATATTGGAAATTTTATCCGAGGAGGATTGCACGTTTATGAAAACCTTCCCCATTGTTACCGCTGCATCGGCCATCACCCTGACGGCAGTTATCGCGGGCATCATCGTGTTTGGCGCCGCACCGACACAGCCCCTGGCCGCTTTCCCGCCGGTTGCATCCGCTCCTGTAACGTCCCCCGGTCTGCCACCAGTCCCGCTGGACGGATTCACCATTGCCGTGAATGGAAAGCAGCTGGAGCCGGAGGCTCTTCCTTATCTCGCCGGAGATACGATGCTGGCGCCTCTGCGCAGCATAGCCGAAGCGCTGGGGGTTGCTGTCACCTATGATGAAGCCGCCGGCTCTGTTACAGCAACCACAGACAAGAGCAGCCTTGTGCTGACACCCGGCGACCCCGTAGCCAAAAGAAACGGCCACCCCGTGCAACTGGCCACCGCCCCTGTACGGAATGGGGATACCGTGCTGGTGCCGCTGCGTTTTTTTGCCGAAGCCTTTGGAACCTCGGTGAAGTGGGATGGCACTGCCAAACGGGTGACGGCGGAGTCGGAGGACTACCTGCTGCCTGCCGTAGGCAGCTACGCCAAGCTGAAGGAGCTGTTGGCCGGCGCACAGGATCAAGGAATGACCATCGGGCCCGGAGACAGGATGCAGGTGTTTGTAATGGAGGATTCAGCCGTCGCCCGGCCTGAAGCTGCCGCAAGCGCTGTTCAGAAGCAAATGACCAGCACAGCCCCGACAGGGGATTTTTCCGCAACCAACGTGCAGGTTCAGGGGGTGGATGAAGGCGATGTGGTGAAAACCGACGGGGAGTATATGTATCAGGTGAACGGCAGCCGGGTCATGATAGTGCGGGCCGCTCCGGCAGATAAGATGTCGCTGGAGTCTGTCCTCCAATTGGAGGAAAAGGCTTTTGTCATACAGGAGCTGTATGTGGACGGTGACCGGCTTACGGTCATCGGGTCCTCCAGCAGGAAGCAGGAGCAGCAGAGCCCCAACATATCTTCTACCAAGGAGAGTTTGTCTGTTGGGGGAACAGCCGCTAAACGCCTGATTGCCCCTGCTGCCCCCTCCACGGTCAAAACCCTCGTCTACGATATCGCCGACCGCAAGTCGCCTAAGCTCCTGCGGGAGGTGGAGACGGAGGGCAGCTATGTTTCTTCCCGCAGAATTGGCGGGGAGGTTTATGTGATTGCCAACCGGTATTTGAACCGGTACAGCATTATACAGGACAGCGGTGAATCAGCTGCACTGCCTGCCTACCGGGATACCGCCGTGTCCGGACAATGGACGGAGGCCAAGTACGAGGATATCCGCTACTTCCCTGACTCCCTCTACAGCGCTTATCTGGTTGTAGCCGGAATTAACACAGCTTCCCCCGCTGACCCTGCGGAGGTCTCCGTATACCTGGGTTCTGCGGACAATGTGTTTGCTTCGGCGGATCATCTATATGCAGCCTTCCCCCGGCGCCAGGTTCGTGAGGAACGGGTGAAGCCTGCAGAGGGTGCTTCTGCGGACGCTGCTGTCGAATATATCCGGATTAACGTGGATGAAACCACTGAGGTCTACAAATTCCGGCTGGACGGAGGCAAGATCAGCTTTGCGGCCAAGGGTCAGGTGCCAGGAACGGTGTTGAACCAGTTTTCCATGGATGAGCATAACGGCTACTTCCGTATCGCCACCACCAAGGGTAAGGAATGGGGCAGAGCCGGCGAGAAGCTGACCAATAATGTCTATGTGCTCAACGAGGATATGGGCGTAAGCGGCCAAATCGAGGGAATTGCACCCGGCGAAAGCATCTATTCCGTGCGCTTTATGGGCAACAGGGGTTACATGGTCACCTTCCAAAAGGTGGACCCGCTGTTTGTGCTGGATTTCTCTAATCCGGCCTCCCCTTCTATCCTGGGCCAGTTGAAAATCCCCGGATACAGCGACTACCTGCACCCCTACGATGAGAACCATCTCATCGGCTTCGGCAAGGATGCGGTGGTGGTCACGGATGAGCGCTACGAAAAAAGCCCTCAACCCACAGACGGCACGGCCTACTACCAGGGCATGAAGATTTCCATGTTCGACGTCACCGACGTCTCCCGGCCCAAGGAGCTGTTCCAGACCGTCATTGGGGACAGGGGGACAGATTCGGAGCTGCTGCGCAACCATAAGGCCCTTCTGTTCTCGCGGGACAAAAACCTGCTGGCCTTCCCCGTCACCGTAGCGGAGGTGCCTGCAGGCCAGAAGAACAATCCTATGGCGTACGGCCAGTTCGCCTTCCAGGGCGCTTATGTGTACCATGTGGATCTAAAGGAGGGCTTCCGCCTTCGGGACACTGTCACCCACCTCAGTGAGGACGAGCTGAAAAAAGCAGGCGGCAGCCTGTACGGGAGCAACCACGAGATCGGACGGCTGCTCTATATCGGCGACACGCTGTACAGTTTGTCCCCTGGTCAGATCCGTGCCCAGAATCTGGATACACTGGCCGAGACGGGACGGCTTACGCTGCCTTGATGGGGTGACTAAGGCTATGCTTACTGGCATAGGCCCTCCCGGCTCACCGGCATCAGCCCGAACTCCCGGCTCAATGGCTCCTGGCTCAATGGCGCGGGCTCTAACGGAACTATAAGACTTTTAGCTGGTCAGAATCAGGTTGGTAGGACGGTAAGTACGGACTGGAACCCCTGGTCCCGCTCTAACGGAACTGTCCGACTCTTAGCGCTCTAAAATCAGGGGTTTGGCGCGGTAACGGAACTAAGGCGCTCTTAGCGCACAAATTTTACCGTTTTGCCACCGCCTAGTACTCAGTAACCGCAGAAAATAATGGTAATACTTGTTCCAGCCGATATATCCAGTAAAAAGGATAAGAGGGACTGACGATGGAAAAAAGATGGATCGTTGAATTAAGCCAAGAAGAGCGACACCAATTAGAACAATTGATCAATAAAGGGAACGTCTCCGG